>NZ_BAAILT010000001.1:0-276963 GCF_054588515.1 Methylobacillus methanolivorans
GCTAGGTCGTCAGCAGGTTGACACTTTTGAAATGAAAAAGGGTTAGCTTTTTAGCTAACCCTTTGATTCTTTTGGTGGGCCGTGCGGGACTCGAACCTGCGACAAACGGATTAAAAGTCCGCTGCTCTACCAACTGAGCTAACGGCCCGTGAGATGAGACTCTCATCTCGGAAAGCGCGCAATTATGAAGAAAAGTGCTGCTGACGTCAATGCTGGATTGTAAATTCTCTTAGTTTCAGGCCTAAAGAAAGGGATCGGTGTATGCAAGCCCATGGACGAAAAAGCATTTCCTGCTGGTTACCTCATGCCTGGAAAACGGCCCTGCATGCTCCGCATGATTTTGCTCATACCCCCCTTGGAGAACATTTTCATCATCTTCTGCACTTCCTCGAACTGGTTGAGCAAGCGATTAACTTCCTGCACCTGTACCCCAGAGCCAGCGGCAATACGGCGCTTGCGTGTCGCCTTGATGATCTCGGGCTTGCGGCGCTCTAGTGGCGTCATGGCATTGATGATGCCTTCGATGCGACGTAAAGCTTTATCGCCAGCCTCACTATTGACCTGGCCCATCATGCCGGAAATCTGCGCAGGCATTTTGTCCATCAAGGAGCCCATGCCACCCATTTTGCGCATTTGCAGCATTTGCGCCTTAAAATCCTCAAGATCGAAATTCTTGCCCGACTTGACCTTGTCTGCCAGTTTCTTGGCTTCTTCCAGGTCGACATTCTTCTGCGCCTGCTCAATCAACGAAAGCACATCGCCCATGCCCAGCACACGAGAGGCCATGCGTTCGGGGTGGAACAATTCAATACCATCCACTTTTTCGCTGACACCGATGTACTTGATCGGTTTGCCTGTCACGTGACGTACGGACAATGCCGCACCACCGCGTGCATCACCGTCAAGCTTGGTGAGCACCACACCTGTCAACGGCAGGGTTTCACCAAAAGCGCGTGCAGTATTGACTGCATCCTGGCCCTGCATGGCATCGACCACGAACAGGGTTTCAATTGGGTTAAGCAATTCATGTAACTGCTTGATCTCGGCCATCATGGCTTCATCAATACCCAGGCGTCCCGCTGTATCGAAGATCAGCACATCATAAAAATGGCGTTTGGCGAAATCTAGTGCTTGCGCAGCAATGTCGGCGGGCTTTTGCGTGGCATTGGAATCAAAACAGTCTACTTCCAGGCTCTTGGCCAGGGTTTTCAACTGCTCGATCGCGGCTGGTCGGTAAACGTCGGCACTGGCCAGCAGTACTTTCTTTTTCTCGCTTTTCAGCAAGCGCGCCAGCTTGGCTGAGGTAGTGGTTTTACCAGACCCCTGCAAGCCAGCCATCAATACAATCGCGGGAGGATTGGTTGCCAGGTTGAGGCCAACATTCTGCTCACCCATGAGGCGGGTAAGCTCTTCGTGCACCACCTGGATGACAGCCTGGCCTGGCGAGAGGCTTTGCAGCACTTCACGGCCTACGGCGCGCTCCTTGACTTGGTTGACGAAATCCTTGACCACTGGCAAGGCAACATCGGCCTCAAGTAAGGCCATGCGAACTTCGCGCATGGCATCGGTAATGTTGTCTTCGGAAAGTCGTGCATGCCCACGCAGGGTTTTGACGACTTGTTGTAATCTGCTACTGAGGTTTTCAAGCATGATGGCTACCGATAGCTACCGCACATGGATTAGCGTATGTGGAGTGCGGCTGCATGTTATAGTGTTGTGAATATATGAATTCTAACCCAACTCATCCCGTATGATTGCGTTTCTGCCTTTTATTACCGCATTGATTTACCTCTTGGTGGCTACCAATTACTGGCGCCAGAGCAAAAACAATGGCACATCGGCACCCTCCAGCCCACTTTGGCCTTCCGGCTTGATTGCCGTTGGGTTGGTGTTGCATGCGCTCTCGCTATATTGCACCCTATTTTCACAGGGCCTGAATCTTAGCCTGACCAACGCCCTCTCAACCATTCTATGGCTCACGGTATTGATTTACTGGGTCACCAACCTCAAGCACCACTTACATAGCCTGCAAGCTTTTGTACTACCTCCAGCTGCGTTCTTCGTGCTGTTACAGGCATGGCAGCCTGAGTCACATGTGATTCCTTATGCTGACCAGCCCTTGTTTGTAGCCCACTTGGTCATTGCAATGCTGGCTTATAGCTTGCTCACTTTTGCCGCACTGCATGCCTTGCTGATGACAGCCGCCGAGCGCAAGCTGCACCAGAAATCAAGCTGGCTCAAACTGCCTGATTTCCCGCCGCTCATGACCATGGAGAACCTGCTGTTCCGCATCATTACGCTGGGATTTATCCTGCTGACGTTAACCTTGATCAGCGGCATGATGTTCTCTGAACTGTTGTTTGACCAACCGTTCCAGTTCAACCACAAAAATGTGTTCACCATGCTCTCATGGCTGATCTTCGGTGGGCTGCTGTTTGGGCGCTATCGCTACGGCTGGCGCGGCAAGACAGCCGTGCGCTGGACACTAAGCGGGTTTGTATTATTGTTGCTGGCATATGCGGGCAGCAAGTTTGTACTCGAAATCCTGCTGCACCGCTAACACGCCCTTATCGGCTCAACGTAGGCTGATAATAGGCCAGCCAGCCTGTTCAGCGTGCGCTTTCAATGTGGCATCAGGATCTACAGCCACGGGATTGTCCACCAACTCCATAAGCGGTAAGTCATTGTGGGAATCACTATAGAACCAGGTAGTGTCAAAATCACTCAACGATTGTCCGCGGGCAGCCAACCACTCCTTGAGTCTAGTGATCTTGCCAGCCTGGAAACTGGGCGTGCCAACCACCTTGCCGGTGAACTCTCCATTCACCTCTTCAGGCGTAGTGCCAATCAGGTTGTCGATGCCAAACGTCTTTGCAATCGGGCCTGTCACAAAGCTATTAGTCGCGGTAATAATCATTAACAAGTCACCGTTCTGGCGATGTTTCTCCACCAGCGCACGCGCCTTTTCGGTGATCATGGGCTGGATTTTCTCTTGCATGTATTCGCGATGCAAGGCATCCAGCTCACTACGCGGATGCTCGCTCAAGGGCTTAAGCTGGAAATCCAGGAAAGCATAAATATCCAGCCGACCGGCTTTGTAGTCCTCGTAGAAAGCCAGATTTTTGGCAAGATGCTCTTGTTCGTTGAGCAATCCTTTGCTGATGAGGAACTGGCCCCACTGAAAATCGCTATCACCAGCCAACAGCGTGTTATCGAGATCAAACAATGCGAGTTGCAAAATGTTTCTCCATCTACGGCAAAATTGCTAGAGTTTAGCTTATGACACTTAAGTACGCGACCTTAAACCAGCCAATACCACCAGCCTCAGTGGGTCATGAACTTACCTGATTACCTGGTACCGACAGCATGGCAGTGGATCGCCCACGCGTTGGCGCTGGCGCTGCTCGCTTATGCCTTCATCACGGCACCCTGGAAGCATTTAAGCACCTCCCCGTTACAACACGTTTTCCTGGGCTCTATCGTGGTGTTGATGCTGATCTGGAGCGTCAAGGCGGGCATACGCCCAGGCCTCAACATTCATCTCCTTGGCGCCACAGCTTTATGTCTGATGTTCCGCTGGCAACTGGCACTGATAGCACTGGCCCTGATTCTCGCTAGTGTCACCACTTTCGGCATGGCAGGTTGGCAATCCTTGGGGCTCAATTTTCTGATCATGGCGGCTATCCCGGTAGCCTTTAGCTACAACTTGTTTAGGTTGATCGACAGCAAGCTCCCCAACCACTTGGTCATTTACATCTTTGCCTGCGGCTTTGCTTGCGCAGGCCTCACCATTAGCCTGTCTGGCTTGGTCGCAGTCTTGGCTTTAAGTGCCATGCAGGTTTATCCAGCAAACTACTTATTCAGCAATTATCTGCCTTACTTCATCCTGATTGCCTGGTCCGAAGCGTTTCTCACCGGTATGGCCGTCACCTTGATGACTGCGTTTCGACCTCACTGGCTTGCCACGTTCAGTGACAAGCGTTACCTGAAGACCAAGCACTAATCATCACTGATACACCAGCAATAAAAAAGGCGCCTCCAAGGCGCCTTTTTCACATCTTATTCCACTTTTACAAATGAAAATCGCCCGCGGCTTCTGGCTGGTAATCAATCTCCAGAATCTTGTATTGACGTACACCACCTGGCATTGGCCAATCAATCACATCCCCAACACGGTACCCCAGAATAGCCGTCCCTAGCGGGGCGACTACTGAAATACGGTTTGCCGAAGCATCTGCATCGACAGGAAACACCAGCGTGCAATGCATTTCATGCCCATTCGCCTCGTCACGTAGCAACACGCGCGAATTCATGGTCACTACATCTGCGCCGACCTGCTCGGAGGCGACCTCCTCACTACGCGCTAGTTCATCCTCAAGGCGGGCCAGGTTACCCACCTCTGGAAAACCGTTCTTGCGCAATTGCTCAATCATGGAAAACAGCCGGTCCATATCAAAACTTGTGACCTGGATTGCACCTTGCAACATGAGGATTCCTTTACTTTTACCTTGATGACATCAATTATTGAGTTAATACCGCATTGTTCTGCTTGCTATACCTGCGGGTGCGCCCGCTCAGCATTGGCATGCAGCTTGTTAAGGCCATTGAGATAGGCTTTGGCCGAGGCGATCACGATATCGGTATCAGCACCCTGGCCGTTGACAATGCGCCCCCCCTTCGACAAGCGCACCGTCACCTCACCCTGTGCATCAGTACCGCTAGTAATATTGTTGACGGAATAAAGCAGCAACTCGGCACCACTATTGACGATCTTCTCAATCGCCTTGAAGGCAGCATCCACGGGGCCACCGCCCACTGCATCAGCTCGACGCTCAATACCATTTTCTGCCACAGTCACTTCAGCATGCGGAGTTTCCCCAGTCTGCGATGCGACATGCAGATAACTCAGCTTGAAGCTTTCCTCATTGACCACGTTATCGCTGACAAGTGCCTGAATATCCTCGTCGAATATCTCGGACTTCTTGTCTGCCAACTCCTTAAAGCGCGCAAATGCTGCGTTAAGTGCATCATCACTTTCCAGGGTAATACCCAGCTCGGTCAGGCGGGTACGGAAAGCATTACGCCCGGAGAGTTTACCCAGCGTCAGCTTGTTAGCGCCCCAGCCTACATCTTCGGCACGCATAATCTCGTAGGTCTCGCGATGCTTGAGTACGCCATCCTGATGGATGCCGGACTCATGAGCAAAAGCATTTGCGCCTACAATCGCTTTATTGGGTTGCACAGGGTAGCCAGTGATGGTGGATACCAGCTTGGATGCAGTGACAATCTGCGTAGTATCGATTGTGGTATCAAGCTGGAACACGTCACGACGTGTCTTCACGGCCATTACGACCTCTTCCAGGCTGGCATTACCCGCGCGCTCGCCCAGGCCGTTAATAGTGCACTCCACCTGCCGCGCACCAGCCAATACCGCAGAAAGTGAGTTGGCCACGGCCATGCCGAGGTCGTTATGGCAATGGGTAGACCATACTACTTTGTCAGCATCCTTCACGCGGGCAATGAGTTGTGCCATGCGCTCACCCCATTGTTGCGGTACGGAATAACCTACGGTATCCGGCACATTGATGGTCTTGGCGCCAGCCGCGACCACGGCATCGAACACCTGCACCAGGAAATCCATGTCGGAACGCACGGCATCCTCGGCTGAGAACTCAACGTCATCGGTATATTCCAGCGCCCACTTCACCGCTTGCACGGCACGCTCCAACACTTGCTCTGGCGTCATACGCAGCTTGTTCTGCATGTGAATGGGGCTGGTTGCGATAAAGGTATGGATGCGGCGTTTCTTGGCAGGCTGGATAGCCTCACCTGCACGGCGAATATCATTTTCGTTGGCACGCGCGAGCGAACAGACGGTAGATTCGGTAATCGCCTCGGCAATAGCGCGAATGGCATCGAAGTCTCCTGGGCTCGCCGCCGCAAACCCGGCCTCGATGACATTGACGCCCAACTTCTCCAGTTGACGGGCAATGCGCAGCTTCTCTTCCTTGGTCATGGCCGCGCCTGGGCTTTGCTCGCCGTCGCGCAAGGTGGTATCAAAAATGATGAGCTGGTTCTGTGTCATGGCCTGGATTCCATCAAGGTTTGGGGAGTTAAATGAGAGTTCAGCGTCTCAATAGGTATGGCTAAGCTGGGTAGGAGGAAATACTAGCGCGGGCCGCGCAGCATTAGGCTTGCCAGGGCCAGGAAGGCCCAAGCAACAGGAAAATCTGGATTTTGCCTGAAGGTTTGCATAGGTGATTGAATATAATTCTTTTCTCCACGCAAGGCAAGCCAACGCCTTGGCGCGCAGGCAAATTTGAGGCAGGATGACAAACATCTCCCCCAATCAGTCACAGGCCAGCATGTCTCAACCGACCACTCCATTGCGTACCTTTTTCCGGCTTGGATTTCACAGCGCATTTTTCCACCGCATTCATGTCCGCAACCTACGCATTACGCCGGTACAACTATTGTGGCTGTTACTCATCACCACTGCCGCCAGTATTCTCATGGGGCGACTGGTCGTACCCGGCCCGGCGGAATTCTTCCCCAAGGCATTGCTCTGGGGCTGGATGATCACACTACTTATGCTCTGGCTGTGTTGGTATCTCAGCGACCATGCGCGTGAACGAGGCCTCAAGACACAGGCTGCCGCATTATTTGCCATCGGCACCACCCAGGCGTTGGTGCTGGATGTGCTCAGCACCGTTCTTTACATGGGGGTGATCCAGCCACTAGGCCTGGAAAGCAGCAGCTGGCATTGGGCACTATACATCGCCATGACTAGCTGGGCAGCCCTGGCGTTCTGGCTGCTGCTCACGCGCAGCACGCAAGTACCAGTCAAGCTGATCCTGCTGGCTGGCCTGTTTTCCTTTGGTGCGCCTGTCATCGTCCATCTTTCCCAGCCACCGATGTATTGGCAGCCCTATGAGGAAGAAAGTACCGTGGCAGAAAACATCCTGCAACTGACGCAAGAGAATCTTGAAACACAGCTACAACTCGCCAACAAGCAACGGGCTGCCATCAAGCCACAACGTCCTGGCGTGGTTGATCTATTCAGCATCAGCTATGCCCCTTATGGCGATGATGAAGTGTTCTTGCGTGAGAGTAGCATGGTCAATGCTGTGCTCGAAGAGCGCTTCGATGCGAGCGGGCATATGCAGGAACTCGTCAACCATCCTGCCACCTTGGAAAGCCTGCCCTGGGCCAGCCTGGAAAACCTGGAGCGAGCCATCAACCGCGTCGCCGACCTCATGAACCCCGAAGAGGATGTACTGCTGGTTTACCTCACCTCGCATGGCGCACAGAATGGCGAACTCAGCGCATCCTTGTGGCCGCTGGAAATGGATGCACTGACTCCGCAGGCCCTGAACCTCTGGCTGGACAAAGCTGGCATCAAGCACCGCATCATCGTCGTTTCTGCCTGTTATTCCGGTAGCTGGATCGCACCATTGCAGAATGACAACACCCTGATCATGACGGCAGCCGATGCAACACACACATCCTTTGGCTGCGGCAGCGGCTCTGAGCTGACATTCTTTGGTCGCGCCGTATTCAACGAAGCATTACGCGACACCGGCTCTTTCGAAGAAGCTTTCCAGCATGCATTGCCCATCATCCGCGAACGCGAGCAGCAAGCCGGAAAAACAGATGGCTATTCCAACCCGCAAATCTATATCGGAGACAAAATAAAACCCGTGCTGCAAGCCTTGCAACACGGGTATTAAACAGGCAATCCTGAGATTATGTGGAAGGCGGCGAATGGTCGACGGATGCGATCTTGGATGTGCGCTTGCTCCATAACCACATCACATAGCCAGAAACCCCATACACGAGGAATACGGCAAACAGTACCTCGGGCGGGCTGTATGAAATCAGCACAAAAGCCAGCACGATCAGCAAAATGACAACAAAAGGCACACTGCGACGCAGATTGATATCCTTGCCACTGTAATAGCGCAGGTCACTCACCATGGACAGCCCGGCAAACAGCGTGATGGCCCATGCCACCCACTGCATCTTCACCGCATCGAAAAACACCTCGGTGCCGCTCACTTGATTTTCATACGACACCCACACCAGGCCAGCCAGCAACGCCGCAGCTGCGGGGCTAGGCAGGCCCTGGAAGTAACGCTTATCGCTCTCATCGAGCTTGGTATTGAAGCGCGCCAGGCGCAAGGCTGCCCCGGCACAATAAATGAAGGCTGCGATCCAACCCAGTTTGCCTAGCGGCTTGAGCGCCCAGACATACATTACCAAGGCGGGAGCGACGCCAAACGAGACCATGTCAGACAAGCTATCGTATTCAGCGCCAAAAGCACTCTGCGTATTGGTCATGCGTGCCACGCGACCATCCAGACCATCAAGCACCATGGCAATAAAAATCGCCACGGCAGAATGCTCAAAATTGCCATTCATTGCCTGCACGATGGCGTAAAAACCCGCGAACAAGGCCGCACTGGTGAACAGATTGGGCAACAAGTAAATACTGCGCTCACGCAAGCCTGATTCCATGAACGAACCACGGCGGCGCGGGCGGTTGGGAAGATCAGCCATTCCTAGAGTGTCCTCGATATATAGAGCTGGCAGGATATCTGCCAGCAAAGTCCGCACAGTATAACAAAGCGCGCAGGTTGCACTCCATGCCTAACAACCACGATCACGCTTTCATCCCATGCCACCCCTCAGTCCATGATAGTATCGCGACTTGTATTTTGGTTAAGCATCATGGAATTTACCCTTATCAAGCAAGACGGTGCCGCACGCCGTGGCACCGTCAGCCTCGCCCACGGTGATGTACAAACACCGGCCTTCATGCCGGTAGGCACTTATGGCTCAGTCAAATCACTGTCCCCTGTAGAAGTCAGGGAAACCGGCGCTCATATCTTGCTCGGCAACACCTTCCACTTATGGTTACGCCCAGGGCTGGAAGTGATTGGCGAATTCGGCGGCCTGCATCAATTCATGGGCTGGGATGGTCCCATCCTCACCGACTCCGGCGGCTTCCAGGTCTGGAGCCTGGGCGACCTACGCAAGATCACCGAAGAAGGCGTGCGTTTCCGCTCACCAATTAATGGTGATAGCTGTTTCCTGACGCCAGAAGAGTCGATGCGCATCCAAAAAGTGCTGAACTCGGACATCGTCATGATCTTCGACGAATGCACCCCCTACCCTGCCACGCATATTGAGGCTCGCGACTCCATGCGCCTCAGCTTGCGCTGGGCCGCTCGCAGCAAGGCCGCGCACCAGGGCAACCCCAATGCGTTATTCGGCATTATCCAGGGCGGCATGTACGAAGACCTACGCGATGAATCGCTGGCCGGGCTCACCGATATTGGTTTTGATGGCTACGCGATTGGTGGGCTTTCCGTGGGGGAGCCGAAAGAAGACATGCTGCGCATTCTCGACCATACCGCCCCCAAGATGCCACAAGACAAGCCGCGCTACCTCATGGGTGTAGGCACGCCGGAAGATCTGGTGGCTGCGGTATCGCATGGCGTGGATATGTTCGACTGCGTGATGCCAACGCGTAACGCCCGCAATGGCTGGCTGTTTACGCGCTACGGCGACATCAAGCTAAAAAATGCGCGCCATCGCAAGGATACCCGCCCGCTGGATGCAGACTGTAGCTGCTACACCTGCCGCAACTTCAGTCGCGCCTACCTGCACCACCTGCATCGCACCGGTGAGATCCTCGGCGCCCGCCTCAACACCATCCACAACCTGCACTATTACCAGGAACTGATGGCCGGCATGCGCGAGGCGATTGAGCAGGGACGATTCGCTGCATTTGTCACCCAGTTCCGGCAAGATAGGCAAACACTGCAGCAAGCTGCATAATCCAGTGCAAGTGTCACATTATGTTACAATTTTCGGCTAATATTTTGCGCTTCAAGTATTTCACCCTTAGATAGAAGAAAGGTTTACCCGTGTTAATTGCCTCTGCGTACGCTGCTGATGCAGCTCAGGCCACTCCAGACTGGACTAGCTTCCTGCCCTTGATCGTCATTTTCGTGCTCTTCTGGTTCATGCTGATCCGCCCGCAAATGAAGCAAGCCAAGGAGCAACGCAAACTAATCGAAGCCCTGCAAAAGGGTGACGAAGTCACCACCAGCTCCGGTATTGTTGGCCGTATTACCAAGGTAGGCGAAGGATATGTCAGCCTGGAAATTGCACCAGAAACTGTCATTACCGTGCAAAAGCACACTGTGCAAACTTTGCTGCCCAAGGGCACGATCAAGGCACTGTAACCTGCTTACCCTGACTTGAATCACGATCTTTAACATCACTGAAACACTGAAATGCGAGCTGCTTCATGAACCGCTACCCTTTATGGAAGTACCTCATGGTACTGGCTGTCGTCCTGGTGGGCCTGCTTTACGCTGCCCCCAATCTGTTTGGCGAATCTCCGGCTGTGCAAATTACTGCCGCCAAAGCCAATACCAAGGTGGATTCGGCCTTGCTGGAAAGTACGGAAAACATCCTCAAGCAGGAAAATATTCCGTTTGAAGCCCTGTTCCTTGATGCCACTGGCGTCAAGGTGCGCTTCCCTAGCACTGATGTCCAGCTACACGCCAAGGATGCACTGCAAGCACGCTTGGGCAAGGACTACGTCATTGCACTCAACCTGCTTTCGCGCTCCCCTGAGTGGCTGCGTAGCATAGGGGCTCGCCCGATGTACCTGGGCCTGGATTTGCGCGGTGGCGTGCACTTCCTGCTTCAGGTTGACATGAAGGCGGCACTGGATCAGGCAGCAGAGCGCTATGTCGGCGACTTCCGCAGTGCACTGCGTACTGCCCGCCTCAACTACCTCGGTGTTTCCCGTGATGGACAAGCCGTCAATATCCGCTTCAAGGACTTGGCCGAACTCAACAAGGGTCAACGTACCCTGGAAAAAGAATACCCGGACCTCACCTTCCGCACCTCCGATCGCGGCGAAGATAAAGTACTGACTGCAGTATTGAGCGAACCCGCGAAAAAACGCATTCAGGAATTTGCCATCAAGCAGAATATCCAGACCCTGCACAACCGAATCAACGAACTAGGTGTTGCCGAGCCTGTGATCCAGCAACAAGGCCTGGATCGCGTTGTCGTGCAATTACCTGGTGTGCAGGACACTGCCAAGGCCAAGGAAATCCTGGGCCGTACTGCCACCCTGGAAATCCGCATGGTGGATGAAGACAAGAGCAATGCCATCAGCCTGGAAAATGCGTCCAAGGGCCAAGTACCATTTGGGACCGAGTTCTTTACTGACCGTAACGGCATTCCCATGCTGGTCAAAAAGAATGTCATTCTGACCGGTGACTACATCACCGATGCTGGCCCCGGCATGGATTCTCAAGGTGGCGGCGCAGTCGTGCATGTCACTCTTGACGGGCGTGGCGCGCGTATCTTCAAGCAAGCCACCCGTGAAAACGTCGGCAAGCGCATGGCTATCCTGCTGATTGAGAAAGGCCAGGCAGAAGTCATTACCGCTCCCGTCATCCGCGAGGAAATCGGCGGTGGTCGCGTACAAATCTCTGGCATGGCCAATACGCAAGAAGCCACCGACGTCGCTCTGCTGCTGCGTGCTGGTGCATTGGCAGCCCCCATGGAAATCATTGAAGAGCGCACCGTGGGCCCAAGCATGGGTGAAGCGAATATCGAGCGCGGCATGCACTCTACCTTGTGGGGCTTTGTTGCCATCTCCGCCTTCATGATCGTCTATTACATGCTCTTCGGCAGCGTTTCCGTGCTCGCACTGAGTATCAACCTGCTGCTGCTGGTTGCCCTGCTCTCCATGCTACAAGCGACCCTGACATTGCCGGGTATCGCAGCGGTTGCACTGACCCTGGGTATGGCGATTGACGCCAACGTGCTGATCAATGAACGCATACGCGAGGAGCTGCGTAACGGCAACACGCCGCAAGCCTCTATCCATGCGGGTTATGACCGTGCGTTTGGCACCATTCTTGATGCCAACGTCACTACCATGATCGCTGGTTTGGCGCTGTTCATGTTCGGCACCGGCCCAGTGAAGGGCTTTGCCGTTGTTCACGTATTGGGCATCCTGACCTCCATGTTCTCGGCAGTGCTGGTTTCCCGTGCAGTGATCAACCTGATCTATGGCTATCGTCGCAAGATCAGCAAGCTGTCCATAGGTTAACCGTCGATCAACAGGTCATACACTAGAGTAAATATCATGGAATTTTTCAGAATCAAAAAAGATATACCGTTCATGAGCTATGGCCGTCTAACGACGACTATTTCGCTCCTGACCTTCCTGTTGTCGGTATTCTTCCTGGCCACCAGAGGCTTGCACCTGGGTGTAGATTTCACTGGCGGCACAATGATGGAAGTCAGCTATCCGCAAGCCGCAAACCTCGAAAGCATCCGTAAGGCCGTCGATGAAATCGGCCTCAAGGATGCTACCGTGCAGAACTTCGGCACCAGCCAAGATGTACTGATCCGCCTGCCGGTCAAGCCTGGTTTGTCCACCGCGCAGCTTTCCGAAAAAGTACTGACCGCCCTGTCTACCGACAATGCCGAGGTGAAGCTGCACCGCGTCGAGTTTGTCGGCCCGCAGGTTGGCCAGGAGCTTTATGACAAGGGCGCACTGGCGATGCTGTTCGTTTGTGTAGGCATCATGGCTTATCTCGCCATGCGTTTTGAATGGCGCTTTGCCGTAGCTGCTGTCATCGCCAACATGCACGACGTCATCATCATTCTCGGTTTCTTTGCTTTCTTCCAGTGGGAGTTCAATCTCACGGTATTGGCAGCGGTGCTTGCGGTGCTAGGTTACTCAGTGAACGAATCCGTAGTGGTGTTTGACCGGGTGCGCGAAAACTTCCGCAAAATGCGCAAGGCCAGCGTGCCGGACGTGATCAATAACGCGATCACCCGCACTATGTCACGTACTATCATCACCCACTTCTCTACCGAGCTGATGGTATTGTCCATGCTGTTCTTCGGTGGCGAGGTATTGCACAACTTCGCCCTGGCCCTGACTATCGGCATCTTGTTCGGTATCTACTCCTCCGTCCTGGTGGCCAGCCCGATCGCCATGTACTTGGGCGTATCACGTGAAAACCTGATCGGTAGTAGCGAGAAGAAACCCGAGGCAGAAGAAGCCTTACCTTGACAAAGTTGGCGCGAAGCGCCGACACTAGTGGTATCTCATTCACCGATTGATACCGTTGGACAGTTCCTTATTATGGCAGCTGGGCATTCTTGCCCTGCTGCTATTCGCTTCAGCTTTTTTCTCCATGGCCGAAACCAGCTTGTTGATGCTCAACCGGCACCGGCTCACCATCCTCGCTAAAGAAGGTCTGCGTAGCGCTGAATTCGCCACCCGGCTCCTCAATGAGCGTGAGCAGTTTCTCGGTGCCATCCTGTTAGGCAACACCTTGGCCAATGCCGCAGCCGCGACACTCGCAGCCTTTATCAGCATTCGCCTGTTCAATCTGGGTGAGCTGCTGATGCCAGTCTCTACCGTACTCATCACTTTTGCCATCCTGGTGTTCAGCGAAATCACGCCAAAAGTGATTGCTGCACGCCATGCGGAGCCATTGGCTCTCTCGTTCAGCTATGTCTTGTTACCCTTGGTCAAGATCGGCTACCCCTTGATCTGGCTTGCCAATCTATGTGCTAACAGCCTGTTACGCCTGCTGGGCATGAAAGTCAGCTTTACCCAGAATAACCACACCACCAGCATTGAAGAACTACGCAGCATTTTCAGCGAAACCACCAGCCCGATTCCGCAGAAGCATCGCGAAGTATTGCTCAACCTGTTGGAACTAGAGCAAACCACTGTTGATGAGATCATGACTGTGCACACGCAACTGGAGATCATCGATATTGAAGCACCAATGGAAGACATATTGGCTCAAGTCACTGCAAGCCAGCATTCGCGCCTGCCCCTACGCAAGGGGCCAAACGAGGAAATCATCGGCATGCTGCGCATACGTGCCATCATGAATGCCTTGCGGACACAAAACCTCAGCCAGCACTTGCTGACACAGCATATGGAAGCCCCTTACTTCATTCCCTCTGGCACCCCGGTCTATACCCAGATGCAGGAGTTCAAGCAATGCCAGCAGCGCATTGCACTAGTCGTAGACGAATACGGTGAACTCAAGGGACTGGTTACGCTCGAAGACATCATCAAGGCCATCATTGGCGATTTCGCACATGAATCCACGCAGCAACAACTCAACTATCGCCAGGAAGAAAAAGGCAGTTGGCTGGTTGATGCCAGCAATAGTTTGCGCGACATCAACAACAAATTAGGCATTACCTTACCACTGGATGGCCCGCGCACCTTGAATGGGCTGATTGTGGAACATTTCGAGGATATTCCCGAGCCTGGTATCGGATTAAAAATTGGCGATTACAAACTGGAAATCCTTAAAACCCAGGATCGCACTGTAAAAACTGTCAGAATTCATCCGTAATCAATACAGTATGGCAAATATCTTGCATACATAAACATGGCATCAGTAATAACCCTACTCATTTCAGACTTGAAAATTTCTGCATTCGGCTCAAAATAGATCAAACGTATGGCTAGCATCAAACATCAGGACAACATCGTCGAGAAAACGGGCAAGGCCAATATCAAGCCGCCCTCGATGTACAAAGTCATTCTGCTGAATGATGACTACACGCCCATGGAATTCGTGGTGGATGTCATGCAACGCTTTTTCCAGAAAAACCGTGAACAAGCAACGCAAATCATGCTCCAAGTACATACCGAGGGCGCTGGCGTATGTGGTGTGTATCCACACGGCATCGCCGAGACCAAGGTCAACCAAGTCATTAGTTATGCCCGTGAGCACCAGCACCCGCTGCAATGCACCATGGAAGAAGCCTGAAGAAAGCTGAGGAAGCTTAAATGATTGCGCAAGAACTTGAAGTATCCCTACACATGGCATTCATGGATGCCCGGCAGAAGCGCCACGAGCTTATCACCGTGGAACACCTGTTGCTGGCCATGATAGACAACCCAACTGCTGCGGACGTATTGCGTTCATGCGGGGCCAATCTTGATAACTTGCGCAGCGAGCTCAATAACTATATTGAAGAGCACACCCCCACCGTCGAAGGCAACGAGGAAGTTGATACGCAACCGACCTTGGGCTTCCAGCGTGTGATACAGCGTGCGATCCTGCATGTGCAATCGTCCGGCAAGAAAGAAGTCACCGGGGCCAACGTCCTAGTCGCCATTTATGGCGAAAAGGACTCGCATGCCGTGTTCTTCCTGCACCAACAAGGTGTCACCCGCCTGGATGTCGTCAACTACATCTCCCACGGCGTGGCCAAGGTCGCCGATGGCAGCAATGCCAAGCGCCCTGAAACAGAACAGGAAGCCGAAACCGAGGCATCTCCATCAAGCGCACTGGAAAGCTATACACAAAACCTCAACCAGCAAGTATTGGCAGGCAAGATAGACCCGCTGATCGGGCGCGCCCAGGAACTGGAGCGTGTGATCCAGACCTTGTGCCGCCGTCGCAAAAACAACCCCCTGCTGGTAGGTGAAGCTGGTGTGGGCAAAACCGCTATTGCCGAAGGCCTGGCACGTCGTATCGTCGAAGGTAATGTACCCGAAGTACTGGAAAACGCAGTGATTTACTCCCTGGATATGGGAGCCTTACTGGCTGGTACCAAATACCGCGGTGACTTTGAGCAACGCCTCAAGGCCGTGATGAAAAAACTGGCAGACCAGCCTGATGCCATTTTGTTCATCGACGAGATCCATACCTTGATAGGGGCCGGAGCTGCTAGCGGCGGTACGCTGGACGCCTCCAACTTGTTGAAGCCGGCACTCTCCAATGGCTCGCTCAAATGCATAGGTGCGACCACTTATCAGGAATTCCGCGGCATTTTCGAGAAAGACCATGCCCTATCCCGCCGCTTCCAGAAAGTGGACGTGATTGAGCCCAGCGTTTCGGAAACCGTAGAGATTCTCAAGGGTCTCAAGTCGCGCTTCGAGAAGCACCATAGCGTCAAGTACACTGCATCAGCGCTGAATACCGCTGCTGAGCTATCCGCGCGCTACATCAACGACCGCCACCTGCCTGACAAGGCAATTGATGTCATTGACGAAGCGGGTGCAGCGCAGCGCATCCTGCCGAAATCCAAGCAAAAGAAGGTCATCGGCAATAAAGAGATTGAAGACATTATCGCCAAGGTAGCGCGCATTCCGCCCAAGAACATCTCCAGCGATGACCGCAATGCGTTGAAAACGCTGGAGCGTGACCTCAAGGCCACTGTGTTTGGCCAGGACAAAGCGATTGAAGCCTTATCTGCCGCAATCAAGATGGCACGCAGCGGCCTGGGCAGCTTGAATAAGCCAATTGGCTCCTTCCTGTTCTCCGGCCCTACAGGGGTTGGCAAAACCGAAGTAGCCAAGCAACTCGCTTACACCCTGGGTGTGGAACTGATCCGCTTCGACATGTCGGAATACATGGAGCGCCATGCTGTGTCACGCCTGATCGGCGCACCTCCGGGCTACGTTGGTTTCGAGCAGGGTGGTTTGCTCACGGAAGCTATCAACAAGACGCCTTATTGCGTGTTGCTGCTGGATGAAATCGAGAAGGCACATCCTGATATCTTCAACATCCTGTTGCAGGTGATGGATCACGGCACGCTGACCGACAACAATGGTCGCAAGGCTGATTTCCGCAACGTCACCATCATCATGACCACCAATGCAGGTGCAGAAGCGATCAGCAAAACCAGTATCGGCTTCACTCTGGGCAGTAACTCTGGTGACGAGATGGGCGACATCAAACGCCTGTTCAGCCCAGAATTCCGTAACCGCCTGGATGCTATCGTCTCGTTTGCCCCGCTGTCGGAAGATATCATCATGCGCGTAGTCGACAAATTCCTCATGCAGTTGGAAGATCAACTACACGAAAAGAAAGTCGACGCAACCTTCAGCGATGCCCTCAAGGCGTACCTAGGCAAGAAGGGCTTTGATCCATTGATGGGTGCGCGTCCAATGTCACGCCTGATTCAGGACACAATCCGCCGCGCCTTGGCTGATGAACTGCTCTTCGGCAAACTCGCCAATGGTGGCCATGTGCATGTCGATATTGACCATACTGACAATATCAAGCTGGACTTTGGCAACGCCGGTATATCAAAAGACAAACCTGCGCTGGAAGCTGATGTCGCGGGTTAATCGACCCATATCAACCAATAAAAAACGCCGCTAAATGCGGCGTTTTTTATTAGTTGCTAATCCACATAAGTTGGGTATTTCTGCATAATGGCGCTAAAGCGCTCGCTCTCCAGCCAAGCCTGCAACCAGGCCTTTACCCTATGATAAGACGTAGCCTCAAACCAGGCCTGATCCACCATGGAGAATTGCCTCACAAAAGGAAATATGGCGATATCAGCCAGGTTTGCTTGATCAGATAGCAGATATATATGCTGATGCAAGCGCGCCTCTAGTTGCTTCAGAAACTCTTCGCCCTGCGCACGATATATCTCGGGGGGCTGCTCAGGGAAACGTATCGCGTATTTATATTGATCAAGCCCCCGCTTGAATGGGCCATCATTCTCCGTAATCAAGATTTCTGCTTGAGCTTGATGTGCCTGACTATCAAGCCAATCTTCCGGATCATGCTGTTGCAGTGCCCAGCGCATAATGTCCAGGCTTTCATCAATCACTGAACCATCCGGCAATACCAACACAGGCACAGTGCCCTTGGGCGACACCTGCAACATATGCGCAGGCTTGGCCTTGAGGACTATTTCACGAATTTCTACAGAAATTCCAGCGTAATGCAGTGCCATGCGGGCACGCATGGCATATGGACAACGCCGGTAGGAATAGAGTACAGGCAACACCACCATCACCCCAGCTTGCGGCAAACCTCATCCACCAGCACTGGGCCACGATAAACGAGACCGCTGTATACCTGCACCAAGCTCGCACCTGCCGCCATCTTTTGCTCTGCATCATCGCCGCTCAGAATGCCCCCCACCCCAATGATAGGAAGCTCTCCTGCCAGATGGGTAGATAAGGCTTTGATGACCGCAGTAGAGCGATCACGCACTGGTGCGCCAGACAAGCCACCAGCTTCCTCGGCATGCGGCAAACCCTGTATTGCATCGCGCGCTAGCGTAGTATTCGTGGCAATCACGCCATCAAAACGATACTCCCTCAACAAGCTGGCAATATCGGCGATTTGCATGACATCCAGGTCTGGCGCTATCTTGAGCGCAATCGGCACATATTTGCCATGTTGGTCAGCCAGCACTTGCTGCTCAAGCTTCAAGGCATGCAGCAATTGGCCCAAGGCTTCCTTCTCCTGCAAGGCACGCAGGTTCTTGGTATTGGGAGAGGAAATGTTGACAGTGACATAGTGCGCTTGCGCATAGACCTTGCGCAGACAATGCAGGTAATCATCCACAGCCCGCTCGTTGGGGGTATCAAAGTTCTTGCCAATATTGATACCCAGCACACCCTTGTATTTTGCCGCAGCGACATTACGCAACAAGGCGTCGACACCTAGATTGTTGAAACCAAAACGGTTGATCACCCCCTGCACTTCAGGCAGGCGGAACATACGCGGCTTGGGATTACCCGGCTGTGGGCGCGGCGTAATGGTGCCGATCTCGATAAAACCAAATCCGAGAGCAGCCAGTGCATCAATATAGGCACCATTCTTATCCAGTCCTGCGGCCAGTCCAACAGGATTTGGGAAGTCGATTCCCATCACGTGACGTGGCTTGCACTTGGCAGGCCGGGGGTAAAGATTAAGCAAGCCTGAACGCTCCAGGCGTTTCAGGTTTTTCAGGGTGAAATCATGGGCGCGTTCCGCATCCAGACGGAACAGCCAAGGTTGGGCGATTGAATAAAGCATGTGTGGATTTTACCGGAAAACCCACACATGCTCACGGCCTATGCAACCGATAATGCCGTACAGATCAATACAAGGGCTGCCCAGATAAAGCCTACGGTAGTAATGATAAAGCTCAGGCCAGTATAAATCTTGACCCACAATGCCTGCCAGAAATCAGGCTTGAATGCCGCAATCACGAATACGCCGGGATTTGTGAAACCACCAATCGCAATCAACCAACAGGCCAAGACTGGGATTTCCGCACCTACCGCCTTGGCTGCGGCATAAATGGCCAGGCAATACAGCGACATCAAAACAAAATCAATATGCGCCTTGATCAGCACCCCATAATCCTTCACCAAGCCACCATCAACGCCCGGCACAACGAACCAGCGTGCAAAAGTACCCAGCCACGCCATGCTTAATACTGCAACGATCATCCCACCAGCAGCTACTAACAACACTTCCATGACTTTCTCCTCTTTTTAATTTTCAATATACACATCTGTACACAAACTCAACTATTACTCTTCAAACACTGCACAATCTCGTCACAACGATGCTCATCAACCTGGTGCCAAACCTTGCCTTTCTCCAACCACCTGACATTTGGGCCTTTCTGGCAATAAAGCAGGCAGTTAATCGGCTCCACAGTAGAATCTTCACCTGAATCAATCACTAGCTGTTGCAAGTAATGCAGTAATAGCACACTGCCTTTTGCGCCGCAGCTTTCACCCGGACCGTGCCTATGCATGACACACACTTGTAATTTGCTCATGCAATTTAATATACAGATCTGTATATTAAATATCAATACCTATATTGATTGTTCATTCTTACTGGAAATAACAGGCAATAAAAAAGGCACCCTCAGGTGCCTTTTGTGCAATACCACTCGCTTATGTGTCTAACAGTCGAGCACCAACACTTGCTCCGAGAGCCTCACCATGCGCTCCACGGACGTCACCCAGACAATGCCATCACCGACATGGCCAGTATGCCCAACCTCGACCAGCACCTGCAGGATGCCCTCGACCAACTCATCGGGGCAAACCATTTCAATACGCACTTTGGGACTGTAGTCGGTCAACTCTTCACGAATGCCCAAGGTCGGGCGTGCCACATGATGGCCACACCCTTCTACCTTGCTCACCGTCATTCCCGGAAAGCCCTTGATATTGCGTAACCCAGAGCGGATTTTAGGCAGGCGCTGCGGCGGGATAATTGCTTTAATCTCTTTCATTGCTCAGCTCCTTATCATCATGCTTCTACACGCTGCTCTTCAAATTTACGATATAACGTCGGCACCACCACCAATGTCAGCAAGGTGGATGTAATCAAGCCGCCAATCACTACGATAGCCAACGGACGCTGGATTTCCGAACCTGGCCCCGTTGCAAACAGGAAAGGCACCAAGGCCAACATCGCCACGGTTGCCGTCATCATCACAGGGCGGAAACGCTGTGTACAGCCTTTGAGGATAGCTTCGCTCTGGCTTAGCCCTTCATCCCGCAGACTGCGGATATAAGACACCAACACCACGCCATTCAAGACCGCAATCCCCCACAATGCAATAAACCCAACTGAGGCAGGCACTGAAAGATATTCACCTGTCAGGAATAGGGCGATGATGCCGCCAATCGACGCGAATGGTAGCACCATGATGATCATGGTGGCATAGCGCACTGAATTGAACAGCAGGAACAGCAAGAAGAAAATCGCCCCGACAGTGACAGGAATAATCACCATCAAATGGCCCATGGCACGCTCCATGTTCTGGAACTGGCCGCCAAACTCGAGATAATAGCCATCAGGCAGCTTGAGCTTCTGGTTCAGCACCTGCTGCAGCTCAGCAACAAAACCACCGAGATCTCTATCCTTGACGTTGATGCCAACCACCACGCGGCGCTTGGCCAGCTCACGACTGATTTGTGCCGGGCCATCGCGAACCTCAACTTTCGCGAGGTCACGCAAGGCCACTCGCGAACCATTGGGCGAAGTGATCAAGATATTGCTAATGGCCTCGATATTATTGCGAAAACCAGCAGGGAAGCGTACCGCAGCACTGTAGCGTCGCTGGCCCTCATAGATTTCGGTAGCAATCTTGCCACCAATCGCCGTCTCGATCACATCATGCACATCAGCTGCATTAATACCATGACGCGCTATGGCATGCCGATCCACCGTGATATTGAGATATTGCTGACCAGATACCTTCTCGACCTTGATCTCGGTGGCACCACGTACCCCACCAGCAATGCGTGAAATTTCATCTGCCTTGGCCTTGAGCAAGACCATGTCTTCCCCAAATATCTTGACCGCAACATCGGCACGCACTCCGGTCAATAGCTCATCCACACGGTCAGAAATCGGCTGCGCCATGACGATCTGCACGCCAGGCAGGGACTCCTCCAGCACAGTACGCATTTTTTCTGCAATGTCGTCCTGAGTCCAGCCATCAGGCCATTCATCGCGTGGCTTCAGGCTAATAATGGGCGTGGATTCGTTCTGCGCCTGTGGGTCAGCAGGACTCTCACCACGGCCCACTCCGGAAACGGCAGATTTCACACCCGGGACTTTTTCCATGATCAGGCGCATGGCATCGTTTTCCATCTTGATCGATTCCTCGAGCGAGATGTTGGGTACGCGATTGATGCCCGGCACGATTGAGCCTTCCTTCATTTCAGGGATAAAGGAAGTCCCGAGGAAAGGTACCAACAAGATCGTGACGATAAACAAGGCCGTTGCCGCAAGGATGGTGGTCTTGTCGTGATTCAACGCCCAATCCAGCATCCTCAGGTAAGGACGCTTGATCACCTGGATAAACTTGGTGTCCTCACCGCTCCCGCCTTTGAGAATGTAAGAGCACAAGACCGGAGACAAGGTCAGGGAAATCACCAGTGAAATAAACAAGGCAATGGCAATTGTCATGGCAAGAGGAGCGAACATCTTGCCCTCCATGCCCTGCAAGGTCATCAAGGGCAGGAACACCAAGATAATGACGCCGACCCCGAACAGCACCGGCGTACCTACCTCAGCCGCAGCTTCCAGCACGACACGAATCTTGCTCTCACCTGGACGGTGTCCAAGATGGTGAAATGCATTCTCAACCACCACCACTGAACCATCTACCATCAGACCAATCGCAATGGCCAGGCCGCCCAGCGACATCAAGTTGGCCGAAATGCCGTAATGATTCATCGCCATGAAGGTAATCAATGGCGTAAGGATAAGCGTGGACACCACAATCAGGCTGGAACGCACATCGCCGAGGAACAGGAACAGGATGATGATGACGAGAATAATGCCCTCGATCAGCACCTTGGTCACCGTATGCAAGGCCGCATCCACCAGCTCGCTGCGATCGTAGTAAGGCACGATCTGCAAGCCGCCGGGCAACATGCCTTGCTCGTTAATTTCCTTGACCCTGGCCTTGACGCGACTCACCACTTCCTTGGCATTACCGCCACGCATCATGATGACAATACCGCCGACAGACTCGGTATAACCATTCTTGACTACCGCGCCATCGCGCACCTCATGGCCGATCTGTACATCGGCCACATCGCGGATGTATACCGGTACGCCATTCTGCTCTTTAAGCACGATATTGCGGATATCGTCGAGATTCTCAATCAAGCCCACGCCGCGGATTAAGTATTGCTCGGCAAAATGCGGCAACACTCCACCGCCACTATTGGCATTATTGCGTGCCAGTGCCATGTAGACATCTTGCAGCTTGAGGCCATAGTGGCTCATGCGATCTGGGTTAACCAGCGCCTGGTACTGCTTGACATAGCCTCCCTGGGAGTTGATCTCGGCAATGCCAGGTATCCCACGCAATAAAGGGCGCACCACCCAATCCTGGATAGAACGACGTTCGGTCAACTCCTCCTGCGACAATGATTTGTTACCGTCAGAGGGTTTCTCCAAGGTAAATTGATACACCTCGCCCAGGCCAGTCGCTACCGGCCCAAGGATGGGCGTCACACCTTCCGGCATGCGGTCCATCACCTCCATCAGGCGCTCCATCACAAGCTGGCGGGCAAAATAGACATCAGTCTTGTCGGTGAATACCAGGGTAATCAGCGATAAGCCATTGCGGTTCATCGAACGCATTTCTTCCAAGCCAGGCAAGCCTGTCATGGCGATTTCCAGCGGTACGGCAATAAATCGCTCCACCTCTTCTGGAGAGCGGCCCGTGGCTTGGGTGGCAATCAGCACCTGGACGTTGGTGACGTCAGGAAATGCATCGACAGATAACTTTTTCAGGGCAAAGGCCCCGGCAGCCATCAAGGCCAGTGCCACGACCACGACGATCAGGCGCTGCTTGAGGGCAGCTCTAATGAGGGATTCAATCATGGCTTATTCCAGTTCCTTGCGCTTACGCTCATTATTCACATGGAAAGCACCCTCGATAATGATGGTTTCACCTTCTTCCAGGCCAGACACCACAGCCGCCATCTCATTGTACTCATTGCCCAACTCCACCTCTCTTAGGCGGAATTTATTCGGTGCGATCTCGACATAGACATAGTCCTTGTCATTCTCGCGCACCACGGCACGCCTCGGCACGGCCAGTTGTGCCGTTGGCTTGGATTGCACCAGCATGGAAACCAGCATGTCTGGCTTAATCGCCTCATCCTTGTTTTCCAGGTCGGTACGCACCGTCACGGTTCGCGTCAGCGGATTCACCACATCACCAACAAAAATCAGCTTGCCAGTGAACTTGCGATTGCTCAGCGCCGGAATCTCGATCTCGACATCCTCCCCCTCCTGCACCAATTCCACTTGTTGCTCTGGCACCTCGGCCACGGCCCAGACACGCGACAGATCAGCCACGATGAACAGCTCCTCTGCGGGCTGCACCACCTGGCCCAAGTTGACCTTACGGCTAATCACCGTGCCAGAAAGGCGCGCATCGACATTGCTGTAAGAGCGCAACTGGCCAGAACTGGCGATTTGCGCAATCGACTTCTCCGACATGCCCAACACCTGTAACTGCTCCTTGGCGGTATACAAATCAGCCTTGGCAGCGCTCAACTCGGCTTCACGGCGTTGCAATTCAGCTGCACCAATCACATCAGCCTCCAGCAGTTGGCGCGCACGCTCCACCGCTTTAGTCTGCAACGCGATTTGTTGCGATGCCTTGATATATAGCAACTGGTTCTGTGCAAGCTCGGTGCTGTTCAATGTCGCCAGCACCTCACCCTGCTTGACGTCTTGCCCCAGGATGACATTAATATCAGTAATACGCCCGGTCACGGAAGCGCCAATACGCGCCACACGCTGATCATCCACCTGAATGCTGCCAGGCACGCGCAACACCTCGCGAATATCAGCCTTACCAGCAGGTGCCAGCTTGACCTGGCTTTGTAACAAGGGAGAAAGCTCGACTACATTAGGATCCTGAGGCTCGCTCACGGCCTCATCCGGCGTATCGGCAGGTTTACAGGCAGCAAGCATCATCGCCAGCACCAACAGGCTACTTTTAGTCAGCATGGAATGGGATTTCATCAATAAATTGGGGAACATTACGGCTTAACCTCCAGAAGTTCTGTACCGAGCAGGCGCTCTATTTCCAGCATGCTGCTGACATAATCGAATTTTGCAGCAAGGTAATCCTTGCGTACGACGCGGAAAGTACGCTGAGCATCCATATATTCAAGAATGCCGCGTTCGCCGTAACGATAGGCGGCTTCTGCCACCTTGAGCACTGACTCAGCTTGGCTCAGCAAGCCATTCTCGAATGCTGCCAATTGCTGCTGCGCAATCAGGTAGCGCTGATAGGCCGCTTCCATATCGCGGCGCAAACCAAGCTCGCGATCATGCAGGCTAGCCTGGGATTGACGCACATCAGCAGAGGCTGCGGCAATTGGCCCCTGGCGCCTATCCCATAATGGCAGTGGGATCGCCACACCAAATCGCATCTGCCTCAAGTCGGGGTCTTCCTCGACGCTAGCCTTGAGGGTCAGGCCAGGATTGCGTAAGCGCTCTTCCAGCTTGAGCTTGGCCTCTGCCGTTTCAGTCTCAGCACGTAGTTGCGAGAGTTGCGGGCTTTGCACCACTTGATCGCGCAGTTTGTCCAGCGATGGCAAGCCATAGCCCATAGGCAATTCGCCCTCCACGTCGTAATCCAAAGGAATGCTGGAACCCAGCAACCCCCGTAGATAAGCCTTGCCCTCACTAATGCGCACCAGGGCTGCCTGATAATCACGCTCTGCCGCCAAGGCCTCGGTATCGGCCTTGATCAGCTCATACCTGGGCGCTTCACCGACCTCCACGCGCAACTTGACCCGCTCGCGGATCTGCTGCAACAAGTTGCGGTCACCTTCGACCAACTTGAGCACTGCCTTACGCTGCAATACATCATAAAAAGCATTCTTGACGCGGGAGCGTAACTCAATACGGATCAATTCCGTACCAGCATCAGCCACCTTGGTGCCAGACTCCGCGGCAGCAATCCTGGCATCACGCACCCATGGGTAATCCAGTGGCTGTGACAAGCCGACGTTCCAGTTGCGGTTGTCTCCTTGTCCGCCAGGCGTCAGGTAACGGCTAGGCCCCATGACCGCTTCCACCTGGGGGTTACTATACGTCGAAGCCGTGGTAACGGCCGCCTGGGCCGCATCGCGTCGTGCAGCTGCAATACCCAACGCAGGGTTATATTGCATCGCCGTATCTATCATCTCTGGTAGCGTATAGGCTGCCGATGCTGGTGCCATATACCCACATACCAGCAAGACGGATATGCGCACAAAAAAAGTACGCAGGCCAACTTGCTGGATCAGCGATGCACCATGGCGGCGCATGCGTGTATCTAGATTTATTTTCATGTCACTCTTGAACCGATTGATCAACTTTTTCTGCAATACGGCACAGCCTGTGGCGAACCTATGCAGAGCGTACTAGGTTGCCCGGGGGCAGACCTCGAATACTTTTGGTTACCGGGATTTGATACCGCCTTACGGCAGTTCTTTAGCAAACCCCGGGCCAATTCATACTTCAGGGATAATTACGCGATGATCTCACCTGAAAACACAGTCTTTCCCAATAGGGATAAACCAGCACCAAGGCGGACTTCACGCGTGATCAGGCAATCGGAGGGCGGGTGGTAAGGAATATATCAGGCTGGCGATAAGTCACTGCCAGAATGGCAAGCTTAAGATCGAAAATAAAAGAAGGGCGCACTAAAGGCATGTGCATGACGAGGATAGGCTCGCTGAGTTCGCGGTCATTATCCATTTCCATCTGCTGCACATGACTGAACATGGGATCGTCATATTCCATTGCGTAGGACTGCTCCGCTTGCTGGGCAAACAAACATAGGCACACAATGACGCTGAGTAACGCAAATAAGCGTTTTGCAAAAGACATGTAGCGATTATAGACCAGAACCGCTACTGCTGAGAACCGGCTTACCTCAGCCTCACTCAGCTACGACGCCAGCTTGTGCCCTGCGCTGTGTCTTCAAGAATAATGCCTTGGGCAGTCAATGTATCGCGAATGCGGTCCGCTTCGGCGAAGTTCTTGCCTCGACGCGCAGCCAAGCGCTCTTCAATCAAGCGCTCAATATCTTCCGCGGCCAAACCTGCCCCAGCATCACCCTTGAGGAACTCATCAGGGTCACGCTGCAGTAAACCCAATTGCCCGGCAAGCACCTTGAGCAACCCTGCCTGAGCCAATGAACCGGTACGGTTAACCTCGTTCGCAAGTTCAAACAGCACGGCAAAAGCTTCTGGCGTATTGAAATCATCGTCCAGTGCCAGCTTGAAGCGGGCGGCCTCAGGCTGCTTCCAGTCGATATCCACTTGAGGAATTTCACGCCCGCGCAAGGCGTTATATAACCTGGTCAACGCCTGCTTCGCATCATTCAAGTGATGGTCGGAATAATTCAGCGGGCTACGGTAGTGCGCACGTAGGATGAAAAAGCGCACCACTTCTGCATCGTACTTGTCGAGTACCTCGCGAATCGTGAAAAAGTTGCCAAGCGACTTTGACATCTTCTCGTCATCTACGCGGATAAAACCATTGTGCATCCAGTAATTGACGAAGGTGCACCCATGGGCTCCCTCGCTTTGGGCGATCTCATTTTCATGATGGGGAAACTGCAAATCCTGCCCACCACCATGGATGTCAAAATGCTTGCCCAAGTGGCGCTCGCCCATCGCCGAACATTCGATATGCCAGCCAGGGCGGCCCGACCCCCACGGAGAATCCCAGCTGGGCTCACCTGGTTTGGCAGCCTTCCACAAGACAAAATCCATGGGGTCACGCTTGTGTACGTCAACCTCTACACGCTCCCCTGCCCGCAAATCCTCGAGTGACTTGCCTGACAATTGCCCGTAATTGGCAAAACTGGAAACCGCATAATAGACATCACCGTTATCTGCGGCATAGGCATGGTGGCGCTCGATCAAGGTATTGATCATAGTGATCATCTCGTGGATATAGTCTGTCGCCCGCGGCTCCTGGTCGGGACGCCAGACACCCAGCCGTGCTGCATCCTCATTCATCGCATCAATGAAACGACTAGTAAGGGCCGTGATGGTCTCGCCATTCTCATTGGCACGCGCAATGATTTTATCGTCAATATCCGTGATGTTGCGCACGTAGGTCACGTCATAGCCAGAACTACGTAACCAGCGATTCACCATATCAAACACCACCATCACGCGTGCATGCCCCAGGTGACAGTAGTCATAGACAGTCATGCCACAGACATACATGCTGACCTTGCCCGCCACAATTGGGGAAAAAGTCTGTTTCGCACGCGCAAGGGTATTGTAGATTTTCAGCATGGTCTAAATTGCGAGGTAGGCGTTGGTGGAGGGTTCGTTATACAAAAAATTGGAGTGAGCATCATACCTGTTGCGCTGGCAGTAGTGCTGACATGCGCTTATTGATAGAATTGCGCTCATAAATAATCGCTGGAAAGTATAACATATGCCTGTTTCACGCGCGCTGAGCCATAGCCTGTTGCTAGCTGCTCTTCTGCTCTCGCTCAATGGATGGGCATCCACGGAGCTGGATGAAATCAATCAGTTGGCAGAGCAAGGAAAAACCGCGCAAGCGCTGCAGCGCCTGAATGGCTATCTGGGCAAGCAACCCATGGATGCCAAGGCCTTGTTTCTCAAGGGCGTGCTCCTTGCAGAAAGTGACAAGCAAGAAGAAGCGATCAAGGTATTTACCGAATTGACAGAAAAATACCCACAGCTCCCCGCGCCTTACAACAACCTAGCAGTACTTTATGCCTACCAAGGCAATTACGAAAAAGCCAAGGCCGCTCTCGAATCCGCCATCCGCACTCATCCGAGCTATGCTACCGCCCATGAGAACCTGGGCGATATTTATGCTCGCATGGCATCCGAGTCATACAGCCGCGCACTGCAACTGGACACTAATAATAGTCGAGCAAAAAGCAAGCTGGCCCTGATCAAGGACTTGCTCCCTCCACCAGGCGACACGACAACCAAACAGGCCACCAAAGAAACACCAAAACCCACCTTGGCAATCAGCCCGGCACCGGTCAAAGCAGAACCTAAACCCCAGCCTCCTGCACCTACAAAGCCTGTAGAAACCAAACCTGCTCCCGAGCCAACACCAGTGCCCACGCCCGCAAGTGCGAAACCTGCAACCCCTGTCGTCGCCACCGCTCCAGCAACCGTCCCTGAGCAAAAAAAAGCTGATCCGACACAAGCAATTCGCAATGCCGTAGAATCTTGGGCAAAAGCTTGGTCTAACCAGAATGTGGATCAATATCTCGCCAGCTACGCAAAGGATTTCAAGACACCTAACGGTGAAAGCCGTTCAAACTGGGAAGCTACACGCAAAGCGCGTATCAGCAAACCTGCACGCATTGAGGTTAAGCTGAACAATCTCCGCGTCACGCTCGACAATGAGCACTCGGCGCGCGCAGTGTTCCAGCAGTCCTACCAAGCCGATCATTTATCTCAACGCACTGGCAAACAATTGGTATTGGTTCAACAACAAGGTAAATGGCTAATCCAACAGGAACTGACCAACCGATAATCCCACAGCCATGATCAAGCGTTTTATTAAACTCGTCGCTACAGCACTGCTCATATCCAGCAGCCTGCTACCTTGGAATGCCACAGCCGATAGATCCGGCTCGCCCACCAGCAATGTCCTGCCTGCATTTAGCAGTAACCAGGCCGAAAACCTATTGGTGCAAAGCCTGCTCGAAATCAATGAAGGCCAATTACGCGAAGCCCTGAGTACGATAGACCAACTGCTACAGGCAGTGCCCAATTTCCGCTTAGCTCACTTGGTGCGCGGTGATTTACTCATGGCGTTTGCGCAGCAATCGACCAAGTTTGGCGATTATCAAAACGCCGCAGTCTCAGATTTCCAAGAAGAAGCCAAGGTGCGTATTGAGCGCCACTTATCGGCCGCGCAAGATGGCAAGATTCCCGACGTCCTCTGGCGCATGTCACCAGAGCAACGCTATGCCATTGTGGTGGACACAACAAAGTCACGGCTTTACGTCTACCAGAACCGTGACAACAGTCCCCAGCATGTCGTCGACTACTACATCACCATGGGCAAGAACGGCAGCGAAAAGTTTGTGGAAGGCGACAAACGCACACCGTTGGGCGTCTATATCGCAGGGAAAAAGCTGGATCGCAAGCTGCCTGACTTTTATGGGGAGGCTGCCTATCCCTTGAATTACCCCAACCCATTAGACAAGCAACAAGGCAAGAAAGGCCATGGCATCTGGCTACATGGCACACCCAAGGATGTCTACAGCCGCCCACCCAAGGCCAGTGATGGCTGCGTGGTCGTGACCAATCCGGACCTCAAGGCGCTCACCCCGGTATTACAACAAGGCACAACGCCCGTCATCATCAGCAATAACCTGCAATGGATTTCGCCCAGCGAAACGAAGCACCGCCAGCAAGCATTAAACCAGGCAGTGGAGCAATGGCGCCACGACTGGGAAACACAGAACACGGAACGCTATCTCTCCCACTATGCCAAGGACTTTTTCAGTGAGAGTGGCAATCTGGAGAACTGGAGCCAGAACAAGCGCCGCATCCAGGCGACCAAGGCAAAAGTGCAGATCAGCCTATCCAACATCAGCATGTTCCGTTATCCTAATGGCCCAGCATCCATGGTCCAAGTAAGCTTTGATCAGGATTACAAGAGCGACGCAATCGCCAACCGCATGAAAAAGCAGCAGTACTGGGTGTGGGACAATCAACGCTGGAAAATCATGTATGAGGGTCCCGCATGATGCAGACTTTTGACATTGGAGGACAGCTAATGCGCGCAAACAAACGTGCTTTATTCACCCCATTCCTATACTTTTACATGCTGTGCGCAAGCTTGACCGCACTTGCGGCTGACAATGCGCCACAGCAACTGGAAATTCAGACCAACCAAGGTAGTTTCGTCATTGAGCTATACCCCGACAAGGCACCTAAAACCGTCGCCAATTTTATCCAGTACGTCACCAGTGACTTTTATACTGGCACGACCTTCCACCGCACTGTTGACCGCTTCATGATTCAAGGTGGCGGCCTAACAACGGATATGCGCGAGAAGTCGACTTACTCCCCCATTGAGAATGAATCCAGCAATGGCTTGAAGAATGAATATGGTGCCGTCGCCATGGCACGCGCGTTCAGCCCGCATTCAGCCACTTCGCAGTTCTTCATCAATTTGGCCGACAATAAATTCCTCAACTTCCACAAACCAGAAGCTGCCTATATCGGTTATTGCGTATTCGGTAAGGTCATCAAGGGTATCGACGTAGTGGAACGCATCGGCAAGAGCCCAACAAAGGTAGTAGGCGCTCACCTCAATGTTCCGGTAGAACCCGTTGTGATTGAACGCGTTGCCTTACTCGACCAACCCATCAATATCGCTGAGCGCATTGACTACAAGAAGGTCAAGACCATCGCGCAGACAGAAGCTCCAACCAAAACCAAAGGAAAGAAACCTTGATTAAGCTACATACCAATTTCGGTGAAATCACTCTGGAACTCGATGAAGAAAAGGCACCGATCACTGCTGCCAATTTCATTGAATATGTAAAAGATGGCTTTTACGACAACACCATCTTCCATCGCGTAATTGATGGATTCATGATCCAAGGCGGTGGCTTTACGGCAGACATGCAGCAAAAGCCAACCAATGCCACGATCAAGAACGAGGCAAATAACGGCCTGCAGAACAAGACATACACCATTGCCATGGCACGTACACCTGCACCTGACTCTGCCAGCAGCCAGTTCTTCATCAACGTATCAGACAACGATTTCCTCAACTTCACTGCGCCAACTTCCCAAGGCTGGGGCTATGCGGTCTTTGGCAAGGTTGTGGCTGGTACAGAAGTGGTCGACCAAATCAAGAAGGTCAAGACTGGCAGCAAGAATGGTCACCAGGATGTGCCTCTTGAGCCTGTGATCATCGAACGCGCTGAAATCGTTTAAAGCAGCAAACAGCATGGGACCAGCAGGCCAGAAACCAGCGGCATTCAGCCTGTTTATTTCTGACCTGCACCTGTGCTCCTCCAGACCAGCCATCACAGCCCAGTTCCTTGGGTTTCTCCAAGATCAGGCTATTCATGCCGAGGCTCTGTATATACTGGGGGATTTTTTTGAATATTGGGCAGGTGATGATGACCTTGCACAACATCAACCCATCATCCAAGCACTGCGCATGCTTGCGCATCACGGTACCCGTGTCTACTTCATGCATGGCAATCGTGACTTCCTGATTGGCGAGACATTTGCAGAAGCTGCAGGGCTGACATTACTCGCAGATCCTACCCTGATCACCCTCTACGGCAAACGCGCCTTACTGAGCCATGGCGATGCGCTCTGCACCGACGATGTCGCCTACCAGACCTTCCGCCAGCAAGTGCGCACACCCACTTGGCAGCAAACCTTCCTGCAACAACCGTTGAGTACACGTAAGGCGCAGATCGAAGCACTGCGCCAACGCAGCGAACAGGAGAAATCCGGCAAGCAGGAGAGCATCATGGATGTCAATGACCAGGCAGTAGCCAGCTTGTTACGCGAGCATGACTACCCCGAACTATTGATCCACGGGCATACCCACCGCCCTGCTCGACATCCGCTGGAGGTCGATGGGCACAAGATAGATCGCTGGGTATTGGGAGATTGGTATGACCAGGGCAGCTGCCTGGTGGCCGACCTGCAAGGCATCCGCAACCAGCCGTTAGCTTGAATGCGGATCTGGCCAGCTTTATAAGCGATAGCCGGGGATCGCGGCTTCATTCACCTCATCAATTTGCTCGGGCTGCAAATATTGCCGGGCATATTGCAGATAGACTTTCTCGCGAATAAAAATATCAAACAAATCTGGGTCGATATGTTGGTCCAGCTTCATTTCACCCAAGATATGCAAGGACTCTGACAAGGTCTTGGCCTTTTTATAAGGGCGATCACCCGAAGTCAATGCCTCGAAAATATCAGCAATGCACATCAGGCGCGCCGGTATGGAAAGCTGCTCCTTGGTCAATCCGCGCGGGTAACCACGGCCATCCAGCCGCTCATGATGTCCACCCGCATATTCAGGCACTCGTTGCAACCCCGGTGGGTAAGGCAAGGATTCCAGCATGTCTATCGTCACCACGATATGCTGGTTCACGACTTGGCGCTCTTCTGGCGTCAATGTGCCGGAGGCAATCGTCAAATTGTAGACTTCATCCTCAGTCAGGAAGTTGACTCTATTACCCTGCGCATCTTCTAACGGATATTGAGCAATCTGCCGCACGCGATCTTGATCCTCAGTTGGCATGGACTCACACCCCTCATTCACCTTGCGCAAGAATATTAGGTCATCATCAAGCTGCTGGACCCAGCCAGCATACTCTTGCGCCACGGCATCCAGTACTTGCTCTCGCTTGTCCCGTATCGCCTGTACTTGCTGTTGTAGAAAACGGCATTCGGCCTGTTTTTTCAGCAAGGCAAACCTCTGCTCAATCACGCCAATCCGGTCAACAATCGCGGATAGCTTGGTGGGCTTATCCATTAAGGCTTCTGGCGTCGCAATCTTGCCACAATCATGCAGCCAGGCAGCGATTCGCAGCTCATCCAGCTGATTGCCACTCATCTGAAAGTCCTTAAGCGGACCAGCGGAAGCACGATTCACTGCCTCAGCCAGCATCATGGCAAGCTCTGGCACACGCCGACAATGACCACCAGTGTAAGGTGACTTGGCATCAATCGCACCAGCAATCAGGCGAATAAACGCTTCGAACAAGCCTCTCAACCCCTCGATCAATTGCCGGTTAGTCAGCGCAATTGCCGCTTGTGAAGCCAATGACTCCACCAGTTGCTGGTTGGAAGCAGAGAAAGAAACAATGTCGCCAGTCCGCTCATCCTTGGCATTGATCAATTGCAATACCCCGATGATATCTCCATCATGGTTCTTCATCGGCACGGTAAGGAATGAACACGAACGATAGCCTGTGGTCTGATCAAACTGCCGCGTGCCAGAAAAGTCAAAACCTTCCGCCGCGTAAGCATCATCAATATTTACCGTGCAATCGTTAAGCACCGCATAAGCAGCGACCATATGCTGATTGGGCTGACCATCGTCGAGATACAGTGGCAAGGGCGGGAAGGGAATGTCCTTGCCAGTAGTGCCACCCATGGCAATCCCCAGTGAGCTGGTGCGCACGATCTCGAATTGCAAGGTCTTGTCGGGAGTAACGGTATAGAGTGTGCCAGCATCGGCATTAGTCAGCCGCTTGGCGCTCATGACGATCATTTCAAGCAAGCGTTGGTGATCATGCTCAGCAGATAAGGCAATGCCTATTGCATTCAGGTCTTCCAGTTGTTTGATCAATGCATTGCGCGCAGTCATCACTCCTCCGCCAAGACCAAAAACGACGCTAGCTACTCCAGTGAAAATAACATGCTGACGCCAGCCAACTCAATAATATCGCCATTTTCCAGCTGTTGTGCCTGCAATCCAACCGCATGTCCATTCAGTACCGGGCGACCATCCCCCTCCACATGAGAAAGAAAATAACCATGGGGGCGCTTGGTGATAACTGCCACCTGCACCCCGCTACGACCCAACGTTGTCAGGGTTTTCTTGATGACCATTTCACGTCCACCATCCAACAACTTCACCTTGGCCTGGCGCGCTGCCAATGGGTTAAGCACCAAGCCCACTGCCTGAGAGGCTGCTACTGATTGATGGGCAGATTGCGGAGCACTTACTTGCTTCGCAGCAGCTTCCGCCATGATTTCCTGGACGAGTGGCATCACCAGCATCGTTTTTTCAAAACCACGCGCTGCCGCCAGATCCTCTTCGCGATATTCAATCTGATGACGGCCTAAACCTATCCTGTCACCATCCTGCAACTGATGTCTGATTATCGACTGTCCATTCACCAGAGTACCATTGGTACTATCATTATCCTCGATATAGAACACGCCATCCTGCTGGACTACAGCAGCATGCTCTCCACTGATCGCAAGGTTCTCCAGCCTGATATCACAATTCGGCCGCCGCCCTATGGTCAAGCGCGACTTATCCAATGGAAACTCTGCCAGAAAATCCCCCTCCAGCATAAGTACCAGTTTTGCCATGACGAAACTCCCTTATAGCCTGATCGACCACCACAGTTGTTTATTACCAGTGAGACTTGGTCAACTGACTTTAATTTGCTTATATGATTGTAAATGTCATCCTTACAAAGACAATACAAGATTACAAGTAGAGCATCACACAATGAAACTTTCCTGCATCAGGCAAAAAAATAGCCAGCTAAAAAGCTGGCTATTCGGTTTTGGGCTAGCGAGAATTTATCTGCGTCCACGCTGGAACTCATCCGGGCGAGCTTCAGCTGCCACCTTGTCCAGTACACCGTTGACGTATTTATGCCCATCGGTGCCACCATAGAGCTTGGCCAGCTCCACCCCTTCATTGATCGCCACACGATAAGGAATCGTCACATCATGAATCAACTCATAGGCAGAAATACAGAGAATGGCATGCTCAATCGGGCTGAGTTCGGAGAGCTGGCGATCTATCAAGCCCACCAGGCGAGCATCCAGCTCATTGATATTTTCCGCCACACCTTCAAGCAATTGACGGAAATACTCGTAATCGGCCCGGTCAAAATCAGGGTCATCAGCCAACTCACGGATGATGACAGACACATCCTTCTGGTTCATCAGGCCCAAGTAGATACCTTTTAGCACCAACTCCCGCGATTTACGGCGGCTACGGCCTGCCTTCGGTGGTGCCTTTTTTGCCTCTACAGGCTTGTTGTCGCTGTCACTCATAGTTGCTTGAGCAGATTGATCATTTCAACGACTACATCCGCTGCCTCAGCACCTTTGATCGCCATACGTGCTTCTGCCTGCTCGTCATTTTCAGTCGTCAGGATAGCATTGGCAACCGGGATACCAGTGCTTAACTGCACATCGGAAATACCGCGTGCAGACTCGTTGGATACCACTTCGAAATGGTAAGTCTCACCACGGATAATGGCGCCTAAAGCAATCAAGCCATCGAATTGCTCGCTATCAGCCATCTGCAACAAAATCGCAGGGGTTTCCAGGGCGCCAGGCACAGTTGCCAAGGTAATGTCGTCATCGGCCACGCCCAGCCTCTGCAACTGGTCAACACAAGCCTTGAGCAGACCATCGCCGATATTGCTGTTGAACCGTGACAGCACGATGCCGATGCGCAAATCCTTGCCATTCAAATCTACTGCGATTTTTTTCATGATTTCGTCCGAACTAGGCGCAACCACGTGCGCCATTGAAATGAACCAGCCAAGTTGCTGGCGAATCTTGCTATTTTACCACGTTAGGGGAATCAGACAGCAGTTCGGCATAGCGAAAACAATCGACAACATGGTCATTGACCATGCCAACCGCCTGCATAAAGGCATAACAGATGGTAGAACCAACAAACTTGAATCCATGCTTGAGCAAGGTCTTGGACATTTGGTCAGACAGCGCTGTTTTTGCTGGCACCTCTGCCAGGCTCACACGGTGGTTAATCTGCGGCGTACCTTGCACAAATTGCCAGAGAAACGCATCCAGGCTGCCATATTTCGCCTGCACCTCCAATGTGGCCCGGGCGTTGCCGATCGCCGCCTGTACCTTGAGGCGATTACGGATGATGCCAGGGTCTGCGAGCAAGGCCTCAACCCTGCTCGCATCATAAGTGGCTATCTTCGCAATATCGAATTGATCAAACACCTCGCGATAATGCGCCCGCTTTTTCAGTACGGTGCTCCAGCTCAGGCCCGCTTGTGCACCTTCCAGAATCAGGAACTCAAAAAGCTGCCTGTCATCATGCACGGGCACGCCCCACTCCGTGTCATGATAAACCACATCCAACTCACCCTTAGCCCATCCACACCGGCAACGTTCAGTCACGACATTCCCATCAATTAACAATCAATGGAACAAGATAACTGCTTTCTGCAAAGTGTTCCAGATGCCATAGGTAATAGGAATGCCAACCGCAATCCACACAACTGCTGTCAGAACAGTACTGCTCTTATGCACCGCCACTTGGCTGATCTTTTTCGCTTGCTCGTGGGATACTTTTTTCTCTGCGGCAAGCTGTTCAGCAGTCATGTAGTGTTTCTCTGCTACTGGGCGCACTAGCAAGTTGCATATCAGGCCAAGCAGCAACAGTCCGGCTAGCACATACATGATCATGTTATAGGCATGATCAGGCGCAACGCCTCGATCAAGCTGATAGTCACGCAAATAATTCACGATCACAGGCCCCAATACACCAGCCGTTGCCCAGGCTGTCAACAGACGCCCATGGATTGCCCCTACATGCTGGGTTCCAAAGATATCCGCAAGATAAGCGGGAATTGTGGAAAAACCACCGCCGTACATGGTGAGAATCACGCAGAACAAGCCCGCAAACAAGGCTACGCTTCCCATATTGCCTGCCCAAGGCGACAGCACATACAGCACGAACCCCAGTGCAAAGAAAATAATATAAGTACGTTTACGCCCGAGAAAGTCGGAGCAAGAAGCCCAGCCAATACGCCCCAAGATATTGAAGAAAGATAACAGGCCAGCAAACCCTGCACCGATGGCTGCCACCTGCAACTTCTGATCACCACTTAACTCAGCCAATTTCTGCGGCACATCAATCAACAGACCGCCAAACACCTCTTGCAACATCGGCGAAGCCATGCCAATCACACCAATCCCAGCGCTGACGTTCAAGCATAACACCCACCACAGCAACCAGAACTGTGGCGTCTTGTGTGCCTGGTTCACATGCACATGATGTGGCGTAATCATCGCCTTGCCCTTGTTTGCAGGTGGCGTCCAACCCTCAGGCTTCCAATCATGGGCAGGCACACGATAACCCAGCGAACCTATCATCATGGCCACGAAATACAGCACCCCCATGGTGGCAAAGGTTTCCCACACACCCACCGACGTCTCGGTAGCAAAGTAGTTCATCAAGGTATTCGCCAATGGCGCGCCAATCATGGCACCACCGCCAAAACCCATGATGGCCATGCCGGTGGCCATCCCGCGCCGATCCGGGAACCACTTAATCAATGTGGAGACTGGAGAAATATATCCCAGCCCCAGCCCAATGCCGCCAATCACGCCCGAGCCCAGCCACATCATCCATAGCTGGTGCGTATATACGCCAATCGCGGAAATCAGCAGTCCACCACCCCAGCATACGGCAGCCACAGCTCCTGCCTTGCGCGGGCCGGCATGCTCTAGCCAATGACCAAACACCGCCGCAGATGACCCTAAAAAGACAAAAAACAAGGTGTACATCCACCCCAGGTCACTGATTTTCCAGTCACAACTTGTGGTGATTGCCCGCATCCAGAAGCTGACATCCTCGCCACAAGCCAACGGCTCGGAGATACCTAATGCCTTGGACAAAGGCAGCCAGAACACGCTAAACCCATATGCCATGCCGATAGAAAGATGCACAGCCAGCGCCGCTGGCGGAACCAGCCAACGGTTATAACCCGGCCCTGCGGTGATACGTTCCTTGGAAAAAAAGCCAGCCATGCACACTCCCGAGTTTTATCTGAATTTTTAGAATGAATACGAAATAACAAAGTGAAACATTTTGTTACAAATCATTATACAAGTCGAATAAAACCGCAATCCTAGATGTACTTTAATCACGTTCATCAATCTGTCATATTAGCGTCATATATTGCTCGTCATTCAAACAGTGAGGAAACCCCAATGCCAGCGAATATTCTGGTAGTAGAAGACGAACCAGCCATTCAAGAGTTACTTGCGCTCAACTTGACGCAAGCAGGTCATAACCCTGTCCGTGCCTTGAGCGTGGAGCAGGCTCAGATGCTGATCCGCGAAACCCTGCCAGACCTGATCTTGCTCGACTGGATGTTGCCCGGCATGAGTGGCATTGAGTTTGCACGCAAGCTCAAGGGCGACGAACTCACGAAATCCATCCCCATCATCATGCTGACGGCACGTGGGGAAGAGGCCGACAAGGTACGCGGCCTGGAAGTAGGCGCGGATGATTACGTCACCAAGCCATTCAGCCCGCGCGAGCTGAATGCCCGCATCAAGGCAGTATTGCGTCGCCGCGCACCACAAATGACAGATGACCCGCTAGAAGTTGGCGGCTTGCGTCTTGACCCCATGACACATCGTGTTTCCGGCAATGGAAAAACTCTGGAACTAGGGCCAACCGAGTTTCGCTTATTGCACTATTTAATGTCCAATCCCGAACGCGTGCACTCCCGTACCCAAGTTCTGGATCGCGTATGGGGAGACCGCGTGTTTGTGGAAGATAGAACCGTGGATGTCCACATCCGCCGCCTGCGCCGAGCATTATCAGAATCTGGTCACGAAGAATTCATCCAAACTGTACGTGGTGTTGGCTACCGTTTCTCGGCGCAGTAGCTCATAATAGCAACCGTCTTAAGACAAGAAGCATTTCGTGCAAGATATTCGCTGGAAAGCCCTGTGGCTGGGATTAGCCACTCTATTTACCTGCCTGATCATCTGGGCAGCGACAGATGCCATCACGGCGCTCCTGACGTTCAGCGCCATGGTGTTGCTGTATCTCATCAGCCATCTTTACTGGCTGCATCAATTGCTGAAGTGGTTCAGAAAACCCGAACTCAACACCATGCCAGTCGGTGGCGGCATCTGGGAGGATGTGTTTTCTGCCATCTATTATGAAAAACGCCGCAACAATCGCAGCCAGGCGCAAATTAGCTCTGCATTGGATCGCTTCCGCCATGCAGCCAGCGCATTGCCTGATGGTGTGGTGCTACTCAATGGTAACGACCTGATCGAATGGTGCAACCCCACCGCAGAACACCAGCTAGGCCTCTCCATGCGCCAGGATGCCGGACAACCGATTAGCTACCTGGTGCGGCCAATTGATTTCATTCAGTATTTGCAGGCGCAGAATTACTCTGAGCCAATCAAGCTCAAGTCGTGGCGCACTACCGGCGCGACCCTGGAAATCCAGCTCGTCCCATTCGGGGCCAACCAGAAACTGCTGATCTCACGCGACATCAGCCAGATGGAAAAGCTGGAAACCATGCGCCGTGACTTTATTGCCAATGTGTCGCACGAACTACGCACCCCTCTTACTGTGGTAGGTGGTTTCCTGGAAACGTTGACCGACATGGAGGGTGCAGTACCGGAAAGTACGCGTGGCTACTTCGCCATGATGCAGGAGCAGACTGGACGCATGCGCCGCCTGATCGAGGATTTGCTTACGTTATCGCAACTGGAAAATAGCCCAGAAGCCCCGCAGGAAAGCGAGATTGACCTTAGTACCTTGCTGAACATGTTACTGCACGAAGGCACCAGCCTGAGCCAGGGCAAGCACGAGATTTCGCTAGAACCAGTGGAGCCCGGCCTATTCATCAGGGGAGCCACGGAAGAATTGCATAGCGCCTTGGGTAATCTAGTCAGCAACGCCGTGCGCTATACGCCTGCCGGTGGCACCATCAAGTTACACCTGTTCCTGCGTGGTACGGACGTCCTGTTCAGCGTACAGGATACGGGTATCGGCATTGAACAACAGCATATCGACCGCCTCACTGAGCGCTTCTACCGTGTAGATCGTAGCCGCTCGCGCGAGACCGGCGGTACTGGCCTAGGGCTTTCCATTGTCAAACATATCCTGACACGCCACCAAGGGCACTTGGAGATCGAATCAGAGGCTGGCAAGGGCAGCATCTTTACCGCCGTACTGCCGCAAAGCCGGCTAATCCGCAAGCCTGTGGCACAGCCCACTGCAGCAGCCTAGCATCACCTACTGCGTATTGGTCTACTGCCAGTTACGCCTATAAACGCGAATATCGGCCCCTTTGATGCGCGCAGCGTTGAACAGCTTGCGGGCGCGCATCGAATCCAGCCGGATACCATAAGCCGCATAGACAAAATCTGCCATGGGCGCACTGCTCTTGCGGAAAAAAGGCAACTGCGGCGAACTACCGTAAAAACTCTCGACAAAACTCGTGATACCCACCACGCCGTAGCTTCCTTCAGTTAACACCTCTAACCACGGCCCGCCTGAATCACCCAACGTTGGCATGGGCAAAGCCGGGTCGTAATCCCCCTGCTCAGTCAATCTATTCACGGCAACCAAGGTGTCCAGGGCAGAGACCACACTCGCCTTACTTTCAAATTGCACTTGATAACGCGCGTAAAATACCGGGTCCAGGCTGGCATAGACAGAAGGTAGAAAGGCTGCGAAGCCCTCCGTTGCTTGATGTACCGCCTTGTTGGCGCAACGCAAGCTGACTGGTAAGGCATCTGCCGCGCCGTAACCATAACCACAAATCAGCAGCACGGATGCAGGCTCATCCAACAGAACAGGCGCAATCGCAACCTGATCAGGCAAATCCTTATCAAATACCAGCACTGCCAGGTCATCAATCAGGTTGCCACGCACTTTGTCGAATTCGGGAAAGATGGCTTGCTTAAGACGGGCAGTCTGCAAGACAGAAGAAGCCGCATGGGAAATAGACAACATTGGCAAACCGGCCTGCTCATCCAGGCTAACGTCTCGCAGGCAGTGTGCTGCAGTCAACAATGTCATCGGTGTCCGGCCCACCACTACCGCACTACAATCACTATGGCTCACGCGCCACTCTTGGCGATACTCATGCCAAGTACGATGCTCAAACACCAATTGCACAACGGGCGCCGTATTGATAGCGCTGCCACTCATCAGAGCCATGGCCGGAAACGCCAGCCAAAGCAAGCCCAGACAACATAATCCAGTCACGCCATATGGTTTGCCCATGATGACCTCCCCGACACGTCAAGCTGGTATTTACTTTACTCCTGAAAGAAGACTGAGGGAAAGTATCCAGATCAGCGCGGCGCAAACATGATAATCGCCATGCCAGTAAGCGCCACGCCCACCCCGACAATATCCCAGGTGCTTGGCCTGATGCCATCCACCAGCCACAGCCAAATGAGTGCCACAAAAATATATACTCCACCATAAGCCGCATAAACACGCCCTGCCGCAGTAGGGTGCAAACTCAACAACCAGGCAAATACCGCCAAACTTACCGCCGCCGGCAGGAGTAACCAGGCAGAGCCGCCTTTTTTCAACCAGAGGTAAGGTAAGTAACAGCCAATAATTTCTGCTAGGGCAGTGATGATAAATAAGGAAAAAGTTTTTAATACCAACATTGAAGGCACCCGCTATTGATTACATATTATGTGAGGATAGAAAAATCCATGCTTGGGATTGTAGATCATGCCAGCCGCATCCATATTGATAAGTAGCGTTGCCTACAGACAAAAAACTACAAATCACGCGGTGTTGCACCTACATAAAAAACAGACAAAATCACGCCCTGCTGCAATTGACTTTAGTCGAAGATAAAGAACAGAATAGTCAAAAAATGTTAAGGGCAACCTTGATCGAAAGGTCGAGGGCGCAAAGTCACCGGTCTAAGGTAGAAACACGCTTCTACTACGACAGCGGAACCGCCATATTGAGGCTACAGCACTACTGGACTTCATGTTCAGTGCTGCTCGCAAGCGCTCACTATATATATATTAGTCAGCGTTTGATTAGGCGGTTCAACGCAACGCTCACTTCCCTTAGCAATAAAAACATATTGCATATTGTTTATAGGGGACTCAAGTTTGTTGCGATCTCGTCATGGATTATGTGGCGCATTAGCCATGCTATACGCATGTTTATCCAGCGCGGCTATCGAGCCAATTGACACCTCTGGCCAAGAACAACGCTTGCAACAAGAGCGCCTGCGGGTCTTGCGCCAACAACAAGAAGTCACGCCAGACGTACGCCAGCCCGGCGCCCAGTCACCGGCCCTATTGTCCTATCCTGAAAATGAATCCCCTTGCTTCACTATCCAGCAGATCCATCTGGAAGGTGAGCAGGCAACATTGTTCCAGTTTTCCTTGCAGGATGTACTGCATGGTGAGCACCTTGCCTTGGGCCGTTGCCTGGGTGCACAAGGCATCAATACCATCATGTCGCATGTGCAGAACGCCATTGTCGCGCAGGGGTTTGTCACAACCCGTATCCTCGCAGGCCAACAAGACTTAAGCAGCGGTGTGCTCAAGCTCACGGTGATTCCCGGCAAAGTACGCCATATCCATTTTACAGCAGATTCCAGCCCGCGTATCCGCTACGGCAACGCCTTGCCTATCGCCCCTGGCGACATTCTCAATCTACGCGCTATTGAGCAAGGCCTGGAAAACCTCAAGCGCTCGCCGACATCCGAAGCAGATATCCAGATCGAACCAGCCGATGGCAATGCCCAGCCGGGTGAGAGCGATCTGGTCATCCGCTATCGCCAGGCTTTACCCTTGCGACTCACCTTCAGCGCTGATGACGGAGGGTTTGACAGCACAGGTAAATATCAAGGTGGCATGACACTCTCCGGTGACAATCTGCTGGGCTTGAGCGATTTGTTCTATATCAACCTCAATCAGGATCTTGGCGGTGGCGATAAGGGTAGCCGCGGCTCACGTGGCAAAACCCTGCACTACTCACTTCCTATTGGCCATTGGCTGCTCAGCGCGACTGGCTCCAGTTACAACTATCACCAGGAAGTCGCTGGCCTCAATCAATCCTACATCTATAGCGGCCGTACGCAGAACGCAGACTTCAAGCTCAACCGAATGATCTATCGCTCAGCCATTAATAAAACGCAGCTATCCATCGGCAGCTTCTTCCGTAAATCCTTCAACTACGTCGATGATACCGAGGTGGAAGTGCAACGTCGCCGTACCGCGGGGTGGACACTAGGCATTAACCAAAGCTGGTATCTCGGTCAATCGGTACTCGATTACTCCCTGGCCTACCGTCGTGGCACGGGTGCACAACAGGCACTCAAGGCACCAGAGGAAGCCTTTGACGAAGGCACATCGCGCATGGAGGTTGTCACCACAGATATAAGCTTCATGACGCCATTTTCCGTACAAGCTCCCTGGGGCACACAACCCCTGCGCTATGCCGCCAATATCCGCGCGCAATCCAATCACACCCCGCTCACACCGCAAGACCGCTTTGCAATTGGCAACCGCTACACCGTGCGCGGATTTGATGGCCAGCTCACCCTCAGTGCCGACAGGGGCTGGTTCATCCGCAACGACTTTAGCGCCATGCTTGGGCAAAGCGGTCAGGCCCTGTATCTCGGACTGGACTATGGCGAAGTCAGTGGGCCATCCAGCGAGCTTTTGCTGGGCAAGCAACTAGCTGGAACCGTGTTGGGCTTACGCGGCGGCTACAAGGGGTTCAGCTACGACGTATTTCTAGGACAAGCCATCAAGAAACCAGATGGATTCGAGACTGCCAAGAACGCAGCCGGATTCAACCTCAACTGGTCGTTTTAGCCAGCCATACCTCAAAGGGGGAACATCATGAACAAACATCGCTATCGCCTGATATTCAATTGCTCACGTGGCCTGATGATGGCAGTTGCAGAACATGTTTCAGCATGCAGGAACACCCCAAGCACGCTCGCTGGGCATGCAGACCCAATCCCCATGCAATGGCTGGCAAACATTTCCACTTTGCGCTTATCCCTGATGTTCATGCTGGGCGCAGCGGTCATCATCGCCACCTCCGCTCGTGCAGACATCATCGCCGACCCAGCAGCACCTGCCAGCCAGCAACCCGTGATCAGCAACACCGCAAACGGGCTGCCCTTAGTCAATATCCAGACACCCAGCGCCGCCGGGGTCTCGCGTAACACGTATAGCCAATTCGACGTCAATGCCCATGGCGCCATCCTCAACAACAGTAATACCAATGTGCAAACCCAACTTGGCGGCTGGGTACAAGGCAATCCCTATCTTGCCAACGGCACAGCACGCGTGATCCTCAACGAGGTCAATAGCAGCAACCCCAGTCTGCTGAATGGCTTTATCGAAATCGCGGGTAGTCGCGCCCAGCTTGTCATTGCCAACCCGGCAGGGATCAGTTGCAACGGCTGCGGCTTCATCAACGCCAACCGAGCCACCCTCACCACCGGCACACCGATCATGAACAGTGGCAACCTCATGGGATATCGCGTGGGTGGCGGCAGCATCAGCTTCCTGGGCCAGGGCATGGATGCCAGTCACGCAGACTACACCGATGTCATCACGCAGGCAGTTGAGGTCAATGCAGGCATCTGGGCTAACGATCTCAATGTCATGACTGGCAACAATCAGGTCAATGTGGATAGCACTGGTCAGCAAACTTCCATCACACCGATTACACCAACCACTACCACTCATCCAGCCTTTGCCGTAGATGTCGCAGCGCTAGGCGGCATGTATGCGGGCAAGATTCATCTGATCGGCACCGAGGCCGGGCTGGGAGTGCGCAATGCAGGCGCCATGGGTGCCAGTGTGGGCGAAGTCATCATCACTCATGATGGGCACATTACTAATCGCGGTAGTATTAGCGCCCAAACCATACTGCACATCCAAGCCACTGGTGCCGTGGATAATACGCAAGGCACACTTGCCGCTAAAGACTCGCTCGCCCTGCAAAGCAGCTCCCTGGACAATACCGGCGGCACCATCACCAGCCACCAAGCGGCCAACATCAATACGGGAGGCCTGGTCAATACCCATGGGAGCCTGCGGGCAGAAGGCAATCTCATGATAAACAGCACATCACTTACCGGGGATGGTGACCTCTTATCTCAAGCGAATATGCACATTAACACCTATGGAGACATCGACAATATTGGGCACATGATCGCCAACGGTGATCTGCAACTCATTACTGATGGGCATCTCACCAACAATAGCCAACTGGAAGCCGGACAAGCACTGGCCATCACGGCCCAAAGCCTGGACAACAAAACTAACAGCACCATCATTGCTGGTAATACATCACTCCGATTGATAGACACATTAACCAATCGTGGCTTGATTGATAGCAGCAATACATTTATCCACGCCAATACCATCCAAAACATCGGCACAGCACGCCTCTATGGAGATCACATTGCGCTCCAGGCCAACAATCTAGTCAACCGAGCAGAAACCATCAATGGCACAACCACTGCGGCCACCATCGCTGCTCGCGACCAGCTTGACCTGGGGATTGAGACCCTGACAAACCAACAAGGCGCTACCATCTTTAGTGCGGGCGACCTGGCAATTGGCGCAGGACTAGACACAGATCATTTAGCAACAGGAAAGAGCCTGTCCATACTCAATGAAAGTGCCAGCATTGAAGCATTAGGTAACATCAGCATCACATCAGAAAACCTAACCAATCAACGCAGTAGTTTCAGCATGGAGCGGTTATATGTCGGATCATCAACAACCAGAGATCAGGTATGTGTCGATGTGGGCAAATGCTCCTACATTGACCATATGACTTATCAACGTACCGAATATGAGGATCAGATCACCAGCAACTCACCCATAGCTTCTATCCTAGCTGGCGCTAATGCACACTTCACTGTCAATACGCTCAGCAACTTTTATAGCAATATTGAAGCTGGCAACAACCTTAACCTCACAGGCAACATTTTGCTCAATCAGGGTGCAGAGTTATTCCACCAGACTGACCTGATCACAACCAGAAACAGAATTCACTGGGGTGACCGTGATCATGGCACTTGGGTCACATCAAGCAGCTCGAGTACATTGATTGACACCATCCCATCTATCATCAGTGCAGGTGGCACGCTTACCGGCACATTTACTGACCGCATAGACAACACCACCATCCGCGAGCAAACCGCACCAATCAACAACCCCAGCAGCAGCACACCGGCAGCGACAGCTCCCATCAGCATCACCCCCTCGCTCACCAGCAGCCTGTTCCACCCGGCACCAAGTATCACTAGCCATTACCTGATTGAAACCGATCCCACATTTGCCAATTACCACCAATGGTTGAGCTCAGACTATATGGTGCAGCAGCTTGCTTTTGACCCTGCCATCACGCAAAAACGTCTTGGAGATGGCTTTTACGAACAACGCCTAGTGCGTGAACAAGTGGCACAACTCACGGGAAAGCGCTTCCTGGAGGGCTACGCCAATGATGAGGCGCAATACCAAGCGCTTATGAGCGCGGGCCTTACCCAGGTCAACGAGCTACAGCTCATTCCCGGCGTTGCCCTCAGCCCAGCGCAAATCGCCCAACTTACCTCCGATATCGTCTGGCTAGTAGAGCAGGAAGTCACACTACCCGATGGCTCCGTCACCAAGGCCCTGGTACCGCAAGTGTATGTCCGCCTGAACGATAACGACATCGCCCCAAGTGGCGCTGTACTCGCAGGCAATTCGGTCAACCTCAATGTTGACCATGGCGACATCAACACCAGCGGCACCATTGCCGGGCGCAATGTTGTCAACATCTCCGCCGACAACATCAATAATGTCCGCGGCTTCATCACCGGCACGCATGTTGCCCTCACTGCCAACGACAATATCAATATTGAAGGCGGTAGCGTAGCCGCCACCGATAGTCTTATTGCCCAAGCGGGTAATAACCTGACCGTACAAAGCAGCACCACTGCTCTGGATGTACGCATGGCAGGGACCGCTAATCGTGTGCAAAGCCAGGTGATTGACCGTGTGGCAGGGCTTTATGTCAGCAACCCCGATGCGGTACTGGTTGCCAGCGCAGGCAATGATCTCAACCTCATGGCGGCAGCCATCCAGAACACAGGAGCCAGTGGTCAAACCCTGCTACAGGCTGGCAACAACCTCAATATAGGCACAGTAGAGACCACGACAGACAGCTACGCCACAGGTAGAAAATCGTGGCGCAAAGAACAATCCAGCACTGAAGTAGGTAGCAACATCGCTACCAATGGCGACATCACCCTCAAGGCAGGTAACAATCTGGAGGTCAAAGCCAGCGGCATCAGCAGCGAAGCAGGCAACCTCAATGCCTCAGCAGGGGGTGACCTCACCATTACCGCTGGCACCAACACCCTGACCAGCGAGGCCTACCGCAAGGTAAAAACCACCAGCCGCAAAAAGGAATACCGCGATACCCTCAACGAAACCACACGCACTGGCAGCACCCTGAGTGCAGAGAACATCACCTTGCAGGCGGGTACCGGAAGCACGGGCAATCTCGCCATTGAAGGCAGCAATGTCGTCTCGACCAACGGCACCACACTACAGGCGACAGGAGACATCACCATCGCCTCGGTTGACAATATCCATGACGAAACCCACACCAAGAAAGAAAAGAAATCTGGCTTCTCTGGCGGTGGCTCCAGCATTGGTTACGGCACTAGCAAACTCAGCCAAAAACAAACCGGCACCACCGTCACGCAAACAGGCAGTACCGTGGGCAGTGTAGAAGGCGATGTGAGCATTCAGGCTGGTCACACCTATACACAAACGGCCAGCGATGTCTTGACTCCAAATGGCGATATCGACATTGAGGCGCAACAGGTCAACATCACCGCAGGCAACAACACCTCCACCCAGACCACCGAAACCAAGTACAAACAAAGCGGCTTGACGCTCGCCATCACCAGCCCGGTGATCTCGGCTATTCAGACTGCCAACCAGATGAAAGACGCTGCCAGCAATACGTCCGATGGTCGCATGCAAGCCCTGGCAGCAGGCACAACTGCGCTGGCGGCAAGCAATGCTTACGATAGTACGATGCAGGCGTTAAATGCGGCCCCGTCAGGGAGCAACATTACCGATGCTGGAAACCAGGCAGGTGGCGTGAACTTAAGCCTCTCCATCGGCACCAGCAAGAGCAGCAGCACCTCTACGCAAACCATCAGCACGGCACAAGGCAGTAGCGTGATTGCAGGTGGGGATGTCTCAATCAAGGCAACAGGCGCTGGGGAGCAATCGGATATGAATGTGGTGGGCAGTACGATCAAGGCTGATGGAGATATAAGCCTGAAAGCAGATGATGAGGTAAACCTGCTCGCCGCACAGAATACCGACACGCTAAAGAACAAGAATAAAAATAGCAGTGCCAGTATTGGTATCAGCATAGGCTCCAACGGCCTTGCCATTACAGCTAGCGCATCACAAGGTAAAGGCAAAGCCAACGGTACAGATGTGACGTGGACTGAAAGTATGGTGCAAGCAGGCAATAAGGTTAATCTGGAGAGCGGCACCAATACCAACGTCATTGGCTCACAAGTAAAAGGTGAGCAAGTCATTGCCAATGTTGGCACATCAGGGGCAGGCAACCTCAATATCCAAAGTCTTCAAGATACCAGCACTTACGATAGCAAACAGAAGAGCACTGGGATTAGTATCAGTGTGCCCATCGGCGCGGGTATGGCTGGCGGCTCATTCAGTTCGTCCAGCAGCAAAATCAATAGCGACTACGCTTCAGTGAAGGAACAAGCTGGCATATATGCCGGGGATGGCGGATTCCAAGTCAACGTGAATGGTCATACTGATCTCAAGGGAGCAGTGATTGCATCCACTGAAACCGCAATTACGGAGAACAGGAATAGCCTCGTTACAGAAACCTTGACGGTTTCGAATATTGAGAACCAAGCAGAGTATGATGCCAAGGCCTCATCAGCTACCATCGGCGGCGGCATCCAGGCTGGCTTGCCGCAGCTCTCTGGCGCTGGCGTCGGTTCCGATAGCGATCAAGCCAGCAGTACGACGGTCAGTGCAGTCAGTGGAGGTGTTGTCAATATTACTAACGACTCAGCGCAAGCAACGATTATCGCCCTGCTCAACCGCGATGTCGTCGTTGATGAACATGGCAATGCGGTGGATAACCAAGGTAACAGTACTGCCAATACCATTGCGCCTATCTTTGATGCGGAGAAAGTAGCCAAAGAGATTCAGGCCCAGGTGCAGATTACGGAGGCGTTTGGTCAGCAGGCTCATTATGCTGTAGGCCAGTATGTTCAGGGAAAACGTCAAGCATTGCAGCAACAACTCAAAGAAGCAGCAACACCTGAGGAGAAATCAATCATTCAGTCGCAACTCAAAGACTTGCGACTGCAAGAACAGGTTATGAATGTGCTGATTGCGGCCGTCACAGGACAATTGGATACAGCACTTGGCAAGGAGGCTTTATCTGCTGCTGCAGAAAAAATGAGAGAAATCACCATTGCAAACTCAAGCCTGTTTAAAGGAATCACTGATGGCAACACTGTACTCAATAACACCTCTGGCGAAAGTGAAGGCGTTCGTGGTGATGGTATCAAGGGCGGGGGAACCCGGGTTAATTTGGATAATATCTGTGGCACAGATAATGCACGATGTGAAACTAGAATAGATGAAAATGGAAATAATGTACTTGATCTAAAAGATGGCATGGTGCAATGGAAGGCGACCAACACTATCTCACTTGCCGAATTCCTGGCATCCCCTGAAGGACAACAAGCGGCTGGTGCAACAGGCGGTATCCAAGGCTGGATAGGAACATTGTTTGGTACTGAATATCAGCCTGGTAGCTGGCAAGATCAATTGATTGAAGCCTTCGGTGGAACCCATGACTATATCGGAGGGCAGGTCACGGGCTTATATGACGAACAGGGCAATACAAAGCGCGGCATGGATAGCACAGAGCGATTTATTCGAGATAGAGTATCCGAATTAGCAATTTTACCGTCCACCCCATTTGCAATGGCAGAACTATTGCCTCCGGAGGTTTGGACTGCCATTTCCGCTTTATTGAAAGGCGCTAAATGAGAATAATCAGATTATGTATCGCACTAGGATTAACAACTAGTCTTTCCGGGTGCTTTTGTTGGGGGTGCTTTGTTCCACTCGGTGATTACCCCACACCTCTCAAAGAAGTAGAGAGCTGGGAGCGCCCCGGAACTTTGGCGGACACTCGCCTGGCTGATTGGCAGGCATGTGGCGGAAATGCAAATGGTACTTTTTCGAAAAAACCCAAAGAAAATTTTGATGGGGAAGAAATTCGGCAAGCTTATAAAAGACAAATTGCTGAACAGCAAATCTGTCTAATCAACAAAGGCTATCATTATATTGGAAAATGCTGGAATGACTATTGGAAATCTATGCCAGCTTGCGACTCACAATAGTAAATCAAAAACTCAAACTCGATTGATCAGCTCGCGTAGGACAACAAACGGCTGGTGCAACAGGGGTTGCTTGAGCATCTCCGATCAATAGAAAGAATGCAGAACACTATACAAGACACGGTGCTATCGCGATTGCGAATAACGATTGGCAAACTGCTCGCAAGGTTTTTGCACGTGCTGTCGTGAATGCTAATCTTGGCGGTGTTGCACCGTCAACGCGCGCTGTATTGAGTTCCGAATATGGCCGTTCTTTAGGTGCCACCTGCTTCTTTAATGATGCAACTTTCTATCTGAACCAAGCATACGATTTGGATAAGCAAACAGGAGGACCACTTTATATGAGCTTGGTCGAACTAGCCAGACTAAACCTGGATTAGAAGAAATTTTCAGAGGCCGCTAGCTACTACCAAAAAGCGATGCCTGACTTAGCACTTCATAATATTCCTAAAGTCGGGCCGATCAGTTATGTCGATATTCTGGATGAAACTGCCATGGCATTAGAGGCGATGGGGCAACAAAATGATGCTTCGCCACTCAGACTACAAGCCAAAACAATTCGCTTAGAACATCCCAATCAAAAATCCATCACTGACCGGACACCTTATGGGAAATTCTGCGATTAACCTGAATGACCCGGCCATTCTGTTCTGAAGTTTCACTAAATTATCTACACCAATTGTTTCCTTCGCAAAATCAATAGCAAAATCAATAGGGTCAGACTCGATTGATTATCTGCTGTTATGCTATGAGCTTCTTTACTTCTGCTTTAATTTTAAATCTTCATGAAGGTTTGCTAGTAAATGGCTCGTTTGCCCCGATTTGTGCTGTCTGGACATCCGCAACATGTCATTATTCGTGGCAATAACCGTGATCCGGTATTTCTGGCGGATGACGATTATCGCTTCTTTTTAGATAAGCTGGCCGACGCAGCCAAGAAGCACCAGTGTGACATTCATGCCTATGTGTTGATGACCAATCACATCCACTTGCTGCTGACACCGCACAAACAAGACAGCATCTCCAAACTGATGCAAATGCTGGGGAGATATTATGTGCAGTATTTCAACTACACCTACAAGCGCACGGGGACTTTATGGGAAGGTCGCTACAAAGCCAGCCTGATAGACAGTGAACAATATGCGTTGATTTGTTACCGTTATATCGAACTTAACCCAGTACGTGCCCAGATGGTGAGTTCCCCCTCGGAATACCCGTGGAGTAGCTATCGTGCGAATGCACTTGGACAATACGATGCACTGATTAGCCCGCATCCACTGTACGATGGGTTGGGGCAAGATGCCACACAAAGACAGGCAGGCTATCGAGATTTGTTTAAAGGGCAAACAGATGAGCTGAGTTTGGAGAAGATTAGAGAGGCGACGAACAAGGCGTGGGTGTTAGGGAGTGATTCTTTCAAGCAAAAGATTGAGAGTCAACTTAACCGAAGAACTGACAAGCTGGCAAAAGGTGGCGATAGGAAATCAGATGCGTTTAAACAACAATTCAAGAAAATCAATCGAGTCTGACCCTATTGATTTCCTATTACAGATGACGCAGGGCAGCAAGCAAAGTCTGGTACGGACGCTGCCACCACCATCGCGTTGCTCAATCAAGATGTGCATGTTGATATAAACGGCAATGCAGTAGACAGTGACGGAAATAGTACGGCCAATAGCATTACGCCGATCTTTGATGCAGCTAAAGTACAAAAGGAGATTGAAGCTCAGGTGAAGATTACTCAGGCATTCAATCAGGAGGCTCCGCGGGCATTGGCCACCTATGCAGCTAGCAAGACGCAACCATATCAGGATGCCAAAGATTACGAGCTGATCAAAAATCGTGCGGAGAATAATATCCTAACGGAATACGAGCTCAATCGGCTAGCAGTCTTGGAGTCCTCCGGGATGACACTGGAATCAGCTCAATCGATACTGAATAATCCGCAAGCAAAATCTGATTATGAAAACTGGAATGGTAACGGCAATTATCGAAGAGCTGCCAATATCATCATCGCTGCAATCGGTGGCGGCTCTGCAGAGCTCACCTCCGCCGTCACCAAGGAATCACTTTCGTGGGCTGCTGATGTAATGCGGCAGAAGATGATTGAGGATTCAAAGACATTCAATGGACTTTGCGATGAGCAAGGTAATTGTATTAATAATGTTTCAGGCAATAGTGTGGGAGTGAATGGGGATAATTATAAAATTGCAGGTGGGCGAATTATCTTATCTGATTGGTGTGCGGATGGGCGATGTGAGAAAGCCCCGGATGATAATCCTACAAAAAGTGGATACAAGGAAAATTCTGATGGAACAATACTTTTCACACCCCGGGATCAAGATGGAAATACAGTTAGTATGAGTACCTTTATAGAGCAACATCAAGAGTGGAAGAGCCCGATGGGTAGCCATCAAGGAGATAAAGGACACATGGTTTTAGCTGGAATAAAATTTGAATATGATCAAGGATCATTTTTAGATCAGCTTGCAGAAGCATACGCAGGAACACATGACGTATTAAACTCATTTATATGGTATGACAAACTTGGGAATGGGAAAAATCTTGATAAAACCTTGGTAGGAAAAGTTGGAGATGTAACAAATATTACGAATGTTGGCCTCGCCACTCCTTTAGCCATGAGTGTTTTACTGCCACCTGAGGTTTGGCTTACAATCGTTCAAGCAATAAAGAATACTCCTTAGCTAGGATAATTCATGAGAAAAATACACGTAATCATTTTGACACTCTTAATTACAATATTATTGTCGGCATGCTTTGGTCCTGGCTGGATAAGCGGTGCAAAATAAAAGTGGAATAAAATGTTAACCTCATGCCAACAGTAAGATGTACCCGCTTGCTGTACGCCACATGAAATAAAATATTTAACATTAATGGACTATCGACGTACATAAGCTCTCAAAGACATCTATTTTCAATAGTAAATTGTCTGCAACGCATGAAATTCACACGATTGATATAAAACTTCAAGGGGGTGCCTTCACTAGCGTGTATGAAGCGCCTATCATCAAGACTAGATACGACTTCAGGCATTCGGAAAAATCAAGCTGGTATTGATTGTGCTAGAGTCTTTTCATCCCTGATGAATTGAAAGCCTTCCCGTTATGGCGATTCGTGTCGCGTTGCATCACAAAACGAGTTACAAGTTCGATCGCCCGGTCAATCTCTCCCCGCATGAAGTCAGGCTGAAACCCGCAGCCCACGCACGTACGCCGATTTTGTCCTACTCGCTATCGGTAATGCCGGAAAAGCACTTCATCAATTGGCAGCAAGACCCTTACGGCAATTACATTGCGCGCCATGTATTCCCCGAAAAGGTGCGCGAACTGGCGTTTACGGTCGATCTTGTGGCGGATATGACGGTGATCAATCCGTTCGACTTTTTTGTGGAAAAGTATGCCGAGCAGTTTCCTTTCCGCTATACCGAGCAACTGGAACATGAGCTTGGCGCTTACCTGAAGCCTGAGCCTGCCTGCGCGCTGCTGCTGGATTGGGTAGCCTCGGCACAGCAGGCGTTGAGCCAGCAGATGAACATCACGCATTTCCTGGTGGCGCTCAATCAGCGCTTGCAGGCTGATATTGGCTATACGGTGCGCATGGAGCCTGGAGTACAGACACCAGAGGAAACATTGACCAAGCGGCTTGGCTCTTGCCGCGACAGTGCCTGGCTGCTGGTGCAGATATTGCGCCATCTCGGGCTGGCAGCGCGTTTTGTCTCAGGCTACCTGATCCAGCTCGCACCGGATATCAATAATAATTGGGGTCAGAGTAATAATTTGGAGGAAGTATGGTAAGACTACCGAGGGTTTGTCCAGTAGGTATCCCACAACATATCATTCAGCGAGGTAATAATCGTCAAACCTGTTTTGCAAGTGAGGATGATTTTTCAGCCTATTTAAGTTGGCTAAAAGCATACTCGAAGAAATTTGATGTAGCAGTCCATGCCTGGGTATTAATGACGAATCACGTACATTTGTTATGTACACCTAAAGCGGAAAATGGCATTAGCCAAATGATGCAATCAATCGGCCGTCAATATGTGCGCTATTTTAACTACACATACAAGCGGTCAGGCACCTTGTGGGAGGGTCGGTACAAGTCCTGCCTTGTAGAAGCCGAGAGGTATCTTTTAGCGTTATATCGCTACATAGAGATCAATCCAGTCAGGGCAAATATGGTGGAAGATCCGGCAAGCTATCCATGGTCTAGTTATCAAATCAATGCACTGGGAAAAGTTTCTTCACTGTGCACACCACATGATATATATATGCGCTTGGGCGCTGACCAGTTTGAAAGAACGCAGAATTATCGAGGCTTGTTTAAAAGCCACGTGGAGACCCAATTACTGGATGATATACGCTTGGCTGCGAATACAGGCATGGCTTTGGGACAGGATAGATTTAAACAAGAAGTTGAACGTCTGACTGGAAGACGGCAACGTCCTCAGAAAAGAGGTAGGCCTATTGGCTGGCGCAGAGAGGAGTGCTAATTTAAGCCTAGTCATACGTTATTTTACTCTGACCCCAATTATCTGACCCCAATTATCTTCTACCACCAGAAATATGGAATACAATTTTTACACTTCACAAACCTTAAATTCAAAAATTTCAACTATGAAACCAAATAATATTCTATTATTACTCACCATCATTACACTTACCATAATAATAAATGGATGCTCATTTAGATGTTTTTTTGAATCATGCGGACATTGAAGATTTAACCACTCAAATTTCCGCACAAATTCCATGCCAATCTTTCCGTGGCTCCTATACAACTTAAATAGTAGGGGACATACTTAGTGAGAAAACATTCCAAGGTTATTCTGTTTGCTATAGTCATTTTCTTACTAATTGGCTGTGCTAGGCAATTTGGTCAAGGAAGGTAGGTAGTTTTGAACCCTTTTCTATATTACAGATTCCCAATTTACAGATATTGGAAGTAAGTCTCTCTACAAGTCAAGATAATAAAGACGTGCAATGAAAATATTGTTCTTTTTAATCATTACGATGATTGAATTAATTCTTAGCGGATGTATATCTAATTGCAGTGTTTCAGGATGCTAATTATGAATACGCTCTACGTGGGCTTCATCCTATTATTTTTCTACTATTCTCTAATTGACATGTCGTCATTTAAAGGATAAAAATAGCTAACAAATGTTAAGGGCAACCTTAATCGAAAGGTTAAGGGCGCAAAGTCACCGGTCTAAGGTCGCATCACACGACTATGACAGCGGAACCGCCATATTAAGTCTACAGCTTCGTCGGTTTTTATCCGGCCCGAGGCATCCAGACTGGCCAGGTGATGAGCCAGCACTTGATCGGGCAATCCGTCCCGGCACTTGCCCCCTTAGCAATTAACAACGCTTAATTACTATTTCATATCAAAGGGGATACCTCATCATGCGTGACTTCCAATTACTTGGCATGCTTACTTTATCAACGATTTTGTTGGGCGCTTGCTCAACAACACCGACTGTTTCCAGCTCGCAATTGCGGCAGAAATTAACGGATAGCCGTGTTGTGGTTTCTTCTGTCGCAGGTAGTGTATTGGGTAGCGGAGGAAATGCGGGGAATATGCAGCAGTTGCAGAATAATATGCAAATTTCTCAGCAATTCAGCCAACAGTTATATCAATCCTTACCACAAACCTACAAAGTAGGTTCTGGCCATGGTGCTGATTTGGCATTGGCAAAGAAAGTGTCTGATTATTTCAATCCTGAGAACGTATCATCCACAGAAAAAAGCCAGGAGATTCATATTTCAATCTCTGGATCATTATGGGAGCTAGGCTATATTTCCATGCTCACCAGTCAAGATTATGCGCTGAACTATGGCATGCACTTCCTCATCAAAGAAAAACAGGGTGACAAGTTCAAGGTACTGGCTGTCATGCATTGCGCAGGTTCTGCCAAGGAGAAGATGGAGCTTGATGCTTGGAAAGCCAATGCTTATGCGAAAGTGAATGAGGCTGCCACAACGATTGTGGATAAATGCTTTAACGACTTTATTGCATTTTCTGGGCTACCACTCTCCACGAAGATGGCAAGTGCCAACCTCAAATATTAAGCCAGTCTTCTTCACTCAGGTGGGCAATATTAGCCTACCGAAAAATGTAAATATAGGTCAACAATACCATGAAGAGGAATATCATTTTCCTTGTTTTATTCAGTTTGACTGCATGTAAAACTCCTGCCCCAACTTATCGATTTTCTGACACATCAACACCGCATGCTGAGGTGTCATTTTCATCAAACTTTACATTGCATACCCACTTCTCAGTCGATATCGAAGATGCAGAAAAAAATGTGTGCCGCGACTATAAAACAGTGGGGTATTTACTCTACGATGACTCCATTTTCTTGTATGACAAATCGAATAAGTCCATCAAGATTAATGTACCGGCGAACAAGGAAATATCCGTGCAGGGCCTGCATCGCTTCAACGATCCCGCTTATCATGCCAATTGTGGGCCTATCATCGCGTCATTTACCCCTGAGCCAGGTGCCAAATACCAGGTTTTGTTTGCCAATGTAGGGGTAATTCCCAAGCTTACATTTGGTAGCAGCGTTCCCCTATCGTGCAGGCTGGTCGTGAGTCGCATCGATACCCATGGGGAGGAGACTGTCATCCCAGTAAAAGCGCTTCCACCTTGTAACAAGAGCCGTTAGTCGCTAGACCTCCGTGTTTTCCAGCCATTCATCACCACTTGATCACCAGAAACTTCATCATGAAAAAACCGCTGAATTATTTCATCTTATCGACGTTAGCGATACTCACCGGCTGTGGAATCTTCCCCCACATCAATTGCAATAAAGTCCCGGATTTAAGAGTTGGCATGACCGAAACTGAGCTTGTTAAGTTGATGGGTGAACCTTACTTTCAGAGCCTTTCCATCAAGAGCGGAACAATCGAGGCAAAAATCCTGGGCTGGCAAAACAAGGAGTCGCCAGTGGAATCTAGCGATTTATTACGCGTCAATATTGATAGCCAAGGAAAAGTCATTGATTATTCAGGAAAATGTACCGGGCAACCTGTTCATCCGCACTGATCTAGCGCCCATGCATCAACGCATGGCATCCATCTGCACCAAATCTTGACGATTTCTCATGGTGGCGTGATCAACGCCGCCCTGCCGTTGATCACGCCATTTCAGCTGGTATCGATTGTGCTAGAGTCTTTTCATCCCCGATGAATTGAAGGCCTTCCCGTTATGGCGATTCGTGTCGCGTTGCATCACAAAACGAGTTACAAGTTCGATCGCCTGGTTAATCTCTCACCGCACGAGGTCAGGCTGAAGCCTGCGGCGCATGCGCGTACGCCGGTGTTGTCTTACTCGCTATCGGTGACGCCGGAGCATCACTTCATCAATTGGCAGCAAGACCCTTACGGCAATTACATTGCGCGCCATGTATTCCCCGAAAAGGTGCGCGAGTTAGCGTTTACGGTCGATCTTGTGGCGGATATGACGGTGATCAATCCGTTCGACTTTTTTGTCGAGAAGTTTGCCGAACAGTTTCCCTTTGCTTACACCGAGCAATTGCAATATGAACTCAGCCCTTACCTGAAGCCGGAGCCTGCATGCGCGCTGCTGCTTGAATGGATTGCTGCAGCCAAGCAGGCATTGCTGACCAAGGATATCCAGACTTCGCATTTCCTCGTGGCGTTGAATCAGCAGCTGCAAAGTGATATTGGCTACACCGTGCGCATGGAGCCTGGAGTACAGACACCAGAGCAAACATTGACCAAGCGGCTTGGCTCTTGCCGCGACAGTGCCTGGCTGCTGGTGCAGATATTGCGCCATCTCGGGCTGGCAGCGCGTTTTGTCTCGGGTTACCTGATCCAGCTCACGCCAGATATCAAGGCGCTGGATGGCCCAAGTGGCACAGACGTTGATTTCACCGACCTGCACGCCTGGGCGGAGGTTTATATCCCTGGTGCTGGCTGGATAGGCTTGGACCCAACCTCGGGCCTATTGGCAGGTGAGGGGCATATTCCGCTCGCCTGTACCGCCATGCCCTCCTCGGCTGCGCCGGTCACGGGCTTCACCGATGTGTGCGAGGTGGAGTTCGTGCATGAGATGAAGATCACACGTATTCATGAAGACCCTCGCGTGACCAAGCCCTATAGCGAGGAAGACTGGCAGAAGATAGACGCGCTGGGCCACCTGGTGGATGCCGACCTGGCACGGCATGACGTGCGCCTGACCCAGGGAGGGGAGCCGACGTTTGTTTCGGTGGATGACATGGAAGGTGCGGAATGGAATACGCAGGCACTGGGCGACAAGAAGCGCGAGCTGGCGGGCAAGCTCGCCACTCGACTCAAGGACAAGTTTGCCCAGGGTGGCCTGCTGCATTATGGGCAAGGCAAATGGTATCCCGGTGAGCCGTTGCCGCGCTGGGCGCTGAATATATTCTGGCGGCTGGACGGCAAGCCGATCTGGAAAGATGCCTCGCTGTTTTCTGACGAGCACTACCCCGAGCGCTATACGATAGCCGAGGCTACAGCTTTCAGCGCCACCCTGGTCAAGCAACTGGGCTTGCCAGCGACATGCATTATCCCGGCGTATGAAGATGTGATGCAGCAGGTAGTGCTGGAACAAAGCCTGCCGGACAATATCGACCCGCTCAAGGCCAGCCTCAAGGATAGCGCAGAGCGGCGCAAACTCGCCAAGCTGCTGGAAACAGGCCTAGGCGAGGCCGTGGGCTATGTCATTCCGCTCAAGCCCGAGCCAGTCAACAAATCTACCACACAATGGATCACCAGCTCATGGCCGTTGCGACGCGAGCATTTGTACCTGCTGGCGGGCGACTCGCCCATGGGCCTGCGCCTGCCGCTGGCTTCGCTGCCATGGGTGCTTCCCGAGGAATTGGAGGCGGAATTTCCCATCGACCCCTTTGATGAAACAGACAGCCTGGCCGATCAGCCAGCCTCGACCAGACAGGGAAAATCACGGCTGGAAAAACCCAAGGCGCGAGAGGTGATCCACACCGCGCTATGCGTGCAAGTCCGCAACGGCAGGCTGCATGTGTTCATGCCGCCCGTGACGCGGCTGGAGGATTATCTCGCGCTGGTCAGCGCAGTGGAGGCCAGCGCAGCCAAGCTCAAGCTGAAGTTGTGGCTGGAAGGTTATACGCCGCCCAGGGATGCGCGCATCAGCATGCTCAGCGTCACGCCTGATCCTGGCGTGATCGAAGTAAATATCCATCCAGCGAACTCATGGAAAGAGCTCAGCCACACTATTACCACGCTCTATGAAGAGGCACGCCAGACGCGGCTGGGCACGGAGAAATTCATGCTCGATGGGCGGCACACGGGCACTGGCGGCGGCAACCACGTCACGCTGGGCGGGGCAACACCGGCTGACAGCCCCATGCTGCGCCGCCCGGATGTGTTGAAAAGCCTGATTACCTATTGGCAAAACCACCCGGCACTCTCCTACCTGTTTGCCGGCACCTTCATCGGCCCCACCAGCCAGTCACCACGCGTGGATGAGGCGCGTGATGACAATCTCTATGAGCTCTCCATCGCCTTCCAGCAAATGGAAAAAGCGCTGCCGGACGCCAAGGAAAGTGACCGGCCCTGGCTGGTGGACCGCCTGCTGCGCAACCTGCTGGTGGATCTCACCGGCAATACGCACCGGGCAGAGTTCTCCATCGACAAGCTCTACTCGCCGGACGGCCCTACCGGCCGCCTGGGCATCGTCGAGTTCCGCGCCTTCGAGATGCCGCCGCATGCGCGCATGAGCTTGTTGCAGGCATTGCTGCTGCGTGCCCTGGTCGCACGCTTCTGGAAAACGCCTTATACCGGCAAGCTGGTGCATTGGGGCACCGAGCTGCACGACCGCTGGATGCTGCCGCATTTCATCGCGCAGGATATTGCCGATGTGGTGCAAGACCTGCGCCGTGCGGGCTATGCCTTTGAGCGGCACTGGTTCGACCCGTTCATCGAGTTCCGCTTCCCCCGCTATGGCACGGTAGCTTACGAAGGCGTGGAGTTGGAGCTGCGCCAGGCCATCGAGCCCTGGCACGTGCTGGGCGAGGAAATGAGTGGTGGCGGCACTGCGCGCTATGTGGATTCATCGGTGGAACGCATGCAGTTGCGCGTGCGCGGCCTCACTGAATCGCGCCACATCGTCACTTGCAATGGCCGCCCCTTGCCATTGCAGCCCACCGGGCAAGCCGGGGAATATGTCGCCGGTGTGCGCTTCCGCGCCTGGGATCCATGGTCTGCGCTGCACCCCACCATCAAGCCGCATGCGCCCTTGGTCTTCGACCTGGTGGATACCTGGGGTGGCCGCGCCATTGGCGGCTGCACCTATCATGTCTCTCACCCGGGCGGGCGCAATTACGCCACTTTCCCGGTGAATGCACTGGAAGCAGAAGCGCGCCGTTTTACCCGCTTCTGGGATCATGGCCACACTGCTGGCGAGATGAAAATCCCCGACGAGGCGCGCAACCCCAGCTTCCCGTTTACCCTAGACCTGCGATGGCAAGATGGTTAATATCGACCATACCCCCTCGCCATCAGACAACGCACCTCGCATGTTGCATCCACTCTTGCAGACATATCCATCGCAGCAGCACCAGCGCCATGACGAGTTGATGCTGCCCACTGGCCAGCCAAGGGAACACTGGCAGGCGCTGATCGAGACACTGGAGTCGCTATCGCCGGAACAGATGCGCCAGCGCGTAGATGCCATCGCCCATCAGGTGCGTGAAAATGGTGTGACCTATAACGTCTATGCCGACACCAAGGGCCTGCAACGCCCGTGGGGGCTGGATATCCTGCCCTTCATCCTGCCACAGGAAGAATGGCAGGCCATCGAAGCAGCAGTCATCCAGCGCGCCACGCTGATGAATGCCATCCTCAACGACATTTACGGCCCGCAGCAGCTCATGCGTGATGGCCTGCTGCCGCCAGCGCTGGTGCACGGGCATGCGGGCTTTCTGCGCCCCTGCCATGGCATTCGCCTGCCGGACGATTATGCCCTGCATCTCTATGCCGTCGACATGGCGCGCTCACCCGACGGGCAGTGGTGGGTGGTGGGCGACCGCACCCAGGCGCCATCCGGGGCCGGATATGCGCTGGAAAACCGCGTGATCATCTCCAGCGCGTTTCCTGAACTGTTCCGCGACCTCAACGTGCAACGGCTGGGCGGCTTCTTCTCCAGCATGCGCGACAGCCTGGCCTATTGGGGCCGCCAGGTAGCCGCCACCCAAAGCGCCAACTACCCGCAGCTCAGCCCGCTGGGCGAAGGTGAGCACCCGCTCATCGTGCTGCTGACACCAGGCCCGTACAACGAAACCTATCACGAGCAATCCTACCTGGCGGGCTACCTGGGTTTCCCCTTGGTGCAGGGCAGCGATCTCACGGTGCGCAACGGCATCGTCTGGATGAAAACGTTATCCGGCCTGCGGCCTGTCCATGCCATCCTCAGGCGTCTGGATGATGACTTCTGCGACCCGCTGGAGCTCAACCCAGATTCTTTGCTAGGCATCCCCGGCCTCACCGATGCTGCGCGGCGCGGCAATGTGCTGATTGCCAACAGCCTCGGCTCCAACCTGCTTCAGACCGGCGCCCTGCTTGGTTTCCTGCCCAACCTGTGCCAGCACCTGCTGGGGCAATCGCTGCTTATGCCTTCTGTCGCCACCTGGTGGTGCGGCGAACCCGCCGCGCTGGAAACCGTGATCGCCAATATGCACAAGTTGGTGATCAAGCCGGCTTTCCCGCAAATCCGCGAAGTACCTATTTTCGGCGAGGACCTTTCCCCGGAACAACGCATCGAATTGGAACAAAAACTGCGCAACAATCCGCAGAACTATGTCGCTCAGGAACAGGTGGAAATCTCGCAGGCCCCGGTCTGGAACGAGCAGCAGCCTGCCCTCAATGCGCTGGCGATTGGCCTACGCGTTTATGCCTGCGCCACGCCGCAAGGCTATGTCGTCATGCCAGGCGGGCTCACCCGCGTCGGTAGCACCCAGGATGAGCGCGTACTCAGCATGCAGCGCGGCGGCACCAGTAAAGACACCTGGATCATCTCGCCCGGCCACAACGATTACCGCAGCCTGTTGCGCAAGCCCACCTCCAGCCGCGACTTGATCCACAGTAATGTGCACCTCTCAAGCCGAATGGTGGAAAACCTGTTCTGGTTTGGCCGCTACAGCGTACGCAATCATCACTACACCCGGCTTCTGCGGACTGCGATCCACCGCCTGCTGGAGTTTTCCAGCGATCACCGCAGCGCAGAATGGCCTACCATCCAGGCCTTGTGCACATGGTATGGCCTCATGGCAATAGAAACTTCACCTGAATCAGAAGACGCGCGCGCGGCTGATCTGGATGATGAATCTATCGAGGCACTGCTGATCTCCGGCATTTTCTCGATTGAGCCGGGGCAACCCAGCCTGGCGAACCATATGCAGCAATTCTTTAACCTGGCATTCAACTTACGTGAGCGCTTGTCCAGCGATAACTGGCGCAGCATTAACCAGATGGTCAAGCGTTTCAGCAGTGTACCCCTGCAAAGCCCGACACTGGCCGATGCCATATTGCTGCTAGACGAAACCTCGACCTCACTGGTTACCCTGGCCGGGTTTTCGCTGGATGGCATGACGCGTGACCAGGGCTGGCGCTTTTTGTCGATCGGGCGTCGCATCGAGCGGCTGCAATTGCTCTGCACCCTGCTGCGCAATGCCTTGCTTATGCCCGCGGAAAGCAATCTGGAATGGATGCTGGAACTGTGTGATAGCATCGTCACCTATCGCTCACGCTATGCGGCACAAGCCGAATGGCTGCCAGCGCTGGATTTGCTGCTGCTGGATGAAAACAATCCCAACTCCATGGCTTTCCAGCTAAAGGGATTAATCAAATACCTGTCACAGATTTCCGCCAACTACGGCAGCGGTGGTGAAGCCCCCTTCATCGAGCAGTTATCAAGACTGCGCTCCCTTGATCCTGACACACAACTCGCCCCAGGCAATCCTGAGTTGATTGCGTGGTTGAATGACACCTTCAATACCAGTGTCAGTTTGTCAGATGCCCTGAGCCATCGCTTCTTCAGCTATTCCGGCACATGGCAGGAACATTTACAAAAAAACAATGCCCAGCAGGCTCCCCTGCACTTCTAGTCTATGCGCTTCCAGGTTTCCCACACCACCCACTATGACTATGACTTCAATGTCACGCTGTCACAGCAGTTCCTGCACCTGACACCGCGCAGCTTCACGTTTCAGCAATGCCAGTCACACCAATTGGTGATAGACCCATTGCCTGAGGAGCGCCAGCAAAACCTGGATTACTTCGGCAACATCACCGACTATTTCTCGATACAGACACCACACCAGACACTCACCGTCAGCTCGTATACCGAAGTGCAGCTACTCCCCAGGCTGACGCTGGACGTGATGCAGAATAGCCGGGCCTGGGAATCGGTGCGGGATGAATTGAAGCTGGAGTATGTAAAAAATGTAGAAGCGCATGCCTACCTTTTTCCCTCGCCCCATATTGCATGCAGCGATGCCTTGGCTGACTACGCCCGGCAAAGCTTCACGCCTGGTCAGCAACTTATTCCAGCTGCATTCAACCTGACCCAACGCATCTTCACCGAGTTTGAATTCGACCCCACCGCAACGGATGTCGGTACGCCTTTATCGCAAGTCTTAGCCAACAAGCGCGGCGTCTGCCAGGACTTTGCCCACTTCATGATAGGCTGCCTGCGGAGCATCGGCCTGGCCTGCCGTTATGTCAGTGGCTACATCCTGACCAAGCCGCCGGAAGGCCAGCCCAAACTCATCGGCTCGGATGCCTCCCACGCCTGGGTGTCTTTATATAGCCCAGTTTATGGCTGGGTAGATTTCGACCCGACCAACAACTGCCTGGTGCAGCATGAGCACATCACCGTGGCATGGGGCCGCGATTTCAGCGATGTGTCGCCGATACGTGGCGTAGTGCTGGGTGGCGGTGCTCACTCGCTGGATGTCAGCGTCACGGTGGAACCCAAGTCATAGAACTTCATCACGATTGCATGCACGCCAGAACCATCCGCACTGTGAACAATAAAAAAGCCAGCAATGCTGGCTTTTTATTGCATGGTTTTCATTAGATAACCTGCTTCTTTTTAGAGCAATACCTTTTCTATGCCGCCATTGTTGGCCTTCTGCACATAATCCTGCATCCAGTTTGCACCCAGCACATGCTTGGCCATTTCTACTACGATGTAATCAGCTTCAATGCCCGTATCTTCACCGTAACGTGCCAAGCCTTGCAGGCACGATGGACAAGAAGTGAGGATTTTCACGTCCTGTTCGGGCGCACCTGGGGTCAAGCCCAGTTTGGCCATGCCTTTTTCCAACTCTTCCTGCTTGCGCATCTTGACCTGGGTTGCAATATCGGGACGCGCGACAGCAAAAGTGCCGGATTCCCCGCAACAACGGTCATTCAACGCGACATCGTTCTCCCCAACCAACGCCTGCGTCACCTTCATCGGCGCATAAGTCTTCATCGGGCTGTGGCAAGGGTCATGGTACATATAGCGAGTACCAGTCACGCCCTCGATCTTGAAGTTCTTCTCCATCAGGTACTCGTGGATATCCAGCAACCTGGCACCGGGGAAGATGCGTTCAAACTCGTATTTCTGCAATTGATCCATACAAGTGCCGCAGGACACAATCACCGTCTTGATATCAAGATAATTTAATGTGTTCGCCACGCGGTGGAACTGCACACGGTTATCCGCCGTGATTTGCTGGCCTTTATCGTGATTGCCGCTAGAGGTTTGCGGATACCCGCAGCACAGGTAGCCGGGTGGCAAGACGGTGATAGCGCCAGCCTCATATAACATGGCCTGCGTCGCCAGGCCGACCGTCGAGAACAAACGCTCGGAACCACATCCCGGGAAGTAAAACACAGCGTCTGAATCTTCATTGGTTTTCTGCGGGTTACGGATCACCGGCACGATGGTGTCATCTTCAATCCCCAGCAAGGCACGCGATGTCTTGGTAGGCATCGCCTTGGGCATGGGTCGATTGAGGAAGTGGATCACCTGCGCCTTGATTTCTGGCTTGCCCAATGTGGGCGGCGGGCTCTTCTTGGTGCTATTCAGCAACCCCAACTTCTTGAATACCGCATGACCCAGGCGTTGCGCCTTGTAACCAAAGCCAACCATGGCAGTACGCATGGCGCGTATCGTGGCAGGGTCCTTGATATTAAGGAAAGTCATGGCTGCGGTGGTGCCAGGGTTAAAGTGCTTCTTACCCTGCTCACGCAGGAAATTGCGCATGGCAATCGACACATCGCCAAAATCGATATCCACCGGGCAAGGCTTTTCACAACGATGGCAGACAGTACAGTGATCGGCTACGTCATTGAACTCGTCAAAATGCTTGAGTGAAATACCGCGACGCGTCTGCTCCTCATAGAGGAAAGCCTCAATGAGGAGCGAGGTGCCGAGAATCTTGTTGCGCGGGCTATAAAGCAGGTTGGCACGTGGTACGTGTGTGGTACACACGGGCTTGCACTTGCCGCAACGTAGGCAATCACTAATGGAATCAGCAATGCCACCAATCGCGGATTGCTCCATGATAATGGACTCCTGCTCCAGCAGGCCAAAAGACGGTGTGTAGGCAGAGTGCAGGCCAGAGCCAGCCATCAGCTTGCCCTTGTTAAAGCGGCCTTCAGGGTCTACCTGCTGCTTGTAGGCAGCAAACTTGGAGACGGTTTTCTCGTCCAGAAACTCCATCTTGGTGATGCCTATGCCATGCTCGCCCGAGATCACGCCACCCAGGCCAGTCGCCAGTTTCATGATGCGCGCAACAGCTTCATGTGCCGTCTGCATCATTTCATAGTCATCAGAGTTAACCGGGATATTGGTGTGCACATTGCCATCGCCAGCATGCATGTGCAGGGCGACAAAGACGCGGCCTTTCAACACCTGCTTGTGGATTTCATCGCACTTTTCCAGGATGCGGCGATATTCACGCCCCGTAAAAATACGGTGCAGTTCTTTCTTGACGTCCTGCTTCCAGGAGATGCGCACCTGGTGCTCCTGCACCGCACGGAAGATATTCTCCACGGCAAGATCGCTATATTCCGGCCCCAGCAGCGACAATGCACCATCGAGGTTTTCCAGCGTAATCTTCCAGTGCTGGCGTGTGGCAGCAAACAACTCCAGCGCCATCTGGCGCTTGGTCACCAGCATCTCCGGATCAGCCTGGGTTTCATCATCTTCATACAATGGCAGCTCGCCCTGCATGAAGCTTTCCAGGCTATCCAGCAGCTTCAGCTTATTGCGGATGGAAAGCTCGATATTGATACGCTCGATACCATCGGAATAATCGCCAAGGCGTGGCAATGGGATCACCACATCTTCGTTGATCTTGAAGGCATTGGTATGTTTGGCGATCGCGGCAGTCCGCGCCCGATCCAGCCAGAATTTCTTGCGCGCCTCACTGGAAACGGCAATAAAACCCTCACCACCACGCGCATTGGCCAAACGCACCACTTGTGAAGCTGCCTCGCCCACCCCGGTTTCATCATCGCTGGCAATATCAGCGATCAAGACCATCTTGGGACGTTCGCTACGATTAGCCTTGGTGGCATAACCCACGGCACGCAGGTAACGCTCGTCCAGATGCTCCAAACCCGCCAAGATGGTGTTGGGATGAGCATCCAGGTAATCCTTGACCTCGACAATCGAGGGCACAGCCAAGGCCACGTGACCAAAAAACTCCAGGCACACAGTACGCACATGCTTGGGCATGCGATGCAGAATGAAGGTCGCAGAAGTAATCAGGCCATCACAACCTTCCTTCTGAATGCCTGGCAAGCCGGAAAGAAATTTATCTGTCACGTCCTTGCCCAAGCCTACGGTACGGAAGCTCGGGCCAGGAATCTCCAGCAGCCGCGGCTCACCAATCAGGGTTTTGCCATCTTCTTCATAGCGCGTGATACGGAAGCGTGCCATGTCGATATCGTGGATCTTGCCCTGGTTATGTTCCAGGCGCTCGACAAACAACCACTCGGCATCAGGCGTCACCATGCGCCATGAGGCCAGGTTATCCAGCGCGGTTCCCCACAGCACGGCCTTCTTGCCGCCTGCGTTCATGGCCACATTACCACCGATGCAAGAAGCATCTGCGGAGGTTGGGTCTACGGCGAATTCCAGACCTGCATTCGTTGCGGCCTCCATCACGCGGCGGGTAACCACGCCTGCGCCACAATGAATCACTGGCACTTTCTCACTAACGCCGGGCAAGTCAACGTAATTAACCGCTGAATAATGATCCAGCTTCTCGGTATTGATCACCGCAGATAGCTTGGTCAACGGCACGGCACCGCCGGTATAGCCGGTACCACCTCCACGCGGGATAATGGTCAGGCCCAGCTCAATACATACACGCACCAAGGCGGCGATTTCGTCTTCGGTATCAGGATTAATGACGACGAATGGATATTCAACACGCCAGTCCGTCGCATCCGTGACGTGAGACACGCGTGACAATCCGTCAAAACGGATATTGTCCTTGCGGGTATAACGAGAAAGCTTGGCCAGCGCCTGCTTGCGCAGGGTTTCAGTCTGACGGAAATCCTGCTCGAACTCATTCACCGCCTTACGGGCAGCAACCACCAGCTTGAGCACCTTTTGATTGCCAGCGCTACGCTCGTCAATCGCCTTGATGCGATGGTTAAGCGCATCAATCAATGCATTGCGACGCTTCTTGTTCTGGAGCAAATCATCCTGCAAATAGGGGTTTCTTGACACCACCCACAAGTCGCCTAGCACTTCAAACAGCATGCGTGCAGAGCGGCCAGTCTTGCGCTCCTCCCTTAGCTCATTGAGCACATCCCAGATTTCCTCGCCGAGGAACCTGATGACAATTTCACGATCGGAGAACGAAGTGTAGTTATACGGGATTTCGCGTAAGCGGGCAGTCATGCTTGTAGGTGCGGAGTAAAAGGCTAATTGTATCATGCCCATACTTTGAAAACTGAGCGCAAATGCAGTGCTGGTGCGGCTTTCAAGAGAATGAGAATTGTTAACAAAATTAAAAAAGCATACGCACCCCAGATGACAAAGGGCACAAAAAGCACCACAATGACATCATAGATTCACACGATGCTGGATTGACTACTCTCCCATGCCACAAAAACTGCGCAAAATCCTGATCCCACTGGTTATTATCGGTTTGCTCGCTTTTCTCGGGTTTTCCCTCACGCAAAAGCCACAAGCCCCTGCGATCAACTTCGTTACCTTGGAAGGCAAGACCATCCCCTTGTCATCACTGCATGGCAAGATGGTCCTGGTCAACTTCTGGGCCACAGATTGCCCAGGTTGCATTGCCGAAATGCCCGGCTTGATACAAACCTACAATGAATACAAAAACAAAGGCTTTGAGGTCGTCGCGGTTGCCATGTCCTATGATGGCATTCAGCAGGTGATCAACTACTCCAAAAACAATGCCCTGCCCTTCCCCGTCAGCCATGACAGCAGCGGCGATGCAGCACAACAATTCAACGATGTCCGAGTCACCCCCACATCATTCATTATTGATAAGCAAGGCAGGATTATCCAGAAGCTGATCGGCGAGCTGGACTTTGGCTCCCTGCGCAAACTGCTGGATCAACAACTAGGAACGGCAAGCTGATATGTTGTGGATCAAGGCATGGCACATCATCTTCATGGTGACTTGGTTTGCGGGGCTGTTCTATCTGCCTCGCCTGTTCGTCTACCACGCGCAGACAGAAGACAAAGTTGGCAGTGATCGCTTCAAGATCATGGAGCGTAAGCTGTTCTTTGGCATCATGACTCCAGGCGCAGTACTGACCATCTTATTTGGCCTCTGGTTATGGCACGGCTACGGCTTCTCTGGCGGCTGGCTCCATGCCAAGCTCACGCTGGTTGCTTTGCTGATCGCCTACCATCTCTATTGCGGTAAGTTGCTGTTTGATTTCAAGCATGACCGCAACCGCCACGGCCATGTGTTCTACCGCTGGTTGAATGAGTTACCCGTATTGGCCTTGATCGCGGTCATCATATTGGTGGTCGTCAAACCTTTCTAGCCAGGATATGCCCATGTTCAATCAAAATCCCTCATGGTTGATGCAATCCCTTAAGGCAAGTAAAGATGCGCCGCAGTTGCGTTTACTAAAGGTTTTCGACCTATCGCTAACTCCTGCTCATTCTTTGCGAGAGTTGCAACAAGAACTCATACAACAAAAAAGCAGTCTGACGCGCTATTTAAGCAAACAAGCCAAGGCCAGTGGCGCTCAGCTACCCGATGTGCTCGCCCAGCAAATCATCATCATGCTGGAAAACGCCTTGCAGGCAGAACTACAGCACCCAGCCAGCCAGGCACTACGCCATGCGCGTATCGCCACAGATGCCCTGATTCATGCGCAATGCGATGGCAGTTGGCGCAAGTTGCGCGACTTCAGCATGAGCGCCAGCTTCGTCAGCCTGATCGCCATCAGCCTGTTCATGTCGTGGTATATCTTGCGGGATACAGCACCACTCCATAAATCCCCATCTAGCCATCAACTCTGGAACTTGGTTGCGCATGAACCGGCCATCAGCCACCAGCAGGTGACCGAGTTTTACAATACGGTGAAAAGCATGCGCCAAGGCACCTGCCACTTCCCGCAAGCATTAATGCTCAGTGAATCAGAACGCGGCGTGTTCCTCAACGTGATCGTGGCAGGCAATCTTTCTGCTCAAGCTGAGGAATTGGCCTTGGCAACACAACTACTTAAAAAAGTAAGCTGTGAGTACAAACCGCTCACCATGCTCTCGGAGCCAGAACAAGCCTTTATCAAGGCACAATTAACCGTACCTGCCGTCACCAGCAAGAAACCGATCCAGCGCTCCTGATCACTTCAGGCAATAAAAAAGCCGGTCACCCGGCTTTTTTATATTCCAGCAGAACAACTCAATGCAAGCTGGACTTCAACTGACCCAGGCCAGACTGAAACACGCCAGTGATTGTATCCACAGCGGCTTTGTCATCGCCAGGTGCCTTGCGCTTAAATTGGCTCGTCCACAAGACTCGACTGCCACTGCCTTCTGGCTTCACTGAAAGTGTCGCACTGTACTCACTCACAGGTAACACGCTCTCCGTGATTTTGTACGACAAGGTCATCTTCTTGGCATCACGCGCCGTCAGCGTTTCATGAATCTTGCCCCCATCCTTCAGCGTCAGCACACGCTGAGCTCCCGGTTTATCTTCAGCTCCACTCACGATTTCCGTCGAGGCCAATGCAGGGTGCCAGCTCATATCACCAAAATGTCCTATCTTGGCCCATACCACCTCGACTGGCGCATCCAGCAGAATAGACTCTTTAACGGACAAAGATTTATCTGCCGCAAAGGCAGCAGGAGCCACCACCATTAACCCACCCAACATCCAAGATAAAAGTTCGCGCATACATACCTTCCTGTAAATAGTTGACTCGTTTATTCCTACAGATGCAGCGCCTGCCAATTTACACTTTTTTATACTTTTGTAACAGTTTGTTTACACTTAAACCAAGCAGGATCGAGAAGCAGGACTTATACTCGGACATCAAATAAATTGTGCGGATCATGCGTTGGTTATCCACCTCTTCCGGCACAAACATGTATATACTGATTAGTATATAAACATTGTGTAATCTCAGGCATCCAAAAAGGATCACAACATGTCCGTGCTACGGGAAAAAATACTCCATGTCGCGTCTGACCTTTTCCAGACGCGCGGTATCAACTCCACGGGGGTCGATACCATTGTGGCAGTCGCCGGCACCACCAAGATGACCCTATACAAGTATTTCCGTAGCAAGGAAGACCTGATCCTGGAAGTACTGCAAAAAGGCCATTCTGACTTCACTGACTGGCTCAACCAGAACCTAAGCAAGAACACAAAAAAACCTTCCGAGCGCTTGCAAAAGCTATTCGATTTTATTGAAGAATGGGTCACAGCTCCCGATTTTCGCGGCATGGCTTTCCTCAAGGCTTCGGCGGAATTCCCCAATGAGGAAAACCCCGTACATCGTCTGTCAGCAGAGCAATCACGCCAATTTCGCCAGTTCCTGGTGGAGCTTGCTGCCGATGCAGGCGCACGCGATCCGGATAGCCTAGCGTTGCAACTTTCCATCCTGATTGAGGGTGCCATACAGGCAGAGCAGATCAAGCGTGGCTCAGGCGCTGTGAAATACGCAAAGAAAGCAGCCAAAATCCTGATTGAAAATTCATTAGAGAAACAGGCAGCTTAACGATACCTAATCTTAGACAGACCACATCAAGCCCGCACCCCTGCGGGCTTTTTCATGCTTGCAGTTGGCAGGCAGGCCTTGGATAATGCCAATTTACATACGATAGCAATAGGTTAGACATGCGGATATTGATTTGTGGCTCCATGGCATTTGACACCATCATGGTTTTTGGCGACCAGTTCAGGAACCATATCCTGCCAGACAAAATCCACATGCTGAATATCTGCTTCTTCGTGCCGGAAATGCGTCGTGAATTTGGCGGAACTGCAGGCAACATTGCTTACAACCTCAAACTCCTGCAAGGTGAGCCTGTGATCATGGCAACAGTAGGTGACGATTTCGCTGGCTATACCAACTGGCTGCAACAGCACGAACTCGACACCACGCATATCAAAACTATCCCTGGCACTTTCACGGCACAGGCCTTTATCACCACCGATCAGGACGATAACCAGATCACCGCGTTCCACCAAGGTGCCATGAGCGAATGTCACCAAAACAGCGTGCACGATGCACAGGATATTGGCCTGGCGATCATTGCACCTGATGGGCGTGATGGCATGTTCCTGCACGCCAAGGAGTGCCACGATAAAGGCATCCCCTTCATGTTCGATCCTGGACAGGGTTTGCCCATGTTCAATGGTGAGGAGTTACTGCATTTCATTGAGCTTGCTACCTATGTCGCCGTTAATGACTATGAAGCGCAACTATTACAGGAAAAAACCGGTCTTACGCTCGAACAGGTAGCAGAAAAAGTCAAAGCACTGATCGTCACGGAAGGCGCTCAAGGCTCAACGATTTATGCCGATGGAAAACAATACAAGATTCCATGTGCAAGAGCCGAGCAAGTGATCGACCCAACAGGCTGTGGCGATGCTTACCGCGCTGGTTTGCTCTATGGCATTTCCCAGGGCTGGGATTGGGAGGTGAGTGGTCGTTTGGCATCGGTGATGGGGGCGATCAAGATTGCCAGCCGCGGGGCACAAAACCACAAGATCAGCCGAGAGGAAATACAGGATTTTTACAGGCAGGTGCTAGTGGACGAAACCCTGTCGCAATATGTTGAAGGACAAACTGCTTAAGGAGCAAAACATGCGTATGACGTCATTATTGTTAGCAGCAGGTATTCTACTCACCCTGAGTGGCTGCATGAGCTCGAACTCTGGAGATGTATATAGCCGAGATGAAGCACGTAAAACCCAGACTGTACGCCTGGGCGTGGTGGAAAGTGTACGTAATGTAAAACTGGAAGGCACAAAAACTCCGATCGGCGGTGGCGCCGGTGCAGTGGTCGGCGGTATTGCAGGCAGCTCAGTCGGTGGCGGCAAGGGCCAAGCGATTGCTACTGTCTTGGGCGCACTGGTGGGTGGACTTGCAGGTGCTGCAGCCGAGGAAGGCATTACACGCAAGGATGGCCTCGAAATTACGGTCAAACTTGAAAGCGGCAGTTTGATTGCCGTGGTGCAAGAGGCCGATGTGCAATTCAACCCAGGTGATAAGGTTCGATTGGTAGAAAGCGGCGGTGTTACCCGCGTCACCCATTAAGTATCCATCACGACATCTCCACCATTGATTTCAACAATGCCGGGCATGCCCGGCATTGTCATAAAAGCTTCACCCTGTTTTAACCCTTCCGTCATTCAGCACTTTTAGAGTGTGGGCTATCTTAATAGTCAGGATTAGCCCTATGCTTGACCGGCAGCCTTCCCTAGGCACGAAGAACGGTGCCAGCCAGTTATACGTCAGCCTCGCTCGTAATGCCTCTGAAATTGCTGAGGCCCAACGCCTTCGTTACAAGGTATTTGCAGAGGAAATGGGGGCCAATGTTGCTGGTACCGAAGGATTAGACCAGGATGGTTTTGATGCTTTTTGCGACCACTTGCTGGTACGTAATCACGAAACAGGTGAAGTAGTCGGCACCTACCGTATCCTGAGCCCCGCCATGGCCAATGAGGCTGGTGGTTATTATTCTGCCGGAGAGTTCGATCTCTCCCGCCTGCGCCACTTGGCTCCAAGCATGGTAGAAGTTGGCCGCGCTTGCGTGCACAAAGATTACCGCATGGGCGGCACCATCACCCTCCTCTGGGCTGGCCTCGCTAATTACATGAAGGTACATCGCTACGAGTACATGATCGGTTGCGGCAGCATCGGCATGGCAGATGGTGGTCACATGGCAGCTAGCTTGTACCACCAATTACAGCAAGATCACCTATCGCCAGTGGAGTATCGCGTTTTCCCGAATTGTCCGTTGCCACTGGAAGCACTGCGCAATGACTTGGAAGTCACCTGCCCACCGCTCATCAAGGGCTACTTGCGACTAGGCGCCTATATTTGCGGCGCACCAGCCTGGGATCCTGACTTCAACACAGCGGATATGCTGGTTATGCTACCATTGTCGCGACTCAACAAACGCTATGCAGCTCACTTTTTCAAATAAGCTGCCAACCAGTACCTGCTTGCCTGAAAAAAAGACGCCCCTGCCGACGCAGCTATTCCGCCTCACGCGCCTCGCGCTGCACACGCTTTACGGCATTGTCGTTGCGGCAACTATTCTGCCTGGCGTCAGCGGCATCAAACGCGAAAGCATCATACGTCGCTGGAGCCAGCAGTTCCTAGACATCCTCAATCTGAAGGTCATTGCCACGGGTCATATCCCCAACGCGGATGTGCATGGCACGATGTTTGTTGCCAACCACATTTCCTGGCTGGACATCCACGCACTCAACAGCATTCGCCCTGTACGCTTCATTGCTAAATCGGACATCCGCGCCTGGCCAGTCATCGGCTGGTTGGTAGCACAAGCCAACACCTTGTTTATTGACCGCGAAAAAAGACAAGATGCCAGCCGTATGGTGAATACCGTAGCAGAGAGCATCCGCGCCGGAGACTGCCTATGCTATTTCCCTGAAGGCACAACAACGGATGGCACTGAGCTGAGGCCATTCAAGGGCAGCCTCATGCAAGCTACTATTGATACCAATACCACCATCCGCCCATTCTCCGTGCGCTACCCCAATCCTGATGGCAGCATCAATACCGCCATGGCTTATCATGGAGAAACTACCCTTTGGCAATCATTACGCATGGTACTGGCACAAAAGCAGGCGGTGGTAGAATTGGATTTTGCTGTCCCGATTGAAAGTGCAGGACATGAAAGACGCGGGCTATGCCGCATGGCCAGGCAAGCGATTGCTGCTAGGTTAAATCTGGATTAGTGCCAGCCATTAACTGCCCTTGATGGCTCGTGGCCCATCGGCAGGGTGGCACGGCACTTGAAACGTCTTGCGGTCCTCTAGCCTGAGCGCTGTCAACTGACCACCCCACAGACACCCCGTATCCAAGGCATAAAGATTGTCACGCTGCTGCAAACCCAGCGCAGACCAATGCCCGAAAATCACGGTAGAGTCCACCGACTGCCTCGCAGGTACATCAAACCACGGCATAGTGTCGGCAGGCATATCCACCAGCTCACCCTTGAAATGAAAATCCATCTCGCCGTCCCGTTTGCATACTCTCAGGCGTGTCATGGCATTGGTAATCATGCGTAGACGATCCATCCCTTGCAAACCGTCATCCCAGCGCAATGGATAATTGCCATACATGTGCGCAAGAAAGCTATGGTAGCCATCTCCACGCAAAGCAGCCTCAACCTCGTGCCCTAGTTCCAGTGCCTGCCCGGCCTCCCATTGCGGTAACAAACCAGCATGCACCATCACCAACTCACCATCAGCATGTATCATCGGGCGCAGACGCAGCCAATCCAATAACTCTGCTCGATCAGGGGCGTCAAAAATAGGCTGCAAAGTATCACTACGATGGGCGCGTACAAAGCCCTCAGCTACAGCTAATGTGTGCAAATCATGGTTGCCTAGCACCATCACTAGGCTGGATTCATTTGCCTTGGCCCAACGCAGGGTTTCCAACGAACCAGAACCACGGTTGATCAAGTCACCCACCAGCCAGAGCTGGTCTTTGGAAGCATCAAACTGGATAAGATCCAGCAGGGAGAGAAGGGAGTGATAGCAGCCTTGGATATCACCTATCGCATATGTAGCCATGAGCTGCTATTTAAGTGAAAAATACTTGAAAACAATACAGCGATTACTCGCTCTTTTCATCATCTGCCGCTGGCGCAGCTGGTGCCTCATCATCAGCATCATCTTCACTATCAGCAGACTTGGCAGCGGCAGTAGCTTCAGGCTTTTGCTCCACAACAGGATCATCAACCAAGCCAGACTGGATACCAAAAAACAAACGCGCCACGAGGAACAGTACCAATAATGGCGCAAACAAAGTGCCCAGTGCTGCTAGGATGAATTGCTTCTTCGTTGTTTTCGGGAAATCGTATTCGTGCGCGCTCATACCAACCAAACCTATCTTTAAAACAGGGAAAATGCCAAGGATTATACTCAATAAGCCCCGTCCGGGAAAAGGTTATACAAGGACAAGCATGTATTCATTTGCTATAATCCGCCTCCTAATCAAAATGCGCCCGTAGCTCAGTTGGATAGAGTGTTGGTTTCCGAAGCCAAAGGTCACAGGTTCGACTCCTGTCGGGCGCACCAACCACACATTACTCCTTGATTCTCATACGCTCTTAACCTCTAAAAGAGTTAAAAAAACACGTGGTTACCTTTCTGGATATATTTCAATACTATCCACAGAATGGAACCTCAGGACATAGCTTACCGTCAGGCTTCTTTCACACAGCAATTGTGTGGTGAGAGATAATAGCCCCCTCACTTTTTGCACTACGCTGGAATTCCCCAATGGAAATTAAGGTCAATTTTCTCGATAAGCTACGCCTTGAGGCCAAGTTCGATGACTTCACGGTGATTGCAGACCAGCCTATCCGCTATAAGGGTGATGGTTCGGCTCCCGGCCCGTTTGATTACTTTTTAGCCTCATCAGCCTTGTGTGCAGCCTATTTTGTAAAGTTGTACTGTAGTACTCGCAATATTCCTACCGACAATATCCGTCTTTCCCATAACAATATTGTTGATCCGGAAAACCGTTACCAACAGATTTTCAAAATTCAGGTTGAGTTGCCGACGGATATCTCCGACAAAGATCGCCAGGGTATATTGCGCTCCATTGACCGCTGTACCGTGAAAAAAGTGGTGCAAGCCGGCCCGGAATTTATCATTGAAGAAGTCGCGAATCTGGATGCAGACGCACAAGCACTACTGGTGATGAACCATGCTACCGATACGAGCACTTATATCACCGGCAAGGATCTACCTTTAGAACAAACCATCGCCAACATGTCAGGCCTATTGGCAAGCCTGGGGATCAAGATTGAAATCGCGTCATGGCGCAATATCATTCCCAATGTGTGGTCGCTGCATATCCGCGATGCGCACTCGCCCATGTGTTTTACCAATGGTAAAGGCGCGACCAAGGAAAGTGCACTGGCGTCAGCCTTGGGAGAGTATATTGAGCGGCTAAGTAACAACCATTTTTATGCAGGTACGTTTTGGGGAGAGGATATCGCCAACGCGGCCTTTGTACATTATCCAAATGAGCGTTGGTTTAAGCCGGGTCGTCACGATGCACTGCCAGATGGCATTCTGGATGAGTACTGCCTGCAAATTTACAATCCAGATGGCGAATTACGTGGCTCACATCTGATCGACACTAATTCTGGCAATGTGAAACGTGGTATCTGTGCATTGCCCTACGTGCGGCAGTCTGACAGCAAGGTTGTCTATTTCCCATCCAACCTGATCGAAAATCTTTATGTCAGTAATGGCATGAGTGCTGGCAATACCTTAGCCGAAGCACAGGTGCAATGCCTATCGGAAATTTTCGAACGAGCGATCAAGCGTGAAATTCTAGAAGGTGAAATCGCATTGCCGGATGTACCGCAGCAAGTATTGGCGAAATACCCTAGCATTGTAGCCGGTATTCAAGGCCTGGAAGAGCAAGGATTTCCGGTACTGGTCAAGGATGCATCACTAGGTGGCAACTACCCGGTCATGTGTGTCACCTTGATGAACCCACGCACAGGCGGTGTATTTGCCTCGTTCGGCGCACATCCCAGCCTAGAGGTAGCGCTGGAACGCAGCCTGACGGAATTATTGCAAGGGCGCAGTTTAGAAGGCCTGAACGATTTGCCGCAACCCACGTTTGCCAGTGAAGCCGTCACGGAACCCAATAACTTTGTAGAGCACTTTATTGACTCCAGCGGTATCGTGTCATGGCGATTTTTCAGCGCCAAGGCAGATTATGAGTTTGTAGAATGGGATTTTTCACACCAAGGTGAAAACGCCAATGCCGAGGAAGCAGCGACCTTGTTTGGCATTCTCAACACCATGGGCAAAGAAGCTTATATGGCGGTGTATGACCAGCTAGGTGCAACTGCTTGCCGGATTCTGGTGCCAGGTTATTCAGAAATATATCCAGTAGAGGATTTGGTCTGGGATAACACCAACAAGGCCTTGCTGTTCCGTGAAGATATCCTGAACCTGCATAGACTGGACAATGCCAGCTTGGAAGCACTGCTGGAACGCCTGGAGAATAACGAACTAGATGATTATGGTGATATCGCAACCTTAATCGGTATCGAGTTCGACGAGAATACCGACTGGGGTCAGCTCACCGTCCTAGAATTAAAGCTGCTGATCCACCTGGCCTTGCAGCAACTTGAAGAAGCGCATGATCTGGTGGGTGCCTTCCTGCAATACAACGACAACACGCTGGAGCGTGGGTTGTTTTACCAAGCCCTGAATGTGGCATTGGAAGTGGTGTTAGATGATGATTTGGCGCTTGATGACTATGAAACCAATTTCCGCCGGATGTTTGGCAATGTCAGGATGGATGCGGTTATCGGCTCAATAGAGGGCAAAGTGCGCTTTTTCGGCTTAACCCCCACCAGTATGAAACTAGAGGGCCTAGATAGGCATCATCGCTTGATCGACAGTTACAGAAAATTACATGAGGCTCGCGCCAGGATGGCAGCTACAGCCAGTGAGTAATAAGCATCTGGCTTTTTTCTCTCACCCTCAACAGACATCCCAAAGTAGGTGCTATTCGCCTGGGTATCATTCAGTAACCTGCCGAATATAGGCCAGGGAGTTCCGATGTGGAGGTGCCGCGAAGGTACTCCTCCGCATCAGACCCTTCCGGATTCGCCTCGTGCTTATCCATGCACAAACCTTTTGAACTATTGTTCATCTGGCCTATCTTAATTTTGGCCCCCCTTAACTCCATGTGCACACAACAAAAAGGAGATTGATCATGGCCGATGTTCCGCATCCACAATCCCCATTGCTGCCAGAACGGCTATTGCACGGCACGCCGCATAATCATCCTATCGAGCATATTTTTGGGATTTCGCCACAGCTTCCTTGCCTAGAAAGCGAAAAGACCTTGGTGCATTTTGTTTTGCCTCCCTGGAGCAAGGAGACTGACTGGGAGAAGGATAGGCAGGCACGTTTTATCGAGAATATTTTTCTTGGCGTCCCCATTGGCTATTACGTGATTCATGCCCCGCAATGGCGCACCAGTGGCGTCAAACCGATGTCAGGGTGGTTATTGGATGGCACAAACAGAATTACCGCCATACGTGACTTTGTGGCAAACAAAATCAGTATCTTCAATGGCGTTCTTCATGATGATTTGGATGAATTAACGCGTGAGCGCAGGTTCTACCACCAGCCATTCCCTTGCTTTGAGTTACCTTACACCAATGACTTGCAGCAGTTAAGGTCAATATACGAGCACCTTAACTACGGCAAAATGGAACATCATCCCAGGACATATAGCCATCTTCTAGTGAAGTAGCCTGATCTACCCTGAATGCGTTTGCATCAGTGCTGTACTCATGTCGCGCATTCACTGTAGATTGAAAATTGAAGTGAGTATTGAAGCTGTGGCAGAATCGGGAGTAAGCAACATAATCAATAAGAAAAACCAGCCATGCCAGCAGAACTATCAGACGAAACCATTAGCCTAGCCAAAGAAAGAGCTAACTATGCGGGCTTTGTGCCTGTACACCAGAATAATGACTGCATCAGGATCGCCTATGCATGGCTGGATGCCCAGACCAAGACCGCCAACCTGCGTGAAGTCCCGGTCAGCCAACGCGGCCTGATTCGCTCTTGGGGAGGTGCGTTGGTAATGTACGCTGACATTATCGTGGCAGCGGAACTACACCCCGAAATTCACGGCACTTATCCCAACCTCAACCTCTCGAAAGAGTTGACTTTACCTGACCAGGCTAGGCTTGACCGTATTGTCGGAGCCAATGTTCATCCAGGGTTGCAGCAATTCGAGCCCTCTCGCTTTTACACGCACCACGAAAACCTAGCATAACCATAAAAAAAGAGTCATACACCCACTGGGTGATGACTCTTTGAAGAAGCTCCATGATTGCATGAGGAGCAGGCATCGCTCATAAAAAGCTGATGTCATTGTGCCTGATCCCGCATTGATAGCACTATTCTCCTGAAGGGCTACTCCATTAGGAGTAGAACAACTCCTTCGCGACCAATCAGGCCGGCATGATAAAAAATGCCAGGCCATCACAGGAAGTGATGAAGCCTGGCGAGGGACCACGTCAGTACAACACAGGGGGGAAACTAGAACTGGGATACTCCAGGAATCCAGCTAGTACCTGCCAATGGCACCTTGGCCATGGCAGAAGCTTCCAGCGTCAGCGCCACTAGATCTTCCGGCTCTAGGTTGTGTAGGTGCGATTTTCCGCATGCGCGTGCAATGACTTGAGCCTCCATCGTCATCACGGAAAGATAATTCGCCAATCTACGGCCTGCCTTGACCGGATCAACACGCTTCATCAGCTCAGGGTCCTGCGTAGTGATGCCAGCGGGGTCCTTGCCCTCATGCCAATCGTCATAAGCGCCAGCAGTGGTGCCAAGCTTGTTGTATTCCTCTTCCAGATGCGGATCGTTATCGCCCAGCGCGATCAGTGCGGCTGTACCAATGGCTACTGCATCAGCGCCCAGTGCCAGCGCTTTCGCCACATCAGCACCGTTGCGAATACCACCGGAGACAATCAGCTGCACTTTGCGATGCATGCCTAGATCCTGCAAAGCCTGCACTGCCGGGCGGATGGCTGCGAGGATGGGAATACCCACATGCTCGATGAACACTTCCTGCGTGGCAGCAGTACCGCCCTGCATGCCATCCAGCACCACGACATCTGCACCAGCCTTCACGGCCAAGGCCACATCGAAGTAAGGACGGGTCGCGCCAACCTTCACGTAGATAGGTTTTTCCCAATCAGTGATTTCGCGGATTTCAGCAATCTTGATTTCCAGGTCATCAGGGCCAGTCCAGTCAGGGTGGCGACAAGCGGAGCGCTGGTCCACGCCTTTTGGCAGGCAGCGCATCTTGGCAACGCGATCGCTGATCTTCTGGCCCAGCAGCATGCCACCACCACCTGGTTTCGCACCTTGACCAATCACTACTTCAATCGCATCCGCCTTGCGCAGGTCGTCTGGGTTCATGCCGTAACGTGACGGCAGGTATTGATATACAAGAATCGAGGATTGACCACGCTCTTCCGGTGTCATGCCGCCATCGCCCGTTGTTGTGCTGGTACCTACAGCGCTTGCACCGCGGCCAAGTGCTTCCTTGGCGGGGCCGGACAAGGCACCGAAGCTCATGCCAGCGATGGTCACTGGCGTCTTAAGGTGGATAGGCTTCTTGGCAAAGCGATTGCCGAGAATGACATCGGTACCACATTTCTCGCGGTAGCCCTCCAGTGGATAACGGCTTATGGAGGCGCCTAGGAACAACAGGTCATCAAAGTGCGGTAGCTTGCGCTTGGTGCCGGCACCGCGGATGTCATAGATGCCGGTAGCCGAGGCACGGCGGATTTCCGAGATAGTGTTCTTGTCAAAGGTCGCAGAAAAACGCGGTTCAGTGTGCGGGATTTTTGGCGTATCGCTCATGATTAGTAGTCTCCTGCGTTATCTACGTGGAAGTTGTACAGCTTGCGGGCGGAGCCCAGCAGCGTGAAGCTGTCAGGGTCAACATCGGCATGACCGGATTCTTTCAACAGATCAACCAATATCTGGCGCGCTTCGGCATCCATGGTTTTCACTTCGCAATCAGAACCTAGGCTCTGGATGGTGCCGCGTACGAAAATACGGGCCTCATAGAGCGAATCACCGAGCGCTTCGCCAGCATCGCCTAAAATCACCAAATTACCAGCTTGTGCCATGAAGGCAGAGAAACTACCCACCGAGCCACCCACCACGATATTGACGCCCTTCATGGAGATACCGCAGCGCAAGCCTGCATCGCCATCGATGATTAATAGACCACCATTCGCAGTCGCTCCAGCAGCGTTAGAGGCAAAGCCCTTTACATGCACGCGGCCGGACATCATGTTCTCAGCAACACCGGTACCAGCACTGCCCTCAATCACCACATTGGCAAATTGGTTCATGCCTGCTGCGTAATAACCCGCATGGCCTTCAATCACCACATTCACGTCGGCCTTGAGGCCAACCGCAATATTGTGGGTACCGCCTGGGTTAGTGATAGTTACTGTCTTGCCATCCAGCTCGGTTGCATCGCTATGCAGATACTGGTTCACCTCGCGTAGCAGAGTTTTTTCCAGGTCGAAAGTTACAGTTTCCATACGTACATCTCCTTTGGTGCAGGCTCGAATACCTTGGCATTCTTGATATCAGGCAAGTGAGCCAAAGAACGGAACTCGGAAGCAATCGCCACATAGTCATCATGCTCGGCTACGATCGCTGGCTTACAAGCAAACGGGTCGCGCACCAGCGCCAATTGGTCTTTGGTACCCATCAGCAGGGTGTAGAAACCATCCAGTTCGTCAAAACCATGTTCCAGCGCTGTCTTGAGGTCATCGCCCTCGCGCATGCGCCATTGCAGGAAGCGGCACGCAGCTTCGGTGTCATTATCGGTCTCGAAGGAAATGCCTTCGTGCTCCAGCTTACGGCGAATGCTATGTGCATTGGAAAGGGAGCCGTTGTGCACCAGGCACCAGTCCTCGCCCGCCGTGAACGGGTGAGCGTGCGATGGGGTGATCGCAGATTCTGTCGCCATACGAGTATGGCCAACCAGGTGGCTGCCGGATAACTTCGAGAAGTCATAACGGCTGGCAACCTGGGCTGGCGTGCCGGTGTCCTTGTAGATGTCCATCAATTGACCAACGGACAACAAATGCACCTGGGGATAATGTTCCTTGAGCCAGGCCTTGAGCGTATCTGGGCTGATACCAGTAGTCACCACAGCGTGGTTCACCTTCACTTCCACCTTGGCATCAGCCTTCAGGCCGTTGTTGAGGTCTACACTGAGCTTGGCCCAGTCGAACTCAGGCGCAGCGCAATACAGGCTGAACTTGCGCTCGCTGCTACCTACCGGGGCGCCAAAAATCGCCAGGCCAGCGGAATCCGGGCCGCGCTCTGTCATGCCGATCAGCATGGGCAGCATCAACTCACCGATATTGGCCCGCATTTTCTGGTTTTTCACCAGCAATCCCACGATTCCACACATGATGTTTCTCCTTACAAAAATCCAGAATTCAGCATCTAGTTACAATGCACATTAAAAATTCGCTTAAAAGAACTCGATATAGCGATTGATTTCCCAATCCGAGACATGGCGCTGGTAATCAATCCACTCTGCACGCTTGAGCTTGATGAACTCGTCAGTCAACGCATGGCCCAACGCATCGCGTAACACCTGGTTAGCCTCAAACTTGTCCAGCGACTCATTGAGGTTTTGCGGCAGGATGCCAATACCTTGCTCCTTCATCTCGGCCAGGCTGAGGTCGAACAGGTTGCTCGAATGACCAGCACCAGGGTCAAGCTTGCGCTCCACACCATCCAGGCCAGCCGCGATCACCGCCGCAGTTGTCAGGTATGGGTTACAGCTACCATCTGGCAAGCGCAACTCCAGGCGACCATAAGGAATGCGCACCATGGTCGAGCGGTTGTTGTTGCCGTAGGAAATATAAGCAGGTGCCCAAGTAGAGCCAGTCAGTGATTGGCTCACCACCAGGCGCTTGTAAGAATTCACCGTAGGCGCAGCCAGGGCAGTCAATGCCGGGGCGTGATGCAAGATACCGCCAAGGAAGTGATACGCCAGCGGGGAAAGGCCATGGCCTGTGCTATCGCCATCGTCATGGAACAGGCTTTTTTTGCCATCACCAATCGACATATGCATGTGCATACCGTTACCTGGGCGGTTGCCGAAAGGCTTGGGCATGAAGGAGCAAGTCATGCCGAGCTCATTAGCAATATGGCTGGCCGCCATCTTGAACAGAATGTAGTCATCAGCACTTTTGAGGCAATCGGCATAGGTATAGTTGATCTCGAACTGGCCGTTGGCATCTTCGTGATCAATCTGGTACACATCCAGCCCGGCCGCGATCAATGCCTCGGTCAACTTCTCGAGGAACACCGCTTGACGTGTCATGCCCTTGTAGTCGTAGCAAGGCTTTTGCAGGGTGTCGCTCTCGTCACAGGGATGCAAGCCACCTTTCTCATCACGCTTGAGTAGTGAGAACTCTGGCTCCAAACCGGTATAGAGCGTCCAGCCATGTGCAGCCAGGCGTTCGACTTGCTTCTTGAGCACCACGCGCGAATCATATTCATAAGGCTTTTGGTCGACATGCCCATCGCAAATAATGCGCGCATAGCCTGGCTGCCAGGGGATGAGGCTCAAGGTAGATAAATCGCCCACGGCCATGTAATCCGGCCCGTTCGGCAAGATGCCCATGCCCCAGATCGCACCACCAGCGAACCCCGCGCCTCCCTTGAGGATGGATTCAAGATGGGCTGTAGGCACCGACTTCACCTTGGCGACCCCGTGGATATCCACGAACTGCGCCAGCACGTATTTCACGTTGTGATCAGCCAGGAACTGCTTCGCAGCTGCCAAATCCTGCGCTGGCGTGCTGGGCTGATACGTGAATTTTCCATCTACTGTCTTCATAAACTAACTCTCCGAGTCCGATTGAATTTTATGGATAGGCCGCGAAATAGCGCCCTATCCCGACGGGTCCGCCGTTGTGCTCGTGAGCGATGCCTGCAATCACTTCCCACAAATATGGACCGTACGAACTATCGCACCACAGCCTGAAATGGCTCTCCTCCTCCAGGTCCTGGTGCATCAGGACTACGCTGACCCCGGCGAATTGCGTCATAACGACGTCTTGTGCGCCTAGGGCCGCGCGAGTTAAATCAATGGAACAAACTTCTGAAAACAACACCTGCACCGCAGCGCCGCTCATCGCGAATGACGCTTCAACATGCGGTACCGGATATACACCCTTGGCCCCTGCATAGGCTTGTGCCAGCCTTTCGCAGCTTGTGCCTCCCGGCGCATCCTCAATGAGGAACTCGCTATTGCCCAGCCGTAGCACCAAGCTGCCATCCTCGCTGCGTACCCAACTATTGGCACTTGGCGGGATGGTTACGCCTTGCCCGGCTAGCCACTGGGCAGCCTGTGGGCCCTTGACGCCAAACTTGCGTAGCAGGCTCGCATCAGCGATTCCCACATTCTTTTTTCTACCCTCTTCCAGGGTCTTGTCGGCAAAGTGAGTCACGACTTGCATCTGATCAATGACACCCCAAGCACCCTGCTCATGATGGAGCGCATGCGCGACTGGGGTAACTAACTTTGTGAACATCGGCGTTTCTGTCTGCATCACGTTCTTTGCCTCACTATCGACTAACCAGGAAATGGGAAGGCACCACATTCGCGGGCACCAAGGCACCGCTATCAGTGCGGATTTCAAAGCCTGCTCCTACGGCACTATGCTGCGGTGCCACATAAGCAAAGCCGATCGCGCGGCCTACCGTCTTGGAGTAGGCAATGCTGGTGACACGCCCCTCGATCTCGCCGTTGCGGATCACCAGGTTGCACTCGAACGGCATCTCACCGGCATAGCCAGGATTGAGTGCAAAGGCCACCAGGGTTTTCTTCAGCGGACGCTTGGCGATGATCTGCAAGCTGCGCTTACCGATAAAATCAGGCTTATCCATTGCGAGGGCATGCTCTGCGCCAATTTCCAGCGGATTCGTTAAACCATCAGTATCAATGCCAGGCATGGCATGGCCCATTTCCAGGCGCAAGAGGCGTTGGGCATCAGTACCGAAAGGCTTGAGACCAAGGCTAGAGCCTGCACGCATCACTTGCTCCCAGACAAAGGCTGCTTGTGGCGTAGGCATATGTAATTCGTAGGTATGGTCAGAAACAAAAGCCACGCGCAGCAAGCGCACAGGCACACCAGCCAGCGTTGCCTCACGAGCGCTATGTGGCGCCTGCTCATCCAGCTTGAAATCAAGCAGGCCTGATAATATCTGGCGTGCCAGCGGGCCTGCCACATTGATGGCGGCATAAGAGCCAGTGACATTCACCAGGCCAATATCGAGCTGCCAGATTTGCTGCCAACGCTGCATCTCGCGATAGACCGCAGCAGCATTCGAGGTGCCGGAAGTCAGGTAAAACAGCTCATCGCCCAAGCGATGTGCCAAACCGTCATCTACCACCACACCTGTGTCATCCAGCAGCATGGTGTAACGTGATGTGCCTGTTGCCTGGTCAGCATAACGGCCAGTGAAGAAGCGTTCGAGGAACAAGCCAGCCTCAGGGCCGCGCACCTCAATCTTGCCGAAGGAGCTGCTGTCGATAATGCCCGCCTTGCTGCGCACGGCCTCAACTTCGGCGAGGATAGTGTCCTGCACGCTCTGGCCTTGCACTGCATAGTAGGCAGCACGCTTCCAGGGGCCGACATCGGTAAACACCGCGCCCAAGGCTGCATTAACATCATGCAGCGGGGTGGTGCGATGCGGATGGAAGCCGCGACCACCTAGGTGCCCGATCGGGGTGGGGTGGAAGAACGGGCGCGAAGTCGTAGTGCCGATCTGCTCCACCGGTACGCCACGCAAGCGCGCAAGGATGCGGATCGCGTTCATGTTGGAGTGCTTGCCCTGGCTGGGACCCATGCCCACAGTGGTGAAGCGCTTCATCAACTCAATGTTGTCGAAGCCTTCCTTGGCGGCATTGATGAAATCCTTCACCTGGATATCCTCGTCGAAATCGACGAAATTCTTGCCCTTGGGGTGCATCACGATAGGATAAGCATGGCTTTGGGCGCTGACGCTCACCGGCACAGTCGCAGGTTCAGGCAGCTCACGACCAATATGGCGCATCGCGGCAATCGCGGCACGTTTGCCATCAGCCAGCTTATCGGCCAGCGCATAGACGCCATTGACACGGCCTGCGGCAAAAATACCCGCTGGCAGCTTGTTGGGAACGAACTGGTGCACACCATAGTCGTAGCGCATCGCTGTACCAGCCTGATACAGCAGGTTTGCAGTCGGCACCCAGCCCGCACACATCGCCACGCCATCGCACTCAATACGCGTCTTGGCACTGGTATCTGCCTGGGCGCTATCGGCATCATACGGCGCCACGATCACCGCCTTGACGCTGAATTTGTCGCGACTGTGCTCTACTTCATAAATCGCGCTGCCATGCAGGGTTTTCACGCCACGGCGTGCCAATGCAGCTGGCAATGTGCTATCACCAGCCGTCGCCCGCAAGTCGATCAATGCAGCGACTTTCACGCCAGACTCAAGCAGGTCATGGGCGACACGATACCCATAGTCGTTGGCAGTAAATACCACACCATGCTCGAAAGGCTTCACACCGTAGCGGTGCAACAGACGCTGTGCGGCAGAGCCGAGCATGACTCCGGGAATATCGTTATTGCGGAACACAGGCGGCTGTTCGAAAGCGCCGCTCGCCATCACCACGGCACCTGCGCGTACCTTAACCATGCCGCCCTTGGTCACCACGGGAATCAAGTGATCAGGGTAATAGCCAGCGGCATAAGCACCAGTGATGACCTGAATATTAGGCAAGGCCTGTACTTCTGCGACTAGGTCGCCAAGCAATTTGCTGGATTCCTGGCTACCGCCCCAATCGAACCCAAGGCTACCACCCAACTCAGCGTTCTCATCCACCAGCACCACGCGCAAACCCTGTTTGCCCGTCTCAATTGCCGCAGCCAAGCCAGACGCTCCTGCACCAATCACCAGCACATCACAGTGGATATGCTGCTTGGGCTTGGTGATGCGCGGATAGTTGAAATTGACCACGCCCAGGCCAGCCGCCTTGCGGATGACGTTTTCCCAGAACGGGAACATTTTCTTCGGTGTATGAAATGCCTTGTAGTAAAAACCCACCGGCAAGAGCGGAGCAATGCTGTCGATAATGCGGCTCTTGTCCTTGCGCACCCCGCCATCGGTATTCACCGCTTCAAGCACTGCGCCGTTGTTCACAGGCACAACATCACCGCGAATATTGGTATCCACGCCATCGGTCAGCATGACGTTGACGTCATGATTGGCCAAGCTGAGGATGCCGCGCGGACGGTGATATTTGAAGCTGCGACCCAACACTTTTTCACCATTGGCCCACAATGCGCTGGTAATCGTGTCGCCCTCGAAACCGCTGTAATCCTTGCCCTCGAAGCTGAACTTGACGACAGCGGCACGGTTGATCCACTCACCTGCTTGTTTGGTCAAACGTGCACTCATTTGCTGCCCTCCTGCCCTTTAAGATATGTACGAATTACTTGGTCGGTCAATGTGTTGCGCTCTGCAATGAACCAGGTGCCGCTAGGGCCGTGGTACCACCACTCTTGCTTAAGGCCAGGCGCACCATGACGGTTATGCACATAATCAGCCCACTCTTTGTCGCTGCAATCGGCAGCAGGTGGAGTGCGTAATTCACCACCGTAGGTGAACTCGCTCAGCGGTCTGGTTCCATTCACGGGACAAGTCAGTAATTTCATCGTGTATTCCTTATCTATGCCCAGGCTTAGTGACCCACCGAGGCGGCACCCTTTTCGCCAGTCAACTCATAATCCTCAAAGCGCGACAGACGGAAGGAATGGATGAGGTCAGGTGCCTGGTCGCGCGCAATGGTCTCGGCCATGGTCTTGCCGCTGATCGGTGTTGCCTTGAAACCCCAGGTGCCCCAACCCGCATCCAGGTAAAAACCCTTGACTGGTGTCTTGCCCATCACAGGTGCAAAATCTGGCGTCATATCAGCCATACCCGCCCATTGGCGCACCACCTTGATATTGGAAAGGAAAGGGAACATGTCCAGCATGTGTGAGGTGAGGCCCTCAACGAAATCCAAGGTAGAGCGTGTGGAGTGCACCTCATAAGGATCGAGCGAAGAGCCCATGACAAGCTCACCACGGGAAGATTGGCTGACATACACATGCAAGCTGCCGGAGACAAGGATGGTGTCCAGCCATGGCTTCATCGGCTCGGTGACACAGGCTTGCAACGGATGGATGACGATAGGGGTTTCTACCCCCACCATCTCACAGATTCTCGGTGTAAAGCCAGCGACAGCAGACAAGACATTATTAGTCGCGATATAGCCCTTGTTGGTGTTCACGCCGACCACCTGGCCACCTTGCACATCAATGCCAGTGACTTCGGTATTCTGGAAAATTTCTACACCCAGACGATCCGCACCACGGGCATAGCCCCAGGCGACGGCATCGTGACGTGCGACAGAACCCGGCGCATGGTAGAGCGCACCAACGATGGGTGCCTTGCCGCTACAGCTCAGGTCCAGTTGTGGACAGGCCTTGCCGATCTCATCCGGGCCAACCACATAACTTTCCACACCCACATGCTTATTCACCTCGGCGCGCCAGCGCATGGTGCGCATGGCAGATTCAGTATGTGCAAGCGTGAAATGGCCACGGGTGGAGTAGAACAGGTTAAGGTCCAGCTCTTCGGAAAGATCTTCGTAAATCTTGACGCTAGCGTCATAAAACTTCACGCCTTCAGGCGTCAGGTAGTTAGAGCGCACAATGGTGGTATTGCGCCCGGTATTGCCACCGCCGATATAGCCTTTTTCCAGCACCGCCACATTGGTGATGCCGTGATGCTTGGCAAGGTAATACGCTGCAGCCAGGCCATGACCGCCACCGCCGATAATCACCACATCATAGGATTTCTTCGGCGTGGTATGCGCCTGGAAAAACCGCGTTCCCGGATATTCCTTGCTCAACGCGTATTTCAGCAATCTCAACGGCATTTATTGTGGCTCCAACGGATTAATCATCACATCCAAAAACTGCACTTTAAGTAAACTTTTTTTCTTTAAAAGAAACTTTATTGCATTTATACCGAAGCAAAAAAACAGCGTCAACACATTTATGAAACTTTTTTTCATAATAGGAAACATTGACTTTCCGTCAATACTCCTAAGGGAGTAGATCAATATAAAAAGAGCAGCTTGTATGCGGAAAAATCTACACATGCCGATAGCGATCAACGCCATGTGCCATTCAGGAGTATTGCCCTAAGGGCAAGCATGGGACATGCCAGACTTTAAGAGCCTAAGTCATTGCCTTAACTAGGCAAGAGAGCATCTGGATTGCAGCAGAGGATCAGGAAAAGACGCGGATAAATAGTGAAAAAGCAAGACTGCACAAACAACCAGCCCAGGGACTGTGCACGGCTAAGGGGTCATTGATAAGGAAAGGGATCAAGAATAAGAAGACGGCAGGCGCTTGTCGTCACGCAACATATGTTCAAACTCTGCGGCCGTCACAGGCTTGCTGAAATAATAGCCCTGCATCTCATCGCAAGCATGCTGTTGCAGGAATTGGCAATGCGCCTCCTCCTCCACGCCCTCAGCAATCACCTTGAATCCCAGGCTCTGAGCCAAGGCAATCACGGCCAGCACAATCGCAGAGTCCTCTCGTTCTGTCAGCATGGTACGCACAAAAGATTGATCAATTTTCAAGGTATCTACCCGGAAGCTTTTCAAATAATTCAGGCTGGAGTAACCGGTACCGAAATCATCAATAGACAACTTGATACCCAGCTCTTTCAACTGATTGATCGTTTCCGTTACCTTCTCGATATCCTGCGCAATCAGGCTTTCGGTCAGTTCCAGTTCCAGCCATTGAGGCGATAAACCTGTTTCCTGCAAAGTATTGGCAACCCACGCCACTACATCCTGTTGCAAGAACTGACGCACAGAAATATTCACTGCGACACAAACAGGCGGCAAGCCAGCCTCTATCCAAGCCTGTGCCTGGGTACATGCTGTACGTAACACCCAATCGCCAATAGGAACGATCAGGCCGGAATCCTCCGCTACCGGGATAAACTGACAAGGAGACACCGCCCCCAACTCAGGATGCTGCCAGCGCAACAAAGCCTCACAACCACTGATGCGACCACTTTCCAGATTCACCTTGGGCTGGTAGACAATATGCAACTGATCGTTGATGACCGCATGCCTCAGCTTGATTTCCATATCCACGCGACGCTGGATGGCCAGCCCCATTTCGCGGGTAAAAAACAGGCACACATTATGGCCAAGCTCTTTAGCCCGGTACATCGCCATATCGGCACGATCAATCAGCTCATCCGCACTTTCACCGTCATGTGGAAAGATACTGACGCCCATGCTGAGCGAGAGGTGAATATCACGCCCTTGCACCACGATGGGGGATTGAAAACGCTCAATGACCCGATGAGCCACCCGTTCTACCTCGGCCGGCTCAATCACGTCAGCCAGCAAGATCAGGAACTCATCACCACTCAGACGCGCCACTGTATCGCCTTCGCGCACATATTGGAGCAATTGCGCCCCCACCTCCCGCAGCACACTATTGCCAAAGATGTGACCGTAACCTTCATTCACCACCTTGAATCGCCCGAGATCAAGATAAAGTAAGGAAACCAGGCAATGATCCTCCTGCGCCTGGGTAATGCTCTTGGTAATACGCTCACGGATCAGGTTACGATTGGGCAGGCCGGTCAAGCCGTCATACATGGCCAAGTGATGCATATACTGCTCATACTGCTTGCGCTCGGTAATATCATTGAGAATCAGGGTATGAATGCGCTGACTCTCCTGACTTAGGGTCACTTGTCGCAGCTCTGCATCAAACGCACCGTCGATGCCGATGAACTCCAGTGTCATGGTATCTTCTGTCGCCAGTATCGCGGCCCAATCCAGTGGATCATGCGGCGACAACAACATCTCCTGCACCTGTCGGCCTACCACCTTATCCCGGCTCAATCCAAACATACGCTCAGCCGCGGCATTCCACTCCACAATCACCATCGTCTCGTCCAGACTGAACATGGCAGCAGAAGTGGAATCAAAGATCGCACCCTTCAAGCGAATAGAAGCTGCCTGCTGCTCCTTTGCCAACGCCTGCTGATGAATAGCATCTTCCATGCGATCCAAGGCCGTGCCCAGTAGCTGGGTTTCACGGAAGCCTTGACTAGCTTCCTCCATACGCCCCTCTGGTGCTCCTGCCTGCGGCTGGCCGATGCGAGCAACACGTTGCTCCAGCTCAGTTAACGGCCTACCAAAGCGACGTGCCAAGCGCAATGAAACCAGGGCCAGCACAACCGCCATGGCAGCCCCCATTCCCAACACCTGTAACAACTGGTGCCTGAGTGGAGTATCAATGAGTGGTGCTGGCCGCGACGTAATCACCATCCACGACAAGCCGCCTTTCAGCTGCAGCCGCTGCGCCGCGACCCATCTGCGCTCTCCTTGCACCTGCATGCGGTCAACAAACACATTCCCCGATGACTTGAGCACAGGCATCCAATCCTCACTAACTGGTAGAGGCGCACTCCCGATATCAGATGCAGCAATCAAGCGAGGTGTCGGCCCTAGCTCAACCACTTGGATATCCGTGCGATATTCCGTGATCAATGGCGATAGAAAACGATTCAATGCAGGAATATCAAAATCTGCATCTATCACAGCCAACAGCTTTCCGCTGTGATGGCGAATCGCCTTGACATAGCTCAGCCCCCACAGCGACGTATTGAGCTGTGAATGGACAATCCAGGCATATGTCGGCATCCAGGCGCCATCACTGGGTGCATGTAATGCTGCTTGGTAAAAGGGGCGCTGGCGCGGGTCATACCCCTCAACAGGATATGCCTTATCCTGAACAAAACCCTCTGCTGTGAGCTTAAAGGTCTGCGCTGTTGCAGCACTGGCCTTTACTTCTGGAAACTGCCAAAGCACTACGTCTTTGGAACTGACCCGCTCCATATTGCCGTATTCCCCAGTGCCGGGAATCACAATACCGAGGTAACTCAACTCAGGACGTTGCTCAAACGCGGACAGGGAGCTCTCCAGCATGGGGCGTAATGTTGCGCCACTCAGATGCTCATCGTGGATACGCACAATCCGCTCTAGCGAAAGTGCTGTCATCTCCGTGGCCTGGATCAATTGCTGCAAGCGCACTGATATTTGCTTGAGCGACTCACGGCTTTCCTGCCTGGCCGCGCTTTCAGTACTCTCTACAGCTTGCCAGGTCATGGCAAACAACAATACCGCACCCAGGCCAATCAGCAAGCCCACTACGCTGAACACCAATGCACGGGAAAAAGATGGCAACAAGGGCGGATGATTCACAGGAGTCGTCGCACCATGCATCACAGAACCAGAGACTATCGCCATAGCATCCGGTTTATTCACATCTGGGTCGACATCAGTCCCGCTCAATCCACTCCCCTTTTAATTCAAGTAATTGCCATAGATTGGCATCACTTGATGATGAAGTTCGTTTGTGCACTACCGTTTTCACTCACTCTACCTGATAACATTGCCGAATGTCACATTCTGGCCAAGTCATGTTATATCGTCAGCAATACTCCTGACATCCACCATGCCATCGGCCAATCAACGAAAGGACTTAGTCTTGACCATACTAGAAACATTCAAATACGTTTCCATCGTCGTTATCGGCCTTTTACCCATCATGAACCCGCTCACCACCATCCCGCTTTACATGGCACTCACCCAGCGCATGACGCCAGAAACCCGCAGGGTGCAGGCACGTAAAGCCTGTATTTATGCCTTCTGCATCCTCACCACCTTCCTGCTATTGGGTAATGGCATCATCTCGCTATTTGGTATTTCCATGCCGGGCATTCGCGTCGCGGGCGGCATCATCATCCTGATTCTGGCATTGCGCATGATTTTCTCTGGCTTCGACACCTCGTCCAGCGTCGACTCCGAGCCTGATGAAATCAAGCATGCCAATCTCGATTACTCCTTCTCACCGCTGGCAATGCCGAGCCTGGCCGGGCCTGGCTCCATCGCGGTCATCATGAGCTTTGGCTCACAAATCCCCGAAGGCTCACTGATCCTTGGGGACGCCATCGTCATTACCGGCATTGCCATCACCGCAGGCATTGCCTACGTAGCATTATCCGCCGCAGGGCATATCGAAAAGCTCCTTGGCGAACACGGCATGCAAGCTATCACCAAAATCATGGGTTTCCTGCTCACTTGCGTGGCAGTGCAATTTCTGGCGTCTGGTATACGCGATTTCTATATTGAGTTTTCAACCATCTGACACCTAACAATGCAAAAGGCCCCATGAATGGGGCCTTTTGCATTGCGCTTCTGACGCCTTACAAGTGCTGCATATAGATCACGATCAGCACAGCAATCGCAATCGCGATAAACGGCAAGATACCTGCACGTTTTCTCACCCCGCTTTCATCTCCCATATGCATGTCCTCTACCATGGACTTGGGGAATACACCTTTGTCCTGCACATAATGTCGATACAAGAACACGGGGATAATAAAGGCCGCACAGACCACGCCCGACCATAACGTCCCTTCACCCCAGATATTCGCGCCCAGGCCCATCAACGCAACATTGACGAAGCTAAGGATGGTGCCAAGCACGATGAGGATGAGCGGAGCCTTGTATGGACGCTCCCAATTTGGCCTATCCAGGCGGTGTATCCAGCCAGCGTTGAGGTTGAGGAAATTAAACATGATGTAACACACGTTCGATACCGCCAGCACGAAGACATAATCGGACATCAGCAACAGCACCAGGTTGAAGCACAAGTCTGTCCACATCGCCGTGGTGGGCGCACCATGCTCATTGGCATGAGCAAGATACTTCGGCAACCAGCCATCCACGGCTCCTTGGTACAGGGTGCGCGAGGAACCAGCCATGGAAGTCATGATGGAAAGTAACAAGGCCAAGACCAGCATGATGACGATCATGTTACTTAATTGTTGGCTACCACCCAGCATCGCGGCCAATGCACTCGCAACCCCCATGCCGCTGTAGATATCTGGGGCCAACATACCATCGTAAACCGCAGGGCTGATTTCATTGCCTGCTGCATCAAGCACGGCAGGTGTCACGAGATGACCCAGGCCAAGATCAGCCTGAAAGGCGATGGGCACCAGGGTAAACACCGCCAGGCATAACAAGCCGGAATAGAAAATCGCCTTGAACGTGTCAGTCTTGGGGTTACGAAACTCGCGTGTGTAGCAAACCGAGGTCTCGAAGGCATAGGTTGACCAGGCGGCGATGAACATGCCGCCCGCCATCAGCTTCCAACCTTCGATATTCCAGGCACCATTCACCACATTACCCGCGTCATCGTAGGCCAGCGGAGCAATCGGCAGGAAGTTAGCAGCCGACACATCACCGGTGAGGATAGGGACCAGGCCGATCAACATGAGTGGAATCAACGCTGCCAGGCCGAGGATCATGGTCACGCGTGAGGATCGCAATATGCCGCCATGCTGAATGCCGAACACTGCCAGCAAGACGGCAGCCCCCAAGACAAAAGTAGCATTGATGCGCAGGCTAAGGCCGGACTTGATGAAACCAAGGTCCATCAAGGTGATCTGCCAAGTATTGATGACGGCATCGGCAGGGAAAGTTGCTAGCAAAATGTAGCCCGCCGCCAAGCCAGAGCCAATGGCCAGCACTGGCGTCCAGGCCAGCCAGTTACACCAGACCGACACTGGGGCAACGAATTTGCTATACCTTACCCAGGCGATGGCGCCATAGACAGAAGCACCACCCGATTTATGTGGAAACATGCCGGCAATTTCGGCATAGGTAAAAGCCTGGATAAAGCCAAAGGTAATTGAGAGCATCCAGGCCAGCCAGGCGGGCTTGCCTACAGTGGATGCAATCGCGCCAATGGAAAACAGCACCAGGGCTGGCACGCCGCTAGCCACCCAGAATGCACCCTGCCAGCCTATCTTGCGTTGCAAGCTGCCAGGCTGTACTTGTGCAGCGTTAGGGGTTATCTGGGCCGAGGTGGCATCCAGGCTTGAGGTAGTACTCACTTGATTGTCTCCTGAAACATGATTCTTCAGGCTACATTGGATAACGGTGAGGCTAGACGCCACAATTCCCAATATGGATTACTTCTTTGGGAGTATGCGGCGCAGTGACAGGTGGGCTATTTGTGCCGATGCGCCCAAACAGCCGCTTCGAGCCGGCTGGTCAGCCGCAACTTGCTCAGCAAATGCTTCACGTGGACTTTCACCGTAGTATCGGAAATACCCAGCTTGCGCGCGATGGCCTTGTTGCTAAGGCCATCTGCCAGGCATTGCAGGATTTCCTGCTCACGATCGGTAAGTGACACCTGCTCCGGTGTCGCAGGCAGGGACGACTTATTGCCAAGCTCCAGCAATGCCTGCTTGAGTACTTCAGTGAGGCGATCCTGGATCACGGTCACGCCCTCGGAAATCTTTTTCAGGCTGTCACATAGCTGCTCGGGCTCCATGTCCTTGAGCAAATAGCCATCAGCCCCCGCACGCAAGGCTTCCAGCAAATCATCCTCCGCATCAGAGACGGTGAGCACGACGAAACGCGCCTTGAGATCACCTGTCTTGAACCTGCGCAGGGTTTCCAGGCCATCAACCCCCTTCATGTTAAGATCAATCAACACAATGTCTGGTGCCAGCATCGGTGCCTGTTCTAGCCCCTCCAGCCCGGAAGAGGCTTCGCCAACAACCTCAAACATGGGGTCAGCACCTATCATCTGGCTCACACCTTTACGAAACAGTGCATGATCGTCAATCAGGAATACCTTGAGCATAGTGTTCACTTACTTTCGTACTAAATATTTGAATAAACTGCACATAGTGGTCATTGGTACAACTTGGGGGTGAAGATCAGCCGCACGCGGGTGCCACCCTGGCGCCTGGCACTAATGGTAATGTCACCGCCCAGGCTGTAGGCGCGATCACGCATGATACTCTGGCCATAATGCCCTGGCTCCTCAGGGGGATTGGCGGGCATGCCGATACCATCGTCATCAATTGTCACAACTACAGTGCTACCTGGCGTATAGGCCAGCGCAACGACAACATGCTGCGCGCCTGCGTGGCGGATAATGTTGGAAAGCGCCTCGCGGATAACGTGCAGGATATGGAACTCCTCGTTCACGGTGAGGCGGCAATTCACCAGGCGGTTATCCAGGGTGATGGAAACTGAGGAACGATTGGAAAACTCCTCAATAGCCGCCTCGATGGCAAAACCCAAGCCGCGCACATCCATGTGCATGCGAAAGGTAGACAGCAATTCGCGCAACTCACGGTAGGCCGTATCCAAGCCCTCCCGCAGTTCGCTGGTAATCTCGTGGGTCTCGCCCTGATCGCCACTTTTATGCGTTTGCAGCCGCGCGATCTGGATTTTCATATAGGAAAGCGACTGAGCCAGGGAATCGTGCAATTCACGTGCAATCGCGGCACGCTCCTCGAACAATGCCAGTCGCCTTGCCTGCTCCTCGCGACTCTGCGCTCCCAACACTAGCGATAGTAATTGTGCAGTGATTTCTGCCAGCGTAATGTCTGATTCGTACAGCTCCTGGCCTGGTTTGCCTTCCAGTATCAAGGTACCGAAGTTATCTCCCGGACAGGTAAAGGTTGCCGCAATACAGCCCGCGCCACTCTCCAGGGTAAAGCTCGCTGAGCGCTGAGTCGCCAGGTCGCGCGTCACATCTTCCGGCAAGGCCGCAGGCGCATATTGCGAATACAGCATGCGTTCGCCCTTGGCTTCGCCTCCGTCGAGCACGAAGCGTAGCGAAACATTACGCAAGTCCAGGCTACTTTCCATCGAATACAGCATGGTCTTGAGCACGGATTCATTCAATACGCTGTCGTTGAGCGAGAGCACCAGCCCATGAATGAAGGTACGTGCACGCAACAACCGACGCAACAGCTCGCTACGGTTGCGGTTGAACCACTCGGACTCGGACTTGAAGCCCTGCATCTGCGCCGAGAAAGCCTGCACCATGCCTTCCAGTTGCGATAGCTCATCAAGATCACGGTCATCCTGAGCGAGCACTTGCTCACGAGGCAACATCGCCAGCAGGCTGGCCACGCGGTCTATCAATATCTGCTTGATCATCAACGCCACCGTGACCAGGCAGCACAGCAACAGCAACAAGCCGATCAACTGCAACATCACCAGCACTGTCTGCCTTTCTTCCACGTCGCGCCGCAACGCATCGAGCAGGGCATCATGATCCGCCAGGATCACCTGCAGCAACGAGGCCGCATGATCTTGCATCGCTACAAGATAAACCGTTTCATCACGCTTTAGCCTAGCAATCAGGCCAGCCAGCTTGCGTGCCTGTTGCTCGGCATACCATTCATGATCCGTATCGTCTCCCATCAAGGTCGCCCTACTCCAGGCAGCGGGTGGGTGACTGCCTGGATGCCCAGACAATTGACTCCATTCCAGCTTGCGCTGCGCCAGTTGCTGGATTGCAGATTGACTGGCAGGTATGTAATCTAGCAAGAACAAGGAGCCTGCTTGCAGCAAGATGGCGAGTATGGCGACGCAGGACAGCAGCAGGACAAGTCGCAGGTAAAGCGCGTGACGTGACAATCGCTCACGCCACGTATTGAGCGATTGTCCTAGCCTGGTGTTGGTGATTCCCGATTGCAAGTTTATCTAGCCTTTATCCATAGCCATGAGCCTATATCTTTTCAGCACTCTCATCCTCAGCGTCATCTTCCTGCTGGTATTCAACAGTTGGTGGACGGATGGAGCACCATTCACCACACACCTCACGGGCCTGCTCATCGTCAGTTGCGTATTATTCACGCTGCTGTTGATGACAGCCCTGGCCCCTATCCTGGCACGCCAGAACATGGGCCGCATGCAAGCACGCATGCGCAGCCTGAACTGGGAGCACGAAGTATCCTCGCGCCTCTCATCCCCCGCAGCGGTGGTTGAAAACCACACCGTGGTATTCGCCAACCAGGCCTTTCTCAACGAGCTGGGTATGGCGGGCATGTCAGACCAAATTGTCGGCATGCCGCTCACCAACGTCATCTACCCTGGAGACCACCAATTGCTGGCCTCGCAGCTCGCCAGCATCGATACTCCCGCCCAGGAGGATAGCACTTTGCGCCTGCTTTGTTTGGATGGCACCGTGCTGCCCAGTAAGCTCTCACTTTCGCCCATGGGTCACGGCACTACCCACCAGCGTTTACTACTGCAATTCTCGCTGATTTTGAGCGGCCCGGCCACGGGTGTACGCTTCAACGAGCAATTCAACTATCACCTCCTCATCAACCGCCTGGAAGACGTCGTGTTCGAGTTGCACCGCGCCAATCGCCTCAGCTTTCTCAACCCGAGTTGGGAAACCCTGCTGGATTATTCGATTGAGGAGTCGCTGGGAAAATCGCTGATCGACTTCATCCACCCCGAAGACAAACCGCTGGCAATTGCGCGCCTGGACTCGATCGCTCGCGGCAAACGCCTGCGCTGTAACGAACAGATACGGCTCATCAAGCGCAACGGCGAACCATGCTGGGTCAACATTCGCGCGCGTAGCTCGGCCATGGCGGAGAACGAAGGCGCCAGCGTGCTCGGCACCCTCACTGACATCACCGAGGCACGCCAAGTCGAGGCGAGCCTGAGAAGCAATCGTCACTCGCTCAGCAGCCTCATCAACAACGTGCCATGCATGATCTATCGACGCAAGGCAGACCAGGGGCTGAATTTTGAATTCGTCAGCGACGGTTGCCTCACCCTGACCGGTTACGGTGCCCATGAGTTAATCTCCAGCCCAGTACTCAGCTTTAAGAAGCTACTGCATCCGGATGACCGTCTGGTATGGGAAACCGCTCGCGAGCAGTTAGTGCAGCAGCACGCTTTGCAGGCCGTCTATCGTCTCTATTCACGCAATGGCTCCTATCAATGGGTGCTGGAACACGGTAATGGCATTTATGCCAGTACCGGGGAACTACTGGCCGTTGAAGGCTTTATCACGGCCATTGGTCACGATCATGCCAATACGGCTCAAACCTTCATGCAATTGCAGCAACAGCTAGAACATTAACCCGCACAATAAAACACCTGGCACAGTCAAACTGGCCAGGTGCCCTATGTTGCATCGCTAACAGGCAAGCTCCACATCACAACACTTGCCTAGCCCCTGTCGGCTACTCTGGCCGGGTACCTGGTGCTAACACTTCACCATCGTCCTGCGGAGCCAACCATGCCAGCAGCGGCTCGTGATAGACCTTGATGCCCTTGTACTCCAAGAGGTCAGGGTGCAAATCGCGGATCACCCGGTGGAAGCGCTTGATCCAGCGCGGGAAGGTCGTCATTTCTTCCAGACTGAGAAGATAACAGCGGATGCTAAACATGATGGCATTACTGCGCGGCAGACGGAACAAGGTCTGCAATTCGACGCGCAGGTGGGCCTTCTGACCGGCGTTTTCTGCGGTGACCTTGAGCCTGTCCGGGCCCCATTGCGGATAATGTTCAGGCGAGGTATCCAGGCGAGGATTGATGGTCATGGTCCAGTTCAATCTACGTACCGGGTTGCCTTGTTGCAGGCTAAGGAGGAATTTCAGCGCCCGGTCCATCACGCCAACTTTTTCCATCTGCGGTACCGGGCCGTGCCACTCGTGCCAGGCCATGCCCGCATTGAAAATCAGCGACCAGTCTGCTTGGCTGGTGACAAAGCCCGCATCTGCAAACAAGGTGCCCTCGCGCTGGTCCAGCAGGACAAAATCACCCTGCACCTGCCGCCCCATATATTCGAACGGCTCCATCGGCAGTGTCGATACATCGCCGAAGACAAAGCTGTCCTCAATACCCAGTGGCAGGTTGATCCAGGTCCACTTATCCCCTTGCTTGCTCAACTTGAATTGCGCGGGATAATCGCGCGCCAGGCTTTCCATGGTGAACTCCAGGAAATCCCATTGCGCATCCATCATGTGTGGCAATGCGGCATAGCGGCTCTTGTCCTGGGTCAGGGTGATCGCCTTGTCCTTGCATTCCGCCACGTAATGCTCGTCAATGTCGAACGCATGTTCATAAACCGAGCCAAGCGCACCAGGCTTATGCGGTTCGATGTTGACCGAATACATGTACTGATCCTGGTCGAACGGGAACGGAAAACGACGGATCGCCTCAGGCGAGTTACGGAAGGTATAGTCGTCGCGGAAGGTTTCCAGTTTGTAGGCGAGATTGTTCATGGGGTACCTCACAGGTTGAGTTCAATAAACGAGCACTTGGCCCGGGAGACGCAAGGCAAAATCTTGTTGCCCGCGCGTTTTTCATCCTCAGAGAGGTAATGGTCGTGATGCTCGATCACGCCATCGGTGGAAAGGACTTCCAGCTCGCAGCGGCCACAGGCTCCGCCACGGCACAGGTGTGGAACCTCAACGCTGGCCGCTTCCATCGCTTCCAGCATGCTTTCCTCGGCGGCAACATCCACCACCAGCCCAGATTGCTTGAGGCGGATGGAGAACGGCTCGCCAACGGGCGGCGCCAGGAATTGCTCATAATGGACATGAGCGTCTGGCCAACCTAAGCGTTTTGCACTGCCGACCACGGCATCGACCATGCCGGCCGGGCCACAGACATAGACATGTGTACCTAACGGCTGGCGGGCAAGCAGGGCCTGGCTGTCGATCACCTGTCCCTGGCTCTGGTCGTAACAATGCAGCCTGTCACCCAGAAGGGCACGCAGCTCATCGACAAAGCCGGCATGCCGCGGAGAACGGATGCCATAATGCAGCTCGAAATTGGCACCGCTGCGCAACAGCTCATGCGCTTGCGACATGAACGGCGTGATGCCGATGCCGCCCGCCACCAGGATATGCTTGCGGCCCAGCCGGGCAATCGCGAACAAATTGACCGGCCAGGTGATGTCCAGCGCAGTGCCCACCGTGACTTGCTCATGCATAAAGCGCGAACCACCGCGAGAGTGCTCCTGCAAGCGCACGGCGATCTGGTAATTGCTGCGATCAGATGGCGAACTCAACAGCGAATAGGCGTTGCGGTAGGTGCGCGGCCCTGCCGGCATGGACACCACGACATGGCTGCCGCCGGAAAAACCCGGCAGTTCGCCGCCATTGGCGGCAACCAGGGTGAAGTGGCGTATGCCTTCAGCCACCTCAGCGATATGGGACACAATGACCTTCAAGCTACTCATGGATAAATCTCCTCGGCGGCTGGCACCTTGCCAGGCTGCTCGGCATCCACCATCAGGCCCATATAGGCTCCGAGGCGGCGGGAAAAATGGTCGCGGACAAACAGGTGACGCTGGCAACCGCTACACACGGCGATATTGGTGGTGACATGCGGGGTAATGGTTTTGCAATGCACGCAATACACCGGGCGCGCCAGCGAGGCCGGCTGCTCGCGCATGATGTCGGCATTGAGCACACCATGACTGGCCGCCAGCGTGGATACTTGCCAGAGGAAAGCCTCATCGCCAGCCGCATACAAGCGCGTCCCCATATAGGCTTGTGAGAGCATGGCATCGAACGCCGCCCACAACGCGGCCTCAGTGTTGAATACCTGCATGCTGGCACCCGCCACCGCTTGTATCGACACGGTGTAATCAGCGCCCGTCACAGGCAGGTAAAGCACAGTCACCGCCTGCTCAGGCGGGCGCTGCTGGAAGAGGCGCAGCACAGCACGCCCAGCCTCACCCTGTGCCAGCACTACATGTGCCTGAGCCTGATATTGCCAGGCCAGGCTGCTATAGACAGGCTTGCTCCTGATCCAATATCCATATTCCATGGCTCAGACCTCCCGGGGATGGGTACGCAACCGCAAGGGATCGTAGAAAGGCGTCGGTGCCACATAGGCCTGCCAGCTTGCCGCCTGGCCCCTGATCTCGACCACGGTGCCGTTGACGGCAAAGGCCGGGGCAATATGCGCCAGCGCCAGCGATTGCATGAGGTAGCGGCTATAGGCAGCACTGGTGACCACACCCACTTGTTTGCCGTCGATGAACAAGCCTGCGCCCGCTTCCACGGCTGTCGCTGCCTTGCATACCAGGCCAATCTGGCGCACGCGCTCCTTGCCTTTGGATGCCAGCACAGCGGCCTTGCCGATATAGTCGCCGGGCTTGTCCAGGTCGACGCCCCAGCCCATATTGACCTCCCACGGCGTGGTGTCGCCCTCTATCATCTCAAAAGGGAAAAACAGCAGGGCCGCCTCGATGCGGGTCAGCTCCAGCGAATTCCACGAGGCGGGGATCGCGCCCAAAGGCTTGCCCGCCTTGAGAATCTCGTCCCAGAGCAAGACAGCGTCCTGTGCGCTGCAATACACTTCATAGCCAAGCTCACCGGAATAACCACCGCGAGCGATATAGACATCCTTGCCAAATAACTTGGTGGCCTTGTGCTGGAAATAAGCCAGCGACTTCAGGTCGAAATCCAGTAATGGATCAAGTATTGCCAGCGACTTCGGGCCTTGCAGGGAAAGAATATGCACATCAAGATCAGGCTCGACCTGGACATTGAGCCCGGCCGCAATCTTGGCGAGATTAGTCTTGGTAGCGCCACTGCCGTGCGACACGCGGAACGCGGTGGCAGAGTCACGGATCACCATGATGTCATCACAGATGGCACCTGCCTCATCCACCTCGGCCGCCAGCAGGGAATGTCCTGGCTTAAGCTTGGTGATATCGCGTGCAACCAGCTGGTCCAGCGCCTTTTCTGCATCCGGGCCGCTGACATTGACGATATTCAACGCAGATACGTCATAGAGGCCAGCCCGGGAGCGCACAGCGACGACCTCATCATGCACATCGCTATCATAGCTCCAGGGAATGGGCATATCATTCCAGGTATCCCCATCCAGCTTGGAGCCTAGGGCGCGGTGGCGTTCGTTGAGAATCGAGTTCCTTGACATGCTGTATCCTTAAAAAAAGTGATCGTTTCAAGGTCAACGATAGTCAAAACCCCCGCGTGGGAAAATTCTCTCGAAGGTGTACTCCCAAGGTAGTATGGGCCGCGATGGCATTCAAGCCCGCTTCAGCCCTCGGCTCCAGCGAGTATACACATGCCCGGCCCAGGCATTGAGCACAGCAATGCGCTCATCCAACATGCTCAGGATGTCATCGGCAGACTGAATCATGGGCTGTGCCGGATCGGCTTCGCTACCCCCTTTTAATTCTTCTGGAGAGAGACCACACCAGCTCTGCACCAACTCGCGCTTCATCTCGATATGGCACTGGAAACCGATGTGCAGGTCATCCAGCACATAGGCCTGGTTGGCACAATGCTCGCTGCGCAGGATATGCACGGCACCCGGCGGGATCGAGAATGTTTGGTAATGCCACTGGAACAAGGGCAGCTCCGCCCGGCTGCCTAGCCACTCTGCCGCCTGCGGCGCCTCCAGGGGCAGCCCGCGCACCCAGCCGATTTCGCTGAAACGGCTGTCCGTCACTTCCCCGCCCATGGCCTTAGCCAGCAGTTGGCCACCCAGGCAATGGCCAATGACGGGTATACCTTGGGCAATGGCCTGGCGAATCAAGTCCAGCAAAGGAGGGTTCCAAGGCAAATCATCATTGGCACTCATGGGACCGCCCATCATGGCAAGGCCGCTGTATGCTTCCAAGGTTGCGGGTAGCGCTTCGCCCTTATCTATCCTGAGCACATGGAATGGGATATGCTGGCTCGCCAGAAAATCCGCCAGGTAGCCCGGCCCTTCGGAAGCGCTGAATTGCACGATCATCACGGGGTTCATGAGTTGTATCCTGTTTATGTTGAGTGATTGCCTTGCTGTAATAGCAGCCAGAAGATATTATTAATAAACTTTTTTTAATTTCAAGAAACTTTTATTGCCTTTACTGAAAAACATGGCAGTCAAGCTGTTAAGAAGAGAGAAAGACAACGTATGGCGGACAATGTGAAAAAGCTGGTACCAGCCAATAATGAGAGTGAGAGCAAATCACTGGGCAGATACCTGGGCAATGTCATCAAGGATATCCGCCAGCAGCACGGCCTCACCATTGCAGAGGTCGCAGAGCGTGCCAATATCAGCCGCGGCATGCTGAGCAAGATCGAGAATGGCCTGGTTTCCACCAGCCTGGATACATTGGAACAACTCGCCAATAGCCTGGGAGTCACTATCTCCCGCCTATTCCAGGGATATAACCAACGCAAGGGCGGTGCGCAACACGTCAAACATGGACAGGGTATGGAGGTGGTGCGACGCGGCACACGCAATGGCCACACCTATCACCTGCTGGCCTACGACCAGGGGCCAAAGAAACTGTTCGAGCCCTTCCTCATCACACTGGAAGACCCGGGTGAGGAGTTTCCCTCCTTTGAGCATAGCGGAACTGAATTTCTTTATATGCTGGAAGGCGAACTGGGCTACCGCGTAGGTGAAGAGGTCTACATGCTGCAGCCTGGTGACGCACTCACTTTCCGCGGCGAGATCCCACACCGTCCGGAAGTCCATGCCAAACTGCCGATACGCTTTCTCGCCATCATCCACTACGATGCAGAAGAACCTGTGGAACATGACTGATCCCGCTATCAACATTCGTCATGCCCAGGCTAAAGATATTCCCGTCTTGTGTGAACTGCTGCAACAACTCTTCAGCATAGAGCAGGATTTCACGCCCGACCTGGAAAAGCAGTCTGCCGGCTTGCAGTTACTGCTGGCTAAGCCTGAACGCGGTGCCATCCTGGTGGCGCAGCAGGTTGGTGGAAAGGTGATCGGTATGGTCAGTGCACAATTGGTAATCTCCACCGCACAAGGCACGCCTGCTGCCTGGATAGAAGACATGATCGTAGATGCGGGCTATCGCGGCCAAGGACTGGGCAGGCAATTGCTGGATAGCATACTCACCTGGGCAAAGGCACAAGGTGCCACCCGCGCCCAATTGCTGGTAGACATGGACAACCAGCCCGCCATCGCTTATTACGACCACCTAGGCTGGAACACCACCCGCTTGCAGGCACGCAACATTTACTTGTAGGGTTCCAATCGAGCTGAATTTCAAGCTCAGCTAACTGTCACACTGGGTAACAACAGCCAGTGTGAGCAGGGAGTCGTTTGAAATACAGGCCAGAAATAGATGGGTTACGTGCAGTGGCAGTACTGGCTGTGGTGTTTTTCCACGCTGGATTTGCTGGTTTTAGTGGGGGTTATGTCGGTGTTGATGTGTTCTTTGTCATCAGCGGCTACCTCATCACGTCCATTCTGCAGAGCGAGCTAGAAAAACAGCGCTTTTCCATCATTCAATTCTACGAGCGCCGGGCGCGCCGCATTTTGCCCGCCCTCACCGTGGTACTGTTTGCCACCAGCATCGCCGCCTTTTTCCTCATGCCACCCTCACTGCTGCACGATTATGCGCGTAGCCTAGTATCCGTCGCGGCCTTTGGCTCCAACATTTATTTTTATTTCAGCAATGGCTATTTCTCAACCGCATCAGAAGAAAAACCCCTGCTGCACACCTGGAGCCTTGCAGTGGAAGAGCAGTATTACTTACTGTTCCCGCTGCTGCTCGCTGGCATGTGGTATGCCCGCCGTGCTGCTACCTTCTGGGTTATGCTGGGCTTGGCAGTGGCATCACTGCTGCTTTCTGAACACCTGCTCAGGCAACAGGCCATAGACGCCAACTTCTACCTGATTTTCAGTCGTGCCTGGGAGTTACTGGCCGGATCGTTACTAGCACTACTCAAGCCAGAAGGTTGGAGCCACTTTAATGCTCGCCTGCGTCACGGCCTGGCATGGCTAGGCCTGATGCTCATCATCGGTGCAGTCATCCTGCTGGATCAATCCACCCCATTCCCCGGTTTGTATGCATTGATTCCCGTGTTAGGTGCTTGCCTCATCATCGCCTTTTGCGATCCAGCAAGCATCACTGGCAAGCTGCTTTCACATCGTGCCATGGTCGGCATCGGCCTGATTTCCTATTCGCTATATCTCTGGCACCAACCCCTATTTGCCTTCCTGCGCATGAAAACCACCCAGCAGCCAAGCGCCATCATTTTTGCTGTCACGATTGCGGTGGCTTTATTACTCGCCACACTCAGTTATTGGTATATCGAACAGCCATTCCGCCACCGACAACGCTTTTCCAGGCGACGTATCTTCCAGCTCTCAGGTATAACACTCACCCTCACGCTCGCACTGGGGTTGGCTAGCATGCAAGGGCAAGGCTTTCCAGAACGTTTTGTCAATTCCACCTTGATGGCAAGCACTGTCGGCAGCCCGTTGCGGGATTCCTGCCACACCAGCGGCACCGACTACCTAAAGCCATCACTATCATGTGAATACTTTGGTAGCCGTATTACCTGGGCCTCGCTCGGAGACAGCCATACCGTCGAGTTGGCCTATGCCTTGGGCGAGAAACTACAGCAGCGAGATGCAGGCTTGCTGCATCTCAGTTTCAGTGGATGTCCACCAGCCTTATTGTTCGAGGCGAAAGAACCTGGTTGTAGCGCATGGCTAAAAGAAGCCGTGACCTACCTTGAACAGCGGCAAGACATCCAGCACGTTGTGGTTGGATTTAGCTATACCCGGGCATTGTTCGGCCATCTGGAAAACTATCCCTCCTTGCCCGATAAAAACCCGGTCAACAAATTCACCGCTGCGGATGCAGGCAAAACTCCAACTGAGTTGCGTGAGCAATATTGGTACAACCTGCAAACCCTGATCGAACGCATGCTCGCAGCTGGCAAGCAGGTGCACGTTGTCTACCCCATCCCTGAATTGCCGATGGATATCACCAAGGCCATCACGCCATTCTCCACTCTCCATAACCGCGCCCCTCATGACGTGCAACGCATGACCAGCCAAGCGTTTTATCTCGCTCGCCACGCATTTATCCTGCGCAAGCTAGATAGCCTGCCTTATGGACAACACCTGCATGCGATCAAGCCCCTGGACACCTTATGCCAACATGGTGACTGTGCCGCAGTGATGGATGGACAGGCACTCTATTTTGACGATAACCACTTGAGCATTGCCGGGGCACGCAAGATCATGTCTGGGGTTGAAATCACAGCTGACTAAGCTAACCTTGGTTTTGCCCCTCATCCTCCTCACAGTAGTTTACTGTCCCACAAATCCATCGTCAGAATATGGCTGAAATTTTGCGGCAGGGTCATTAGAATCGCAGTTTCCTCCATATTGGCAAGATGTTATGCACCCCCTCAAGCGCCTGTTCCGCCATGCTCATCAATATCGCCGCGATGCATGGATTGCCTCTTTTTATTCCCTGCTCAACAAGATATTCGATGTTTTGCCGGAGATCCTGATCGGTGTTGCTGTCGATGTGGTGGTCAACCAGAAAGCCTCGTTCCTCGCGGGACTAGGTATCGTCGAGCCCAAGGATCAACTGATTCTGCTGGCTATTCTCACGGTATTGATCTGGCTAGGCGAATCCCTGTTCCAGTATCTCTATGACGTACGCTGGCGCAACCTGGCGCAAAACCTGCAACACGACTTGCGCATGGAGGCCTATCAGCATGTGCAACAGCTGGAGCTAGCCTATTTCGAGCGCAACCGTAGCGGCAATCTGTTGGCAATTCTCAACGAAGACATTAACCAGATGGAGCGCTTCTTCAACGGTGGCTTCAATAGTTTGATCCAGGTATTTTTCGGCTCGGTCATGGTCGGCGGGGTGTTTTTCTTCCTGACCAAGGAGCTGGCTTTCCTAGCCTTGATCCCGGTGCCATTCATCCTCTACGGCGCGTTCTGGTTCCAGAGCAGGCTGGCGACACGTTATACCTCGGTGCGCGAGGCGGCAGGCGCCCTTACCGCCCGTATCAACAACAACCTGCAAGGCATCGCCACGGTCAAGGCTTACGCAACCGAAGAGGTAGAATCCCAACACATCCGTGAGGCGTCAGATCGCTATCGCGAGAACAACGCTCAGGCCATCAAGCTGTCAGCAGCTATTACCCCGGTGATCAGAATCGCGATTCTCGCCGGGTTCACCGTGACGCTGCTTTATGGTGGCTTCATGACATTGAACGGCGAACTTGGCGTTGGCAGTTACTCCGCACTGGTCTACCTGACACAGCGCCTGCTGTGGCCACTGACCGGGCTGGCAGAGCTGACCGACCTTTACCAACGCTCCATGGCCTCCATCCAGCGTGTCATGAACCTGCTGGATACGCCGCTTGCTATCCAGTATGGCGGCAAGGCATTACCCGTAGCCTCGGTAGAAGGGCATATCCAGTTTTCCCAGGTACGCTTTGCCTATGATGCGCAATCAGGGCAACCCGCACTAACCCAATTTGATCTGGATATCCCCGCTGGCAAGACCATCGCCCTGGTAGGAGCAACTGGCGGCGGCAAGAGCACCATCACCAAGTTGCTGCTGCGTTTTTATGACCCGCAACAAGGCCAAATATTGCTGGATGGTCATGACATCGCCACGCTAGATTTGCAACAACTACGCCGCGCGATTGGCTATGTCGCGCAAGATACCTTCCTCACCGATGCCAGCATTGCCGATAATATTGCTTATGGTGAAGCCAACCCAGATATGAGCGCTATCATCGCCGCCGCAAAAGCCGCCGAAGCGCATGAATTCATTGAGCGCCTGCCTAATGGTTATGCTACCCAGGTGGGTGAGCGTGGCATGAAGCTATCCGGCGGTCAGCGACAACGCTTGGCATTGGCCCGCGCCATCCTCAAAAACCCGCCTGTGCTCATCCTTGATGAAGCCACCTCCGCCGTCGATAACGAAACAGAAGCGGCCATCCAGCGCTCACTCAACAAGCTGGTTATAGGCCGCACCAGCATTATCATCGCCCACAGGCTATCCACCGTGCGTCATGCAGATTGCATTCATGTGCTGGAGCACGGGCGTATTGTGGAATCCGGCAACCATGCAGCGCTGCTGCAAGCAGGCGGGATTTATGCCGACCTCTGGCGTTTGCAGACGGGAGATGTCGAGGCAAGCACATAGTCAATCGGCCGTGAGTAGTCTTGGGCTCCAAAGCAGCAGTATAAAAAACAAAGCCCGGCTTTCGCCGGGCTTTTTGTTGCCTAAAACATCAGGCCATTTTTAAGAGTGGTAAGCACGCTCACCGTGGGAGGCAGTATCCAGGCCTTCGCGCTCATCTTCTTCAGAGACACGCAGACCAACCAACAGATCAACGACCTTGAGGATGATGTAAGTCACGATACTGACATAAACGATGGTGAAACCAACTGATACGGCTTGTACGTAGAACTGGTGGCCCATGGTCACGCCTTCGTCGTAGCCGACACCGCCCAGGGATGGTGCCATGAAGATGCCAGTGCCCAGCGCGCCGATGATACCGGCAACACCGTGAACACCGAATACATCCATGGTGTCATCGTAACCCAGTGCGTTCTTGAGCTTGGTAACAGCCCAGTAGCTGATGATGCTGGCAATAAAGCCAAGTACGATCGCCCCCATCGGGCCAACGAAGCCGCAAGCAGGCGTGATGGCAACCAGGCCAGCAATTGCACCGGAGATAGCACCCAGCATGGAAGGCTTGCCCTTGCTCAGCCACTCAACGATCACCCAGCCCACGACCGCAGCCGCAGTTGCCAGTTGTGTGTTGACAACAGCCAGGCCCGCCATGCCATCAGCCGCCAGTTCGCTACCTACGTTAAAGCCAAACCAGCCAGCCCACAACAGGGAACCACCAACCATGGTCAATACCATATTGTGTGGAGGCATGGCTTCTTTGCCGAAGCCGATACGCTTGCCGAGTACCACTGCGGCAACCAATGCCGCAATACCGGCATTCATGTGCACCACGGTACCACCAGCAAAGTCAGCTGCGCCCATTTCACCGATCCAGCCACCGCCCCAGACCATGTGTGCCATGGGTAGGTAGGAGAATGTCATCCACAATGCCATGAACAGCAGCACAGCAGAGAACTTGATGCGCTCGGCAAAACCACCGACGATCAGGGCTGGAGTAATGGCCGCAAACGTCATCTGGAAAGTGACGAACAACAGTTCAGGAATAGTGCCTTCCAGGCTATCAGGCGTGATACCCGCGAGGAAAGCCTTGCTCAAGCCGCCAATAAAGGCGTTGCCTTCTGTAAACACCAGGCTGTAACCATAGACTGCCCAAAGTACGGAAAGCAGGGAGAATGTGACCAGTACCTGCATCAGTACCGAGAGCATATTCTTGGCACGTGCCATGCCGCCGTAGAAAATCGCGAGGCCAGGCACTGCCATGATGATGACGAGCACGGTGGCCACGATCATCCAGGCGGTATCACCGCTGTTCAAGACTGCTGGCGCTTCTGCGGCAACTTCTTCTGCCATACAGGAGCCTGCGGCCAACATACCGCCCAGCAAAGTGGAAATGGATAAAAATCGCTTCATGACGCCCTCCCCTTAAAGCGCATCAGCGCCGGTTTCACCGGTGCGAATGCGATAAGCCTGTTCAAGATCAAAGACAAAAATCTTGCCATCGCCGATCTTACCGGTGCTGGCAGATTGCTCGATTGCGTCAATTACCTGATCCAGCAAACTGTCTTCAATGGCGACTTCCAGTTTCACCTTGGGAAGAAAATCCACCACATATTCAGCGCCGCGGTAAAGCTCGGTATGCCCCTTTTGACGTCCGAAACCTTTTACTTCAGTCACGGTAATGCCTTGTACGCCAATAGCGGAAAGAGCTTCCCGCACCTCGTCAAGCTTGAATGGCTTGATGATAGCGGATATGAATTTCATACATGCTCCTTGCATCAAAGATTGTTGATCATCGCCAGAGAACTGGCACATTCATTTGTTTCATTAGAACAGCCGATGTTCAGCAACTCTTGTGCCAGCATGAATTACAATTAACTTTCAAATACTTATAAAAAACAAAGAGCACCCAGACATCACGTAGACAGTTTTACATGCACCACATCAGCGCAATGCACCAATAATGTGCGATAAACACCTACTGGAATGTTTCACATTTGTTGACAATTCATTTAGGCAAGACCGATATAAGATTGGTTATGGTCGTGCGTGATATTGCCGCAATGGCTTGGCATGTTTTCCTCATGCGCGCCTATAATGAAAAAAGGAAAGAGAATAAATGCGTTTTGCCGCCCTGGATGACAATCGCTCCGAATTAGAGCTCATCGAGAAAACCATCGTGTCACTGGGACATGACTGCCATACATTCAGTGATGGCCAGTCCTTGTTGCGCACTTTGCAACACGAAACTTTCGACTTTCTCATCTTAGATTGGGAATTACCGGATACTTCTGGGCCAGAAATCGTGCAATGGGTACGCGCAAACCTCAAGGAGGCCGTTCCTGTTCTCATGATCACCAATCGTAGTGACGAAAGAGATGTCGTGCATGGCCTCACCTCCGGTGCCGACGACTTCATGAGCAAGCCAGTACGTGTACGTGAGTTGCATGCCCGTATCAATGCACTCTTGCGTCGGCTGTATCCACAGAAAACCCAGCAGGAATTCGTCTGGGGTAACTACACATGCCATGTGGCTCAGCAACGCTTTGAATATAATGGGGTCGCCATTCCTCTCAAGCACAAAGAATTCGAACTGGCATTGTTCTTGTTCCAGAATCAAGGTCGCTTGCTGTCACGACAGCATATTCAGGAACAAATATGGGGCATGCAATCAGTAGATCTGCAAACGCGCACATTGGACACGCACATTTCAGCAATACGTTCCAAGCTCAAGCTTCATCCCAACAATGGCTACAAACTCACTGCCGTCTATGGCATGGGTTATCGACTCGAAAGTGATGCATTACCATTCGCGGAAGAACATTCTTAAATTTCATTATCGGGGACATCATGATCGCAGTCTGCAAGCAGCATAAATCGCCCGGGCGGCCTCACTGGCAACCGGCATTAGTGATAGGAGTTGCTCTGGCACTCCAGGCTTCAGCCCAGGCTGATACCATCAGCCATACTGTCGAACCAGGTGATAACCTTTACAAGCTGGCTGCACACTATATGGGCAATCCGCATGCTTGGCGTGAAATCCAGAAGCTCAACCGTATTCGCAATGCGCATTATCTAACGCCAGGCACCAACCTGCTGATCCCCAAGGTGAGTAGCACTGTGACTGCTAGCTTTGTCCATGGCGAAGTATCCCTCATCGACGCGGCAGGCAATACCATCAAGGCCATCAGCCATGGCGATCAACTCGCAGAAGGCGACATTGTACGCACCAGCGAAAATAGTTACTTATCGCTGGAATTTTCCGATAAAAGCATTGCTCGCATTCTCTCCAACACTCGCATCCGCTTGGATCGCATCAAGGAGGGAGGTTTGGTACCGCAAGGCCAACGTGTCATTTACCTGGAGCAGGGCGATATTGATGTCTCCGTGACACCCGCCCCCAAGCGCAACCCGAACCATTTCCGGGTGATCACGCCACAAGCAGTTGCCGCAGTCCGTGGTACCCGCTTCAGTGTGGGCACTAGCAACATATCCACCACCAGCGTAACGCAAGGCCAGGTGGAAATGAAGCAGGCCAAGCCAGCCAAACGCGCGCCAGGCGCTTTACTACAGGCAGGCCAGGGTATTGCAGCCAGCAACAATGGACTGGGCGAAGTACAAACATTGTTGGCAGCACCGGATCTATCGCAACTGCCTACCCACCTCCCCGAACCTGAGCTCTTGCAATTCGACTGGCCAGCCTTGGATGGCAGCAGTGAGTATCAATACCGGATTGCACAGGATGCAAATATGGAACAAGTGCTGTGGAATGCGGCTTCCAATACAGCCGAAGCCGTACTGCCAAGCCTGCAAGATGGAGAATATTTGCTTGCTGTGCGTGCACTCGATATGCATGGTATTGCCGGCTATGAAGCCCAGCACCGCTTTAAGATTGCCAGTCATCCTTCTAGCCCATGGCTACTGGCGCCCCAGCAAGGACAAATTGTGGGCAGCAACAGTCGCCTGCTTTGTACGCCCATAGCAGGAGCACAAAGCTATCACCTGCAAATCGCCAGCGATCAAGCCTTCCAGCAAGTGGTAGCAGATGCAGATCAGTTGCAAGAGTGCCAATATTCGCTTGCATCCTTGCCAGCAGGCCAATATTACTGGCGCGTGGCCAGCATCACTACCGACAGTGCATCAGGTATTGCACAGCATGGACCTTACAGCCAGCCGGCTAATGTCACCCTTGATGAAGATGGCGCCACAGCCCGATCCACCTCTGGCCTGGCTTATTGGAACAGTACCCAACAGGGTATCCAGTATGTTGCGCAGGTGAGCCGTTCTCCACAATTTGAATCATTGGTCGCAGAACAAGTGCTGGATAATCCCCAGATTGATCTCCAATCACTACCAGCCGGGCGCTATTACGTGAGATTAGCCACCCGGATCAAGCAATACACTGGGCCGTTCTCCGATGCCCGCATCCTGGAAGTTGAGCAGGTAAACGATGCTATTGACCGCACCTGGTTTGACAAACCCAAGTCCTGAGGATTGTTAAGCACAGCATGACCAAACCGCTGCCATCACCAACAGCTGCGCATTACCCTTCGCAAAGCAAGTTGCCATGGCTGCTGATTTCGGGGGTAATACTTCTCCTCATCGCGGCGCTTTCCCATCAGCGCACGCTGACAATTGTCGACCACCTGATCCAGGACTTTATCACTGCCAGCCAGCAACACCCACTGACTGGCAAGGTAGTGATTGTCGCCATTGACGATGACAGCATCGCCCACTTTGGCCGTTGGCCCTGGCGCCGTAATCTGCATGCCGAGCTGGTCAAACGCATCAGCGAACAACACCCGGCCGCCATCGGCCTGGATATCCTGTTCAGCGAACCTGATCTGCAACACCCTGATGATGCGCTCCTGGCCAATGCCATCCTGCAAAGTGGTGTAGTAACACTACCTATCGTCTTTAATGAAGCTGGGCCAACCCAATATGTGCAAACGCCAGCCCCGGCACTCGCCCAGGCTGCCTCCCAACTGGGACATGTTCATATCCAGGTAGATGACGATGGTGTGGTGAGATCTGCACGCATGCAGCAATCCATCAATGACACACCATTTGTTCACTTCAGTACCGCTTTATTACAGGCAGCAGGTCAATCAAGACTTAAGATTTCCCCCTTGGCCGGCACCCAACTCATTCCCTACGCAGGCAAGGCTGGCTACTTTCCCCGCATCTCCTATTTTGATGTGATTGAGGGCAGGATTCCCGACAAAATCTTTACAGATCGCCTAGTGCTGGTCGGCGCTACCGCCACTGGCATTGGCGACCAGTATGCCACCCCGGTCTCGCGTGATGGCCAATTAATGCCCGGCGTTGAAATCCTCGCCAACATCCTGGAGGGGCAATTGAGCCAGCGCACTCTCCAGCCTGCCCAGTCATGGCAGAATATGACGCTCAATCTCGCCTTTGTCAGCCTTGCGTTGCTCGGCTTTATGTTACTGAGCCCACTGTCAGCGCTGTTGCTCAGTTTTTCCCTCCTCATTGCGCTGCTCGCCACGACATATGTCGTGGCTCTGATCTCGGGCATCTTGCTTGCCCCATCAGCAGGGGCCCTTGGGCTAATCCTGATCTATCCGCTGTGGAGCTGGCATCGACTGGATACTGCAGCCCGATTTCTCACATCAGAATTTGAGTCTTTCAAGCGTGACTTTCCCATGCTATCAACGCCTCAATCCACCACCGCATTTCATGATTTTCTGGATAAACGCATCAATGCACTGCATGAAGCCACACATCAATTGCAAGGCATGCACCGCTTCATCAGCGACAGTGTGGATGGGCTGCCTGACCCTACCCTGATTTGCGATCCCGATGGCATTATCCGCATTGCAAACCAGGCAGCCGCCGCCTATTTTGGTGCCAGCACACCTTCGGCACTGATACAGCAGCCGCTGATCCCTTTGCTACAACAGATCCATGAGCACCAGAACAATCTACCCGCCATCCATACTGATACCCTGCAAGCAGGGCTTGAAATTGAGCTGGAAGCCCGTGATGACAAACAGCGCGAACTATTGGTAAAGCTCGCTCCATGCAAAGATGCCAAGGAGCAACATATCGGCTGGATATTGAGCATCATTGATGTTTCCAAGCTATGGCAGGCAGAACGTGATCGTGACGAAGCATTCCGCTTCATTACGCATGATATCCGCGCCCCTTTGTCATCCATTATCTCACTGGTTGAACTACAAAAACTTTCCCCTGAAACCATGGGGGAACGCTGGCTGGGCATGATAGAGCAGCATGCCGACAATGCCCTGACCCTCGCCGATGACTTTGTGCAGCTGACGCGGGCAAAGTCCGGGCATTACCAACTGGATGAAGTCAATCTGGCAGACTTGCTGCACGAAGCCATGGATGACGCATGGATTCTGGCCTACACGCGCGATATCACCATCACCATGACAGAAACACCTCCAGAGGCGCATGCCTGGGTTGACAGAACCCTGTTCAAGCGCGCGATCGCGAACTTGCTGAGCAATGCCATCAAGTTCAGTCCGGATCACGCCATGATTGAATGCAGTATTTGCGCCAAAGGAGACTACTGGAATATTGCAGTGCGTGATTTCGGCATTGGCATCAGTGCAGAAGCTCAAACGCAACTATTCCAGTCATTCAGTCGCGTCCACCAACACAGCCACCCTCAAATTGAAGGTACCGGTCTAGGCCTAGCCTTCGTCCACGCCGTTGCTAGCCGACACCATGGCGAGGTCAACGTCAGTAGTACACCAGGCACAGGCAGCACCTTCTCCATCCTCGTCCCAAGGCAACCATAACCCCTGAACTGATCCAGCAATTGTCAACAATTGTCAGATCGCTATGACAAGCTCAATAGCTATTGCAATATAGCGCCAGACTAAAAAGCTAAATCATAGACAGGGGGATGCAATGGACGACATCCTGAATCAAACAATATCACTGCGGCTAAGCTGGATAACAAGAGTGCTGATGTTGCTAATGGTTGCGGCAAGCCTGCTGGCCATGATGCATACCACTCAGCCATGGCCGCAATTAGCCACATTCGCGCCTGTGGTGGCGACTGTTGTCGTGCTAAGCACTACCACTACAGCACTGCTCCTGTTATTGCAATTCAAGATACAGAAGCAATTCTTCCTGGTTCCGCTGGCTGGCGCCTACGCGATCTACGCCTTGGCGGCCATCAGTAGCCTGATCTCGTTACATGCTTCATCAGCCAATAGCACACCTGCTGCCAGTAACATCTCCCACTGGAGCACATACTGGCAATTTGGTTTCTGCGCATTCATCATTATCGCACTGTTGTTCCGCAAGATTGCCCACTCATTCCCGCAACTGAACCGCATCAGCCTGGGCAAGAATACCGTGCCCTTTATGCTGACGCCATTGATCGGCATCATCCTTTACATGCTGGCACTGAATTCCGGCAACTTGTTTTCAGCACTCATGACAAGTGCCCCTATCGTCACGTCACCGCTAAGCTGGGGCAGTTGGATCATGGCGGCCACAACATTTGCACTGGTGCGTGCAATTGGCGGCGACAACAAGCTGGTGACAGTTTTCCTGTCGATCGCCGCCTTATCGCACTTATGCCATGTCTCGCACTTGCTGATAGACAGTACGCCATTTAGTAGCAACTGGTACATGGCACAACTACTCAGCCTGTTTTCCACCACCACATTGCTTGCCGTGCTGATCCTGCAACTTAGCCAGTTCTCACGTGACCTAGCGGCTTCGCATTCGGCATTGCTGGAAAAAGCCAATAAAGATGGCCTGACCGGCATCTATAACCGTGGTTATTTTGACGAAATGGCAGAAATCGAATGGCGGCGCGCACAACGCATCCATAGTTCCATCTCGATTCTCATGCTGGACATCGACCATTTCAAAGAATACAACGATCAGCACGGACACCTGAAAGGTGACAAATGCCTGAAGAAAATCGCGCAAGCAATCCAGGCGGAGATACAACGCCCCGGGGATTTTGTCGCCCGCTTTGGTGGGGAGGAATTCGTGGTGTTGCTGCCTTATACCGCAGCTGAAGGTTGTCATGCCATGGCGCGGAAACTGCATGTGGCCATCCAAAAACTCAAGATTCCATCACTCGACCACGGCAAGGTATCAGTGAGCATCGGGCATGCTACCTGGGAAACTCCCGGTGAAAATCATTCGGTCAGTGAACTACTTTCCCAAGCTGATCTCGCGCTGTACACCGCCAAACGCCTGGGCCGCAACCGCATCGTACGCTATGAAGAGCTAGCTCCCAGCCTAGCATGGAGCAAATCACTTTTCCCACCGGAAATCATGCACCACTAAGCTCTTTTTCACGCATACCTGGGCTGTCCGTCCTCCCCCGTTTTTCCAGGTATGCTTTTTATTCTCACGGCAGGTATAGGCATCATACTGGCATGTACCTGCCGCTCTACTACGCCCGATACCACCACCTCACTAAGCCAAAAAACAGACTTTGACCGAGACAAAGCCTATAGCCAACCCAGCAAGACATATAACAAGCAGCATATGCTTTGCCAACAAGGCCATGAGAACGTAAAGAATAGCGAAGAAGAGAATGGAAATGAGATGAAAACGGAGCACGTCATCACAAGCTCCGGTATAATCCGGCCTCCGTTAGACATCAAGCATGTCAGGACGGAAACGAATACCTAACTTACGGAACAACAAGGGAATTTTTTGGAGAATACTGCCTGATTGGTGCCGGGGGGGGGACTCGAACCCCCACACCTTGCGGCGGCGGATTTTGAGTCCGCTGCGTCTACCAATTCCGCCACCCCGGCAACAAGGCGTGCATTATAGCAACCATTATGACAATGCGCACTACTGATTTTGATTTTTTCTTACCTGACGAACTAATTGCCCAATTTCCAGCCAAGGAACGTAGAGGCAGCCGCCTACTTCATCTCGATGGCAATAGCGGAAAATTGGCAGACCGCCTGTTCCTCGACCTGCCTACATTGGTGCAACCAGGTGACCTCTTCATTTTCAACGACACTCGTGTCATCAAGGCCAGACTGCATGGGGAAAAGCTCAGCGGCGGTAAAGTTGAAGTGCTAATTGAGCGCGTATTGGGCGAGCGTGAGGCACTAGCCCATGTTCGCGCCTCACGCTCCCCAAAACCGGGTAGCCTGTTGCGCCTTGCCGATGCTTTTGATGTGGAAGTGATTGGACGACAAGATGACTTGTTCCATTTGCGCATTGCCGGTGAGACCCCACTGCTCGATTTACTAGAGCAATACGGCAATCTGCCTTTGCCACCTTATATCACGCACAATGCGGAAAGCACTGATGAAGAACGCTACCAGACTGTCTATGCGCGCGAGCCCGGTGCCGTGGCAGCCCCAACAGCGGGCCTGCATTTTGACAATGACATGCTGGAACACTTGAAACAGCTTGGTATCAACATCGCTTATGTCACCCTGCATGTCGGTGCAGGTACGTTCCAGCCGGTGCGGGTAGATAATATCAACGAGCACAAAATGCATAGCGAGCTTTATTCCGTGCCGCAAGCCACAGTGGACCTCATTGAACAAACACGCGCCCGTGGTGGCAAAGTCACTGCCGTAGGAACGACCGCATTGCGCGCACTGGAAAGCGCTGCCCGCAGCGGAGCTTTACTCGCAGGACAAGGCGACACCGACATCTTTATTACGCCCGGCTATCGCTTTCAGGTTGTCGAGCGCCTGCTCACCAACTTTCATTTACCCAAGAGCACACTATTGATGTTGGTTTCTGCCTTTGCCGGGGTGGAACATATTCGTCAGGCGTATGCCCATGCAGTGAGTACGCGTTATCGCTTTTTCAGCTATGGGGATGCCATGCTGATTGAACGTCAGGACTAGGGATAACAAGCTGGAGGACATTCATGTCACATGAATGTCACGAATATGTCATAATGCACCAGCACAATGCTGGCTCTTCCAGCGAAAACAAAATTCTTGATGAATACCAAAGCGTTACACTCAAGCAAATCAATTAGTAGTCGCCCAGAGCTGAGCAAAAAGCACAGCCTCATTACCCAAATCCTGTTTTTTGGCACCCTGCTCGCTGGGCTATTGTTTACTGTTGCCAGCCTGAATCACGATGTCAGCAATACCGACTCCTCGCCTACCACCTGGCTCCCCTTCATCCTGCTCGGTGTAGCTCTGCTGATTGCCTTGGGGTTCGAGTTCGTCAATGGCTTTCATGACACCGCCAATGCCGTTGCTACCGTCATCTATACGCACTCCCTGCCAGCCAATGTTGCTGTCGTCTGGTCCGGTTTTTTCAATTTCCTCGGTGTCATGGCCTCCAGTGGGGCAGTGGCATTCGGCATCATCTCCTTGCTACCAGTAGAGCTTATCCTGCAAGTCGGCTCTGCTGCCGGCTTTGCCATGGTGTTCTCATTGTTGATCGCGGCCATTTTATGGAACTTGGGCACCTGGTTCCTTGGGCTGCCTGCTTCATCCTCACATACATTGATTGGCTCCATTATTGGTGTTGGCGTCGCCAACGCCCTCATGCATGGCCGTGATGGCACCAGCGGCGTGGATTGGGCGCAGGCCAGCAAGGTCGGCTATTCGCTATTGCTATCGCCCATGGTCGGCTTCATTGCGGCAGCACTCGTGTTATTGGCGCTACGCACGATCATCAAGAACCGTGAGTTGTTCCGCGAACCCAAAGGTAACAAGCCGCCTCCAGCCTGGATCCGTGGCATCTTGATCTTGACCTGTACTGGCGTTTCGTTTGCACATGGCTCTAATGACGGACAAAAGGGCATGGGGCTCATTATGCTGATCCTGGTAGGTACCGTGCCGATGGCATATGCTCTAAACCGTGCTATGCCTGCCGACCAGGCAGTGCAGTTTTCTGCAGTAGCCCAGGTTACCCAGGCTTCCTTGCAACACAGTGCCCCTGGCGTAGCACCAGCAAAACCATTGGACACCCTTTCCACATATATTCGCACCAAGGAAGTCACGCCAGAACTCCTGCCAGCATTGGCCGCAGTGACTGGCAGCATTGGGCAGCAAGTCAAAGGCTACGGCAGCTTGGCAAAAGTCCCGGCAGATGCCGTTGCCAACGTGCGTAACGATATGTACCTCACTTCAGAAGCTATCCGCCTGATCGACAAAAACCCAGGAACCATACAACTGGATGCCGACACCAAGGCCAATCTCATGGCGTTCAAGAAGGAAATCGACAAGGCCACCAAATTCATTCCGCTGTGGGTGAAGATTGCAGTTGCCATCGCGCTTGGCCTAGGCACCATGGTGGGCTGGAAGCGTATCGTGGTCACTGTGGGTGAGCGCATCGGCAAAACCCACCTGACTTACGCACAAGGTGCATCCGCAGAAACCGTCGCTATGCTCACTATCGGGGCTGCCGATCTCTATGGCTTGCCGGTATCAACCACGCAGGTCTTGTCTTCCGGCGTGGCCGGCACCATGGCCGCAAATCGCTCTGGCCTGCAGATGGGAACCATCCGCAACCTACTGATGGCTTGGGTGCTGACCCTACCCATGGCGATGCTGCTTTCTGGTTCGCTTTACTGGCTGTTCTCGCAGTTTATTTAATCCAGTACCAACTCAGCGGTTTGTCATATCCCAACCAAGCTGCCCGGCTATCCAACGGGCAGCTTGCTGATTGCCCTGTGGCTGCACAGATGCAGGCTTAGGCGCATCAAGCATCGCAAACACTTCTCTAGCAAAATCACCGCTAGACAACTGGCTTTCAGCCACCTGCTGGCAACACCCATGCTGTTGCAACCATGTGATCAGGCACTCCTGCTCCGGCCAGCCATCGCGCGGAACATAAAGCACCGGCACACCATGGCAGGCGGCTTCGACAAAAGTGCCATAGCCAGGCTTGGTCAGCACCAAGTCACTACTCGCCAATAGGGTGGAGAAATGCAGGTGCAAAGGTTCTTGCGCATGAAAATCAGCCCGCCCCACACCTTGCATCCAGGCCTGCGGCAATAGCCAATGCACATCTGGCAAGCATGGAAACTGAGCAGGATTGATCTGTGTATTGATACCCCCCATGCCCACCAGCACCAACTTTGTCGAAATATTGCCCTGCACGCCGAGACGATCGAATATGACGGCTCGCTGTGATTGCGACATATCTGCCACCGGCCCCACAGCATGACATCCTAGCCAAGGCATATCCATTGCAGGCTCAATGCGTAGAAAACCACAAGCACTCGCATAAGCTTCGCGAATCTGGCACTGTACATTGTTGAGTGCTGGCGAATCCGCGTAATGCAAAAGAATATCAGCCCAATTCAGCGAGCACATCGCCAGAGAGGACAAGCCCAGCCTGGACGCTGCCGCCAGTGGCAAGTAAGCCACATTGCAAAAAACAGCATCGGCATGCTGCGTGGCGATCCACGCAGTCTCGTCTGCCACCCGGGCTTCCCAATTCGCATGAAAATCAAGATAAGCTGCCACGCTAGCGGTGACATCAACCTCCAAGGCAGACTGCATCAACATGCCAAAATCCGCTTGTCGTTGCACATACGAGAATGGCACGTGAATGCGCGATCGCAGGAAAGCCTCGCTCACTGCGCTGGCAACCACCAAGTCGAGCTGGGTATATGTCTGTGCCAACTGATTGAGCACAGGCGCAATCTGGGCCACATGCCCAAAGCCATGACCAGAGATATACACCAGCAGACGTTGCCTGCAAGATACAGCCATGATGAGGTACTAATTGAGTGCTGTTGCCGTCACCGGCACAACAGCGGTGGGATGATAAGTCCAGGATTTACGCCAGGCATTGACGACGAGATTAGGATACTCTGGCCTGCCTAGGCTGCCGTTGTAGCGGCCCAAGGCACGGTATAGATCGCCTTTTTCAATATCAAGGTAATGCCGCAGGATAGTGCAACCATAACGAAGGTTGAGCCGCATATGGAACAGGTTATGCTCACTGGCACCAATCGCCTTGACCCAGAATGGCATCACCTGCATATAGCCACGCGCACCTACCGACGACACTGCATATTTATTAAACGCGCTTTCGACATGGATCAAGGCCAGGACAAGCTGCGGATCCAGTCCTGCACGCGTTGCTTCATAATGCACGGTACGCAAGAAATCCTCGCGCATCTGCACATCGGGGATGCGCTTCTGCAATCGCCCAGACATTGTCTGCAACCACGCCAAGCCCTCGTCCGGGCTAGCAAATACCAACCTCGGGGCAGCACTGTCACTGATAGAGCGCTGCATCAAGGAGCGTACACTGTTGGCAAGAGGCTCTTCCCTCTGTGCACCAGCGTGCACAGACACACTGATACACAACAGGCTGGCTGACAAAAGTAAGCCAGCCCAATGCATTACAGCGCCTGCCTGATGACGGAGACAATATCCGCCAAGGCGACAGTCTCGGCACTAGAAGCCGTACGCGGCTGGTATTCGACCTGGCCTTCTTTCAGGCCACGATCACCGATAACGATACGGTGAGGAATCCCGATCAACTCCAGGTCTGCAAACATCACGCCAGGGCGCTCACCACGATCATCCAACAGCACATCAATCCCTGCCGCTGTCAGTTCGTCATAGAGTGCATGGGCGGTAGATTGCACTGCCTCACTCTTGTCATAACCGATAGGTGCAATGGCAACGGCAAAAGGCGCCATGGCAGCCGGGAAGATGATGCCGCGCTCGTCGTTACCCTGCTCAATGGCAGCACCCACAATGCGCGAAACACCGATACCGTAGCAACCCATTTCCATGACTTGTTTCTGGCCGTTTTCATCAAGGTAGGTAGCCTCCATGGCTGCCGCATATTTGGTGCGCAACTGGAAGATATGCCCGACTTCAATACCGCGACACAGGCTAATCACACCATTTCCATCGGGGCTGGGATCACCTGCGACCACATTGCGAATATCAGCCACGGCCACAGGCTCTGGCAGATCACGACCAAAATTCACACCCGCAAGGTGGAACTTGGGCTTGTTGGCGCCACAGACAAAATCACTCATGACAGCAACACTACGATCCGCCACTACCTTGACCTGATCAGACACGCCCACTGGGCCAATGAAGCCAGGTGGACAATTCAGGGTATCGCGAATCTCCTGCTCGCTAGCAAAGCGGAACGTGGACAAACCAGGCACCTTGGCTGCCTTGATTTCATTCAATGCATGGTCACCACGCAACAGCAGCAAGTAGAACTGCGTCTTGCCTGCTTCGTCAGTAGCCATCACGGCGATCGACTTTACCGTCTGCTGTAGCGTGATGCCCAGCAAGGCCGCGACATCTTCACAGGTAGTCTGCTTGGGAGTCTCCACCTCGCGCAAGGCTTCGTTGGCTGCACCACGCGCAGTCATAGGGGCCAATGCCTCAGCCAACTCGACATTAGCGGCAAAATCCGAACTCTCGGAATACGCCAGCGCATCCTCACCAGAATCAGCCAACACATGGAATTCATGGGAACCATCCCCACCGATCGCACCGGTATCCGCCCGCACCGCACGGAACTTCAGGCCCAAACGATTAAAAACATTGCTGTACGCCTGGTACATGGTTTCGTAGGTATCTTGCAGGGATTCAAGGCTGGTATGGAAGGAATAGGCATCTTTCATGACAAATTCTCGTGCGCGCATCACGCCAAACCGAGGGCGAATTTCGTCGCGGAACTTGGTCTGCACTTGATAGAAATTAAGCGGCAATTGCTTGTAGGAGCGAATCTCGCGGCGCGCAATATCCGTGATCACTTCTTCATGAGTGGGACCAAAGCAGAAATCACGCTCATGACGATCACGGATTTTCAGCATTTGTGGGCCGAACACCGCCCAACGGCCCGTTTCTTCCCACAACTCTTTAGGCTGTACAGCAGGCATGAGCAACTCCAGCGCCCCGGCACGATTCATTTCCTCGCGCACAACCGCTTCCACCTTGCGCAATACGCGCAGGCCCAAAGGCATCCAGCTATATAAGCCTGAACCCAAGCGCTTGATCATGCCGGCACGCAGCATGAGCTTATGGCTGGGAAGTTCTGCCTCTTGCGGTGCTTCTTTTTGTGTTGCTATGAAAAACTGTGACGCTCGCATGTGATCGCTTCTTCAAAATTTCGGATGCTGCGAATTCTATCGGGAAACGTGCGCCGCGTCAGCCGCCATGCATGACTTCAAGCAACAGCTACAGTCTTCTCGACCAAGCTATACAGCTTGTCCCTTAAAGGCACGAACTCCGGATCAAGGTCGACCACATAATAATTCGCAGTCTGGCCAAAGCTGAGATTAACAGCATAGCCAAGCGCAATGGAGCGCGCCGGAAACGGGCCACGCGCAATAATGCCACGCGTCAAGCTACCAGATACCAGAACCACGCGAGACTGCGGGGGAATATCGCCATATTGCGTTGATTGTGAAGACGGGATGAGATCGACAAACTGGTGGAACTGCTTTTCAGCATTGTCAGTAACTGGACCATCCACGCGGTCTAGGTACTCTTCGATCACAGCCTGGTCTTCGTCTTCGTAAACGCCGACCAGCCTCATTCCCTTGATGACACTACCTCTAAATAAGGCTTTCATTTTATTGCCTTTCTATGGATGGTATCCATTTAATATATCGGCATGCCATTGCAAAAACTGAAGACAGCATGCTGGCGCTCTCGACTTTTGATCTTGATCCGCCCATTCCACCAACCTACAGCACTTTTACCTATCTGCTGTTTTTTGATGGGTACTCACCACAATCACAAGAAACTGTTATACCCTTATTGCCGCATGACTATTGCATGTACGCACCAATAACATTGAAAGATTGACGCCGTACCGCTATGACAACACTTACCTCATCTGAATGGGCCGCTTGGACTCAGGCCATCGGCTCCGTCATTGCCATTTTCGCTGCCATCGGCATTTCCGCCTGGCAAAACTATGTAGATACCCGGCGCCGCAGCATGGAGCAACGCGGCTACTCCAAACGGCTGATGTCAGTGACCCACAAACTTGCCTACGACATTTATTTGACACTGCACAGCATCGAACAGTTGCGTAGCAACCCTTTAAAAAACGAGACCCGGCAGATGCGTGACTTCAACCGCAGTAAGCTAGGTCGCCTTGAGCAAGCGCTGCATGCGATTCCACTACACAACCTCGGCACTATTACCGCCGTTGAGCAGGTCATGATCATCTTCTCGCAAATCGAGGCCGCAAACAACCTGCTTGCGCCAGAGCCTGCGGATATGAAGCACCATATCGACCATGTGCCATGCAGCGAGATTTATGGGCGCTCATGGCGCCCGATTGTGGAAGCCTGCCGTGTTGCCAGCTATACACTGCGCGGCGAAGTGCTCAACTACACCTAATTGGAAGCTTGAAGCACTTCATAAGCCTATCGTGCCTTACAGGACGATAGGCTTATTGGGTAATTCGTTTTTGTCGTCTGCCGTGGCGGGAAAATGCTGCTGCAATGACTTGCCGATTTCGGCAATGCCATACAAGACACCTTCTTCAAACTGCCCCTGGCGGAACCTCTCCTGCATCACCTTGATGATGCAATCCCAGCCATGTTGACCAAGATGACGATTGATGCCACGGTCAGCCAGTATTTCGACATCATGGTCGGCCAGCAGCAAATAGATCAATACACCATTGTTTTGCTCGGTATCCCAGATTCCGAATTGTGAAAACAACTGGATGGCACGATGACGTGGGGTAACACCGCGCAATATCGCCAAGGGATGCAAATCGCCTTCAACGACAAAACGGATTTCACCATCATGGGTTTTCTCGCTGGCAGTGATCGCCTGCTCGATACGGTGCAATGCAGCCTTGGAGAAATGCCGACGCACATGCCAGGGAGTACTGAATATATGCGCAAGCAAGCGCTGGAATGTATGACGCTTCTTCATGCTTTACCAGTCGCCAGAGGCGCCTCCTCCTCCAAAACCACCGCCACCGCCGGAAAAGCCACCACCACCCCAGCCGCCGCGGCCGCCGCCAAAGCCACCGCCACCGCCACCGATAGGAATCCCGCCCATGGCCGAGCCAACCATGGTGATAAAAAACGCAACAAAACCTAGTGCAGCCGCAAACAACAGGCCACCGCCAAACAACATGACAGCGCCACCAATCAAGCTGCCATTAATGGCACTGCCGAGGAAATTGCCAAAGATGGCACGTAACACGCCACCCACGATCAAGCCACCGAACAACAGCAAAGGCAGCATCTCACCGAAACCGCCCTCACCTTGATTACCCTTGCGAGGTGGTGGTGCAGGCAAGCCCTCGCCAGCAATCAGCCGCACGAGATAGCCAACAGCAGCATCAATACCACCATAAAAGTTGCCTTGGCGAAATGCAGGTGCCATCACATCGGAGACGATACGCTTGGCAATCACATCGGGAATTGCGCCTTCAAGGCCATAACCGACTTCGATGCGCATCTTGCGGTCATCCTTGGCAACCAGCACCAGCACGCCATCATCGACCTTTCCACGACCCAGCTTCCACGCCTCTACCACGCGCAGGGAATATTGTTCAATTGCCTCCGGTGCCGTGGTTGGCACCAGCAGGATAGCAATCTGGCTACCTTTCTCTTGCTCGAATTGCGCAAGCTTGGTTTCCAGCGCTGCCTGCTCCTGCTGACTCAAGGTACCAGTGAGATCCGTCACCCTTGCCGTCAGCTGCGGCACCGCCACTTCATCCGCATGAGCCAGGCTGGCAAATGCCAGCCATAGCATCATCAAGAGCGTCAACCACCTCGTGTATGTATGTTGATTTAACACAACCCAACCAACGTCCTATTACTTGTCGAAACTGACGGCAGGTGCCTTGGAAATCTCACTCTCGTTCTCTACCGAGAAGTTGGGCTTGGGTTGGTAGTCGAACATCTTGGCAGTCAGGTTATTGGGGAACTGACGTACCGCAGTGTTATATGCCTGCACGGATTTGATGTAGCGGTTTCGTGCCACGGTCACACGGTTCTCGGTGCCTTCCAGTTGTGCCTGCAAGTCACGGAAATTGGCATCAGCCTTGAGTTGCGGATAATTCTCAGCCACGGCCATCAAGCGGGACAACGCAGAGGTCATCTGGCCTTGTGCTGCCTGGAAGCGTGCGAATGCTTGCTCGTCATTGAGCAATTCAGGCGTTGCCTGGATGCTGCCAACCTTGGAACGTGCATCCGCTACCTGGGTTAGCACTTCCTTTTCGTGTGAGGCATAGCCTTTCACTGTATTCACCAGGTTAGGCACCAAATCGGCACGACGCTGGTATTGGTTCAGCACTTCAGACCAGTCGGCCTTGACCTGCTCATCCAGTGTCTGGAAGGTGTTATAACCACAACCACTCAAGCTCAGCACCATCATGAGTGCAGCCAACTTCAACCAGATTTTTTGCATGTTCAATCTCTCCATTCCAAAGAGTCAATATCATTGATCGTCATGGGCACCATGCCCATGACCAAACTACGTCCCAGATGGGGGCACAGCCGCCGATTGCAAGCCCTGCATGGTTTCCCGCGCAAAACACAGGTCATCCCAGGCCTTGGCTTTATCAGGCAGATTACGTAACAGGTAGGCCGGGTGATAAGTCACGATCACTGGCACACCATGAAAATCATGCAACTTGCCACGCAGGCTGGCAATACTGCTATCGCTTGCCAATAATGATTGCGCTGCAAACTTGCCTAGCGCGACAATCAGCTTGGGCTTGATCAACTCCACCTGGCGCTTGAGGTAAGGATCGCATTTCACCACCTCCTCGCCATGCGGGTCACGGTTGGCAGGTGGGCGGCACTTGAGCACGTTGGCAATATAGACATTCTCACCGCGCTTGAGTGCGATCGCTGCCAGCATATTGTCAAGCAACTGACCTGCGGGGCCGACGAATGGTTCACCGCGCCTATCTTCTTCAGCACCGGGCGCTTCGCCGATCAGTAACCACTCCGCATTGGGGTCGCCAACACCAAACACCGTCTGGGTACGCGTCTGCGCCAGGTTGCAGGCTTCACATTCCTGCACATTCTGCTGCAAGCCCTGCCAATCAAGGGACATGATAGCAGTGCGCCTGTCGCCTTGCGGAGCTACCACCTCAGCTTCCATGTCGACTGGCATGACACTATCAGCAAACTCAGGCCATGACTGCATGGCTTCAAAGTATTCCGGCTCCAGCGGTATCGCGTCATGTAAAACGCTGTCCATTTCTTCGGCAGACTCTTGCTGTGGCGCTATTGAATCAACTGGTTGCTGCACTAGTACTGGAACCACATCTTGGGCTGGCTCAATGGCAATGACACCATCAGGGGCCGCGGCTTCAGCCTCAAGCGCAATCTTGATCTCTGCTGACTGCTCAGGATTAGACTCAGCAACATCCTGACGTTCATCCGCCGCCAATGTTGCCGGGTGACGCAAGCGCCACACTGGCAACAACTCCAGTTCACGTAGCATATCGTCACGACTCAAGCCCATGCAGTGCCTCTCATAACGCTACCCCCATGAGCACGGCATCCTCACGCCCGTTAGGCGCAGGATAATAACCACGGCGAATCGCCATTTCATTGAAGCCCATACTTTCGTAGAGGCCAAGAGCGGCCTGATTGGAAGGGCGGACTTCGAGGAACATGTTCAATGCACCATGGCCTCGGGCAATATCCATCACATGCGCCAGCAGGCTACGTCCATAGCCTTTGCCCTGCCAAGGCGTAGCGATACTGATATTGAGCAAATGCCCTTCATCCAACACCATCATCAGGACAGCATAACCCAACACTTCGCCAGCGTGCTCATACACCCAGCAACTGTAGCCAGATTTCAGGGAATCATCGAAATTACCCCTAGTCCAGGGATAAGGAAAAATCGTTGGTTCTATGCGGCAGACAGCATCAAGATCGGCTGCCAGCATGGGCCGCAGGCTAGCCTCTGGATTGAGCACGGCGCTCATGCGCCCACCTTGGCTGCGCGCTCGCTTGTGGTAAGCGCGACCTTGTTGCGGATGTAGATCGGGGCAGCCTCATGCGCTGGACGACCCTCTCCCGCCTCAAAACCAGGCAAGGCCAGCCGCGCTATCGCGGTAGCACGTGGATAAGCCTCAGGAAAACGCTGCAGAAATTGCTCGCCATAGCGTTGATCCAAGCTATCTGCATATGCCTTCCAGCCACTGCCTATGCCTGTCCAGCCCTGGCCTTCTATAGCGGGTACGTCATCCGGGGCATACAAGCCGGGAGATAGCACCTCCTGCCAGCCAGTGGCGGTTTTTTCATACACCGCGTGATATACCTCGCCCATGCGTGCATCCAGGCAGGCGATCACTTTGTCAGCACCCTGCGCATCCTCAGCCAACGCCAGCAGGGTGCTGACGCCGATCACAGGGAGATTTGCGCCAAAGGCCAAGCCTTGCGCCACACCACAAGCGATACGCAAGCCAGTAAACGAGCCTGGGCCTGCGCCAAAAGCGATACCGTCCAACTCATGCAACGCTATTCCCGCGTCATCCAGCAGCTCGCGCAGCAAGGGCAAGATACGCTGGGAATGCGTCTGGCCTGCCAGCAGCTCACGCTCCACAAGCTTGCCATCAAGCAAGAGGGTCAAAGATAGGTATTCGGTAGAGGTATCGAGGGCGAGAATGTTCATGCCGGATATATCAGGCTAGATCTATTGGGGAAGAAGCGAAGAATTCTACTACATCTTCCACATTGCGCGTCCGGCGCATGGGCGGCAGGCTCTGCCAGATGCGGCGGCCATAAGGCTTGGTGATCAAGCGCGGATCGCAAATCATCAGCACCCCCCTATCCCGCTCATCACGGATCAGCCGGCCCGCCCCCTGCTTGAGGGTGATCACGGCATAGGGGAGTTGATATTCCATAAAGGCGTTTTTGCCTTCGGCATTCATCTTGTCAATGCGGGCAGACAGCACCGGATCATCTGGCGGCGCGAACGGCAACTTGTCGATGATGACAGCAGAGAGTGCCTCACCGCGCACATCAACCCCCTCCCAGAAACTCTGGGAGCCAACCAGCACGGCATTGCCGAGTTGGCGGAAACGCTCCAGCAACTCGCTACGTGCCGTATCCCCCTGCATGAGCAGCGGATATTCCAGGCCCTCGCTGGAGAATGCATCCTTGAGCAATGCATGCAGCTCGCGCATCGCACGCAAGCTGGTACACAGCACAAACGTACGGCCACGGCTAGCCTTGATCACAGGCAGTGCCATGGCAGCCACGGCAGCAGCGTAGCCTGCACTGTTAGGCTCCGGCATGCCTTGCGGCGCATAAAACAAGCCCTGCTGCCCATAGTTGAATGGGCTATCCCAGTGCCCGGTGGTGGCTTCCTGCAAGCCCATTTGCGCAAGGTAATGGCTGAAATCGCTCTTGACCGCTAATGTGGCCGAGGTAAATATCCAGGCACGCGGCTGGGCATTGAGCTGCTTGCTGAAACCTTCCGCCACAGATAATGGCGTGGCATGCAACTGTACGGACTGGCTGAACACTTCGACCCAACGCACCAAATTAGTGTCAGTAGCCGCAATCCAGCGTTGCAGCAACACCTGTAAGGCCAGTGCACGCTGCCAGCAGTTCTCCACTGCCGGGTCGCGTGCTGCCTGGCTCTCAAGCACATTCGCCAATTCAGTCAGCTTTTCCTGCATGGTGGCGTATGCGCCATCGAAATTGCGCAAAGCTAGCACTTTCTGTACTGGCAAACGCGCGCCCTCATAGGCAAAAATCAGGCGAAAATCCCGCACGGCTTTTTCCAGCGCAGTTGTCGCTTCAGGCAAGGCGGTGCAATCCTTGACCGTGGTGAGGTATTCATTGTGAGCATCGCGGGCCAGTTCCATGAGCTGGCTGGTGGAATAGCCCTCGCCAAAGAACATCCCCGCCACCTCTGGCAACTGGTGCGCCTCATCGAAAATGACAGTATTCGCTGAGGGCAATAGCTCGGCCACGCCCTCATCGCGCAGCATGACATCGGCAAAAAACAGGTGATGGTTCACTACCACGACATCAGCCGCCAGCGCGCGCTTGCGCGCTTCCATGACGAAGCACTCCTTGTAGAACGCACATTCCTGCCCAACGCAGTTATCGCGTGTGGAAGTCACGGCAGGCCAGACGGTAGCGCTTTCTGGCACTGAAGTCAGTTCGCTCTTGTCACCCGTAGCACTATTTTCAGCAAAAGCCTGGATTTTATGCACATAGGCCGCATCCTCGCGCGAATAGAATTTTCCTTCGCTCATGGCACGTTGCAGGTGAAAGTGGCAGACGTAATTGGCACGCCCCTTGAGCATAGCCACGGTGACCGGCACCTTGAGAGCGTCACGCACCGCAGGCAAGTCGCGGTTGAACAATTGGTCCTGCAAGGTCTTGGTGCCGGTAGAGATAATCACCTTGCCACCAGAAAGCAGGGCCGGCACCAAATAGGCAAAGGTCTTTCCTGTGCCTGTACCAGCTTCGGCTACCAGTTGACGGTTATGCTTGATCGCCTCGGCAATGGCCTGGGCCATCTCCTGTTGTTGCAGGCGCGGACGATAGCCTGGAATGGTTTCCGCCAACAGACCTTGTGCGGAAAAAACATGATCAATATCCGTCATTAAAGTCCTATCTGATCCAGCGGACTGACGACCCCTTTGCCACCACGGTTTAGCACGTGGGTATAAATCATGGTAGTAGAAACATCAGAATGTCCCAGCAATTCCTGCACGGTACGAATGTCATACCCGAACTGCAAAAGATGAGTAGCAAAAGAATGGCACAAGGTATGTAGTGTCGCAGGCTTGGCGATTCCTGCCGCAAACACTGCCTGTTTCATGGCGCGCTGCACGCCTTTTTCACCCATATGATGCCGACATGTCTTGCCAGAGCGTGGGGCATCAGACAACTGACGCGACGGAAAAACATACTGCCAACCCCAGTCACGTCCGGCATTCGGGTATTTTTTATCCAATACAAATGGCAAATAGACTTCACCAAAACCTGCCGCCAAATCTTCTTCATGCAACATCTTTACCTTAACCAGATGACCTTTTAAAGCTGCTACAGCAGATTCGGGTAGCATGGTTACTCTATCCTTAAAACCCTTACCCTCGCGCACCACAATCTCGCGCCGCTCAATATCCACATCCTTCACCCGTAGCCGCACTGCCTCCATCAAGCGCAAACCGCCGCCATAGAGCAAAGCAGCAACCAATGCATGTGTGCCAGATAACCCAGCCAATACAGACTGCACCTCACTCACGCTCAACACCACAGGCAAACGCTTGGGCACGTTCGCCTGCGTGACGTTATCCAGCCACGGCAACTCAACTTCAAGCACTTCACGATATAAATACAACAACGCAGATTTCGCCTGATTTTGGGTTGATGCAGACACATTCCGCTTAACCGCCAAATGCCTCAATATCCACCGCCCCATCTCTCGCGGATGACGCTTGCTATGAAAAAGAATATAGCGTTTAATCCAATCAACCTAAGCCTGCTCTGTACGCAAACTATTAATGCTTAAGACGCAACTTATCGCGCACCATATCCAATAACTTGGGTGCTTTTCCCGCGGTAACATTTTCCGGAAAATTAGGGTGCGCCATTAAATTTAATGACATTAAAAACAGTTAGTTATAAAAACAAACCAGATTATACGCCTCCAAGGTGCATTTCACATGCATTTTTAGGGTGTCTATTATTAGTTAGAGTTCATCTATGGAATATATCGGAAACTTGGATTCCGCAGAGCAGAAAGTTCTGGTGGACTCATCTATTTTGCTCAAGACGCTCAGAGAACACTGTGCAGCAGAACCGACCTCTGCAGCCGATGCCGTTAGGGTTCTTGCCAATATTCGCGATTTGGCCTACGAGAACCTTAACCAGATACAGCATGAGTATTTGATTTTACTTTCCGCAAGGTATTTGGCAGAGCACGCAGTTGTTCCTACAGATACGTCTTGGCAGTGGAATCCCCGCCAGACCGGCGGCAGTAACGAACCAGATCTACAGGGCTCGGTTGGTGCGGAAATTCTTGTATCCGCAGAGATCACGACGTCACCCAGGCCAGTCGGAACCATTGACAAGCGTATGCGTACTACACTATCAAAATTAAATGGCTTTTCCGGGCAGCGATTTTACTTTGTGCGTACAAGCGCAATGGCCACGCGCGCTTTAACCATTGTTAAAGCCAATAACTATGTAATTTCTGTAGTCATCCTGCCTCATGGGGCGGATGAACTCTAACAAATGGTTCAAACCGTTCGCTTCGCTCACTGGGACGGGCTAAAGCCCGCCCCTTAACCAAACGCTATGTGAATAGGGAAGTAGATGAGAGCATTTAGCGATCTAGAAAAGCAATTAATTCATAGAATGATTCAGCTAGATGATAAGCCTGGTTCATTGAACGTTCTAGGAAACATCATTGATTCATTCTATGGGAAGTCACACCTTCCGGAACATTGCTACGTATCGCTGAAATCACCCACTGATGTATCCATCCAGATCAGAGATGAAGCGCTCGAGCAAAATAGTCTTGATTGGATAAGAAGTGTTGATAGCGACATATCAAAAAAGCTGCTTATCGTTGTTGCTCTTTTCGAATATCTGGAAGCCCAGAAGCTAGTTTACTTAGTGGGTGATCTGGATCTACAAAGTCTTGGAGAGGTTGGGGCCGATACAGAATACACTAGATTTGAGTTTCTAGATGATGATCTAAAGCCATTAATATACAAATACTCAAGAAAAAAGATATTTATATCAGAGACGCTACGAGCATTTGTAAATAATCAATTCAAAACAGATGAAGAGCTTAGACATGAGAAGGAAGTGTCAGTAATTTCTGATCAGCTGAAATTTACACGTATAGCCCTTGGCATCGCTATTGTCGGTCTTTTGGTATCCATATTAGTTCCTATATTAGTAACTTCAGCCATAGATATAAAAAATGAAAAAATTGTTACAGAGCTAAATGAGAAGACTATCTTTGAGGCAGAAAAATCACTCAAGGCAGCACTAACCCCATTGATAACAGAACTTGTGAATAACCAAAAAGAATTAGAACATATTTCGAATGCTGTAAAGGAGTCAAATAGTTCGAACTCTATTGCAATGAAAAAAACATCAAAGGTTATAGGTGAAAAAATTGATGAGCTTTCCCAAAACATAACCAAATCAATTGAGCCTATTGAGCGGTCATTGACCAAATCACATAACAAGAAAATCCAGCCCACCGCTAAAAGCAGCAGCTGATTTTGACGTTAGTCATATGAATAACTTACGCTTTGTCTCACAGAAATTACCAACTGAGTGTGGGGTCGCTTGTATTGCAATGCTCGGCAATACATCTCTATCAGAGGCCAGAAGTGCAGTAAATTTCGTAAACACATCTAACAGCCGAACTACTCAAAAGGAGTTACGTGCTGCACTTAAAAAAAGTAGAAAAACTCTTAGTAAAAAAATTACATTCACTGATAAAGAAAGACTGAAATCAGTTTCGGCTGTCGTATTGGTAGCAGTAAATTTTAAAGAAAAAAATGGCACTCAATATTGGCACTGGTTAGTTTATGACAACACTGAAAATTTAGGACGCATACTTGACCCAAGTAAACCCAAGGAGCGTAGATCATGGGGCAATACAAAACCAGCTTGGTTTCACTACGTATATGACATACTGGTTGATGGCTAACCCATCCATCAAGCGGGACGCGCCAAAGCACGCCCCTTATCTCAAACGTTGGGCATATTGGACAATCGACGTCTCTTGCCTCTTGCGATCAAAAATCTCCTGGAGAACTGATTAATGCATCAGCAAGCGATTCTGGTTACGGCAAACCCTAAACTCGGTAGCGCAGGAACGCCAGTCATCATTGGCGATATTGAAAAGCACTTCGCAACAACTGCCACTGCTAACGCAGGCATTGAATACAAATGTGCAGACCCTAAATGCGGGGTTCCTGTGATAGCGGTAATTACAAAATTGACAACGGCAACGCGAAAGACCAGCCCTTCATCCTATTTCCGTGCGAATGGAAGCAAGCCACACGCGAACGGCTGCACTCGCGAACCATCTCCATCAGTACCAACAACGGCATCGCATGGTGGCCCAGTTAATCCAGCCAGTCCCAACCGCACGAACGCCCCCGCTGTTTGGGTAGACCCACTTTCCCAGGCTGGCGGTACATCAGGCGTTGGCGGTAGCGCAACAGGAACACCATCAAGCGGTTCACGCAGCACACGAGGAACTAAAGGCTTGGGGACGAGCCAAGGCCGTTCACAGATGGTGGAGAGCTTTGCGAAGAAGTGGCTTGCGATGAACGCTCAGATACAACGCTCATCCCCACTAACAGCGCCATGGAACCCGCAAGGTACCTACTACACTGCTTTTCATGCATTTGCATACCATCGAGCCGCTGATGTTTCCTCTACCGGTCAGAAAATCTATGTGGGCATATTGAAGCAGGCCGTCAAAACAACATCCGGGTACATCATTTCACTTTCAGAAGTTAATTCATCAGGCGAAGCATTGGAGATGTTTGTTCCGTCGTCGGCACTTCTATTCGGCATTTCTGGTACCACATTGAATTCAAGGCTTGGCGGGCTCGTTGGTACAACAAAGACGACGCAGGTATTTGCTCTCGGCACATTCTCTCGCATCAATAGCGAGACTCTTTCACTTACTGTCACACACCCGCATTACATATACATTCCATGAGCGAACGCAGGCTCACTAACTTCAAATACCGGTCTGGCTCTGCGGCCTTACGTAGCTTATCGGAAGGCACCATTTATTTCGCTCGACCGGACGAACTGAACGACTCTCTTGAGGCTAAGTTCGCCCCGGCTGACCCTATGTCTTACCAGCAAAGACTTGCGCAGACGCTGACGGAGCTAGCAGCCGCAAGGAATGAGCGGATTAAATATGAACCGGAAGAGGAGCTGGCTGAACAATACGCCAAAATGATTCAGGAAGAAGACACGGCATTTGCTACCCATTGCCAGAAAGTCGGTATTTTTTCCGGTACAAAACGTCCTACCAACCAGCCTTTGTGGGCCTATTACTGCAACGACTCGCGTGGTTTTTGCTTTGAATTTGAATGGCCCGACGACGTAATACGAGAATTCAGTCTTCGCCCGACATTCGTGCACTACACCACCGAACCGCGTATTCATGACCGCTTCGAGGACATGCATGCCGCACTCATCAAGGTCGGAGAGCAGAATCCTGATTGGAGCGTGGAACAGATTTACGAGCATTTCTGCTCTGAAGATTTCTTCACCAGATGGTTGGCACAGTCAATGGGCCGGGCTGTATCGTACAAGCACGCCGATTGGGCTCATGAGGAAGAGTTACGTATGTTAAGTCCCATAGCTGGGCCACTAGCGATTCTTAAGCAGATTCTCAAGCGAGTCTACTTTACGCGAACTGACTTCCCAGAATGGCGGCCAGTTCAAATGCTGTTGCACCAACTCTACCCAGATGTCGAACTAGCACAGGTCATTTTTAATCATACTGAGCCGCTGGTTCATGTCCAGCCGATGCATAGAAAGGTGGTTCCGATACCGATGTCCATTACGGAGCCAGCCTGAGTGAAAATCGAGTCTGCCATGAACACACTTGCGCCTAACCATTCGGTAATCGCCCCATCTTCATCCTCCAGACCATAAATTACACGATCCGTTAGACTCCACTATTTCCAGCCTCCCTCAAACATTCGAGATTCGAGAATGGAGATCTTGTTGGTTTCATGACTGCCAGATTCTATTACCGTGCTATTTTCCGTTCAACACCAGTCTGGATTGGGCAGTTCAGCGAACACCTGCTTCAGGCCATCAGACCACCCTTGGCGTATGGTGTTGTAGTAGGCATCGCCCTCGCTGAGGCGGTGCTTGCAATCGGCGTGAAAACTATCAGTGCGATAAATCAGCAAATCAATCGGGGCTGCCACCGAGATATTGCTGCGGATGGTGGAGTCGAACGAGATCAGCACGCACTTCACTGCTTCCATAATATCGCTGCTGTGGGTGATAACACGGTCAATGATGGGCTTGCCATATTTGGTCTCGCCGATCTGGAAATACGGCGTTTCCTGGCTGGTCTCGATGAAATTGCCCGCGGCATAAATCGAGAACAGGCGCGGCGATTCGCCCTTGATCTGCCCGCCGACCACGATGCTGGCACTGAACTCGGTATTGTGGTTTTTCAGGTGCTCGTTATCCAGCTCATAGACCGCACGCAATTGCTCGCCCACCAGTTGCGCCGCATCGAACATGCTGGCGACATTGTGCAAGGTAGCGCCCTCGTTGAGCTTGACCGCATCGCGCAGGCGATTGATCACCGCCTGCGTGATGGCGAGATTGCCCGCGGTCATCAGCGTGATCACCCGCTCGCCGCGCACCTCGAACACGTTCATCTTGGGGAATACCGCCACCTGGTCAACGCCAGCATTGGTACGGGTATCGGACGCCATGACCAAGCCTTGGTCCAGCAACAAGCCTACACAGTAAGTCATGCGAGAAAGGGATGAATTGAGTTGGAATCATCATACGCATGCATACCAGCCTCGACAATACTGCAAGGGGAGTAGCGCCAACGACCTACGCAAAATGACGTACACTATCAGCCTGTTTTTCGCTCAACCATTCAGGCACTCACATGGAATATCGCAAGCTAGGCAAATCCGACCTCAACGTCTCCGCCATCTGCCTGGGCACCATGACCTTTGGCGACCAGAACACGGAAGCCGAGGCGCATGCCCAGCTTGATTATGCCCTGGCCCAGGGCATCAACTTCATCGACACCGCCGAGATGTACCCGGTGCCGCCCAAGGCCGATACCGCAACGCGTACCGAAACCATCATCGGCCCCTGGCTGAAGAAACAGGCCAGAGACAAGATCATCCTTGCCAGCAAGGTCGCCGGAGGCAACCGCAAGCTGGGATGGATACGCGGCGGCCCCGAGGCGGTGGACCGCGACAATGTGCGCAGCGCGATCGAGGGCTCACTACAACGCTTGCAAACCGACTATCTCGACCTGTACCAGATTCACTGGCCAGAGCGCAATGTGCCTATCTTCGGCCAGTACCAGTTCGACCCAAGCAAGGAAACCAAGGCCTGGGTTTCCATCCACAACCAGCTTGAAACCCTGGCCGAACTGGTCAAGGAAGGCAAGGTGCGCTATGTCGGCGTTTCCAACGAGCAGCCCTGGGGCGTGATGGAGTTCCTGCGCATTGCCGAGGAATATGGCCTGCCGCGCATTGCCTCCATACAGAACAGCTACAGCCTGCTCAACCGCGGCTTCGAGTTCGGCATGACCGAGATCGTTTACCGCGAGCAGGTCAGCCTGCTGCCTTATTCGCCGCTGGCCTTCGGCCACCTCAGCGGCAAGTATATAAATGACCCGCAAGCCCAAGGCCGCGTCACCCTGTTCCCCGGCTATGCCCAGCGCTATACCAAGCCCAATGTCACCCCAGCCAGCGTTGCATATGCCGAACTTGCCCGTAAGCATGGCCTCAGCCCGGCAGAGCTCGCCCTATCGTTCGTCTACCATCGCTGGTTCGTCACCAGCACCATTATCGGTGCCACCAGCCTCGCCCAGCTTGAAGAAAATATGGGCGCATGGCACAAGCCGCTATCTGAGGATATCTTGCAGGAAATCGAGAGCATTCATTTGCGCTACATGAACCCAGCACCATGAGCCCAGCCACATCTCGACAAGCAGGCAATGAAGCTACCTGATCTGCCAACGGCGCGGCTATTGCTGCGCCCGTATGTGATCCAGAATGCACCCACCACAGAAACCATGGTGGATGCACAACGTGTTAGCTTTATTTCTTCTGGTGTCATTGGCACCCGTTTTGCAGTAACACACGAAGCACTGATCGACACTCAGGATGAGCCTCACAACCAGCTCACAGGCATCATCTATGCAGTCATGCGGCACGAAGACGCTGAGCTGATCGGCAATGTCAGTCTGCTCGATATTCACATTGCAGACCAGCGGGCAGAGATAGGTTATTGGGTAGGTTCCGCGCACTGGAGTAACGGCTATTGCACAGAGGCCTTACAAGCGCTGCTGGCTTTCGCTAACGCCACCTTGGGCATCACCCGCATCACAGGGCGCTGCCTGACCAGCAATCTTGCTTCTATTCGTGTCATGGAAAAATGTGGGCTAGCCCGCGAAGGCTTGTTACGCGCTCACGCCAAATCCGGAGGCAGATATGAGGATGTCTTGATGTTCGGACTTTGCTGGCCCGAACGCAGCCAACAAAGCTAACATGCCATCATCGCGGCCTAGCACAGCCCTTTGCGCATAAGCACCCTCAAGCCAATTTGAATGTGCTCACTGCCTGGGTCAATTCATCAGCCTGATATTGCAATGACGCTGCCGCTGCTGCAGCCTGCTCAACCAGCGCTGCATTCTGTTGTGTCACCTGATCCATCTGGCTAATCGCAGTATTCACCTGCTCTATGCCCATAGTCTGCTCGCGGCTGGCTACCGTGATCTCGGTCATGATGCCGGTCACCCGCTGCACGCTCTGCACAACCTCTGCCATCGTGGTACCAGCTTCAGTCACCAGCTTGCCTCCGGCAGCTACACGCTCGACCGAATTACCGATCAGCTCCTTGATTTCCTTGGCCGCAGAAGCTGAACGCTGTGCCAGCCCACGCACTTCTGCAGCCACTACGGCAAATCCACGCCCCTGCTCACCAGCGCGTGCCGCCTCTACCGCTGCATTCAACGCCAGAATATTGGTCTGGAATGCAATGCCATCAATCACCGCAATAATATCGACGATGCGCTTGGAAGCCTCATTGATCGAATCCATGGTCACAATCACTTGCGAGACAACATGTCCACCACGCAATGCCACTTCAGATGCCGAAGCTACAAGCTGATTAGCCTGTTGGGCGTTATCCGCATTCTGGCGCACCGTGGCCGTAATCTCCTCCATTGAGGATGCCGTTTCCTCCAGCGCACTGGCCTGCTGCTCAGTACGCGATGAAAGATCCAGGTTACCTGTAGCGATTTCACTAGATCCTGTCGCAATGGCATCGGTGCCCAGGCGCACGCTGGCCACAATGCGCGACAATCCATCATTCATTTCCTTGAGCGCAAGCAGCAATTGACCGGTTTCATCACTGGAAGACACCTGGATATCGGCACTCAAATCGCCCGCAGCAACAGTCTTGGCAATCTGGATTGCACGGCTCAAGGGGCGTGTCACGCTAGTGATAATCCAATAAGTCATACTGGCACCAAGCACCGTCAGTAGTATCAGCGTCAGTAATACCATCATGGTGGCCATATCGTGCTGCGCCCTTGCCACCTGCTGGTTTTGCTGACGCAATGCCGCAGCATGCTCCCCCACTGCCTGCACGATCTGATCAATCTTTTGCGTAGGCTCGCGATCCATTCCCTTAACCAAGGCATCGACCACCCGATCACTATCGGCATGAGCTGGATCAAAGTGTTGTAATGCATCAAGGTATTGCTCTTGCAGCTTTGCCAAGGCATCTCCGGCCTCCACCACCATGGCCGCATCCATGTCCAAATGCTCAACTATGGCTTGCAGCTTGTGCAAATCGCCCCTGGCTTCCTCACCACTCTTGATGAATGCCGCGCGATACTTCTCGAAAGCGGCGGCATCATGCCCACGCAACAAGGTATTTTTCCACTCCTGGATTTGTATCTTGAACACCACCTGGGCCTTGCGCGCAGTATCTACAGCATCCTCAACCTGAGATGCCTGTTCCAGGGCATGTTGGAACATTACATTAGCCCGGGAAAGCGTCATCCAACTGACTAGCCCCAGGATCAATGAGCCGCAAAGCAGGAAAACACTCAGACCTATCAGGCGGGTGGAAATTTTAAGATGTTGAAGTTGCATGCTGTACTCAGTGTGGAAGATCATCATAATTGATTACGCAAGACAGCCATGACTAATCCCCAGTTAAAACGGGTGTCATGAAATCGTCTTGATGACGTCATATTTCGCCACACTAGTGTTACAACTTGATGTACAAATCACACCATTTAAAAACAACAACTTATTAAATTACTTCCACGTTGGGGTGTCCTTTTTCCGCGCTCACGTGTCATTACTAGTAGAAGCCCTGAAAATTTTAGGGCTACCTGCATAACAACTCGAAGCGAAGTTTATTCGCCGCACATTTCCCTGAACACTGGATGTATCCACCCTCCCCTTGTGGGAGGTTTTTCTTTTTCCAGTAGCCTGTAACCGCCTATCCCTAAACGCTGAAACTTGGCGCTGATATTGATTGATGCTTTAATCAAGCCAGATATCCCATGTAAAGGAAACCCCATGCGTATCGTTTTCTTCAGCACCCAGGCCTATGACAGGGAGAGCTTTCTCGCATTTCCCAAGCCCCAGAATGCGGAATTCATTTTTCAGCAACCCAAGCTCACTACAGATACCGCGGTGCTTGCCGCTGGAGCGGAAGTCGTCTGTGCTTTCATCAATGATGATTTATCTGCTCCGGTGCTAGAGAAATTAGCCTCTGGCGGCACCAAGCTGATTGCACTTCGCTCGGCAGGCTATAATCATATTGACCTGGAAGCCGCGCAGAAACTAGGGCTGGCAGTCGCCCGAGTACCATCGTATTCACCACATGCCATTGCCGAACATACCGTAGCGCTGATCCTCGCCTTGAACCGGCACCTGACACGTGCCTACAACCGTACGCGCGAAGGCGACTTCAGCCTGCGCGGCCTAACCGGCTTTGATCTCGTCAACAAGACCGTAGGCGTGATTGGCACCGGGCAGATAGGCGCAGCATTTGCCCGCATCATGGCGGGATTTGGCTGCAAGGTGCTAGCCTACGATCCCTACCCCAACCCGGAGGTTATCGCGCTAGGAGCATGCTATCTCGATCTTGATACATTGCTGGCACAATCGCATATTGTCAGCCTGCACTGCCCGCTGAGCCCAGCAACGCATCACCTGATCAATGCTAACTCACTCGCCCACATGCGGCGTGGCAGTATGCTGATCAATACCAGTCGCGGCGCATTAGTGGATACACCTGCAGTGATTGATGCCTTGAAAAGCGGCCATCTAGGTTACCTGGGGCTAGATGTTTATGAAGAAGAAGCGGACCTGTTCTTCGAGGATTTATCGGATTTTCCGTTGCAAGACGACGTACTGGCGCGCCTGCTGACCTTCCCCAACGTCATCATCACTGCGCATCAGGCGTTCCTCACACGTGAAGCGCTGGATGCCATTGCCAGCACCACCTTGTCCAATATCGAGCAATGGGCAACGGGCACGCCGCAAAACCTGGTCAGGCTGGAAGCATGAGCATGGACTTGATCCCACACCAATTACCCGAGGGCTTGCAGGCCTACAAGCGCACGCCGGACTTTACTCCCGAGAACCTGCCTGCGGCCCTGCAATCACAACACTCAACCAAAGCCGGTGTCTGGGGTCTACTGCATGTATTGGAGGGGCAAGTGACCTACCACCTCGCTCCGCCACACCAGGCATCGGCAATCGCCAATGCGGGCGACAGCATCGTTATCCTGCCGGAGATCGTGCACTGGGTAGCATTCAGCCACCCCGGCAGGTTTTATGTCGAATTTTACCGAGAAATGACACCTGCACCCTCAAGCTGAATTGTCACGCGAGAAGGTGGATTTCAAGATCAGTACCGCACCCTTGCCAAATCCATAACTGGTAGTAATCAGGCTCGCGAACAAATAGTATTGAAACAAATGCTGCGCCAAATGTTGCGGCGGCTCGGCCTTATCCAGCAAAGGAAATATGCCCATCAACAGGAACAGGCTAGAGTTGGTAAACGCTCCCACCACCATAGCCCAACGCACATGCCAAGGAAATGGCACCCGCGTCGCGTAATACCCTAGGATCAAGGCCGACATCAGCAGGAAATCGATATGCGCCTGCAATATCCGCGTTTGCTTGCCCTGAAAAATATCCGGCAGGCCTGGTACGCCGAAATTCAAGCCTACCATGCACCAGGCCAGGATCAACGCCATGATCATCCACAGGCAAGCGCCCCTTAACATGACGATATTGGTATTTACTGCGTTTTTTGCTGTTGATTCCATATAAGCTCCTCGTTCATCCGGGGCACATTATGGAATCTTCATCGTTGCTCATCTTGCCTAGCACGGTACAAAAAGTTGTCCAAAACGGTACTTTGCCGATTTACCGCACCACCAGCTTTCACTACCATACATGCATTATCCTGGAGGTCTCTCACTATGCAAGCCGTATCGCCATCACGCCCGGAAGCATTGTTCCTCAGCACCCAACAGCAGCCGGCACACTTACGCCACGACTGGCTGCAAGAGACCATTTCCCAGGAATATACCCATGTCGCCATCCGTGCCAGCCGCCAAACACCACTGTTCAATGAAATGACGATATACCCATGGCAACAGATGCGGCTTTCCATCATTCACTCCAACGGCATCACCATCCAGCGTCGCCCAGGTGAATGCGGCCACAGCAGCCAAGATGCCTATTTCGCCGTCATCCTGCTCGCAGGCCAATACCAGCTCGAACAACATGGCAGGGAGGCTTTCCTGCAGCCTGGCGACATGGCTTTATACGATGCCACGCGTGCGCACCACATCCACAGCCCCGGCGCCTTTTCCAAATTGATCGTTTCCATCCCGCGCCCGCTGCTACGCGGACAGTTAGCAGGTGTAGAACATTGCACAGCACGCCGCATCGTCGGTACGGAGGGCATGCCAGCCATCGGCACCGGGTTTATTCGCTCGGTCGCGCAACATGCTAACGGACTCGGCCAACAAGCATTCAACCAGCTTGCGCCCCAGGCGCTGGAATTACTGGCAGCTTCGCTTGCCCAGTCCTGCCCTGGCGATATCAAGATTGGCCGCAGCCGCTCCGCCTCGCTACATCGCGTCAAACGGTACATTGAAGCCCACCTGCATGAAACCGGGCTGGACATGCGAACAATTGTCGATGGTACCGGCCTGAGCAGTCGCTACATCACCAGCTTGTTCACCGATGACGATATGTCACCCATGCGCCATGTCTGGCAACGTCGGCTGGAAAAATGCCGACAGGCGCTGCTAGCTCCTGCCCAACACCACCAGGATATTGCCCAAATTGCCTATCAATGGGGCTTTAGCGACCAGGCGCATTTCAGTCGCAGCTTCAAGCAGGCTTTTGGCTTATCTCCTCGCGCTTATCGCGCATCGAAAACCCTATCCTTTTCCACGACGTAATCAAGCAAACGGTCTATCCGCGGCGCAATCAAAACAATCGCCAGGAACACCACTGGCCACGCCGTCATGAAAGCGTGGCACCATTGGGACAGAAACACTTGGGCCGGAACACCACGCAATCCCATGATCACAGCTGACACCAATAAAGAAGTAGTTGCCGACATGATCAGGGCAAACAAGGGCTTGCGGTATCTCATATGCAAGCGCCTTGCCTTCACGCTAGGCACTCCTACCAAGGCAAGGCCTCGCCATCATGAAAAAAGCCCCCATTTGGCCCTTCGGCTGGCAAAGTGGCCAACTGGACACTGGTCTTGCCGCTTCCCTCAACCTCCATCGGTGCATGCTCGCCTCCCAAAGCAGTCTTGACCCAGCCAGGATGGGCCGCATTCACCTTGATCCCAGTATGCTTGAGTTCATGCGCAAGATGCACCGTATACGCATTCAAGGCCGTCTTGGAGGTATTGTAGGCAACGCTCTTGGCCTGTTCGATAGGAGAGTCTGGCATGCTATGCAGGGTCAGCGAGCCCAGAATGCTGGAGAGGTTGACGATCCTGCCTGCCGGGGAACGCCGGATCAATGGTAGCAATGCTTGGGTCAACTCGACGACGGCAAAGAAATTGACTTCAAAAGTGTCCCGCAACACCTGCGCCTCTACCGAGCTACTATTGTTGCCGCCCACCAGGTCTTCTTTCAGGATGCCCGCATTATTGACAAGGATATCCAACTTGCCGCAATGCTGCTCGACGAAAGCCGCCACTTGCGTAGCGCTGCCTGGTTTTCCGGCGTCATAGGACACCACTGTCGCCTGGATACCAAGTGCCTGTAATTTTTCTGCGGCACTTTGCCCTCCCGCGAGATCGCGTACCGCCAATATCACGTGAATGCCCTGCTCGCCCAACGCTCTCGCTGTTTCAAATCCGATGCCGCGATTGGCGCCCGTAATCAATGCCACCTGCTGAGTGTTGCCCATGCTGCTCTCCTATAATTTTGTACCAAATGGTAAATAAATAGTAATGCACACGTATTCCGTAGTCAAATATTTTTTACCAAGTGGTACAATATGTTGATTATTGAGGATTCAGGTATGGACATCACAGATCAAAAGAAACGGCGCGGACGCCCCAGCAAGTTTGATGCAGACGCCTCGCTGCAGATTGCCATGCAGCTCTTCTGGGCGCATGGATATGAAGGCACATCGATCGCGGATTTGACAGAAGCCATGGGCATCAACAAACCCAGCTTGTATGCCGCTTTTGGTAGCAAAGAGACATTGTTCGAGAAGGCACTGCAGCAATACATCAGTGGCCCGATTGCATTTGTCAGCGCCGCCTTGGAAGAACCAACCGCTTATCGAGTCGTAGAAAAGTTATTGCTGGATAGTGCGCATTTTCTTACCGAGTTAACCACACCCCACGGTTGCATGGTCAATACTGGCTCATTAAACTGTGGGCCGCAGGCCGAGCCCATCAAGGACTTGCTGGTCGCACGCAGGCAATGGTTTGAAAGCGCATTGATTGCCAGAATGCAGCGTGCCAGAGAAGCTGGGGAATTAGCGGAGGGAACAGATGCGGCCACCCTTGCCCGCTATGTCGCAACCATCCACCGGGGTATGAGCATACAGGCCGTTAGTGGGGCCTCTCGAGAAGACCTGCTGGCGTTGGGGGAAATGGTATTGAATCTATGGCCGGGAAATAAAGATTAAGCAGGGCGCTTGGCAAAAAACTGCACCGGCTGTGGTGGTGGCATTTGCAGCACATTCTTGCGTACTTTGCCCATCACGTGCATTTCGCAGCGCTTGCAGTCAAACTTGAGGCTGATCCTGTCCTTGCCGCTGATCAGGGTCATGGGCTCAGCGGTAATCGTGCCTTGCACGCCGATCACGCCCTTGGCTTCCTTCGGACACATGGCAAAGCTGTAGCGCAAGCAGTGCTTGGTGATCATCACCGGCACGTCACCCAACTCCTCATTGGCTTCATAGGCAGCGGCTATGGCCTTGACGCCATGTTTCTCGTAAAAAGCCCGCGCCTGTTTGTTGTAGACGTTGGATAAATAGCTCAAGGTATCTTGCGGATATTGCGCAGGTGGTTCCACAGGAGTACCTGGTTGCGGGCGCTGGTATCCAATCAAGCGGGTAGCTTCCAGTTGTTCCATTACTTCGCGACGCAGCTGATTGATCGTCGAGGCTGGCACGAACCATGGCTGGCTTAACTGCAAGCTGATCGCAGTCGCTGCAAAATCGGTATTGCCGAGCTTGCCAAGGTTTTCACGCAAGCTGGCTTCGGCTTTTTCCTGATGTTGCGCAGGCTGTTTTTCTGCCTGGCATTGGGCATGAGCCATAAAGCCGTCTTCATCCGAAACGGTGAGGGAAAAACCATCATACGTTTCCTGCAACACCAACTCCACGGCGATCTTGCGCACGGCAGAATCTTTTTCCAGCAAGCGCATAAAAGCCTGGTCGCGGTTGCGGTACACCTTCATGTTGCGGCGTATATCCTGCGGCATTTCGTTGGGGTACAGACGATTATCCTGCACTGTGTTGATGCGCATGCCCACCAGCTCCTTGTGCACATCAAAGAAGCATACGCCATCGCCGTTGTGCAATTCCAATGAGGTTTCCACCTCAAAGTAGTCCTTGCCTACCTTGGTCACGCGACCAATTTCCTCACCAGAGAATTTGGGCGTATCAAAGGCCCCCACATCCTCGCCCCGTCCATGAACGAAATATTCTGTGGTGCTGCGATTAAAGGTTTTTTCCGGCTGTGGGGTAAAGCTGTAGATTGGCCGACCTGAAGAAGCGCGGTAATACCCAGGAGTATCTTCCAGGATTTCATCCAGCAACTGGCGGTAATGCGCGGTAGCATTTTTCACATAGGCCAGATCCTTGTAGCGCCCTTCTATCTTGAAGGCGCTCACACCTGCATCTACCAATGCGCGCAGGTTGGCGCTTTGATCGTTGTCCTTCATCGACAATAAATGCTTGTCCTTGGCCAGGATACGACCCTGGCTGTCTTCCAGCGTGTAAGGCAAACGGCACTCCTGCGAGCACTCGCCACGATTGGCGCTGCGGCCGGTGTGGGCATGACTGATATAACACTGACCGCTGAACGCTACACACAGCGCACCATGGATAAAAAATTCCAGGTTGCACTGGGTCGCAGCGGCCACCTGGCGGATGGTGTTAAGGTCCATCTCACGCGCGAGGACAATCTGCGTGAAGCCGACCTGGTCAAGGAACACGGCTTTGTCTACGGTACGAATGTCGGTCTGCGTGCTGGCATGCAGCTGGATAGGCGGAATATCCATCTGCAACAAGCCCATGTCCTGCACAATCAGCGCATCCACACCAGCGTCATAAAGCTGCCAGGCCGTCTGCCGCGCGGTTTCCAGCTCGTTATCATGGAAGATAGTGTTAAATGCGACGAACACTTCGGCATGATAGCGATGTGCATGCTTGACCAAGCGAGCGATGTCTTCCACCGAATTTTCCGCCTTGGCACGCGCGCCGAAAGCCGGGCCACCGATATACACTGCATCTGCGCCATGATTGATCGCTGCAATGCCGTAATCAGCATTGCGGGCTGGGGCTAGCAGTTCAAGGTGGCGACGGCTTTGGGTCATGATGTGTAGGATGGAAGCGAATAGCAAAAGGATGCGCAATATACCATAATCACGCAAGCGATAGCGCCAGATTGCCCAAGCGCATCAATATGATACAAGTCAAAACAACACCATCGGGAGAGACGTCATGCGCATGAACACCATCCGCAATATTTGCTTCACCATCTGTATTCTGTGCATCATCGCCAGCCTGCTGCTCGGCGTGGCCATGATCTGGGATTGGGTCAAGGATTCAGACTTCATCCACAAAAGCTTCATGACCTTGGGTGCATTATTCGTTGCTTCATTGCTCACCTTATCTGTCGCCAAAAAGCTGGGCGTAAGCAATGATTAAGCAGCAGTTGACCGGCTAACATCAACCACTTAACCAATCAGCCCAAGGATGCCCCTGACTTCACGCCTTCCTCACGCCCCGCCGCTTCGGTGAGCACGGCCACATTATCTTTGGTAAAAAAGCCCTGAAAATCGCCGAAGCGCTGCACGTATTCGACAATCAAGGAAGAATGCTCGGAGGCATTGGAGAATATCTGCTTCAAGCCCTCTTCACGCGAACCAATGACGTCGAGCAGGAAACCCTGTCCTTGCGAAGCAATGGCATTCACGACAAATTCAATATGTTCAATCCCATTGCGCTCGCCATCCTTCACCGCGACAGCGATATGGTGCAAGCGCGGGCCATAGTTGCGAACGAAAGTCTCTGTGGGGGAAGGCAATTTTTCCAGGTGGTTGACGAAATAAGGCGTGTTATTCGCGGTAAACACTTTGGCCGGGCTCTTGAACTCCGGCAAGCCGTGCGCGCTCTTGGTAACGTTGGTAGAAGAGTTCTGGTCAAAGATGTTGTACGCACCCCAGAAATAATAACTTGACCAGGAAAGGTATTCCAGAATCGCCACTTCGCGGTTCTGGCTATAAACACGGGTAGCAAGGTGATCAATTGGCAAGAGCAAATCGCCAAAGTCGAGCTTTTGCTGCAAGGTCTTGGCCGCGTCATAAGCCAGCTGCACTTCACTATCAATCCGGCTCACTCCCAGCGCATACACGCGCATTTCGTCGGGCTTACGCTCAAGATAAGCCACAATGTTATGCGTGTAAGGTGAGGGCTTGCTCACTGCCAGGTTACCCGGCAGCTCCAGCTTGCGCACCTCATCCTGGCTAAAAAAGCGAAACTCGCGTTCCTGCTGCAATTTGACCACATCGTGCAGGTTATCAACACGGATGATCTCGCCCATATATCGGCTATTAGGCTTCTTCGCACCGACCGGGTAGATTTCATTCAGGCTGCGGAAAATACCGCGCAGGTTCGGGTCTTTCACCTCGCGCACGAGGATATCCGGCGAGTTGAGGTCAATGCGCAAGATATGCGTCAGGTGCGTTTCACTTTCCAGCGTCACCAGGTAATGATATGACGTCATGAAGCATAACTCAGCCACATACTTGACTGAATGCCCGGGGTCCACCGTGATCATCAGTGCATCAATCTCGTGCACCAGAGCCGTCAGGCCCAGCGCGTCCCGCTCCTCCAGTAGCTTGACGAGATATTCCTCGAAAAATGGCGAGTTTTCCTTATCCCCATGACGGGGGAACTGCAATGAATTCATGATTATTTCTCACACCTCAGAACGAGCATTGAAGAGCACAGCGTTGAAAAATGAGCTTAGGCCGATGCGACCTGGAGCTTGCAAGGCACATCTGCGCAGACAGTACACCAAGTACGGCAATCAGATGTAGCCGCTAGCAATGCTTGCTTGAAAGCGACTACTGTTGCGCCTGGTCGACTTGCACCCCTACACTCATCGTCTCCAGCCCCCCACCCACCCGCATGCCACTCACCGGGCAGGCATCGCGATAATCCAGGCCGGTGGCCAGGCGCACATGCACGCCATTGGCGCGGCGGCGGTTGGAGACATCGTAGCTCGCCCAACCGTTAGGTAACCAGGCATCGGCCCAGGCATGGCTTTCCAGCAAACTGCCATCATCATTGAATAGATAACCACTGACATAGCGCGCGGGAATGCCCAGGTAACGGCAACAAGCAATGAATATGTGGGCATGATCCTGGCAAACACCGCACCCGCTGCGGAAGGCTTCTGCCGCCGTGGTATCGACATTGGTCATACCACGCTCATAAGGCACCTGGTCGACAATGGCATGCATCATCTCTTCCAACACTTTCTCATCAAGCACCTTATCCTTGAACTGCACCGCAAACTGACGCAAGGCTACATCCGTATCAGTCAACGGTGTCGGACGCAGGTAAATCTCTCGCGGCAGGATATCTTGCGCAGGCGGGGTATCCAGGCCGGTTTCCACTTCGCCGGTTGCCAGGATATTGATCTCTTCGTGCGGGGTATCCAGCACCAGCAGGTGCGCTGCATTGCCGTAGGCATCGTCGTGTCGCTGCAAATGGCCATTGACGCGGATTTCCCAGCGCTTGACGCGCTGGCCGAAGCCATCCTGCGGCGTCAGGCGCAGCTTCTGGATGGTGTAATTGACAATATCGGTATAGAGATAATGCGTACGGTGGTTGATCGTCAATTGCATGGCATGCTCCATTCACTCGAGGCTGTTGATCGGCGCATTCAGGAAGGTACGCTGGATCTCGGCACCAAGATTGTTGTTGGACATAATGAAATCAGTGAGGAATTCGTGCAGGCCTTCCTGGAAAATATCGTTCATGCGGCCATAACGCAGCCTCGCGTGTAGCTCGCCGGCCAGGCGGCGGCATTCGTTGCTGTGCAGGCCGCCCACCTGATCGAGAATAGGCGTGATTTCGGCGAAGCAGGCGTGCAGAGAGCGCGGCATGTCCTGACGCAACACCAGCAGTTCCGCCACTTTCCAGGGCTCAATGGCATCATTGAACACCTTCTGGTAGGCCTGGAACGCAGATACGGAGCGCAATACCGCACTCCACTCGTAATAATCCACCGCGCCGCCTACTTCTGCATCATTGGGTAGCAGCAGGTGGTATTTAACGTCCAGCAGGCGCGCGGTATTGTCGGCACGCTCGATGAAGGTACCCAAACGCAGGAAACGGAAGGCGTCATCGCGCAGCATGGTGCCGAAGCTCACGCCGCGAAACAGATGGGAGCGTGATTTCACCCAATCGCAAAATTCGCCCAGGCCTTTTTGCATCAGGTCCATGCCGACAAACTGGCTGAACTCCAGCCACAGGGCATTAATGTTTTCCCAGGTTTCCGCCGACAGGGTGACGCGCACGGAACGTGCATTTTCGCGCGCGCTGCGCAAGGCAGAATAAATACTGGAAGGATTATGTGTATCCATCGCCAGGAAGCGCACCACGCCAGCCGCCGTCACTTCGCCGTATTCCTCGTGGTACTTTTCAACGCCGCCAGCAATTTGCAATGCAGGCTCCCACAAGGTGGTCTCACTCTGCGAGGCATTGGGCACCAGCGACATGTTATAAGTCACGTCTAGTACCCGTGCCATGTTCTCTGCACGTTCGATATAGCGTGCCATCCAGTACAAATGATCTGCGGTTCTGCTTAGCATGGCATTAATCTTTCAAAATCCAGGTGTCCTTGGTACCACCGCCCTGGGAAGAATTCACCACCAGGGAGCCCTCACGCAAGGCCACACGGCACAATGCGCCTGGCACCAGGCTCACGGTCTTGCCTGAGAGCACAAATGGCCGCAGATCAACGTGACGGGGTGCAATGCCTTTTTCTACCAAGGTCGGGCAAGTCGACAACGCCAACGTCGGCTGGGCAATGTAGTTGGCAGGGTTTGCCAGGATGCGCTGGCGGAAATCCTCCAGCTCCTGCTTGCTCGCGGCAGGCCCCACCAGCATGCCGTAGCCGCCGGAGCCTTGAACCTCTTTCACCACCAGCTCTGCAAGGTGAGCCAGCACATACTTGAGATCATCGGCCTTGCTCAGCTGGTAGGTCGGCACATTGGAGAGAATGGGCTCCTCGCCAAGATAGAAACGGATCATTTCGGGCACGTAGATATAGGTGTCCTTGTCATCCGCCACGCCGGTGCCGACAGCATTGGCCAATGTCACGCCGCCATTGCGATAGACCGACAGCAAGCCTGGAACACCCAACATGCTGTCGGGCCGGAAACTCAATGGATCGATGAAGTCATCGTCGATGCGGCGGTAGATCACGTCCACGCGCTTGGGACCTTCTGTGGTGCGCATATAGACTGCATTGTTGCGCACAAAGAGATCTTGCCCCTCCACCAGCTCAATGCCCATCTGCTGAGCGATGAAGGCGTGCTCAAAATAAGCACTGTTATAAGCCCCTGGCGTGAGCAACACCACTGTTGGTTCGTGCACACCGGCCTGCGCCACGGCACGCAGGTTATTCAGCAATACTTGGGGGTAATGCTCAACAGGTGCAATCGGGTAGCGGCGGAACAATTCGGGAAACAAGCGCATCATCATCTTGCGGTTTTCCAGCATGTAGGAAACCCCGGAAGGCGTACGCAGGTTGTCTTCCAGCACGTAGAAATCGTTTTCGCCCGTACGCACTAGGTCAACCCCGGCAATGTGAGCATAGATGCCCTTGGGTACATCCACGCCAAACATCTCTGGTCGATATTGCGAATTCGCCAATATGCTGGCTGGCACAATGCCTGCCTTGATGATGTCCTGGTTGTGGTAGATGTCGTGCAGGAACATGTTCAGCGCCTTGACGCGCTGTATGGCTCCGTCGGACAGGCGAGACCATTCACCAGCAGAGAGTATGCGCGGCACGACATCAAACGGGATCAGGCGCTCGGCACCAGCATCCTCGCCGTAGACATTGAAGGTAATCCCTACGCGACGGAACAGTAGCTCGGCTTCTTGGCGCTTGCTCTCGAGTTGCTGATGCGGCACCCCTTGTAACCAGGCAGCGTATTCGGCATAGATAGGCCGGACCGCTTCGTCTTGCAGGAACATCTCGTCAAAAGGTTTTTTCTTAGCGGTATCCATGCAATTACTCTCGCAAGGGTCATGCCAGTTAAAAAATCCTTGTTATTCATGATATTAAAAACAACATCATGAATAACTCACACTATTTGCACCAAGATAGTGCAAATAGTGTTCATGGTCAGAACATCAGCACCATGCTGGTTATTCGGCTTAATCCTTGCCTGAACGCCAGATCGAGATCATCAGCATGATGCCGATGACGAAAGCCAGAAAGAACCCCAGGAAGCCAAACGCGGGTAAGCCGAATAATTCTGGACCACCGCGCACAGTCATCACGATGGAAGAACCAATGATCAATGACGCAGTAATCAGCGCCATGGTGAGGCGGTTGGTACTGTGATCCAACTGATGCCCGAAGTGATCAAGGCGCTTGAGGTCAAGATTGAGCTTGAGTCGCCCTTTGCCAGCCTCTTTCAGCACTTGCGACACATCGCCAGGTAAGTCACTCACGGCACCAATTGTCTTGCTGAACCCACGAGTGCCCTTGCGCCACAAGGTCTTGGGCATGTAGCGCTCGATAATGATCTTTTTTACAAAAGGAGTGAGATGGCTGACGATCTGGAAATCAGGGTCTAGCTGGCGTCCCAGGCCTTCCAGCGTAATCAATGCCTTGAACAGCATAGTAAGATCAGGCGGCACCGAAAGGTGATTCTCGCGCATGATGGTCGTAAGGTCATTCAAGAGAATGCCAAAACTAATATGCTTGAGTGGCGCATTGTCATAGGTGCAGATGAACTCATCGACATCCGCCCCCAGCTTATCTTCATCAACAACTGCATGGCCTGCCCAGGCGATGAGGATATCGCGCAGGGTATCAATGTCGCGTGACACCAAAGCAGCAAGCAGATCGGCAATCTCATTGCGCCGGTCTATGCTGATGCGCCCGACCATACCGCAATCGATCACGGCAATCTTGTTCTCGGGCAGGAAGAAAATATTGCCAGGATGCGGATCAGCGTGGAAAAAGCCATCAATCAATACCATCTTCATCACGGCATCGGCACCGCGAGCAGCCAGCAATGGCAAGTCCATTCCTGCCTGGCGTGCCTCCTGCAGGCTATTGCCCGGTATGCCATCAATCTTTTCCATCACCAGCACGCTTTCACTGGTGTAATCCCAGTAAATCCTCGCAAAACTGGTGGTTTTGTCATTCAAGAAATTGCGGGCAAAACGCTCGGTATTGCGGCCTTCCAATGCTAAGTCCAGCTCGCGCTTCAATGACTTGGAAAACTGATCGACAATCTCTGTGGGGTTAAAGCGCTTTGCCTCTTCCACTTCGGCCTCAATCAAGCGCGCAATATGGTGCAACAGGCGCAGGTCGGCATCAATGTTCTCTTGTATGCCTGGCCGACGCAGCTTGAGGATCACCGGCGTGCCATCCTGCAACTTGGCCTGGTAGACCTGGGCAATTGACGCCCCAGCCACAGGCGTCGTATCAAAATCGCGGAATACCTCAAATGGCGACTTGCCAAGCGCTTCCTGCAAACCAGGGAGCATCTCCTCAAATGGCACCGGAGGCACTTGGTCCTGCAACTTGGATAGTTCCTCTATCCAATTAGGCGGAAAAATATCTGGCCGCGTGGCCAACACCTGTCCCATTTTGACGAAAGTCGGACCCAACTCTTGCAATGCCATGCGTGCGCGAACTTCAGAAGGCAGCTGCATCACCTCCCGTGAAGCTTCTGAATTAAGTGCATTGCCTGCACGACGCAACCAACTACGCTTGCCCAAGCGCTCTGCAATATCGCCCCAACCGTAATGCATGAGGATGCGAGCAATCGCACGCACACGCTTGAAGTCACGCATTACCGAAATCGTTTCACGCAGCATAATGTTCCCGGGGAAAAACTTACGTTTGTATTATTCGTCTTGATCCAAGCGATCAGCGCGCTGCTCGATACGAGCAGCAACTTCCATGAGTTTATGACTGGCAGCATGTGCCACTTTAACGCCCACATGCTTGACTGCTTGTTTACCAGCACGCTTCAAGCGATGGCTGGTACCGTGAATGCGCCTGGCCACTGATTCGGCCAACAAGCGTGCACGTTCGCGCGCGCCAAGGCGGAAGTGGCTGGCATATTCTGCCAACGTTTGCTCCATTTCCTCAGGGCTCAGGTGATGCAGCAATTCCCGCCGTCTGGCATCGTCTAGATTGGTTTGTAATTTATGTATCAGTGAATAAGTGCTAGGGCTCATGATGACAGGCCTTATTCCAACATTAATGAAGTCATTCTACACCAAGCCAAATGCTTGCCTTCTCTTATTGCAAGACAGGTTTTTAGGTGTTGGAGTTTCCCACTTTTCTTAAAGAATTGGTTTACAGAACCGAAAACAAACTTATAGAATCGGGAGCGATGATGAAACTACCTGCCATTTTTGCTGCATTAGTATTGCTCGGCAACACGCCTGCCTTTGCAGGCGAGCGCACCGCTATACAGCAGTTCCAACAGGATGCGCTTGAGGCAACTCAAACCTGGACGGAATCTGTACAGGAAGTGCTCATCAATGCCTTAAGCCTGACAGGCATCAAGTATAGTTACGGCGGAAAATCCCCGGAAACGGGATTTGATTGCAGCGGCTTCGTGCGTTATGTATTCCAGCAATCCACCAGCATGACGTTGCCGCATGGAGCCAAAGCCATTAGCCAGCTAGGCCAACCGGTCCCGCAAGAGCAACTTCAGCCTGGCGACTTGGTGTTTTTCAACACCTTGAAATCAGCCTTCTCTCATGTAGGGATTTATCTGGGCGACCATAAATTCATTCATGCACCCAGTTCTGGCGGTGGTGTACAGGTCGTAGACATGACGGATAACTACTGGTCAAAACGCTTCAACGGCGCTCGCCGTATGGAAAGTAACCACTAGCTAGCAACCTAGCCCTACGGGACTGTAGTCCTGAAGCCACCTAGCTCCAGGATTTAAGCGAGTGCTGTATCCAACATCATCATCAACACGAAACCGATAATCAAACCACTAGTTGCAAATACTTCATGTCCTTTGCGGTGCGACTCGGGAATGATCTCATGACTTACTACAAACAACATTGCACCTGCAGCCACACCCAAGCCCCAAGGTAACAATGAGGCTGAAGAGCTTACAATCGCAGCGCCTAATACCGCACCGACTGGCTCAACCAAGCCACTCGCCATCCCAATCGTGATCGCCGTCCGCCGCGAATAACCCACAACTGCCAAGGCCATTGCCACCACAAAGCCCTCTGGAATATCCTGGATAGCAATGCCAGTCGCCAAGGCACCGCCGCGCACGACATCACCTCCTGCAAAGCCAACACCGATCGCCAAGCCTTCCGGTACATTGTGCAGGGCAATCGCAAATACAAATAACCAGGTACGTTTCAATGCCAAGGTATTCTCGCGCTCCATGCCCTTGATGAAGTGCTCATGTGGCACCCAGCGCTCCAAGGCAAGCAACAATGCAGCACCAATAATAATGCTGCCCCCTACAATGGAGGCAGCACCCCATGCGCTAGCCCCTTGCGCCTGAGCCGCCTCAATGCCAGGCACAATCAGGGAAAATGCACTGGCAGCAAGCATGACACCTGCCCCAAAGCCAAACAAGGTATCCATGATGCGATCAGGCAACTGTTTCCAGAACAGAACCGGCAATGTTCCAGCAGCGGTTGCAAGCGCTGCTGCTGATCCGCCCCAGAAAGCATCACGCACCTGCGGCACACGCCAAGCAGCCTGCCCCCAATCACCCCACAATTGCACCAGCAACAGGACGCAACCCAGTCCGGCCAGGACGAGCAACCACAGCCAGAGTTTTTGTCGATGGTTGGCGATGATGAAAGGGAAGTTCATGGCAGGTTCCAGTGCTTATTGAGACAAGGCTTCCTGGTAACGACGTGTCACTTCATCCCAGTTAACGACATTAAAGAATGCACCAACATATTCCGGACGGCGATTCTGGTAGCGCAGGTAGTAGGCATGCTCCCATACATCCAGGCCTAATATAGGCGTATTGCCATGGGAAAGCGGGCTATCCTGGTTGGCACTGCTCTCTACTACCAGTTTCTTCTCCGGTGTTACTGACAACCATGCCCAGCCACTACCAAAGCGCGTCAGGGCTGCCTTGGTAAAGGCTTCCTTGAAAGTATCAAAGCTACCAATGTCAGCCTTGATTGCCTCAGCGACAGCGCCTGTCGGCTCGCCGCCACCATTAGGGGACATGACTTTCCAGAACAGGCTATGGTTAGCATGGCCCCCCCCATTATTACGCACCGGGCCACGCAGGTTTTCCGGCAAACTATCCAGCTTGGCAACCAGTGCTTCTACTGGCTCATCGGCAAATGCTGTGCCTTCTAGCGCAGCATTGACATTATTGATGTAAGTCTGGTGATGCTTGGTATGGTGGATCTCCATGGTCTGCGCATCAATGTGCGGCTCCAGGGCCGTGTAAGCATAATCAAGGGGGGGTAATGTGTATGCCATTATTTCGCTCCTAAGGTATTGGAATCAATGAATTGAGAATCTGTTGAACCTGATTACCACAGTTTGCTTGCCTGGATCATCTTAGGCTTTTTGCCAAAGAAAATCTCACTGGGTTTCAGAATTTTTAATGTAAGGGCTGCTCTTGCAAGCTGCAGAATTGACCGCAGACACGCAAAGTCCTCGTCACTAAAGGATGTTGACTATAGAGATGGCTAAAGTTCAATAACTCTCTATAAGTTCGACGCCCGTGACGCTGCGCTGCTTCCCGTAGTGCACAACTCATCGCAGGATCAGCACAAATACGCGACAGGCATTGATGGGCTTCGCATAATCGACAAGCGGCCGTATTGATATCACCCTGACGGGCATAGACATTGGCTAGGTTGTGATGGGACACCACATAGGCAGCCATTACGGTATCTATTGCTACCTGAACAGGCTTATCTGCCTGCACGCACTCCTTCAACAGCAACTTGGCCTGCTCAAGCGCAGCTTGGTATTCATTCATGGCACGCTGATCCTGCTGGGCAGAATAAGCCTGATTACCCTCGCGCATGGCATTTTCCCACGTAACAATCCTGTTCTCATGGGCTTCGGCAGGTGTGCCGGACATAGTTGCTTGATGCCTGACTGGGCTCATATGCGCCTGCTTATTATCAATAATATCAATGAGAGTAATTATTATTTATTTAAATAAACAACACAACTCCCCTAACTTCAAAATCAGCAGCCAAGGCCCAGCAAGATAAAAATTAAGATTAATTGAGCAGGGAATGTACGTGCAGATTATGCTTGGAAAACAAGCGTCCTTGCACATAATCCACCCGCATTTTCCGCGCCCAATCAAGGGCTGCACAGGTATCGACATCCGTCATCAAGGTTTGTACGCCTATTTTTCTCGCCGCACTCACCAACCAATCCACCATAGCCTGGGCAGCCTTGTCATCCAGTTCCAGCAAGGCGCGGCTACTGAACTTGACGATCACGGCATCAAGAAAAGCACTGAGTGAAAACATACCCCAAGAGAGCCCGGCATCTTCAAGCGCCACCGAAGTGCCCGATTGTTGCAACAAATCCATCATGTGATGAATACGGAAAGCATCGTGCATGCTGTGGTGTTGCATCACATTGATGACAATCTCACGCTCGGACCAGGCATGCTCCCCAAACAATGCCAGAAAAGGATTGGTTGTATCCTCTCCCCCCGCAAAGAAACTCTCCATGTCGAGATTCAACATCAGCCAGCCTTCGCCTGGAAACTTGGCAATCTGTAGCTTTTTCAATTCCAGCTCCAGATGAAACAGTAAAAGCGGATTCTTGCGCAGATTGGCCTGCAACTTGTGGGCATCCAGCGGCCGCCCATTACGGGCCCAGAAACGGGCATGCGCCTCGTAGCCCAGCATTTCGGTGGATTGCACATCCACGATAGGCTGGTAATCCGTACCGAACTGGCGCGCCATGACCACATCAAGCAACTCATGAGGAAGCAAGTCGCATGGCTCGACCTCGCGCTCGAGTAGCAACGCCCCCATCTCAGATTGATTAAATGCATTCATGCTGATGAACCTTCCACAAAATCCCTGTCAGGAAACATCATAAATGAGAACAATTTACATTTGAAGTGTTATTTCCAACTATTTTAGTCGGATATTATTTCACCCTCGTCAAATACAATAAATCTGAGACATTCACTTGCGGTCACTATGACCCAGGTCACGCTCTGGATCGATACGATCCCGGATCAATTGCTTCAATTCCTTGGATTCCGGAAAGCGCTCCTGCTCCTTGCGCGAGAATAAAAGCTCACCATTCAACCTCACGTCAAAAATCCCACCAGTCCCAGGAACCAGACTGACGCGCCCGAGGTCTGAATCGAAGGTTGTCAGCAGCTCTTGCGCCATCCAGGCAGCACGTAACAACCAGCGACACTGCGTGCAATATTCGATTTCTACTTCGGGTAACTTGGACAAGCTCATCAGTGCATGGCTCCATATGTAAAATTAAAGAAATTTAGCGCTCAAGTGATTGAAAATCAAAAAATGACTGTGCGATACTCTGCATCGCTTTGCAATGACAAGATAAATAGCGGAAAATGGGCTCGTCGCTCCCCATCTTCACAATATAATCGTTAGTATTCAACCATTCTGGTTTTTCCATCGAGGAATTGTTTTACATGCGCAAACTTAAAAAGATCGGCTTGATTGTCGCAGGCCCGTTGCTTGGTGTCATGCTGAGCTTGAGCTATTCCGCCATTGCGGACAAGGAAACCAAGCCGCAATTGCCACTGGATGACCTACGCACATTTGCCGAAGTATTCGGCAAGATCAAGAGCGACTATGTAGAACCTGTAGAAGACAAGAAACTCCTCACCGAAGCCATTAACGGCATGCTTTCTGGCTTGGACCCTCATTCAGCCTACTTAGATGCAGATGCATTCAAGGACTTGCAAGCTGGTACCCAGGGCGAGTTTGGCGGCCTGGGTATTGAAGTCGGCATGGAAGATGGCTTCGTCAAGGTAGTCGCCCCGATTGAGGATACCCCTGCCTACAAGGCCGGCCTCAAGAGCGGCGACCTCATCATGAAGCTGGATGACACACCAGTAAAAGGCCTATCGTTGAATGATGCCGTCAAGCGCATGCGCGGCAAGCCTGATACCAAGATTACACTGACCGTGTTACGCAAGGGTGAGGCCAAGCCACTAACCTTTGTATTAACCCGCGCTATTATCAAAACGCAGAGCGTCAAGTACAAGCTATCCGAACCTGGTTACGCCTATATCCGCATTACCCAGTTCCAAGAACATACTGGTGAGGACTTGGCCAAAGCCATCAAAACCCTGCGCGAGCAGAACAAGGAAGCCTTCAAGGGCCTGATCCTTGACCTGCGTAATAACCCCGGTGGCCTGCTCAATGCTGGTGTCGGTGTTTCTGCCGCCTTCCTGCCCAAGGGCGAACTGGTGGTTTATACCGAAGGTCGTGGTGAAGAAGCCAAGATGCGCCTGACCGCCAACCCTGAAAACTACGTACGTGGTGGCGCTCGTGCTGACTACCTGCGTGACCTACCCGCCGACCTCAAGACCTTGCCATTGGTCGTATTGGTGAATGGTGGTTCTGCATCCGCATCCGAAATCGTGGCGGGTGCTCTGCAAGATCACAAGCGCGCCATCATCCTGGGTACTCAAACCTTTGGTAAAGGCTCCGTGCAAACCATCCTGCCAATGAATAACGGCGCGGCCATCAAGCTGACAACCGCTCGTTATTTCACGCCAAAGGGTCGCTCCATCCAGGCCAAGGGCATCGTGCCTGACATTCTGGTAGAAGAAGCAACTGTCAACTCACAGGAACATGCTGCCATGTTGCGCGAGGCAGACCTGAGCCGTCACTTGAGCAACCCCAAGGAAGCGGAAGAGGCACCTATCGTGCAACCAGCTCCTGCTGAAGAAAAAGACAGCAAACCAGCGACGCCTGCAGAACCTGACAGCAAGGATCAAAAAGACAAGGCAGCAACGCCAGCTGGGCCGATTGAACCAGGCTCCAAGGCCGACTACCAGTTCAACCAGGCACTCAACCTGCTCAAGGGCCTGCAAATCCTTCAACGTAAATAAACGCTTACCCGGGCCGCCATCAGGCGGCCTGTTTTGCTATTAACCTCGCACTACCCACCCCACCATGCTAGACCGACTGATCATCGAATTCGACAAAAGCCTGCGCACCTTGTTGGCCACACCCAACAGCCAGCGCGCCCATCCAGGCCAAGCACTAGCCGAAACACTCACCGAGAAGCAAGACAAGCAGCATGCTGCTGCCTTGATGCGGGTCAATCATACCGGTGAAATTTGTGCACAAGCCTTGTACAACGGGCAGGCTATCACGGCACGCAATCCCGCTACAGCAGCAGTATTACGTAATGCGGCACAGGAAGAAACCGAACATCTTGCCTGGTGCGAGAAACGCATCAAGGAATTAGGCAGTCATACCAGCCTCCTCAATCCACTGTTCTACGGTGGTTCCTTTGGTTTAGGACTGCTCGCAGGCGCGCTCGGCGACCGCTGGAATCTAGGCTTTGTGGCGGAAACAGAACATCAAGTCGGTGCCCATTTAGCACGACATCTTGAAACATTGCCTGCGCATGACCAGAAAAGCCGCGCCATTGTCAGTCAAATGCAAGCTGACGAAGCCGGGCATGCGCAACAGGCGATTGCACAAGGCGCAGCCGCTCTACCCTTCCCGGTTAAGACCGGCATGCAACTCCTTTCCACCATCATGACAACCACGACCTATCACCTATGACAACATTCAGTACAATCCTGGCTGGCCTTGAAGCCAGCGACCATATCCAAAAAATCGAACTACTCGATACCAAAGGCGCGATTGCAGCCACGATCGAGAACAAGCCTGGTAGCCAAGGCTCAATCAAGGTATACCATCATTTATACAAGAAATATGGCAGCATTAATGTTGCCGCAGCCCGTGACGGGCTGGAGATTTATGCGGAACATACTGCCGACGCCGAAGCCAACCCAGGCAAGCATCCCAATATTGATCGCCTATTCGAGATCATTCAGGCAGAACAACCACTCAGCGTAAGAGTTATCTAATCTCATCACCAATAAAAAAGCCCCGCCATGCGGGGCTTTTTTATTGCCGCTATTTCAGCGCCGCATATCTAATTGCAATCAATAATGTAAATAGTTGTTATTTTCTTTAATAAATTATTCACATAATTAATAACAATCATTATCATTTCAAAACTTTTTAATTCATCAGGGAAATGAATACATGAGTAAATTATTAGAACGCACAGCCAGTGCGGTGGCATTGCTATGCCTGTCAAACAGCGGTGTGCTACTTGCGGAAGATACGTTACCCGAAGTTCAGGTAAAAGCCGTTGCTAGCTCAGTAGAGCAAGAAGCATCTGAAAAAACCAAATCTTATACCGTCAAATCAAGCGCTACAGCTACAAAGCTCAACACGTCATTACGGGAAACCCCGCAATCAATTTCAACCATTTCCCGTACACAACTGGACGACTTCCGAATCACCAATATCAACGATGCTTTCGATTATTTACCTGGTGTACGTGTAGAAAGAGTTGAGACTGACAGAACCTATTACACAGCCCGTGGTGCTGATATTACGAACTTCCAGATTGATGGAATAGGCGTACCCATGGTATTTGGCAACCAGCCTGGCGATCTTGATTTAGCTATTTACGATCGTGTCGAAGCGTTACGTGGCGCTAATGGCTTGTTATCCGGCACGGGTAATCCATCGGCGACTATCAATTTTGTACGTAAACGCCCAACGACAACATTCCAAGCTAAGATTGATGCTTCGGTTGGCTCCTGGGACAACCGCCGCCTAGACTTTGACATTTCTGGCCCAATTAACGAAGCTGGTAATGTCCGAGGTCGTATCGTCACTGTGCATCAGAATAAGAATTCCTACCTTGATCGTTATTCCAATGAGAAGAATGTGTTCTACGGCATCATTGAGGCAGATATCACGGATAACACTCGCCTGAGCCTTGGTCACACGTATCATCAAAACGATAGCAATGGCACCATTTGGGGTGCTCTACAGCTAGACACCATGGCTGGTACACGTAATCATTTCCGCCGCTCAGATAGCTCATCTCCTGGTTGGACTTATTTCAACAATACAAAAAACGTGACTTTTGCAGAGATTGAGCATGTATTTAACAATAGCTGGAAAATCAAAGCAGCATTAACCAGGCAAGAAAATAACGGCAAGAGCAAGCTGTTCTATAACTACGAAGTAGCCGATGATCCAGCCAATAACGTGGTTGGGGGCTTATATGGCCTGCCAGGTTATTTCCGTGACACGGAAAAAGACCTAATTGCCGATATTTATGCTTCAGGCCCATTCAATCTAGGCGGTAGAGAACATGAAGTTGTGATCGGCACTAACTGGTCTCGTACCACCATGGACCAGAATGGCCTGTATGCAAGTTATTACCAACAATTACTAGCTAACGGCTTCAACAGCATTCCCGGCTTTGCAAAACCGACCTTTGATTCCTTTAACCGCTTTGCAGCCTTCGATATCAAACGATGGAACAACTATGCCGCCACAAAACTCACCATCTCTGATGAGCTGAAAGTTACATTGGGCGCTAATGCCGTACGCTATGAAAGTACTGGCGAAAGCTATGGGGCTGCCTATGCAACGTCCGTCAGGGACAAGGTATCACCTTACCTGGGCGCAGTTTACAAACTGGATGACCTCCACTCGCTATATGCCAGCTACACTGAGATATTCAATCCCCAGGTCAACTTAGGTGCTGATCTCAAGCCTCTAGCTCCGCTAGAAGGCAAAAACTATGAGATAGGTATCAAGAGCGAGTTTTTTGATAAAAAGCTTAACTCCTCTCTAGCGCTATTCAAGAGCAAGCAGCAAAACGTGGCCCAGATCGTTGGCTACAACGCTAATAACATCGCGATTAATGAAGGTATTGATGCCAATACCAAGGGGATTGATTTTGATATTGCCGGTGAAATGCTAGAAAACCTACAGATCAATGCTGGCTTCACCTACTTATTCAGCATCAAGAACAACGACGGTGATAATGTAAAAACTTACACTCCTCGACGTAATGCTGTACTCAGCACCACATACAAAATACCAACGGTTGAAGGTCTCAAGGTCGGTGCCAGCGTACGTTGGCAAAGTGATATCCACGAAGATAACTACATCCGCTTGCGCCAAGAGAGTTACGCTGTCGTCAACCTAATGGCCAGTTACGATATCAATCGTAACTGGAGCACTGCTCTCAATGTCTACAATCTGACAAACGAGAAATACCTGAACAGCCTTTACTGGACTCAGAGCTACTATGGGGCGCCACGAAATGCGATGCTGACACTGACCTGGAAATATTAACCCTGTCAGGTTTACCACAACAAAAAGCCCCGCAATGCGGGGCTTTTTCATGAGTTAGCCTAGGTTAGAACCTGCCTGAAATCGGCGGATGGTAAATGATCTGTACGTGAGTCCCAGCCGGGTCTGCACAGTAAAAACTACGCGCACCGTCGCGGTGGGTCTTGGGCGGCATGAGTATCTTGACGCCATGGGCAACGAAATGAGCGTGCCATTCATCGACCAATTCAAGATCACTGATAATGAATCCAATGTGATCAAGGCGCTGCTTGCCTTCTGGTGCGTCATGGCTACGATGCAAGGCCAGGTTGTCATTGCCCGAAGTCAGGTAGTAATTGTCAGGGTCAGGCTGCCACTCAACTTGCATCCCGATGAGGTCGACATAGAAATGCAGGCAGGCCTCGATATCCTGCACAAACAGGGCCACATGGCGCAGCCCCTGCATGCCTTGTGGTCGGCTCAAAGTTCAGCCTCACGGATTTCAAAATCGTGGGTAATCTCAGCAGCCTTGCCCAGCATAATGGAAGCTGAGCAATATTTCTCAGCGGAAAGCTTCACGGCACGTTCGACCTGGACTGGATTCAAACTCTTGCCAGTCACGACAAAATGCACATGTATCTTGGTGAACACCTTGGGAATCTCATCAGCACGTTCAGCGCTGATCTCAGCCTCGCAATCCGTTACCGGCTGACGCGACTTTTTGAGGATGGTGACCACATCAAAAGAGGTACAAGCCCCCATGCCAATCAGCAGCATCTCCATCGGACGCATGCCGAGATTACGACCACCCGCATCGGGTGCACCGTCGAGCACAACGGCATGACCAGTCTCGGATTCGCCCATGAAACAGACATTCTCAATCCACTTAACACGTGCTTTCATTTTTTGACTCTTGATCCACTCATCATGGTAGATAAATCCGGCACCTGGCTTTCGGCACAGGTGCCGCGCAAGGAAGCTTACTTAACGCCGAGTAGCTCTACATCAAATACCAGCGTTGCATTCGGTGGGATCACGCCACCAGCGCCGCGTGCGCCATAGCCATATTCTGGCGGGATAACCAGGGTGCGCTTGCCGCCCACTTTCATGCCAGCAAAGCCTTCATCCCAGCCGCGAATGACTTGGCCACCGCCAAGATAGAATACAAAGGGTTCACGACGGTCAACGGAGCTGTCGAACTTGGCACCCTTGCCATCAGGCTTGCTGGGATCATAGAGCCAGCCTGTGTAGTGCACGGTGACATTAAGGCCAGCCTCAGCTTCGCGGCCTTCGCCCACTTGGGTATCGATTTTCTGCAATTCGGTGATTTTGTCGCTCATTACGATTTTTTCCTTGTCACTATTGGTATCGGCTGAACAGCCACTCATGGCGAGCATGGCCAGCACGAATGCGCTTGCCAGCATGGCAATTGGTTTCATGGATTTCTCCGATCACGGGTTTACAACAACAACGCATCAGCCAAAGACAGGCGTTTATACGCTGCGCGAAGCCAGTATCATACCTAGATTATTCCAGCCTGTGCGGATCAGGGCTGTTGGTAAATCCAGTCAATCAGAGCATCTTGTGCAGCACGCGAAGCACTGGCCTTGGGATCGTTAACCATGATGACCGACACCCAGCGCCGCCCCCGATTATCGTGAACATAGCCTGCCAGCGCACTCACGCCATTGATCGTCCCTGTTTTCAGGTGTGCACTACCCCGTGCCTGACTGTTACGCAAGCGGTTAGCCATGGTGCCATCAACAGAGGGAATCGGCAGGGCAGAGAGATATTCCGGCATCACCGGGCTAGCATAGGCTGCCAGCAGGAAAGCGGCCATATGCTTGGCGCTGATCTGTTCATTGCGCGAAAGCCCGGAACCATTTTCCAGTACTAGCTCCGGAAAATGCAGACCTTTGCTGGCAAGCCAGGCGCGAATGGCATGGATGCCATCCACCTCGGTAGCAGGGCTAGCCACCCGCTCTGCCGCAATGGTCAGGAATAATTGCCTCACCATGAGGTTGTTGCTGTATTTGTTGATGGTACGAATGATTTCTGACAATGGCTGCGAATCATGCGTGAGCAGGTGTGCTGCGCCTTCCGGCAGCACACCATAGCGCCATTTACCCTTAAACTTGCCCCCGAGTGACTGCCAGTGGTTGCGGAATAACGCATAGGCGTAAGGGCCGTCTTCCAGCACATTCAACTCCAGCGTCTTGCTACGGCAAGCCTGGGGAAAGTCACCCGTGAAGGTGACGTTTACCTCGTCGCCTATTGGCTCCACCATGAACTGCACCCGGTTTTTCCAGTCTCCGCAGTCACCGCGCACCAGCTTTAATTGATTGTGGATGTGAATCTCAGGTAGCTCAGGGTCAGACTCGACCTTGAGCTTGCCCTCCTCAACCAGAAAGTAAAACGAGGTTGACTTGATATTGACGGCAAAAGCATTGGGGATAGCGTTGTACGGCGCATGTGGCTTATCGTCAAACTCAGCCGCATCGTGGAAGCGCCGGGCAAAATAGTCGGCATCCAGCACAATATCACCGTGAATATCTTCTACACCCGCCAGCCGCAGGTCTTCCAGCATAGCGCGCATATCAGCTGCCAGCAGGTAGGGGTCGCCGCGCCCCTGGATGATGAGGTTGCCATGCAATACGCCATTCTCTAGCCTGCCATCATGATAAAGCCCGGTACGCCAGCGATAAGCCGGTCCGAGTAGCTCCAGCCCGGCATAAGTGCTCAACAACTTCATGGTGGATGCCGTCTTCATCGGCCGATCACTGTGATGATCCACCAGCGGAGCTGACTGGTCGACACGCTGTACATACACAGCCACGTTTTCTTCGGCGATGCCATTCTTACGCAGCAAATCACTGACAGGCTCCGGCAAGGCGGCATGGGACACCATGCTAGCCACCATCAGCAAGCTGAACAGCCACCACCTCATATCGTTTCCTTGAGCGCGTGCAGGGTTTGTTCCAGCATCCAATCCATCTCCGCTTCACTGATAACATACGGTGGCATGAAATACACGGTATTGCCTACCGGGCGCAACAACAGACCCCGCTGCAACGCCGCTTGATAGAAGCGCTGCTGAAAGCCAGGTTGGCTGGGGGCGACATCAAAAGCCCAGATCATGCCGAGGTTGCGTAAATGCGCCACTGGCAGATCAGCCAGGACAGCCAGCTTGTAGTTGAGGTATTCGGTTTTGCTGCGATTGCTGTTGAGCACGTCCTGCTGCGCAAAAATCTCCAGGGTTGCCAAGGCCGCGCTACATGCCAGCGCATTACCGGTATAGCTATGCGAATGCAGGAAACCACGCGTGACGTTGTCATCATAAAAGGCTGCGTATATCTCATCCGTGGTCTGCACGACAGAAAGTGGCAGATAACCGCCAGTAATCCCCTTGGAAAGGCAGATAAAATCAGGCCTGATACTCGCCTGCTCAGTCGCGAACATGCTGCCAGTGCGTCCAAATCCCACGGCAATTTCATCGGCAACTAGATGTACTTGGTAACGATCACATATGCCACGTAATTGTTGCAGATAAGCCGGATGGTACATCGCCATGCCTGTAGCACACTGCACCAATGGCTCCACGATCACTGCGGCAAGCTCGTCATGATGACGGGCAATATACTCCTCGGCAAAGCGAGCGCAACGCAAGGCGTATTGCTCAGCACTTTCCCCCGCCTCGGCAAGACGCCAATCCGGGCTCGGCAAGGTCACGGATTCCCGCAACAAGGGCGCATAGGTATCCTTGAACAAGGCAACATCAGTGACTGACAAGGAACCCAGGGTTTCACCATGGTAGCCATTCTGCAAACTGAGAAAGCGGGTCTTGCCAAGCTGGCCGCGATTGCGCCAGTAATGAAAACTCATTTTCAGCGCGATTTCGGTGGCCGATGCACCATCAGAAGCATAGAAACTATGCCCCAACCCGGTCAAGATCGATAACTGCTCAGAAAGCCGCACCACAGGCTCATGGGTAAATCCGGCCAGGATCACATGCTCAAGTTGCTCAAGTTGCGCAGTGATGGCTTGCTTGATATAGGGGTGATTATGCCCAAACAGGTTAACCCACCAGGAACTCACGCCATCCAGGTAGCGCTTGCCATCGAAATCCTCCAGCCAGACACCTTCGCCACGCTTGATCGGCACCAGAGGCAGCATTTCATGCTGCTTCATCTGCGTGCAAGGGTGCCAGACAGATGCCAGGCTGCGTTGCAACAGCGATGTATTACTGATGCTCATGCGCTTTAATGCAGAACGTAAGGTGCCGCCTCATCTGCCAGCACGATGCGATCCGTTGACAGCCCCAAATCCCATGCAGCTTCCTGTGTCGCCAACTGCAACATGCTGCTCAAGGCATGGCTCAACTCCGCGGTCAGCGCAATGCTATACGTCTCACCAGCCTGGCTATGCAATTCCAGCATGGATTCCGTATGATCCATATGCACCAGCTTGCATTCGGTAATCAGTACCGGAGGCTCGGCATGTGCCGACTTGAGGTCATGATAGGCACCTGAAAGATTGAAGCCTTGCATGACCGGCATACTCACGTCTTCCTGGTTGAAATGTTCCAGCAACTCTTCAGCCGTCACAGCCAAGGTGTCATGCATGGGTACAGGCGATAACTCACTATCCTGCAACAAGCCCCACAACACGCGCACGATACGACGCGTCAACCAAGCATTGAGCTCCGACTCCTCGCCCAAGCTGGCCTTGAGCAACATGCGATCCTGATGGCCGCTATAGCTCAAATGCAACTGATGAATAGCCATATCCGCGAACTCTTCCGACATCCAACCACTCCTGCACAACAATTCATTAAGATCGTGATTATAAAGTACTCAGGCATTCTTTACCTGATCAACCACTGCAACAGCACCCTCCTATTTCTCCCAGACTCCTGCTCAGACAAGGGCTGCAGCCCAAGCAAAAAATACTGTTTGCAAAATGATCAGCCCATGCGTAGGATGCCACCACATTACAAACTGATGAATTCATCATTAGTTCAGTGAACCAAACACAAAAGCCTCTCTCTAAGTGAGCACTATGGTAAATAAACTCAATCCTTCAGCTGTGCAAATGAGACTGTTCCTCGTATCAGTCATCTTTGCATTGATTGGATTGACGAACCATCTCATCCACTCCACCGACAATTGGTACATTGGCGATACTGAGCCGGTCCAAGTTTCTGTCATCGAGTCGATTACTGGAGGTGGCGAGCCACCTACCGCGCTGGACCTTACCCTCACCGGGCTGCTTTTCACCGCATTGTTGCTGGCAACCACGCTGCCTTACTCTTGGGCACCTGTCAGCAGCGATCATGCCTACCGTCTACTTTTCTCCAACCACGCAAGACCCCGCGACCCGCCTGCCCAGGCTTAATCCGTGTTTGTTCAGCACCCTTGCTGATGATGGATGCTGTTTTGCAGCCCAGCAACAGGATACAAGCCTGGTATAGCCTAAGCCTGTAAAACATCCTCCCGACGCCAAAGCTCCGTCCTAAAGAAACATGCCTGTCATGATTCCTTAAGCGGCTTCGTGCGCCCAGCGCCAGACTTCTGGCCAGTCATCCACCTGTGTTCTGAACCAGCACATCCCAGAATACCCCGCACCAGTTCTGCAGTCTCGCCACATGACACGTACTGATCAAGCTGAGCAGGATATTCGCCCCGGAAGAAAAGTAGCTCTCCATTTTCACCAATTGGCTAAGCATGAATCCTATGATCAAAAAAATCTCTGTTGCCCTAGGCATCATGGCAGTGCTCTTGAGCGGCTGCCATCAAGTTGAAACCAACGAACACCAGGAATTACTCAAACTCAAGGTGACCTCGCCATTACGCAAGGACACCAACATTGTGAAGGAGTACGTTTCACAGATTCATGCCATTCGGCATATTGAAGTCCGCGCCCTGGAACGTGGCTATCTGCAAGATACGTTTGTCGATGAAGGTCAACAGGTCAACAAGGGCCAACCTATGTTCAGGATCATGCCCAACCTCTACCAGGCCGACCTGCAAAAAGCCAAGGCCGAGGCCAACATGACCAAGATCGAGTATGACAACACCAAGGCCCTGGCAGATAAAAATATCGTCTCGCCCAATGAACTGGCGCTGGCAAAAGCAAAGCTGGACAAGGCCAACGCCGAGGTTAATGTCGCGAACACCCATCTTGGATTCACCAACATCAACGCCCCGTTCACCGGCATCATGGATCACCTGGAAGCGAGAAACGGCAGCCTGCTGGATGAAGGCGACCTGCTGACCACGCTCTCGGATATCAGCAAGATGTGGGTGTATTTCAACGTGCCTGAATCCGAATATCTCGACTACATGCAGAGCAAGAAGAACCCTTCGCAAGAACGGGAAAAGGTAAAGCTGAAAATGGCGAATGGCGAGGTGTTTGATCAGGAAGGCGTGATCGAGACCATTGAGGCCGATTTCGACAACAAGACCGGCAATATCGCTTTCCGCGCCAGCTTCCCCAACCCCAACAAGATTCTGCGCCATGGCCAGACCGGCAACATCCTCATGAGCATTCCCTACAAGGATGCCTTGTTGATCCCGCAGAAAGCCACGTTCGAGATTCTCGACAAGGTCTATGTCTACGTCATCAGCAAGGACAACAAGGTTGAGCAACGACTCGTCAATATCGACGGGGAACTGCCTCACCTTTACATCGTGAAAGATGGCCTGGAAGAAGGCGACAAGATCCTGGTCGAAGGCCTGCGCAAGGTACACAACGGTCAAGAGATTGCAGTCGATTTCATCGCCCCTGACAAAGCCATGTCAGACCTCAGCCTTTACGCTGAATAACCCACTCAGGTGACGAGATAAATGCTGAATATCTTTATTAAAAGACCGGTCATGGCGATTGTGCTATCGCTATTGATCGTATTCATGGGGTTCTTGTCGATCAAGTCCCTGCCTACTTCACAGTTTCCTGACATTGCGCCACCACGCGTGATCGTGTCTCTGGCCTATCCTGGCGCCAGTGCCGATGTGCTGGTGCAATCCTCGCTCATCACGATTGAACGCGCGATCAACGGCGTGCCGGGGATGAAATACATCGTCTCCGATGCCACCAGTGCCGGCGAAGCCACGATCCAGGTGATTTTTGACTTGGGCGTTGACCCTAACCAGGCCATGATCAACGTCAAGACCCGTATCGACCAGGTCATGAGCCGTTTGCCGCAACTGGTGCAGATGGAAGGCGTGGTAGTCGAGCGCGTACAGCCCAGCATGCTGATGTACGTCAACCTCTTCAGCAAGGATAAGAATGCTGACGAGAAATTCCTCTTCAACTATGCCAACGTCAACATCATCCCGGAAATCCAACGCGTCAACGGTATTGCCCAAGCCAAGATCCTCGGTAGCCGCCAGTATGCGATGCGTATCTGGCTCAACCCGGAGCGCATGCGCGCCTACAACGTCTCGACCGAAGAAGTCATGGAGGCAATCAACAGCCAGAGCGTGATTGGCCGCCCGGGCCGCTTGGGCCAAAGTTCAGGTATCAGCGCTCAATCCAAGGAATACGTGTTGATCTACAAGGGCCGCTATAACAAGCCCGAAGAGTACGAAGACATCATCATCCGCGCCAACTCCGAAGGCGAAATCCTGCATCTCAAGGACATCGCCAAGGTCGAGTTGAACAGTGAGTTCTACGACATTTACTCGAACAAGGACGGCTATCCCTCTGCCGCCATCGTGCTCAAGCAGAACTATGGCAGCAATGCGACGGAAGTGATTGAGCATGTGAAGGAAAGAATGCAGGAGCTGAAAGCATCCTTCCCCGAAGGCATGGATTATGAAGTCAACTATGACGTATCCAAGTTCCTGGATGCCTCTATCGAAAAGGTGATCCATACCCTGATCGAGGCATTTGTCCTGGTAGCCCTGGTGGTATTTATCTTCCTGGGCGACTGGCGTTCTACCCTGATCCCGATCCTGGCAGTACCGGTGTCGTTGATCGGTACCTTCTCCGTGATGCAGATGTTCGGGATTTCCATCAACCTGATCACCCTGTTTGCGCTGGTGCTGGCGATCGGTATCGTGGTGGATAACGCCATCGTGGTCGTGGAAGCCGTCCATGCCAAGATGGAAACCGAGCATTTGACTCCCTATAAAGCTACCCAACAGGTGCTGGGGGAGATCGGTGGTGCGATTGTCGCCATTACCCTGGTGATGACCGCTGTGTTCGTACCCGTGGCCTTCATGACTGGGCCGGTGGGCGTGTTCTACCGTCAGTTTTCCATCACCATGGCGGCTTCCATCATCATCTCCGGTATCGTTGCCCTGTCGCTGACCCCAGTGCTGTGCGCCATGCTGCTGAAGAACAACCACGGCCAGCCCAAGCGCAAGACGCCTATCAGCATATTCATCAACGCCTTCAACCATGTGTTCGAGAAGGTGACTGGACGTTACACCAAGCTGCTTGAGCTCGTGGTGACACGACGCATCGTTACCTTCCTGCTGCTGGCAGCCTTTGCAGGCGGTACTTTCCTGGTCAACAAGACGCTGCCAGCCGGCTTCATCCCTGGCGAAGATCAGGGCATGGTGTATGCGATTATCCAGACGCCGCCTGGCTCCACACTGGAAGTGACCAACAAGATCGCACGGCAGTTGCAGGCTGTTGCCTCCAAGGTGGATGGCGTGCAGTCGGTATCTTCACTGGCAGGTTATGAAGTGCTGACCGAGGGCCGTGGTTCCAATGCCGGTACTTGTATTATCAACCTCAAGGATTGGTCACAGCGTTCACGCTCGGTGCATGACGTGATCGAGGAGCTGGAAGAAAAAACCAAGGACTTCGGTGCCGTCGTCGAATTCTTCGAGCCTCCAGCAGTGCCTGGTTATGGTGCAGCATCCGGCCTGGCGTTGCGTCTGCTCGACAAGACCGATAACACCGACTACCACGAGTTCGACAAGATCAATCAGGATTTCATGAAGGCACTGGCCAAGCGTAAAGAACTCACCGGCCTGTTCACCTTCTATGCCGCGAACTATCCGCAGTATGAAATCCAGATCGACAACAAGCTCGCCATGCAGAAGAAAGTGTCAATCGCCAAGGCGATGGATAACCTGGATATCCTGATCGGCAGTACCTACGAACAGGGCTTTATCCGCTTCAACAACTTCTTCAAGGTCTATACCCAGGCAGGTCCCGAGTTCCGCCGTTATCCGACGGACATCCTCAACTACTACGTGAAGAATGAGGAAGGCGAAATGGTGCCCTACTCTGCCTTCATGAAGCTGAAGAAGATGCAGGGCCCGAACGAGATCACGCGTTACAACCTCTACAACTCAGCCACTATCCGCGCCATGCCTGCTGCAGGCTACACCACGGATGACGCCATCAAGGCCGTGGAACAAGTGGCCAAGGCTACCCTGCCACACGGCTACGACATTGGCTGGGAAGGCTTGTCCTTCGACGAGGCCAGCCGTGGTAACGAAGCCATCATCATCTTTGGTGTCGTGCTGGTGTTCGTTTACATGGTGCTGGCGGCGCAATATGAAAGCTTCATCCTGCCGCTGGTCGTCGTGCTGTCGCTGCCTGCCGGCGTGTTCGGTTCATTCTTCCTGCTCAAGGCATTAGGGCTTGCCAACGACATCTATGCCCAGGTCGGGCTGGTGATGCTGGTCGGCCTGCTGGGGAAGAACGCGGTGCTGATCGTGGAATATGCCGTGCAGAAACATGCACAAGGCCTGTCGATCAAGGATGCCGCGATCGAGAGTGCACGCGTGCGTTTCCGCCCCATCCTCATGACCTCGTTTGCCTTCATTGCCGGCCTGATCCCGCTTGTCATCGCGACAGGTGCGGGCGCGGTAGGCAATCGCACCATCGGCAGCTCGGCGCTGGGCGGCATGCTGTTCGGCACCATCTTCGGGGTCATTCTCATCCCTGGCCTGTACTACATCTTTGCCAAGCTTTCCGACGGCAAGTCGATGATCAGGAATGAAGAGTTTGAGCCTTTAACTGAAATCTATCACTACAGTAAAAACGATGATGACCAAGAATAAAGCCATTCAACTTGCCGTGTTGGGAGCCCTGGCGCTGATGATGCAGGCATGCGCCATCCCAACGATCACGAAAAAAGAGCCGCAGGTTGCACTGCCTGAGCATTACACCACTAGTGATGCCAGCGCCAGCAGCAGCGCCAATGTCAACTGGAAGGAGTTCTTCGAAGACCAGCACCTGGCAACACTGATAGACACGGCCATTGCCAACAACAAGGAGATCAACATTCTCATGCAGCGCATCAGCGTTGCCGAGAACGAGATTCTGGCGAGGAAAGGCGAATACCTGCCATCGGTTGGCATAGGGGCAACCGCTGAAAGCGAGAAGACTGCACGCTACACCCGCAACGGCGCCATTGAGGAAGGACTGGATATCAAGGAAGGCAAGCACTTCCCCAAATATTTTGGCAACTACCAGTTTGGCCTGGTTGCCTCTTGGGAGCTGGATGTCTGGAAGAAGCTGCGCAATGCCACCAAGGTTGCCACCATGGAATATATGGCGACAGTGGAGGGTAAGCACTTCCTTGTCACCAACCTAGTCGCGGAAGTCGCCAACTCTTATTACGAGCTGCTCGCTCTGGATAACGAGCTGGAGAATCTCGACAAAAATATCGAGATTCAGCAACACGCGCTCGACGTGGTCAGGGAGCTACAGCAATATGCCCGCACCACATCGCTGGCGGTGAAACGCTTCGAAGCCGAGGTGAACAAGAACCAGAGCCAACGCTTCGAGGTAAAGCAGAAGATCGTCGAAACGGAGAACCGTCTCAACTTCCTGCTGGGCCGCACACCGCAACCGATCGAACGGGCCTCAGCAGGCTTCATGGGTATTAAGCCTAAGATGCTGGCTGTCGGCATTCCATCGCAATTGCTGGAAAACCGTCCTGATATCCGTCAAGCGCAGCTAGAGCTGGAAGCTGCCAAGCTGAATATCGAGGTAGCCAAGGCGAACTTCTATCCGTCCTTCGCCCTCAAGGCTGGGCTAGGCTTCCAGGCCTTCAATCCGCGCTACCTGCTGAACATGCCAGAGTCGATTGCCGGATCGCTCGGTGGCGACCTGATTGCGCCGCTGGTCAACCGCAACGCCATTATCGCCACTTACAAGAATGCCAGTGCCGAGCAAATCAAGGCAGCGTTCGAGTATGAGCAAACCATCATCAATGCTTATGGCGAAGTGGCCACGCAGTTATCGAATCTGGACAACCTCGACAAGAACTACCAGTTGAAAAACAACCAGGTCGACACCCTGACCAGCTCTATCGAAATCTCCAATCAGCTCTTTAAATCCGCACGTGCTGACTACATGGAAGTGCTGCTCACACAGCGCGATGCGCTGGAAGCCAAGATGGACCTGATTGAGACCAAGCAGAAGCAGATTTCCGCAATGATCAACTTATACAGGGCGTTGGGAGGTGGCTGGCAATAAAAACTATCAACTGTACTGCAAAGCAACTATCAATTTTAATTATATGATTCTTAGGAGATTTACCATGAAACAGGCAATTTCAATTCTGACTTTCGCATTGTTGGCTTCTTCCGCCATGTTTGCACAAGCACAAGACGGCAACACCGTGCTCAATGGCCAAGTACTGGCCGCTGCTAATATCAGCCCGCTCAATAGCACATTTGATGCACGCATCGCCGAAACCAAGGCTGTTGCCAGCACCAAGGATGTTGCGGTCATCACCAACAACCGCCCCCATCCAAAGTACGGCTTCAACATGAATCGCATCAACACATCTGCTGAGCGTGCAGATCGCAACTTAGGCAAGCACTTCGTTTACGTCACACACCCCAAATATGGCTTTCAGGTCAAACGCTACGTAGGCTAAGCATTCAATGATTCAAGGGCGACAGTAAAAAAGCTCGAAAACTCTGCACACTAGGCCCGACCTGTTATCAGGTTGGGCTATTTTTTGTAGTGATGTGGAATCAAGTTAAGCCGTCAGCAATGCCCCGCAATTCACCATCTTGCTAACGCTGGATAGACTGCAACACTGCACTCAGGACACCAGGAAATTTCTGCTCGATCTCGGCGAGTCGTAGCGAATTCAAATGCTCCTTGCCATCAATGATGGTTTCCACCAAACCCGCAGCACGCAATATTTTGAAATGATGGGACATACTGGATTTTGGCCGGTTCATATCCAACTCACCACAAGTCATCTGCCGCCCAGCCTGTGCCAGGCATGCAACGATCTCCAGACGAGCGGGATCAGATAGCGCATACATGAGTTCGGTGAGCTCTATCTGTTCAATCGGTGGGTGTTTAATTTGCCTCATGGACAAAATTTATCATAGCCATTAATATGTTTCCATAGTTCGAATATATTGGAACTATGGAAACATCCCGAATAATATTAAGGGAAATGCTTGCACCATATCCACCAATCGTCAGTAGCGAGGGAATCACAATGGCAAACTTATTTTCTCCATTTCAACTAAAAGGTGTTGCATTAAAGAACCGCATCGCCATACCCCCAATGTGCCAATACATGGCCATTGATGGCGTTGCCAATAATTGGCACCAAGTGCATTACACCTCGCTTGCACGGGGCGGAAGCGGGTTAATCATCGTCGAGGCAACAGCTGTTGCCCCTGAAGGCCGCATCACCCCGCACTGCCTTGGCATTTGGAACGATACACAGGCAGAGCAGCTCCAGGCGATTGCCGCAGCCATCAAGGCCTCAGGGGCGGTACCAGGCATCCAGATTGCTCATGCTGGTCGCAAGGCCAGTGCCAATATCCCATGGGAAGGCGATGACCATATCCCAGAGGGCGATACACGCGGCTGGCAACCTATCGCGCCTTCAGCCCTGGCATTTGGCGGCTTGCTGCCTCGCATTCCCACTGCCATGACCATTGCCGACATTCAACGAGTACAGCAGGATTTTGTCGCGGCTGCACGTCGCGCCTTGGATGCAGGTTTCGAATGGCTGGAATTGCACTTCGCCCATGGCTACCTGGCACAAAGCTTTACCTCAGCCCACTCCAACCTGCGTACTGATGAATATGGTGGCAACCTTGAGAACAGGGGCCGCTTCACGCGCGAAACCCTGGCCGCTGTACGTCATGTCTGGCCAGAACACCTGCCACTGACCGCACGATTCGGCGTATTGGAATATGACGGGCAGGACGAACAGACATTGAGTGAATCCATCCAGCTAGTGAATGCTTGGAAACAGCTAGGCCTAGATATGCTCAGCGTCAGCATTGGTTTCAGCACACCCGCAGCACAGATTCCCTGGGGCCCGGCATTCCTTGCCCCCATTGCACAAAGAGTACGCAACGAAACCCAGCTCCCGGTGTCATCCGCATGGGGATTTGGCGCTCCTGATCTCGCAGATCAAGCCATTCGTCATGAGCAACTCGACCTCGCCATGATAGGCCGCGCACATCTCGAGAACCCGAACTGGGCCTATCAGGCAGCCAAAGAGCTAAATCAGGAGAACCCAGCCTGGGTACTACCTCCGCCTTACGCCCATTGGCTGGCACGCTACCACGACCCTAAACAACGCTAAAGCGTTTCCACGCACTCCCTCCAGTATGCATGCAGATCAAGCATCGGCCCATGAAGTGGTGCTTGATCTCACCTTGAGCAAGGTCGTTTGCAACTCAACTCTAGATTCTCATCCATTAGAATCAATAAAACGATAAAGCCTAATCCCCTGCCAGAGAGAATCTGCAGACTACCAAACGGATTGAAGTAACATAGCGCATCCATCAACCGCATTGATTGTTATGACACCCACCCCAGCGCCAGATGACACGCTCGCCCAACTCAAGGCGGGTAAGCTTCAAGGGGCCAAACAGCTCAAATTAAGTAGTCAGTTAACGCAGTTTCCGCCGCAAATTTTCGAATTAGCCGATAGCCTGGAAATTCTAGACTTGTCCGGTAATGCGCTGACTGATTTGCCCAGTGATTTACATCGCCTCAAAAAACTGCGCATTCTTTTTTGCTCAAACAACCAGTTTACGCACCTGCCAGAAGTGCTTGGGCAATGCGAAAACTTAAGCATGATTGGTTTTAAAGCCAACCAGATCACATATATCCCGGAAGAGGCCATCCCTACCCACACCTTGCGCTGGTTTATCGTCACCGATAACGCACTTGGCGCAGTGCCCCATGCCTTGGGTGAGTGCAGCAAGCTGCAAAAACTCATGCTGGCGGGTAACCAGCTCAGCAGCTTGCCTGCCAGCATGGCAAATTGCCACGCCTTGGAGTTATTGCGGATTTCTGCCAACCAGTTTGAGAGCTTGCCGGATTTTTTATTCGATTTACCTAAACTCACCTGGCTGGCTTACGCTGGCAACCCATTTTGCAACGCCATCGAGCAAGCGCTCATCAGCCAGCATCATATACACCACATCGATTGGCAAACCCTCTCCCTGCAGCACGTACTCGGTGAAGGCGCCTCTGGCGTCACCTACCAGGCCTTGATGCAACACGAAAACGCACAAGAGCTTGTGGCAGTAAAGCTCTTTAAGAGCGGCCTCACCAGCGATGGCCTGCCGCGTTGCGAACTGCACGCCAATATATTGGCGGGTGAGCACCCCAATCTAGTCGGTGTCAAAGGCGTGATACACAATCACCCGCAAGGCATCTCAGGCTTGGTCATGCCCCTGCTGGATGCCCATTTGAAAGTGCTGGCAAGCCCCCCCAGCTATAAAAGCTGCTCGCGAGATGTGTATGCAGATGATTGCAGGCTCACGCCCGAACAAGCCCAATTGATTTTACAAGGCGTCACGCAAGCCGCAGAACACCTGCATGCCCATGGCCTCATGCACGGCGATTTATATGCGCATAACATTTTGAGGGGTGCTGAAAAAGTGGTGTTAAGCGATTTGGGTGGCGCCTCTTTTTTACCACTGAATAACCCAGAGCTCACGCAAAAGATACTTAAACTGGAAGCAAGGGCATTAGAGATTTTGTCTGAAGAGTTGGCAGCTGTGGTGAGTAACAGTAGTCTTCGGGCAATGCAGGGATAGTTGGGCCGACTCAGTTGCCAACCTCTGGAGTTAACTTGCAAGAATCTAGAGTTGAGTGACAACCGACAAAAAAATTTCCACCCTTGCACTTGAAAAACCACTATCTCGTCCCTATCATTAGCACTCAATAGGGATGAGTGCTAATTCATTCTTCCCTAGCAACCCAATTTGTAACTAAATCAACGTTAATTCAAGATCTTAGGAGAACTGACTCATGGCAATTCGCCCATTGCAAGACCGCGTTATCGTGAAACGCCTGGAAGAAGAGCGCAAGACCGCATCCGGCATCGTTATCCCTGACTCTGCAACTGAGAAGCCAGATCAAGGTGAAGTGATTGCTGTTGGCCCTGGCAAGAAGGATGACAACGGCAAGGCAATCACTCTTGACGTTAAAGTGGGTGACAAGGTGTTGTTTGGCAAGTATGCAGGTCAAGCCGTTAAGGTAAACGGTGATGAAGTACTGGTACTGCGTGAAGATGACATCCTGGGTGTAGTTGAAGCCTAATTGTTCGCACAACATAGCTCAAACAAGTTTCAATAGGAGATATAAATGGCTGCAAAACAAGTGATTTTCGGTGATGAGGCACGTGCCAAGATTGTTAATGGCGTTAACGTTCTGGCGAATGCTGTTAAGGTAACCCTGGGCCCTAAGGGCCGTAACGTTGTGCTGGAGCGTTCTTTCGGCTCCCCAACCGTGACTAAGGACGGTGTTTCCGTTGCCAAGGAAATCGAACTGAGCGACAAGCTGGAAAACATGGGCGCTCAACTGGTCAAGGAAGTAGCTTCCAAGACCAATGACAACGCTGGTGACGGTACAACAACAGCTACCGTTCTGGCACAAGCGATCGTACGTGAAGGTTTCAAATACGTTGCTGCTGGCTTCAACCCAACTGACCTCAAACGCGGTATCGACAAGGCTGTGGCCGAAATCGTTAACGAGATCAAGGCAATCTCCAAGCCCACTACCACCAGCAAGGAAATTGCGCAGGTTGGTTCCATCTCCGCTAACTCCGACGCTGACATCGGCCAGATCATCGCCGACGCGATGGACAAGGTAGGCAAGGAAGGCGTTATCACTGTTGAAGACGGTTCTGGCCTGGAAAACGAACTAGACGTCGTTGAAGGTATGCAATTTGACCGTGGCTACCTGTCCCCATACTTCATCAACAACCCAGAGCGTCAAATCGCCCTGCTGGACAATCCTTTCGTTCTGCTGTTCGACAAGAAGATTTCCAACATCCGTGACCTGTTGCCAACACTGGAGCAAGTAGCGAAGGCTGGTCGTCCTCTGCTGATCATCGCTGAAGATGTAGAAGGCGAAGCATTGGCTACCCTGGTAGTGAACAACATCCGTGGCATCCTGAAGACTGTTGCTGTTAAGGCGCCTGGCTTTGGTGACCGTCGCAAGGCCATGCTGGAAGATATCGCCATCTTGACAGGCGGTACCGTGATCGCTGAAGAAGTTGGCCTGAGCCTGGAAAAGGTAACCCTGGAAAACCTGGGTCAAGCCAAGCGTATCGAAGTAGGCAAGGAAAACACCACCATCATTGATGGCGCTGGTTCCGAAAACAACATCAAGGTGCGTATCGAACAGATCAAGAAGCAGATCGAAGAAGCCTCCAGCGACTACGATCGTGAAAAGCTGCAAGAACGCGTAGCCAAGCTGGCTGGCGGTGTTGCCGTGATCAAGGTTGGTGCTGCGACTGAAACCGAAATGAAGGAAAAGAAGGCTCGCGTTGAAGATGCATTGCACGCTACTCGCGCTGCTGTTGAAGAAGGCATTGTGCCTGGCGGTGGTGTTGCCCTGCTGCGTGCCCGTGCTTCCATCAAGGAACTGAAGGGTGAAAACCCAGATCAAGACGCAGGTATCAAGATCGTGCTGCGCGCGATTGAAGAGCCATTGCGCCAGATCGTGGCTAACGCTGGTGACGAGCCATCTGTGGTTGTGAACAAGGTACTGGAAGGTACTGGCAACTACGGTTACAACGCTTCCAACGGCACTTACGGCGACCTGGTTGAACTCGGTGTTCTCGATCCAGCCAAGGTAACACGTTCCGCGCTGCAAAACGCTGCTTCTGTTGCTTCCCTGATTCTGACTACTGATGCACTGGTTGCAGAATTGCCTAAGGACGATGCAGCACCTGCAATGCCTGACGCAGGTGGCATGGGCGGTATGGGCTTCTAAATTTAGCCTTATCGCACAAAAGGGTTGCTTTCCAGCAACCCTGCCCCTTAAAAGCCCTGGGATACCAGGGCTTTTTTATTGTTATTTGTCATCACCTTCAGCTTATTTGATTGATACCGGCCGCCGTCAATTCGTCATACTCAAGGTGCAAAATATTTATTAGCAACAAACAATGATTTGGGCATATACTCGCTAACGAGTAGCATTCATTAAAGCGTGATGTTGCATTAGATGCAGCAAGCTCGCCACAAACGACAGACAAAAAAAACCCCGATTAAAGGGGAGTAAAATCGGGGTTAAGCATTTAAGCCTCATTGGGATAAGGCTTCCCGCTCAGGGAGGAAAGCGGGAGACGAGTGCGTCGTCTGGAAAATAAGACCGGGCCTTATACGGATAGTTCACAAAAAGTGCGGCTTTTACATCTGCTTACAATTGCGCACTAAAAAGGCGCAACGACTGCATTCCCTATCGATAATCAGTACCCATCGTAAATTCTCATCGCGCTTGCCCTGCTACGCAGGTGCTGCGTGCTCCTCGATATTCAATCGCATTCTTGCTCAACATACGATTGCACGATCCAGCCGATCCATCCATTTCATCAACAGAAGAAGTAGTGAACCTGCGCTAATGGTTCTCTTGCTTGCGCTCACCTGCGATAATGCAGGCTATGATGAATTCGACCTCCCCCACCTCCCTGCTTGACGGCCTCAACGATAAACAGCTAGAAGCTGTGACCCTCCCACACCAATCCGCATTGATTCTCGCAGGCGCTGGCAGTGGCAAAACCCGCGTTCTGACAACGAGGATTGCCTGGCTGATCCAGACCGGGCAAGTCTCTCCTCATGGCATTTTGTCAGTGACGTTTACCAACAAGGCCGCCAAGGAAATGCTGACGCGATTGGGTGCGATGCTGCCCATCAACATTCGCGGCATGTGGGCGGGCACTTTCCATGGCTTGTGTAATCGCTTGCTGAGAGCGCACCATCGCGAGGCCGAGTTACCAGCGACATTCCAGATTCTGGACACGGCTGATCAGCTCTCTTCCATCAAGCGCGTGATGAAAGCAATGAATGTTGATGACGAGAAGTTCCCACCCAAGCAGGTGCTGGGCTATATCAATAGCTGCAAGGAAGAAGGCCTGCGTGCTTATGCAGTGGAAGCCTACGACAGCCATTCACAACGCATGCGCGAAATTTTCGAGGAGTACGACAAGCAATGCCAACGCGAAGGTGTAGTCGACTTTGCCGAACTGCTGCTGCGCTGCTATGAGCTTTTGAGCCGAAACAACAGCATCCGCGAACATTACCAGCACCGATTCAAGTACATTCTGGTCGATGAGTTCCAGGATACCAACCGCCTGCAATATCTGTGGCTGAAATTACTCGCGGGCGCGGATAACTGCATCTTTGCCGTCGGCGACGACGACCAATCCATCTATGCCTTCCGCGGCGCTCGCGTGGGCAATATGCGCGATTTCGAGCATGACTTCAACGTGCAAAATATCGTCAAGCTGGAGCAGAACTACCGCTCCCACAGCAATATCCTCGATGCAGCAAACGCCATCATCATGCATAACCGCAACCGGCTGGGTAAAAACCTCTGGACCTCCGCGGGCAAGGGTGAGCCGATTCGCATCTATGAAGGTTACAACGACAAGGATGAAGCCACTTTCATCGTTGATGAGATCAAGGCCTTGCACAAGGAAGGTACAGAACTCAGCCAGATCGCCCTACTCTACCGTTCCAATGCGCAATCACGCATCCTAGAACACGAACTGTTTTCAGCCAATCTGCCTTATCGCGTCTATGGTGGCTTGCGCTTCTTCGAGCGTGCTGAAATCAAGCATGCTCTCGCCTATTTACGCCTGATCGCAAGCGGCGATGATGATACCGCTTTGTTGCGCGTCATCAACTTCCCTACTCGCGGCATCGGTGCACGCAGCCTGGAACAATTGCAGGAACTGGCACGCCAGCAAGACAGCAGCTTGTGGCAGGCAGCCTGTGCCAAGGCAGGGGATGGCAAGCCAGGCCGGGGGCTGGATGGCTTTGTTGCATTGATCAAGCAAATGCAGGAAGAATCCGTCGGCCTGACACTGGCTGAGCAAGTAGAGCTGGCTACCCGCCTATCCGGCCTGCGTGATCATTATGCCGCGGACAAGGAAGGTGAAGACCGCCTTGCCAACCTGGATGAACTGGTCAATGCCGCCATTGCCTTCATGAATCAAGACATCGGTATGCAGGTGGACGAAAACGGCGAGGTTGCCATGTCCATCCTTGCACAATTCCTCGCCCATGCCAGCCTGGAGGCGGGTGAGCACCAGGCCGATGTTGGCCGTGATGCCCTGCAACTCATGACCGTGCATGCCGCCAAGGGGCTAGAGTTTAATACCGTGTTTATCAGTGGGCTGGAAGAAGGCCTGTTCCCGCATGAGCAAAGCAGCTATGAATCCAATGGCCTGGAAGAAGAACGCCGCCTGATGTACGTAGCCGTGACCCGTGCACGCCAGCGGCTTTATATCAGCTTTGCGCAAAACCGCATGTTGCATGGCCAGGTACGTTACGGCATTCCATCACGTTTCCTGGATGAAATTCCGGAAGACTTGGTCAAGCGCCTGAACACTGTCTCTAACAAATCCTATGGCAACAGCAGCCAATATACGCCACCGCCCCCTGTAGCGGCGCGCCCTCAGGCCAACATGCCCTGGAAAATCGGCCAGGCCGTGGCCCATGCCAAGTTTGGGCAAGGCGTGGTAGTGAACTACGAGGGAAATGCCAACGACCTGCGTGTGCAGGTCAATTTTGGCAAAGAAGGATTGAAGTGGCTGGCGCTGGAATACGCCAAGCTGGAAGCGCTATAGCAGCTCGACGCTGTCAGGCCGCGGCATCTTGAAAATGTCGCGGTTGCTGACATACTGGAATGCCAGCATAAGGGCGCTGGCAAACAGCATGCAGGCAAACACCAACACCAGCATCAACAGGCCTCCCATGGATGAAGAAGCAGCAGACATCATCCCCACCAGTATTCCCGCCAGCGTCATGCTCAACATGATGATCAGGGTAACTGATACCCAGGTCAGCAACAAGGGCAACAAATACTGGATAAATGCCGCCAGGCTGGACTTGATGGCCTGCACCACGGAATATTGCTGAAAAGCCACCAACGCTGGCGCAAACCAGATCACCAATACCAGTGGCACCAATAACAACATCAGCTTGGTCAGGATGGGAATGGATTGCTCCAATACCTGTTCAGGATTGGATTCACTCTTGGCCAGTGCATCCAGCTTCATGGCATCATCTGCAGTCAGCAGGTTAATCAGCAGCACATACACCACACAAATGGCGCCCAAGGCCAGCAATTTCCTGAAGCTAGGCTTGATTTCATTGAGCAGGTCACCCAGGTCACTCTCGCGACCAAGATCGGCATCACGATAAAACCCCACGGCAAGCGCGAGGAAAGCAGGCAACAAAAGGAAAGAAATGAATTTCAGGCCAATCAGGCCTGGCAACATGGCAAAGAAAAACACGTGGGCAAGGCCCAGCAGCATCCACTTGCCTGGCTTCTGGCGAAACAAGGCCAGAATATCGCGCACCCAGGCATTCACTTGACCGAAAACGGTTGGTTTAACTTGCATCTTGTCCCCTAAATTGCTGGTCATCTTGCGCCAGTCTTATCAGGCTGCACCGCAGCCTAGTGCGTTAATTGACCCAGTTTTCCAATAGCTGTTCACGTTTTTTGATGCTATTACGCAGGATATGCTCGAAATAAACTGGATCTTTAGCATGCGTCAACTCACCTGCCTGAGGGAAATGCAGGTCATTGAGGCGCGACAACCAGAAGCGCATCGCCGCTACCCGCAACATACCAGGCCAGGCCTGATGCTCATCTGCGCCCAAGGCGCGCACGGCATGATAGGCGTTGAGTAGTGCCTGCACCCGCACGGCATCCAAACTACCATCTGGGTTGACGCACCAATCATTCACGGCAATCGCAATGTCATACAGCAAGACATCTTGGCAAGCATAGTAAAAATCAATCACGCCACCGACCTTGTCGCCATCCATCAACACATTGTCACGGAAAAGGTCAGCGTGGATCACGCCACGCGGCAAGGCACTGGTATCAAACCCTTGCTCAAACTCGAGCTGGACATCGAGCATCTGGCGGTTTTCTGCTTCCAGGAATGGGGCCACCTTAGCTGCCGTTGCCACACGCCAGCGTTGACAGCGCAGGTTACTCATGTCGGCCTTGAAACTGGCACCAGCCACATGCATGCGTGCCAGCACATTGCCAATTTCGGCACAATGCTGCGGCGTTACTATCTCCAGCGACTTGCCCGCCAGACAGCTCACCAGGGCGGCAGGCTTACCATTGAGCTCACCCAATGCAGCGCCTGTATTGTTCTTAACCGGGTGCGGGCAAGGAATCCCCCGCTCAGCCAGATGCGTCATCAGGTTGAGGAAATTAGGCAACTCCTCCGCACTATGCTCTTCAAACAGCGTGAGCACATACCGCCCGCTTGTTGTGGTAACGAAGTAATTGGTATTGGTGATACCCGATGCAATCCCCTGCAGATCAAGCAAGTCGCCTAAGGCATAGCCCTTAAGCCATTGCTGCATTTGCTCGAATGAAACGGTGGTAAATACGGACATAGAAAACTTTTGGAAAACCGGGGAAAGTGGAAATGAGGGCTAAACCACGCCCTCCTCAGGCATCAGCAACTCAATGGTTAGAACCGGAACAAGACCCACTTGGGGATACTGACGGTGGGGGCGATATCGCCCTCGCTACGTGCCCAGCCTGCATTTGAGTCTTCCTTGGTCATGTAATATGGCGCGCCCACTTTTGGCGTGACCTTGATCATGTACAAGTTACCATTGATACGGTATTCCTCGACGGTATCTTCACCCTTCTTGGTGATCGTCACCTCTGGCTCAGGGTTCTCACCTTCCATACCGGCAGGAGGTGGAGGAGGCTCAGGCAAAGGCTCCAGATTATCTGGAATCTCAGCAGCAGAGGCCATCAGCGGCAAAAGAAACGCCAACATCAGCAAAATTTTATGGGTACGCATGACAACCTCAGCTCAGAATAATGCAGCAATTCTATCAAATACCCCCCTTAGCCAAAAGGGCGGTGTTGCTTATTAACAACAAGATATTGGCGCGACCGAGCACCGCTGCCAACACACCTCCTGCTTACAAGTAGAACTGCATGATTTGCTGCTCAGTGGGTGATGGTTCAAAACCTCTGGTTTCATAATGCTTGAAGATGGCCTCCACGATCTCATGAGGCTTGTCGATCACCTGTAATAAATCGAGGTCTTCCGGCGAAATCATGCCCTCAGGCGCCAGAGTTTCCTTGATCCAGGACAACATGCCGCGCCAGAATGGTTCATGCACCAGAATCAGCGGGATCCTGCGTGTCTTGGCAGTTTGGATGAGAGTAAGCGCCTCCATCAACTCATCCAGCGTACCAAAACCACCCGGCATCACTACGTAAGCCGAGGCATATTTCACAAACATGACTTTACGCATGAAAAAATGCTGAAAGTTCTGGCTGATGTCCTGGTATGGATTGCCCTTTTGCTCGTGCGGCAATTCGATATTGAGGCCGATGCTGGGCGATTTCCCCTTGTATGCACCCTTGTTGGCAGCTTCCATGATACCGGGACCACCGCCAGAAATGACGCTGAATCCGGCATCTGACAAGAGCCGGGCAATTTCTTCCGTCAGTTTGTAATAGGGGTGATCAGGCGGGGTGCGCGCGCTACCGAAAATGGAGACCGCGGGCGTGATTTCCTTCATGCGCTCGGTCGCCTCGACGAATTCTGCCATAATCTCGAAAGCTCGCCATGATTCGCGCGCCGAGTACTTTTTATTGGGTAAATCGGGATCAAGAATCTTGGGAAGTTTTTTTGCAGCTGACATAAGGTTCCACACTCAAAAAATGAAAACATTGTTATTAGTGGACGGTTCGTCCTACCTCTATCGCGCCTTCCATGCCATGCCAGACCTGCGTAACAAGGCTGGCGAGCCCACCGGCGCCATTCAGGGCGTACTTAACATGCTGCGCCGCCTGCATAAAGACTACCCAGCCGATTATAGCGCTTGTGTATTTGATGCCAAAGGCAAAACTTTCCGCGACGATATCTACCAAGAATACAAGGCCAATCGTGCTTCCATGCCGGATGACCTGCGCCTGCAAATAGAGCCTTTGCATCGCGCCATACAGGCCATGGGCTGGCCGCTGATCGTCGAAGACGGGGTGGAAGCCGATGACGTGATTGGTGCCCTGGCGAAACAGGCAGAGCGCGAAGGCATGCGGGTGATTATTTCCACAGGCGACAAAGACATTTCACAGTTAGTGAACCCCCATGTCACCGTGGTCAACACCATGCGTGATGCCTTCAGGAAAACCGATGAGATGCTGGATGAAGCCGGGGTTGAGGCCAAGTTTGGCGTACCACCCAGCTTGATGGTGGATTACCTGATCCTGATCGGAGACAGCTCGGACAATGTGCCGGGCGTGGAAAAAGTCGGCCCCAAGACTGCGGTCAAATGGCTGACCCAATATGGCTCGCTAGACAACATCATTGCCAATGCCGACAAGATCACGGGCGTTGTAGGTGAAAACCTGCGTAAAGCCCTGCCCTGGCTGCCCACAGCCCGCGAGCTCATCACCATACGCTGCGATGTTGGCATACAGGAAAACCTCTCCGACCTCGCCCCACGACCGCAGGACAGGGATACCCTGATTGAGTTGTTTGACCGTTTTGAATTCAAGACCCTGCGCCGCGAATTAGATGCCGTCCCTGCGGCATCCAACACCACCGCAGCAGCCAGTAATATGCCGACTGACTTGTTTGCAGCCTCTGCCGCCACTACGCGCCACTTCGAAACCATATTCACTGAAGCCGCCTTGCAAAACTGGCTGGATAAACTCAGCCAGGCCACACTGGTATGTTTTGACACGGAAACCACTTCATTAGACCCGTTGACGGCAAAACTGGTCGGCATGTCATTTTCCGTCACGCCTGGTGAAGCAGCTTATCTGCCGCTGCGCCACGACTACCCTGGCGCACCTGACCAATTGTCATTTGACGCCACGCTCGCCCGCATCAAACCACTGTTGGAAAACCCGGATATCAAGAAGGTGGGGCAAAACCTCAAGTACGATAAGCATGTACTGGCCAATCACGGCATCCAGCTCAATGGCATCGCCCACGATACGCTGCTGCAATCTTATGTGCTGGAAAGCCATCGCACCCATGGCATGGATGACCTCGCTATGCGCCACCTGGGTGTAAAAACCATCACCTACGAAGAAATCGCAGGCAAGGGCGCCAAGCAAGTACCATTCAGCCAGGTAGCCGTGGAGCAAGCCGCGGAATATGCAGCCGAAGATGCCGACATCACGCTGCAGTTGCACCAGAACCTTTACCCGCAGGTGGCAGACGATGCCAAGTTGCAATTTGTATACAGCCAAATCGAAATGCCGGTACTGGATATTCTTTACACCATAGAACGCAACGGTGTGCTGATAGACCAAGCCATGCTGCAAGCGCAAAGCCATGAGATCGGCCAAAAACTGATCGGGCTTGAACAACAGGCCTATGAATTGGCTGGGCAACCGTTCAACCTCGGCTCACCCAAGCAATTGCAGGAAATCCTCTTTGGCAAACTCGGCATCAAGCCCCTGAAGAAAACGCCAAGCGGCGCACCTTCCACCGATGAGGATGTGTTGCAGGAACTGGCATTGGACTATCCATTGCCCAAAGTATTGCTGGAATATCGCGGACTCGCCAAGCTGAAATCCACTTACACCGACAAGCTGCCGCGCATGATCAACCCTGACACGGGTCGCGTGCATACCAGCTACAGCCAGGCCGTGGCTATTACCGGGCGCTTGGCTAGCTCGGACCCCAATTTGCAGAATATCCCGGTACGCACTGCCGAAGGCCGGCGCATTCGCGAAGCCTTTATCGCCAACCCGGGTCACAGCATTATCTCTGCCGATTACTCGCAAATCGAGTTACGCATCATGGCACACCTTTCACAAGATGAAGGCCTGTTGAGCGCATTCGCCAAGGGGGAAGATATTCACCGCGCCACCGCGGCCGAAATTTTTGGCGTGGAGCGCGATGCTGTCACTAGCGAGCAACGCCGCTATGCCAAGGTGATCAACTTCGGCCTGATTTATGGCATGAGTGCATTTGGCCTGGCGCAAAACCTGAATATAGAACGTAGCGCTGCGCAAAGTTACATCGACCGTTACTTCGCACGCTACCCCGGCGTACGTAACTATATGCAAACCACGCGCGAAGCCGCCAAGGATAAGGGCTACGTGGAAACTTTCTTTGGCCGCAGGCTATGGGTACCCGAAATCAACAGCCCCAATGGCATGCGCCGTGCGGGTGCAGAACGTGCTGCCATCAATGCGCCTATGCAAGGCACAGCAGCTGATTTGATCAAACTGGCGATGATTGCCGTACAAGGTTGGCTGGACCGGGAAAAGCTGCAAAGCAAGCTCATCATGCAAGTGCACGATGAATTGGTACTGGAAGTGCCGGATGGAGAATTGGAACTGGTGAAGCAAACCCTGCCACAACTCATGCAAGGCGTTGCCAAGCTAGATGTACCTTTACTGGCGGAAGTAGGAGTTGGCACTAACTGGGAAGCAGCGCATTAAACCAGTGTGTGCCAGATCAAGCACAAGCTATTTGTCTTGTGCTTGATCCAGCTCTTTCAGGTAATACTCGATTTCCCACTCGCAACCACCGCAACCAGTCAAGGCACCCGTCATGTCGGCGATACCCTGCAGATCAAAGCCCTGTTGATGCAAGGCGCGAATCTTGCCGCGTTTCACCCCACTGCAAAAACAGAGGATTTCGTCGTCGGGATTGTCTTTTGGCTTACTCATACATTTGTTTTTTCAATAACAGCGGCCTATTTTACCCATTCAACGGCAAAAACTTGCAGAACATGACTGCTCTGAGGCAAATTAACAGCCATTCAAGGCGACATACCACAGCATGAACCATCATACTCCCCGCTTCGGTGCCATCATCATTGGCGATGAAATCCTCTCAGGCAAACGCCAGGATGGGCATTTATCCAAGGTGATTTCACTGCTTGCCGAGAGAGGTCTGGCCTTGTCCTGGGCAGAGTATCTCGGTGACGAGCGCCCGCAGATTGCCGCCACACTCAAGCGCACCATGGCACGCAAAGATGTCGTATTTTGCTTTGGCGGCATAGGTGCCACACCAGATGACCAAACGCGACAATCTGCTGCCGAGGCCGCGGGATTAGCCATTGCACGCCACCCTGGAGCGGTCGCAGAAATTGAAGCACGTTTCGGCGAATCTGCTTACCCGAAAAGAGTATTGATGGCAGACTTCCCTGCCGGTGCCGCACTCATTCCTAACCCAGTGAATCGTGTCCCGGGCTTTTCCCTCGCCCAGCATTATTTCATGCCCGGTTTCCCGGAAATGGCATGGCCCATGACCGCATGGATACTGGATACGCATTACGCCCATTTGCATCACCAGCAAAAGATTACTGAATCCTCCATCCTGGTGTTTGATGCGGGCGAAAGCCAGTTGCTTGACCTCATGGGTGATATCACACGCACATACCCGGCCCTCAAGCTGTTCAGCCTGCCACGCCTGGATACACGCCGCACCATTGAACTCGGAGTCAAAGGCAACACGGAACAGGTGCATAGCGCCATGCAACATATCCAGGCAGCGCTGGAGACAGCAGGGTACCCTTGGCAGACTGTAGATCAAGCCTAATGGAATGCCGTCCAAGCTGCGGTGCATGCTGCATCGCCCCCTCTATCAGCAGCGCCATCCCAGGGATGCCTCTCGGCAAAAAAGCGGGAGAGCGCTGCATACAACTGGATTCGCAGAACCGCTGCATGATCTTCGGTCAAGCTGAACGCCCTGCGGTATGCGCCTCCCTAAAACCCAATGCAGAGATGTGTGGCGCCAGTAATACCCAAGCATTTATCTGGTTAACGCAGCTAGAACAATCTACCTCTCCCGATTAAGTCACGCCCAACTGAGGTGCATGCCGCCAGCCATCGTCGCACTTTAGTATCAAGTACAGCGCATTGAGCCTCTATCATCAGCTTGGCAAATCATTGACTTAGACCAACACCCGCCAGTGAGCAGTGATGAGTTTATTCTCAGGAATATTATTTGCTTAAAGCTTTCAACCTCATCACAAAGTACTTTCATGGCTTCTTTCAACCAACTGCCACTACGCAGCAAAGTATTGGCGATCGTCAGCACCATGGTGTTACTGGGCTTTGGCCTTACTATCGCGGTGCTGACCTACAAAGCCTCCACTCTGCAAAGCGAATCAGCATTGCAATACGCCCGCACTCTCTCCAGGCAACATGCCGAGGAAGTCAAGGCCGAAATCGAAAGCGCATTCGATACCGCACGCACGCTGGCCCAATCACTGGAAGGGCTGCACACGGCAGGTTTAGTCAATCGCAAGCTCGCAGACAATATGCTCAAGCACCTACTGGAAAACAATCCAGGATTCATTGGCATCTGGACCATCTGGGAACCCAATGCCTTTGATGGACGAGATAGTGAATTCGTGAACCAGGCTGGTACGGATGGCAGCGGACGTTACATCCCCTATTGGAACCGTGGCAGCGGCAAGGTCGAAGTCACAGCCCTCACGGATTATGACCAGCCTGGCGCTGGTGACTATTACCTACTCGCACGCAATAACGCTGAGGAAACCCTGCTAGAACCTTACGAATACGAAATCAATGGCAAAAATGTGTTGATCACCAGCATGGCGGTGCCTATCCGCTACCAAGGCAAGGTGGTAGGTGTGGCAGGGGTGGATATGCTGCTGTCTGAATTCCAGAAAAAAGTCAGTCAAATCAAGCCGTTTAAGCATGGCTTTGCCAGCTTGCTCTCTCACCAAGGCAGTTATATCGGTGATCGTGATGCCGCCAATGTTGGCAAGCCCACACCCAAAGCAACGGATTGGGAGCGAATTCGCCAGGCCATTCGCGCAGGTGAAGGCTATGAAGATAAAGCGCTAGACAGCGTACTCAAGACTACGGTCATGCGCATCTTCCAGCCGATTCATATCGCGCAAAGCCAGACACCTTGGTCCTTTGCAATCTCGGTGCCAGAAGACCAAGTCTTGCAAGGTGTTCGTAACCTGCGCAATACCGCCATCATCATCGGCCTGCTCAGTGTCATCCTTGTCTCGGTTGCGCTGGCTTACCTACTGGACCGCATGGTGATTCGCCCGATTGGGGGGGAACCGGCAACAGCCTCGGATTTAGCGCATAACATTGCCGAGGGTAACCTGAATACACCTGTCTCGCTTGCCGCAGACGACAAGGACAGCATGCTGCACGCGATGAGCGCAATGCAAGAGCGTCTACGTCATATCGTGAGTGATATCCGTGCCATCAGTGAACATGTCTCCAGCGCCGCCTCGGAAATTGCCCTCGGTAATAGCGATCTCTCCAGCCGCACCGAAAACCAGGCAGCGTCACTGGAAGAAACAGCCGCCAGCGTCGAGCAACTCACCTCCACCGTAGAGCAGAATACCGAGCATGCTCGCACCGCCAACCAACTGGCTGCCTCTGCCTCAAGCACCGCGGCGCGTGCTAGCGACAAGGTGAGTGATGCCGTCAACACTATCCAGCAAATCAGCGAGGAGTCGCGCAAGATGTCGGACATCACCAGCGTCATTGAGGGCATCGCCTTTCAAACCAACATCCTGGCGCTAAATGCTGCAGTGGAGGCTGCCCGCGCAGGCGAGCAAGGACGTGGCTTTGCCGTCGTGGCGCAGGAAGTGCGCAACCTGGCCCAGCGTAGCGCCAGCGCTGCCAAGGAAATCAAGCAATTGATTGATGGCTCGATCAATATGATCACTCAAGGCTCTACGCAAGTCGTGGATGCTGGCAGTGCCATGCAGGATGTCGTCCATGCCGTGCAACAGGTCTCAGACATCATGACTGAAATTGCACATGCATCGGAGGAACAAAGCAGCGGTATTCAACAAATCAATATCGCGATTACCTCCATGGATGAAGTCACCCAGCAAAATGCCGCTTTGGTAGAAGAAGCAATGGCCGCCGCACATTCGCTGGATGACCAGGCCCAACAATTGATCAAGGCAATTTCCGTTTTTAAATTGTCATGAAAACGCGTCCATATAAAAGCAGGAGAGATTAAGTCACCCAGCCCATTAGGCGTGCAAGTTAAAGTAAAACATTGAGTTAACTTCCCTGTATTGAAGCGAAAGTGGAATCAACGCCATGAATATGTGCTTTGTTCTCCTTCGATTTGCATATAAAATAGGCAGCTTTTCCATGTCACTGATACGGTTATAGTCTGGTGCAGATCGGTCCTTACAAGCTAAAGAACAATCTGGTCGTCGCCCCCATGGCAGGCGTGACTGACCGGCCTTTCCGCGTGCTCTGCAAAAAAATGGGCGCAGGCCTTGCCGTGAGCGAGATGGTGACTTCCAACTCGCTGTTGTACGGTAGCGCCAAGACGCTGCGCCGTGCCAACCATGAAGGCGAAGTCGACCCGATCTCCGTCCAGATCGCTGGTGCCGACCCCAAGATGATGGCAGAAGCCGCCAAGCATAATGTGGATAACGGTGCCCAGATCATTGACATCAACATGGGCTGCCCCGCCAAGAAGATCTGTAACGTCATGGCCGGCTCCGCCCTGCTCAAGGACGAACCGCTAGTCGCGCAAATCCTCAAGGCAGTAGTCGCAGCAGTCGATGTACCGGTCACGCTCAAGATTCGCACTGGGTGGGACAAAAACAACCGCAATGCCGTGGCTGTCGCCAAGATGGCAGAAGACATCGGCGTAAAAGCACTTGCCATGCATGGCCGTACCCGCGCCTGCTTGTATATGGGCGATGCAGAATACGACACCATTGCCGCCGTCAAGCAAGCCATCAATATTCCGCTGATCGCCAATGGCGACATTACCACACCGGAAAAAGCCAAGTTCGTGCTTGACTACACCAAGGCTGACGCAGTGATGATAGGTCGCGCCGCACAAGGCCGCCCCTGGATTTTCCGCGAAACCGAGCACTTCCTTGCCACTGGCGAGCATTTGCCCGCACCGGAAGTGGACGAAATCCATCAAGTCATGCTGGAGCACATCCACGACCTGTACAACTTCTATGGCGAGCTGACTGGCATGCGTGTCGCACGCAAGCATATCTCCTGGTACACCAAAGGCCTGGTCGGGTCGGCAAACTTCCGCCACCACATGAACCAATTGCAGACAGTCGAAGAACAATTGCAGTCGATCAACGACTTCTTTAGCGAGCTCAAGCAGCGGGATACGCGTCTGCAATACACGGCTGAACCTGCCGCTGATGATGAGGCGATCGCCGCGTAATGAGTAGCCAGGATCTCGCCAGCTGCGTACGCGCGGCCCTGGATGAATATTTCAAGGACCTCGATGGTCAACCGCCCCATGCCGTCTACGACATGGTGCTGCAATGCATGGAAAAACCCTTGCTGGAATACGTACTGAACCGAGCGGGCGGCAACCAAAGCAAGGCAGCCGAGATTCTAGGCCTCAATCGCAATACCCTGCGTAAGAAACTCCAGCAACACAATCTTCAATAACCTCTCTTTTAATAAGCTTTTTCATTATGGCTGTGATCAAACGTGCGCTTATCAGTGTTTCTGATAAAACCGGCATCCTCGAATTTGCGAAAGCCCTTTCCGGCTTTGGCGTTGAAATCCTTTCCACCGGCGGTACTGCCAAGCTATTCCGTGACCACGGCATCGCCGTGATCGAAGTCAGCGACTACACTGGCTTCCCGGAAATGCTGGATGGCAGGGTCAAAACGCTACACCCCAAGGTACATGGTGGCCTGCTGGGTCGCCGCGAATTACCGGAGCATGTGGCTGCGATGCAACAGGCTGACATCCCCAATATCGATATGTTGGTGGTCAACCTTTACCCATTTGAAGCCACGGTGGCACGCCCTGATGCCACGCTTGAAGATGCGATCGAGAACATCGACATCGGCGGCCCAGCTATGGTGCGCTCTGCCGCCAAGAACTGGCAAGACGTTGCCGTATTGACCGATGCAGCCCAGTACGAAGATGTGTTGGCGGAAATGCGCAGTACCAATGGCGCCACCAGTAAGGCAACTCGCTTCGCCCTGTCTGTTGCGGCGTTCAACCGCATCAGCAACTATGATGGCGCGATTAGTGACTACCTGTCGTCCTTCAATGCCGACGGCACGCGCAATGAATTCCCAGGCCAAGTGAATGGTCGCCTGGTCAAGGTACAAGACCTGCGCTACGGCGAGAACCCACACCAGAAAGCTGCGTTCTACCGCGACCTGTACCCAGCCCCTGGCTCCTTGGTGACTGCGCAGCAACTGCAGGGCAAGGAACTCTCCTACAACAACATCGCCGATGCCGATGCAGCCTGGGAGGCCGTCAAGAGTTTCGACAGCACCGCCTGCGTCATCGTCAAGCACGCCAACCCGTGCGGCGTAGCTATTGACGCAAGCCCGCTTGAAGCCTATCAAAAAGCCTTCCAGACTGACCCCACTTCCGCATTTGGCGGCATCATTGCCTTTAATCACACCCTTGATCAGGCAACTGCAGAAGCTGTTTCCAAGCAGTTTGTTGAAGTGTTGATTGCCCCGGACTATACCGAGGAAGCGCTGGAGGTATTCAAGGCCAAGGCAAATGTACGCGTGCTGAAGATTGCGCTGCCTAGCGGCGGTGACAGCGCCTGGAGTCGTGGTCGCAACTCCCACGACACCAAGCGCGTAGGTTCAGGCCTTTTGATCCAGACGGCGGACAATCACGAAATCAATGTCGCTGACATCAAGGTCGTCACCAAGAAACAGCCTACGCCTGAGCAACTGGAAGACCTGCTCTTCGCCTGGCGCGTGGCCAAGTACGTAAAATCCAATGCCATCGTTTTCTGTGGCAACGGCATGACCTTGGGTGTAGGCGCAGGCCAGATGAGTCGTGTCGACAGTACTAAGATCGCTGCGATCAAGGCACAGAATGCCGGGCTAACCCTGCAAGGTTCTGCCGTGGCTTCCGATGCCTTCTTCCCATTCCGCGATGGCGTGGATGTGCTGGCAGAAGCCGGTGCTACCTGCGTCATCCAGCCAGGTGGCAGTATTCGTGATGATGAGGTGATTGCAGCAGCGGATGAGCATGGTTTGGTGATGATATTCACCAACATCCGCCACTTCCGCCATTGATCGTCATTGGCAAAGCGTCACTGGCGGCGTTGCACCACCTTGCCGTACTTCTTTGTACTGTCTGCGTCGATGCGCCTTGCCAGCAACACTTTGCCAATGACTCACTGGTTGCAGCTTTATAAAACCAGGGTGCAGTAAAATAGCAGTGTTTGGCTAATTGATAATCAAAGGGTAATGATGAAAGTTCTGGTAATTGGCGGCGGCGGACGTGAGCACGCACTTGCATGGAAACTCGCTCAGAGCGAGCGTATAAGCCGTGTATTTGTGGCACCAGGCAATGCAGGCACCGCGCTTGATCCCGATATGGTCAACGTGCCCATCACCGCCGTTCCCGATTTGGTCGAGTTTGCGCAAAAAGAACAGATCGGCCTCACTGTCGTCGGCCCAGAGGCTCCACTGTCACAAGGCGTTGTCGATGCCTTCCGTGCAGCCAATCTCAAAATATTTGGCCCTACTCAAGCAGCAGCCCAATTAGAAAGCTCCAAGGATTTCGCCAAGGCCTTCATGATCCGCCATGAAATCCCGACTGCAGCTTATGCCACGTTCACCGATACCGCAGCTGCCCATGACTATGTGAAGCAACAAGGCGCCCCTATCGTCATCAAGGCTGATGGATTGGCTGCTGGCAAGGGCGTGGTCGTCGCCATGAGCGAAGACGAAGCGCATGAGGCGATTGATGCCATGCTGGCTGACAATAAGCTAGGTGCCGCCGGTGCACGCGTGGTGATTGAGGAGTTCCTCACGGGCGAAGAAGCCAGCTTTATCGTCATGGTTGATGGTAAAAACATTTTGCCACTCGCCACCAGCCAGGATCACAAGCGCCTGCTCGACGGCGACCAAGGCCCGAACACTGGTGGCATGGGCGCTTACTCGCCAGCGCCTGTCGTAACACCCGACATCCACGCCAAAGTCATGCGTGAAATCATTGCGCCAACTGTGGCAGGCATGGCCAAGGATGGCATTCCCTATACCGGCTTTCTCTATGCAGGCCTCATGATCAGTGAAGATGGCAACGTCAAGACGCTGGAGTTCAACTGCCGCATGGGTGACCCCGAAACACAGCCTATCATGCTGCGCCTCAAGACCGACTTGGTTGGACTGGTAGAGCACGCTGTCAACGGCACCCTGAACGAAGCACAGACCGACTGGGATCGCCGCAGTGCCTTGGGCGTTGTACTGGCCTCGGCCAACTACCCGGAAACCCCACGCCTGGGTGACGAGATTACCGGCCTGCCGAAAACACTGGAAGATGCCCACGTCTTCCATGCAGGCAGCACCATCAAGGATGGTAAGGCCGTCACCAGCGGAGGCCGCGTACTATGCGTTGCTGCCTTGGGCGAAACCGTGAAATACGCGCAAGCACGCGCCTATAAGATTGTTGATGACATCCATTTCGATGGCATGCAGTTCCGCCGCGATATTGGCTACCGCGCCGTCAAATCCTAGGAAATCGATATCTTGCAAGCACGCGCACTACAGGCATTTCTTCGTAGCGGCGGTGTCATTGCCTATCCCACTGAGTCTTGCTTCGGGCTTGGTTGCGACCCAACCAACCCGCATGCACTCAAACGCCTGTTACGCATCAAGGGCCGCCCGCAACGCAAGGGCCTGATCGTCATTACTGACCGCTTTGCCCATTTGCAAGCACTGATTGCACCGACTACTCCTGAACAAAAGCAACGCATGTTCGAGCGTTGGCCAGGCCCGCATACATGGCTGGTGCCAGCATCAAAGCGTTGCCCTGCCCTGTTGCGGGGCAAGCATACCTCTCTGGCCGTGCGCGTCACGGCCAACCCATTCGCGGCGAACCTCTGCCGCAATGCTGGCATGGCATTGGTTTCCACCAGTGCCAACCACAACGGCCGGGTCCCGGCCAAAACCACTCGTGAATGTCTTCGCCTGTTTGGCAGCCGTGTCAAGGTCTTGCCCGGCAGGACTGGCGGCGCGAGTAAACCTTCGACCATACAGGATCTGCTCACGGGCACTATCCTGCGCCCGTGATGCCATATGATCCGGTGATACCTGGAGAGCTTCATGAACACCAATGCAATCTTCGACTACCTTCAAGGCCTGCAAACCCGCATCGTGGAATCTATCGAGCTGGTAGACGGCAAGCGCTTCCTGCACGATAGCTGGCAGCGAGCGGAAGGCGGTGGCGGCACGTCCTGCATGCTGGAAGAAGGTAATGTGTTCGAGCGCGCGGGTATCGGCTTCTCCCATGTCATCGGCAGCAAACTGCCGCCTTCTGCCAGCGTCGCCCACCCCGAGGCTGCCGGGCGCAGTTGGCAAGCCATGGGCGTTTCGCTTGTGTTCCATCCGCGTAACCCTTATGTCCCTACGGTGCATATGAACGTACGCTTCTTTGTGGCAGAAAAACCCGGCGAAGCCCCCATCTGGTGGTTTGGCGGTGGCATGGACCTTACGCCTTACTATGGCTTTGAAGAGGACGCGGTGCATTTCCATCGCACTTGCCGCGATGCAGTTGCGCCATTTGGCAACGACTATTACGACCGCTTCAAGAAAGAGTGCGATGAGTATTTCTACCTCAAGCACCGCAAAGAAGCGCGCGGCATAGGCGGTATTTTCTTTGATGACTTCAGCGAACTGGGCTTCGAGCAAAGCTTTGCCTTCCAGCGCAGCGTAGGCGATGCCTTCATCAATGCTTACCTGCCCATCGTGCAACGCCGCAAGGATACACCCTACGGCGAACGTGAGCGCGATTTCCAGGCTTACCGCCGGGGCCGCTATGTCGAGTTCAACCTGATCTATGATCGCGGCACCATCTTCGGCCTGCAATCCAATGGCCGCACCGAGTCCATCCTGTTGTCCATGCCGCCTATCGTCAAGTGGCGCTACGATTGGAAGCCAGAGGCAGGCTCCGCTGAAGCAAAGCTTTATACCGACTTCATCACTGGGCGTGATTGGCTAGCGGAAAGCACTCAGGCCAAATAAGCCAACATATGCCCAGGCTGGGTGAAATTGAGAGCCTGGGCATAATTCGTGCATACTAGAAAAACCAACTAGAACACCCTCAAAGGGAGCCCGTATGTTTGCACAACTCTTCCGCACCAAACCTGTCGCGGCTAGCCATCACAGCGGGCTAAGAAAATGCCTGACTGCATTTGATCTCGCCTTACTGGGCGTGGGTTGTGCCATCGGAACGGGCATCTTTGTACTGACAGGCATTGCCGCTGCCATGTATTCTGGCCCTGCCGTCATCGTTTCCTTCATCATCGCCGGGCTGGCAGCAGGATTTGCAGGCTTCGCTTATGCCGAACTCGCAGCCTCAGTCGGTGGTTCTGGCAGTGCCTATGGCTATAGCTATGTGGCGTTTGGCGAATTCAGCGCCTGGATGATTGCCTGGATACTACTACTCGAATATGGCGTGGGGGCTGCCGCCGTTGCCAATGGCTGGTCGGGCTACTTTATCAACACACTGGCTAACTTCGGCATCCATATTCCAGAAACCTGGACCAAGGCACCTAGCCAAGGAGGCATCATCAACCTGCCCGCCTTTGGCATCATCTGGGTGTTGGTCCTAGTATTGATTAGCGGCGTCAAACAAAGCTCCACCGTCAATAACATCATGGTGGCCATCAAGCTCAGTACCATTGCCATCTTCCTCGCCATTGCCGTCGGGCATATCAATACAGATAACTGGCAGCCATTCTCGCCATTCGGTTGGTTTGCTACACAGCCAGATGGTAATAATATCGGCATCCTTGCAGGTGCCTCGTTAGTTTTTTTTGCCTACTTTGGTTTCGATGCCGTCTCCACCGCCGCCGATGAAGCCCGTAATCCACAGCGCGACCTACCTATCGGCCTCATCGCCTCCGTGACCTTCTGCACCATCGTCTACATACTGGTCTCAGGCACGCTCACCGGCGTTGTGCACTACTCTGACCTTAATGTCTCCTCCCCCGTTGCGTATGCGCTCAGCAAAATAGGCTACAGCTGGTCATCAACACTGGTTGCCACTGGCGTCCTGGCCGGGCTCATCACAGTATTACTGGTATTGCTGTATGGCCTCACCCGCATTCTCTACGCGATGAGCCGCGATGGACTACTGCCTGCCGCCTTTTCCAAGGTCGATCCAGAACGGCAATCACCCAATCGCGTCATCCTGTTCTGTGGCAGCATGATTTCCATCGTTGCCGGTTTCTTCCCGCTCGGTACCCTGGCAGAAACCGTCAATATTGGCACCCTCGCCAGTTTCGTCATGGTCTGCATCGGCGTCATCGTCCTGCGTAAACGCCAGCCCGACCTGCCACGCCCATTCAAGAACCCTTGGGGACCCACCATTCCCCTGCTAGGCATCGTCTCATGCAGCACATTAATGGCCTTCCTGCCTGGTGAAACCTGGCATCGTTTCCTCATCTGGGTAGGTATAGGCATTGTCACGTATTTCGCTTACTCCATGCATCACAGCAAACTCAGGCATCCCTAACCTAAGCCAATCTCAATGGCGTAGCGAGTGAAACGCGGCCAAGTGGCTGTTGGGTGTCTTCCTGTCTGGCGGAATCCACACTTGTGCTGTTGGGCAAAAAAAAGCCAGTCCACAAGGGACTGGCAGAAGGGACTACTAAAATGGAGATGAGCCCTGCCTTGCGGCAGGGATACTACTAACGATGGTTAGAGACTGAATACGTTGAGTGCACCACCACCAGGTGCTGCATTCCACTCCTTCAACTCCTTGTAACCACCGGCTGCGCCCAGACCATCGTTATCGTTGGTCAGGCCCAGATTCATTGCCACACCTGCCCAGCCACCAATGCCGGAGAGAACTGCGACGTATTGCTTGCCTTTGTGGCCATAGGTGATCGGGTTACCGACCACACCAGAACCCACGCGGAACTTCCAGAGTTCCTTACCGTTATTGGCGTCAACTGCCTTCAACCAACGATCCAGCGTGCCATAGAAGACAACATCAGATCCGGTAGCCAAGGCACCGCTCCAGACAGAGAACTTTTCTTTCTTGTACCAAGCTTGCTTGCCCTTGAGACCATCCCAAGCCATGAAACCACCCATCACGCCGTCAGGGCCAGGGTACATGCTCAGGGTTGCGCCCACCCAAGGCTGACCAGCCACATACTTCACTTCTACAGGCTCGTAATCCATGCAGACGTGGTTAAGCGGTACGTAGAACAACTTGGTCTTAGGGGAGTAAGCCGCTGGTTGCTGATCCTTCACACCCAGTGCAGCAGGGCAAATGCCTGTAACATTCACATCTTCATGGGTAGAGAACTTTGGATCTTTTTGTGGAATACCAGTAGCCAGATCAATGCCAGTCGCCCAGTTAACGAATGGATGCATCTTTTCAGCCACCAGCAACTTGCCAGTTTCACGGTTCAAGGTGTAGCCAAAACCATTACGGTCAAAATGGCTGGCCAATTTCTTGCCATCAGCTTCCCAAAGGATGGTTTCGTTGACAGCATCAAAGTCCCACTCATCGTGAGGAGTCAGCTGATAGCCCCACTTGGCAACACCAGTGTCCAAGTCACGCGCGAAAATAGTCATGGACCACTTGTTGTCGCCAGGACGTACATCTGGGTTCCAAACAGATGGGTTACCTGTGGAGTAGTAAACCAGGTTCAACGCGGAATCGTAGGAGTACCAACCCCAAGTAGCGCCACCACCTTGTTCCCAACCATTCTTGGTCGCTTGTGGCTTGAGCCATGTCTTCACGCCCAGGTCCTTTTCTGGGAACTTCAGCTTGTCCTTGGGCAGAGCCTTGTAGGAGCCGCCTTCTTTATTGCCACCGTTCACGTCTTCATAAACAGACAGTGCGCTGTAGTGAGGATTATCCTTGTTGAAGTCTTTACCGATCAGCACTTCACTGTCAGGGCCTGTGCTGTATGCACGCCATGCAATGGAGCCATCCTTGATGTTGTAAGCAGTCAGGTAGCAGCGCACGCCATATTCACCACCTGAACATCCAGTGATGACTTTATCCTTGAACACGTGAGGAGCATTTGTGGTTGTCGCACCTTGCTTCACGTCAACAACGGTTGTGTCCCATACCTTGGCACCAGTCTTGGCATCCAGAGCAACCAATACACCGTCGTTCTGTTGCAGGAAAATCTTGCCATCGCCATAAGCCAGGCCACGCGTTACGTTATCGCAGCACAACAATGCCTGGACGGAAGGATCTTGCTTGGGGAAGTAAGACCACTTGATCTTTTCTTCGTTGTTCAGATCAAGCGCATACACGTTGTTAGGGAAGGCAGTGGCAAAATACATGGTATCGCCAATCACCAGTGGCGCACCTTCATGGCCACGGTTAACACCGGTCGCAAACGTCCAGGCAGCCTTCAGGTTCTTAATGTTGGCCTTGTTGATCTGGGACAGCTTGCTGTAACCATTGCTGGAATAGTTCTTACGCTGTGACACCCACTGATTGTCATCCTGCATCAGCTTTTCCAGGTCGTCTGCTGCAAAAGCAGGAAGGGATACCAGGCCAATCAGGCCAGCACCCAGTGCTATTTTCAAATGCTTCGCTTTCAAGGGATATTCTCCGATAGTGTGTTTGTTGTTTTATTGCTGCGCTGATGTTCTCCACCTCAGCCAGCACCATGACCATGTCATCCGGTCATCAACTTGCAGGCCCTATTCAGCAATCCTCATGCCAGCCTTCATCACAATCAGGAATAATTCCCGAAAACCATGAAAAAATAATACGTTACCTGATGAATTTATTCCTAACTATCGACTCAAACCCACTGTAATCAGTTGTAACGAAACTGCACAAGTGCTACATTTGGGAACAGTTCCTCACACCAACCATGAAGTTCACCATGCAACACCCCATGACAAAGTCATTGCAGAAAATAGAGCATGCAAGACTACAGTTTCTTGAACAAGGCAATATGGTGGAGGGAGTCGTCAACGTCACCATTGCACAATCCTGGCAACGCAGCCTGAACAACGGTATCAACGCTTACGCCCCGCTCAGCACGACTACCCTGGCCACCACCGAACTAGAAAAGAAACGCAGCAAGAACCACTTGCTGCTAACCCAGGCGACACCGGAAATCACCACCCTATACGAGCAGATCGCGCACTCATATAGCATGGTCGCCCTCACGGATGCCGAAGGCGTCATCCTGCATAGTGAGGGACAGCACATGCTGACAGACCTCGCCCCTAGTGCAATCTTGAGCCCTGGGTACTCATGGGGTGAAAATGAACGAGGCACTAACGCTATCGGAACTGCCATTGTGGAAAAACAAGCGGTGGCAGTACAAGGGGCTGAGCACTTTGTCGAACAGCTACACGGGTTCAGTTGCTATGCCGTCCCCATCTTTGGCCCGAATCAACAGTTGCTCGGCACGCTCAATGTCTCCAATGCGTTTTCAGCCCACCAGCAGCACACGCTGGCCTTGGTCAAAATGGCGGCACAACAGATCGAGAACCGTATATTCCGCGCTTGTCACCAAGGGCCGGTACAACTCCATTTCCATACCAGCGCGGATTTCGTCGGCTCTGCCTGGGAAGGCATGGCCGTATTCTCCAGACTAGGTGAGTTACTGGCCATCAACAGGAATGGTCTGACGCTTGCGGCCCTGGATCACGTTCCCAGTCATTTTGAGGCCATGTTTCGGCCCTCATTCAAGCAGGTATGCAGCCAAGCTGGAGATAGCATACTCAAGCTATCATTGAGCAATGGCGATACCATCCATGGCACATTGCGAATTGAATCAGACACCAGCAATACTTCGCCACGCGTCACCTCTATCCGCAGCAGTCATGCAGTGACAAGCAACCCATTGCTCGCCAGTAAAAGTAATGATCCGCGCATTACCGAAATATTGGCCCAGGCCAAGCTGGTCATGAATCAGGATATCGCAATCCTCATCCAGGGAGAAACCGGCGTAGGCAAGGAATTACTGGCCAGCGCCATCCATCACAGTAGCACTCGCGCACAAGGGCCATTGATCGCCATCAACTGTGCCGCGCTGCCGGAAGGCTTGATTGAAGCAGAACTGTTTGGCTACGAAGAAGGTGCCTTCACCGGTGCTCGACAAAAAGGCAGCCAGGGCAAGATAGAACAAGCAGACGGCGGCACCCTGTTCCTGGATGAAATCGGCGACATGCCCTTGCTCTTACAGGCACGATTATTACGCGTCTTGCAGGAGCGCAGTATTACCCCACTCGGTGGCAGCAAGGCAAAAAAACTGGATTTTGCCGTGATCAGCGCCACCAACCAGAAACTACAGGAAAAAGTCGCCTCGGGTGCATTCCGCAAGGATCTTTATTACCGCCTGAATGGCATCAGCCTGACGTTACCCCCCCTGCGTGAGCGCAAAGACTTGCTTGGCATCGTACACAACATCATGGAAGCGCAAGGAGCGGGTAGCCTTGATATCCATGACGACGTCATCCAACTGTTCCGCCAGCACCCTTGGCCAGGTAACATCCGCCAACTGCATAATGTGCTGAAAACCATGCTGGCATTGGCCGCGGGCAATCCCTTACGTCGGCAGCACTTACCGCCTGGTTTTATGGATGAACTGGGTAGCCATGTTTCAGAGCAAGCTCAGACAAACACAACAGCGATCACCACAGGCTCCATTGATGACATCACTAATGAAGCGGTCAAGCTGGCTCTGCAACACCATGAAGGTAACATCTCAGCTGCCGCACGTGAACTCGGCATGAGCCGTAACCGCTTTTACCGCAAACTCAAGGCCCTGGGCCTCGCCTGAAATCACTAGGGCACTACTACCTACAAACGAAAAAGCCTGCACAAAAGGGCAGGCTTTTTCATGATGTATCAACTTCAAGCAACTACAAGGTCAGTATCCACTGAACGATGAGCTTGATGTCCTCATCCTTCACCTGAGGGCTATTAGGCCCCATCGGCACAGGCCCCCAGACACCGCTGGTACCATTCTTGACCCGGCCTACCAGCTTCGCCTCGGCCCCCGCTTCACCACGGTATTTTGCCGCGATATCCCGCAATGCAGGACCAATGACTTTTTGCTTGATGGTATGGCAAGCCAGGCAACCATTTTTTTGCGCCAGCGACTCTGCCACTTTTGCATCCACTGCCGCCGCCTGCCCTGCCATAAGCAGGCACCCCGTGGCGACTAAGATATGTACGATGGTCTTCATTCATTACTCCTTGGGAGCTTGCTGCTCCCGCTGAACCACGTTACAACAACCTAACTACAAGCTCTCAGTGCTGTACTGCACATTCAGGGTATGCGAACTGCCAGGTGCGACAGTCACGACATTGCCCCTGACATTCGAGCTCTCGACACACAACATATTCCGCCAACCATGATGGCTACCCAAGTCGCCGATTTCGGCGGCCTTGCGCTCCCATGGTGTCCAGACCACGGTGGAGTGGCTACCGGACTTCTCAATAATGATCTTGCGACGCAGCCCAGGGTCTTCCACCACGCAAGTAGATTCGGTATTGAGATAAACTCGGTCTACCTCTTCATTGAAGGTGATTTCGCCAGATTGGCGCTTGAGGGCGTAATCCTCTACCTTGTCTTCATACTCGGTATGATCCAGGCCCTGCACCTTTACCACCTCGATATCGCTGACCTGGAAATAAGTATGCAGAGCCTCGCCAATCACGAATGGCTCGCTACCCTTGTTTGTCGTCGTCAACGCCATCTTGAGCACGGGGCCAATATTGATGGTCAAGGTCAACTCGCAATCATAAGGCCATTGCTTTTCCACCTGGCGACTCTCCACTAGCCTTAGCACCAAGGTAGTGGTGTTATCTGGCAGAGGTGTAGCATCCACCACTTCCCAGGGCACCACGCGCGCAAAGCCATGAGGGCACAAGGTTTCATCGGTAGCATGGGGGCCGAACCACGGCCAGCAAACAGGTACGCCACCACGGATGGAGCGACCTGCAACGAAACGTGCCTGGTCAGACAACCACAGCACCGGCGCTTCCGCATGACGGGGGTTCCACTGCATGACATGACCGCCTTGCAGGGCGACCTTGGCAGTGGCATGGGGATTTTCGATCTCCAATGTCACCAGGCCATTCAAGTCTGCGGAAAAATGGATTTTATGCCCGACCCCGTAACGGGCATTCAATTCATGTACTGATTGCATACGCTCTTTTTTTAAATCTGATTAATCAATTCTTTTTATTAAGCTGAGCCAGCACACACTTATTTCTCGATCTGGCTCACGTCGCGCACGGCACCCTTGGCAGCCGAAGTGCTCATCGCAGCGTACGCACGTAATGCAACGGATACATGACGCTCACGGTTGACCGGCTTCCATGCATCCTTGCCTTTCGCCTCCATGGCAGCGCGTCGATGCGCGAGCACCTCATCCTTGACCGCCAAGTGAATGGTACGGTTCGGAATATCGATCTCGATGATATCGTTTTCTTCCACCAAGCCAATCGCACCGCCTTCTGCCGCCTCAGGAGAAGCATGGCCAATACTCAGGCCAGAAGTACCACCAGAGAAGCGTCCATCAGTCAGCAAGGCACAAGCCTTGCCCAGGCCCTTGGATTTCAGATAGCTGGTGGGGTAGAGCATTTCCTGCATGCCAGGGCCGCCACGTGGACCCTCATAGCGAATAATGACAATATCACCTGCCACGATCTTGTCGGCAAGAATACCGGCCACAGCATCGTCCTGGCTCTCGAAAATACGCGCACGGCCAGTAAACTTGAGAATGCTGTCGTCCACGCCCGCCGTCTTCACAATACAGCCATCCAGCGCAATATTGCCGTAAAGCACGGCGAGACCACCATCCTGTGAGTAGGCATGCTCCTTATCGCGGATGCAACCTTCCTTACGATCAGTATCCAGGTCAGGCCAAAGCATGGATTGGCTAAACGCGATCGTGGTGGAAATGCCACCGGGAGCCGCACGGTAGAACTTCTTCACTTCTTCGTCGTTGGTGGTCATGATGTCCCACTTATCGAGAGCATCGCCCAGGCTGGGACTGTGCACAGTCGGCGTATCACGGTGGATCAAGCCAGCACGGCTCAACTCGGACAAGATACCCATGACACCACCTGCACGGTGAACGTCTTCCATGTGGTATTTGGCTGTCGCTGGCGCGACCTTGCTCACACACGGCACACCGCGCGAAATGCGGTCAATATCTGCCATGGTGAAATCTACCTTGCCTTCATAAGCCGCCGCTAACAAATGTAATACGGTATTGGTAGAACCACCCATCGCCACATCCAGGCTCATGGCGTTCTCAAAAGCGTGCAAGTTGGCAATGCTGCGTGGCAGCACGCTTTCGTCATCCTGTTCATAATAACGTTTGGTGATTTCCACGATCAGGCGACCAGCCTTGAGGAACAACTCCTTGCGCGCTGCATGTGTCGCCAGCGTGGAACCGTTACCAGGCAAGCTCAAACCCAAGGCCTCTGTCAGGCAGTTCATGGAATTCGCAGTAAACATACCGGAGCAGGAACCGCAGGTCGGGCAGGCAGAACGCTCAATCGCCTCGGACTCTTCATCCGAGATATTGCTATCCGCAGCCGCCACCATGGCATCCACCAGGTCCAGCTTGTGCACATTGCCCTGCCAGTTCACCTTACCAGCTTCCATCGGGCCACCGGAGACAAACACCACCGGGATATTCAGGCGCAAGGCCGCCATCAACATGCCTGGCGTGATCTTGTCACAGTTAGAAATACAGACCAGCGCATCGGCACAGTGCGCATTCACCATGTATTCCACCGCATCCGCAATCAGGTCGCGACTGGGCAAGCTGTAAAGCATGCCACTGTGACCCATAGCAATGCCGTCATCCACCGCAATGGTGTTGAACTCCTTGGCCACACCACCGGCACGCTCAATCTCGCGCGCTACCAACTGCCCTAAATCCTTGAGGTGCACGTGACCGGGCACAAATTGCGTGAATGAATTGGCAATCGCAATGATAGGTTTCTGGAAATCGTCTTCCTTCATGCCGGTGGCACGCCAAAGTGCGCGTGCGCCTGCCATGTTGCGGCCATGAGTGGAGGTTCTGGAGCGGTATTGCGGCATAAAAACCCTAAACTAAACGTATAATTAGGAGATTTTACTCCAATCCAAGGGCCAATCCCAATGCTTGTTCACCCACAATTTGATCCCGTCGCCATTCACCTGGGCTCGTTTGGCATTCATTGGTATGGATTGATGTACCTCATCGGTTTTCTCGCATTCCTTTGGCTAGGACGTTGGCGCATCGCTCACCAGCCTTGGTGGACACAATCAGGATGGTCATACAAAACACTGGACGACGCACTGTTTTACGGCGCATTGGGCGTCATCCTGGGCGGCAGGTTAGGCTATGCCCTGTTCTACCAGCATGATTACTACCTGGCCCATCCGCACGAGGTCCTTTTCCTCTGGCAAGGCGGCATGTCCTTCCACGGTGGATTCATCGGCGTCATGGCCGCCATGCTGCTATTCGCGAAAAAACGCGGGCTCACTTTCTTCGGCATCATGGATTTCGTTGCTCCCCTGGTGCCAGTCGGCCTGGGTGCAGGACGCATGGGCAACTTCATCAATGGCGAGCTCTGGGGCCGCGCCAGCGATGCGCCCTGGGCCATGGTCTTCCCGCAAGTCGACAACATTGCACGCCACCCATCTCAGCTTTATGAATTTCTGCTCGAAGGGATTGTACTGTTCACCATCCTCTGGTGGTACTCCAGCAAACCACGCGCCAAGGGCACTATCTCTGCCCTGTTCCTCATCGGATACGGCAGTTTTCGTTTCCTGGTAGAGTTCACGCGCGAACCGGATAGCTTCCTCGGATTATTGTCTCTAGGCTTAAGCATGGGGCAATGGTTGAGTTTGCCGATGGTAATTGCGGGCATCTGGTTAATGATGAGCAGCCTGAAGCGCCATACACATTCATCTTAATAAGAGCCTCATACCCTCTCCATCTTCCAACAACGAATGCTCAACATTCGTTGTTGGATCAAAGGCATGCCCTAGCGCCTCATCATGCAACTGGCGTTTACCAAATATCACCGTCACCCATGTATCCGTGGGCCATTCCCATTAATTAAGTTCCAAACTGTACTCTAAAAATTCCAGCACTTCTGTATCTGGTTTCCATCTGTTATCCCTCTTACGATTGCTGTAATCGTCATTGTGTATTCATGGCTAGCCAGACTTCACTCTCGCCAGCCTAATTTGTTCACCAAGTAGGAAGATATGTCGCAACCTAAAGCCGCCATCAAGCCTTACCACCATCCTGCCGCTGGCTGGGGTGCATTGAAGCAAGTTGCCGCGCAGCTCGCGCTGCAGAAGATTCCCGTCAAGGGCGTCATGACGCTGCTCTCGCAGAATCAGCCAGATGGCTTCGACTGCCCAGGTTGTGCCTGGCCAGACAAGGAGCACACCTCCACATTTGAGTTTTGTGAAAACGGTGTGAAGGCTGTAGCGGCGGAAGCTACCTCCAAGCGTGTGCCACCGGAATTCTTCGCCAAGCATACCGTCACCGAGTTGATGGACTGGAGCGATTTCGATCTGGAAAACGAAGGCCGCCTGACCCATCCAATGCGTTACAACCCGGCGACGGACAAATACGAGGAAATTGCCTGGGATTGCGCCTTTGCCCTGATGGCAGAACATCTGAATAAACTGTCCGACCCGAACGAGGCAATTTTCTACACCTCTGGTCGTGCCAGCAATGAAGCGGCTTTCCTTTATCAATTGTTCGTGCGTGAATTCGGCACCAACAATTTCCCGGACTGCTCCAACCTTTGCCACGAATCAACCAGTATGGCCCTGCCACCTACCGTCGGTATCGGCAAGGGCTCGGTCACTTTGCATGATTTCGAGCACGCCGATACCTTGCTGATTTTCGGCCAGAACCCCGCCACCAACCACCCGCGTATGCTCGGTGAGTTGCGCGAAGCAGCCAAGCGCGGTGCGCGCATCGTGGCGATCAACCCATTGAAGGAACGTGGCCTGGAGCGCTTTGCTGACCCGCAAAGCCCATTCGACATGCTGTCATTCAAGGGCAGCAAGATCAGTGACATGTTCATCCAGCCCAAGCTGGGCGGTGACTTGGCCCTCATCAAGGGCATGATCAAGTTTGTCATCCAGTGGGATGACGAAGCCATCAAGAACGGCACCGAGCGCGTGGTAGATGTGGAATTTATCCAGCAGCATACCAATGGCTTCGAGGCGATTGCTGAAGATGCCCGCAAGGAAAGCTGGGATGCCATCCTGGAAGAATCTGGCGTGCCGCTGGAGCAAATTGAGGAAATTGCACATATTTACGCCACTGGCGACCGTGTGATTTCTACTTGGGGCATGGGCATCACCCAACACAAGCACGGCGTTGCCACCATCCAGACCTTGGTTAACCTGATGCTGCTACGCGGCAATATCGGCAAGGAAGGCGCTGGCCTGTGCCCAGTGCGTGGTCATAGCAACGTGCAGGGTAACCGTACGGTGGGTATCTATGAAAAGATGCCTCTGGCTTTCCTTGAAAGTCTGGATCGCGTCTTTGATATCAATGTACCGAAAGAACCTGGCTACGATGCGGTTTCCGCCATCCAGGCGATGATAGACGGCAAGGCCAAGTTCTTCTTTGCGCTCGGAGGCAACTTCTCGATTGCAACACCTGATACTGACCGTACCTGGGAAGGACTGCGTAATTGCGACCTCACCGCGCATGTCACTACCAAGCTCAACCGCAGCCACCTGGTGCATGGCAGGGAAGCCTTGATCTTGCCATGCCTGGGCCGCACCGAGATTGACACTCAGGAAACCGGGCCGCAAGGCGTCACGGTGGAAGATTCCATGAGCATGGTGCATATCTCCTACGGCATGAATAAACCAGCTTCAGCGCACCTGCTGTCGGAACCTGCCATCGTCGCTCGCCTGGCACATGCCACGCTCAAACACAGCAAGACGTCTTGGCTGGACTATATCAAGGACTACAGCAAGATTCGCGACGCCATCGAGCAGACCATGCCGGTTGCGTTCAAGAACTATAACGAGCGCATCAAGCACCCTGGCGGTTTCCGCATGCCTGTGCCTTCCAGCGATCGCGTCTGGATCACGCCATCAGGCAAGGCCGAATTCACCTTGCAGGAAATCCCGCGCAATTCGCCCATCCACCAGGCACGTGAACAGTACGGCGACCAGATGTTCGTGCTGATGACCACCCGCTCGCATGATCAGTACAACACCACCATTTATGGCATGGATGACCGCTATCGTGGCGTGTTCGGCCAGCGCCGTGTGGTGTTCATGAATCCTGACGATATCAAGCGCATGGGCCTCAAGGCTGGCGACTGGATCAATCTGGTGAGCGTCTGGCAGGATGGCATCACGCGCCGTGCCGACAAGTTCCTCGTTGTCTCCTACGATATTCCGCAAGGTTGCATGGGTGGCTATTACCCTGAGACCAACAATCTGGTGCCGTTGGAAAGCGTGGCTGACTTGTCGCATACGCCAACTTCCAAGTCTATCCCGGTGATCATCGAGAAAACCACTGCACCCGAGGTGGCCAATGCTGCTTGAGCGCGAATATCACGATGAACAGTCAGAGCAAGCTGATTTTTCCTCTGACCACGCTCAACTAGACCAGAGTGCTGTGCTGATGCTTGGCATCCTAGAACTTCTTCATGCCGAGCATGAAGAAGGACGTGCCCGCATGCCCCTGGCGGCCATCTGCAAACGGCTGGGAATACGTATGAGTACACTGCAACGTCTGATGACTGCCTTGAGCGAGCAGGCGTTGGTCGAAGTGTCCACCGAGAAAGACCGGCTAGTCGCAGCGCTGACTGCCGGTGGCGAGGAAATTTCCCAAGCTCTGCAAGCTGCCTGAGCAGAAACCACCGTTGGCAAACTCCAGCCGCACCCCTGCGTGGCTGGAGTACAATGGCAGGCATCAAAGACTCCACACCGGCCCCCATGAAGCTTTATGTCTCGTTTGCTGCACGCATACGCGCGATGATCGATGAAGGCGTATTGCGACCCGGCGACAAGATATTCTCAGTGCGGCAAGCCAGCCAGAAATACGGACTAAGCATCAGCACAGTATTGCGCGGCTATCTTCTACTGGAGCAGGAAGGCATCATCAGCAGCCACCCACAATCTGGCTACTACGTCACACCGCGCAAACGCTTGCAGCAACGCAACACCTCGCCGCTATCCAAAGACATCAACCTGTCAGAAGTTGATGCCAGCAAGCTGGTGCTCACAACACTGAAGTCTATCCGCGAATTTGGCACGGTACCATTGGGCTCACCGTTTCCCGATCCACAACTATTCCCGCTCAAAAAGATTCACCAGTACGAAAAAGCCCTCACCGACGATGAAGGGGAATGGGGCATTTTGAGTGACCTGCCACCAGGCAACGAAATGCTGCGCCAGCAGATTGCCCGCCGCTACCTTGCCAACGACATGGATGTTTCACCGGATGACATCGTCATCACACATGGTGCCACCGAGGCCATCACGCTCTGCCTGCAAGCCGTCGCCAAGGCTGGCGACATCATCGCACTGGAGGCTCCTGGCTACTATGCTTTGGCGCATACAGTAGAGCGATTGGGCATGAAGGTCGCCGAACTGCGCACTGACCCAGAATCCGGCATTGACCTGGATGCATTACGCGCCACCACGGATAATGTGCGTATTGCCGCCGTGGTACTCACTACCAATTTCCAGAACCCTTTGGGGTTTGTCATGCCAGATGCAAAGAAACAAGCATTAGTGGAATTTCTGGAAGAGCAACAGATTCCATTGATCGAGGATGATGTTTACGGCGAGCTGTACTTCAGTGAAACAGCACCCAAGCCTGCCAAGGCCTTTGACCGTTCTGGCCTGGTGCTACATTGCTCATCATTCTCCAAGTCATTGGCACCGGGTTATCGCGTAGGCTGGACCAGCGCCGGGCGCTATCGGCAGGAAGTGGAGCGCCTGATGTTCCTCAATAGCCTCTCGCTACCGTCCGCCCCGCAAATCGCGATTGCCAAGTTCATGCAACGCGACAGCTTTGAGCAACATCTCAAACAATTGCGTCATACCCTACGTTCGCAATATGTGCTGATCCGTAATGTGATTACAGAAAGCTTTCCCGCAGGCACCCAGCTTTCCGAACCAAAAGGCGGCTACGTGATCTGGGTCAAACTACCGGCACAACTGGATGCCCTGGCGCTTTACCGCTTAGCGATCGACAATGGCATTACCGTGGCACCGGGCACCATCTTTTCCCGCAAGAAAGATCTCACCCACTATATCCGCTTGAATTTCAGCCACCTCTGGACCTTGGCTATTGAGCAGGCAGTACGCGACGTGGGCGCCTTGGCACACGACATGCTGGCGTCGCATGCTCCACAGGGTTAACACCAGTCCATCATCAACAGCAACGCTTCACACCATCCCACTTCTGCTGCTGCCATTGCTTGAAGAACGCTTCTCGTGTCAGCGGAGGTTCCTGGTGTTGGTGCTTTTCCTGGTGGCTGCGATATAACGCCAGATAGCGCTCGTAAGCATCGTCACCAGATACCTGGCGCAAAAAGCGCCAGGTACGGTCAAGGCATCGTTTGGCGGCCTGCCACATTAGTCACGCACCCAGGCAGTATCAAGCTTGGTCTGCATATGGTCAGCCTCTACCGAGGGCAAGACAGGCTTGCCGCTCAAACTGCGGTAGCTGACGCGCAGCATGTCGAGAATCACTATCCACAATACCGCCACGAAAAATAGCGTCAATACTGCATCCAACTGCTGGTTGAAGATAAGTTGCGGCGCCACGGCAGCCTTCTCGGGCGGCAACACCCCGGCAGCAAGCTTGGCCGACATGTCATTGGCCGCCGCAATAAAGCCTACCCGCACATCTGCACTGGTAATCTTTTCCCAGGCGGCAGTCGTCGTCACGACCACTAGCCAACTTAACGGTAGCCCGGTTACCCAGGCATACCTAAGCTTGCCTGACTTGATCAAGATGCCAGTCCCTACTGATAGCGCAATGGCGGCCAGCATCTGGTTGGAAATACCGAACAAGGGCCAGAGAATATTGACGCCACCATTAGGGTCGATCACGCCGATATAGAGAAAATAGCCCCAACCTGCGACGACAATTGCGCTGGTAAACAGCACCGAGGGATACCATGAAGTCTGCCCCAGCTTGGGCCAGAAATTGCCCAGCATATCCTGCAACATAAAACGCCCAACGCGAGTGCCAGCATCCAACGTGGTCAAGATGAAGATCGCCTCGAACATGATGGCAAAGTGGTACCACAAGGCCAGCAGGTGCTCGCCAAAAGCGCTGCCAAAAATACTCGCCATGCCGACTGCCAGCGAAGGCGCGCCACCTGTACGCGCAAACAAGGTAGATTCACCCATCTGCCGCGCCAACGTTTCCATCTGTTCCACCGTGACAGGAAAACCCCAACTGGAAATGGTCGCCACAGCATCAGCCGCCTCTTTGCCCACCAGCCCGGCAGGACTGTTGATGGCAAAGAATACGCCAGGCTCCAGCACGGTAGCCGCGATCATTGCCATGATGGCCACGAATGATTCCAGCAACATGGCGCCATAACCTATCATGCGGATATCGGACTCATTGGCGATCAGCTTGGGTGTAGTGCCTGAAGCGATCAGGGCATGAAAACCCGAGACAGCCCCACAGGCAATGGTAATGAAAACGAACGGAAATAACGTGCCGCCAAAGATAGGGCCAGTACCGTCAATAAACTGGGTCAATGCCGGCATCTTGACTTCGGGTTGCAGCAGGATGATCGCCACAGCCAGCAGGAAGATGGTGCCCAGCTTCATGAACGTAGAGAGGTAATCACGCGGCGCCAATAGCAACCATACCGGCAGAATAGCAGCCGCAAAACCATAAGCAATCACCCACCAGGCCAGTGTCAGTCCATCATGATCAAACAGGCCGCGCAGGAAGGGATGATGGTCGATATAGCCGCCACCGAACACCGACAACAACAGCAAGACAACACCAATGATGGATGCCTCCAACACACGACCCGGCCTGATCAAGCGCATGTAAATACCGACAATCATGGCGATCGGTATAGTGGCCGCCACAGTGGAAGTTGCCCACGGGCTGTGCTTCATGGCGTTGACCACCACCAACCCAAGCACCGCGATGAGAATCACCATGATGGTGAACGTCCCCACCAGCGCGGCAAAACCACCTATCGGCCCCAGCTCCTCACGCGCCATCTGGCCAAGACTGCGCCCATTACGACGTGTCGAGAGAAACAAGGTGACCATGTCCTGCACCGCACCACCGAGCACGGCGCCCACCAATATCCACAAAGTACCGGGCAAGTAACCAAACTGTGCCGCCAGGGTTGGTCCAACCAATGGCCCGGGGCCTGCAATCGCAGCAAAATGGTGACCAAACACCACCCACTTGTTAGTGGGCACATAATCACGACCATTATCCAACCGTTCGGCAGGCGTTGCCCGCGTCGCATCCACCACCAACACCTTGGCGGCAATCCAGGCTGCATAGAAGCGATAGGCGATTGCAAATACACAGACTGCTGCTGCCACGAACCATAGCGCATTAATGCTTTCACCGCGATGCAGGGCAATGCCACCCACTGCGCTAGCCCCAATAATGGCGATCAAGAACCAGATCAGGTACTGCAAGGTTTTATTCATTTAGGTTTATGATGTGATGGAAATTAATGACCAGCAGTATAAAACCAAACCTGCAGACTGCGTAATCTGCCCGGAACGGATATTGCTAGTCTATTGGCTCCTATACCAACAATCTTGAGAGATAAGCATGAAATTAACCTGTGTGAGCTTTTTGGCACTGCTGGCATTGCATTTGCCAGCCATTGCGGCACCGGAAGAAGCGCCACCGATTGAAACCACGACGGCGAGCGGGGACAAAATCCTGCTGCATCCGAATGGTAAGTGGGAATATGTCGACAAGGTGAAAAAAGCTGAAGCCGACAAGATTGCCAAGCAATACCCAGAAAATCAGGGCTGCCCTCCCGGCACACAAGGTGGCGTCTTTGGCATCGGGCGCTGTATTGCACCTGGAGACAAGGACTTCAATCGCGGCTCCATCAGCGGCAAGGGCCGGTAAATCCTGTAACAGGGTAGCCCATTTGGCGACTACCCTGCTTACCCCAACCTTGCCCAGTGCGGTATGCTAGACATCCCGTGCAAGCCAAAGCGAGGTTCATCCTGCAATCCCCAAGCCGTCCTTTACGATTATTCAGTGAACTGTGGCCGTTATTACGGCCTTACCGCTGGCAAATCCTGCTCGCATTCTGTTTGCTCAGCCTGGCCTCTGCCATTTTGCTGCTGGTGCCATGGGCGTTTCGCGATCTGATCGACCAAGGGTTTCGCACGGACTCTGCTACTTCGCAAAGCATGCAGGATATCAACCGGCATTTTATTTTCATTTGCGGCCTGGTGATTGTCTGGGCCTTGATCGTGGCATGCCGCTATTTCATCGTGTCATGGATAGGCGAGCGAGTCACTGCTGATCTGCGTACCCTGGTCTATCAACGGGTACTCATGCAATCGCCCCAGTTTTTTGAAACCTTGCAAACCGGCGAGGTACTCTCACGCTTAAGTGCAGATACAACACTGATCCAGACCGTAGTTGGCAGCTCGATTTCCCTGGGTTTACGCAGCTTGTTCCAATTTATCGGCGGCATGATCATGCTCGCGATCACAAGTTGGTATTTGTTCAGCCTGAACCTCGGGCTGATGTTGTTACTGACACTGCCTATACTGCTGATTGGCCGCTCGGTAAGAAAGCTTTCGCGTGAATCACAAGATCGCATTGCCGACAGCTCGGCCATGGCCGGGGAAATCCTCAATGCCATACCAACCGTGCAAGCCTTCACCCAAGAGGCTCGTGAAAACCAGCGGTTCCACTACAGTGTGGAAACCAGCTTTCACGCTGCCATTCGCCGCATTCGCGTGCGTGCATTCCTGGCGGCCTTTGTCATTGCAGGCATCAGTGCGGCCATTATTTTTGTCTTGTGGCTGGGAGCACACCAAGTCACGCAAGGCGAGCTCTCGGGCGGCGAGTTGGCATCCTTCATCCTCTATGCCGCCTTGGTGGCCAGCAGCGTCAGCACCATCGCCGAGGTTTGGGGTGACATTATGCGCGCAGCTGGTGCTACCGAACGCTTGTTAGAGCTGCTCAACAGCGAACCTGCTATTCACAACCCATCCGTGCCAATTGCATTGCCAACCCCTAGCACGGCAAGCATCAGGCTGGAAAAAGTAAGCTTTTACTATCCATCAAAACCTGACCAGGCAGCGCTTGATCAAATCTCCCTTGAAGTCAATGCGGGCGAAACCGTGGCCCTGATCGGGCCATCGGGTGCAGGCAAAACCACCTTATTCCAGCTTTTGCTGCGCTTCTACGATATTCATGAGGGCACCATCACCATCAATGGTCAGGACATCCGCAGCCTCTCGCTCAGCACACTGAGAAGCATGATCGCCATCGTACCGCAGGATCCGGTGATCTTTTCTGCCAATGCACTGGAAAACATTCGCTACGGCAGACCGGATGCCAGCGACGAGGAAATCAAGCGTGCAGCTCAGGCGGCACAAGCGCATACATTCATTGAGCACCTACCACAGGGTTACAACACTTTCCTGGGAGAACGTGGCACCCGGCTCTCCGGCGGGCAGCGCCAACGCATTGCGATTGCACGCGCCATTCTCAAAAACGCACCTATCCTATTGCTGGACGAAGCCACCAGCGCTCTGGATGCTGAATCTGAAAATTTGGTGCAACAGGGGCTGGATATTGCGATGCAAGGACGTACCACACTGATTATTGCGCACCGCCTTGCCACGATTCAGAACGCAGATCGCATCGTGGTTCTGGAGCAAGGTCGCATCATTGAAACAGGCACCCCGCACGAATTAAGGCGGCAATCCGGGCTCTATAGCCGCTTGGCGAAACTGCAACTGGATATCCAACCGTGAGCGTGCACCATAATAAATCACCCCACCTACACAAATGCACCACAACCGTGCAAATAACCTAGCAGCTCCCTCACCTTAAGCTCACGGCGGCAAACCCAGGGCGGACTCATATGCCACCACGCGCATCCCGCCTTTGTTATTACTAGATATCTCACGATTCACGCCACGATATCGCCGCAACCGCCTGTCTCCCGTATCAATCAATCTGCATGATCCAAAGCGTGCATGGGATGCTGCCATCACCGGCATTGTGTCAGTGCTAAACCCCGGCACATTTTTTGCTGGCTTTGATACTGGATGTACTGCATGAGATAGCGCCAACGGGGGCGCTGATCATGCGAATGTAGCGCAACACTCCACAAAAAATCACGATAGGACAACGGCGTCCACTTCAGGTGTTCCTTACCAGGGATATCAGGAGTGGACGCTTTTTTATTTTTAACGAGGTGTACTTATGGCTTATCTACTACCATCAGAGTTCGTGACCAAAATGGTCGATGCCGGCGAATCCAAAATCTTCATGTCCACCCGGGACACCATCATCCGCGCTTATATGGCAGGTGCCATCCTGGCCTTGGCTGCCGTATTTGCTGTCACAGCATCGGTGCAAACTGGCTACCCGTTGATCGGTGCCATACTGTTTCCTGTCGGGTTTGTCATGCTTTACCTGCTGGGTTTCGATTTGCTCACCGGCGTTTTCGTTCTCACGCCACTGGCCTTGATCGACAAACGCCCTGGCGTCACCGTCAAAGGCATTTTACGCAACTGGGGGCTGGTATTTGTCGGCAATTTCCTCGGGGCATTTACCGTTGCAGTGTTCATGTCCATCGTCTTTACCTTTGGCTTTGCAACAGAACCGGACAAGATTGGCACCATCATCGCCGGCATCGGTGAAAAACGGACACTGGGCTATGCCGAGTTCGGCGCGGCGGGCATGCTGACCGTCTTTATTCGTGCCGTCATGTGTAACTGGATGGTATCCACCGGTGTTGTGGGTGCCATGATTTCCACCAGCGTTTCCGGCAAGGTAATGGCAATGTGGATGCCGATCATGGTGTTCTTTGCCATGGGTTTCGAGCACTCCATCGTCAACATGTTCCTTTTCCCTTCTGCCCTCATCATGGGAGGTAATTTCTCCATCATGGATTACCTGATCTGGAACGAATTACCTGTAGTTCTCGGCAACCTGGTCGGTGGCTTGGCCTTCACTGGGCTGACCTTGTACTCCACCCACATCAAGACAGCACCCAAGCGCAGCATGCGTTAATTGTTCACGGGGCGATGACTAGACATCGACGTCGTCGCCCCGGCACAGCAATATGGACAACACACTCAGTATTTCCATCGGCCAGCACTCTGACCGGGGACACAAGGATATCAACCAGGATTTTCATGGTGCATGTGTACCGCAAGGCCACCAATTGACCACTAAAGGCATTGTGGTTGCGCTGGCTGACGGCATCAGCAGCAGCACTGTCAGCCAAGTAGCCAGCGAATCTGTCATCAGGAACCTGTTGAGTGACTATTACTGCACCTCCGATGCCTGGAGCGTCAAGCACGCCGTACATTGCGTCCTGAATGCGATCAACTCCTGGCTATATGCACAGACCCGGCGTAGCCAGTATCGTTATGACCGGGACAAGGGCTACGTCTGCACCATCAGCGCCCTGGTCATCAAATCCAACCAGGCACATCTTTTTCATGCTGGCGATACCCGCATCTACAGATTGAGCGGCCAATCCCTGGAACAGCTCACCGAGGATCACAGGGTCGTCATCAATGCAGAGCAAAACTATCTCAGTCGCGCACTAGGCACAGGCCCGCAGATCGAGATCGACTACCTATCCATGCCCATCGAGACAGGAGACATCTTCCTGCTGGCTTCAGATGGCGTATATGAATATACAGATGCAACATTGATTGCCACCGCCATCACCGACCACCCGTATGACCTTGATGCCGCTGCACGGCGAATTGTGGAACAAGCCCTGGAGCGTGGCAGCCAGGACAATCTGACAGTGCAAATTGTCAGGATAGATCATCTTGACCAACGCCAGTCCAACCCGCTATTACCCCACTCAAGCCTGCCTGCCCCGCCATTGCTGGAAGCACGGACGGATTTCGACGGCTATCATATCGTCAGGGAGCTGCATCACAGCCATCGTAGCCACCTTTATCTCGCGATTGATCGTGATTCAGGCCGGCAAGTAGCGCTGAAGACGCCATCCACCGACCTAAGTGCAAATCCAGCGCAGCTCAACCGTTTTACTCTCGAAGAATGGGTGGCACGGCGCATCAACAATGCACATGTGCTAAAACCGTGCAAACGCGAACGCAAGCCACATTATCTCTATGTCGCGATGGAGTTCATCGAGGGCATCACTCTGGCGCAGTGGATGCGGGACAATCCCAAACCGGACCTGGAAACGGTACGCGGCATTGTCGAGCAAATTGCCAAGGGCTTGCAGGCCTTTCATCGTGCCGAGATGCTGCACCAAGACTTGCGCCCGGAAAATATCATGATAGACCACCATGGCGTCGTCAAAATCATCGACTTCGGCAGCGTCTGGGTCGCAGGCCTGGAAGAGTGCCATCTCGCGGAAAACTCTCCCATTCCTGGCGCTATTCAATACATGGCACCTGAATATTTCCTCGGCGATGCCGGGTCGCCGTTATCAGACCAATTCTCACTCGGTGTCATCGCCTACCAGATGCTCACGGGCAAGTTACCGTATGGCACCCAGGTCGCCAAACTCAAGTCTCGTGGACAACTGCAAAGACTATCCTACCTATCGGCCATCCATATTCACGACAGCGTACCATCCTGGGTGGATGATGCACTGGCCAAAGCCGTACATCCAGAACCAGAAAAACGCTATCAAGCCTTGTCAGAATTCATCCACGACCTGAGGCACCCCAACCAGGGCTTCCTCCATCGCCACCGGGGCGGATTACTGGAAAAGAATCCTCTCCTGTTCTGGAAAATCACAAGCCTGTTATTATTCATGCTTGTCATCAGCCTGTTGTACATCATCCAACTCTCCTGAGTTACATGCACTAGCACAAAGGCTTCATCAACTACTACTCCGCATTGTCATTGTTCCAAGCGCTTTATCCATTACCCTTGATCAGCCAGATCACAATGACACTGCGCATGATTTTTGCTACTGAATGAATACCATGAGAGACATTTCCCCAGACCAAACTATTATCCTGGCCAAGATGCGGCATATCGATGAGCTTGAGCGGCTCTCGATATGCACCGGCTTTGTCGAAACGATTGGCCTGATCATCCACCAGATTCAGACCGAGCGCGGTGCAAGCTGCCTTTACCTAGCCTCAGCAGGCCAGCGCTTCGGCAAGGAGCGCAGTGAAATCATTGAGCAAAACCAGAGCCTGGAACTGCAATTCCGAGAAGCATTGCAGCGCCACCTGAGCCATAACAACCAGGTTGATGCCAAACAGCTCACCCTGATTTCATGGATATTGCTAGGGTTTGATCAACTGAAATCATTGCGTCACCAGGTGACGTTGCACAAGATTTCATTTCCCGACTGCATACAGTCGTTCAACCGCTTTATCGGTAGCCTGATCTCGCTGATTTTTGACATTACCGACAATGCCGTGAATAGCCAGATTTCCACCTACCTGCTGGCGCTTTACAACCTCGTACAGGGCAAGGAATTTGCCGGGCAAGAACGCGCCGTGGGCTCCTACATGTTTGGCTCTGGCCATATCCAGCAAGAGCACCAGCACAAGCTACTGGAGCTGATCGCCTTGCAGGAAAGGCACTTCGAGCTGTTCAGCCAGTTTGGTGGCAATCCGTTGCAAAAAGCATGGACAGCCTCGAAGGATACCAGCACCCACCACCTACATCAGCAATACCGTGACAAGCTTACCCACGCTAAGGATGGCCAAGCCGTGCAAGCGCATGATGGCGATGCCTGGTTCGAGCTTTGCAGCCAACGTCTCAGCGATATCTGGCATATGCAGTGCCAATTGATCAATGGCATGCATGACATGCTGGAAACCCTGGTCAGCAATGCGAAAAGTGACTTGGCAAAAACGCGTCAATATCTGGAAAAGATGCGCCGCCACCCAGCCACACTGGATAGCGCTTTCTATAACCTCTCCATCCCGGTGGAAAACGCCTACACTTTTCTCGCGCATGACAACCAGCATCCCTACCCCATGGAATCCATCGTCTCCTTACTGCAGCAGCAGTCACAGCAGATTGCCGAAATTGAAAACGAACTGTCTGAAACCAAAAAGGCGCTGGCAGAGAGAAAACAGATTGAACGAGCCAAAGGCGTGCTCATGAGCACGCTAGGCATCAGCGAAGTGGAGGCTTATAAAGTCATGCGCAGTACCGCCATGGAGCAAAACCGCAAGATTATTGATGTAGCAGACAACATCCTAGCCAAGCAAAAAACACCTTGATCAGGGCACTAAAGATGGTGCACCCGCACTTGGGTGGTGCGAAGCATGTTGATGGCCCACTCCTTGAAAGATTCAAATTTACCAATAAAATAATTTAACAATCAACAACTTAAAAACAACCCCATCCCTGGCACGGCATTTGCTAATGCCTAAATGAACAGTGGTGGCCAATGGCGGTTGCCAGCGTTTGATGATGGCAACCTCAAGAGCCACACGGTAATTTGATGGCAAGCCACAAGGCTTGAAAAACCCAGGACAAAGGCGTCCCGATTACAGACAACAGATCGTCTGCAATCGGGACGCCTTTTTTGTTTTTACGCTTTTCATTTTCGATTGATTCAAGGAGCCGCCAGGATGAGCAATTCCAATAAAATGAGTACTGCCAAACCAGATCCATCATTACCTGAATCCACTCCCCATGGCGACGGTATCAACAACAGCAGGCGCCAATTCTTTCACAAGGCGATGGCCAGCACTTTAGGCGCTGCCGCCATGATGAACATGGTGCCCTCTGCTCTTCATAAGCAAGCCTGGGCAGCAGGTTCGGATGCTCCCGAACTCACCGAAGTGAAAATCGGTTTTATACCCTTGACTGACTGTGCCCCGGTGGTTGTGGCTGCGCAAATGGGCTTCGACAAGAAATATGGCATCAAGATCACGCCTTCCAAGGAGGCCTCCTGGGCCGCTATCCGCGACAAGGTAGCCAATGGCGAGCTACATGCCGCGCATATGCTGTATGGCATGGTCTATGGGGTACAGATGGGCATAGGTGGTCAGCAGAAGGATATGTCCGTCCTGATGACACTGAACAACAATGGTCAAGGCATCACGCTGGCCAACCAGCTCAAGGAAAAAGGCGTCACCAGCGGCCAAACGCTCAAGCGCCTGCTCGACAATGAAAACCGCGATTTCACCTTTGCCCAGACTTTCCCTACTGGCACCCATGCCATGTGGCTTTACTACTGGCTGGCCACCTATGGCATCAACCCATTCAAGGATGTAAAAACCATCGTCGTGCCTCCGCCGCAAATGGTGGCGAATATGCGTATCGGCAACATGGATGGCTACTGCGTGGGCGAGCCGTGGAACGCGCGGGCGATTTACGACAAGATCGGCTTTACCGCAGCCACCTCGCAGGATATCTGGGCAGACCACCCGGAAAAGGTGCTGGGCACCACCGCAGACTTTGTCGCCAAGCACCCGAACACTGCGCTGGCGCTGACCAAGGCCATCCTGGAAGCCTGCCGCTATATCGACGCCACCGCCAACCGCCCTGCCGTTGCCAAGCTGATTTCAGGCAAATCCTATGTCAACGCCCCGGAAGAAGTGATCGAAGGCCGCTTCCTTGGGCATTACGACAACGGTATCGGCAAAAAATGGGAAGACCCGAACTACATGAAGTTTTTCAATGACGGTAAGGTGACTTTCCCCTATCTATCCGACGGCATGTGGTTCCTCACGCAGCACAAGCGCTGGGGTCTGCTGAAATCTGATCCTGACTATCTGGCTGTCGCCAAAAAGGTCAACCGTATTGATATCTATACCGAAGCCGCGAAGTCATTAGGCATCACCGTGCCTAGCGACCCAATGCGCAGCAGCAAGCTGATTGATGGCGTAGTTTGGGATGGCAGAGATCCCAAGGCCTATGCCAATAGCTTCAAGATCAAGGCCTGATGATACGTGGCGGTGCAGGCCCCACCGGGCCGGCACCGCACCCCAAGACATGGTGATACGAGGCAAACATTATGAGCGCAGTCAGTATCCGCAAGGAAGATATCAAGACCATCATGAAAAATGATCAAACCATTACAACGCCAAGCAGCCAGCTTCCCCAGGCAAGGCCTGCAGCAGTCGCACGCCCTGGCGTGTTCGCGCAGAAGTCACGCGCGTTTTTCCAGTGGCTATTGCCGCCAATATTTGGCCTTGGGCTGCTGATCGTCGTTTGGGCGCTGATTTCCTATCAATCGCCTAACCTGCCTGGACCAGTATCTACCTGGCACGCCGCCACTGAGCTGTTCAGCGACCCGTTCTATGTCAACGACATCAACGACCAGGGCATAGGCTGGAATATCCTGGCCTCGCTGGAACGCGTGGCCCTGGGCTTTGGCCTGGCAGCACTGATTGGTATACCGCTGGGCTTCATCATCGGGCGCTTCCAGTTCATGTCGCGCATGGCGGCCCCGGTAATCGGCATTTTGCGCCCAGTGTCACCACTGGCCTGGCTGCCGATCGGCCTGCTGGTGTTCAAGGCCGCAAACCCGGCGGCGATATGGGTGATCTTCATCTCCGCCATCTGGCCCATGATCATCAATACCGCGGTCGGCGTCAGCAAGGTGCCGCAGGATTACATGAATGTTGCCAAGGTGCTCAACCTCTCAGAGTGGAAAATCGTCACCAAGATCCTCTTTCCTTTCGTTCTGCCTTACATGATGACAGGCGTGCGCCTGTCCATCGGCGTGGCCTGGCTGGTGATCGTCGCAGCGGAAATGCTCACCGGCGGCGTCGGTATCGGCTTCTGGGTATGGGATGAGTGGAACAACCTCAACGTCGAGCACATCATCATCGCGATTTTCGTGGTGGGCATTGTCGGCCTGCTGCTGGAAGTGGCCCTGACCTCGCTTGCCAAACGCTTCAGCTACGAATAGGAAAGAACCAGACCATGGACAAGATCATTCAGGAAAGATACGTGCAACTCGAAAACGTTGATATGACCTTTCACACAAAGAAGGGGACGTTCGAGGCACTCAAAAATGTCAATTTCAGCATCCGCGAGGGCGAGTTCATCTCTATCATCGGCCACTCCGGCTGCGGTAAGTCTACCGTGCTCAACCTGATTGCAGGGCTGCTACACCCCAGCGCGGGCAATCTGTTCTGTGCCGGGCGTGAAGTCGCCGGCCCAGGCCCTGAGCGCGCCGTGGTGTTCCAAAACCATTCACTGCTGCCTTGGCTCACCTGCTTCGAGAATGTCTACCTGGCAGTAGAACGTGTATTCGGCGCAAAGGAAAGTAAAGACAAGCTACAACAACGCACGCGAGCCGCGATTGAATTGGTCGGACTCGCCCATGCTGCCGAGAAGCGCCCTAATGAAATCTCCGGTGGCATGAAGCAACGCGTCGGTATTGCACGCGCATTGGCAATGGAACCCAAGGTACTGCTGCTGGATGAACCATTTGGTGCGCTGGACGCCTTGACCCGTGCCCACTTGCAGGACGAGCTGATGGCGATCATGGCCAAATCTGGTTGTACTGCTGTCATGGTCACGCACGATGTGGACGAAGCGGTGCTGCTGTCAGACCGTATCGTCATGATGACTAACGGCCCGGCTGCCACCGTGGGCGAGATATTGGCCGTAGATCTGCAACGCCCGCGGAAACGCCTGGAACTGGCGGAAGACAGCCACTACAACCACCTGCGTAGCGAGGTGCTGAAGTTTCTGTATGAGCGCCATGCGAAAAAGGCCGCATAAGCAAACCCTGAGCAAAAAAATGGCCCGTCGGTCAGGACGGGCCGGTAATACCGTCACCCCTCATCTGAAAAAAGGAGCAACACATGCAAAGTAATGCGAGATTCGCCCTGCGTCAAGCCTGCTACGGCAGCCTGCTGGGCTTGGCGATTGCATCCATTCCCACGGTACAGGCGGAAGAAGCCTTGCCGGAATATACTTTCCTGGATGCGATCAAGACTGGCAAAAACCTCACCAGCTTCCGCTTACGTTATGAGAATGTAGAGCAAGACGGTAATGCACCGACTGGCCAACCGCTCAAGGATGCCAACGGCGTCACCCTGCGCAGCCTGATTGGCTGGCAGACCGCGCCGTATCACAACTTTAGCTTTGCCGGGCAGATCATCGATGTCAGCAAGTTCCAGGATGATTTCAACGACAGCACCAATGGCACACGTATCAACAGTGTCTCCAACCAACCCGACAAGCTGGATTACGCCAAGATCGTTGACCCGGACAATACAGATATCAACCAGCTCTATGTTGACTGGACTGGCATCAAGAACAACCGCGTGCGTCTGGGCCGCCAGCAGATCAATCTCGATAACGTACGCTTCATTGGTGATATCGCCTTCCGCCAGGTCATGCAGGTGTTTGATGGTGTCACACTGCTCAACAAGTCATTGCCAGATACGGAAATCTACCTTGGCCACATTGAGCGCGTGAAGCAGATCACCACCAAGGTACGCTCGGATGGTGCACTGGAAATCGCCAACGTCAAATACCGTATTTCACCGACAGAGTCATTGGTTGGCTATGGCTATTTCTCCAGCTTCGACGACCTCGGCTTTGGTCGTGCCTGGTTTGGCAATGCAGCCGGCACTGGCGGGATTGCCGCAGGCAAGAATGGCAACATCAACCAGGAAGCTGACCAAGGTAATAAGGTGTTAGGTGTACGCCTGGATGGTGTGCATGTCTTCACACCAGACTGGAAGGGCCTCTACACAGCCGAATACGCCAAGCAAACCGACTATCGCGGTGGCGATTCGCGCATTGATGCCCACTACTACAAGCTGGGTGGCGGTGCAGCCTATGGCAACTTCAGCCTGCGTGCCGACCAGGAACTGCTCTCCAGCAACAATGGTCGCTATGCCTTCCAGACACCTTTCGGCACCAATCACCTGTTCCAGGGCTGGGTAGACAAGTTCCTCACCACCCCGCTGGAAGGCATCAAGGATACCTTTGTCACTGCCACCTACAAGGTTGGCGATTTCCTGTTTTTTGCCGATTACCACCTGATCAAATCCGATGAGCACTTCAACACTGTCGGCGGTGGCTTTGGCGACAAATACGGGACAGAGTGGAATGCAGCCGTCACCTATAACGTCAATCCGCATGTGATGACCAAGCTGGAGTATGGCAAGTTTTCCGAGAAAGATCAGTACACCGCCTTGCCTGGCAACAATGCGGGCGGCAGGGTGCGAGATACGGAAAAAGTCTGGCTAACCCTGATGTATACCTTCTGATGAGCACAGCAAACTAAAGCAATGCCGGGGCCTCATGCCCCGGCATACATAAAAGAATCGAGATTGATTTCATGCTATCCGCATTACGACAACACCAGCCACCACCTGATGACCTCAAGGCCATCAGCACCGAGACTTTCAGCTCGCTGATCAACCTCGCTGGTAGGCAACGTATGTTGTCGCAACGCATTATTCTCAACACCATGCTTTCCAGCCTGGGGCACGAAGATGCGCTCGACATTGCGCAAGAAGCACTGACCTTGTTCGCCAGCACCCATGCCGATCTAGTCGAAGGCAACAAGCACCTCCCGGGGATTTTTTCTCCTGCACTGGAGCAGGCCTATTTCGGTGAGAACAATGCAGATGCCACCATCAGGCGCTTTATTCAGGATGCCCGTCAGGCGTTGCAAATAACAGATGAAGCACACACCTTGTCCCAAGTGCAGCTAGACCGGCTGGGCAAATACGCCACGCCATTGGTCACCCTGCTCAACCAGATTACCCAGATTTATGAAGCCGAAGCCCGGCAGCATGCAACCCAACACAAGAAACAGCAGCAGGAATTGATGGAAAACATCCAGCAGATCACCAAGCAAGCCAAGATCGTCTCGGTCAATGCCAAGATCATTGCTGCCAGGGCAGGCAATGCAGGGAGAGAATTCTCCGTGGTGGCCGGCGTGCTGGCCAACATCACCAATGAGCTAGATGAGTTGATCTTCAAAGCAGTCAAGAACAGTGGCTACTAAGCCCCAAAGACCACAGCGTAATGCGGTGTTCCTATAGTAGATAACATCAGTGCAGGCAGAGAAAACATGACAGGAAAAGTATATTTGATAGGTGCAGGCCCTGGCGATCCAGACCTCATGACATTAAAAGCCGTCAAGGCATTGCAGGCAGCCGATGTTATCTTGCTGGATGACCTCGTCAACCGCGAGATATTGCAGCATGCACCACAAGCTCGCGTCATTGAAGTCGGCAAGCGTGGTGGCTGCAAATCTACGCCGCAGCACTTCATCAACCGCATGATGGTGGCGCTGGCTGAACAAGGCCAGACAGTCGTCCGTCTCAAAGGCGGAGACCCTTTCCTGTTTGGGCGCGGCGGTGAGGAAATGCTGGAGTTGCGTCATGCAGGCATCCCGGTTGATGTCATTCCCGGCATCACCAGCGGCATTGCGGTTCCCGCCACCATCGGGATCCCCGTCACCCATCGCGCCTATACCCATGGCGTCAGTTTTGTCACCGGGCACTTGCAGGATGGTGAGCACAGCCAAAACTGGAAAGCGCTGGCAGAGAGCGGGACCACGCTGGTGATTTACATGGGCATGAAGCACCTGCACCGTATTGTCAGTGAGTTGCTCTCGGCAGGCATGTCACCAACAACGCCTGTGGCAGCAATCCAGAACGGTTCCCTCCCTGAGCAACAGCATGTCATCAGCGCACTGGAACACCTGCCCATGGCAGTACAACAAGCTGGCCTCGCTAGCCCAGCCATCATTGTCGTGGGGGAGGTCGTGCACCTGGCCCATGGCAAGGAGCTGCTGGATTCCATCTCAATAGCAGCCTAAGCTGGTTTTTTGCATCACAAGTATTGATCTAAAAGGAAATAACATGAAACAAAGCTTCTGGCAGGCGGGCCATAAACCGACTCTCTTTTCTGCCTTTCTTTACTTCGATCTTAGCTTCATGGTCTGGGTGCTGCTTGGCCCCCTGGCGGTACAGATTGCAGGCGACCTGGGCCTCTCCCCTGCGCAAAAAGGCATGATGGTGGCAACACCGGTATTGACTGGTGCGTTGCTGCGCTTGGTTATGGGCATCCTGGTTGACCAGATACAGCCCAAGAAGGCGGGCATGATTGGCCAGGTGATTGTCATTGCCGCCCTGGCATTCGCCTGGCTCAATGGCATCCATAGCTATCAACAGGCATTGATCCTCGGCGTATTCCTCGGCGTAGCGGGTGCCTCTTTTGCCGTGGCGCTGCCATTGGCCTCGCGCTGGTATCCGCCAGAACACCAAGGCACCGCTCTAGGCATCGCCGGTGCCGGCAACTCCGGCACTGCCATGGCTGCCTTGTTTGCCCCAGGCCTGGCATTGGCATTTGGCTGGAGCAATGTGTTCGGCCTCGCCTTGATTCCACTGCTCATCACACTCGTGCTCTACACCATCCTGGCCAAAGATGCGCCCAATCCACCAGCCTCCAAGTCGCTGACCGAATATTTCAAGGTATTGCAGGACAAAGACGCCTGGTGGTTCATGTTCTTCTACAGTGTCACTTTTGGTGGCTTTGTCGGCATGGCATCCTCGCTCACCATCTATTTTAATGACCAATACGGGCTTGACCCGGTTCATGCGGGCTACTTCACAGCAGCCTGCGTGTTTGCGGGTTCACTGGTACGCCCGATTGGCGGCAACCTAGCTGACCGTATCGGCGGCATCCGCACACTCAGCACAATGTATGTCATTGCGGCAGCCTTCCTGCTCATCCTCAGCCTGGGCCTCAAGACCCAATTGACTGGCCTGCTGGTCGTCATCTGCGCCATGATTGCCCTGGGTATGGGGAACGGTGCGGTCTTCCAGCTAGTACCCCAACGCTTCCGCAAGGAAATTGGCGTCATGACCGGCCTTATCGGCATGGCTGGTGGTATTGGTGGCTTCTATCTCGCTTCCAGCCTGGGCTACTCCAAGCAGCTCACAGGCAGTTACCAGGTTGGCCTGAGCATCTTCGCTGGCCTTGCTATCATTGCACTGATCGGCCTCACCTTCGTCAAGCAGCGCTGGCGCACCACCTGGGGCTCAGCTGCAGTCACCAGCGCAAAGATATAAAGGTTTATTTAACACATGGCATTGATGTTCCAGACGGGATCGAGCTCACTGACAGGTCAACGCGAGCGCAATGAAGACTTTGTCAGCATGGTTACGCCCGCTGGCAGCACGCTTAAGCTTAAGGGAGCAATCTTTGCCGTTGCCGATGGCGTAAGTGGTAACGCAGGCGGACGCGAAGCGGCAGAAATGACGGTACGCAGCCTGTTGACCGACTTTTATGCTACCCCGGATACTTGGGAAATCCCAGCAGCCCTGGATAAGGTCATCAGTGCCGCCAATCGCTGGGTGCTTGCGCAAGCCATGCAGCATCGCGAGATGGCAGGTATGGCCACCACCCTCACCGTACTCGTGCTGCGCGGGCAGCGCTACTATGCCGCCCATGTCGGCGATAGTCGCTTGTATCGCCTGCGTGATGGCAAGCTGGAATGCCTGACCACGGATCATGTATGGGACAGGCCCGATATGCGCCATGTACTCAAGCGCGCGGTCGGGCTAGACCAGCAGCTCAGTGTGGACTATGCCGAGGGGGCGTTACAGGCTGGGGATCGCTTTGCATTAATGAGCGATGGTGTCTGGTCGGCATTGCCAGAACACCGCCTGCAACAATTGATGCAGCCCTACGCCCCACCACAGGCCATGGCCGATGCAATGACGCGAGAAGCCCTGCAAGCAGGCGGCAGTGACAATGCCAGTGTCGTCATTGTGCAGGTCGAAGCCATTGGCGAAGACACACTGACTGACTTCCTTGCCGAGAGCCGCGCACTCAAGCCACCAGCCAAATTGAAAGTAGGCGATACCATTGATCAATTCGAGATCATGGAACCCTTGCATCAATCCCGGGCGACCTTGGTCTACAAGGTCCGCCATCGCGACAGCGGGCAGTTATGGGTGCTGAAAACCCTACAACCCGTATTGGCAGATGACCTGCAAAGCTGCTCGGCACTACTCAATGAAGAATGGCTGGCCAAGCGCATGAGCTCCCAATACCTGCCACAAGTACTACCACTGGAAGCCGACCAGCGCAGCCACTTGTACTACATCATGAGTTGGCATGAAGGTGCCACGCTACAGCAGCGCCTGCAACACGGGCACCATTTCACCACGGCAGGCATTACCCGCATCGGGCAGGAAATGCTGCGCGGGCTGGGTGCATTGCACCGCATGCATGTGCTGCACCGCGATATCAAGCCTGCCAACCTGCACATGGGCAAGGATGGCCGCTTGCGCCTGCTTGATCTCGGCGTTGCCTCCAGCGGTCATATCTCGATGCAGGACACCATGCCCAATCCCGGTACACCTAGCTATATGGCACCAGAGTTGTTTGAGCATGCAGAGGCCAGCGTGGCGAGCGATCTCTATGCCGCAGGTGTCACGCTGTATCACCTGCTGACACGCAAATATCCCTACGGCGAGATTGAGCCTTTTCAACATCCGCGTTTTGGCGAACCAGTGCCGCCTACGCGCTATCGCCCGGATATTCCCGGTTGGCTGGAAAACATCATCCTCAAGGCCGTGGCGCGTAACCCGGCAGCACGCTTCGAAACCGCAGAAGAAATGCTGCTAGCCCTGGAACTCGGTGAAAGCCGCCCCATTGTGCCCGTGCAACGAACCCCATTGGTATCACGCGCAGGCTTGCAGCAATGGCAATGGCTTGCTGTGTGCTCATTGCTGATAAATGCCGTGTTGATCTACCTGCTGATCATCTCCTGAAACCAGTCAGACTAAGAGAACCCATCTATTTCGCACCAACATGGAGCAATAATTCCATATTGGTGCGCAACCAGCCTGCTATCACGCCACCCCATAACCCCAGTTAATACAATGGATTAAACCCATACCAACCACATTAAGAAAGTTGGTATGGGTTTTGCATAGCTTAAAGCAAAACCCTGTTCAGGTAGGACAGGTACTTGATGAACATACTGGGTTTTCCTTGCGAAAACTCACTCTAACGGACAACGGCGTCCATTACTTGCAGCAAACTGCCCAGGCAGTTGCTATGCAAGTAATGGACGCCGTTTTTGTTTTTTGGCTTTGCAAACAGGAAAGCATGGCGGCTTCAGGCAGTTTCCCTGCGCCAGGACAGCTTTCCAATTTGATGGGAAAACATGAACATGACTGCACTCACTCGCATCCTTGTCGTTGGCAATGGCATGGTTGGCCACTATTTCATGCAGGAGCTGGTCAAACGGCATCCCGATCTGGAGGCCGCAGGGCTACAGGTCACCGTGCTGGGCGAAGAACCGCGCCCTGCCTATGATCGCGTGCACCTCTCCAGCTTTTTCTCCGGCAGCACTGCCGAAGATCTCTCGCTGGTAGAGCCCGGCTTCTATGACAGGCCGGGGCTGGAGCTGCGCCTCAATGCCCGCGCCAGCCATATCGACCGCCACCAGCGCAGCGTCACCCTGACCGATGGCACGGTACTGTCTTACGACAAGCTGGTGCTGGCCACCGGCTCCGTGCCTTTCGTGCCGCCAGTGCCGGGACGCGACCGCGACAATTGCTTCGTCTACCGCACCATTGAAGACCTGGAAGCCATGACCGCCGCTGGCGCTACCTCTAAGAGCGGCGTGGTGGTTGGCGGCGGCCTGCTGGGCCTGGAATGCGCCAAGGCATTGCGCGACATGGGGCTGGACACCCATGTCGTCGAGTTCGCCCCGCGCCTGATGGCGGTGCAAGTGGACGAAGCCGGTGGCCGCGTGTTGCGTACCAAGATCGAGGAGCTGGGCGTGCATGTGCACACCAGCCGCAACACGGTGAACATCACTGACGGTGCGACTGCACGTCACCGCATGGTGTTCTTCGACGAGACCTGGCTGGAAACCGACATGATCGTCTTCTCCGCCGGCATACGCCCCCGCGACGAACTGGCGCGTGAATCCGGCCTGGCACTAGGCGCCCGCGGCGGCATCGCCATCGACGATTTCTGCCGCACCAGCGATCACGATATTTACGCCATCGGCGAATGTGCCAACTGGAGTGGGCAGATGTACGGCCTGGTCGCCCCCGGTTACGACATGGCGCGCATTGCCTGCGCCCATTTATCCGGCGATAGCGCCACCAGCTTCCAGGGTGCCGACATGAGCACCAAGCTCAAGCTCATGGGTGTGGATGTGGCCAGTGTTGGCGATGCGCATGGCGAAACCCACGGCGCGCGCAGCTATCAATACCTGGACGAAGTGCGCAAGATATACAAGAAAATCGTCGTCAGCGAAGACGGCAAGAAGCTGCTGGGCGCAGTGCTGATCGGCAATGCCGACGAATACAGCACCTTGCAGCAGATGACGGTCAATGAGATGCCATTGCCGGAAAACCCCGAGTTCCTCATCCTGCCCGCCAGCGATGGCAAGGAAAAACCCGGCCTGGGCGTCGATGCCCTGCCCGACAGCGCCGTCATGTGTTCTTGCAACAATGTCACCAAGGGCGCAATCGGCGAAGCCGTGGCCAATGGTGCCTGCTCCATCGGCGAGATCAAGGCCTGCACCAAGGCCGGTACGGCTTGCGGCGGCTGCGTACCCTTAGTCACCCAGGTGATGAAGGCGCAGATGGTCAAGCTGGGCATGACAGTGAACAACCACTTGTGCGAACACTTTCCCTACTCGCGCCAAGAGCTTTACCACCTGGTGCGCGTCGGCCAAATCAAGACCTTCGACGAGCTGCTGGAAAAGCACGGCAAGGGTCTGGGCTGCGACATCTGCAAACCTACAGCCGCCAGCATCCTCGCTTCCTGCTGGAATGATTTCGTCCTCAAGAAAGACCTGGCATCGCTGCAGGATTCCAATGATTACTTCCTCGGCAACATCCAGAAGGACGGCAGCTATTCCGTGGTGCCACGCATGCCGGGCGGCGAAGTCACGCCCGACGGCCTCATCGCCATCGGCCAGATCGCCAAGAAATACGGCCTGTATACCAAGGTCACCGGTGGTGCGCGCGTGGACATGTTCGGTGCCCGCGTCGAACAGTTGCCCAATATCTGGGAAGAGCTCATCGCTGCCGGATTTGAATCCGGCCATGCCTATGGCAAATCGCTGCGCACGGTGAAAAGCTGCGTCGGCTCCACCTGGTGCCGTTATGGCGTGGACGACAGCGTCGGCCTCGCCGTGCAGCTGGAAAACCGCTACAAGGGCCTGCGCGCGCCGCACAAGATCAAGTTCGGCGTCTCGGGCTGCACGCGCGAATGTGCCGAGGCACAAGGCAAGGACGTAGGCGTAATCGCCACCGAAAACGGCTGGAACCTCTACGTCTGCGGCAACGGCGGCATGAAGCCGCGGCATGCCGAACTGCTGGCCAGCGACCTCAGCAAGGAAGACTTGATCCGCATGATAGACCGCTTCCTGATGTTCTATATCCGCACGGCAGACCGTCTGCAACGCACCAGCACCTGGCGCGACAACCTGGAAGGCGGGCTGGACTACCTCAAGAACGTCGTCATCAACGACTCGCTGGGCCTGGGTGAAGAACTGGAAGCGCAGATGCAGCATGTCGTCGACCACTACCAGGATGAGTGGAAGACCGCCGTCACCGACCCCGAAGTCCGCAAGCGCTTCCGCAGCTTCGTCAACAGCACCACTGGCGACAGCAATATCGTCTTCGTGCCGGAGCGCGAACAAATACGCCCCGCCACCGTGGAAGAAAAGCGCCAGGCCAAGATCATCCCAGTGCTGGCACTGGCTGAGTAATCAATGGAGTACAAGGTATGAGTCAATTACAACAATCCGCTTTTTCACCAGCAACAAGCAAACAGCAAATGTCCATGTCTACAGCACAAACCGGCACTTGGCACATGGTGTGTGCACTGGAGGACATCTGGCCCAACACTGGCGTGTGTGCCCTGTTGGCGGGCAGGCAGATCGCGATTTTCCGCATGAAGGGCGATGCATTATATGCACTGGACAACCACGACCCGCACAGCGACGCCAACGTAATTTCACGCGGCTTGGTGGGCGACTTGGGCGGTGAGCCCGTAGTGGCTTCGCCTATCTACAAGCACCATTACCAATTGCGTAGCGGTGTGTGTGTGGAAGATGCCAATACACAGCTAAACACCTATGCCGTCGAAGTGCGCGCAGGCATGGTCTGGGTGCAAGTCCCCGCCTAAGCAGAGCAAACGATGGCGACGACTAAAGTCAAATCGGTCTGTCCTTACTGCGGTGTTGGCTGCGGTATTGTCATGGAAGTGCAGGACCAGCGCATTATCAAGGTGGTGGGCGACAAGGAACACCCCACCAACTTTGGCCGCCTGTGCACCAAAGGCAATACCTGCGCCCAGGCGATCACCGAATCAGGGCGGCTGGAGCAGGCGTTCATGCGACAAGATCGTCAGCAGGAACCTGCCCGCACCGATATGCAAGTCGCCATCAAGGAAACCGCTCGCCGCCTGCGCGACATCCTCGACACTCACGGCCCGGATTCGATTGCTTTGTATGTGTCAGGGCAAATGTCGATCGAGTCGCAATACCTGGCCAACAAACTGATCAAAGGCTATATCGGCAGTAATAATATTGAGTCTAACTCCAGGCTTTGCATGGCAAGTGCCGGGAGTGGGTACAAACTTTCACTAGGCTCCGATGGCCCGCCAGGCTCTTATCAGGACTTTGACCAGGCAGATGTATTTTTCGTCATCGGTGCCAACATGGCCGACTGCCACCCCATCTTGTTCCTGCGCATGATGGATAGAGTCAAGGCAGGCGCCAAGTTGATCGTGGTTGATCCGCGTCGCAATGCCACAGCAGACAAGGCCGACCTGTTTATGCAGATCAGGCCAGGTACCGATCTCGCCCTGCTCAACGGCTTGTTGTACCTATTGCAGAAAAACGGCCATACCGACCCCGACTTCATGGCTGAATTTACTGAAGGCTGGGAAGCCATGCCTACATTCCTGGAAGATTACACACCAGAAAAAGTGGCTGAAATCACTGGGCTAACAACATCTGATATTCGCCAGGCAGCCGATTGGATAGGCCAGGCCAAAAACTGGATGAGCTGCTGGACCATGGGGCTCAATCAAAGCACTCACGGTACTTGGCACACGAATGCGATCTGCAATCTACACCTCGCCACCGGCGCTATCTGCCGACCAGGTAGCGGCCCCTTTTCACTCACCGGTCAACCCAATGCGATGGGCGGCCGCGAAATGGGCTATATGGGGCCAGGCCTGCCCGGACAACGCTCAGTCCTGGTCGAACAAGACCGTGCTTTCATCGAGCAACTGTGGGGCATTCCGGCAGGCACCCTGCATACTCGCTCTGCGGGCGGCACAATCGCTATGTTCGAGCAGATGAAAGAGGGGAAGATCAAAGCCTGCTGGATTATCTGCACCAACCCGGTTGCCAGTGTCGCCAACCGCCAGAACGTCATCGACGCACTGAAAAAAGCAGAACTGGTAATCACCCAGGATGCCTACCTCGACACCGAGACCAATCGCTATGCCGACATCCTGCTCCCTGGCGCGCTCTGGGCCGAGGCAGAAGGCGTCATGATCAACTCCGAGCGCAACATGACCCTGATGCAGCAAGCCGTACCCCCACCTGGCAATGCCATGCCCGATTGGGAGATCATCGCGCGCATTGCCTGCGAAATGGGCTATAGCGATGGCTTTAGCTATACATCGGCTGCCGAGGTATTTGATGAAATCCGCCAAGTATCCAACAGCAAGACCGGTTACGACATTCGTGGCGTGAGCCACCAGCGCCTGCGCGACACTTCGCTGCAATGGCCCTGCCCGCATGACAGTGACACGGATCGCCACCCGATGCGCTACATCAATGATGGCGTCAGCCAATCACTCAAGCAACAGGCGGATGGCAGTACGCCACGTATCGCTTTTGCCACGGAAAGCGGCAAAGCCATGTTTTTTGCCAGGCCCTACCTACCCCCAGCAGACATGCCAAACGAGGCTTTCCCCTTGGTGCTCAATACAGGTCGCCTGCAACATCAATGGCACACCATGACCAAGACCGGCAAAATCCCGACCTTGAACAAGCTGAACCCCAGCCCCTTTGTGGAAATCCACCCTGAAGATGCCATCGCACTTGGCATACAAGACAAGGATCATGTGGAAATCCGCTCGCAACGTGGCCGGGCCGTGCTGCCAGCCATCGTTACCCCGCGGGTGCTACATGGCAATTGCTTTGCCCCATTCCACTGGAATGATGTGTTTGGCGATGACCTCGCCATCAATGCCGTCACCAGTGATGCCATCGACCCACTGTCACAACAGCCAGAATTCAAATTCAGTGCCGTGGCACTGGCAAAGGTCGCCAAGGCTGTCTTCCCGGCATCTAGTGACAACACAACTAGTGATACATCTGCCGACATCCCCCCAGGCACAAGCAACAAGAAGGAAATCGTCATGAAAGATATTGATGCCCTGGCTGCGTTACTCGGCCTCGACCAGACACCTGCCCTGACCCTCACAGCAGAAGAGCAACGCTATATGCAAGGCTATATTACCGGCCTGCGCAGCGAGCCTTCCCGTCAGGCTGGCGGTGTACCCACCATTCCTGCCACCGCACCATTACAGGCAGAAAAACGTACACTGATTGATGGCATACTGGCCGGTATGTTCGCCAGGACATGGATTAACACTGATAAGGCTACAACCGATATACCAGCTATAGCCCAGCCCAAGCTCAGCATTTTGTGGGCATCACAAACCGGCAATGCAGAGTCCTTTGCCGGGAAATGTGCCGAGCAACTGCGCGCGACAGGCTGGGATGTCAGCCTGCACAGCATGGATGAGAGCAAGCCTGCTCTTCTGGTGCAAACCACGCATGTACTATTGCTCGCCAGTACATTCGGCGATGGCGATCCGCCAGATAACGCTGCCCAGTTCTGGTCTGCATTACAGGCAGAACAAATCGACCTTTCTACGCTGCACTATGCTGTCTTGGCATTTGGTGATTCCAACTACGATCAATTCTGCGGTTTTGGTCGCAAGCTGGATGAGCGCCTAGTTGCCTTGGGGGCAAAGCCGCTGACAGCACGTGTGGATTGCGAACCGGAATACAAGGAGCCAGCACAAGCTTGGCTCAACCATGTCCTCAATGCCCTGACACCCCAGCAAGCCAATCAGCAGGTCGCCAGCAAACAGGCCGCAGTGGCAACAACTGCAGACGATACCCTGCCTGAAGATGCTGCGCCTGCAACAGCCTCCAGCTATTCGCGCCAACATCCCTTCCATTCAAAACTAGTGATGAATAATTGCCTGAATGCCGAAGGTTCAGAAAAGGAAGTCCGGCAATTTGGCTTTGACCTGAGCAACAGCGATTTCACCTACGAGGCAGGTGATGCACTGGGCGTCTGGCCGACCAATGCCCCACAGCTGGTAGGCGATATATTGGCCGCATTGCAACTGAATCCCGCGACCAAGGTAGAGGTCAAGGATCACGGCAGCATGCCCCTGGTGGAAGCCCTATCCCACCATGTCGACATTACCCGCATTACTCCGGAACTACTGCAGTTTATCAGCGCCCGCTCAAAAAGCGCGGCACTGGGCAGCTTGCTTGACGATGCCCACAAAGCAGAACTCAAGCAATGGCTGTGGGGTAAACAGTTTCTCGATCTGGTGGAAGCTTACCCAGTCAAGGCAGAGGCCAACGAATGGCTGGCCATATTGAAGCGCTTGCAACCACGGCTCTACTCCATCTCATCCAGCCCCAAGCATACGCCTAACCAAGTGCAGCTCACCGTATCCGTGGTGCGATATGGCAGCCAGCAGGCACCCCGTGGTGGTGTTTGCTCGACCTTCCTCGCAGACCGTGCTGCCAATGGCTCCGTACCCATTTTCCTGCAAAAATCCGCCCATTTCCGCCCACCAAAAAATCCTGATACACCTCTGATCATGGTTGGCCCGGGTACTGGCATTGCGCCATTTCGTGCCTTCCTGCAAGAACGTCAAACGATAGGTGCCACCGGCAAAAACTGGCTCTTCTTCGGCGAGCAACATGCAGCTACCGACTTCTATTACCAAGACGAATTGCATCACATGCAGCAATCCGGCTTCTTGCGACTAGACACCGCCTTCTCTCGCGATCAGGCTGAGAAAATCTACGTACAACATCGCATGCTGGAGCATGGTGCAGAGTTATGGCAATGGCTGGAGCAAGGCGCACATTTCTGCGTTTGCGGCGATGCCAGCCGCATGGCGAAGGATGTCGATGCCGCCCTTAAGCACATCGTGCAGACCCATGGCAACATGAGCGCAGAAGCCGCAGCGCAATATGTCAGCCAAATGGCGCAGGACAAGCGCTATGTACGGGATGTGTATTAACAGCCAGTACTGATGTTGGAAAATGTCGTGACCAGCTACTGGCTGCGCTAGTCACGACATCCTCGCCCCACTATCAAGACGCTTGCCTCCCGGCAAATACTGCGATTACCCCACTCACACCCTTCACTTAGAGGAACCATCCACCCTGCGTGCATGTCACTCCTGACAATGGCACAATGGCGCCTAACAAAAAATGACAATCAAGGAGATCGTGACATGAAACAGGTACTGCTATTGATTGGCCTGGCCAGCATGCTGAGCCTGCCGGCACAGGCCGAGGACCAAAATGATCCTCAACAAGCCACCACTTCCAGCGGTGAGCGCATCATCCTGAATGATGATGGTAGTTGGCGCTATGCCGATCAGGATGCTCCCCAACCCAGTGGATCAGCCAAGGATTGTCCACCAGGCTCACAGGGTGGGTGGTTTGGCACCCGTTGCATCCGCCCTGGCGACAAGGATTTCAACCGTGGTTCACTGAGTGGCAAGGGTCGTTAAGCCAAGCGTATTCTGACCACTATAACAACCCACGTTCGGCAAATGACAACACCAGGTTTCCCGCTACGATAAAGTGGTCAAGCACACGAATATCCACCAGGTTAAGTGCGGCTTTCAACGCCTCGGTCAATGCTTCATCTGCCTGGCTGGGTTCGGGCACACCCGAGGGGTGATTGTGGGCAAAAATGACTGCCGCAGCATTGTGGTGCAAGCTGCGCTTGACTATTTCACGTGGGTAAACCGAGGTCTGCGTCAATGTGCCACTGAACAACTCCTCCACAGCCAGAACCCGGTGCTGCGCATCCAGGAAAATCACCATAAATACCTCGCGAGGCAAGGCGCCGATCTTCAAGCTGAGGTATTGGCGCACAGCTTGCGGCGAAGTGAGGATATCGCGCTGCTGCATCTGCTCCAGTAAGGCCCGCCGGCTCATCTCGAAAATGGCCTGCAACTGCACGAACTTGCTCTCTCCCATGCCATGCACTTGGCAAATCTCTTCAATACTTGCGGCGAAAATGCCATTAAGGCTGGAGAACCGTGTCAACAAATCACGCGCCAGGTCTACCGCGCTCTTCCCAGTCACGCCAGTACGCAAGAAAATGGCCAGCAATTCGGCATCTGAAAGTGCCATAGCACCTCCCGCCAGTAGCTTCTCACGAGGCCGCTCGCCCTCGGGCCAATCAGTAATCGCCACGGTTCAGCCTTTCATATAAAATCAAGCAACTCCATACGCGGTATGCGCGCGCCTGCCACTTACTACTGATGAGCCATTATTCCATAAAAAAACTCTTGCTCGGCATCACTGGTGGCATTGCCGCCTACAAATCCGCAGAGCTGGTCAGGTTACTGGTCAAGCAAGACATCGAAGTGCAGGTCGCCATGACCCACGCCGCCACGCAATTTGTCACCCCCATGACTTTTCAGGCACTCTCCGGCAAGCCTGTCTATACTGATTTATGGCAGCCGGATGCTGGCAATGGCATGGCCCACATTGATCTATCGCGCCAGGTGGATGCCATTCTTGTCGCCCCCGCCAGTGCTGACTTCTTGGCCAAACTGGTACACGGCGCTGCCGATGATCTGCTCTCCACGCTATGCCTCGCACGCAACTGCAAGCTGCTCGTTGCACCGGCCATGAACCAACAAATGTGGCACCACCCAGCGACACAGCGCAATATCCGGCAGTTGCAGCATGATGGCGTCAGCCTGTTGGGCCCAGCCAGCGGATCACAAGCCTGTGGTGAAACCGGCCCAGGCCGTATGCTTGAACCAGAGGAATTGGTTGAACGACTATTGGCAAGCACTCAGCCCAAGCTGTTCGCTGGCAAGCGCATGCTCATCACGGCTGGCCCCACCCATGAAGCCATCGACCCGGTGCGCAGCATTACCAACCACAGTTCAGGCAAGATGGGCTACAGCATCGCGCAAGCCGCTATCGCCATGGGAGCCGATGTTACGCTGGTCAGCGGCCCGGTCTCGCTAGCCCCCCCTACAGGCGCTCGCACTATTCAGGTCACGAGCGCTCAGGAAATGCTCGCTGTGGTTGAGAGTAACCTCAGCGGTCAGGATATCTTTATCTCAGTCGCAGCCGTCGCAGATTATCGACCAGCCCAGGCCAGCCAGCACAAGATCAAGAAAAGCACAGCACCACTGACTATCACACTGGAAGCCAACCCAGATATTCTCGCCACTGTTGCTGCACAACCCGATGCGCCCTTCTGTGTAGGGTTTGCGGCAGAGAGCGAGAATCTGCTGCAATATGCTGAGGAAAAGCGCCGCAGAAAAAATCTGCCGCTGATCGCCGCCAATATTGCCAGCGAAGCTTTAGGGCAAGATCACAGCAGCCTGGTATTGCTTGATGACGCAGGCACACACACCCTGCCACAAGCCCCCAAACTCACTTTGGCACGTGGCCTGCTGCACCATATTGCTGCGATGCTGGATCAACAGCAGGTTGCATAAACCACGCCCAGAACAACCCAACCAAGAAAGTACACTCATGAGCCTCAAGATAGACGTCAAAATACTGGATAGCCGCTTGCAACATATGTTACCCAGCTATGCGACGCCAGGCTCCGCAGGCCTGGACCTGCGTGCCTGCATAGAACACACGCAAACCCTGGCACCAGGCGAGACGATCATGATCCCTACCGGCATGGCCATTCACCTTGCCGACCCAGACTATGCTGCCTTAATATTGCCCCGCTCTGGCTTGGGCCACAAACACGGTATCGTCCTGGGCAATCTGGTCGGCTTGATCGACTCCGATTATCAAGGTCAGCTCCTGGTCTCATGCTGGAACCGTGGTAAAGAAAGCTTCCTGCTCAACCCGATGGAACGTATCGCTCAACTGGTCATTGTCCCCGTCATACAGGCAAGCTTCAATATCGTCGAGGATTTTGCCGCCAGTGAGCGCGGCACAGGTGGATTCGGCAGTACCGGCACTCAGTAAGTTTCTAACAAAAATCTTTGAATCCACTTGAAAAGAATTGGTTTTTCATGGTATAAATGCGGTCTTTTCGAATTTCGGAGTCCGCCATGGCACGCGTATGTCAGGTAACCGGCAAAAAGCCGATGGTTGGGAATAATGTTTCCCACGCAAACAACAAGACCAAGCGTCGTTTCCTTCCTAACCTGCAAAACCGCAAGTTCTGGGTTGAGAGCGAAAACCGCTGGGTTAGCCTACGTATCACCAATGCTGCTCTGCGCACTATCGACAAGAATGGTATCGATGCTGTTCTGGCTGATCTGCGCGCCAGCGGCGAAAAGATCTAAGGACTGAATCATGCGTGAAAAAATCAAACTGGAATCCAGCGCAGGTACTGGTCACTTCTACACCACGACCAAGAACAAGCGCACCATGCCAGAAAAGATGGAGATCAAGAAGTTTGATCCCGTTGCTCGTAAGCATGTCCTGTATAAGGAAACCAAACTGAAGTAATTCATTCAGCATTGGTAGACAAAAAAGCCCGCAACTGCGGGCTTTTTTATTGACTGAAATTTGTGTATTACCAGAACAAGGGTATTTCTAATCTAAATATAAGCATTTAAGCTTGTGGCTCACCACAATGCTCAACTATGACTAATTCGCCCCATTGAATGCATGATTAGCATCCTCTGAGGTAACTCCATGACCAAATACATGCACCTCGCGTTGCGGGAATGGAATGGAAATACCACGAGCCTTGAACTCATCCCATAAATTGAGGTACACGGTGGAGGGAATATCCCCTGCGCCATTCTCAGGATCGGGCACCCATACAGTGAGGTTAAGGTCGATACCACTCTCCCCAAAGCCGACTAGCTTGGCATCTGGCGCTGGCTCCTTCATCACGCGAGGATGACGGCCTGCGACCTCCTTCATTAGCTCCAACGTCGCCCTCAGGTCAGTGTCATATCCCACCTGGATAGGTAAGGCAATTTTCACCCGCCTGCGTGTCGCCGTATGATTAACCACGGCACTAGTAATCAAGGTCTCATTGGGAATAATCACATCAGTGCCATCCAGCTGGCGCAATACCATATACCTAGAGCGTAACTCCTGCACACTACCGTAATAGGAGCCGATAGTAACAAAATCCCCCAGGCTCATTGATTCATCAAGCAGGATGATAAAACCACTGACATAGTTACTGGCAATTTTCTGCAAGCCAAAGCCCAAACCCACGCCCAGGGCGCCGCCAAATACAGACAGCAAGGTGATATCCAGCCCGACCGCAGATAACGCCACCAGAACGGCAATAAACACGAAAGCAATGCGGATCACCTTATTGATCACCACACGCATATTGATGTTGATATTGGTCGCCTGCATCAACTTGTTTTCGATCAGGCGACTCAACCACAAGGCGATAAATACAGTGACCAGCACAGTAAACAAGCCTTGTATCACCAACCAGAGACTGACCGCACTCTTGCCGATGTTAAAGCGCACGCTATCCAGCGCCGCAATAATGTCGGGCAATAAGCCAGTCACATGTAGCACCAGGATCAGCCAGACCACCGTGGAAAATACATTTTCGGTCGCCCTTAGCCACCCACTGGGGGAGAAGACATACCGCAATACATAGACAGCCAGGCGAATCACCGCCATCGCAATCAATAGCCTGGAAGCAAGTTCCAACAAGTTGGCGTTATACCAATGACTGATCACCAACTGCCCCAACCACACCATCAATAAAGACGAAATCGGGAACAAGACACGCGTTAATCCTTCGATCGCCGCCTGATGCACATTGCTGCTGGCAAGCCTGGCGCGCTGCAGGCTGTTGATAGACCAAGCAATCAGCAAGCTACCCAGAATAATACCGACCTGCCATAGCATAGCCGCCGAGGAGAAATCATCAACCAGCTCTTGCCAGACCGTGAATATCGTATTGTTCATAGTAGGAAAATCGTCGCCAACCCGAGGAAAATAAAGAATCCGCCACTATCTGTAACTGCCGTAATCAGCACACTGGAACCCACCGCAGGATCTCGATTGAATTTTGTCGTCATTACCAGTGGAATCATGACGCCCATCACTGCTGCCAGCAACAAGTTCAATGTCATCGCCGCGGTCATCACGACTCCCAAGGCAATACTGCCATACAGCAGATAAGCAAGAATCCCCAACACACTCCCCCAGATCAGGCCATTCAATAGACCAACACCAGTTTCCTTGATGAGTAGCGACTTGGTGTTGTGTCCAGCAATTTGCCCAAGCGCCAAGCCACGCACGATCATGGTCGTCGTTTGGTTACCTGAATTGCCGCCTATACCTGCCACAATCGGCATCAAGGCGGCCAGCGCCACGATCTTCTCAATCGAGCCTTCAAACAAGCCAATGACGCGGGAGGCAACGAATGCCGTCACCAAGTTAATGGCCAGCCACATCCAGCGGTTTTGGACTGACTTCCATACCGATGCAAAGATATCTTCTTCTTCACGCAGACCTGCCATGGACAGCATATCGCTCTCCGCCTCCTCGCGGATGTAGTCCATCACCGTATCCACCGTCAGACGACCGACCAGGCGATTATTGTCATCCACCACTGGAGCCGTTACCAAGTCATACCGCTCGAAGGCCTTGGCCGCCTCATCAGCTTTATCTTCCGGGTGAAACACCACAGCATCATCCGCCATGACATCGGCCACTCCGGAATCCAGGTCATTGACGACCAAGCGCTTCAAGGGCAGTACGCCACGCAATACATCATTGCGGTCAACGACAAATAACTTATCAGTATGATCTGGCAAGCTACCGATACGCCGCAAGTAGCGCAAAGCCACTTCAAGACTGATGTCTTCTCGAATCGTAATGATATCGAAGTCCATCAAGCCACCTACGGCATCATCGGAGTACGACAGCGCAGACTGCAAGCGCTCGCGATTACGGCTGTCCAGGCTTTCCAACAACTCCTGCAACACATCTTTGGGCAAGTCGGGAGCCAGGTCAGCCAGCTCGTCCGTATCCAGCTGTTCAGCAGCAGCGAGCAATTCGTCGCTGTCCATGTCTGCGATCAGCGTCTGACGCACCGCATCCGACACTTCGAGCAGGATTTCACCGTCACGCTCGGCCTTGACCAGATCCCAGACATCCAGACGCTGCTCTAGTGGCAAGGCCTCCAAGATATAAGCTACGTCGGCAGGATGTAGGCTATCCAGCTTCTTTTGCAACTCTGCCAGGTTCTGCCTGTGCACCAGTGTCTGCACTAACTCCTGCTTGGGCATTTCCTGCTTATGCACCAACTCCTCAACCAGACGGTGCTTGTTCAGCAGGGTAATCACCTGCTGCAGGCTCTCCTGCAAACTTTCCTTTGATTCCTGAATATCCGCCATATGCTTTTGAAACCTGTGCCAATATGTTGAGGAAAATGCCTGGCAGGCATTGGTTACCTTAAGAAATTATATATTCAGCATAAAGATCGCTTCAGCGAATACTAAACTATTTCTTGAAGTATCTTGGATGAGTGCAAGGTTTTTCTATGACTTGATATTTCACAAGAGAAAATCAAGCGTAAAACACCCAGCGATTACTCCTTTGTCTAGAACTGACCAGCAGATACTACAGACTATATGAAGTAAATAAAGATCACGTATTTTGACAATAAAAAAGCCGGTTAAAAACCGGCTTTTTTATGAATAACTACTGCTGATTTATTCAGCTGCTACAACTTCACCATCTGTAGCCAATTCTGGGCGATCAACCAGTTCAACTAGCGCCATAGGTGCATTGTCACCTACACGGAAGCCGCACTTGAGGATACGCAGGTAACCACCGTTACGAGTTTGGTAACGAGGACCCAACTCATTGAACAGTTTGCCAACGATATCACGATCACGCAGGCGGCTGAATGCCAAACGGCGGTTAGCCAACGTTGCTTCCTTGCCCAGAGTGATCAAAGGCTCTGCAACACGACGCAGTTCCTTTGCCTTTGGCAAAGTTGTCTTGATGATTTCATGGCGCAGCAGAGAGTTAGCCATGTTACGCAACATAGCCTGACGATGGCTGCTGGTGCGGTTTAATTTACGATTGCTGTTGCGATGACGCATAGTGATTTCCTCACACCTTTTCCAGGCCCGCAGGTGGCCAGTTTTCTAGTTTCATGCCCAATGTCAGGCCCTTGGAGGCCAGTACATCCTTAATCTCATTCAAAGATTTACGGCCTAGATTTGGTGCTTTCAACAGCTCATTTTCAGTACGCTGAATCAGGTCACCAATGTAATAAATATTTTCTGCCTTCAAGCAGTTTGCAGAGCGAACTGTTAACTCCAGATCATCCACTGGACGTAACAGGATAGGATCAACTTGAGGTGTTTGCTTTACTTCAACTTCAGAAGGAGCACCTTCCAAATCAGCAAACACGGAAAGCTGTCCCATCAGGATACGTGCAGCATCACGGATAGCTTGCTCAGGCTCAACCACACCGTTGGTTTCAACGTCCATGATCAACTTATCCAAGTCAGTACGCTGCTCAACACGAGCACTCTCAACTTGGTAACTTACCTTACTGATCGGGCTAAAAGAAGCATCTACTTGGATAAAACCAAGTACACGATCTTCATCTTCGCTCTTTTGACGTTGTGGCACAGGCTGATAACCACGGCCCATTTCAACCTTCACTTCAAGATTGAGCTTACCACCCTTAGTCAGATGAGCAATCACATGTTCAGGATTGGCAATTTCCGCATCATGACCTGTGTCAAAGTCACCTGCAGTTACCACACCCTCAACACTCTTGTTCAGTGTCAGCGTAGTTTCACTCTTGCTATTCAGCTTGAGTGCAACACCTTTGAGGTTCAGCAGGATATCTACCACGTCTTCCTGCACGCCATCCAGTGTAGAGTACTCATGCACTACACCATCAATCTTGACTTCTGTAATAGCGAAGCCAGGAATGGAAGACAGCAATACTCGACGCAAGGCATTACCCAGCGTGTAACCAAAACCGCGCTCCATTGGCTCCAGTGTCACACGTGCACGCACGGGCGAAATCACCTCGACATCAACAACGCGTGGCTTCAAATATTCAGTCGGACTGTTTTGCATAGCTATCCTTACGGTCCTCGATTACTTTAAATAAATCAACCACGACAACCAGGTTATCGTGGCTGCAACCTTATATCCAGCTTAGATACGGCGTTTTTTCGGCGGACGGCAACCATTGTGCGGCACAGGGGTTACGTCAGAAATGCTGGTGATCTTGAAACCAACGGCATTCAATGCACGTACAGCAGATTCACGACCTGGGCCAGGACCCTTGATGCGCACTTCAAGATTCTTGACACCACACTCTTGAGCAGCCTTACCAGCAGCTTCAGCAGCTACCTGAGCAGCAAAAGGGGTACTCTTACGAGAGCCCTTGAAGCCCTGACCACCCGATGTAGCCCAAGACAAAGCATTGCCTTGGCGATCAGTGATGGTAATGATGGTGTTGTTGAAAGAAGCATGCACGTGAGCAATGCCCTCGGCAATATTCTTTTTGACTTTCTTGCGTACGCGTACGTTAGCTTTAGCCATTATTTGCTATTCCTTACTTGGATGCCTTGATAGGCTTGATTGGACCCTTGCGAGTGCGCGCATTGGTCTTGGTACGTTGACCACGAACAGGCAAACCGCGACGATGACGGATACCACGATAGCAGCCAAGATCCATCAAGCGCTTGATATTCATTGTCACTTCGCGGCGCAGATCACCTTCAACCTGCAGCTTGGCGACTTCATCACGCAGCTTTTCTACTTCAGCGTCATTCAGATCCTTGATCTTCGCTGTCGCGGATACACCTGCAGCCAGACAAATTTGTTTTGCCGTAGTACGGCCCACACCGTAAATCGAAGTCAATGCGATTTCAGTATGTTTATGATTTGGGATGTTTACCCCTGCTATACGAGCCATGTAGCTACTCCAAAATAATGGCGCATCGTTTTCAAATCGCCAAAAAAGCCCAAAATTTTAACAGCTTGACAGGCTTTTAACAAATAGATTAAAAACCTGTCCCTTTTAAAACCACGTTACCGGATTAACCCTGGCGTTGCTTATGACGTGGGTCAGTGCAAATAATACGCACAACACCACGGCGGCGAACCACCTTGCAATTACGGCACAATGTCTTCACTGATGCACGAACTCTCATCTCTCACCTCTTCGCAAAAAACTTACTTGGCGCGGAATATAATTCGCGCACGCGATAAATCATAAGGAGTCATTTCCACGGTGACCTTGTCACCGGGCAGGATACGAATGTAGTGCATGCGCATCTTGCCTGAAATATAGCCCAGGACGACATGGCCATTTTCCAGTTTGACCCTAAACGTTGCATTTGGGAGGTTCTCAAGAACCTCGCCTTGCATTTCAATACGATCTTCTTTAGCCATACTACAGATTAACGCGGTAGACCCGCACCACCCTTAAAGTTAGCTTTTTTCAGCAAGCCTTCATATTGATGTGACATCAAGTGGGATTGAACCTGGGCCATAAAGTCCATGGTCACCACCACGATAATCAGCAATGAAGTACCACCAAAATAGAATGGAACATTGAACTTCAGAATCAAGAACTCTGGCAGCAAACATACTGCAGTGATATACAGTGCACCAGCTAAGGTCAAACGACCCATGATGCGATCAATGTATCGCGCAGTTTGTTCGCCAGGACGGATTCCTGGAACAAATGCACCACTCTTCTTCAAGTTATCTGCAGTTTCCTTTGGGTTGAATACCAACGCCGTATAAAAGAAACAGAAGAAGATAATGGCTGTAGCAAAGAAAATAATATACAGCGGCTGACCTGGGGATAAAGTTGAACCAATATCCTTGAGCCAAGACATGCTTTCGTGACTCCCAAACCAGCCAGCCATAGTCGCAGGAAACAAGATAATGCTTGAAGCAAAAATCGGCGGAATTACACCGGCCATATTCAACTTCAATGGCAAATGACTTGTTTGCCCACCAAATACCTTACGGCCTACCTGACGCTTGGCATAGTTCACTGTAATTTTGCGCTGACCACGCTCAACGAAGACAACAAACGCAGTCACAAGCACAGCAGCAACAAACAGGAACAATACCAATGGAATGGAAAACGCACCTGTACGAGCCAACTCCAGCGTTCCACCAATCGCATGCGGCAATCCAGCAACAATACCCGCGAAAATGATGATGGAGATACCATTACCAATTCCACGCTCGGTAATCTGTTCACCCAGCCACATCAGGAACATCGTACCGCCAACCAAAGTAATCACAGTGGTAAAGCGGAACATCAAACCTGGATCAAGTACAAGACCAGCTTGCCCCTCCAGTGCAATCGCAATACCCAGCGCCTGGAAAGTTGCCAAGAACACAGTGCCATAGCGTGTGTATTTAGTAATTGTACGACGCCCACTCTCGCCCTCTTTCTTCAACTGCTCCATGCGTGGAGATACCACGGTCAGGAGCTGCATGATGATAGAGGCCGAAATATACGGCATGATACCCAAGGCAAAAATAGTAAAACGCTCTAAGGCACCGCCCGAGAACATATTAAACATACCTAGGATACCGCCACTCTGCGATTCAAACAGGCGGGCAAGCACATCCGGATCAATACCAGGAACCGGAATGTGCGCACCAAGGCGGAAAACGATCAAGGCACCCAATACGAAAAGCAAGCGGTTTTTCAACTCGCTGACCTTCCCCACTGCACCAAAAATACTATCGTTAGCCACGAATTGATTACTCTACGATCTTACCGCCGGCTGCTTCAACGGCAGCACGAGCACCCTTGCTCAACGCAAGACCTTGCACTGTCACAGCACGCGTCACATCACCAGAAAGGAATACTTTCACAGCACGTGCACTACCGGGAATGACGTTAGCTTGCTTCAATGCCAAAAGATCAACTACTTCAGCATCAACGCGAACGAGATCAGCAGTACGTACATTTGCAGTATCAGCCTTGGTCAAGGAATTGAAACCACGCTTAGGCAAACGACGTTGCAAAGGCATTTGACCGCCTTCGAAACCTACCTTGTGGAAGCCACCAGCGCGAGACTTTTGACCCTTGTGACCACGACCACCAGTCTTACCCAGACCGGAACCAATACCACGACCAACACGACGCTTGGCGTGCTTAGCGCCTTCAGCAGGCTTGATAGTATTCAGCTTCATTATGCTTCTACCTTTAACAGATAGCTCACTGCATTGATCATGCCGCGATTAGCAGGAGTATCCTGCACCTCAACAGTCTGATTCAGGCGACGCAGACCCAGGCCAGCGACGCTTGCACGGTGAGACTTGATTCTACCGATGGTGCTCTTGATCAAGGTTACCTTGATCAAGTCATTTGCTTTTTTTGCCTTAGCCATGATGATTAACCTCTGATTTCTTCAACACTCTTGCCACGCTTTGCAGCGATTTCAGCAGGAGTATTCATGGACTTCAAGCCGTTCAGGGTGGCACGCACGACGTTGTATGGATTGGTAGAACCAATACATTTTGCCAATACGTTAGTCACACCCATCACTTCGAAGATAGCGCGCATTGCACCACCGGCGATAATACCGGTACCTTCAGAAGCAGGCTGGATGAATACCTTGGCAGCACCGTGAACGCCAGTAACAGCGTGATAAAGGGTGCCATTATTCAGGCTAACCTTGATCATGCCACGACGAGCTTCGTCCATCGCCTTTTGCACGGCTACCGGCACTTCACGCGCCTTGCCCTTGCCCATACCTACACCACCATCACCATCACCTACTACGGACAGTGCGGCGAAACTCATGATACGACCACCCTTCACCACTTTGGTGACGCGGTTGACGCCGATCATTTTCTCGCGCAAACCATCGGTTTGCTGCTGTTCAATTTCAACTTTTGCCATCATCAACCTCAGTCTTTAGAAGGACAAGCCGTTTTCACGCGCGGCATCAGCCAACGCCTTGATACGACCGTGGTACTTGTAGCCGGAACGGTCAAATGCAACAGTAGTGATCCCTGCCGCCTTGGCCTTTTCCGCGATACGCTTACCGACCAGTGCGGCAGCGGCGATATTGCCACCATTTTTTATGTCATTACGGACTTCAACCTCAAGGGTAGAAGCACTAGCAAGCACCGTGTCACCAGTTTCGGCAATAATCTGAGCATAAATGTGACTATTGCTACGATGCACACTCAGGCGGATAGCTTTCAACTCGGCGATCTTGGCACGGGTTTTACGTGCACGACGCAGACGTGAATTTACATTATTCATGGCTAAACCTTACTTCTTCTTGGTTTCTTTGATAATCACCACTTCATCGGAGTAACGCACACCCTTGCCCTTATAAGGCTCTGGCGAACGATACGCACGAATCTGCGCGGCAACCTGACCCACAACCTGCTTGTCTGCACCAGTCAGTACGATCTCGGTAGGAGTCGGAGTCTGAACAGTGACGCCTTCAGGCATCTTATGGTTAACCGGGTGGGAGAAGCCCAGATCCAGATTCAGGGTAGTTCCCTGAGCCTGAGCCTTGTAACCCACACCAACCAGGTTGAGCTTACGGGTGAAGCCTTGAGAAACACCGGTGACCATATTAAAGACCAGAGCACGCAAAGTACCGGACATAGCACGCGCATGCTGGGTATCGCGAGCAACCACGAACGTCAGGTTATCACCATCACGCTCAACGGCAACATCACCACTCAAAGGCAAAGACAACTTACCCAATGGACCACTGACCGCAATGTTGCCAGCACTCAATACAACTTCAACCTTAGCGGGGATAGCGACTGGATTTTTAGCTACACGAGACATGTTTTTCTCCTTAAGCCACAACGCATAGCACTTCGCCACCGATACCGGCGTCACGTGCTTTACGATCAGTCATTACACCCTTGGATGTAGACACAATGGTCACGCCCAAGCCATTCATTACCACTGGAATCTCTTGATTGCCACGATAGATACGCAAGCCAGGACGGCTAACACGCTCAATCTTCTCAATCACAGGACGACCAGCATAGTACTTAAGGCCGATATTTAACTGTGGCTTACCTTCAACATCTTGCACAGCGAAATCATCAATATAACCTTCATCTTTCAGTACAGCTGCAATCGCACGCTTTACCTTAGAAGACGGCATAGAAACAGAAACCTTGTTCGTGCTTTGCGCATTACGGATGCGCGTCAGCATATCGGCAATCGGATCACTCATACTCATACTAAATTCCTCCGTTACCAGCTAGCCTTGGTGACACCTGGCACTTCGCCACGCATCATCAACTCGCGCAGCTTACTACGCGCAATGCCGAATTTACTAAACACACCACGTGGGCGACCAGTCAAAGCGCAACGATTACGTTGACGAACAGGGCTGGAGTTACGTGGCAAACTTTGCAGCTTGTTACGTGCAGCGCGACGATCTTCAACAGATGCATTTACATCGTTGATCACCGCAACCAATTCAGCACGCTTGGCAGCATATTTCTTCACCGTGTCGCGACGCTTTTGCTCGCGTTCGATCATGCAGGTTTTAGCCATGATTAGTTCCTAAATGGGAAGCTGAATGCGGAGAGGAGCGCACGCGCCTCGTCATCAGTCTTTGCAGTTGTAGTGATGGTGATATTCAACCCGCGCAACGCATCGATCTTGTCGTATTCAATTTCCGGGAAAATAATCTGCTCACGCACACCCAGATTGTAGTTACCACGACCATCAAATGACTTAGGAGAAATACCACGGAAGTCACGAATACGAGGAATAGCGACTGTGATCAGACGATCCAGGAATTCGTACATATGCTCACGACGCAGCGTCACCTTGCAACCAACAGGGTAGCCATCACGGATCTTGAAACCCGCGATAGACTTCTTAGCCTTGGTTACAACAACCTTTTGACCTGCAATCTTTTCCAAGTCAGCCACGGCATTTTCCATGACTTTCTTGTCAGCAACAGCTTCGCCAACACCCATATTCAGGGTGATTTTTTCAATGCGAGGCACTTCCATTACAGACTTGTAGCCAAACTGCTCAACCAGCTGCTTAACCACGGTGTCTTTATAAAAATCTTTTAAACGAGCCATGATCTACCCTTATGCGTCCACAACTTCGCCACTGGACTTAAATACGCGAACCTTGCGACCGTCATCCAAAGTCTTGAAGCCAACGCGATCACCCTGCTGGGTGGCACGATTGAATAAAGCAACATTAGAGATGTCTACAGGCATCTCTTTGCTGATAATGCCGCCAGCTACACCGCGCATTGGGTTAGGCTTGGCATGCTTCTTTACCACATTGATACCTTCGACCAGAACTTGGCCGGACGCCAACACGCGCAATACAGTACCGCGCTTGCCTTTGTCTTTACCTGTATTCAGGATGACTTCATCACCCTTGCGAATCTTACTCATCCAGCAACTCCTTATAGAACTTCGGGTGCCAGAGAAACGATCTTCATGAAACGCTCGCCACGCAGCTCACGTGTCACCGGCCCGAAAATACGGGTACCAATCGGTTCCAGCTTATTGTTTAACAACACTGCAGCATTGCTATCGAACTTAACCAGGGAACCATCTGGACGACGAACACCCTTGGCAGTACGAACTACAACTGCACTATAAACCTCGCCTTTTTTGACGCGACCACGTGGGGCAGCATCCTTAATACTGACTTTGATGATGTCACCAATACCAGCATAACGACGCTTAGAACCACCCAACACTTTGATACACATTACGGAACGTGCACCAGTGTTATCGGCAACATCCAGCCGAGACTGCATTTGAATCATGAGAATAATCTCCAACTTAATCCGTTAAACCAACACCAGCCGCTTGTCAAAAACGGCTGACAGCACTACGGTCAGTATTGGGGCGCCAGCTTGTTGGGCGCCAAAAGGTCCGACATTATATATTGCCCTTCCAAGCGATTGCAAGTGGAAGGGCAATATTAATTACACAATACGTGCTTTTTCTACAATCTTGCTTACGCGCCAAGTTTTGGTCTTGGAAAGCGGACGGCTTTCTTCGATTACAACCAAGTCGCCTTCTTTGCACTCATTGTTTTCGTCGTGAGCATGGAACTTGTTGGAGCGACGTACCACCTTGCCGATTAAAGGATGTTTCACCTTACGCTCGACCAGAACAGTCACAGTCTTGTCCATCTTGTCGCTTACTACACGGCCACTCAAAGTGCGAACTAATTTTTCAGTTTGATTTTCGCTCATAATGACTCCGCTTACGCTTGACTTGCATTAGCCGCTTTGGCTTTTTCAGCAAGCACAGAACGAACGCGAGCAATATCACGGCGCACTTTGCCTACCTGGTCAACTTTATTCAACTGTTGAGTAGCCAGCTGCATGCGCAGAGAGAATTGCGCACGACGCAACTCAATCAGCTCATTGTTCAACTCTTCAACAGTCTTGTTTCTCAATTCGGACGCTTTCATGACTAGCTCCCAATATGACGAGTAATGAAGGTAGTCTCGATTGGCAGCTTTGCAGCAGCCAAGCGGAACGCTTCACGTGCCAGCTCTTCACTGACACCGTCCATTTCGTACAACATCTTTCCAGGCTGGATCTGGGCAATGTAGTACTCGGTACTACCCTTACCATTACCCATACGAACTTCAGCAGGCTTCTTGGAAATCGGCTGATCTGGGAAGACGCGGATCCATACTCGACCACCACGCTTGATATGACGAGTCATCACACGACGAGCCGCTTCAATCTGGCGTGCGGTCAGACGACCACGACCAATTGCCTTCAGACCGAACTCGCCAAAGCTTACCTTGTTACCGGTAGTCGCGATGCCCTTGTTACGGCCCTTCTGCATCTTACGGAATTTTTGTCTAGCTGGTTGCAGCATTTTTTGCCCCCGACTTTCTTACTTTCTTTTCTGGCTCAGCAGGTTGAGCGGATTGTTCAAGCTTGTTGCCAAACACTTCGCCCTTGAACACCCAAACCTTGATACCGATAATACCGTAGGTAGTCTTAGCTTCTGCCACGCCGTAATCGATATCAGCACGCAGCGTATGCAAAGGCACACGACCTTCACGGTACCATTCGGTACGCGCAATTTCGATACCATTCAAACGACCCGAACTCATGATCTTGATGCCTTGAGCACCCAGACGCATCGCGTTTTGCATTGCACGCTTCATCGCACGACGGAACATCACGCGCTTTTCGAGCTGTTGAGCAATGCTTTCTGCAATCAGGGTGGCATCGATTTCAGGCTTGCGCACTTCTTCAATGTTCAGGTGCACAGGCACACCCATCAAACCCTGCAGACCAGAGCGTAAGGACTCAATATCCTCACCCTTTTTGCCAATCACGATACCAGGACGTGCACTGTAAATCGTGATTTTGGCATTCTTTGCAGGACGCTCAATCACGATCTTACTTACAGCAGCGTGAGAAAGCTTCTTCTTCAGAAACTCGCGCACCTTGATGTCGCTGTTCAGCATCGCAGGGAAATTATTGCTATTGGAATACCAACGAGAAGACCAGTTTTTCTGGACGCTCAGACGGAAACCAAACGGATGAATTTTCTGACCCATAACGATTCCTTTAGTTACCGACAGTCACAGTGATGTGACAAGTTGGCTTGATAATCCGTCCAGCGCGACCCTTGGCACGAGCGCGGATACGCTTTAGCACCAGACCCTTATCGACATAAATCGAAGTCACCTTCAACTCATCGATATCTGCGCCTTCATTATGCTCAGCATTGGCAATTGCAGATTCAACAACCTTCTTAATGATTTCCGCACCCTTTTTAGGTGTGAAATTCAGGATGTTAAGTGCGTTGTCAACTTTCTTGCCGCGGATCAGGTCAGCGACCAAGCGAGCCTTCTGTGGGGACAGATGAACACCTCTTAATACAGCAGATACTTCCATCATCTCTCTCCTACCTCTTGGCCTTCTTGTCGGCAGCATGACCCTTGAACGTACGGGTCAGCGCAAATTCGCCGAGCTTGTGACCTACCATGTTTTCAGAAATCAACACCGGCACATGCTGCTTACCGTTGTGAACCGCAATGGTCAAACCAATAAAATCAGGCAGGATGGTAGAACGACGTGACCAAGTCTTAATTGGCTTTCTATCGCGAGCAGCGACAGCAACTTCTACCTTCTTCGCCAGATGGCCATCAACAAATGGCCCTTTCTTAATTGAACGTGCCATATTGATTACCTCTTATTCGCAGGACGACGGCTGACGCGCATGTTATCCGTACGCTTGTTGCTACGTGTACGATAACCCTTGGTTGGCAGACCCCATGGGCTGACAGGGTTCATACCAGCAGCAGTCTTACCTTCACCACCACCGTGCGGGTGATCTACCGGGTTCATGACCACACCGCGAACGGTAGGACGAACACCACGCCAGCGCACCGCACCAGCTTTACCGATAGAGCGCAGGGAGTGCTCTTCATTACCAACTTCACCAATGGTTGCCTTGCAATCAACGTGCACACGGCGAACTTCACCAGAGCGCAAACGCAACTGAGCATAGCTACCTTCACGAGCAAGCAACTGCACTGAAGTACCGGCAGAACGCGCAATTTGCGCACCCTTGCCAGGTTGCAACTCGATGCAATGGATCGTGCTACCGACAGGAATATTGCGCAAAGGCAATGCATTACCTGCACGGATAGGAGCATCGGAACCACTCACCAACTGCGCGCCAGCGGAAACACCGCGCGGAGCAATGATGTAACGACGCTCACCATCGGCATACACCAACAATGCCAAATGCGCACTGCGGTTTGGATCATATTCCAAACGCTCAACCTTAGCTGTGATGCCGTCCTTGTTACGACGGAAGTCAACAATACGATAGTGCTGCTTGTGACCACCACCTTGATGACGCGTGGTGATATGGCCGTTATTGTTACGGCCAGCTTTTTTGCTCTGCTTCTCCAGCAGGGGCGCATAGGGCTTACCCTTGTGCAGCTCAGGTGTCACCACCTTCACTACGGCGCGCCGGCCTGGGGAAGTAGGCTTGACTTTAATCAGTGCCATGATTTCTCCTATTCGCCCGCTGCGAAGTTAATTTCTTGACCTGGCTTCAGGCTCACATAAGCCTTTTTCCAGTCCTTGCGGCGACCAAATGTACGGCCAGCACGCTTCACCTTACCGCCCACATTGACAACTGTCACAGCATCAACTTCCACTTTGAACACCAACTCAACAGCAGCTTTAATTTCTGGCTTGGTTGCATCAGTGCGTACACGGAAGGCAATTTGCTGATGCTTATCAGCAATACGGGTAGCTTTTTCTGTAATTTGTGGTGCAAGAATGACTTGCAACAAACGTTCTTGAGTACTCAACGCGCTCATGCCAGGATCTCCTCAAGCTTCTTAACAGCGCCTGCAGTCGCCAGCACTTGCGGGAAGCGCACCAAACTAACAGGATCAACATATTGCGCTTCGAGAACCAGAACGTGAGGCAAGTTACGAGCAGACAGATACAAGTTTTCATCAAACTTATCCACCAATACCAACAAGCCTTCGTTGTAACCAAGACCCTTGATCTTCTCGAGCAACTGTTTGGTTTTAGGGGTATCGACAGCAAACTCTTCAACTGCGCTCAGGCGATCTTGACGCACCAGCTCAGACAGGATCGAACGCACACCGGCACGGTAGGCCTTACGGTTGATCTTGTGGCTGAAGTTTTCGTCAGGAGTATTCGGGAATGCACGACCACCTCCACGCCAAATGGTGCTGGAGCTCATACCAGAACGAGCACGACCTGTACCCTTCTGATTCCATGGCTTCTTGGTGGTATGACTAACTTCCGCACGTGTCAATTGAGCACGAGTTGCAGTACGTGCATTGGCCTGATAGGCAACAACGACCTGATGCACCAACGCCTCATTGAATTCACGACCAAAAGTCGTTTCAGAAACAGCCAATCCAGCTTTAGCTGGCTTGCCATTCTTATCGATTAATTTGATTTCCATTATGCCTTCACCTTCACACTAGGGCGCACGACAACATCGCCGCCTTTAGAGCCAGGAACCGCACCCTTGATCAACAACAGGTTACGCTCAGCATCTACACGCACAATCTCAAGATTCTGCACAGTAGTCTTCGCGGCACCCAAATGACCAGGCATACGCTTACCAGGGAAAACACGACCAGGATCCTGCGCCATACCAATAGAACCAGGCACATTGTGGGATCTGGAGTTACCGTGGGAAGCACGGTTGGAACTGAAGTTGTGACGCTTGATAGCACCAGCAAAGCCCTTACCCAAAGAAGTACCAGTTACATCAACCAACTGGCCTGCCTGGAAAAGCTCAACAGTGATCTGACCACCTACAGTGTAGTTAGCCAACACATCATCAGATACGGGAAATTCCTTGATACCAGCACCAGCAGAAACGCCAGCCTTGGCATAATGACCGGTCAATGCCTTACCAATGCGGCTGGCACGACGCTCACCGTAAGCAACCTGAAGGCCAGTATAGCCGTCGCTTGCAGCAGTCTTGATCTGTGTCACACGGTTAGGTACGACTTCCAGCACTGTTACCGGAACGCTTTCGCCTTCTTCGGTAAAAATGCGGGTCATGCCCACCTTGCGACCAATAAGCCCTAAGCTCATGATCGATTCCTTATAATAATTAAAAAGGCCGATTACAATTGACCGACCCGGTACGCGAAAGGGTCGGATTATATCCGACCCACTTCAAAAACACAAGTTACAGCTTAATTTCCACATCAACGCCCGCTGGCAGGTCCAGCTTCATCAATGCATCAACTGTCTTGTCTGTAGGATCAACAATATCCATCAAACGCTGATGAGTACGAATTTCGAACTGATCACGGGATGTCTTGTTAACGTGAGGGGAACGCAGAATGTCAAAGCGCTCAATACGAGTTGGCAAAGGCACAGGACCTTTAACCACTGCACCAGTACGCTTAGCCGTTTCAACAATCTCAAGCGCTGATTGATCAATCAAACGATAGTCAAATGCCTTAAGACGGATACGGATTTTTTGAGCTGCCATGTTATTTCCTTAAAGAGCGATATTTCCAAAGAGCGAAAAAGCCGTAAGCATTTAAGCTTACGGCTCAACCGAATAACGTATTACTCTACGATTTTAGCCACAACGCCGGCACCGACGGTACGACCACCTTCACGAATCGCGAAGCGCAGACCTTCTTCCATCGCGATTGGCGCGATCAGGGCAACAGTGATGGAGACGTTGTCGCCTGGCATCACCATTTCGGTACCTGCTGGCAGTTCTACTGCACCAGTAACGTCAGTGGTACGGAAGTAGAATTGTGGACGGTAGCCGTTGAAGAATGGTGTGTGACGACCACCTTCATCTTTGCCCAATACGTAGATTTCTGCAGTGAACTTGGTGTGTGGCTTGATGGAGCCAGACTTGGACAATACTTGACCACGCTCAACGTCTTCACGCTTGGTACCACGCAGCAGTACGCCGACGTTGTCACCAGCTTGACCTTGATCCAGCAGCTTGCGGAACATTTCAACGCCTGTACAAGTTGTCTTTTGTGTTGCCTTGATACCAACGATTTCGATTTCGTCACCAACTTTAACAATACCGCGCTCGATACGACCAGTTACCACGGTACCACGACCGGAGATGGAGAATACGTCTTCAACTGGCATCAGGAAGGTGCCGTCAACAGCACGCTCTGGTGTTGGGATGTAGCTGTCAAGTGCTTCAGCCAGACGGAAGATAGCAGGTTCACCGATATCGGATTGATCGCCTTCCAGCGCAAGCTTAGCGGAACCCTTAACGATAGGAGTGTCATCGCCTGGGAAGTCGTACTTGGAGAGAAGCTCACGCACTTCCATTTCTACGAGTTCAAGCAGTTCTGCGTCGTCTACCATGTCAGCCTTGTTCAGGAAGACGATGATGTAAGGTACGCCAACTTGGCGTGCCAGCAGGATGTGTTCACGGGTTTGTGGCATTGGGCCGTCAGCAGCAGACACAACCAGGATCGCGCCGTCCATCTGCGCAGCACCAGTAATCATGTTCTTAACGTAGTCAGCATGGCCTGGGCAGTCAACGTGTGCGTAGTGACGAGTTTCTGTTTCGTATTCTACGTGCGAGGTGTTGATGGTAATGCCACGTGCCTTTTCTTCTGGCGCGTTGTCGATCTGGGAGTAGTCTTTGGCTTCACCACCAAATTTCTTGGTCAATACAGTGGTGATCGCTGCCGTCAATGTTGTCTTACCATGGTCAACGTGACCAATCGTGCCTACGTTGACGTGCGGCTTCGTCCGCTCAAATTTACCTTTTGCCATTTCCGTTTCCTTTAATTATCTATTCTATTTGCTTAGATATTATTCAATTACTTCTTGTTAATAATGGCTTCTGCCACGTTTCTTGGAGCTTCAGAGTAGTGCTTGAACTCCATACTGTAGGTCGCACGACCTTGCGTCAAGGAACGCACTGTTGTGGCATAACCAAACATTTCAGACAAAGGCACTTCTGCGCGGATAGCCTTGCCACCGCCTGCCAGATCATCCATCCCCTGGATCACACCGCGACGGGAAGACAAGTCACCCATCACATCACCCATGTAGTCTTCAGGCGTTTCCACCTCAACCGACATGATAGGCTCCAGCAGGATTGGATCCGCCTTGCGCATACCATCCTTAAACGCCATGGAAGCCGCCATCTTAAAGGCGTTCTCGTTGGAGTCAACATCATGGTACGAACCGTCGAACAGGGTGACCTTGACATCCACAACCGGGAAGCCAGCCAGGATACCTGCGGGAATTGTTTCCTTCAGACCCTTGTCAACCGCAGGAATGAATTCACGAGGCACGGTACCACCTTTAATCGCATCAACGAACTCGTAACCCTTACCAGCTTCATTAGGCTCCATCTTGATCCATACGTGACCGTATTGACCCTTACCCCCGGACTGCTTGACGAACTTGCCTTCGACTTCAACAGACTTCTTGATCGCTTCACGATAAGCCACTTGAGGAGCGCCCACATTGGCTTCCACGTTAAATTCACGCTTCATGCGGTCAACGAGAATTTCCAAGTGCAACTCACCCATACCAGAAATAATGGTCTGGTTGGTTTCTTCATCGGTACGCACGCGGAAAGAAGGATCTTCCTGAGCAAGACGACCCAGCGCCAAGCCCATTTTTTCCTGGTCACTCTTGGTCTTAGGCTCAACAGCCACGTGAATCACAGGCTCAGGGAATACCATGCGCTCAAGAATGATAGGATGATCCAGCGAACACAGAGTCTCACCAGTCGTCACATCTTTCAGGCCGATACAAGCAGCGATATCGCCAGCACGAATCTCTTCAATTTCATTACGGTCATTCGCGCTCATCTGCACGATACGACCAATACGTTCTTTACGACCACTGGTGGAGTTATAAACTGTCTCACCCTTGGTCAAAACACCAGAGTAAACGCGCACGAATGTCAATTGACCAACGAATGGATCACTCATCAACTTAAATGCCAATGCAGAGAAATGCTCTTTATCATCAGCCTTACGAGTTAATGGCTCACCGGTTTCGCTTTCACCAGCCACATCAGGAATATCAACAGGTGCAGGCAAGAAGTCCAGAACAGCATCCAGCATACGCTGCACGCCCTTATTCTTGAACGCAGAACCGCACAACATAGGCTGAATTTCAGTGGCAATGGTACGCTGACGCAGACCAGCAATGATGTCCGCCTCGGACAATTCGCCGTTTTCCAGATACCTGTTCATCAGCTCTTCAGAAGCTTCAGCAGCGGATTCGATCATCTTCTCGCGCCATTCATTGGCAGTATCGACGAGATCGGCAGGAATATCCTTGTACTCGAACTTCATACCCTGAGAAGCATCATCCCAGAAGATCGCCTTCATCTTGATAAGGTCAACCACGCCAGCGAAAGTATCTTCAGCACCGATAGGGATCACCACAGGCACAGGATTGGCCTTGAGGCGCAGCTTCATCTGCTCGACAACCTTGAAGAAGTTGGCACCAGTACGGTCCATCTTGTTCACAAAGGCCAGACGAGGCACCTTGTGCTTGTTGGCCTGACGCCAAACAGTCTCGGACTGAGGCTGCACACCACCCACCGCACAGTACACCATGCAGGCGCCATCCAGCACACGCATGGAACGCTCAACTTCAATCGTAAAGTCTACGTGCCCAGGGGTATCAATAATGTTGATGCGATGCTCAGGACGGGACAAATCCATGCCCTTCCAGAAACAGGTCACAGCAGAAGAAGTAATCGTGATACCACGCTCTTGCTCCTGCTCCATCCAGTCAGTCGTCGCAGCGCCATCATGCACTTCACCCAGCTTATGAGTCACCCCGGTATAAAACAGGATACGCTCAGAAGTCGTAGTTTTACCAGCATCAATATGCGCACTGATACCGATATTGCGATAGCGTTCAATAGGGGTTTTGCGAGCCACAGTAATTACCTAACTTAAAATTTGTCTGAGTTTAGAAACGGAAATGCGAGAATGCCTTATTGGCTTCTGCCATACGGTGAACTTCTTCACGCTTCTTGATAGCAGCACCACGACCTTCAGAGGCTTCGAGCAACTCCGCAGCCAAGCGCAAGCCCATGGACTTCTCACCACGCTTACGAGCCGCATCACGCAACCAGCGCATTGCCAGCGCATTGCGACGAGCCGGACGAACTTCAACAGGCACTTGGTAGTTAGCACCACCAACACGACGGCTTTTCACTTCCACAACTGGACGCAAATTGCCGATAGCCAGAGTAAATACCTCCAGCGCTTCCTTGCCGCTCTTTTGTGTGATTTGATCAAATGCGCCGTACAGGATACGCTCTGCAACCGACTTCTTGCCACCGGTCATCAGCACATTAACGAACTTTGAAACTTCCTGACTACCGAACTTAGGATCAGGCAGGATGTTACGCTTGGGAACTTCTCTACGTCTTGGCATGGATTTCTCGATTCCTTAAACTTTTGGCCGCTGTAATTAAGCAGCCTTAGGGCGCTTAGCACCATACTTGGAGCGGGATTGCTTACGGTCTTTAACACCAGCAGTATCCAGACTACCGCGCACCATGTGATAACGCACACCTGGCAAGTCCTTTACACGACCACCGCGCAACAGCACAACAGAGTGCTCCTGCAAGTTGTGGCCTTCACCGCCGATATAGCTAATTACTTCATAGCCATTGGTCAGGCGCACTTTGGCAACCTTACGCAAAGCGGAGTTAGGTTTCTTAGGGGTTGTGGTGTAAACACGAGTACATACACCACGCTTTTGTGGGCAGCTCTCAAGTGCTGGCACCTTGCTCTTGGCAACTACTTTTTGGCGCGGCTTGCGCACTAATTGATTGATGGTTGGCATAACCTTTAGCCTTTATATTTTAACCGCTAAAAATTACGGGATGGCGAAACGCCATCCCGGAAAACTTAGCATTTTATTTAGCGTTCAATGTGTTGTCAAGCAACCTCAGGATTTCCAGAGGTTTCTTCGACTTGCACATCTCCTGCATCTTCAATGATGGCAGGCGCTGAATCTACACCTGCAACATTACGTTTACGTGTTTCATGATAGGCAAGACCGGTTCCAGCAGGAATCAATCGACCCACAATAACGTTCTCTTTCAGACCACGCAACTCGTCGCGCTTGCCCAGGATCGCAGCTTCGGTAAGCACACGCGTTGTTTCCTGGAACGACGCAGCAGAGATGAAAGAATCTGTAGACAGAGAAGCCTTGGTAATACCCAGCAATACATACTCAAAGCTCGCTGGACGGCCATCCGCTGCCAATACACGTTCATTTTCAGTCAACACGTCCGCACGCTCAACCTGCTCACCCAAGATGAAGCTGGTATCACCAGCATCGGTAATCCGTACACGACGCAGCATCTGACGAACAATCACTTCAATGTGCTTGTCGTTGATCTTCACGCCTTGCAGACGGTAAACGTCTTGTACTTCATCAATGATGTAGCGAGCCAATGCTTCGCGACCTTGCAAACGCAGAATATCTTGTGGATCTGCTGGGCCGTCGACAATACTCTCACCCTTGGTCACCACTTGACCATCATGCGCGGTCACGTGCTTATCCTTAGGAATCAGGAACTCATTGGAAACGCCGTCAAGGTCGGTAATCACCAGACGCTGCTTACCCTTGGTATCCTTACCGAAGGAAATCGTACCTGTCACCTCTGCCAGCAAGCCAGCATCCTTAGGTGAACGTGCCTCAAACAGCTCAGCCACACGTGGCAGACCACCGGTAATGTCACGGGTCTTGGAAGACTCTTGCGGAATACGCGCCAGCACTTCACCCACACCCACTTCCTGACCGTCTTTCACGGTAATGATACAACCAAGCTGGAAGGTCACGCTGACAGGTGCTTCACCACCGGCAACCTTGACTTCGACGCCATTAGCATCGAGCAATTTCACTTGTGGACGCAAGCCCTTGGATTGACCAGCACGTTGCTTAGGATCAATTACCACCAGGGAGGACAAGCCAGTGACTTCGTCCACCTGCTTGGCAACAGTGACACCTTCTTCCACGTTCTCAAACTTCACGCGACCTGCGTACTCGGTAATAATCGGGCGAGTATGCGGATCCCAGGTAGCCAGAGCCTGACCAGCCTTGACTTGCTTGCCATCAGTAATCTGCAAGGTAGCACCGTAAGGCACCTTGTGACGCTCACGCTCACGACCATTTTCATCCTGAATGATGGCTTCACCGTTACGGGAAATCACCACTTGCTCGTTACGCGCATTAGTCACATAACGCATGGTCGATGTGAAATGCACAATACCGTTGGACTTGCTTTCCACTTGGCTAACAGAGGCTGCACGCGATACCGCACCACCGATGTGGAACGTACGCATGGTCAGCTGTGTACCAGGCTCACCGATGGACTGTGCCGCGATCACGCCAACAGCTTCACCCATGTTGATGAGCTTGCCGCGACCCAAGTCACGACCATAGCACTTGGCACAAATACCATAACGAGTATCGCAAGTCAGCGCAGTACGCACCTTGACTTCATCAATGCCCAAAGCATCAATTTGCTCAACTTCATCTTCGGTCAACAAGGTACCAGCCGGATACACCACATCCTGTGTTTCAGGATGGAGCACATCCAACGCAGCGACACGACCCAAGATACGATCGTGCAAAGGCTCAACCACTTCACCACCCTTGACCAGCGCCTTGGTGTACAGGCCTTCTGTCGTGCCGCAATCATGTTCGGTCACCACCAAATCCTGCGTGACGTCTACCAGACGACGAGTCAGGTAACCGGAGTTAGCGGTCTTCAAGGCGGTATCTGCCAGACCCTTACGTGCACCGTGTGTTGAAATAAAGTATTGCAACACGTTCAGACCATCACGGAAGTTCGCGGTAATCGGAGTTTCAATGATAGAACCATCCGGCTTAGCCATCAGGCCGCGCATACCAGCCAACTGACGCACCTGAGCCGCGGAACCTCGCGCACCAGAGTCAGCCATCATGTAAATCGCATTGAAGGATTCCTGCTTGATATCCTTGCCATCGGCATCCTTGGCGATGGCGCCATCGGCATCCAGCACTGTTTCTTCACGCAGTTGCTTCATCATCGCATCAGCAACCTTGTCACCGGCACGACCCCAGATATCAACCACCTTGTTGTAACGCTCACCCTGAGTCACCAGACCAGAAACGTATTGGTCTTCGATTTCCTTGACTTCAGCCTCGGCAGAAGCGATCAATTGCTCCTTCTCCGGTGGTACCAACATATCGTTAATACTGATGGAGATACCAGCGCGTGTCGCATAGGTATAACCGGTGTACATCAACTTGTCGGCAAAAATCACAGTCTCGCGAATGCCAACGCGGCGGAAGCTCGCATTGATCAGACGAGATATCTCCTTCTTCTTGAGCGCCTTGTCGATCACACTAAATGGCAGGCCAGCTGGCAAGATTTCTGACAGCAATGCACGACCAACAGTCGTTTCATAACGCGTAATCTTTTCACGCTTCTGGCCATCCAGTTCAACATCGAACTCACGCAGACGGACAGTAATACGTGCATGCAGATCAATCAGGCGATTGTCATAGGCACGTTGCACTTCGGCAATATTGGCGAAACGCATGCCTTCACCGCGAGCAGCCTTCTTCTCACGTGTCATGTAGTACAGACCCAAGACGATATCCTGGGAAGGCACAATAATTGGCTCACCGTTAGCTGGAGACAATACGTTATTGGAGGCCAGCATCAAGGTGCGGGCTTCCATTTGTGCTTCTAGGCTCAATGGTACGTGTACCGCCATCTGGTCACCGTCAAAGTCGGCGTTAAACGCAGCACACACCAACGGGTGCAGTTGGATCGCCTTGCCTTCAACCAGTGTCGGCTCAAATGCCTGAATACCCAGACGGTGCAAAGTAGGTGCACGGTTGAGCAATACTGGATGCTCGCGAATCACGTCTTCCAGGATATCCCAGACTTCTGGACCTTCCTCTTCAACTTTTTTCTTGGCAGCCTTGATTGTCGTAGCCAGGCCCAATACTTCAAGCTTATGGAAAATGAAAGGCTTGAACAGTTCCAGTGCCATCTTCTTTGGCAAACCGCACTGATGCAGCTTGAGTTGAGGACCCACCACGATCACAGAACGACCGGAGTAATCCACACGCTTACCCAACAGGTTCTGACGGAAACGACCGCCCTTACCCTTGATCATGTCAGCCAGGGACTTGAGAGGACGCTTGTTAGCGCCCGTCATGACCTTGCCGCGACGACCATTGTCCAACAACGAGTCAACCGCTTCCTGCAACATACGCTTTTCGTTGCGTACGATGATTTCAGGAGCCTTCAGCTCTAGCAAGCGCTTCAAGCGGTTGTTACGGTTGATTACGCGACGATACAAATCGTTCAAGTCGGAAGTCGCAAAACGACCACCATCCAATGGTACCAATGGACGCAACTCTGGAGGCAATACTGGCAATACTTCTAGGATCATCCACTCTGGCTTGATACCAGACTTCTGGAATGCTTCCAGTACCTTCAGACGCTTGGCGATTTTCTTGATCTTGGCTTCGGAACCAGTTTCACCGAGTTCACGACGCAGCTTCTCGATTTCAGTGTGCACATCCATCGTGCGCAACAATTCGCGCACCGCTTCTGCACCCATGACCGCATTGAATTCGTCGCCGTATTCTTCAACCTTGGCCAGATAATCATCTTCAGTCAACAGCTGACCGCGAGTCAGTGGCGTCATACCTGGATCAATGACGATATATGCTTCAAAGTACAGCACGCGCTCGATATCACGCAAGGCGATATCCAGCACCATACCCAAGCGGCTCGGCAAGGACTTTAGGAACCAGATATGAGCAACCGGGCTGGCCAACTCGATGTGGGCCATACGCTCGCGACGCACCTTGGACAAGGTCACTTCAACGCCGCACTTTTCACAGATCACGCCACGATGCTTGAGGCGCTTGTACTTGCCGCACAAGCATTCGTAATCTTTGATCGGGCCAAAAATCTTGGCGCAGAACAAGCCGTCACGCTCTGGCTTGAAGGTACGATAGTTAATGGTCTCAGGCTTCTTGACCTCACCGTAAGACCAGGAGCGAATCTTTTCAGGAGAAGCCAACGCGATCTTGATCGCATCAAACTCTTCTTCCTGAGTGACCTGCTTGAATAAATCTAATAGAGCTTTCACGCGCGTTTCTCCTTAGTTGCGGTCAAGATCAATATCGATGGCGAGCGAGCGGATTTCCTTCACCAACACGTTGAAGGACTCTGGCATGCCAGCATCAATCTTGTGCTCACCCTTGACAATGTTTTCGTATACCTTGGTACGGCCAGACACGTCATCAGACTTCACTGTCAGCATTTCCTGCAAGGTATAGGATGCACCGTACGCTTCCAGTGCCCACACTTCCATTTCACCGAAACGCTGGCCACCAAACTGTGCCTTACCGCCCAATGGCTGCTGGGTAACCAGCGAGTAAGGACCAGTAGAACGAGCATGCATCTTGTCATCAACCAAGTGATGCAGCTTGAGCACGTGCATATAACCTACAGTCACAGGACGTTCGAAAGCATCACCAGTGCGGCCATCAAACAAGGTCACTTGCGTTTTGCCGGAAGCAAACTGTAATTGCTGTGTACGTGGATCTTCATCAGGGAACGCCAGATCAAGCATTGCCTTGATATCGGACTCAGCAGCACCATCGAATACAGGCGTTGCAAATGGCACACCATTCTTGAGGTTGCGTGCCAGATCCATCACTTCCACATCGCTCAAGGAAGCAATATCTTCAGGCTTACCGTTGCTCTTGTTGTAGATCTGCTCGAAGAAGCTACGCAACTCGGCGGTCTTGGCTTGCGCCTGCAACATATTGCCGATACGGATACCCAGACCCTTGGCAGCCCAACCCAAGTGGACTTCGAGAATCTGACCAATGTTCATCCGTGAAGGAACACCCAACGGGTTCAGCACGATATCCATCGGTGTACCGTCAGCCATGTGCGGCATATCTTCAATCGGCACGATCTTGGAAACCACACCCTTGTTACCGTGACGGCCCGCCATCTTGTCACCAGGCTGGATACGACGCTTAACGGCAAGGTATACCTTAACCATCTTCTGTACACCAGGAGGTAATTCGTCACCCTGGGTCAGCTTGCGCTTCTTCTCTTCGAACTTGCTGTCGAACTCGATACGTGCCTGGGACAAGCTGTCACGCAACTGTTCGAGTTGACGTGCAACATCTTCATCGCTCAGGCGAATGTCAAACCAATCGTAGCGCGCCAAACCATCCAGGTACTCAGCATTAAGGGTTTCGCCCTTTTTCAGCTTTTGTGGGCCACCAGTTGCAACCTTGCCTTCGATCAGGCGACGGATACGGCCAAACGCGTCGTCTTCCACGATACGCATCTGGTCAGCCAAGTCTTGCTTGTAGTCGGCCAACTGATCATCAATGATCTGCTGAGCACGGGCATCGCGCTCAATACCTTCGCGAGTGAACACTTGCACATCGATCACGGTACCAGACATACCAGATGGAACGCGCAGGGATGTATCCTTCACGTCGGATGCCTTTTCACCGAAGATTGCACGCAGCAACTTCTCTTCAGGAGTCAGCTGGGTTTCACCCTTAGGTGTCACCTTACCAACCAGCACATCACCGGCCTCAACTTCTGCACCGATATAAATAATGCCGGAATCATCCAGACGACCAAGCATGCGCTCAGACAGGTTGGAAATATCGCGTGTGATTTCTTCTGCGCCCAGCTTGGTGTCGCGGGCAACAACGGACAATTCCTCGATATGGATGGAGGTATAGCGGTCATCGGCCACTACACGCTCTGAAATCAGGATCGAGTCTTCGAAGTTGTAACCGTTCCATGGCATAAAGGCGACCAGCATGTTCTGGCCCAGCGCCAATTCACCCATATCGGTGGAAGCACCATCGGCGATCACGTCGCCACGCGCCAATATGTCACCGACATTCACCAACGGACGCTGGTTGATATTGGTGTTCTGGTTAGAACGTGTGTACTTGATCAGGTTGTAGATATCCACACCGACTTCGCCAGCAGCAGCTTCTTCGTCATGCACACGCACCACGATACGGCTGGAGTCAACATAATCAACCACACCACCACGACGCGCTGTAACGACAGTACCTGAGTCAACCGCAACAGTACGTTCGATACCAGTACCAACCACGGCTTTTTCAGCACGCAGACATGGCACGGCTTGACGTTGCATGTTGGCACCCATCAAGGCACGGTTCGCATCATCATGCTCGAGGAACGGAATCAGCGAAGCCGCCACGGAAACGATCTGACCAGGGGCCACATCCATGTATTGAACACGGTCAGGCTGCGCCATGGTGAATTCGTTATGGTAACGCGCAGAAACCAGGTCTTCTCTGAACTTGCCGTCCTTGTCCAGTTCGGAGTTCGCCTGGGCGATCATGTACTGGCTTTCTTCAATCGCGGACAAGTAATCAATCGTTGCCGAGACCTTGTTGCTATCTACACGACGGTAAGGTGTTTCTAGGAAACCATACTGATTGGTACGGGAATACAGCGCCAATGAGTTGATCAGGCCAATGTTTGGACCTTCAGGTGTTTCAATTGGACAAACACGTCCATAGTGAGTGGAATGCACGTCACGCACTTCAAAACCAGCGCGCTCACGTGTCAAACCACCTGGGCCCAAGGCAGAAACACGACGCTTGTGCGTGATTTCAGACAATGGGTTGGTTTGGTCCATAAACTGGGACAACTGTGAAGAACCGAAGAACTCACGAATAGCACTCGACACTGGCTTCGCATTAATCAAATCATGCGGCATCAGATTATCGGATTCAGCTTGAGACAAACGCTCCTTTACAGCACGCTCAACACGCACCAAACCAGCACGGAACTGGTTTTCAGCCAATTCACCAACCGAGCGGATACGGCGATTACCCAAGTGGTCAATATCATCAATCTCACCGCGACCATTGCGCAGCTCGATCAAGACAGCGATCACAGCCAGGATATCGTCGTTGGACAGGATGCCAGCACCCTCGGCGCCTTGCGGACCGACCTTCTCATAGAAACGACGCAACCAAGCAGCGGTACGCTCTTCAATCTTCTCAGGGAAGGCACGGCGATTGAACTTCATGCGACCAACAGAAGACAAGTCGTAACGGTCTTCATTGAAGAACAAGCCTTCAAACAAAGCTTGCACAGCATCTTCAGTTGGAGGCTCACCAGGACGCATCATACGGTAGATGGCAACGCGAGCACTGTACTCGTCAGGGATTTCATCAATACGCAATGTTTGCGAGATGTAATCACCATGATCAAGATCATTGGCATACAAGGTGCTGATCTTGCTGACATCTGCTTCGCGCAGCTTGTCCAGCATGGACTCAGTCACTTCATCATTCGCATTAGCAACAACTTCGCCAGTGGACTTGTCTACAATACCAGCAGCCAAGGAGCGACCAAGCAAGAACTCTTCCGGCACGGTAATCTTGCTGATACCAGCCTTTTCCATGTCACGGATGTGCTTGACGGTAATGCGCTTATCCTTGGCAACGATGACTTTGCCATCCTTATCAAGGATATCGAACTTCGCTACCTCACCACGCAAACGCTCAGGCACCAGCTCAAACTGAACGCCCTTCTTGGCGATATGGAAAGTATCGAAGTCGTAGAATGTTTCCAGAATTTGCTCTGGTGAGAAACCAAGCGCCTTCAAGAGAATTGTCACCGGCATCTTGCGACGACGGTCAACGCGGAAATACAGGTAATCCTTAGGGTCGAACTCGAAATCGAGCCAAGAACCACGGTAAGGGATAATACGTGCAGAGAACAACAGCTTGCCCGAGCTATGAGTCTTGCCGCGGTCATGTTCAAAGAACACACCAGGGCTACGATGCAATTGTGACACGATGACACGTTCGGTACCGTTGATCACAAAAGAGCCGTTTTCTGTCATGAGTGGCAATTCACCCATGTAGACTTCTTGCTCCTTCACCTCTTTGACAGTAGGTTTGGAAGCCTCTTTATCCATGATCGTCAAGCGCACCTTGACGCGCAAAGGCGCAGCATAGGTCAAGCCACGTTGCTGACATTCCTTGACATCAAAAGGCTCTTGGCCGAGGTTATAACTAACAAAATCCAGTCGTGCATTGCCAGAATGGCTGACGATTGGGAAAACCGAACTGAATGCTGCTTGAAGACCCGCGTCAGAACGCTTGTCAGCATGGGCTTCAGCTTGCAAAAATGCAGCGTAGGATTCCAATTGCATGGCGAGCAGGTAAGGAACCTCCTGCACGCTTTCACGCTTGGCGAAACTTTTACGCAGACGTTTCTTTTCGGTAAAGGAATAGCTCATAGCATCTCCTGAGGATAGAGGGCAGAAGACAGCAGCCCAGAGGGACTGCTGTCTTCTAACTTCTTAAAATGGTGAAGGCTGACAGTTTCCTGCCAGCCCATCCACCATGATTTACAGCGGTATTACTTGATTTCAGCCTTAGCGCCAGCTTCTTCCAGCTTCTTAGCAGCAGCTTCAGCATCAGCCTTGGAAACGCCTTCCTTAACTGCCTTAGGAGCAGCGTCAACCAGGTCCTTAGCTTCCTTCAGACCCAGGGAAGTCAGTTCGCGAACAGCCTTAATAACGTTCACTTTGTTGTCGCCAGCAGAAGCCAGGATAACATCGAACTCAGTCTTTTCAGCAGCGCCAGCACCAGCGTCGCCGCCAGCTGCAGGAGCAGCTACTGCAACAGCAGCTGCAGCTGCGGATACACCGAACTTCTCTTCCAGATCCTTGATCAGTTCGGACAGTTCGAGAACGGTCAGGGACGCAATTGCGTCAAGAATTTCTGCTTTGGATAATGCCATTTGTTAATACTCCTGATAAATATAATATTGATTAGGCTGCTTGCTTTTGATCGCGCACCGCAGCAAGACCACGTGCAAACTTTGTAGGCACTTCGTTGAGTGTGCGTACAAACTGTGCAACAGGCGCTTGCATCGTGCCGAGCAACTTGGCCAGCAACTCTTCGCGGCTTGGCAGGGTAGCCAGGGCTTGTACAGCCTTAGCATCCAGAACCTTGCCTGGCAGAGCACCGGCTTTGATAACGAACTTGTCATTGGCTTTGGCAAAATTATTCAATACCTTTGCCGCGGCAACTGGATCGGTAGAAATACCGAATACCAATGGGCCAACCATGTCGTTTGCCAGACCAGAAAACTGTGTGCCGTCAACAGCGCGACGAACCAGTGTGTTCTTCAGAACACGCAGGTAAACACCAGATTTTCTAGCTTCGGCGCGCAACTTGGTCATGTCGCCCACTTCGATGCCACGATACTCAGCAAGAACAATTGCCTGAGCCTGAGCGACTTGCTCGCTAACCTCAGCAACTACTGCCTTTTTCTGCTCAAGATTAAGACTCAAGGTCTTCTCCTTCCGTTAATTAAGCATTTGTAGCAAGCCACAAACACCTTCCCACGGCGACCTTTCATCAGGAATAAAAATCCTGTTCCGGGTAACGCCATCTGCGTAGGACTTGGCTAGAATTTTGCCGCCATTAAGCCAGTGAAGGCTCCTACGGTCTTTGATAACCCCATAGCTCACGCCATGGGCCCAAAGTTCTTTGCGGCGTCAACTTCAAAGTTGACGCCAAATTTATTAAGCCAGGTTTGACTGGTCTACACGCACACCGGCACCCATGGTGCTGGAAACGGAAACCTTCTTCAGGTAAACACCCTTGGAGGAAGCAGGCTTCGCCTTGTTCAATGCATCAACCAGAGCAGCCAGATTCTCCTTCAGTGCATCTACACCGAAGGAAGCACGACCGATAGTGCAATGTACGATACCACCCTTGTCGGTACGGTATTGAACTTGACCAGCCTTGGCGTTCTTCACAGCGGTAGTAACATCAGGCGTCACAGTACCAACCTTAGGGTTAGGCATCAGACCACGTGGGCCCAGTACTTGACCCAGGGTACCAACGATACGCATCGCATCAGGCGTTGCAATCGCAACGTCGAAGTCCAGCATACCACCCTTAACTTGTTCAGCCAGGTCTTCAAAACCAACGATGTCAGCACCAGCAGCCTTGGCAGCCTCAGCAGCAGCGCCTTGTGCAAACACGGCGATACGCTTGGTTTTACCTGTACCGTGTGGCAGCACCAGAGCGCCACGTACCAGCTGGTCAGACTTACGTGCATCAATACCCAGATTGATGACCGCGTCTACGGACTCGTCAAACTTAGCAGTTGCAGTTTCCTTGACCAGAGTCAGGGCTTCAGCCACTGGATATACCTTGTTACGATCAACCTTGGCGCGCAAGGCCTCAATACGCTTAGAAACGTTAGCCATTTACACACCCTCCACTTCAATACCCATGCTGCGTGCGCTACCAGCGATGGTGCGAACCGCAGCGTCCAGATCAGCAGCCGTAAGATCAGGTGCCTTGGTCTTGGCGATTTCTTCCGCTTGAGCGCGGGTGATCTTGCCAACCTTGTCTGTATGAGGACGCGGGGAACCCTTGTCGATCTTGGCTGCCTTCTTGATCAGAATGGTGGCAGGAGGAGTCTTCATCACAAAGGTGAAGCTCTTGTCTGCAAACGCAGTGATCACAACCGGAATTGGCAAACCTGGTTCCAGGCTTTGAGTTGCTGCATTAAATGCTTTACAGAACTCCATAATATTCAGACCACGCTGACCCAATGCAGGACCAACTGGGGGACTTGGATTGGCTTTACCTGCAGGAATCTGCAGCTTGATATAGCCGATAACTTTCTTTGCCATCTTAAACTCCTAATTTGGGTAATAACGCTTGCTCACACAAGCTCCCCATCCACATCGATGTGATGCAAAGCACCACGCCAAACACTCCAGAACTGCGGAGTGCAAAAAGCCGCATCTTGCCATCAAGGCAAGACACAGCTCAAAATTCTTAAACTTCCTTCTCCACCTGGCTGAAATCCAGCTCTACAGGTGTCGCACGGCCGAAGATGACTACCGACACGCGCAGCTTGCTCTTTTCATAGTTGATATCTTCAACACTGCCAGAGAAATCCTTGAACGGGCCGTCAATCACACGCACAGACTCACCCTTATCAAAGGTCATCTTCTGAGTAGGGTTGCTCTTACTTTCATCCATACGCTGCAGGATGATTTCAACTTCCTTATCCTTAATTGGGGTTGGCTTTTGCGCAGTACCACCGATAAATGCAGTCACGCGAGGCGTGCTTTTCACCAAGTGCCAACTCTCATCACTCATCTGCATCTGAACCAGCACATAGCCCGGATACAGCTTGCGCTCAGTGATACTCTTGACGCCGTTTTTCATTTCAACGACTTCCTCAACAGGCACCAGAATATCGCCAAACAAATCACCCACGTCCGAACGGGCAATACGCTCTTCCAAACCTTTTTTGACCGACTTCTCAAATCCAGAGAAAGCCTGCACGGCATACCATCGCATATTACTCATCAAGCGCCCCTCCCCATCAACTGCTTCACAGCCCACATGAAGCCAACATCAACCATCCAGAGGAAAATGGCCATTACAATCACCAACCCAAACACTGCAGCAGTAGTCTGTATTGTTTCCTTACGGGTCGGCCAGACAACCTTACGTGTTTCAACTACGGCTTCACGCGCAAACGCAAACGCATCCTGCCCAGTCACGGTTGTTTTCAGCACAAGCAGCGCAACAATAATCCCCGCCAAAAAGGCCAGAATACGCACCACCAACGCCTGATCAGCCAACAAATAAAAGCCGGCAACCCCAGCAGCAACCAGCAGCAGGGAAATTACCAGCTTAATCTTCTCGGTCATATTTTGCACTTAATATAATGGCAGGCCAGGAGGGCCTCGAACCCCCAACCCTCGGTTTTGGAGACCGATACTCTGCCAATTGAGCTACTGGCCTGTAACGCTTTACCAACAAAGGTCGCATACTTATTTAAGCACACGACCCGAGGAGATATTACTCTACGATTTTAGCCACAACGCCGGCACCGACGGTACGACCACCTTCACGAATCGCGAAGCGCAGACCTTCTTCCATCGCGATTGGCGCGATCAGGGCAACAGTGATGGAG
>NZ_BAAILT010000002.1:0-148435 GCF_054588515.1 Methylobacillus methanolivorans
GCGGCCATAGCGAATTGGAACCACCCCTTCCCATCTCGAACAGGGCCGTGAAACGATTCCGCGCCAATGATAGTATACTTCTCGTATGCGAAAGTAGGTCACCGCCAGGCTTTTATTCAAAAGCCCGCTAGTTATCTAGCGGGCTTTTTCATTTTTTGAGTAAGTGAGTCACTTTAGATACTTTCTTGTTAAATAAGTGCTTTATGTGTGCAGCCTTAGCTGAATACTCATGTAACTTTAAAAAGAAAAGCCCTCTTGTAGAGGGCTGTCTTCGCGCACTTGCATTGATATTACTTATTCTTTAGGCCACTTCTGGGCTAATTCAATCAATAATGCCAAGTAGTTTTGTGCACCAGTGCTATTTGGTTGGTGGCGGAAGATATCAACTCCATGTTCAGGACTTTCTGCCACAGCGACGTTTTCTGAAATAACAGTATCTAGTAGCTGATCGCCAAAGAGTTCCTTAGCTTTTTTCTGTACTTCAAATGTCATGCTGCGTCTGCGGTCGAATCTTGTCAGCAAGTAGCGTCGTTCTATCCGGCGTTTTAATACTGGTTCGATAGCCGCCAATGTATCTCCTACTTTTTTTGCTCCTCTGAGGGAGAGAAAGTCGGATGAGATTGGAATAATCACCAGGTCTGCAGCAAACATAGCATTGAGTGAGAGTGTGCCTAGATAAGGGCAGCAGTCGATCAATGTATGGCGATTGATATAGAGCTTGTCAGCAATATCCAAACCTTCGCGTAGCTTATTCAGTACGGCAAAGCCTTTGCCAAACGCTGAATCTACTTTAATCAATTCTTTATGTGCTGGGATGAGATGACCTAAGCCAGGCCATTCTACTTCCAGATGATAAAGTGGTTTGTCATCTTGGTAGAATGCAAACAAGCTTTGCTTGGCACTTTCTGGAGGCTGTCCATGAATCTGTGTCAGATGCGCTTGAGGATCCATATCGATCAGCAGCGCTTCCTTGCCTGTGCGTTGTAATGCCGCAGCAAGGTTAAGGGCTGTGGTGGTTTTTGCGACACCACCTTTCTGGTTAAAAACTGCAATACGCGCCATAATGGTTTCAGCTGCTCAAGATAGTTTGCAGGATATTAGCCCTTATTATCCTTTATGAGCTGCATGCTTAATCCATGGATTTGAAGCATGAATCTTGTACTTTTTCCCATTTGAACTAGATGGAGGCGTAATTTTGGCAGAGTCAGTGGCTATTTTTGCTGGAGGGTGCTTTTGGTGTTTGGAGCCAGTTTTCTCGCAGTTACAGGGAGTGAAGCAGGTCGTATCTGGCTATATTGGAGGGGACATTCCGAATCCTAGCTATGAAGATGTCTGCACTGGAGCGACAGGACATGCAGAGGCGATCAAGATAGTGTTTGATCCAGCTGTGATTGATTACGCCATATTGCTAGAAGTATTTTTTCTGGCACATGATCCTACGACCTTGAACCGTCAAGGACATGATATAGGTACGCAATATCGCTCCGCTGTATTCTGCCAAGATAGCGCACAGCAGGCATCGCTGACCAATATGTTGGAAACATTTGCAACGGAAAATACTTTTAGTAAGCCTGTGGTGACAGAGATGCATATGGGAGGGGAGTTTTATCCTGCGGAGCAGTATCACCAGCAATATTATGCTCAACACGCTAACCAGCCCTATTGCCTTGCCGTAGCTGCGCCTAAGATCGCGAAGATACGTGCTCAATATGGAGCGCGTATCAAGGCTGAGTGAGGATCAATGTCTGCTGAGCCACTGGCGGCGCCAGAAATGTAGCCCCATGCCGCCAGCGACAAATAGCATCATGGCAATAGCGATCCAGAAGCCCCAGTGATCTTTCAGCAGCGGCATACTCTCGAAATTCATACCGAAGATACCCGAAATCAAGGTTGCGGGCATAAATAGCATGGTAACGACCGTGAGGATGCGAACTTCTTTATTGACCTGGTTGCTAATACTGGATAAGTAGATATCAAGCATACCGGCCAATAAGTCACGTAATGACTCCAGAGACTCGATAAAGTGAATGCTGTGATCGTAGACATCTCGTAAATAGAGAATGGTGTTTTCCTGGAAGAATGAAAACTCATTGCGGATTAGGGTGTTAATGATTTCTCGTAATGGCCATACTGCGCGTCGCAAGTCCATTGTTTCACGTTTAAGTTTGTGTATGCTTTGCAATACCGCATCACTGGGGTGATGCAAGAGTTGATCTTCCAGTTTTTCGCAATCGTCGCTAATTTGCTCAAGCATGACAAAGTATTTATCGACGATCATATCGAGCAAGGCGTAAGCCAGCACATCCGCACCTGACTTGCGTAACAAGCCTTTGTTAGCACGCAAGCGTTCACGTACAGGGTCGAAAGAGCCTGTGGGGCGCTCTTGGAAAGACAGGACAAAGTGGTCACCTAGAATGATGCTGATTTGTTCGGAATTCACCAGCATCTGCTCTGAGTCGTAGCTAAAGAAGCGTGTGACAAGATATAAGTAATCATCATACGCATCAACTTTGGGGCGCTGGTCGGTATTGAGGATATCTTCAAGTACCAATGGATGGAGCTTGAAGCGTTGCCCGATCTCAGCCATCAGCTTGGGGTCATGTAGTCCATGTACATTAAGCCAAAGAATGCTGTTTTGGGTGTCATCAGCTTGTATTTCATTGAGCGAGCTGATGGTGTGCTCTTCGATAGATTCCGCATTGTAGCGAAACAGGGTGAGGGTGATCTGCGGTGTCTTCACGTCTCCTGTATGCACCAGAGTGCCTGGGGGTAATCCAGTTTTCTTGCTGTGTGAATGACGCCGTTTTTTCATCCCTACTCCAATGGTTGACTTATTTAACGAAGAGACTTCATCGGCAAGACATGCGTACCGAGGTAGAATAGTAGCCGAATTGCTCGTTAATACTTGATGTTGAGCTACGCTGCCCTTTCTGTAGGGTAATACAATTAAAGCGGCATATACAACGATGTGTCGCCATGATGTAACGGAGGAAGTATGCGATTTTACTTATTCGCAGCCTTATTAAGCAGTGCATTGAATTTACAGGCAGCCGAGTTGGCTACAGACATGAAAGTAAGCTTAGTCGAGGATGACAGTTCTGAGTGTCTTGCCAATGATGGCAAGCTGATTTTGCTGAAGAGCGACGCTTCGGAAACCATGGTAGTGTGGCTAGACCGCTGGTTTATGGGTATGCAAACAGCGGATCATACCAAGCATGTGATTCAGCCCGGGGACGAGCCGATTGCGCTGGGGTGTTCTGTAACGCGCGATAAGGAAAAACAGGGCTGGACGATTGCGAGTATTAGCCCGCAACCATGACGCACTTGCTAGGTGCTGATACCAGTGCCTGGTGTGAAGAAGAAGCCGCCTGCAACATGATGCAGTGTGCGTAAATCATCGTGATCATCAAAATGCCAACGTCCTTCGCTGAATACACGGTTATCTGCATAGGCAGCGATGACTTCGGCAATAAACAAGTCATAAGTCTGCTGCATATGCGGCTCAGGGATGATGCGGCACTCCAACCACGCCACACATCCTGCTAATAAGGGTGCTGCAATATGTGTAGTGGGGAACGTGTGTAGGTCGAACGCTTCAAACTTGTTACTGGGTGACTTGCCCAATAACTCCCTGCCTGAGCTTGAGCCTACTTTGACGACCATATCGGCTTGCGCACGACAAGGGATATTGATGGCAAAAGTGCCGCTGGCCTCAATTAGGTCGCGCGTGAAGGTTTTCTTATCAATCACAATGGCAAGCCTGGCTGGATTGAAATCCAGGGGCATGTTCCATGCTGCTGCCATGACATTGCTATGTCCATGATGAGCGGATGTTACTAACACTGTAGGGCCGTGGTTAAGTAAGCGGAAGGCTTTTTCCAAAGCGACAGCTTGCACGGTACTGGTGGTTTCTACGGCGTTAAATGACATCATTGCGCCAAGTTATTTCTGCCAGGCATCACGTAATGTGACAGTGCGATTGAATACGGGCTTGCCCGGCTGGCTATCCTTGCTATCAGCGACGAAGTAGCCGTGGCGCTCGAACTGGAAGCGGTCTTCCGGCTTGGCTTCCTTCAATGCAGGTTCTAATTGTGCGGTAATGATGTTGACCGAATTGGGGTTGATGTCATCAAGATAATCACGTTCGCCAGCACCTGGGTGGGCTTCCTTGAACAAGCGGTCATACATGCGTACTTCAGCCGCATAGGCATGTGCTGCCGATACCCAGTGGATATTGCCTTTGACCTTGACTGAATCTGCCCCTGGAGTACCAGATTTGGTATCTGGCAGGTATTCGCAATGCACGACGGAGACATGACCAGCGCTATCTTTTTCAACACCGGTACATTTGACCACATAACCATAACGTAACCGTACCATATTGCCTGGGAACAGGCGGAAGTAGCCTTTGACCGGCTCTTCCATGAAGTCTTCTCGTTCTATCCATAATTCGCGCGAAAGCGGTACGACACGATGACCTAGTTCGGGCTTTTGCGGATGGTTGGGTGCGTGACAGTCCTCGGATTGATCGACAGGATAGTTGTCGATTACTAGCTTGATCGGGTCAAGTACTGCAATACGGCGCTCCGCTGAAGCATTGAGCACTTCGCGCATGCAGTCCTCAAGGATAGTGTATTCAATCCAGGAGTCTGCCTTGGAAACGCCAATGCGATCTGCGAACAGGCGGAAACCCTCTGGTGCATAGCCACGACGGCGCGCGCCGGCCAAGGTAGGCAAACGCGGATCATCCCAGCCACTGACAAATTGCTTTTCAACCAACTCAATCAACTTGCGCTTGGACAGCACGACGTAAGTGAGATTGAGACGGGAGAATTCATACTGCTTTGGCAATGGATGGGCAAGGAGCCCCCCTTCAGCCAGTCTTTCCAGCACCCAGTCGTAGAATGGACGCTGATCTTCGAACTCCAGTGTACAAATCGAGTGAGTGACGCCTTCGTAAGCATCTTCCAGCGGATGGGCAAACGTGTACATTGGGTAGATGCACCATTTGTCGCCAGTATTATGGTGATGGGCATGCTTGATGCGGTAAATCGCTGGGTCGCGCAGGTTGATGTTGGGCGAAGCCATATCAATCTTGGCACGCAGTACCATACTACCGTCCGCATGTTTGCCATCACGCATTTCGCGGAACAATGCTAGGTTATTCGCTACAGCGCGGTCACGCCATGGCGAATTCTTACCTGGCTCGGTCAAACTACCGCGGTTGGTGCGCATTTCCTCGGCGGTTTGTTGGTCGACGTAGGCATTGCCTGATTCGATCAAGTATTCCGCAGCGCGATACATGAAGTCGAAGTAGTTGCTGGCGAAATACAGGTGGGATTCGCCAAATGCATCCCAACCGAAGCCTAGCCACTTGACCGCGTCGGAAATGCTGTCGACGTATTCCTGTTCTTCTTTCTCGGGATTGGTGTCATCGAAGCGCATGTGACACACACCGCCAAAGTCGCGCGCCAAGCCAAAATTGAGGCAGATGCTCTTGGCGTGGCCAATATGCAGGTAGCCATTCGGCTCGGGTGGAAAGCGGGTGCGGATTTTCGCTGGGTCGGGTTCGCCCGCTGCATGATGTTGGGCATCCCCAGGGCATCGGGCCCAGTGACGACTGGCGTAAGTCCCTTGTTCAAGGTCACGCTCGACGATATGACGAATAAAATTGGAAGCTGGAGCAACAGGAGTTTTGTCAGACATGGTGGTAATACGCTATTGATTTGTGCCTATTTTACACTGTGTCATGCGCTAGCGGGCTGTCATGCATGTTGGCTGCTCCCAGAATATTCATTCCATGGTGACGGCTTGCGATATACTGCCCCAGCAATGAATAACTTGGTATTTCCTATATTAAGACTGCTAGCAGATGGCCGTTTTCACTCTGGTGAGGACATTGCGCGCCAGTTTTCAGTGACGCGTGCTTCTGTCTGGAATGCGATCCAGGCTGCAGAAGCCTTGGGTGTCGACATTTTCTCTGTAAGAGGGCGAGGTTATCGCCTGCCACAGCCCTTACATTTACTCGATAAACAGGCTGTGCTGGACGCGCTCGGAGCGCAGCAGCACCGGTTTCAACTAGCCTTGTTTGATGCGATTGATTCCACGAACAGTTATCTGATGCAGCAAGCTGCAAGCCATGCACCGCATGGAATGGTGGCTGCAGCATTGCTACAGACCAAGGGGCGTGGGCGTCGAGGCCGTAGCTGGCAAGCAGCATTCGGCGCCAGCCTGACCTTTTCATTGTTGTGGCGTTTCCAAATGGGTGCGTCGGCATTGTCTGGTTTGAGCCTGGCAGTCGGGCTGGCCTTGGTTCGTGCCTTGCATCACTATGGTTTGCGCAGTGCGCAATTAAAATGGCCTAACGATATTCTTGTGCAAGGTCGTAAGCTTGCGGGCATCCTGATTGAGTTAAATGGCGATATGGATGGCCCTAGTGCAGCGGTGATTGGTATTGGTCTTAACCTTAACTTGCCACCAGCTATACGTGCACAAATTGATCAACCTGTGACGGATATGGCAAGCCATCTGCCGATCAATATTGATCCCAATGCTCTTCTAGGCCAGTTGTTGCAAGAGTTGGTAAAAGTATTGGATACCTTTGAGCGAGAAGGCTTTGCTGCCTTGCGCGAAGAGTGGCAGGCGCATCATGCTTATCATGGTGAGGTGGTCAAGCTGCTATTCCCTGATGGACGGGAACAATTCGGTCATGTGCAGGGCATTGCCGATGATGGGGTGTTACTGGTGCAGAATGAGCATGGGACTCAGCGTTTTTCTTCTGGGGAAATCAGTTTGCGGGGGGCGCGTTAAATGGGTAGCCGGTTGGTGATTGATGCTGGCAATACCCGGACTAAATGGGCCGTTCTGCAATATGAAAATGGTGCGATATTGCATCATGGCGTCATGGATCGTCATGAAGTGCCTGCGGCCTGGCATGGCTGTGATGCTGTGGCCGTGGCGAATGTGGCAGGGCAAGGACGGCACGATATGTTGACGGAGTTGCTCAAGCCGCTAGGTTTGCCAGTGCGTTGGCATGCCAGCACTGCGCACGCTTGTGGTTTGAGTAATGGTTATGCCACCCCGGAGCAATTGGGCGTGGATCGCTGGGCGGCGATGGTCGGTGCGTGGCAGCATTATCAGCGTAGTTGCGTCGTGGTCAACGCAGGCACAGCACTGACCGTCGATATGATCGAAAAAACCAGCCCCGGTCAGGCACGTTTTATTGGTGGCATCATCGTGCCAGGGGTGAAATTAATGCAGAACAGCATTGCTAATGCTGCGGCCAATATTGGAGAGATACACGGGGTATTTCAGGACTTTCCCTTGAACACCCAAGATGCTGTCTATAGCGGTAGTTTGTATGCATTGGCTGGTGCAGTGGATAATTTGGTGCAATTGCTCAGTGAGCATTGCGGGCATGTAGTGCCTTGTATGTTAAGTGGAGGGGATGCGGCTACCTTGTTGCCCTTGCTGCAAAAGCATGTATTTGCAAGGGAGTATCAGCTAGAAGATTACTTGGTGCTGCAGGGGCTTTGGTATTTGGAAAGAGAGTTGCCATGAAGTGGTTGTTGAGCGGCTTATTATTGCTGAACCTCATTGCCTTGATTGGCCTCGGTTGGTACCAGCCAACAGCATCCTCCAATGAACCAATACATGAGCCTTTATCTGCCGATAAAATCAAACTACTGAGCCAGGATGATGTGGACGCCATGCCCAAGGTTAGCGCCTCTGGTGATACCGTGGTAGACGAAGTCTATGCGTGTTATGAATGGGGGAGCTTCTCCGCGGCAGGTTTACAACGTGCACAGGCGATTCTGGGGCAGCACTCACTGGTGGCTACTGTGCAGCAGAAAACCATGCAAGAGGCTTTGCGCTATTGGGTCTATATTCCGCCGTTACCCTCTTTGCAGGCTGCACAGAGCAAGGTGGCCGAATTGAAAGCGCTGGGCGTGGAGGTGAGTTTTATTATTCAAGAGGCACCTTGGCGCAACGCAATTTCGTTCGGGGTCTTCAAGGATGAACGTTTAGCGAATAAACTACTCGAACAGTTACAGCGTCAAGGGGTTCGAACAGCACAAAAAGGGGTACGCAATCAAGAAAAAGGACGTGCCAGTTTGCTCATTAACGATATGTCAGCCGAGATGGCTGGTGAGTTGAGTAAACAAGGTGCAAACTTTCCAGGTAGCGAACTTAAACAGGTCATTTGCCAATAGGAGTCTGTATGGGAATTTTCAAGAATATCATCAAGAAAGTTGCACTGGCTGCCGCAGTTGTTGCAGGGAAACGGATTTTGAGCAAAGTAGTCACCGATGTGATTGATGGTGATAAAAAGCCAGCAGAGGTGCCAGTAACCTCTGCGGTTAAACCCAAGAGTTCCAGTAATCGGCGGAGGGCTCCGGCAAAACCCAAGTCGGAGGGCGCAAAACCCACTACTAGTCGGGCGGCCAAGCCAAAGGCCACAGGAGCAAATAACGCATCAGCAACCGATACGCCTAAGAAACCTACTAAGCCTCGTACGCGTAAACCAAGAGCGGCTGCCCAACCGAAAAGCAGTGAAAATAAGGCAGATGTAGCCAGCACACCTGCTGCATCTCATTCTTCACAATCTGATACTGAATAATTCCGCAGGCCTATTTGTGACTGGGGTGAGTTAGCTGATGCCGGTTGCAAATAGGGATGGTGAATCTTGGATCAGTTTTTTTGTGTAGTTTTCCTGTGGGCGATCTAGTAGCTCGTCCACCGTCCCGGCCTCTATTACTCGGCCATGATTCAATACCATGACGCGATCTGCAATCGTGCGCACCACTCCTAGATTATGAGTGACAAAAACGATAGCAAGACCTTGTTGTTGTAATGATTGTAATAATTCCAAGATATTCGCTTGTACTGACACATCCAATGCCGACGTGATTTCATCGCAGATAAGCAGTTGAGGGTTGCAGATCAAGGCTCGCGCAATCGCGACACGCTGAAGCTCTCCTCCTGATAACTCACGTGGATATTGTTGCAGGATTTTTTTAGGCAACGATACCTGATTCAATACGCCCTCTACTTTTTGTTGTGTCGTGGTGGGATTGAGGTTGAAAAAATGTTGTGTTGCCGCGGTAAGCGTCATTCCAATCGTATGTTTTGGATTCAGGGCTTGGTAAGGGTTCTGGAAAATATACTGGATTTTGTGGCGTTGCTTGCTGGCGCGATAGGCTGCTCTAAGCGGTAGTTCCTCACCATTGAAGTTGATACGGCCAGTAGCGGAAATATTGAGCCCCGCCATGATCTTGGCAAGGGTGGTCTTGCCAGAACCGGATTGTCCAACAATAGCCAAGCATTCGCCGATGGCTACTTCCAGAGAAATGTCGTGCAGCACCGGTTGTTTGCCATATCGGGCTGAGACGTGGTGTAGATACAGAATCGGTGACTGGGTTGTATTACCTGTCTGGCGGGTAGCCGCCTTACGCTGCTGGTATTCCGCGTGTACCAATGGCAATGGCGTTGTGTGCAGGCAGGCGAGCTGATGCCCTTCATCCAGGGAGCGTAATAATGGTTGCGAGTCATGGCATTGCTGTGTGGCTTTGAAGCAGCGCGGTGCAAAAGCGCAGCCTTGGCCTCTATGGCCAGGTGCTAAGGTTTGGCCGGGAATAGGTTTTGGCGTCCGTCTGAGTGCAATGTCTGGAATTGCCTCAAGCAAGCCATGGCTGTAAGGATGGTATGGTTGCGTAAACAAGCGATGACGTGGCGAGATTTCCGCAATGCGGCCAGCGTAAAGTACCATCACGCGGTCTGCGAGTTGTTTGACGACAGCGAGGTCATGCGAAACATACACGGCAGCAGCATTGTAGCGTTTGCATAGGTCGCGGATGGTGTTGAGTATCCTGGCCTGCGAGCTCACATCAAGCGCTGTCGTTGGCTCATCCAGAACAATCAATTTGGGGCGCAGAATAAATGCCAACCCGAGCAGAATGCGTTGTTGTTGTCCCCCTGAAAGTTGATGAGGAAATCTATCCAGGAACTCTTCATCATCTGGGAGCCCAACATCATTCATGATCGTCACTACCTGGGCTTGTCTTTGGTGTTGGGCGAGTTCTGGTCGATGTGCTGTTAACACGTCATGCAAATGCTGGCCGATGGTGCGTAGTGGATTGAGTGCCATGGCAGGGTTTTGCGCAACCAGGCTGACCAGGTGACCGCGTACTGTACGTAAGTCCTGAGGCGCGAGCGCGAGTAGGTCAATGCTGTCGATGAGGATGGTGCCGGATTTTACCTTTGCACCGGCCCTGGTATGAGCTAGCAAGGCCATGGCGATGGTGGTCTTGCCTGACCCTGATTCGCCAACCAATGCCAATACTTCCCCTGCGTGTACGCTGAAACTAATGTCTGCCACTAGTTCGGTGCCATTTTCCAGGGTGATATTGAGTTGATCGACAGTGAGTAGGGCAGGAATCGATTGCGCTGATGTCATCGGGCCTCCTTGATGCCTGATTGTGCTCTTCCCAGGCCTTCTGCCAGCAGGTTGGTTCCCAATGCGAACAACGCGATCAGGATGGCTGGTGCCAATACTGCATAGGGTTGTATCTGTAAACCTGCACGGTTTTCGTTGACCATCAGCCCCCAGTCAGCTGCGGGAGGTTCAACGCCATATCCAAGAAAACTGAGCCCGGCAAGAATGCCGACCGCCCATGAAAGCATGGTGCCAAGATGAATCAGCAAAGGCATGCTGATATTGGGCAGGATTTCGTGCAGCAGGATGCGGTGCGTCGAATATCCCATCATCGTGGTTGCCTCAATATATTCTTGTTGAGCAATGCCCAGTGTAATGCTGCGGGATAAGCGGATGACGCCAGGTAAAAAGGCAATCGCAACGATGAGCACAATCAGCCAGGGATCTCGACCCAGCATGGCAACCACCAGCAATATCAGGATCAGGTTGGGAAAAGCAAGGAATACATCCGACCACCATACAATGCTTTGATCAATGCGGCCGCGAAAAAAGCCAGCCACCATGCCGAGCAGGGCACCTGAGGCCAAGGCGATGACAGATGCCGCTACAGACATCCATACCAAGGATAATCCACCGGAGAGCAAGCGTGACCAGACGTCATGACCCAAATAGTCATATCCCAGTAGTGCCTTGGCATCAGGTGACCCATAGCGAGGGCCTACCAGGTCGACAGGCGAGTGAGGTGCCAACCAGGGCCCGATCAAGGCCAATAGCAGAATACCTGCGCTCAGGGTAAATCCGAGGCCAACCTGACTGTTCTTGCTGATGTTACTGATCCAGGTTGTGATATTCATTGCTTGCCTCCTGCGTTGGCTGGCTGTGTGCGCAATCTTGGCGTCAATAGCACAGTCATAATGTCGGCGAGCAGATTGATTAGCATAACGCTACCGGCCAGAAAAACCACGATTGCCTGAATGACAGGAATGTCACGAATATCAACAGCAGCATTCAAGGCGCTGCCTATGCCTGGATAAGTAAATACCACTTCAACAACCAGTACGCCCCCAATCATGACGCTAGTTGTTAATGCGATCGCCTGGATAGCCGGGATGACCGCATTGGGGATTGCATATTGCCAGATGATGGTACTGTGTTTCAGGCCGCGTAACCTGGCGCTGGTGATGAATTCAGAATCAAGAATTTCTATCATGGAGCTACGTACCAGCCGTAACAGGTAGGGTACGGTGGCAACCACTAGGGTCAAGGTGGGTAGCACCAGAAAAAAAGGCTGAGAAAACGCCGATCGGTTAGGATCAAGGAGTGAAACGGCAGGCAAGATAGGAAACACTGATGTTGCCAATAGCATCATCAGGCCAATGGCAATGGCAAAGCTGGGAATGGCCTTGAGTGCAATCATGGTGGATAGGCAGGCGCGATCTATCCAGCTATCTCGCCGTAGTGCAAGAAACACCCCCAGAAATAGCGATGCAGGGATGCTGATGAGCAGAACGCTGGCCACCAGTGCCAGTGAGTTTTCCAGGCGACCAGCAATCAATTGCGTGACGGGTGTGTTGGAGTCAATAGAATGTCCCCAGTCTCCTTGCAGTGCGTTGCTGATCCACTGGAAATATTGGCTGGCGATTGGCTGGTCCAACCCAAGGGTTTGCCTAAATACCTGCACCGCGTCTTCTGTGGCTTCTGGGCCTAGAATTACTCGGGCAGGATCGGATGGCAATGCCTGGGTGGCTGCAAATACCAGTATGCTGATAACGATGATGCCCAGTAAGCTGGAAACGATACGCTTGAGCATCCAGGGTAGCCAGGCTGGGATGGTGTACTGATTTACCCAGGCTTGCGTTTTGTGCTTTTGGGAAGTGATTGGCAAGGTGCTAAATGAAGCCTTTGCTTTCCATCTTCCCGTTTTTCCTGGCTTGCCTACGCCTGTGAGGATCGTCATGCGGATCTGTTTATCCATAATTTGTCAAAGCGCCAAGTCGGGAAGTGGGAACGTTCTGGTGCCAACCCGCCGACATGCTTGCCAGCGGCATCCAGCGTGTTGGTATAGCCCCAGATGATTAATCCGCCATGATCGTGCTGGATTTGCTGCGCCTCATGTACTAATGGTTTTCTGGCATCGACATTTGTCGTGGAAATCGCTTGTGTGAATAGTTCATTAAAGCGAGGGTTGTCAAAATGCGTCTTGTTGGCGGTTGAGATGGGGCTATCTACCATTGCTGCAGTGTGCAGGAAGCTTCCACCCAGCCGGCTATTGGTGCTGAACTGCCAATCATTGCGCAACGGCCCACCGAATGTGGCGGAATCAACTTGCGTGACTTTGACCGTGACGCCAGCTTTCTTGGCTTGTTCAGCCAAGACCAAGCCTGCAGGCGAGCCTCCTGCAACAGCAGTCAAGCCAGGGCCTACGGTCAACTCCACTCTCAGGTCATTGTTGTATCCCGCTTGTTTCAGCAGGAAGCGGGCTTGTTCAAGGTCATATTCGCGCTGGGGAATGGTGTGGTTGAACGTGGGATCCAAAGGCGAGTATAAGTCATTGGCGATACGGCCTTCGCCACCCAATGCGCGGTCTATTAGCTCCTGACGGTTGACGAGCAGGCGGAAGGCCTGCCTGACCCGGTCGTCGTTGAATGGTGCCTTGCTCAAGTTCATGTCAAACGACTGCCAGCCATGGGTTTCGCTGATGATGACATTGACCTTGGGGTTTTGCTTGAGGGGAATGACCTGTTCCGGATCCAGCGCATTTGCGACGTCGATCTGCCCGCTAAGCAACGCGGCTACTCGCGAGGTTTGGTCTTTGAAGTCAATGATTTCCAGTTCATCCGGGTAAGGCTGACCAGTCTTGTAGAAGTTCTCGAAACGCGTGAACAGTGAGCGTTGCCCTGGCACAAATTCTTTCAGCTTGAATGGACCGGCACCGACTGGATTGGTAACTGGATGATAATCTTTCGGCACGAGGCCACCAAAATTCACCCAGCTATCCGGTAATGAAAGCAGGCCACGCCCCCCCTTGATCGGAATCCTGACGGTACGTTCATCCACCTTGACCAGATTATCCCGATCTATCCACTGCAGGTACGCCAGGTAAGGTGATGCAAGGGCAGGGTCTGATAAGCGCCGTGCCGAGAAAATCAGGTCATCGGCAGTAATCGTCTTACCATTGTGGAATTCCAGGTCTTTGCGTAGGCGAATAGTCCACAGGGAGGCATTGTCATTGACATCTACTTCTTCAGCCAACGCAAGTTCTGGAGTCATGGCCTCACCCCACTCCCACAATTTGCTGTAAAGCGCGAAGCCGCGAATGATGGCACCTGTGGTGAGCGGCTTGTGTGCATCCAGATCGCCGGTTTTACTGCCATCGATAATGCCTAGGCGCAGGCGTCCGCCATATTGCGGTGTGCTGGGTAATGCAGTCACTGCATTATCGTTGTTGTTGCGGCAACCACTCAGGAGGCCACCGCCAAGCAAGATGCTACCACCCAAGGCGGCAGAATTGATAAGAAAGCCACGCCGGGATAGTTCAGTGGTCATGTCTGTTTTCCAAGTGTGATGTCAATCATGAGTAAAGGGTTACGCAGCTTGTTGCTCTGTCTCTGAAGCGTGCTGGTGGCGTTCGCCACGATGTGGATAGCTGTCGCGTCGCACAGGCGAAAGCAAGGGCACATCAAAACCATGATCCAGGTCTAGCAATGGGAACAACAGGTCTGCTACGCGATGGGCTTCTTCAATCAGCGGCCAGCCAGAAAGAATGAAGGCATGTGTGCCGTTGGCTTCAAATTCGCGAATGCGCGCTGCCACATTCTGGGCACTGCCAACCAGCGTAGTGCCTGCTAGGGGGCCCAAGACGTTGAAGCCATGCAGTGCGGGGCCCGTCCAGATATTGGGGTATATCTCGTAATCCTTGGCTTTGGGCAGCTTACCAGCGCGAATGCTTTCCAGATTTTGTTGCACTTGCGGGTCAGGGCTACGATAGCTGTCGAAAGTTTCGCCGGGAGGCAGTTGGCGTTTGATCGAGTCAATGGCGTATTGCACCGAGGTGCGGTCGACCAGATATTGTGCATATTCCCAGGCCTCTTCCTCGGTTTCGCGCACGATGATTTGTAAGCGCGTACCAAAGGTAAGCTTGCGGCCATGCTTGGCGGCTTCTGCACCAACACGCCTGAATTTCTCGCCCAATAAGTGTGGCTTATCGGCAAAGCTGAGGTAAACATCCAGTAACTTGGCGGAATGGGCAACACCTGGTGCAGAGGTGCCCGCCCCCCACAATGAAATAGCATCCTGATATTGACGTGAATAAGCTTGTTGCCGTTTTACCATGCCTGCAACCGCAGGCGGTGCGGCATCAATCTTGATGTATTTGCCGACATAACCCGCTTGGGAGCCACGGTACAATTGCTGGAAGGCATCCCAGTATTCATAGCTAAAGTCGTAACGTTCATCATGGGTAATGTGAAATCCCATGGATGGCAAGATGGCATCGCTGCCATTGACGACGTTATAAATCAGCCTGCCTTCTGAAAACCGGTCAATGGTTCGCGCCATCTGGGCCAGCTTCGCTGGTGCAATCAGCCCTGGATAAACGGCGGCAACAAATTTCATACGCCTGGTGGCTGCCAGCAAGGATGCCGCGACAATATTCACATCATTGCCAGCGCCGCCGCCTGTTGCCAGCAGTGCGCCGTAATACCCCAGTTTATCAATGCTGGTCGCTAGTTGCTGGAGATGGTCAAAACCTGTACTCCAGCGGCCATCGTTTTCCCAAGGTACCGGTCCATCAGGTTCGGTGAGGTACCACAATAGTTTGACTGCCATGTTCTATTCCTTTGTTGATGCATGTGACTGTAGTGGCGTGCAATGACATGCAGGTATTTTGCAAGCCTCATGCCAGCATGAGTGCAGTGCAGGTGTATTTTGTGTGTGTGGTTAACTTTTTGTTTTATATGGAATATATGAATTTATGATCTGGCTTGATATTGCGCTTGTGGTTGGACACCAGCATTGCTGTTGCATGAGCAGCAGTGCTGGTGTCCACTAGGAGGCTAGTCCATATCAACCTAGAAACGATAACCAAACGTGGCTTGCACCGAGAGTGGGTGCGAGGGCACGACAAATTCCCCAGTGGTGCCACCCACGCCGCCAGTGCTGAAGTTTTTGCGGTTCGTGAGGTTGAGGACACGCAGTGCTACATCGTATTTGGGCTGGTTGTAGTACAGCGTCAGGTCGAAATTATGGTTGTTGGGGATTCTGACGTCTTGAGCGGGGTTGGTGTACCAGCTGCTGGTCCACCAAGCCGACAGTGTAGCGCCGAGGCCAGAGGGTAAACGGTAATCCAGATAGCCATTGGCAGAGTATTTGGGGATGCCTGGAGCACGAATGGCGCCTGGGTTAGGTAATCGGCTGAAGAAATTTCCATCACCAAACACCGTTGCATTGTCCGGCACAAAGCCTGCAGCAGAGAAGAAGCCCCCAGGGTAGGCCAAATAGGTGTAGCGTGCATCGGTGCGCGATGCATTGGCACCTCCGCTCAGGCGCTCGGTTGCCTGGAAGCGAATCGAGGTTTCCACACCTTTCACAATCAGTCGTGCCATTTGCCCCAGGTTATCTGGGGCAGTGTCACGCTCTTGGCGGTAGGCTGCCAACGTCGCAAATAGTTTGTCGGGGACCAGCTCGGATTTGATCCCAACTTCGCGCAAGATGCTCAGGCTACGGAATGCCAGGGGAGACAGCCGATTGCCGCTGCCCCAGGTCAATACGTCAGCAAAGCCACCGGTATTGATGGCATAGGAGCGGTCATAGTTGGTGTATAGCGTAGTGAACTGGCTAGGCTTGTAGAGCAGGCCTGCCTGCAGGCTGGGTAGCCAGACGCTGTAGCTGTCGCTGCGGTTATCGGTAGCAGGGTTGATAACCAGTGGATTCTTGATCCTGGCATCAATGTAGGAGGAGTTGAGACCGATATTGAAACCGTATTTGTCGTTGATGAGGAAGTTCTGCTGCGTGAATAGAGACGTTGTCGTCCAGCGGCCCTCACTGGTATAGACTGCACCGGACGGTGGGAAGCCACCGACTTCGGCATAAAGCCCTCCTCCTACCGGATACATCCGTGGTAATACCAAGTAACCGAAACTGGTGAGTTGTGGCACGCCAGCCTGGCCTATCCACGACCCCGAGGTGCCATAGGTGGGCAAGCCCAACAGGCCAGCAGGTGTCTTGAGCGCAAGTGATGCAGTGAGGTCATATGGCGAAGTGGTAAAGCTGTTATTGGCTGCTAATGAGCGGAAGCTTTCGCGGCGAAAGGAAATACCGGTGTTGCTGCGGTCACTGATTTTGAGGCCGAATAACTCGAACTCATGGTGTCCGCGCAACTCGGTGCGGTTGTCGAAAATCTTGTCAGTGAATTGGGTCAGGAAGCTGCCAACCGAGTCGTTGGTATCGTCCGAGTATTGCACCATGGTGCTGTTGAGGATAGACCATTGCTGATTGAGGTCTATCGCGATACGTAGCTGGCTGACGCCACGTTTGGCTGTGTTCTTGTCCTCGGCGCGGGAAAAATCACTGCGCGAGAGCTTGACAGTATCGTTGCCGGGAGTTGAGGGGTCATAAACCCAGCCACGTATTGTGCCTGGGTTACTTGAGTTGGTGAAAGGTGAGGCGACGTTGCCTACTACCACCATTTGCCCAGCGCTATTACGCACACGCTGCTGCCAGCCAGTAATGGCTGAATCGGCTGCCCCGGAAGCATAGACTGGGGAGTAATAATTGCTGCCTTGCTGGATGATGGGGGTGGCACGACCAGCGTTATAGGTGCCGTGATCAATCAGGTCCTGGGTGGTACGGTTCCAGCCGTGTATGACATTGTAATCATAGTAGTCATCATAGCTGGCATTCCAGTCCACGCGCACATTATCCTGAGGCTTCCAGGCCAATGCGCCATAGAAGGCATTGAAATTATTGCTGACATTATCGTAGTAGTCATTGGTGCGCTGCGGCGTGATACTGACGCGATAGGCAAGCGTATCACTGATGGGGCCTGTGGTGTCGTAGGTAATGCGCGCTGTACGGAACGAGCCGCCGCTAGGTACCCAGGTGCCGATGAGGCCGCGAATTTCGGAACGTTGTTTCTCGAAGTCAGGTAGCTTGGATAGATAGTTGATATAACCGCCACTGCGTGAGGTGGGGCCGAACACTTGGGGTGGTGTGCCACTGACGACATCGGCGCCTTCATAGGCATTGATATTGAAAGGCCGACGTACGTTATAGGTACGTTGACCGTCTTGGAACAGTTCTGATGCTTGCCCGCGAATCACTGGGGCAATATTGACGTTCTGGCCGCCATTGCGCTGTATGCTCGGGCCGTAACGCACCAGGTCATCAGCGTTACGGATAGGATCCTTGGCCAATTGGTCTGCGGTGATCTCGAACACTGATCGTGGAGTGTCCAATACCGAAGCTTCAGCGCCTAATGAGCTGGTCGGGCGGCTAGGCAGAGGCGAGCTTGTCAGGGTCTCGGCTTGTACCACCACATGACCGAGAAGATTGGTTTCTGTATCACTAGCAGTGGATTCGGTATTCGTGCCGGTTTCTGCATTGCTCTCTAGGGCCATCGCCTGGTTGGCATAGACGTTCAGTAAGGTGCTGATGGCGATAAAGCCCAGCGAACGTTTGGCGAACGACTGGTGTTTTTTCATGTTTTCCCCTGGTTGTATCCCGGCAAGACGCGGGATATTTGCAAAAATTTACAATTTTCGGGATGTCGGCAAATTTTGTGCCAAATAAATAGTTATTAAAAATCAATTGATTGGGAATTTAGTGTGCTGGGTAAGCATCAGCCCTGTTGTGTCATACGCAGCTCAGCTGTGCAGGAATAAGGCAATGTATTGATTGCCGCGGGTGTGCTACAGATTGGCCGGTAGATGAGATGGCTGCTGGAAAATCAGCGCTAGCTGTTGGGGTCTGTGCATGATGGATGGATGACTGTTTTTATGCAGACAGCATAGAGCAAGGGGTTGCTGGCAAGTATATGTTTAATTGAGGTTTTGTATTAAGTCTTATCAGGCATGGTGCTTGCCTGCATATAGACCTTATTAATCAAGAACCGAGGAGTGATGAAATGCCGGTGGAATTTGTTGGAGGTCTGTTTCCGCGTAACCAGTATGCCCCGCGCCAGGGAGCGAGTGCCAAGTTGGATCTGGAGTACCTACGTGACCTCGCACGCGCCCATGAGCATGCCGGTTTTGACCGCGTATTGATCGCTAATGGCGGTGGTGATCCTGCTTACCTTGCGGCTTATGCGGCATCCCAGACAGAACATCTGGGATTCATGATTGCCCACCGTCCTGCCTTGCAAAGCCCGGCCCTGGCCGCACGTGCCTATGCCACGCTGGACCATATCACTGGTGGGCGCATACGGTTGCATGCGATTACCGGTCATGCCATTGATGCCGAGCACGGCGATACTCTTGCCGATAAAGCCCAACGCTATGAACGTGCCGGGGAATACTTGGATATTGTGCGTCGCTTGTGGACTACGGATAAGCCATTCGATTATGAGGGCAAGTATTTCCAGCTCAAGGATACCTCTATTCCGCTCAAGCCCTTGCAGCAGCCCCATATCCCGATTTCGCTTGGCGGCTCTTCCGATGTTGCGTATGAAGTGGCAGTGCGCCACACTGATCTTTATGCCTTGTGGGCCGAGCCTCTGGCAGATATTGCCGAACGGATTGCCAAGTTGCGTCGCGTAGCTGAGGTGGCTGGTGTTCCTGCACCACGTGTCAGTCTCTCGGCACGCCTGATTATCGGGCCTACGGAAGACATTGCTTGGCAACGTGCGTATGAAATCGTCGAACGCCTGAAACAAAACCATCAAGGTATTGCACCACAACATCTGCATGCAGGTGGTGCATTGCGCCAGCAGGAGATTGCTGCACGTGGTGACCGTCATGACCGGGCCTTATATATGGCTACGTCTACTGCCATAGGCACAGGTGCCGATACTACTTCGCTGGTGGGAACGCCTGACACCATCGTACAGTCGCTGTTGGATTATTACGACCTTGGCGTAACTACCTTCCTCAATCGTGGTTATGAGCCGCTCTATGACGCGGTGGATTACGGGCGCTACATTATCTCTACTGTGCGTGAAGAGGTTCGCAGGCGTGATGAATACAAATTAAAACAGGCCGCGGCTTAACTGGTGAGGTAAAAGCAGGCATAAAAAAACGGCACCTGAGGGTGCCGTTTTTGCTTGGCCATATAAACTATTAGCGCTTCTTTGGCGGCAGCATATCGGTGATCGTGCCTTCTTTCAGCTCTGCTGCAAAGCAGATGGTTTCCGATAGGGTAGGGTGGGCATGAATGGTGAGGCCAAGATCATGGGCATCTGCCCCCATCTCGATCGCCAACACGGCCTCTGCCAATAATTCACCCGCATTGACACCGACAATACCAGCGCCAATGACACGATGTGTCTCCTTGTCGAAAATCAGCTTGGTGGCGCCTTCGGAGCGGGCGATGGACAATGCACGTCCACTTGCCGCCCAAGGGAAGCTGGCTTTCTCGATGGCACGGCCTTGGGTCTTCGCATCGGTTTCCGTGACGCCTACCCAGGCGACTTCGGGGTCTGTGTAGGCGACGGATGGAATCACCGAGGCGATGAACTCAACCTTGTGACCGGCAATCACTTCAGCTGCCACCTTGGCTTCATGCGTCGCCTTGTGGGCAAGCATTGGCTGGCCAACGATATCGCCAATCGCGAAGATATGCGGCACATTGGTGCGCATTTGCTTATCTACGGCAATAAAGCCGCGATCATCGACGGCGACACCAGCGTTCTCGGCACCGATGTTTTTGCCATTGGGGCGGCGGCCAATAGAGACCAGCACGCGGTCGTAGACCTGGGCTTCTTTCGGCGCATTCTCGCCTTCAAAGCTGACGTGGATGCCGTCTTTCTTTGCTTCGATCTTGGCGACCTTGGTGGAAAGCATAATGCTCTCAAAGCGTTTTTCCATACGCTTCTGCAACGGACGAATGAGATCGCGATCAGCACCAGGGATGAGGCCATCCATAAATTCGACAACGCTCACCTTGCTACCCAACGCGTCGTACACCGTACCCATTTCCAGGCCGATGATGCCACCGCCAATGACCAGGAGTTTTTTTGGTACATCAGCCAGCGCCAGAGCACCAGTGGAATCCATGATGCGTTCGTCGTCAGGTGCACCGGGGAATTTGGTGGCTTGAGAGCCTGCCGCAATAATGGCGTTCTGGAAACCAACCGTGGTAACTTTACCATCGGCTGCGGTGACCGCGATCTGATTAGGGCCACTGAACTGGCCTACGCCTTGCACCACGGTCACGCCGCGTTGCTTGGCCATTTGTGCCAAGCCACCGGTGAGCTTACCAACAACATCATTGGCTTTCCATGTGCGGAGTTGCTCCAGATTGACTTCTGGCTTGCCGAAGCTAACACCGTGGTGGCTGGTTTCTTCTGCCTCTGTGATGACCTTGGCGGTATGCAACAGTGCCTTGGATGGAATACAACCCACATTCAGGCAAACGCCGCCCAGTGTAGAGTAGCGCTCAATCAATACCACTTGCTTGCCGAGGTCAGCAGCACGGAAAGCGGCTGTGTAGCCGCCGGGGCCGGAACCCAGGACCACGACTTCAGTGTTGAGGTCGGAGTCGCCAGTCACAGCAGGCACTGGTGCTGATGCCGCGGGTGTTGTCGCAGGTGCAGGTGTTGCGGCTTCTTGCGCCGCTGGGGCAGGGCTGGCCTGTTCTGTGCTGGCTTCTTCCACCAGCAGGATCAGTGCGCCCTTGGCGACCTTGTCACCGACCTTGACCTTGATCTCTTTTACCACGCCAGCGTGGGAAGAGGGGATGTCCATGGAGGCCTTGTCGGACTCCAGCGTGATCAGTGCGTCTTCCTTGGCGATGGTGTCGCCAGCTTTTACCAGCACCTCAATCACATCCACGCTATCAAAGTTACCAATATCGGGGACGAATACTTCAGTAATCTTGCTCATGTTGATCCCTTAATCCTTACAGCAACAAACGACGTACATCGGACAACACCATGCGCAGGTGGCTGGTGAAGCGCGCACCGTCGGCACCGTCGATCACACGATGATCGTAGGACAAGGACAAAGGCAGGACCAGGCGAGGTTCAAACTCCTTGGTCTTGCTGTTGAATACTGGCTGGATGCTGGAACGTGAAACGCCCAGGATCGCTACTTCAGGACAATTTATGATGGGGGTGAAGGCTGTGCCGCCGATACCACCCAGACTGGAAATGGTGAAGCAACCACCCTGCATTTCCTCGACCTTCAGTTTGCGCTCACGTGCCTTGGCAGACAACTCACCCAGTTCAGCCGCGATTTCGAGCACGTCCTTGCGATTGACATCACGGATCACCGGGACAACCAGGCCGTCAGGGGTGTCGCAGGCAAAGCCAACGTTGTAATACTGCTTGAGAATCAGGCTTTCACCATCGGCAGACAAAGAGGCATTGAAGTTAGGGTAAGCACGCAATGCATTCACCGAGGCCTTGATCAGGAAGGCGATCATGGTCAGCTTGACGCCACGCTTTTCGGCTTCGGACTGCATGGATTTGCGGAAATCTTCCAGGTCAGTAATGTCGGCCTCATCGAACTGCGTCACGTGCGGTGCAGTGACCCAGTTGCGATGCAGGTTGGCACCAGAGAGCTTCTTGATGCGGGATAGTGACTTGGTTTCGGTTTCGCCATACTGACTGAAATCAATTACAGGTGCCGGGATGACAGCCAAGCCACCAGCTCCAGTGGCAACGCCACCACCGCGCGGTTTGCTGAGCTCACCCTTGACATAGGCCTGTACGTCAGCCTGGGTAATGCGATTCTTGGGGCCGCTGGCGCTGACCAAATCGAGATTGACGCCTAGTTCGCGTGCGAATTTGCGGATGGATGGGCTGGCATGAGCCAGCTTGCCGGAAGCTGTTTCCACACTCGCCGCGATCGGGTTGGGCGTGGTTTGTGGCTGGATGGTTTTTGGAGGCTCAGGTGCCGGACGGGTTGCCTCGGGTACGGGCGCCGGGGTTGCTGGCGCTGCGGCGGCAGGAGCAGGCTTGGCTGTTTCCGGTGCGGCAACTGGTGTGCTCGCGCTTTCTTCTGCGGCTTCTAGCGTGAGAATAAGCCCGCCTTGAGCTACCTTGTCGCCCACCTTGATTTTGACTTCTTTCACTGTCCCGGCAAATGGCGCGGGAATATCCATGGAGGCCTTGTCGGATTCCAGGGTGATCAGCGAGTCGTCCTTGGCAATGCTGTCACCGGCTTTCACCAGGACTTCGATGACATCCACACTGTCAAAGTTGCCGATGTCGGGAACGAGTACGTCTTTAATTGCCATGCTTGATGTTCCTTAAAATGTATCTTTTTAAGATATGCATTTACGCAAAACGCCCACATGCGGTCAGCCGGGGCGTAGATTGCTTGCGCGAGGCTGCCAGATGGGTATCTGGCAGCTTTCTGTCATCTGGTTAAACCGTTGTCGGGTTGGGCCTGTTGACGTTAATGTTGTATTTCTTGATGGCTTCTGCTGCCTTAGCTGCAGGCAACTTGCCTTCATCAACCAATGCTTTCAGTGCTGCAATGACCACGTGGTAGCGGTCAACCTCGAAGAAGCTACGCAGTGCTTCACGAGAGTCGGAGCGGCCATAACCATCGGTACCCAATGCAACATATCGCTGCGGGATGAAGTTGCGGATCTGGTCAGCGTAGGACTTCATGTAGTCGGTGGAAGCAATGACCGGGCCTTCTGCCTTTTTCAGGCTCTTGGCGACAAAGCTTTCCTTCTGGGTTTTCTCCGGGTTGAGCAGATTCCAGCGTTCTACATCCAGACCTTCGCGGCGCAGTTCGGTGAAGCTGGTCACGCTCCAGATATCGGCAGAAACGCCCCAATCCTTTTCCAGCAACTCGCCTGCAGCAATGACTTCACGCAGAATCACGCCGCTACCCAGCAGTTGCACCTTAGGACCCTTGGCCTTGGATTTGCTGAAGGAGTAGATACCCTTGAGTATGCCTTCCTCAGCGCCAGCAGGCAGCGCAGGGTGGGTGTAGTTTTCGTTCATCAGGGTGATGTAGTAGTACACATCTTCCTGGTTCTGCACCATGCGGCGCAGGCCTTCCTGGATGATTACGGCCAGCTCGTAGGCAAAGGTTGGATCATAGGAAATACAATTCGGGATAGTGGCAGACATCAGGTGGCTATGACCATCTTCGTGCTGCAAGCCTTCACCGTTCAACGTGGTACGGCCTGCGGTAGCACCCAACAGGAAGCCACGGGAGCGTGAGTCACCTGCGGCCCATGCCAAGTCGCCGATACGCTGGAAGCCGAACATGGAGTAGAAGATGTAGAACGGAATCATCTGTACGCCACTGACGCTGTAGGAAGTCGCTGCGGCAATCCATGAGGAGAACGAACCGGCTTCGTTGATACCTTCTTCCAGAATCTGGCCGTCCTTGGATTCCTTGTAGAACATCACCTGGTCGGCATCCTGAGGCTCATACAGCTGGCCGACGGAAGAGTAGATGCCCAGTTGACGGAACATGCCTTCCATACCAAATGTACGTGCTTCATCTGGCACGATAGGCACGACGTATTTGCCGATTTGCTTGTCACGCACCAGTGTCGACAGGATACGAACGAATGCCATGGTGGTGGAAATTTCACGCTCACCGGTTGCCCCCAGCATGTTCTCGAAGGCGGAAAGCTCAGGGACTGTCAGTTCATTACCCTTGCGGCGACGTGATGGCACAAAGCCACCCATCGCTTCGCGGCGAGCCTTCAGATATTGCATTTCCGGGCTGTCATCAGCAGGACGGTAGAACGACAGGTTCTCCACTTGCTCATCTGTCAGAGGCAAGTCGAAGCGGTCACGGAATTTCTTCAGTGTTTCGACGCCCATGCTCTTCTGCTGGTGGGTAGTGTTCTGGCCTTCGCCCTCCTGACCCATGCCATAACCCTTGACGGTCTTGGCGAGGATGACGCTAGGCTGACCCTTGTGGTTCACGGCAGAGTGGTAAGCCGCGTACACCTTGTGTGGATCATGGCCGCCACGGTTCAAGCGCCAGATGTCTTCATCAGACATCGCGGCCACCATTTCCTTCAGTTCAGGATATTTGCCGAAGAAGTGCTCACGTGTGTAAGCGCCGCCCTTGGCTTTGAAGTTCTGGTATTCGCCGTCCACGCATTCTTCCATGCGCTTCTTGAGCAGGCCATCCTTGTCCATGGCCAGCAATGGGTCCCAATAAGAGCCCCACAGCACTTTCAGCACATTCCAGCCAGAGCCACGGAACGCAGCCTCGAACTCCTGAATTACCTTACCGTTACCGCGTACAGGGCCATCAAGGCGTTGCAGGTTACAGTTGATGACGAAAATCAGGTTGTCCAGCTTTTCACGTGCGGCCAGGGAAATCGCGCCCAAGGACTCAGGCTCGTCCATTTCACCATCGCCACAGAATACCCATACCTTGCGGTCTGAGGTATCGGCAATGCCACGGTCATGCAGGTACTTGAGGAAGCGTGCCTGGTAGATGCCCTGCAATGGGCCCAGGCCCATGGATACCGTTGGGAATTGCCAGAAATCTGGCATCAGCCAGGGGTGAGGGTAGGAAGATAAGCCATTGCCTTCCGCTTCAATACGGAAGTTGGACATTTGTTCTTCTGTCAGGCGGCCTTCCAGGAAGGCGCGTGCGTACACGCCAGGGGACGAGTGGCCTTGGAAGTAGATCAGGTCGCCACCGAAGTTTTCGTTGGCAGCACGGAAAAAGTGGTTGAAGCCGGTGTCATATAGAGTGGCTGCAGACTGGAAGCTGGCAATGTGACCACCTACGCCGGGAGATTTCTCGTTGGCGCGCAGTACGGTCATGATGGCATTCCAGCGGATCAGCGCACGGATCTTGCGTTCCATGGCAGTATCGCCAGGATGCTTGGCCTGCAGGTGTGCAGGAATGGTGTTTACGTAAGCGGTTGTTGCGTTGTACGGTAAATACGCACCTGAGCGGCGCGCTTTGTCGATCAGCGTTTCCAGCAAGAAGTGGGCGCGCTCGGTTCCCTCGTTCTCAAGTACCGATGAGATGGCTTCCAGCCATTCCTGGGTCTCTTGAGGGTCGATATCAGGGGTCAATGCCATGTAAGGTTCTCCGGGAAACTTTTAAGATACGCTTGGGTATAATCAGCCTGATGCAGCATCAAGCTTAAAATATTGGTTATGGCTTGAGGCCGTTGTGAAGACGCTATATTGGCTTTTTTGACTGTTTAGGTCAAGTTTTGTCGCTTGTTCCAGTGCATGAAAGTACGGGCCTAAGCCGCTAAAAACAAGAGAAAACTTATGATTCTGCAACCGTATCAACCCCTCTTCCTGACAGCGACGAAATCGCGTCCCGCTAAGACCAATATACTGTTTGTTCTATGCAGTGCAGCGATCACTTGGCTATTGCGTGCACCAGCGCTGCAAGCTGCTTCGTGCCGTGCTGACGGCCAATATACCGACCTGGCGAAAATGTTGCGCTCAAAGGGGGTGCCAACGATAGGTCATATCTATAGCTTGTTGTGCTTAGGCGTTGAGCTAGGAGGGAATGGGGATGGCGGATATCCAGCTTGAACCGGATGAAATCACCCTGACTGCCGTGCGTGCGCAAGGGGCGGGCGGCCAGAACGTGAACAAGGTGTCGAGTGCAATTCACCTGCGTTATGACGTCAAGGCGTCCTCGTTGCCTGAGACGGTGAAGGCTCGGTTGTTGCGCTTGCGTGATCACAGAATTACCAAGGATGGTGTGATCATCATTAAGGCGCAATTACACCGCAGCCAGGAGTTGAACCGGGCAGATGCGCTGGTCAGGCTGCACGAGCTAGTGAATAGTGTGGCGACCATGCCTGCGCCGCGCATCGCTACCAAACCCACTAGGGGTTCCAAACTACGCCGCCTGGAAGGCAAGCGTATCAACGCCGAGCGCAAAGCCTTGCGACGGCAAGTCATCCAGTAGGGATTTATTGCGAGGTTGGTTTGCGTGGCTTGCGCAATCGAGTGATCTTGCGTGTCATCCAGCGCCATAGCCAGCCATCAGCAATTTCGCGACCATTGATGATCCAGGTCAATGTCTTGTGATTGCTCAAGGTAATTGGCTGGATACTCTTGGCCATAGCACTGCCGCAGAACAGCAAGCGGTCACCAACATGCAATTTCTCTGTGACTTCCGGTAGCAGTGTGTATTCTCCGCTGCGTACCAGCATGAGGGGAACCAGATCCAGCTTTTGTGTGCGGTTGCCAGGGTCGCGCGTTAAGGCATCGAGTGTGACTGGCAGGCCCCAGGCAATCAGGTTGGCAACCGCCGGGCTGTGTTCTGCATCTACGGTGACGCCCCAGGCATCGGGGACGTTTTCGCCTACTACGCCTACCAGGCGGCTGATCAGTTGGTTAGCCCAGCTATTATCTTGCGTCCGCACTAGTTTCAGGAAGTGCGTCATCATGGGCGTGATCATGCGCGCCAGGCATTCGTGTGCAATGATGTCACTGGGATCCATGGATATATCGGCGTTGAAATGCTCGAACAATGGTTCATTAAAACGACGGTTTTTGCGCACAACGACGAACAGGTTAGGGTTCATCTTTTGCGCAGTCATGACGATCGACAGGTTGTTGATGTCATTGTTGGTGCCGGCGATGATGCCTACGGCATCTTCAATTCCTGCTTCCGTCAATGTTGCTGCCTCGGTACCGCTGCCTACAATGCAGTTTTCGCAATTCGTTAGCTCAGGGTCGGCTTCAATAACCACAGTCGTGATCTGCTCACGCTCCAGGTTTTCCACCACGGCTTTGCCAAAGCGGCCATAGCCGCAAATGATCCATTTGCCGATTGGAGGTACCTTGGGCAGGGTCAAGGTATCACCGGGGACACCAGTCAGCCATTTGTGTAGCAGGTAGGTACCAATCGCGTGCACTTCCATGCCCAATTGGTCACCAAAGAGCGTGTAGGGATTGAGGATGTGGTCAGTGCCAAACGAGGCCATGTTGGCTGCGACCTCGTCGTCTTCTGCGCGCGCTAGTACCATGAGGTCAGGATTTAGCAGTTTGGCAGCCACGGCTACTGCGAGGTTGACATGGTCATTATCTGTGAGGGCGGCAATGCCCTTGCACATGGGGTGGCGCACACCCGCGCGTAGCAGGGTGTCGGGCATTTTTGCGTCGGCACAGAGAACCGGGATGTCAAACTGGTAGTCTTCCAGTTCCAGGTCGTTGACGCGATCCTGGTTCATTTCGGTGACTACAACACGTATGCCTTTATGATCCAGCGCCTTTACCAGCAAACTGCCAGTTTCCCCATAACCTGAAACAATGAAGAATGGTTCGTGCAGGTGGTCTACCGCGCGTGCGAAGCTGTTGGTGGTGAGTGCTTGCTTAAGGGCAGGGTCCTGGAATAGCGAAATGATCTTACCTATCGCATAAAACCAGGGGATAACAGTGAAGTAGATCGAAAATGTCATCCATAGCCGCTGCGCATCGCTATAGGGGAAAGGCACTTCACCAAAGCCAATTGTGGTAGCGGTGTAGCTGATGACATAAAAAGCCTCGAACAAGCTCATGTGCCAGGGGTTGCCTTGATGGTCAGCCCCTGGCATCAGTGTCAGCCCGACGATTGCAATGGTATAGCTGACAATGACGGTGATCAGCGGCGCACGCATGCGCCGCAGGATCAGGAAGAAAATATTATTCACAAGCGATTCCGCTCAGAATTTATCGACGCAGGGTAATGGTTTCCGCAAGTAGCAGGATGACCGAGGTGATATTGGCCAGCAAGGCACCGCCACTGAGCGACACTACTCGTGCCGCTGTGCCCGACTCTTCGCTGCTTGCGACCACCCAGACAATGGCGGCTGCGATCAGTTGCAGGTCTGCGACCAGGCTGGTGGACAAGTGGATGGCACCAATTTGCGAGCGGTCACCAAACTTGAGTACGGTGGCAATCAGGTTTACCACGATAGCGGTATACAGTTCATAAATATGGTGCTCGATGGGGTTACCGCTACCGCCGACGAAAAAACCAAAATTAAGGGTCATCGCCAAGACGATGAAGAAGCCGAAAATGACTTTTTCCAGATTCATTGTGATCCCTGTGTATGTCGAGTTGAGAGAATGGTGGCGAGTGTAGTGGATTTTCGCTGAGATGGCACCTTTACCAAGGAGTCGATGCTTTTTTGAACGCCTTCCAGAGATTAGGTAAGTCAGCTGTATGACGTTTTTCGCGCTTGCGTGCAGCTTGTTGCCAGATTGGCAATACAGGCACTAGGCCAGGATTGCGTTTGCTCATGCGCTCCAGTGTCTGGCTGGTAACGGCAGTATCGTTCAACGTGCCTAGATTAGCTTGCAAGCCACTGAGCGTACTGAGTAGTTTGGCTGCCTGTTTTCCTGGTTTCTTCCCTTGGTAGAGTGGGATGAAAAGCTCCAGGACGTAGCGCAGGCGCCGTGCCAATATGCGTAACTGGTGCCGTTGCTCGATGGTGAGCTTATCCAGTTGCTTGCCTTGCTTGAGCAGCTTTTTGTACGTGCGTTGCAAGTGTGAACTGGCTGTGCGTGACAAATTGGGGTGGCCAATTGGCAAGCCGCAGGCAAACAAGTAGCCTAGTGTCAGCAGCAAGTGTTGATAACGTGGTTGTCTCAATCCATTACGCAGGGTGCTGTATGCGCGCTTTTGTGCACTGCTGACATGTGCTTGAGCCTTGTGCAATACATCAGTTGATAGCTTGAGGCTGGGTATGGTTTCATGCAGCAATACATCCAGATCGCGTGCCTTGGCCAGCACGGAATTGAGCCAGTTAATTTCGTCATTGATGGCATCATTGTTGATGCCGAAGGCTTTGAGGGATGCTTTGAGGCGCCTTAAAGCAACCCGCATCTGGTGTACGCCCTCGGGGTCGTCACCCTGCATGGCAATCGCTTGATTGCTTTGCAGCTGTCGCAAGCATTCCCAGCCAGCTTTGGCAAAGGCATCGCCGGGGTTGTCTGTGGCGGCCAGACCTGCTGGCTTGGCTTTGGAGGGCTGCTGAGGAAAATGGCGATAGTAGGCATAGCCGCGTTGTGCCTTGCTGACGTTTTCTATTGTCAGTGCAATATCTGATTGCAGTTCCAGCGCCAGCGCAAACAAGTGTTCTACCTTGCCATCTTTTAGCTCCAGCTCAATCTCGATCAAGGGCTCTTGATGCTTGTCGGCAATGAGCAGGCCATCGTCCAGTGATAGTTCGATATGGCTGCCTTGATAATCCAGTTGCCATTCAGTACGGCGCATATCGGTAGTGAAAATGGGCTGTAAGCCTTGGCGCAGCACGGGATCGTCAAAAATAGGCGTGAGGCTAGAATCGGTAATTTTAGTGTAGTCTGGCTCGCCCTTGGAGATGATGTCCTCCCACTCTAGGCGCTGGTGCAATCCTGCCAGAGAATGACCCGCGGCCTTGACCGCCTGGAACCAGCCGCCAGACATGCGCCTGACGCGCAAGCTGACACGTTGGTCAAATAGCTGCAAGTCGGGCGTGTCGTAGTAGGTGCTTACCAATCGGCGCGTGATGGCCTTGCCGGTCAGATACTTGCGAATGGCGGCATGGCGGCGCAGGTGAGGAATATCCTCTTTGGCAATGCGTAGCTTGAGCTCGATCTCGTTAGGCATGGTGTACTCCTATGATTATTTTTGTTTGCTTGCATTGACCAGCCAATGCAAGAGCGGAGCCCATTGCTGCAAATCACGACTAACCTGGGATGGGCGAATGTCGAACAGGCTGGCACCTTGTTCCGCTGCAAGTGCATATACTTGCGCATTACGCAGATTGCCGACCGACGGAAAGCCAGATGCTGCAAGAAACTCTTGTAATGTCTGTGCGGCCCGCGTGCGGTTGTCGACCCGCATCCCGATCATGGCGACAAAGGTTTTGCCTTTGCGCACAGATTTTTCTTCCTGCAGTACTTCCAGGAAATCACGGGTCGCCCCCATGTCAAAAGCAGATGGCTGCATGGGCACAATGACAAAGTGTGCATCCTTGACAGCTTGGCTTAATCTATCGCCGCGCAACCCTGCCGGGGAGTCCACGATGGTCCAGTCTGCACTCAGGCTGTTGGTGTATTGGCTGCGCCCATCTTGTCCATGAATCAATGGCAGCTTGTAGGGTCTGCGCTCCAGCCAGTGCAGTGCAGAACGCTGTCTATCCATGTCAGAAAGCACGACATGCTTGCCACGGCTGGCAAAATAACCTGCCAGGTTGGTGGCTAATGTGGTTTTTCCGCTACCCCCCTTGGGGTTGGCAATCAGGACGGTGCTCACATGGGCTCCTGTTGAAGCGGGCACAGGGGAGATTGGTGCATAGTAAATGCGATATTCATATCCAATTTAGATCAATTCGGGGGTGACCATGGCTCGTAACACGGTTTGCTCTTCTTCGCCCCGTCTGCGATTGGCAATCCACCAGATTGCGCCTTTTTTCACGCTCCAGTATTGCATGCGGCGTGTCATGGCATAGGCAGCGGCCATGCCTAGCGTCGGCTGGTGGCCGATAATCAGTACGTTGTCATGGCCTAGGGGCCAGCCAGCGGCATCAAGTAATACCTGGGGCGATGAACCCGGAGCAAGCTCGTCCAAAGTGGTAAACTCCATGCCAAGAGCACTGGCAGTTTGCTGTGTGCGTGTTGCTGGACTGGCCAGAATACGCATATTGGCAGGCATATGTTGTTTCAGCCAAGACGCCATTTTTGCGGCTTGCTGTTCACCCTTGGGGGTAAGCTTGCGTGCAAGATCGGGAAAGCCTTCCTCGGCTTCAGCGTGACGCCATAAAATAATATCCATAACCCTGTTGCTAAGCTGAGAATGTCCTTCTATCTTAGCGCTCAACCTGCTTCATGACAAAGTGACATCTGTGTGAAATTACAAATCCTACTTTCTGATCCTGTTGATGCTTTGCCTGTGATGGCGGCGGATCAAGCCTTGCTGCACATGATGGCAAGAGGTAAGAAGCAATGGCTGGATATGGGGTGGGAAGCCTACTTGTGTCAGCAGTTCGGTGTGTCAAAGCAGCAGGATTGGCCAATCGCGGCATTGTCGCGCCTGGGGGCTGATTTGCCTGCCGATCATGCTTATTGGATGTTGGCTAGTCCTGTGCATCTGCTGTTACAGCGTGATTCTTTTGCCTTGAGCCAACCCGCACCCTTGGCATTGAGTATTGATGAGCGTGAGGCCTTGCGGAATAGCCTGAACCGGCATTTTGATGGCGAAGGTTTGGAATTCATGCCGGGAGCCCAAGGGCATTGGTACCTAAGGCTGCAATCCATGCCGGCATTAGCCACCACACCCGTCGAGATGGTAGCCGGGCGAGATATTACGTCCTGCATGCCTCAGGGTGATGATGCGCAGCGTTGGCGGCAGTTGGTCAATGAAATGCAGATGTTGTTGTTCAGTCATGAGGTCAACCAGGCGCGGGAAGCGCGTGGCGAGCTAGCCGCCAATAGTGTCTGGCTTCACGGCGGCGGTATCCTGCCAGGCAAAGGGCAGCCTCTAAACTGTGCCGCCGTCTATAGTGAGGATGTCAGTGTCAAAGGGTTGGCTATATTGGCAGGCTTGCGCCATGCTACGGTCACCAATCTGCATGCAGTGTTGCAAGACGCTCAAGCGCTAGCTGTGGTGCAGTCTGCCTATGCGAGCTTGGGGGCTGGCTGGAGTAGTGTGTGTTGGCATGCTCTGCGGGCCAGGCGTCTGCAGCAGCTTGATCTTTATTTTCCCTGGTTTGACCGCATGCTGCATGTGCGGCTCAAGCCTATGGATGTGTATAAATTCTGGCGTAAGCCAATAGCATTAGAAGCGTATCTTGATGGTTCAGATCATACAAAGAAATATTGAGCAGGATGCTTATGAAACCTTGGTCAATGGTGGTGTGCGACCTACCATGGCCAGGTTGCTGGCAGCTCGTGGCGTGCGTGACATCAGCCAGATGGAAGCAAGTTTGGCGCGTTTGATCCCGCCAGAACGATTGACGGGTAACCGTGAAATGGCGGTGCTGTTGGCTGAGGCAATTGCGGCAGGCAAGCGCATCATGGTGGTTGGGGATTACGACGCTGACGGTGCCACTGCCACTGCTGTAGCGGTCAAGGGATTGCGCAGCATGGGCGCAATCGTGGACTTCCTGGTGCCTAACCGTTTTGAATATGGTTATGGTTTGACGCCAGAAATTGTTGCCCTGGCTGCGAGCCAACATCCTGATCTGATCTTGACCGTGGATAATGGCATTGCCAGCGTCGATGGGGTGGAAGCTGCGCGTGAGCTGGGCATCCCGGTACTGGTGACAGATCACCACTTGCCCGGTGATGCCGCGCCGCAAGCAGCCTGCATTGTTAACCCAAATCAACATGGGTGCGAGTTCCCTAGCAAGCACTTGGCTGGTGTGGGCGTGATGTTTTATGTGCTGCTTGCACTGCGCGCTGAGCTACGCCGGAGGGGTGTTTTTGATGTGGGCTCTGAACCTAACTTGACCGAGCTCCTGGATTTAGTGGCATTGGGGACGGTGGCTGATTTGGTTCGGCTGGATGATAACAACCGTATTTTGGTGGAGCAGGGCTTGCGCCGTATCCGTGCTGGCAAGTGTAGTCCTGGCATATTGGCTTTGTTTGAGGTGGCAGGGCGTGAATACGTCAAGGCTAACCCACAGGATTTGGGATTCAGTATTGGCCCGCGCCTTAATGCTGCCGGCCGCCTGGATGACATGACTTTGGGAATTGCCTGCCTGCTGGAGCAGGATATGGCAGTGGCCAAGCAGATGGCGCAACAGTTGCATGAGCTAAACCAGGAACGGCGTAACATTGAGGCCGATATGCAAGATGATGCGATGGCCGTTTTGGATGAAATTGATGCGACTGGACGCTATAGTCTTAGCCTGTTTCAGGAAGGATGGCACCAGGGTGTCATCGGTATTCTCGCTTCTCGTATCAAAGAGCGATTTCATCGGCCTGTGATTGCCTTTGCCTCTGCGGGCGATGGCATTATTAAAGGCTCAGGGCGCTCAATTCCCGGGTTGCACTTGCGTGATGCGCTTGATTTGGTTTCCAAACGAGAGCCGGGCTTGCTGCTGAAGTTTGGCGGGCATGCTATGGCAGCGGGCTTGAGCATACGCGAGCAGGATTTTTCACGCTTTAGTACAGTGTTTGAAGAGGTGGTTGCAGGGTTGTTGACCCCTCAGCAGCTGGAGGCGGTAATAGAGGTGGATGGTTCATTGTCAACGGACGATGCTAGCCTGGAGATGGCTTATGCTTTGGAGCGCCAAGTCTGGGGCCAGGGATTCCCTCCTCCTGTTTTTCTGGACGAGTTTCGCGTGATGAGTCAGCGTATTGTCGGGGAGCGTCACCTTAAGTTGAGCCTTGAAAAATCAGGGCAGGTATTCGATGCTATTTTTTTCAGGCAAGAAGAGTTTTTACCTGAGCAGGTGGAGTTGGTCTATCAGGTGCAAGTCAACGAATTTCGTGGGGCGAAGACACTGCAATTGTGTTTGCAGCATTGGCAGGTACCAGGCTAGATAAGGTTCCTGCGTTGACCAGCCTCATGGCTGCACTATAATAATATCCAATTCAAATATTCACTAAGTATATCCAGTAAGATTCAAACGGATATCAAATACAGTCTCGGGTTTCTTTAAATATGCGTCGCAAGCTGGTTGTCGGCAATTGGAAAATGAATGGCAATCTTGCTCAGAACAACAGGTTGCTGGAAAAACTCGCGCATGGCTTGCAGGATGTCAGCCAAGTCGATATCGCTGTTTGCGTTCCTTATCCCTATTTATTCCAGGCGCAGCAAATATTGGCTAACACCAACATTGCATGGGGTGCACAAAACGTGGCCAAGCACGAGAATGGTGCTTATACAGGTGAGGTGAGTGCTGCCATGCTCAAGGAGTTTGGTGTCAGCTATGTCATCGTTGGGCATTCGGAGCGTAGTGATGCTTATTGTGAGAGCGATGCCAATATTGCCGACAAATTCGCGATCGCCAAACATCACGGCCTGATCCCAATTTTTTGCGTTGGCGAGACTTTGCAAGAAAGAGAGTCGGGGGTCATGGAGTATGCCATTGCCAATCAGCTGGATTCGATCCTCTCGGTTTCTGGCGGGGCGTTGCTTGATCATGCCGTTATTGCCTATGAACCTGTCTGGGCGATTGGCACCAACAGAACGGCTACGCCTGATCAGGCACGTGCGGCGCACTCCTTTATCCGTGAGCGTATTGCTGCACAGCATCCCGGAGCGGCTGAAACGGTAAGAATCATCTATGGGGGTAGCGTAAATCCCAGAAATGCGGCACAATTACTGTCTATGCCGGATATAGACGGCGGATTGATCGGCAGGTGTTCTTTGGATGCCGATGATTTTGAAAGTATTTGTCGCGCTGCTTGCTGATTGATCGGTTAGGCAGGGGATTTAAGAGAAAAATGGAAACAATCGTAACCGTCATTCATGTGATTGCAGCGCTGGGCGTAGTTGGTCTGGTCTTGTTGCAGCATGGTAAGGGTGCTGATATGGGCGCTGCATTTGGTAGTGGCGCTTCCGGCAGTCTGTTTGGTGTCAGTGGCTCATCCAACTTCATGAGTCGTGCAACGGCTATCTGTGTCGCTGTCTTTTTCGTGACCAGCATGAGCCTTGCCTATTTGACCAGTCATCGTTCTGACCAAGGCAGTGTGGTGCAGAAGTCTGTGGTAAAATCAGCGCCCGTTTCTGATGTGCCTAAGGCAGCTGAGCCTACATCGGCAAAGGATGTACCTCAGTAATTAATAGTTTTAGGGTCTTGGCCCATGCCGTCGTGGTGGAATTGGTAGACACGCTATCTTGAGGGGGTAGTGGCGAAAGCCGTGTGAGTTCGAGTCTCACCGTCGGCACCAAGAATTAAATCAAGCTGTATCAAATCGGCTTAGAAAAACCCGCATGTAACCTAGAGTTTGGCGGGTTTTTTTCATTTTTGCTTATCTTGTGTGAAGTTTTTGCACGTGGAGCTAGTTCTTGTTTCATTTAATTGACATGTGATATCCATAATGTATTCATTAATGCATTGACTTGCAGAATCTTCCAGAAATTCATACAGGCCTCTCGGGGCCTGTTTTTTTATTTCTGCACCTTGGGGGGGGGCTTCCTTGAAAATTGGTATTGCAACATTGTTAGAGTGCTCATTGGTGGTGTGTTGCATGATCGTGCTCAGTGACTTGGTTGTTGGGATTGGTGTCATTTTGAGTTTGGCTGAATTTTCCGTGAACTAATGTGTTTTTTGTTGGTATAACCTGTATCTTGTAAGGTTATTTTTGTAACAAAAAGTTAATTTTGTTTCATTTTAACCCTGTTTTTGCAAGGTTATTTTTTAGTAAAGTTGATATTAAACAGGAAGTAATGGCAAGCTCGGCCCCGGATAAGGCATTTCAGGCTGTTTGGTTGTAATTTGTATGTTACAATTCATTAACAAATGCGGGGTATGATGTTTTATCAATACTGCTGTCAGGGTAAACAAACCTGATTTTCTTTGGGCTGATTTGTATAGGGTTAGAACGTGCTGGAGAACTACTTCCCGATATTGCTGTTCATCATTGTGGGTCTTGGTGTCGGTGTCGCTCCTATTGTGCTTGGCAAGCTGGTTTCCCCCAATCGGCCTGATGCCGAAAAGAACTCCCCTTATGAGTGTGGTTTTGAGGCATTTGAAGATGCGCGCATGAAGTTCGATGTGCGTTACTACCTGGTAGCTATCCTGTTTATCCTGTTTGATCTCGAGATTGCCTTTCTTTTTCCGTGGGCTGTGGTGTTGCAAGAAATCGGCTTGTTCGGTTTTCTCGCAATGATGGTTTTCCTGGGGATACTGGTTGTTGGCTTCGTCTACGAGTGGATGAAGGGAGCCCTGGAATGGGAGTGAAGTGTGGTGTCGTATGAGTATTGAAGGCGTTCTTGAAAAAGGTTTTGTTACTACAACACTGGATACGGTCATCAACTATACCCGTACCGGTTCCTTGTGGCCGATGACGTTCGGGTTGGCCTGTTGCGCAGTTGAGATGATGCATGCTGGCGCGGCCCGCTATGATCTTGACCGTTTCGGTATCGTATTCCGTCCTAGTCCGCGCCAATCCGATGTCATGATCGTGGCGGGTACCCTGGTCAATAAGATGGCTCCGGCCTTGCGTAAGGTATATGACCAGATGGCTGAGCCGCGCTGGGTAATTTCCATGGGGTCTTGTGCCAATGGCGGTGGTTATTATCACTATTCATATGCCGTGGTGCGAGGTTGTGACCGTATCGTGCCTGTTGACGTCTATGTGCCAGGTTGCCCACCGACTGCCGAAGCATTGCTCTACGGCATTATCCAATTGCAGAACAAGATCAAGCGTACCAATACGATTGCCCGGTGAGAGCTGACAAATGACGCGTCTGGAACAATTAAAACAACATTTGCAGGAAGTCCTCGGCGAAAGCATGGTTCGTTTGGAGGAGCATGTCGGGGAGCTGACTATTGAGTGCAAGGCGCCATGTCTGCTTGAAGTTGCCAACCTCCTGCGTGACCACAAGTTGTTAAAGTTCGAGCAGTTGATTGATCTTTGCGGTGTGGATTATGCCGATTATGGTGAGGGTAGTTGGTCTGGCTTGCGCTATGCCACGGTCTATCATTTCTTGTCCGTGAGTTTGAATCAGCGATTACGTCTGCGTGTTTTTGCTTCGGATGACGATTTTCCAGTATTGCCTACTGTGGTTGATGTTTGGCCAGTGGCCAACTGGTTCGAGCGTGAGTCATTTGATTTGTTCGGGATCATGTATGAGGGGCACCCAGACTTACGTCGCCTGCTGACCGACTATGGTTTTGTCGGGCATCCGTTCCGCAAGGATTTCCCAATGATAGGCAACGTGGAAATGCGCTATGATCCTGAGCAGCAGCGCGTCGTTTATCAGCCTGTGAGCATTGATCCGCGTAATAACGTGCCCAGGGTGATTCGCGAAGAGGGCGTGCATCATGGCTGAAATCCGCAATTACACCATGAACTTCGGCCCGCAGCATCCTGCAGCACACGGCGTGTTGCGCCTGGTGCTGGAGCTGGATGGCGAGGTGATCCAGCGCGCCGATCCGCATATTGGCCTGCTGCATAGAGGCACGGAAAAACTCGCGGAAAACCGCACTTACCTGCAATCGGTGCCGTATATGGATCGCCTGGACTATGTGTCCATGATGGCGAACGAACATGCCTATGTCATGGCCATTGAGAAGCTGCTTGGTTTGGAAGTGCCCTTGCGGGCGCAATACATCCGCGTCATGTTCGACGAGATTACCCGCATCCTCAATCACTTGCTGTGGCTGGGAGCCCATGCGCTGGACGTGGGGGCGATGACGGTATTCCTATACGCTTTCCGCGAGCGCGAGGATTTGTTCGATTGTTATGAGGCCGTATCCGGCGCACGCATGCATGCGGCTTACTATCGTCCAGGTGGCGTTTATCGCGACCTGCCGGATCGCATGCCGCAGTATGAAGAATCTGCGGTACGCAGCAAGGAAGACGTCAAGCAGCTCAACGAGAACCGTCAGGGTTCAGTGCTGGATTTTATTGAGGACTTCACTAACCGCTTCCCGGCTTATGTCGATGAGTATGAAACACTGCTCACCGATAACCGTATCTGGAAGCAGCGTACCGTTGGCATCGGTGTGGTGTCGCCAGAGCGTGCATTGGCGCTGGGCCTCACTGGTCCTATGTTGCGTGGTAGCGGCTTTGCCTGGGATTTACGCAAGAAGCAGCCTTATGAGGTATACGATAGGCTGGATTTTGACATTCCGGTCGGGGTGAATGGTGATTGCTATGACCGTTATCTAGTGCGTATGGAAGAGTTCCGCCAATCTAATCGCATCGTCAAGCAATGTATAGACTGGCTGCGCAAGAACCCAGGGCCAGTCATTAGTGATAACACCAAGGTAGCGCCGCCACAGCGTGAGGAAATGAAGCACGATATGGAAGCGCTGATCCATCATTTCAAGTTGTTCACCGAGGGGTTCCACATCCCCGCTGGCGAGGCCTATGCTGCGGTCGAGCATCCTAAGGGAGAGTTTGGTATTTATCTGGTTTCGGATGGTGCAAACAAGCCATACCGCCTCAAGATTCGTGCACCTGGGTTTGCACATCTTGCTGCGCTGGATGAGATGACGCGTGGCCACATGATTGCCGACCTGGTGGCGATTATCGGCACTCAGGATATTGTATTCGGAGAAATTGACCGATGAGTTTGTCTGCTGAAGCTTTAGCCAAGATTGATCGTGAATTAACCAAGTATCCACCTGAGCATCGCCAGGCGGCGGTGATGTCTGCGCTGCGCATTGCGCAGACTGAAAAAGGCTGGCTCTCCAAGGAGACCATCAGCGAAGTGGCTGATTACTTGGGTATCCCCGCGATTGCTGCGCTGGAGGTGGCGACTTTCTACAACATGTATGAGTTGGAGCCTGTAGGCAAGTACAAGATTACGGTGTGCACCAATATTTCCTGCATGCTGCGCGACTCATCCGAAATTGTTGAGCATTTGCAGAAGCGGCTTGGTATTGGCTTTAACGAAACTACTGCCGATGAGCGCTTTACCCTGAAGGAGGGCGAGTGCATGGGATGTTGCGGTGGGGCGCCGTTATTTCATATTAACAATAGCGAAATGCACGAGTTTCTCACGCCGGAGAAAGTAGACCAGATACTGGAGGGTCTCGATAAATGAGCGCGACACAAACTCTGGTTTGCCTGCGTACTGTTGGGCAGGATAACCCTGCCTCGCTGGAGACCTATCTTAAGCTGGGTGGCTATGCGCAGCTTAAGCGATTGGTGACGGAGAAGGTCAAAGCCACCGAGGTGATTAGTCAGGTTAAGCTTTCTGGCTTGCGCGGACGTGGCGGGGCGGGCTTTCCCACTGGCCTCAAGTGGAGCTTCATGCCACGCTATTTTGATGGCACTAAGTATCTGGTGTGCAATACTGATGAAGGTGAGCCTGGTACCTTCAAGGACAGAGACATCATCCGCTACAACCCGCACCAGCTCATCGAAGGGATGGCGATTGCCGCTTATACCCTGGGCGCACGGGTGGGTTACAACTATATTCACGGTGAAATCTGGCAGGATTACGAGATATTCGAGAGGGCGCTTGATGAAGCACGTGCCGCTGGCTATCTCGGCGAACACCTGTTTGGCACCGATTTCAGTTTCGATCTTTATGCAGTGCATGGCTACGGTGCTTATATCTGTGGCGAGGAAACTGCATTGATTGAGTCGATAGAGGGCAAGAAAGGGCAGCCAAGATTCAAGCCCCCTTTTCCTGCCAGCTACGGCGTGTTTGGCAAGCCGACCAATGTGAACAATACGGAGTCATACACGTCGATACCATGGATCATGGAGCACGGCGGCCAGGCTTTTCAAGAGCTTGGTGTCGCTAACTCAGGGGGAACCAAAATCTTCTCGATCTCGGGTCATGTAGACAAGCCTGGGAACTATGAAGTGAATATGGGCATCCCTTTTGCTGAGTTGCTGGCACTGGCCGGAGGTGTATGGAAGGGGCGCCAGTTGAAAGCCGTCATCCCCGGAGGGCCGTCAACTGCCGTTTTACCAGCTTCAGCCATCATGGGAGCGACCATGGATTACGATGGTCTTTCCAAGGCGGGCTCTAGCCTGGGCGCCGGCTCCATGATAGTCATGGATGAAACCACCTGCATGGTGAAAACCCTCAAGCGTTTATCCTATTTCTTCTTTGAGGAATCGTGCGGTCAATGTACGCCCTGCCGTGAGGGGACTGGCTGGCTGTATCGCGTGATCAAGCGTATTGTCGACGGGCAAGGCAAGCTTGAAGATCTGGATTTGCTTACTGATGTCAGCAGCAATATCTCTGGGCGTACCATTTGTGCATTGGGCGATGCGGCTGCAACACCGGTGCTGAGCTTCATCAAGCATTTCCGCCCTGAATTTGAATACTACATCCGCCATGGAAGCAGCATGGTGGAAGATCGCCTGGCTGGAAAGCTCCAGGTACAGCAAGAGGTGGCCTATGCTTAATATCGAGATTGATGGCAAGCAGGTCGAGGTCGAACACGGTTCCACCATCATTGATGCGGCAGACCAGCTTGGTATTGCCATTCCACGTTTTTGCTATCACAAGAAGCTTTCCGTGGCGGCCAACTGCCGCATGTGTCTGGTGCAGGTGGAAAAATTTGCCAAGCCATTGCCGGCTTGTGCGACGCCAGTTGCCGATGGCATGAAGATATTCACGCGCTCCAAGGCTGCTGTTGAGGCGCAGCAGAGCGTGATGGAGTTTCTGCTGATTAATCACCCGCTGGATTGCCCGATCTGCGATCAGGGGGGTGAGTGTGACTTGCAGGATATTGCTGTTGCTTATGGGGCACCAGCCTCACGCTACACCGAAGAAAAACGCGTTGTCATCAACAAGAATATTGGCCCGCTGGTGTCGACTGATATGACGCGTTGCATCCAGTGTACGCGTTGTGTGCGCTTCCTCAAGGAAGTGGGCGGCATGATGGAGCTCGGGCTGATTAACCGCGGCGAGCATGCGGAAATTACGGCTTATGTCGATAAGAGTGTAGATTCGGAGCTTTCCGGCAACATCATTGATTTGTGCCCTGTGGGGGCATTGACCAGCAAGCCTTTCCGCTACACTGCGCGAAGCTGGGAGCTGACCCGACGCCCCTCTATTGCCCCGCATGACGGACTTGGTGCCCATATCGAAGTGCATATCAAGGATGGCAAGGTGCTACGCGTCTTGCCACGCGAAAAGGAAACCATCAATGAGTGCTGGCTTTCTGATCGAGATCGTTTCTCCTATGACGGCTTGAATAGTCCGGACCGGCTTAAGGTGCCCATGGTGAAGCATAATGGCGCCTGGCACGAGACCGACTGGAAAACTGCACTGGAGCTGGCTGCAGGCCAGATCAAGGACATCGTGAATAGCGAGGGTGGCGACGCGCTTGGCGTGCTGGTTTCCCCCAATAGCACCATGGAAGAGGCTTATCTTGCGACCAAGTTTGCGCATGGCTTGGGCTCGGATAATGTCGATTACCGTTTGCGCCATACCGACTTTCGCCATGACGGCAAGCGTCTGGGTGTGATCTGGATGGGCTGCAATATCCCTGATGTGCAAGAAATGGACCGCATCCTGGTGATCGGTGGCAACCTGCGCAATGAACATCCCTTGCTGGCTCAACGCATCCGCCGTGCGGTTGCCAATGGAGCCGAGCTTTCCGTGGTGAATCCGCTGGATGAAGACCCTTTGATTCCGATCAAACACAAGGCTATTTGCTCGCCGAATGACATGGTGAACGTGCTATCGCAGATCCTCAAGGCTGTGTCTGGCATGGAGCGGCTTTCGTTATGTCTGCCCAAATCGCTGAGTGAGTTGCTGGAAGGCGTTAAGGTGTGGGATAACAGCAAGGCCATTGCGCTTAGCCTGACGGGTCATGGTGAAACCATGGACTTGATTAGCCCTCGTTCTGCTGTATTCCTCGGCAATATTTCCCAGCATCACCCGCGCTATACCGAGATTTTCAGTTTGGCCGAGGCGATTTCCTCTCTTTGTGGCGCGACCTTCGGTGTATTGAGCGCTGGTGCCAATAGTGTAGGTGCGAATCTGGTTGGGGCGATGCCCAAGGCGGGTGGCTTGAATGCCCGTACCATGTTGGAGTCGCCACGTAAGGCGTATCTGCTGATGAATGTGGAGCCTGAGCTGGATTGTCATAATCCAAGTCTGGCAACCAACGCCATGCAGCAGGCTGAGTGCGTTGTAGCGCTGACGGCATACAAGTCAGAGGCATTGGAACGCGATGCCGATATCATGTTGCCGATCGCACCTTTCACTGAGACTTCGGGTACTTTCATGAGCATGGAAGGGCGTGTTCAGAGCTTTGCTGCTGTGACCAAGGCATTGGGCGAAGCGCGACCAGGCTGGAAGGTATTACGCGTACTAGGCAACCTAGCCGGTGTTAGCCATTTTGACTATGACAGTACCGAGCAGGTCAAGAATGAAATTTTTGGTGGCGAGAAACCATCAACCGTGGTTTGGCGCACATTGAACAATAACCTGCGTGAGCTGATCGATGTCGAGATCAAGGTCAAGCTGGATAGCGATTTACAGCGTGTGGGGGAAATTCCCCAATTTCAGTCCGATGCGATTGTTCGCCGATCAACACCATTACAGAAAACGCGGCAGGTTGTGAAAGCGGTACTGGCAGCCTTACATCCTGAACAGATGCAGAAGCTGGGCATCAAGGATGGTGAGCGTATCCTCGTCAAGCAGGGCGAAGGCAGCGCTGTGCTGGAGGCACATGCGGATACTCGTGTGCCCCATGGCTGTGTGCGCATCCCGGGTGCCTTGCCGCAAACCGCAGGATTAGGTGATTTGCTGGGCGAGATCACGATAGAGCGTATTCCTGCCGAGCAGCCTATGGATGAGGTGGTGGCATGATAGAGCAAGTGCAAACCTTGTTAGGCCCGCTGTGGACGGTAGTCTGGACGCTGCTTAAGATTATCGCGATCGTTCTGCCTTTGATGGGCGCCGTGGCTTACCTGACATTGGCTGAGCGCAAGGTGATCGGGTTTATGCAGGTGCGCTTGGGACCTAACCGTGTTGGTTATCGCGGACTGTTGCAGCCATTGGCCGACGGGCTCAAGCTGCTGATGAAGGAAATCATCATCCCAAGTGCGGCAAACCGTACCTTGTTCCTGCTAGGCCCGGTGCTAGCGATTGCGCCTGCGCTGGCGGCGTGGGCAGTGGTGCCGTTTGACCTGACGCTGGTGCTGGCAGATATTGATGCTGGCCTGCTTTATATTCTCGCGATGACTTCCGTTGCGGTGTATGGGGTGATTATCGCGGGCTGGGCCTCCAACTCCAAATATGCTTTCCTTGGATCGTTGCGTTCCGCTGCGCAGATAGTCTCTTATGAAATCGCCATGGGCTTTGCGCTGGTCGGAGTATTGATGTCTGCCAACAGCCTCAATTTAGGCAAGATCGTGCTTGCTCAGTCTGGCGGCTTCTGGCAATGGTACTGGTTACCGCTGTTTCCCTTGTTTATCGTGTATTTCATCAGCGCGGTGGCTGAGACTAACCGTGCGCCATTTGATGTAGCCGAAGGTGAGTCGGAAATCGTGGCAGGCTTCCATGTGGAGTATTCCGGCATGGCCTTTGCGGTGTTTTTCCTTGCCGAATACGCCAATATGATCTTGGTAGCCATGCTTGCTGCGTTGATGTTCCTTGGCGGCTGGCTATCTCCAGTGCCTTTCCTGCCAGACAGTATCTTGTGGCTGCTGTTGAAGGTTGCGGCCTTGCTGTTCTTCTTTCTCTGGTTTCGTGCCACCTTCCCGCGCTACCGTTATGACCAGATCATGCGCCTGGGTTGGAAGGTGTTCATTCCTGTCACGCTCGTCTGGATATTGTTCGTTGGGGCGATGATGCAGACTCCTTGGGCATATTTGTTCCATTGAGCAATAGGCTGCCTTGAAAAACGATTTTATTGAGAAATTAGATGATCACTAAGATAAAAGAGTTATTCGCAAGCTTTATGCTGCTTGAGCTGGTCAAGGGTATGGCCTTGACTGGGCGCTATTTCTTTGCCCGCAAGATCACAGTGCAGTTTCCTGAAGAGCGCACGCCGATCAGTCCTCGATTCCGTGGTTTGCATGCGCTACGTCGTTATCCTAATGGAGAGGAGCGTTGTATTGCCTGCAAATTGTGCGAAGCGGTATGCCCAGCGATGGCGATTACGATTGAGTCCGAGCAGCGCGAGGATAATACTCGCCGCACTACACGGTATGACATTGATCTGACCAAGTGCATTTTCTGCGGGTTTTGCGAAGAGTCCTGTCCGGTTGATTCGATTGTTGAGACACGGATTTTTGACTATCACGGTGAGCAGCGTGGAGATTTGTTGTACACCAAACCCATGCTGCTCGCGGTGGGCGATAAGCACGAAGATCAGATCGCCGCCGATCGTGCCGTGGATGCACGGTATCGCTAGACGTGAATCAATTATAAAAAGCTACGAGGAGGAATGATGGATATAGCGTAATTGACCGCGCTAGTATCCACATAGGAGATCACCATGATATTCCAGGATTATGTTTTTTATGCCCTAGCCGCCATCCTGTTGTTTGCAGGCCTGCGCGTCATCACGGCACGCAACCCGGTACATGCTGCGTTGTTCCTGGTATTGGCTTTTTTTACTGCCGCAGGGATCTGGTTGTTGCTGGAAGCCGAATTCCTCGCCATTGCCTTGGTGCTGGTGTATGTCGGGGCAGTGATGGTGCTGTTCCTGTTTGTCGTGATGATGCTGGACATCAATCTCGATAAACTGCGTGAGGGGTTCTGGAATGCCTTGCCCGTTGCCTTGCCGGTTGGTTTGTTGATGGCTGCCGAAATGGTGATGATCCTGGGTAGCAAGCATTTCAGCGCAGACATGTTGACTGCGCCGGCACCCAAGCCAGCGGGCTACAGCAATACTGCCGAGATTGGGCGGCAACTATATACCGATTACCTGTTGCCATTTGAATTGGCCTCGGTGGTGCTCCTGGTCGCGATTGTGGCGGCGATTGCACTGACATTGCGAGATCGCAAGGATTCAAAATTCATGGACCCAGCCGAGCAGGTCAAGGTTAAGCGCTCAGACCGTGTGCGCATTGTCAGCATGCCAGCAGAAAAGGAAGTGATCGTGGCTTCCGAACCTGCGATTGAACAGAAATGATGGGGATGAATCAATGAGTGTCGGACTTTCTCACTACCTGATTTTGGGATCGATATTATTTGCGATCAGCGTGATCGGCATCTTCCTCAACCGCAAGAACGTGATTGTATTGCTGATGGCCATCGAACTGATGCTGCTGGCCGTCAACATGAACTTCATCGCCTTCTCGCATTATCTGAATGATATTGCCGGACAAATTTTCGTATTCTTCATCCTGACTGTGGCTGCAGCCGAGTCTGCGATTGGCTTGGCGATTCTCGTCTTGCTGTTCCGCAATTTGCGCACCATCAATGTCGATGATATTGGCAGCCTGAAAGGATAACCATGCAATTGCGAGTGTTCAGCCGGCCTGTGTTGTTGATGTCTGGAGTATGGGCATGACGGTACAAAGCCTTTATATCTGGATTCCACTGCTGCCATTATTTGCTGCTGCCGTGGTCGGCCTGTTTGGCCGCCAGTTGCCCCGAGCTTCTGCACATTGGCTCACAATAGTCGGTGTCGCAGCATCATTTGCATTGTCTGTTTGCGTCTTTATGGATGCGTTGCACGGTAATGTTTTCAATGGTTCGGTATATACATGGCTGACCAGTGGCGGGCATGTTTTCGAAGTAGGTTTTCTGGTTGATCGCCTGACGGCCACCATGATGGTGGTGGTGACGTTTGTTTCGTTGATGGTGCATATCTACACGATTGGCTACATGGCGGAAGACCCCGGCTACAGCCGTTTCTTTAGTTATATCTCTTTATTCACCTTCTCAATGCTGATGTTGGTGATGAGCAATAACTTCATGCAGCTTTTCTTTGGCTGGGAAGCAGTGGGCCTGGTGTCCTATTTGTTGATTGGCTTCTGGTACAAACGGCCAACCGCTATTTATGCCAACCTCAAGGCTTTTCTGGTTAATCGGGTTGGAGACTTTGGTTTCCTGCTTGGGATTGGCATGGTGTTGTACTACCTGGGTAGCCTGGATTATGCCGCTGTGTTTTCGGTGGCACCGCAATTTTCCGATACCACGGTAGAGCTGATTCCAGGGCATGCTTGGTCATTGATGACGGTGATTTGCATTTTGCTGTTTATCGGGGCCATGGGTAAGTCAGCGCAAGTGCCTTTACATGTCTGGCTGCCAGATTCGATGGAAGGCCCAACGCCGATCTCTGCATTGATTCACGCTGCTACGATGGTGACGGCCGGTATCTTCATGGTGGCGCGTATGTCGCCCTTGTATGAGCTATCAACGACCGCTTTGTCTTTTGTGCTGGTGATTGGTGCAATCACGGCCTTGTTCATGGGCTTCCTCGGTATTATCCAGCATGATATTAAGCGCGTGGTAGCGTATTCCACTTTGTCGCAGCTTGGTTACATGACCGTGGCTTTGGGAGTTTCCGCTTATTCGGTGGCCATTTTCCACTTGATGACGCATGCATTCTTCAAGGCGCTGCTGTTTCTCGGTGCAGGCTCTGTCATCATGGGCATGCACCATGATCAGGACATGCGCAACATGGGTGGTTTGCGCAAATACATGCCGATCACCTGGATCACCTCGCTGATTGGGTCTTTGGCCTTGATCGGTACGCCATGGTTCAGCGGATTCTACTCCAAGGACTCCATCATTGAGGCAGTCGCGTTCTCACATATTCCCGGAAGTGGTTTTGCTTATTTTGCCGTGCTGGCAGGGGTGTTCGTCACGGCTTTCTATTCTTTCCGGATGTATTTCCTTGTATTTCACGGCAAGGAAAAGTGGATGCAGCATGATGGTCACCAAGCACATCATCAGGAGCATGACCAGCATCAGCATACACATGATGATGCGCATGCTGACGACCATGATGAACATCATCATGGCCTGGGCCCGAACGACAAGCCACATGAGTCACCCTGGGTAGTGACATTGCCTTTGATCTTGTTAGCAATTCCTTCAGTGCTGATCGGTTATGTCGCGATTGATGTGATGGTATTTGGCGATTACTTCAAGGACATTATCCATGTTGATCACCAGCAACACGGTGCCATGCACGAGCTGGCCCATCACTTCCATGGTGCAGGGGCAATGGCATTGCATGGTCTGACTTCGTTGCCATTTATTCTCGCGGCATCCGGCGTGGCATTGGCATGGTTCTTCTATATGAAGCGTCCGGATATTCCGGCCGCCATCAAGGCGAGATCAGGTTGCCTCTACCGTATTTTGGACAACAAGTATGGTTTTGACAGCTTCAATGAGAAGTTCTTTGCTGCTGGCTCACGCTTCTTGGGAGGAAAACTCTGGCAGATCGGTGATGTGAAGTTGATTGATGGTCTGCTGGTAAATGGCTCCGCTCGGCTGGTGGGCCGCATTGCAGGCCTGGTCAGACGATTGCAGACTGGCTTGGTGTACCACTACGCCTTTGCCATGATTATCGGCGTTTTCCTCCTGCTCACCGTCTTCATGAAAATATAACAAGCTATGAATGACTTACCATTTTTAAGCCTGTCTATCTGGGTGCCTATCCTGGCAGGCGTGATCGTACTGTTCACTGGCGGCGATAAGAATGCCAACGCTGCGCGTTGGCTTGCGCTGGTCGGCAGTATTGCCGGGTTTGCAGTGACTGTGCCGCTTTATCTGGGATTTGATACGCAATATGGCGGCTTTCAGTTCGTCGAGCGCTTGCAATGGATTCCTGCCTTCAATATCCACTATCACCTTGGTGTTGACGGGATTGCCGTGCCCTTGATCCTGCTGACCAGTTTTACGACGTTTATTGTCGTCATAGCGGGCTGGGAAGTGATTGAGAAGCGCGTTGCACAATACATGGCAGCTTTCCTCATCATGTCTGGCATCATGATCGGTGTGTTTTCGGCCCTGGATGCGATTCTCTACTATATTTTCTGGGAGGCCATGCTGATCCCCATGTTCTTGGTGATCGGGATTTGGGGTGGGCCTAACCGGGTCTATGCCACGATCAAGTTCTTCCTTTATACCCTGCTTGGCTCATTGCTGATGCTGGTGGCGTTTATCTATCTCTATCATCAGAGCGGCAGTTTTGATATTGCCGAGTATTACCGTATGCCCTTGGCCTTGGACGTGCAGATATGGATATTCATTGCTTTCTTCATGGCCTTTGCCGTCAAGATTCCGATGTGGCCTGTACATACCTGGTTGCCGGATGCACACGTTGAGGCACCGACAGGTGGTTCTGTCGTGCTGGCGGCGATTGCTCTCAAGCTGGGAGGGTATAGCTTCCTGCGCTTCGCCATGCCGATTGCCCCTGACGCTTCGCATTACTTGGCAGGCTTCATGATCACCCTGTCATTGATCGCTGTGGTGTATATCGCGCTGGTGGCGCTGGTGCAGAAGGATATGAAGAAGCTGATTGCTTATTCGTCTATCTCGCATATGGGCTTTGTCACCTTGGGCTTTTTCCTATTCAACCCGCTAGGCTTGGAAGGCGCGATCGTGCAAATGATTTCGCACGGGTTCATTTCTTCCGCCATGTTCCTCTCGGTTGGCGTTTTGTATGACCGCATGCACTCACGTCAGATCGCAGATTACGGTGGTGTAGTCAACACTATGCCGGTATTTACAGCCTTTGCGGTGTTGTTTGCCATGGCCAATGCTGGCTTGCCTGGTACATCAGGTTTTGTCGGTGAGTTCATGGTGATTCTTGGTACAGTGCAAGTCAATTTCTGGTATGCCTTCCTTGCAGCCACTACGCTGATATTTGGCGCGGCGTATACCTTGTGGATGATCAAGCGCGTTTATTACGGCGAGATTGCTAATCCGCAGGTGGCAGCCTTGAAAGACATCAATCGGCGAGAGTTTTTTATCCTGGGTCTGCTGGCTATCCTAGTCTTGGGTTTTGGTCTTTATCCCCAGCCCATTACCGAAGTGACCCATGCAACCGTAAACCAGTTGCTTGAGCATATGGCGCTGAGCAAGCTGCCGCCACTGTAATCGCGACGAGAATATACCGACATGAATGCCATATCCTTTGACCTGATGACAGCATTACCGGAAATCGTCGTGCTAACGATGGCGATGCTGATCCTGCTGCTAGACCTATTTCTCAAGCCATCTAGCCGCTTCTTGATCTATGTTCTGTCCCAGTTGACCTTGGTGGCTGCCGCCAGCATTACCCTGTTCACGCATTCCACGGTGATAGAGTATGCCTTCAATGGCATGTTTGTTGATGATGCCTTGGCGGATATCCTGAAGCTGGGTATCTATTTGGCAACGTCGGTGACTTTGATCTATACCCGTAGCTATATCACATTGCGTGGTATGTTCCGCGGTGAGTTCTATGCCTTGGTGCTGTTCTCTACACTTGGCATGATGATCATGGTCTCTGGGCAGCACTTCCTTACGCTGTATATCGGCCTTGAACTACTTTCGTTGTCTCTTTATGCCTTGGTCGCTCTGGATCGGGACAATGCTAGTTCGACCGAAGCGGCGATGAAGTATTTTGTGCTGGGTGCATTGGCTTCCGGCATGTTGCTGTACGGCATGTCCATGCTGTACGGTGTGACTGGTAGCCTGAATGTGTCAGAGGTCGCTGAGTCTTTGATGAATGGTGCGCCAGATCATGGCGTGCTGGTGCTTGGCTTGGTATTTATTGTCGCCGGGCTTGCTTTCAAGCTGGGTGCAGCGCCGTTCCAGATGTGGGTGCCCGATGTCTATCATGGTTCGCCCACTGCGGTGACGCTATTCATCGGCTCGGCTACCAAGATCGCTGCTTTTGCCATGGTCGTGCGCTTGCTGATCCAGGCGATGTTTGTACTTGCGGCAGATTGGCAGGGCATGCTTATCATCATGGCGGTGTTGTCGATGGTGATCGGCAATATTGCTGCGATTGCCCAGACCAATATCAAGCGTATGCTGGCCTACTCCACGATTTCCCATATTGGCTTCCTGTTGCTTGGTTTTCTCAGTGCCAGCCTCAATGGCTATGCCTCCGCGACTTTCTATATCCTGTCGTATGTGCTCATGACATTGGCAGGTTTTGGCATCATCCTGTTACTGAGTCGCCAGGGATTTGAAGCCGATAAGTTGGAAGACCTTAAAGGGTTAAACCAGCGTAACCCTTGGTATGCGTTCCTGGTGTTGCTGGTAATGTTTTCCATGGCAGGTATTCCCCCTACCTTGGGCTTCTACGCCAAGTTCACTGTGCTGCAGGCGGCTTTGCAGGCGGGCTTTACCGTGCTGGTGGTATTTGCCGTGATCATGGCGCTGATCGGTGCTTTCTATTACCTGCGTGTCGTGAAGTATGTGTATTTCGACGAGCCTGATGATCACAGTGCGATTGCGGCACCAATTGACATGAAGCTGGTCTTGAGTATTAATGCTATTGCTTTACTTGTACTCGGCATGTTGCCGCAGCGTCTGATGGATGTTTGCGCGTATGCCATTATCCATAGCATTCAATAATCAGGTCAGGGCAGTGGTTGCCCTGAGGTGTAGCTTACGTCATGACAATTACGATCTTGTTGCTGCTGGCATTGCTTGCAGCCAACCTGCCTTGGTTTTCCGAGCGCTTGTTTTATATCATCCCATTGAAAAGCCAGCCAAAAGCCATTGGCTGGAGCCTGCTGGAGTTGATAGTGCTTTATTTCGTCGTTGGCGCGATTGCCATGATGGTCGAGAAGGGCAGTGTTGGTCAGATTGCGCCACAGCGCTGGGAGTTTTATGCCATCACCTTCAGTTTGTTTGTGGTGTTTGCATTTCCTGGGTTTGTTTATCGATATTTCTGGCGCAAGGCATAAGCGCCAGTCACCTAAAGTTCATCCATGAGCCATTCTCAATATAACGATCAGGATCTGGCTGAGGTCACCCTGTCTTCCGAAATAATTGCAGAAGGTGGCATGTTGCTGGTCAAGCGTGACCAAGTGCGTGTTCCATCTGGCGCCATGAGTCAGCGCGAATATGTCATCCACCCTGGTGCAGTGGTGGTGATTCCTGTATTGGATAATGGAAACCTGCTGTTGGAGCGGCAGTTTCGCTACCCGTTATCGCACGTGTTCATCGAGTTGCCCGCAGGCAAGATTGATGCGGGAGAGCCTCACCTGGAGACTGGTAAGCGCGAATTGCTTGAGGAAACAGGCTATACAGCGGCAGAGTGGATTTATCTGGGCTTGCAGCATCCTTGTATCGGTTATTCCAACGAGGTGATTTACATTTACCTCGCCCGTGGTTTATCCGCAGGACAGCATAATCGTGATATAGACGAAGCATTGCAGTTGTTTGAGGCGAGCCTGGAAGAGTGCATGCAGATGATTAGGCGCGGTGAGTTGACGGATGGCAAGACCATGGTGGCATTGTTTCATGCTGAGAAATTCCTTAGCGGTGAATGGCCGATGGAAGCATCGTGATGAGTCAGGTACTGATTGCGGGGTGCGGCGATCTGGGCCTGGAGTTGGCTAGGCGCTTGGTGGCTGAAGGGCATGCTGTCACTGGCTTGCGGCGTTCGGCCCAACCCATGCCCGAGGGGGTGCAAACCTTGCTGGCTGATGTCACTCAACCACAGACGCTGACAGAGATTGTCAATATCCAGCCAGAAATCCTGGTGTATTGCGTAGCTGCCAGCGAGCATAGCGATGAAAGTTATCGCCTGAGCTATGTTGACGGTTTACGCCATGTCTTATCAGTGCTGAATGAAGCAACATTGCAGCATGTATTCTTTGTTTCTAGCACTGGCGTTTACGGGCAGGAAACAGACGAGTGGCTGGATGAAGGTTCACCTGCTATTGCTACGTATTTCAGTGGTAGGCGCATGCTGGAGGCTGAAGCTTTGCTGGATGGATATCCATCTACTATCCTGAGGTTTTCAGGGATTTATGGCCCTGGACGCAGACGTATGCTGACCTTAGCGCAAACGCCTGAACAGTGGCCGGAAAAAAATGGGTGGACCAACCGTATTCATCGTGATGATGGCGCGGCATTTATATACTACCTGATTCAACAGCGGCACAATGTCCAGCTACATCGCCTTTATGTGGTGACTGATCATCAGCCATTGCCCGTGCACAATCTATTGCGATGGCTTGCTGGTGAGCAAGGTGTTGAGTATGCCGTTAGCGACATGCCTCCTGTGCAAGGTAACAAGCGCTTGAGTAACCAGCGTATGCTCGCAAGCGGATATCAGTTTATCTATCCTGATTACATTGCCGGGTATAAATCATTACTTGCCATGGATTAAGAGTTCCTCTTGCATGCCACTGAAAACGCCACAAGGATTTACTTGTGGCGTTTTTGCTTTTACGGCCGTCTCAACAAAATCCTTAGTCGACTTGGGTGATTTTCCCGATGTTGGATTTCAAATATAGCTATGTCTCAACAACTATTTACACGCAATAGCTAAGTCAGTTTAGTCAGACTTCTTGCAAGCATCATGCTTTCCGGCGATACGGTGTCACAACGTAAGTGTGAACACTTTCCTTTTTAATCGGGAATCTTTCATCTGTCGCAGTTGTTACAAATTGTTAAAAATTGTTTCTGCCGAGTAACAACCGATCGGCAGGGAGTTTGTAATCAAACCAGAATGAGGAGAAGTATATGAAAGGCAGAGTAACCCACGTCGGTATCAGCGCTGCAGTTAGCAGCTTGCTGGTACTTGCGACGATGCAAGGTGCTCAGGCAAACCAAGATCTGCAAAATCTGACAAAGAATGCAGACAACTGGGCCTTGCAAACCGGTAACTTTACTGGTCAGCACAATAGCACATTGAGCCAAATCAACAAAGGCAACGTCAAGAACCTGAAGGCAGCTTGGTCTTTCTCCACCGGCGTATTGCACGGTCATGAAGGCGCGCCTCTGGTTATTGGCGACATGATGTACATCCACAGTGCATTCCCAAACAACACTTTTGCTGTGAACCTGAATGATCCAGGCGTGATCGCTTGGCAACACAAGCCTAAGCAAGTTGCTTCTGTTAAAGCTGTTGCATGTTGCGACATCGTTAACCGTGGCTTGGCTTATGGTGACGGCAAGATCGTGAAGACTCAGCTTGATGGCAAGTTGGTTGCCCTTGATGCTAAGTCCGGCAAGATCGTATGGGAAATTGAAGTATGTGATCCTAAGGTTGGTGCAACACTGACTCAGGCTCCATTCATCGCTAAGAACACAGTTCTGGTTGGCTGTTCTGGTGCTGAGCTGGGTGTTCGTGGTGCAGTTAACTCCTTCAACCTGAAGACTGGTGAGCTGCAATGGCGTGCTTTTGCAACTGGTCCTGACGAAGAAGTGAAGCTGGCTAAGAACTTCAACAGCGACAATCCACACTACGGTCAATTCGGCCTGGGTCTGAAGACCTGGGAAGGTGATGCATGGAAAATCGGTGGCGGTACTAACTGGGGTTGGTACGCTTACGATCCTAAGCTGAACCTGTTCTACTACGGTTCTGGTAACCCAGCACCATGGAACGAAACCATGCGTCCTGGCGACAACAAGTGGACCATGACTATCTGGGCTCGTGACCTGGATACAGGCGAAGCCAAGTGGGGCTACCAAAAGACTCCTCACGATGAGTGGGACTTTGCTGGTGTGAACCAAATGATCCTTTCCGATCACAAGGTTGACGGCAAGGTAACTCCTCTGCTGACTCACATTGACCGTAACGGCATCATGTACACACTGAACCGTGACAACGGTAACTTGGTACAAGCTGCTAAGGTTGATCCAGCAGTGAACGTGTTCAAGAAGGTTGATCTCAAGACAGGTACTCCAGTACGTGATCCAGAGTTCAGCACACGTATGGACCATAAGAGCACTAACGTTTGTCCTTCCGCGATGGGCTTCCACAACCAAGGTCTGGATGCATTGGATCTTGACGAGCCAATCGTTTACGCAGGTCTGAACCACATTTGTATGGATTGGGAGCCGTTCATGCTGCCATACCGTGCTGGTCAGTTCTTCGTAGGTGCAACACTGGCTATGTACCCTGGACCTAGCGGCCCAACCAAGAAAGAAATGGGTCAAGTTCGCGCCATGGACATCGTGACTGGTAAGTACAAGTGGACTAAGTGGGAGAAGTTTGCAGTTTGGGGCGGTACTCTCGCTACCAAGGGCGGTCTGGTTGCTTACAACACACTTGATGGTTACATCAAGACCCTGGACAAGGACAACGGTAAGGAGCTGTGGAAGTTCAAGATGCCATCCGGTGGTATCGGTGCTCCTATGACCTACCAGTTCAAGGGTAAGCAATATATCGGTTCCATGTACGGTGTAGGTGGTTGGCCTGGTGTTGGTCTGGTATTCGACTTGACCGATCCTAGCGCTGGTCTGGGTGCTGTAGGTGCCTTCAAGGAACTGCAGAACCACACACAAATGGGCGGTGGCCTGATGGTGTTCAGCCTGTAAGTTAGTAAAAGCAAGCTGATGTGATATTCCGGGGCAGCAGGTCTGCCCCGGTATCTAAATGAAATTGTGTTTTGGAATTGAGTACACATGCATATTGTTAATAAGAAGTCCTGTATTAATGCTGTTCAAGCTGCACTTCTTGGTTTTGCTGGGATGATTGCTTTGCAGGCTCAAGCAGCTGATGAATTGAAAGTATGCGCTGGTAAGGATGAATTGCCTTACTCGAATGACAAACAACAAGGTTTTGAGAATGAAATTGCCAAGGTGATTGGCAAGGCGATGAATCGCAAGGTCTCATTTGTTTGGTGGTCTGATGCTCGCTACGCAGTTAGGGATTTTCTAGACAAGAAGCAGTGCGATGTTTTATTGGGCTTGGATAAAGGCGATCCTAGGGTGCTGACTACCAAGACCTACTACAAATCTGGCTATGTGTTTGTGACACGCAAGGACAGAGAGATTGATATTCACTCCTGGGATCATCCATATCTCAAGGAGCGTAACTTCCGACTCGGTTTTCTTCCCGATAGTCCAGCTAAGAACATGATGCTTGAGATTGGTCGTTTTGACGACATGTTCGACTATCTAACCGAACTGACAGATTTCAAATCCACCCGTAATCGCTACATCAAGATTGATGAGCGCAAGTTGGTGGATGATGTGGTTGCTATGCGCTTGCATGCTGCAGCGCTGTGGGCACCTAGTGTGGCCAAGTATGTGGCGGAATCTACAACGCCATTGAATATGGTCTTGATTGAAGACAATGCCAAGCGTGCCAATGGCAGCAAGATTCCAATGCAGTATGAAACGGTGATGGGTGTAAGGCTTGGGGATGAGGCTTTAAAAGCTGAGTTGGACAAGGCTATTACGTCTAGTCAGAAAGAGATTAATGCGGTTCTTGAAAAAGAGCACATTCCTCTTTTGCCGATCTAGTTTTTTTGTGTAACTCCGGGGTAGTAAATGTTTAAAAAATTAGCAGTTGCAGGTGGTTTGAGTGTGTTTTTGGCATCAGGATTTGCGTTGATGCCTGCGCAGGCAGATCTGGATTTCCGCGGCACCGTTTCTGGTGAGCCTTTGGATTTTACCGGTGAGGAAGAAAGTCCTCAGTTCAAGGAGTTCAAGAACACTGGTATTAATCCATACAACGGTAACCAGGAAGCTTTGAATAAGGGCTATGTGATCTTCGCTACCGCATGTTCTGGTTGCCATGGTCACTTGGCTGAAGGCAAGTTGGGTCCTGCGTTGAGCGATGACTACTGGACATACCCAACCAACCTCGAAGACAAGGGTTTGTTTGAGACTATTTACGGCGGTGCAGCCGGTCAAATGGGTCCTCAACAAGGCTTGCTAGAGCCAGATGAAATTCTGCATGTGATGAGCTGGGTACGTGCTTTGCAAACTGAGCCAGAAAAGGCGAAGAAAGCAGTCGATACTTTTGAGCATCGCAACGGGTAATTGCAATTAGTCGTGTATTAGGAATTCTACCGGGATGCTGACTGGTGGCACCGGTAGATAAGTAGTACCACCAGCAACCATAACACAAGGAGATATCAATGAAACGCGTTTTGACATTAGTAGCAACCGTAGGTGCGATGGTTGCCTCTGGCCTTGCTTTTGCATATGACGGCCAAACCTGTAAAGAAGCTGGCAACTGCTGGGAAGCTAAGCCTGGCTATCCTGAAAAGATTGCTGGTTCCAAGTACGATCCTAAGCACGATGCTGCTGAACTCAGCAAGCAAGAAGCTGCTATCAAGGCAATTGATGAGCGCAATGCAAAGCGTATTGCCAATGCAAAGGCAACTGGCAGTTTCAAGTTTGACGTGAAGTAAGCTTGTGATATGTCGAAGGCTGATGTTCGGATACGGACATCAGCCTTTTTACTCATAAGAGCGATATGGTGATTTATTTCAATGACATTTTCTTAAGTGCCATTCAAATAAAATCTTCAGTCAGCAGGATGCAATAAGATGCAAGAGCAAATAAATCTGAATGAGTGGCGTGAGCGTGCACTCTCATTTGAGCAATCTGCCAATAAGGTAGTGCTGGGACTGGAGAAACAGGTTCGGGCACTGACAATTGCGATTTTCTCCCGCGGCCATGTCTTGCTGGAAGGGGATGTCGGGGTAGGTAAAACTACTTTGTTGAAAGCAGCTTCTCGCTTGCTTGGTGGGGCCTACCAGCGGATTGAGGGCGCTATCGACCTCATGCCTGGTGATTTTCTTTACCATGCTTATATTGACCAAAACGGTCAACCAGCTGTCGCACCTGGTCCATTATTGCGGCATGAAGAAAATCTTGCTGTATTTTTCTTCAATGAAATCAATCGTGCCCGCCCACAAGCACATTCTTTGTTACTAAGGCTAATGGCGGAACGTAGTGTCAATGCGTTCAACCGTGATTATTCTTTTCCTCATCTCACTGTGTTTGCTGACCGTAACGGCCTAGAGCGTGAAGAAACATTTGAGTTGCCTGCTGCTGCACGTGATCGTTTCTTTATGGAAGTCTCAGTGACTGCGCCTGAAGACAAAGCACTGCAGCGTGACTTGATGTTCAGCACACGCTTCCATGATGCGGATGCTTTGATTGAGACCTTAGAGCCAGGCCTTGTGCCCTATGACAAGCTCAACGCAGTATCAGCGACGATTCAGGAAAATGTACGCGCCGAGTTGGCCTTGCAGGATTACGCTGTCAACATATGGCAGGCCTTACGTCATCCAGAACGTCTGGGCATCGAGATTGAAGATGTTGATATCACTCGCTTGGTGGCTGGCGGTGCTAGTCCTCGTGGCATGGCCATGTTGATGCGCGCAGCACGTACCCGTGCGTGGCTGGAGGGACGAGATTACCTTACTCCCGATGATATTCGTGCTGTTTTCCCTGAGACCGTGGGGCATCGTGTGTTCTTTACGCCCGCGTATGAATTGCGCCGTGAAGATATTGCCCCAGCATTGCTGAACGGCGTACTCAACAAGATCCCTGCGCCTTAAGTGGGACAGGCCCTGACAGGCAAGCATTATTTTGGCAAGTTTTACACCCCAGGAATTTTATTATCACCTGCGTTGGCGTGCTCGCGGTGCCCAGCCGGGCGCGCATGCAACACGTACGCCAGGTAGCGGCACAGACTTTGCCGGACATGTCCCCTTCATGGATAACCCTGACCCACGTCGCTTGGATCTGCGTGCAAGCCTGAGAGTGATCCCGCGACGTTACGTGGTGCGATCTTTCTTTGAGCGTGGTGCAATCGTTGTATATGCCTTGCTGGATATGTCGGCCTCTATGCGTTTTGCTGGCAACGCGGAAAAAAAGCGGTTGCTCGCCGATATTGCGGCAGCAATTGCATGGTCTAGCACGCGTCATGGTGATGCTTTTTCGCTATTGGCCTGTGATGATGTCGTCAGGCAAGATTTATTTACGCCGCCATCTTCCCGGCGTGGCTTGGCGCACGAATTGCACCAAAAAATATTACATGCCCACATCCGTCCGCAATCGGGCGCCAAAGGCTTGCCAAAAGCTATTGAGCAGGTGCGTCCAAGCCGCTCTCTGGTGTTCCTGATTTCAGATTTTCACCTGGATGAAGCGTTGTTGAGTAATACCTTGTCCAGCTTCTCCACCCATGATGTTGTGCCATTGGTGCTTTGGGATAGCAGTGAATATCGTGACCTTCCCGAGTGGGGGTGGGCTCGTGTTCGCGATATGGAGGGTGGTGGTGATCGGTCCATATTCCTGCGTCGTAGCCTTAAGCGTGAAATTGAGCAACGCTACCTTACCCGCAAGGATGAACTCAAGAGGTTGTGTCGGCAATACGGCGCCCGCGCACCATTTTTCATTGAAGATAAGTTTGATGCTGGCTTGCTGACGCGTCATCTTTTGGAGGCTAGTTAATGAGACATGTATTGTTGTCTTTGCTATTGCTGAGCTTGCCTGCTTTTGCTGCCGAGAAAAGCATTAATGCCCAGTCTTTCATCCGCGATATTGGTTATCGCGTAGGGGATGTGGTTGAGCAGCGAGTAGAAGTCATCGTGCCCGCGGGATTCGAGCTTGATGAGAGTTCTCTGCCCAAGCGTCTGGGAGCTGGTGCTCATATTGAGCTGCGGGATGTCACACATCAAACCGAGCGAGTCAGCAAGGGTATGAAGCATACTTTCCTATTTGATTGGCAAGTGTTCCGCACCTTGCGCGATGTGCGGCCTATCCCTTTACGTGCGCTGGATTTGCAGTTCCGTCAGGGCAGTGAAATCTTGGTGGCCCGCTTGCAACCTGCAGAAATCCTGATGGCACCAATGTTGCCGACGATGCTGACCAAGGAGCAGGCAACGCCGCGCGAAGCTATTGAGCCTCAAATTCAGCCATTGCAGCCTATCCTCCAGCAATTGGCTTGGTCCATTGTGGGGTTGCTGGTAGCTGTTTTATATTTTGCGTGGCGTTTCGATTGCTTGCCGTTTAAAACACAACATGCGAGTCCTTTCCGCAAGGCGCAACGCGAAATTCGACGCCTGGGCAAGCAACAAGAGGCGTTGCCGCAATCTATGCGTATCTTGAGTCGTGCTTTCAATGATTATGCTAATACAGCTGTTACCCAGGAAGGCCTCAAGTATTTTTTTAGCCAACATCCTGAAACACAGCCATTACAAGCTGAAATAGAAAAATTCTTTCTCGCGACACAAGAGCTTTTTTTCGCCGGTAAGTCAGAGACAATCAGCAAGCCTGAAGTAGAGAAATTAGCACGTCAGTTGAGCCTGATGGAGACGCCGTGAACGAGTTCCTCCAGAATGCGGGGGCTGGCTTGCATGCGCCAGGCTGGCTGCTATTGCTGCTTCTGGCCGTGATGCCCTTGCTCGTGCGCGGGCATGCTGCTTTTCCTTATCCATCCATTTCACGCCTACCCGAAGATGAGCTTTCGCTATGGATCGAACGCTTCTGGCGTTGGGCTGGAGCCTTGGCGATAGCTGCGATAGCGGTTGCATTGTCTGGGCCATACTGGGGTGAAAAACAGTTGGAAAAAGTCGGGCGCGGAGCGCACGTCATGATTGTTCTGGATCGTAGTGCCAGCATGAATGACAGCTTTGCTGATTCTGCCAAGAATGATAGTGAATCAAAAATGTCGGCAGCCCGCCGCGTACTTCAATCGTTTGTGAACCAGAGCAGGGAAGATTTGCTTGGCATGGTTACCTTTAGCACTTCTCCTATCTTGGTTGCCCCTTTGGGCGGTGACCGTGAAGCGGTGCTGGCGGCACTGCGTGCAACTGAAGCAGGTGGTATGGGCTTCACTGCTGTTGCGCGTGGTCTTGGCATGGCGCTGGATTATTTTGAGGGGCGTCCGGTGACCGGTGCTCGTGCCATCTTGCTGGTGTCTGATGGTGGCGCGCATTTGGATGTGAAAACGCAAGATACCTTGCGTGAAATGTTTCACCGCCAAGGAGCCTCTCTTTACTGGGTGTATCTGCGTTCAGCGAATGGCGTAAGCATCAAGAGCGCGCCTGAAGATGAAGATCTTGATGCTTACCCAGAACACCAGCTACATGATTACTTCAAGTCCTTGGGCGTGAACTACCATATTTATGAAGCAGAGAGTCCTAAAGCGGTGGAAGAGGCTTTGGCTGATATTGCAGAGTTGAAGAACCAGCCTGTGAAGTATTACGAAGCGGCTGCGCGCCAGGATTTGAGTTGGATATTTTATTTATTGTCGCTGTTGTGTGTTGCAGCTTTATTCGCCCTACACCTGACGGAGGTTAAGAGATGGCGCGCCGTTTAAGGTTGTTTCCCTGGATGTTGCTTTTACTGGTATTGGCTATTGCAGGTCTCATCTGGAGTGGTGTGAGTTTGTATCGTGCCAGCGTTTACAACCACAAGCTTGAAGCCGGGCAATTGCAGGGGGGGCAGTCCGCCAGGGAGTTGTTTGCAGATGCTGCATTGCTGGCTGAGCAGGGCCAGACAGAGAAGGCCCTGGAGTTATATATTGAGGCAGCAGCCAAGGGAGATGACGCGTTGCGCAAGGCGGCTTACTTCAACTCTGGCAACCTGTACCTCGCCCAAAGTGTTGATATCCTTGAAAGTGAAGGCTATGTATCTTGGGATAAGGTGGGCCCGTTAATGTCGCTGTGCAAGGAAAACTATAGCAAAGCCTTGCTGATTGACCCTGAGTGGATTGAGGCTAAATACAATCTGGAGCTTGCCTTGCGGCTATCGCCTACGTTTGCTGGCGTCAAGACACCCAGCCGCTACAACGAGGATGATGACGAAGTGAAGGAAGACGAAAAGCGCCCTGATGGTTGGCCTTCGATTCCTGGTTTTCCTAGAGGGATGCCTTGATTTTGCAGCACTGGAAATTATCTCGCCTAGATTTGCGAGGCCGCATGATGCTGGCCAGCGTGATATTGCTGTCCGTTACCATGTTAAGCCCGCATGCGACCTTGCCACGCCGTGTGTTTGACTGGTTTTTTGTGCTCGACATCACGCAAAGCATGAATGTGCGTGATTACACGCTAGATGGTAAAAGTATCAGTCGACTGGAATTATCCAAAAAAGCCATGCGTGAGGCTCTGCGCGATCTGCCTTGTGGCTCAACTGTGGCACTGGGTATGTTCACCGAGCGCGGTGCGCAAAATATTGTGCGCCCACTTGAGGTCTGCGCGCACTTCTCGGCATTGGATCAGACCATAGACCATATGGATTGGCGCATGGCCTGGGCAGCTGACTCATTCATCACCCACGGGGTGTTAAGTGGCATTGAGCTGTCTGCCAAGTTGGGGCCGGATGTTCACTTGGCATTTTTCACCGATGGACATCAAGCACCGCCATCCAACCCTGATTACCTGCCCAAGTTCGAAGGCAAACCGGGAGAAGTAGGAGGTATTCTTGTCGGCACAGGAAAAGAGGAGCTCAGCAGGATTCCTAAGTTGGATGAGCATGACAATATCATTGGTTACTGGGAGCTAGAAGAGGTAATGCGATTTGCTACCTTTGGCATGTTCACTTCAAAGTCTGTGCATGAAATGGAAAAAGACATGGAGGTCGAAGAGGATGATGACGGCCTTAACCGCCGTAATGCCTCTCATGGACGCAATCCCGCAGAAGATACCAAAGCGAATTTGTCCGGCCTGAATGAAAAAGAGTTGAAACAATTGGCTGAGACCACAGGTCTGAAATACAAGCGCCTGGATTCTCCTCATGGATTCGCTAGTGATGCGACAGCGACCAGTATGGCGACTTGGCGCTCTGGTAAAACTGATTTAAGGCCCTGGTTTGCCTTGCCTGCATTGTTATTGATTCTGGCATTCTTTATGCCACCAAGATTTTTTGATTTCGTTCAACAACATTTGAGGTTTAAAAAGAGATGAAGTTACTTATTGCTGTACTCAGCCTTGCCATTGCGGCACCTGCGTTTGCACATGGCCCTACGCCCCGCAAAACGGATGAAGCTGTTGTGGTGAAGGCGGCTCCAGATGCCGTATGGGCCAAGATTGCCGAGCCTTGTGGCATTGCTAAATGGCATCCTGAAGTTAAGGCCTGCGAGGTTGTCGATGACAAAACATCCAACATTACGCTGAAGAATGGCGGCAAGATTCAGCAGCAGGTGGATGAGTTGGATGTAGCAAATAAGACATTGAACTACCGTCTCGGTGGTGAAATTGCCCTGGAAGCCTTGCCTGTGAGTTCCCTGACAGGCCGTATCAAGGTTGACGCAGACGGTAGCAACGCTAAAGTAAGCTGGATGGCGCGATTCTACCGTTTTGATACTGGTAATGAGCCACCTGAAGGTCAGGACGACGAAACTGCACAAAACGCAGTGGATAGCTTCATCAAGGCTGGTCTTGCTGGCTTGGAGTCCGGCAAGTAAATCGCGATTTATCTGACACCAGATAGAAAAAAGGGCAGGTGACACACCTGCCCTTTTTATTGGGTGACACTTTTGTCAGGAGGTTAGTAGTTCATCCCCAATCTGCTGGATATGCCGTAATAACTCCGCCTGATGCAAGGCTTGCGTATAAGGGTTCATGAGGGTGCACCGGAGCCAAGTATTTCCATCAATGCTGACTTGGCTTAAATGAAATAACCCTCGGTGCAAGAGTGATTGGCGAATGTTTGCTTGAAGTTCATTAAGTGCGCCTTGCGCTAATGGTTGGTTGCCAAGATAACGGAAGCAGATGATATTGGTTTCCGGAGGCATGAGGAGCTCAAACCCTGCGGTCTGGGTTACCAAGCTCGCAAACTGCTCCGTCAGTAAGAAGACATGCTCGATGAGCTTGGCTAACCCTTGTCGACCATAAAGCTTGAAAGCCACTAATAATTGCAGGCCCATCATGCGCTTTGTGCATTCCAGCGTCCTGGCGCTGATATTGAAGTCTTGAATTTCTCTATCATCCTCTTGATGAAATAGGTAAGAGGCATCCTGAGAAAATGCGCGATAGCTACTTGCCTTGTTACGGAAAAGCACGGCAGAGAGCGTGGCGGGCATGTAGAGCAATTTGTGTGCATCCCAAGTGACAGAGTCTGCTAGCGCAATCCCTTCCAGTTTTGGGCCATGGTGTGTTGATAGTAGCGCGGAAGCACCATGTGCAGCATCAATATGTAGCCATAGACCCTGTGTGCGGCAGTATTCGCCTATGGCTTGCAAAGGGTCGATGCTACCTGTCGCCGTGCAGCCCGCTGTTGCGACCACAGCCATGACATATTCATCTCGAGTGATGCACGCTTGGTGAGCTTGTCTTAATGCCTCAATCGACATCCTGCCTTTGGCATCCACTTCAACAGCAATGACTGCCTCCGTCCCCAGTCCCATCATCCCCGCTGCACGGCTGATGGAGTAATGGGACATTGCTGAGGTGAGGATGCGCAATTGCCCTCTGACAGTCGTGATGCCTTTATCCCATATGTGTGGGGCTATGGTATGTCGTGCTGCAAGCAAAGCAGTGAGGTTGGCTTGGCTTCCTCCCGAGGTGAACACGCCTGCTCCATGCGTCCAGCCTATCATGGTACTTAGCCAGCGGATAAGCTGGCGTTCAATCAACGTGGCAGCTGGGCCGGTTTCATAGACCGCCATTGCCTGGTTGCTGAATGATGCGACCAAGTCGGCAAGAGCCGCGAAGGGTAGTGGCGGTGCTGCTTGATGCGCCATGCTATGCGGGTGATGCATGGCCAGTTGCCGAGGTAAAATTTCTTGCTGTAGCCAAGTAGACAGCTGACTGGGGTCAAGCACTGGATGCTCTGGCATCTCTTGTTCCCATGCCTGCTCAGCATCTAGTGGGGGTTGCCATTGAATCAAGCTAGCATTGCCTTGTAATTCAAGCGCTAGTTGTTCTGCAAGTGCATCAATCAATGCATGGCCACTGGCCCTGAACTGCTCAGTATCAAACAAGTGATTAAGTTCTGAGGCGGTCATGGTAGCGTTGTACTACGCTTTCTAAACCATCCTGTGAGGCTGATGCGAGGCTGGGATGCAGGCAGCACCTCATGCCAGAATTGACTGGAAAGAAACACGACCAAAGTACCACCGTGCGGCACAGTGTCAATATAAGGAGTGGGTTCTTTTCCATCTAGGTAAAGACGAAGTTGACCGCCATCTTTTTCTTCCCAGGCTTCGTTCAGGTACAAAATGCAGCTTACCTGCCTTTCCTCGTTGCCACGGAACTGGTCTAGGTGCTTGTTGTATATCGCCCCTGGTGGGTAAATGGCAAAGTGATTTTCAAGCTCGAACAGCCCCAAAAAAAGATGTTCATTCAACGACTCGCGCAAAGCTTCCATGATGCGGGAAAAATCCTGTTGCACGACGCTTGCATCGACATGATCCAGCCAGTGGATCAAATCGCCACGTATCTTGTGATCCAGCGTGTTATGTTCGGCCTTGCCGATAGTGGCGCGCTCTAACTTGCCTGCTGCTTGTAGCGTTAAAGCCTCGTTACGTAATGCGCTAATGAAGTCGTCAGGGAGAAAAGCGGGGATGATGACGTAGCCTTGCTCGGCAAGGGAGTGAATAATGTGCTCAATATGCTGGCTGATGTTGGCAAAAGGAAGCATGAAAAACCCTGATGAAAACGTATCCTTATTATAACGGGGTGACCTTGGTAGATGGCGGCCAGATTTTTTGCGCTCAGGATTGCGAAGCCAAGGGCATTGCGCTAAAATGCGCAGCTCTCTTGTTGTCCAAGAGCAAATAGACCCGTAGCTCAGCTGGTTAGAGCGCTGCCTTGACATGGCAGAGGTCGATGGTTCGAGTCCATTCGGGTCTACCAAATTCAAAAAAGCCACGCATATTGCGTGGCTTTTTTGCTTTTCCAGCCATCATGTTGGTTGCATGCAGCCAGTGGTTATAACCATGCCCGGATGTATATAACCAACCTCTCAGTGATTCATTCATAGTGTATTTTATTAAACATCATTAAAACATTGGGTTAGGTCATGTTTCCTTGGATGGCTTAACTTTTGCTGCACCCTCTCCAAGCTGGCTATAAAGCCGGTATTCATTAGAAAAAACAAGATGATGGATATGGAGAAGGAGAGTGTTTGTGGCAGCAAAAAGCAGATTGGGCAGAAGGTGCCTATGGGGATGGATTCATATATTTTGCATGCTGATCTTCGCCAGCGCGACTCCGGGAGCTGCTGCTGAAGCTTCTGATGTTGCAGATGAGGCGGAGGAGCGTATTCCTGAGCCTGTGATCAAGGTTGAGGAAATCGTTATCCGTGCTCCCCGGGTAAGAATTGTCAGTCCATTGCCTGGCGTCGGTATTGAGAGAGACCAGGCTGCTACCAATATCCAGAGTGCGACCGCAAAAGAGATCGCTGAGTCACGCGCCATCAATATCACCGAGTTCATGAATAACAACATGCAGTCGGTGAGTATCAACGACTATGCTGGCAATCCTTTCCAGCAAGACCTCAATTTTCGTGGCTTTACTGCTTCTCCCATGATTGGAACCCCCCAAGGCGTATCTGTCTATCTGGATGGCGTAAGGGTTAACGAGGCATTTGGCGATGTGGTGAATTGGGATTTGTTGCCTATGAATGCAATTGCCACCATGGATCTTTTGCCGGGATCCAATCCCTTGTTTGGGCTGAATACCTTGGGCGGTGCCTTGGCGATTCGCACCAAGACAGGCTTTAGTGATAACCATGCCAGGGGCGAGTTGATCAGCGGTGCATGGGGTAGGCAACAGGTGCAGGTTTCCAATGGCATTAACAATGGCATTATTGGCTTATTCACTGCCTATAACCATTTCGAGGAGGACGGCTGGCGGCGAAACTCACCCAGTAACCTGCGTCAGTTGTATAACAATGCCACGGTCAAATTACCTAAGGGCGAAATCAATCTGAGCGCATTAAATGTGAACACCGCTTTGACCGGCAACGGCATGCTGCCGTTTGAAATGGCAGAGACCAACCGCAAATGGGTATTCACTTCACCGGACGAATCCACCAACAAACTGGATCACTACAATTTGAATGGCAGATGGGATGTCTCTGACAACTTTACGATCTCTGGATTGGCTTACAAGCGGAAAATGAACCAGGCTGCGCTGAATGGTGATTTTTATGATGAATATCAGCAGCTGTTTAGCCGGACCAATATTGATTACATCAATGGCACATTCAATTTTTCCAACTTGAAACAAGATAGTTTTGGTTTTAGTGTGCAGGCGGCCTGGGATGTGGGGCGTCACCAGATAGTCTTTGGTGCAGGTTTAGATAAAAACAAGATCACCTTCAGTCAGCGTGAGATGTACGGTGAGATTAATGCCGAACACGAGGTTGTGCCGGTCAGGGATGAGGCCTTCTATCTAGAGGGCATGTATGCCGCTAAATATCCTGTGATTCGCAACAACCTCAATGGACACAGTACAACCAAGGGGCTGTTCTTTAGTGATACTTGGTCTCCTAAGGATAATGTCCATTTAACCTATGGTGCGCGCTTTAATTGGTCGCGCGTGGTGAACGATCTGATATCGGATCGTGGTAACTCCCTGTATCAATTTGAGTTCAATCCTCTGAACCCTGCCGGCAGTGGATTGCTCAATCCTGCTAGGCAGCGTTGCGCTTTACCTACTGATCCATTTGAAACCTTCGCCAGGTTTGTTTGCACGGATGGAGACTACAAATACCGTAGCTTCAATCCCTCTATCGGTATTGCCTGGGAAGTGGTCGAGAATTTCAGCTTTTACGGCAATATCAGTCGAGGGGCTCGCGTGCCTACTATTATCGAGCTTGGCTGCGCGCGTGACCATACTAAGGATAGTCAGCCAGCAAGCACCAATTATCAATATGGCTGTTCAATCCCGACCTCCTTATCTGCCGACCCCTATCTCAAGCAGGTGAGGTCTACCTCTTATGAGGCTGGACTGCGTGGCAATCACTTTGGCTTTAGCTGGAATGCTGGTGTGTTCAGGACGGAACTGAAAGATGACATCCTGTTTATGCCTTTAGGACGTAAGAATCGTGGCGTATTCGATAATTTTGGTGAAACCTTGCGCCAGGGGATTGAGCTTGGCATGAGTGGTGAGCTGGGGAAAAGTAAGTTACGTCTCAACTACACCTATTTGCTCGCCACGTTTGAATCGGCGGCCAATGCGATTAATCCCAATAACAGCAGCAACACCTCACCGACCACATTGCAGGCATACGTCAATATTGAACCGGGTGATTATCTGACCGGTATGCCAAGACATATTGTTCAGGCTAGCTGGAATTATCAGTTTTCTGCAAGGTTTGATGCCACGTTGAGCATGATCATGCATTCATATTCATTTGTGCGTGGCAATGAAAACAACGAGCACCAGCCAAGAGAGGCTTCGCATGCCTGTAACCCTTGTGGGGCGCAGCCTTATGACCGCGACCCTTACGACTACATCGGCAAGGGGACAATAGCGGGTTATGCGCTATTTAACCTGCGAGCTACCTATAAATTCAATGATGCCATCACGCTGTTCATGAAAGCAGACAATATTTTCAATAAAGACTATTCCACGGCAGGTGATCTGGGACGTAATCCTTTTGGCTCCAGTGGTGGTTTCAACCCAGACACGACGCAGTGGCAAAACACTACCTTCATCGGCCCTGGAGCTTCCCGCGCGATGTGGGTTGGTTTGTCATTCGACTTGAATTGGAAAAAAGGAAATGCGAGCCCTTCCCCCGGGCTGTGATGGTTGTTGTTGGTGGTTGCAGTTAACCGCCTTGGTTATTTTCAGCCGAAGATGAATGAGATAGAGCCAATGAAATGCAAAGGAAAAGTATGGAGTGCATTAGTCCATTAGGACTAATTCCTGAGAAAATTTGTCCGTTTTCCTGCGATTGTTCAATCTCATATGTAAATGATTTGTAAGTAATTTGTATCTTATTGTTAATTTTTACTGACGCTGTTACGGATGTTCTTGTTCCTGATGCTCATGATTCAGGCCTGGAAGTTGCAATGTATGTATCCGTGACGGTCAGTTTTTCATGACTGTCTCCGATGCAGTCCCGCTAATAGGGATTGTGTAAACCAATGAAAAGGAGATTGATGATGAATTTTAAGTCGATGGCAATCGCTGCCATGCTGGTTTCAGCATCATCGGCATATGCGGGTGACTTTGTGAACCTGCGCGATGATCTGGCGACACTAAGCGCCGCCAATGGAGGCTTGGTGGTCGGGGCAAACAACCCGCTGCGAGATAAGTTGTACCTCAATGCAACCAGTTATAGCTGGTTGAGTGGTTACAGTAGCAATCCTGCTCAACTGATTGCGACGTCTATTTCCTATACCGCCAATGCTGGGGCAGGCGTCCTGACACTGTTGGATTACCGTATCAATAGTGGTGTTGAGCTCCTGCCAGGCATCGCCCAGGCAACCATCTATGATTTTGTGTTCCGCGACAGCAGTGATAACTCTTTGGTATTCGGTACGCGTTATATCAATCAAGTCAACAATGGGCAGGAAATTAACTTCTTGTATCGCTATGGCTTTGAAGGCTTTGAGGCCTCATCCGCCTGGTTGTTCCTGTCAGATTTTGACTTGCGCATGTATGAAAGTGGCCGCACGGACGATCATTCTTTTGCCAGCAGTGTGGCTTTCGATGGTGATGCGATTCGTCAGAAGTCTGATATCAGCGTCAGTGAAGGTAACCCATACAGCGGTCTTTACCTAGTCAAGACGGATGCCACGGAATACACCCTGGGTAATAAGGCGATTGGTTACTACCAAGCTGGTGAAGAAGGCCAGGCGGTTGTCGGTGGCTTTATTGGCGGCTTCGTGCCAACAGTGGCGGCAGTGCCAGAACCATCCGAATATGCATTGATGATGATTGGCCTTGGCTTGCTTGGTTTTGTGGCAACACGTCGTAAAAAGCAGCACCTGGCTTGAAGCCAGCTTGCTTGGTGTCAACTGATGCTGAGCACTATGGAGAACAGCAATTAATCAAGAACGGAGTCATTGTCTGCGGATTAGGCAATGACTCAATTGAAGAGGGGATTTACAATATGCAACAAGTATTCAAACAAGCTATTGCCGGCGCAGCGCTGGCGGTCATCAGTGTCAGCAGCGCCTATGCTGGTGGTTTCGTCGATATCCTGAACACCGGTGCCCGTACGCCAGGTAGCGTCAATAACGTACTGACAGACCCATTCTTCCTCACAGGTGGTATTCCATCAAGCTGGACTCAGCAGGCCACCATGACTACCTCGGTGTATTCTCCCATCAACAACAGCATCAAGGTGGGTAACTTCATTGATACTGTCTGGATTGACGCGACTAGTAATCAATTGATTATCGGCAGCTATTTTCAGTTGTTGCCTAATTATCCTGCAGGCAATATCCATGGTGGCGGTGGCATTTCCGAAATCAACTCCATCGTGCGTACCGGTTTTGCTGAAGTGGATACTATTTCTGCAGCCTGGTATTTTGCTGAAGGTGTTTATAGTGGTGCGGAAGATGGCTACCGCCTGCGTGATCCATCTCGTTCCGGCTATGTCACTCCCTACAACGCAGCCAACGCTGCCGCGGGTGCCTATCTGGATCTGGATAAGGTGGCTATCCGTACCGATGTCAGCATCGGTGAAGATAACCCCAACTCCGGCATCTATTTCCTTAGCGTCGATGCATCTCAATACACCTATGAATTTGGCAGCAACGCTATTGGCATTATTCAGGGAGCTTCCAGTAGCGAAGGTGGCCGCGTATCGCAGCAGATGTGGATCAGTGGCTATCGCGTAGCTGCGATTGCAGCAGTGCCTGAGCCATCCGAATATGCACTGATGTTGATCGGCCTCGGCCTGATGGGCTTTGTTGCACGTCGTCGTAAAAATAACGACTTGTCATAAATCTATCTCAGTGCGGCAGTAGTATCGAATAAGTCGGCTTTATGCCGACTTATTTTTTAGTCCAAACAGACTACTCAAATGAGAATTTGTGTCGATTGCGGCTGAATTTTTGTATCATGGTCGAGTTTACTTCTATTGCTGGCAAATGCTTCCTATAAGGCTTGATCCCAATATCTGGAGCAGAGTTGCTCCATTCGCACTGTACATGCTGTTTATGGCGACAGTGGATATTGTTACGCCATATCTCCCATCTGGTCTCGATATACGTTGGCTTTATGGTGTCAAGGTTGGCTTGGTTGCCTTATTGCTTTGGTCTTTGCGTAGCTATTATATTGAGCTCTCTGGCATCGCTACATTGCGGTGGAGTGAGTGGTTGAGCGCAAGCCTGATTGGTGTGCTAGTATTTGTCGTCTGGATCAGCTTGGATGCGCCATGGATGCTGCTTGGCGACCAATCTGAAGGCTTTAATCCAGGTAATGGGCAATATGCCTGTCTGCTAATGGCGACAAGATTAATAGGGGCCGCACTAGTGGTGCCTCTCATGGAAGAATTGTTTTGGCGTTCCTTCTTGATGCGCTGGATTCACAATCAAAACTTCCTCAATGTCGCACCACAGCAGCTAGGATTGGTTGCCCTGCTTGTATCATCTGCATTATTTGCAATAGAACATACGGAATGGTTAGCTGGTTTGCTGGCTGGTCTGGCATATGGTTTGCTTTATATCCGTAGCGGAAAAATATGGATGCCGATCATCGCTCATGCGGTGACCAACGGCATATTGGGAGTTTGGGTCATTCACACTGGTAATTGGCATTACTGGTAATAATTGGGGAAACACTTCTTTGCGGTTATCTCAATCGATAAATCTAAAAAAAGCAGCCTTAGTTGCATCTCTGGGCATTGAATTCTTCGGCGTAACTTCTCATGCACATGCCCTGGAAGGGGATGTGATTCGGCCTTATGCCAGTGCGACTTATCTATATGATGACAATATGCGACGGTTTGCTAACAAAGAGCAAGCGTTGCTGAGTACCGGCAGTGAGAAGATGGCCGACACGATGCTGATGACTGAGGTCGGCATCATTCTGGATAAAACAATCAGTCAGCAGGTCTTTTTCTTTGATCTGGGGGTCAATCGTTCAAAGTTTGATAGAAACTCTGTCTTGGATAACGATGGTAGGGAGATCACTGGGCGGTGGAACTGGCATCTCGGCAATTTTTGGCAAGGCAATATTCAGGCATACCACAAAAAAGCATTGGTACCTTTCGCGGACTTTCGCGCGGTGGGTGGGATCGGATTGAATATCCGAACGGAAGACAGAAGGTCGGCGGATGCGATTTGGAAATTTCACCCCAGGTGGCAGACTCGGGTAGCGTTTGTGAATTATGAAGTGGAATATAGTGCGGATGCTCAAAAAGCTGCCAACCTGAATGAAAACTCTCAAGAGCTTGAGCTTGACTATATTGCACCTAGCACCAGTAAGGTGGGGGTGGTGTATCGACATGCGCGCGGAGATAGGCCTGTAGATCAGATTTTCTTTGGTATTCCTATTAATAATAATTATAGCCAGAATGAGTTGAAGCTTAATGTTGACTGGAGTACATCAGCAAAGTCGAAATTGCAGTTCTTGGGTGGTTTGGTTGAGCGAAAGCACGATGAAATACCTTCTCGTGATTTCAGGAAATTCAATGCTAGAACTAACTTCAATTGGGCGCCTACTGGTAAGACAAGCTTAAATCTTACTGCTTGGCGAGAAAATAATGCACAGGCTTTTGTGACGACCAGTTATACCCTGAATAAAGGGACATCTCTGTCAGCGAGCCTGTATGCCACGAGCAAGGTAACGTTGCAGGGCAGTATCCGTTATGAAAAGCGAGATTTCGAGGGGGATGATGTTTTTGGGCCACAACGTTCTGACAAGGATAAAACATTTGCTTTAGGGCTTGTGTATAAGCCAACTTTGTCTCTGGTGCTCAATGCGGCGGTTGTGCACAGTACGCGAGAGTCAACTTCTCAGATGTTTGAATATGATTCGAATAGTCTGTCCTTGACCGGTCAATACGAGTTTTGATGGTGCCTAAATGACCGTTAACGATATCCCCCTAGTTGCCTTTTTCAAGCAACTCCTAGATCCCCTGATTATTCTGGGGTCGCTATATGGCTTCACATTGATGTATGGCGAGCCTTTCAATGGCTATTATCTGATTCTGGCCTTATTGGCCTATTTTGTTTCCTCCAATGTTTACGAGCGCCTGGATCTCTATCGAACCTGGCGTAGCGGCAAGGTACTGAGCTATATCAGGGATATCCTCTTTGGCTGGGCCATTGTTGTCGCGGTGCTGGTGTTCATTGGCTATGCCGCTGATCTATCCAGCCAGTATATGGACGAAATGATCTATGCCTGGTTTGCTACTGTGCCCATTCTGTTCATCATTGCTCATCTGACCATTCGCAAGATAGCCTCTGATCTGCACAAGAATGGGGAAGTGCGCTCTGTCGTGATTGTGGGGGCTAATGATATAGGTGTCCGCTTAGTGAACCGCATCAACGATGATCCTTACCTTTTCATGGAAGTCAAAGGCTTGTTTGATGACCGTGAAGTGGCACGCCATCCCAAAGGGATGCGCAATGTTCCGCTATTGGGCTCTATGGGGGAAATCGCACCTTATGTACGTGCCAACAACACGCAAATTATTTTCATCAGCCTGCCGATGTCTGCCCAGCCTCGCATCAGGCAACTATTCGAAGAGTTGCAAGACACAACAGCCTCTATCTATTTCGTCCCCGATATTTACATTTTTGATCTGGTGCAGGCCCGCTTTGACGATGTCGCCGGTGTGCCGGTGGTGGCTATCCTCGAAACGCCTTTCACCGGTTTTAATAGTTTAATCAAACGGACTAGTGACATTATTCTTGCCTCGCTTATCCTACTCATGCTGTCTCCTGTCATGCTCGTGATAGCCTTGGCAGTCAAGCTGACATCCAAAGGGCCTGTCATATTCAAGCAACGTCGATATGGGCTTAATGGCGAAGAGATTCTGGTTTACAAGTTCCGCTCCATGACCGTAATGGAAGATGGTGCCAAGGTGGTGCAGGCGCAAAAGCGCGATCAGCGCTTGACCAAGATAGGGGGCTTCCTGCGCAAAAACTCGCTGGATGAGCTGCCTCAGTTTTTAAATGTCTTGCAAGGGCAAATGAGTATTGTCGGGCCAAGGCCACATGCTATTGCCCACAATGAGCAATATCGCAAGCTGATTCGAGGCTACATGCTGCGGCACAAGGTCAAGCCAGGCATCACCGGCTGGGCCCAGGTCAATGGCTTGCGGGGGGAAACAGACACCCTGGACAAGATGGAAGCACGGATCGAATACGATCTGGATTATTTGCGCCACTGGTCACTGGCATTTGATTTGTGGATCGTCGTCAGGACAGTGTTGGTGGTGTTTAAAAAGGATAATGCCTATTAATGGCGCAGTGTGATTTTGCAGAATTTTGAGGAGATTTAAAGTTGAATACCCAATATGGAGTTGCAATGAAACAATGGTCTAAGCTCACAAGCTGTGCATTGATCGCTTTGGCAATAGGCGCAGGTTTATCTGGTTGTGGCGACAAGTCGCACGACAGCAAGGCCAGCCAGTCATTGGTGAGCGTCAATGGCAAGGAGATCACCGTTCACCAGCTCAATGAAGAGCTGGCACGTGCAAACGTACAGCCAGCCCAGAAAGATCAAGCCTCCAAGCAAATTCTCAATGCCCTGGTCGATCGCCAATTGCTGGAGCAAGCCGCCCTCAAGGCCAAGGTAGATCGTGACCCCAACGTGATGCAAGCCATCGAACGTGCAAAATCACAAATTATTGCCCAAGCTTATTTGCAAGGTAAGGTTGCCAATATTAGTAAACCAGAAACAGCAGAAATCGAGAACTTCTATAAGCAAAACCCAGCACTATTTGCAGAGCGCAAGCTGGTTGAGATGGAGCAGTTGTTGGTTGATTCACGCCATATTAATGATGAGTTCAAGTCTTCACTTAGCAATTTCAAAACCTTGCAAGAAGTGGCGACATGGTTGGATTCCAAAGGTATTCAGTATGACCGTGGTGAAGTTGCGCGTAGTGTGGCGGAGTTGCCACCGCAAATTTCTGAGCGTTTAAAAGATGCAAGGAAAGGTCAGTTATTTGTGATCGGTATGGGGCCAAGAACCATGCTCGTTTTAATGGATAGTGTGAGAGAAAGCCCAGTATCATTAACGGACGCTATTCCGCAAATTGAACAAACGTTACTCAACAAGAAACGCAAAGATGTTGGTGATGCCGAGCTTGCGAAACTTAGGAGCGAGGCAAAGATTGAGTATTTTGATAAAAATATGATGAGTGTTGAGGCAAGTAAGCCTCATGTGGGTGAGGGGGTAGAAAAAGGCAACGCAGCGACTGCTAGTGATGACATTGCTCGTGGTGTGAGTGGCCTTAAATAATTTTAACTAACTCATTGAAATTGGATAGCTATGAATAAGTTCATTAAAGTTTTACTGGTAGTTCAGTTCCTATTCTTGTCTTGTATTGCAAGTGCGGCGAAAAATGATACTGTGCTCGGCCCCGGCGATATTTTGAAAATATCGGTCTTTGAGCAGCCAGATCTTGCTCTGGAAGTGCGCGTCAGTGAGTCAGGAACCATTACTTATCCTTTGATTGGAGAGGTTTCTGTTGGCGGTGAGACGCCCGCGGTGGCAGAGAGGAAAATTGCTAGCATGCTGGAGGCTGGCGGTTTCCTGAGAAATCCTCATGTCAGCATTATTGTTTCCCAATTGCAGAGCTTGCAGGTATCCGTGCTGGGACAGGTACTTCGCCCAGGTAGATATCCGCTGGAAGGTCAGCGCACTCTTGCAGATGTTCTTGCTCTGGCCAGTGGGGTTAGCCCCGAAGGTGGCGATCTTATTACCCTGATACGTACAGTGGATGGGAAAACAACTCGCGAAGTCATAGATCTAGCAGAAATGATGCGTAGTGGAGACATTACTCACAATATGAATATTGTGGGTGGTGATATCGTCTATGTGGATCGTGCACAAAAATTTTATATCTATGGTGAAGTCCAAAGGCCTAGTCAATATCGACTTGAACACAATATGACCGTGATTCAGGCACTTGCGGTTGGAGGTGGTCTGACACTTCGAGGTACTGAGCGCGGTGTGAAAATTAAACGTCTTGATAAAGATGGCGTGACACATGTGCTGAAGGTTAAGCATGATGATCTAGTTCAACCCAATGATGTGATTTACGTGCAAGAAAGTCTGTTCTAAGACATAAATCGAAAGTCAAAGGCAATAAATTATGAATTTATCTCAGATACTCTTGATCCTTAAGGCACGATATAAAATTGTGCTGCTGACATTGATTGTCACAGTTGTGGTGACAACGTTGGTTAGTATTCTGCTACCTAAGAATTACACTGCAAGTACGACGGTGATCGTGAATTACAAGGGTGTAGATCCAGTGACGGGTGTTGCACTGCCTGCACAGTTAATGCCAGGTTATATGGCCACTCAGGTTGATATTATTTCAAGTAAAAATGTAGCCTTGAAAGTCATTAAAACCCTTGGTCTTGCAGAGAGTGAAGGTGTTAAGCAGAGTTTTCAAAGTGCGACAGAAGGTCAAGGCAATATTCAGGACTGGTTGTCAGAGCTGCTGCTAAAAAATCTAGATGTTAGCCCATCTAAAACTAGCAGTATTATTGATATAGCTTTCAAAGGCTCCAATCCTCAGTTTGCCGCTGCAATATCCAATGCATTTGCTGAAGCGTACATTAATACCAATATTCAACTTAAAGTAGAGCCTTCACAAAAAGCTGCCAAATACTTCACTGCGCAAGTGAAAGATTTGCGTGATGATTTGGAAAAGGCTCAAGAGCGCTTGTCAAAATATCAGCAAGAAAAAGGTATTATCAGTGTTGATGAGCGTTTGGATGTTGAGCGTGCTCGACTGAATGATCTTTCATCTCAATTAGTACTTGCTCAAGCACAAAGCATGGAAGCACAATCTAGGCAGCGAAATGCGGCTGGTAGTGGTGCTTATGACTCACCAGATATTGCTTCTAATCCGTTGATTCAGGGGTTGAAAACAGAAATTGCGCGTGCTGAATCTAGATTTGCTGATATCTCTCAAAAATATGAACGTAACCACCCAATGTATCAAGGCTCCAAGGCTGAGATTGAGAATTTGAAGGGAGAGTTAAATCGTCAAATTCAAGTGGTGTCAAGCAGTGTTGCCACTAACTCTAAAATTCTGAAACAGCGCGAAAATGAAATTCGTGCTGCATTAGAGTCTCAGCGTGCAAAAGTGCTTGAGTTAAATCGTGATAGAGATGCTTTGGCTGTGCTCACAAGGGAAATTGAAAATGCTCAGCATGCATATGATGTGACGACTCAACGCTTTACACAAAGTAATATTGAAGGTCAGTCAAACCAATCTGACGTTGCGATTCTGAACCCGGCTACTGCACCTTCACAGCCATCTAGCCCCAAAATCATGCTAAATATCATCTTATCGATATTTGTTGGGTTATTACTGGGTGTGGGCTTCGGTGTCTTAGCGGAAATGCTGGATCGTAAAGTGCGATCTTCAGAAGATATAGTTGATCTATTGGAGGTTCCTCTCTTGGGCGTATTGCCAAAAGATAGAAGCAGAAAGCTCTTGGGAATTAAAAAGGTCAATCCACTTAGAATTGCGAATTGAGAATATTGATGACTAGCGAAAATCCATTAAACGTTTCCACTCAGGATTCTGCAATTAGCCCATTTTCTGAATTTAATATAGGTAGCTTGTTACTCAGAATGGGTAAAATTACCCCAGCTGATGCCGAACGAGTCATGCGTTTGCATAAAGAGCAAGGTGTTAGGTTTGGTGAAGCGGCTCGCAGTTTAGGCTTAATTACCGAAAGGGATATACAGGAAGTTCTTGCTCGACAGTTTGATTATCCTTATTTGAATCCAGCGGAAGATGGTATTTCTTCGAGCTTGATCTCTGCATATCAACCTTTCAGTGCTAAGGCAGAGTCTTTCAGGGCATTACGTAGTCAGCTAATTTTTAATTGGTTTGCCAAAAATCGTAAAGCTTTGGCTATTACTGGGGTTGATGCTGGTGTTGGAGCTAGCTACCTTGTGGCTAATCTAGCGGTTGTATTTTCGCAGTTGGGCGAGAGTACCTTATTAATCGATGCAAATCTTCGGCATCCTAGTCAGCATGATTTGTTTGGTATCAAAGATAATCGCGGTCTTTCTGATGTTCTTGCGGGTAGAGCTGGCGTTGATGTAGTACGTAAAATTTCAGCTTTTGAAAATCTGTCAGTATTGCCTGCAGGTACCCTACCGCCTAACCCATTGGAATTGGTAAGTAAGGCGAACTTCAGAACTCTGCTCAGTCAGCTTGCTGAGACCTACGACATCATTCTGGTTGACACTCCGGCATTTTCGGACAGCACAGATGCGCAAGCCATTGCTTCAGCCGTTGGCGGTGCTGCTATGGTCGTACGTAAAAATGTGACCAGAGTGAATGCAACTGCTGTTGCCATTGACCAACTGCAAAAAAATGGTACCCCGATTGTTGGGACTGTACTTTCGGAATTCTAGCTTCGGTCAATGCAAATGAGAAAAAGCTCTCTAGCGGTATGTGTTTTGGTAATACTGGGTTTGTTAGCCTTGTATCTGCCTACGTATTCCAATCTTGCCAGTAAGCTTTGGAGTACTGATGAGCAGGCCCATGGCCCCATTATTATTATGGTGGTTGCGTACTTGATTTGGTTGCGTCGTGATTTTTTCAAAGACCCATGGAAAAACGTTAAGCGCCAGCCGCTGTTGGGCTTTCTCTTCATTATTCCCGGTTTGTTCTTCTATGTTTTAGGGCGTTCCCAGGATATCTGGCTGTTTGATGTGGGTTCGCAAATTCCTGTGCTATTGGGTTTGTTACTACTACTTTATGGCACTCGTGGCGCTAAAACCTTTTGGTTTCCGCTATTTTTCTTATTCTTCATGATTCCGCTTCCAGGCGCGATTATTGATGCTGTCACCATGCCAATGAAGATCTCCGTATCTTACGTTGCGGAATACATCTTGTATGGTATCGGCTACCCTATAGCGCGTAGTGGCGTAATACTACAAATTGGTCAGTATCAGCTATTAGTTGCGGATGCTTGTGCTGGGTTGCATACCCTGATGTCATTAGAAGCACTTGGGCTTTTGTATTTGAATATTGTGCGTAGTGACTCTGTATTCCGAAACGTTACCCTGGCCATTTTGATTGTGCCTATATCATTTACCGCTAATGTCATTAGGGTCATGACATTAACATTAATCACATATTACTTTGGGGATGCTGCAGGTCAGGGTTTCATGCATGGTTTTGCCGGTATGTTACTGTTTGTCGTAGCGTTGATCTTGATCTTGTGGGTTGATACCTTCCTGAGTTTTCTTGAGCGTAAATGGCGCACACCTAAAAGCCAGTCGGGTATTGCCAAATGAATAAATTAATCATCCAAGTTGTTATTGTTTTTATTGCTATGGTGAGCGCATCTATAGCTTCAACAATATTACGTCCTACACATAAGATAGCTAAAGACGGTAATCCAGTTGTTTTGGAAACTTTGATACCCAAGCAATTTGCAGACTGGCATGAGATTGAACTTGGTGGGGCTAACATTGTTAATCCTCAGCAAAAAGAAGAAATTGAGCGAATTTACTCCCAGACGCTTTCACGCACTTACATGAATGACAAGGGCGAATACGTCATGTTGTCCATAGCATATGGTGAAGATCAGAGCGATGCCAATCAGCTACACCTGCCTGATGTTTGTTACCCCGCGCAAGGGTTTCAAGTGAAAAGCTCAAGCAAAGATGCTATTGCTACCGAGTTTGGATCTATACCGGTCAAGAGATTGTTTACAGTTTTAGGTACCAGGTCGGAGCCGCTGACTTACTGGACTACCGTGGGTGACAAGGTGGCTATCGGTGGTAAAGCGGTTAAACTTGAGCAACTCAAATATGGCTTTGATGGCAAAATTCCTGATGGCATGATTTTCCGTGTGTCGACGATTACGCCAGATCAGCAATACGGTTTTGATGTCCAGCAGCGCTTTATTCAGGACATTGTCGCCGCCCTCAATCCTCAAGATAGGCGAAAAGTAGCTGGTTTGCATGCCGGGACTGAGTAGTGCTGGATATTCGCGTGTCTCTGCGCCAGCTGCTGCTTGTCGCCTTATTAATGACCTTCAACAGAGCTCACGCCTGGTGCGGAGATCCAGCTCTGTCATGCGCAATTACGAGGGATGTCACAACAATTGAGATCTCCCGTGGCTCTGTCAAGCATGTCTTGCCCACTGACCGTAAACTCAGCAACTTTCTAGGTGTTCATTCTCTGTTTGGGGGAGTGCTACATGCATTCTATGCCGATACCCCCTCCGCAGTTTCACAAGAGGCAATAGAGCTGCTGTATAACACAGGAGTTGGCGCAATAGGCTATGACGGCGGGGTGAACGAAATAGATTGGCGAGAGTATCAAGGCGCTATCTTAGAACGGTCAAAACAAAACTTAGCACCTTGGCTTGACCCTGTTAGTTGTATCTTTGGTATACAGGAGTACAGGGTATTTAATGAGCATTTGCAATTAAAAAGCACTTGGCATATTGCAAATGTGGTCGGTTTTGAACGTAGTGTAAAAGACTCATCCTGGAGCGCCAAGGTCGTTGCAGCAAAAAGCCTACCTGTAGCACGTGCAATAGATCATGCTGACTCAAGTACCAAGTTGGTCTTGCCTTCTTTGGCTGAGTTTAAATCAGAGATCATCAAGGCATGATGATGCCATTACATGGGGTGCATTGATTGAACGCATATATGGAAGTGAGTATTAAGTATGGCTAAGCCACTAAGCCGGGTAAAAACCAATATTAATCTTACCAGTGCCTTGCTGTTATGGCTGGGGGCAATTGTTCTCTCGGCTATTTTTGGGCTGACGTTAGCATTCGGTATTTACCCATTAACCATTGGTTTCTTTGTGCTGATTGCTGGTGCAATCTTGGTTGTAAAGCCCCTGGCTGGCACATGGGTCGTGATCATAGGTGCTTTGGTGTTTTCTGGGTTGATTGATCTCTATCTTCCTGGCTTGCAACCCATAAAGTGGGCACTTGCTGGTTTATCTATGGCCGTTGCATTAATCGCCTATGTCTTTTCAAGCAACTCCCATAAGACTGGGAGCAATAAATTAGCCCCATCCGGATCATTAATATTCTGGTTGTGGACATTTTTTGCTTATGTGATTTTGCTTTCCTTATTTAATTGGCATGGTTTTGCCAAGTTTGTCACTAGTTTCAAAGGCTACTTTCAAGTGTGGGGACTATTGATCGCCCTGTATTACTTAATGAGCAAAGAAGCAGACTCGAAGCGGATTGTTAAATTCATATTGATATTAGGCATTGTTCAATTGCCATTTGTATTCCATCAATTCTTTGTTCTAATTCCGCAACGTACTTCAGAAGAGTTGGCCTTGAGGGGGGTGGTGGCAGCCGATGTGGTTGCAGGTACCTTCGGTGGCAGTATGACTGGCGGCGGGCGAAGTTCATCTCTCGCCTTGCTGTGTGCCTTAGGCATTACACTCGCACTCTCGCACTACCGGGAACATATTTGGAAGCTTAAAACCGTAGTGTTGTTTTTAAGTATTTTTATGGTGCCTATGTTTTTCAGTGAGGCGAAATTATTCATTGTATTGCTACCAGTGGCTTTATTCCTGCTTTACAAGGACAAGTTATTCGAAGATCCATTGAAATTTATATTTGGTGCCATTGGTGTTGTAGTTCTATTGGCTAGCATATTCTTTGCATATTCCCTAATCCCAGGTGCAGATTCTCAACAACACTTGTCCTTACAAGATATGTGGGACAGCAATGTTTCATATAACTTTGGGGATAGAGGTTATGGAAATCTATTGCTTAACAGAACTACTGTATATGCATTCTGGATTGAGGAGAATTTCAGGCTGAGTGAGATATTACATATTTTGTTTGGCTACGGTGCGGGGGAAACCCAGGGCGGGGTGTTGCTGAATGAGGGCTCAGAGTTGCTACGAAAATACCCAGGCTATGGTATCAGTTTGACAGGAATATCTACCATTCTATGGGAGCTGGGTTTGTTTGGGTTTTTCATAATCGCCATGGTGTTTATCTCTGCATACAAGATGGGCGGGAAGCTATTAAAGGATAGTCAATATCCACTCAGCAAGCCCATGATAAATACAGCCAGGATATCGGTAGTGCTATTTGTCATTAGTATGCTGCACAATAGCTATTTTTTCTTTGATCTTAGTTATCAATCATTATTTGTATTGGTGTTCGGGTATCTATTGGTGATGGATAAAATCTCGAGAAAATCGTTGCTGAATAAATCAAAAATATAACATGCGAAAAAATATTAAAATTTATTATTCTGTGCCGGAAGAGTACCCACCATTTAGAGTGGATATTTCAGAGTTATTTGCTCAATCTCTGACGCAAAATGGGTTGGATATAACTTGGTATATGCGAGCGCCGGAAAACTATTCGCCTTCTAATAAGCTCGAATATTTTTCAGCGCCATGTTTTCTACCACCAAGATTAAATAAGTCTGGAATTTTAGCAAAAGTAATCAACAGATTCCTATATTGGACCTTTGATATTTTTTATCTGGCAAAAAGTATGTTTTCAGGCTATGAAATTATTCAGGTAAGAGATAAGTATTTTGCAGCTATTCTGGGTTTGTTGTTTGCAAGACTGACTGCTAATACATTTATTTACTGGTGTTCTTACCCCTACCCTGAGCACACCTTAGACCTTGCTGATAAGGCAAGTGGAATCAAGAAGATTCTTTTAAAGATGCAGGGAAAGTTAGCAGAATTTATTCTGTATAAAATTGTGATCAAACATGCAGATCATACATTTGTTCAAAGTGTGAGAATGCTTGAAGATATACAGAGCATGGGTGTGTGTGCTGAAAAACTAACCCCAGTTCCTATGGGGGTACCCGAGAAAGCATTGAGCTGGGCAAAAGATCAAGAAGTTGATATTTTGCCTAATACAGTGGTGTACGTGGGTACGTTTTCAGTAGTCAGAAGGTTGCACACCATTATTGAAGCCTTTTCTCTGGTTGTTAAAGCCAAGCCAGATGCTATCTTGATGATGGTGGGGGATGGTGATAACCCCAGTGAAAAACAAGCTTTGGTGGATTACGCTCAAGAATTGAATATAGCGCAGAGTGTAATTTTCACAGGTTTTGTACCTATTGAGGAGGCATGGAAGATCGCTGCAAGCGCGGCAGTTTGTCTTTCACCTTATTATCCTACAAAAATATTATCCTCCACCTCACCGACAAAATTGGTGGAGTATCTTGCACTTGGGAGGCCCGTGGTATGTAACAACCACCCTGAGCAATCCAGCATCATCCAAGAAAGTGGAGCTGGGTTGTGCGTGGAGTGGTCTGCCGATGCATTTGCAGAGGCAGTCTTGTATCTTCTTACTCATGCTGAACAGGCTGATGCCATGGGAAAAAAAGGGCCAGCTTGGGTCAAAGCCAATAGGACGTATCCGATTATTTCCAATCAAGTATGGAATAAGTATCAATTATTACTTGAAAGCTACAAATGAGTACACGGTATGGCAATGCCCGAATCAAAAAGGGCTTGATGCATTTTGTCGTCGGTAAAGGCGGCACTGCCTTTGCGGGTGTTTTTGCTGCATTGCTAATTGTCAGAGAATTATCGATTGAAGAGTTTGCACAATATTCGATTCTTATTGCACTAGTGGAGTTGTTAACCGCTGTTTCAGGGTTAGGTTTAGCACATGCTTTGCTTCGATATGTTCCTGAGCTATATCAGAAAAATTATCAGTCTTCGTTAAAAAAATTCGTATATTCAGTTTTATCTATCAGAACTTTTGTATTGGGTATTGCGTTATCTTTCGCATATTTGTTTACTGATAATATTATTGGAAATATCGGATTATCCAGTGCGCTAGCCGCATTTCAGGTTTTTTTGCTAACTGTACTCTTCAGATCCACGGTTTTGTTCCTATCGCAAATCCTCGAATCTACCTTGCATCAAGGGGCTGCCCAGTTGGCATTCTTTATTGCTGCAGCTACGCGAGTAGCCGGTTTGATTTATCTATCTTATCAAGGCGACGTTGATCTATACAGCGTAGTCTGGCTTGAGGTGGTTAGTGATATTTTAAGTTTTATAGTGGTCATAGTTGCTGTTAATTACGTTGTGGCAAAAAATCCAAACGAAACCGAAGTGGCGGCTGAGGACAGTAGCTGGATACGCACTCATCTAAAAAAAATTATGAACTTTGCTGTAGTTGGTTACATTCAGCATTTGGCCATCTTGCCATATGGCGGACACACTAACCGTTTGGTTGGTGGCCATATGCTGAGTTCTACCTCTATGGCCCATTATGGGTTTGCTCAAACAATTTATGAATATATAAAAAGATATCTACCTGCTCAATTGTTAGTGGGTTTAGTTCGACCTGTTGTTGTGGCAAGATATTGTGAGCATAAAGATTTCAGTGTTCCAGCTAAGCTTTGTGAGTTGGTTTTGCAGATCAATTATCTTTTTATTGCTGGATTATTTGTGTTGCTAATTGTTGCTGGAAAAGAAGGACTATCACTATTGTCTGCTGGCAAATATGGATCTGATGCATTCAGCATTGTTGTTGCTTTGTTTTTTGTTCTGGTGCTTGAAACTCAGCGACAACAGCTTGAACTTTTGGTACAAACGGTAGAAAAATATCAGTACTTAATTTACTCCAATTCTCTACTGTCCACTTCTGTTATTGGCGCTATTTTGTTTTTGCCACTCTTTGGACCTATAGCTTTTCCTATGGCTAATGCTGTTGGGCTTTTAGTAGCGAATGCTTGGGTTAGATATCAACTTAAGGCAGAAGGTTTTGCTCAACAAAGAGATTGGTTCCCGATAATAACAATATTAATAATTTCCTTAACATCAATATTCGTTGGAGAGGCGCTGAAAGCTGCGAATGTTGTCTGGTATATATCTGGGTTATCTTCAGGGGTTGTCTTTGGCGTATTAGGGTTTGTTTTGTGCCGTGGCATTATTATTGATTTTATGAGGGATTTTATTGGTGGGTATGATTCAACCCTACCTAATATAGGGAGAAAAGTAGAGGTTAATGAGCCTTGTATTGCTTTTGGCCTGTTATCTTCAAAAAAATCCACTGCTGCTATTTCAGAGATTGCTATCAAAGTATACCCACACACCTTGTATGTGCATCATGACTTCTCAAAGCAACCGGATTTTGAACCAATAGGCTCGAATATTGTTATCCTAAGCTCCCCTGTTTCAACTGCTTGGGGAGATTGGTCTTTAGTCGCAGCTACATTGAAGTTATTGGAAGAGGCCCTAGCTAATCCTAAAGTTACTCATTTCCAATTACTTTCAGAATCATGCCTTCCGGTTAAATCCATCAAGGAATTTGAGCAATATTTGATTGATAGTAAATCCGATGTGATGATGGATTTAATGCAAATTAAAGATGATGAGGCTTTGTTTAGCCATGGATGGAGATATCTGACAACTTCAGCCATAGGTACACGTATATCAAAACGCGCCAGTATGTGGGTTGTGGGAAATAGTACTGAGCATCTGGAAGTCTGCTCTGTAAATTTAAAGTTGGCACATCAACCTAGGAATTTATCGGAGAAAATTACTTCACAGCTTGGTAAGAGTCTCTTAAGGGCAATGTTGTATCTAACGCAAGGAACACGCCGGCGTCAAGGAATTAACGCTATTGGATTGGGGGGGCAATGGTTTGGAGCGAGCCGTCGTGTTTGCTCCTGGATAGTGGAGGCCTCGCACAAGAATAAAAAAATATTAGATTATTTTGCAAAGTGCCAAATACCCGACGAGGCTTATATACACACTTTGTTATTAAATATTAACCCCTCTGGTAATGATTTAGTCTTATCTCCGAGCAATCACGCTTTGTTCTGGCATGGATGCTCGACCGGTCCCGATGTTGTGCAATCTGAAAATGTGGATCAGATTAAAAAGTCTGGTAAATTTTTTGCGCGAAAATTCAGTCTGAAAGTTGACGATCCTACTAGAGCAAGTTTTTCAGTTATAAATAAATGATACCAATCTAAATTTGTAAAAAGGCCAGGATATGCGTGTTGCAATTGCTACAGTATTTAACGAATACTTCAATTATGGATCCTTCTTGCAAGCATTTGCTTTGCAGGAATACATGACTAACCGTGGCATTCAAGTTGATATGTTGTATGCGCCATCATCAACGAGAAAAAAGCGTAAATTGAAAAGTGTAGTTACGAAGAATCCCAAAAGATTATGTTTTAATTTGGTACGTTTTTTTGTTTACACCGTCATTAACCGACAATTGAATAGTGTACGTTGGCCGACTACTGCCAAGTATGATGCCATCATTGCTGGAAGTGATGAAATCTGGAATTTAAAGAATGCTACATTCGATCATTTACCCATTTACTTTGGGCAAGGGGTAGATGCAGTCAAGCGCATATCATATGCGCCTAGTACCAACGGGATGGAGGAGGCTGATTTTGCGAGCCTAGAGTTTGAAAAGTCCGCACTGAAAAAGATTGATTCACTGTCTGCGCGTGATCAAAGAACGGTTGACTTGATTAAAAAGGTGACAGCGAGGGAGGTTGTAGAAGTATTAGATCCTACATTTCTACTCGATTGGACAAAATATGAAAAAGTAAATACTCCTAATTGTAAATATATATTAGTTTATTGCTACGACCTGACTCCGGAGCGTTTAACTATGCTCCAGTCATTAGCGAAAAAGCTAGATGTGGAAAAAATAATAAGCATAGGTCATTTTAGTGCTGTTGGTGTCGATGTAGTAATGAGTGATCCATTTGAATTTTTAGGATATATAAAAAACGCTACTGCTGTAGTGTCTGATTCTTTTCATGGCACCATCTTGTCAATCCAATACCGTAAGCAGTTCTGCAGCTTTGTGGGCAAGAATTATAAGGTGGATTATGCTTTGAAGTCTTTAGGACTAGAAGCAAGAAATGCTAATTATTATTCTGATATTGTAGATATTTTTTCTCAAGAAATAGATTATAAAAAAGTTGACGAAATTCTTAATGTAAGAAAAAAAATCTCATTTGACTTCCTTAATCGTTCACTTAATATTCAATGATCAATAATCTTCAGCATCAGCCTTCAGGTTCTATAGGCACTATTCAATCCGTGATCGAGGGAGGGTATTGTATTGGTTGTGGTTCATGCACGGCGGTACAAGATTCACCAGTTAAAGTTGTATTAAATGAGGTTGGCAAGTTTCAGGCAATATTACCTGCCAAAATTACCTCTGCTTCACTTAACGATCAACTGGCCAAGGTTTGCCCGTTTTCTGGCGCGGGTGCCAATGAGGATGAGATAGGCAGTGAGTTATTTGGTGATCATGCCCAGCACGATGACAGATTAGGATTTTGGCAGGAGCTATATGTCGGCCATGTTGATGAAGAAGAGTACCGGATCAATGGTAGCTCGGGTGGAATCGTCAGCTGGACAATATGTGAGCTGCTGGCCAAAGGTGAAATTGATGGAGTTCTTCATGTTGTACCAACAACTTATTCATCTGGTTCCGAGGTCATGTTTCATTATGGAGTTTCAACCTCTTCGGATGAAGTAAGAAGTCGCGCAAAAAGCCGATATTACGGCGTAGAAATGAGTAAGGTGCTGGAGTATGTGAAACAGCACCCTGGCCGATATCTGGTTGTAGGTGTTCCTTGCTTTATTAAGTCGATCAGATTGTTATCTACGCAAGATCCTATTTTCGCTGAAAATATTAAATTCACAATTGCAATTTTATGCGGCCATCTCAAAAGCATTGCTTATCTTGAATATATCGCCTGGCAGTTGGGTGTGAGTTTAAACGAGATTGAGCGTTTTGATTTCCGCTATAAAATGCCCAACAACCCCGCTACCAGTTACGCTGTAGAAATTGTTAGTAATAAAGATAATAGCGAAAAGACACAATCGGCAATCATGAGTAATTTGCGTGGTGGCGATTGGGGCCTTGGTTTGTTCAAATATGGTGCATGTGATTATTGTGATGATGTGATGGGTGAAACTGCTGACCTGGCGGCTGGCGATGCCTGGATTGAGCCATATAAGCATGAGTCTTTTGGGACCAGCGTTGTAATCGTCAGAAATAAAGTACTGCACAAATTCATGGAAGCGGCTAGAGAAGCTAATCGATTGCGCCTAACTACTGTTACTCCAGATGTCGCCGCTGAAACGCAACTGGCTAGCTTCAGGCATAGAAGGTCTGGTCTGGCGTATAGATTGTATCTGAAACAAGAGGGTGGTGTTTGGGCACCTCCGAAACGGGTAACTCCCCAGTTTAAGCATTTGTCCAAAAAATATAGAAAAATATTTAAGCTGCGGGCTGAATTGGTTGCTATTAGTGATGCTGCTTATATTAAAGCTATCAAGTTGGGTGGCTTAGAGCATTACTGGGGTTTGATTGCTCCCTATGCGAAAAAGTATCATAGGATTTATCATCCATTGTGGATTGCTATTCCAAGAAAGATATGGAGAATTATTTTGAAGAGAATCAAAAAATAACTCCTGATTTATTATTTCATTGCACATTCAAATCTATTGATCTTGTCAGTCTCGAGAATCTCTTTTTATGCCAAATCTGTTGAGTGTTAATAATTACCATTATCGCAGAGGTGGCTCTGATGTAGTTTACTTAGATCATGCTGCTTTGATGGAAGACCTGGGGTGGAATAATGCATTCTTCTCCATGCATCATCCGAAAAACTTTGCAACACCATGGGAAAACTATTTTGTCGATGAGTTGGAGTTTGGAAACTCCTATGGGGTTGTAGACAAAGCCATTATGGCCTCTAAGGTAATTTATTCTTTTGAGGCACAAAAAAAACTAAAGAAGTTGTTGCAGGATTATCCTGCTGATGTAGCTCACCTGCACTGTATTTACCACCATCTATCCCCTGCTATTTTGCCTACGCTACATGAACATGGCGTACCAATTATCATGACCGCTCATGATCTCAAGATCGCTTGTCCGGCTTATAAAATGCTTAATGAGACCGGAATATGCGAGAAATGCAAGGATGGAAATTTTTTAAATGTGATTAAACACAAATGCCTACGCAATTCTTTAGGCCCAAGTGTAATTGTGGCTTTGGAAAGTACGCTGCATCACAAGTTGAATACATACAAGAAGTACTTAAGTAAAATTGCTGTACCTAGCCGCTTTTTCATGAACAAGTTTGTAGAGTGGGGTTGGCCTGAAGATAGGTTTACTTATATTCCTAATTACGTTGACTCATCCCTGTTTACTCCTGAATATTCACCTGGAGATTATTTCCTCTATTTTGGCCGCCTGGCGCCAGAAAAAGGTGTGGAGACGTTGCTTAAATCAGTGAAAAAATCAGGCGTGAAACTTAAGGTTGCCGGTACTGGGCCTGAAGAAGCTAAATTACATGCCCTGCAAAATGAGCTACAAGCTGATGTAGAGTTTTTGGGCTATCAGTCTGGTGAAGCATTACATACGCTTATCAAGGAATCAAAGGCAATAGTTTTACCTTCGGAGTGGTATGAAAATGCTCCTATGAGCTTGCTAGAGAGTATGGCTTTTGGTAAGCCTCTTGTGGTGGCCAATATTGGTGGCATTCCTGAAATGATTGAGCCTGGTGAAACTGGCTGGATGTTTACCAGCGGTGATGTTGATGAGTTGGCAAATTTGCTTACTAGCATAGATGGTACTGCAGACGATAAGTTGTTGACCTATGGCAAAGCCAGTAGGGCCTTGGTTGAAGAAAGATTTAACCGCGATAACTACGTCAATTCAATGCAGAATTTATACGCAAGTGTTGGAGTCAGGGTCTAATGAAAAAAAATACGGTAAGAATTTTGGGTACTCGTGGCGTACCAGCGGCCCATGGTGGTTTTGAAACATTTGCGGAGCACCTGGCATTGTATCTGGTTAACAAGGGCTGGGAGGTCATTGTCTATTGTCAGGTTGGTGGTGAGGGGCCTATCTTTGAGGACAGCTGGCAAGGCGTGAAGCGTGTCAATATTCCGGTAAAAACTTCGGGTGCCGCAGGGACAATCATTTTTGATTTGAAGTCTACCCTGCATACAGCCAAGACCAAAGATCTGGTTTTGACTCTAGGCTATAACACGGCTATTTTTTGCCTGATTTATCGCCTACGCGGTATCACCAACCTGATCAATATGGATGGGATTGAGTGGCATAGGCAAAAATGGGGAAAAGTAGCCAAATTCTGGTTCTGGTTGAATGATTGGGCTGGTTCGTGGTTAGGTAATCACCTGATCGCTGATCATCCGGAAATTGCACGTCATTTAGAGACTAGAGTACATGCAGAAAAAATTACTACTATTCCCTATGGTGCGGACAAGGTTACAACAGCTAAGCTTGATTACTTAGAAAAGTATGGTTTGCAAGCTGGCAAATATGCCATTTTGATTGCCCGCGCAGAGCCAGAGAATTCAATTTTAGAGGTTGTGAAGGCGTGGTCTAGTGCCCGTCGTAATGCAAAACTTGTAGTTTTGGGTAAATATGCAGCAGAACATGCTTATCAACAGCGTGTAAAAGCCGTTGCCTCTGATGAAGTGATATTTCCTGGTGCAATTTACGAAAAGCCTGCAGTGGAGTCTTTACGCTATTTTTCCATGGCCTATATCCATGGGCATCAGGTGGGAGGCACAAATCCTTCATTGGTTGAGGCGTTGGCTGCGGGAAATCCTGTGCTAGCTCATGACAACAAATTTAATCGTTGGGTGGCTGGTGATGGCGCAGCTTATTTTGCCAATGAAGATGAGTGTGCACAAAGAATTAGCGAGCTCCTTGCGACTAGCTCAACCTTGGGGACCATGCGAAGTGCTAGCTACAAACGCCATGATGAAAGTTTTACATGGACAGCTGTGCTTGGAGATTACGAAAAATTATTACTAAAATTCCTTTAAGTTTTTAAGGAGCGTGCCGTTAATGATGGATAGCAATAAGTCCTTGTCTTGGAGATCCTGATTGTGAAAAACTTATCACTGTTGTTTTCTATAGGATTATTCTTTTGCACTGCGATCACGGTTAATGCTGAAGTTTATAAAACAACCAATGGCGATGGAACTGTAAGTTATTCTGATAGCCCAAGTCAAAACTCTACCAGAGTCAATGTGTTGACTTCCCCTGCTGGCGGCTTAAATAAACAATCGAGTAAGGCAACTTCACCGGTAGGTAGCGCGCATGACGGTGAAGTTAACTTACCATCTGCTAATGATGTAAAGCCAGCGACATCTCCTTCGCCTGCCAGGACGACGGGTAGTAACCAGTCCAAGACTGCAAGCACTAGTGGTAGTGGCTCTTCCGGCGCAGTGGGCAGTGCTAGTACTCAGGGAAGCGGCGGCAGCAGCTCATCCTCAGGCTCTACAGCCAAGGCAGCTACAACAACGGCTGCAACCACCACCACAGGTAACACCACCACAGGTAACACCACCACAGGTAACACCACCACAGGTAACACCACCACAGGTAACACTAGTAACCAACAAACAAGCTTACTTAAAATACTAACAGCGTTAAGTATTTTGAAGAAAGATATGACTACTGAGAATGAGGCAATGCCTGCAGCCAGTGATCAATATGCTTGGGCTTATAAGCCGACAATGGTGATGGGTGCTAATCCTACCGCATCAGGGATACCAAAATGGTATCCGGGAAAACGGTTTGCGGTATGGGACAGGGTTTTGGGCTGGATTACGGTTTATAGAGAAAAAGGTGCCCCTGCACCGGTAAACACACGAATAGCTTTCAAAGATTTATCGCTCTACTATTTTTCAAAGGCGCAAAAAAAATGGATATTGTTAGAGAGTTTGCCAAATATCGAAGAGGATCATCGTGGCGAAGCTAATACCGAGGGCACTAATATTAGAGTTCCTTATGACGTTAGGTTAGAAAAGGACGGGTTCAAATCATACAAATTCCCTGCAGGTTCTTGGTTTCACACCTATGGCTATATGCATAGGTTTGATATCAATGACTTCGGTGGCTTGTATTATAGATTTGACTTTAAGCTTGTACTTGATAATCCGGCTGGCCCCAATACGTTAAATACGGATAAATTAGTTGTGCAAGCGGGGGCGGATTACTACCCGGTTGAATACCCAAAAGAGTCTCTTGGAGCGTCTTATAACCCTGGGGTAGGTACGGGTAGGTTCTTGCGTGCTGGCCCACAATGGAGAACCGCAACTTTCACTCTCATGACCCCGGATTACAAGATTGATGAGAACCCACCCAATGTTGATAATTTCTATGAGTAGATTGATTTTTAAGGGAAATATTAATATAAAACTTCTTTAAGAAGTTTGTGGTGGTCGAGTTGATTGCATAAAAATGCCCGGTAAAATTTATCGGGCATTTTCATTTATATCGCAGGGCTATGTAATCTTCAGTGCATGGGTTAGTGGTCTTGCTGAAAAATATTAGTGGGTCGTCTCGGGTTTTGAGGTGAGGGGATTGGGCCATGACGAAGTCAAGCAAGTTTTACCCGAGGTGCGCGGGTGTGCCGTACGCATAGTGCAAGAGCACCGAGGCGAGTATCCATCACTATGGGCCGCTATTAAATCCATAGCCCACCAGGATTGGTGGTATACCGCAGGCATTAAACGAATGGGGCAAGCGTGCTGAGGTTTGATACAGATGCGCGCGAAGGTGTTACGACCAGCGTAGCGGATGCAGGAGCTGCGCCGAACCAACGAGATACTGAAGCTGGTCAGCGCGTTTTTCGCCTAGGTGGAGTTCGCCACGCTCGAGTGGGGATTATATTATGGTTTAATCACCATCGCCTGCTCGAATCCAACAGGTATATCCCGCCAGCAGAAGCTGAGGCAAGCTACTATCGGCTACTTGCCAATCAGGCCTCTGTTGTGGTGACTTAGCTTAAACTAAACAGCCTTCTCAAAAACCGTGGCGATTCAGTTTATACAATTATTAATCTTAATTAATTACAAAATTGGCGCAGCATTTAGTGTGTCTGGTAAGCAATCGGATTTTACTATTTGCGCTGGATTGCCTAACACAATCGATCTCGCTGGTATATTTTCAGTAACGAATGCACCTCCTGCTATCCTACTTCCCTCACCAATTGTAATGCCCCCTACAATGATTGCATTTGGTCCAATCCATACGTTATCTTGAATGATTGGATATTCCGTTATTCTTGTGCCATTTTTTTGAATTTTATCTTTTTGACCAATTGTTACACCATGAAAAATAGTAACATTATTACCTATAGAAGCTTCCTGATTAATTACTATGCCCCAGCCATGTAGCAATGCAATTCCTCCTCCAATTTTAGTTCTCCAAGATATATCCATAGTTGCACTATGTGCAGTAAATCGATGGAAAGCTTGAAAAAATGGTAAAGCGAATCGTAGTTTTTTGGATTGATGAATGTATTGACAGGCTCTTATCGTAAAAATTACTCTGAAAGTTCTTCTTGTAACTAAAGCTTTAATTAAATATTTCAATGAATATTGCCCATAAAGTCTGTAAGTGTCTGCTTTTAAAAGTTTCACGGCATTCATTTCTTATATTCCGTATTGTTTAATCAGGAATTGATTTGGCAATTTGAACATTATTTATAATGAGCTAATGGCCATTTTTCGTTTATATGTAAAGTATTATTTTTGTAACTTTTTAATGATTTTTTCTAAAGATGATTGCCAGTGCTCTAGTTCAACATCAAAAATTTCATTGATTTTAATTGTCTCTAGTTGTGAATTAAGAGGTCTGTGAGCTGCCGTTGGGTAATCCTTTGTTTCTATCGCAATAATGGAGCTAGGTGTTGCCAGAAGTGGTTGTAACGTGGTGGGGGTAGATATTTTTTTATACTGAGTCACAATCTCTTGGGCAAACCCATGCCAGCTAGTTTCTCCAGCATTCACCAAATGATAAATCCCATTTTTACTATGATCCCATTTTTGTAGCGCATCTATTGTTGCATCTGCAATGGAATCGCTGGAGGTGGGTGCACCAAACTGATCTGCTACTATATTTAAACTGTCGCGTTCTGCGGCCAGTCTTAATATCGTGCGCAGAAAATTCTTGCCGTAAGCCCCATAAACCCAGCTGGTTCTGAATATCAAATGAGCGGCTCCCACCGCTTGAATAGCTTTTTCGCCCGCTAATTTGCTAGCTCCGTATACGCTGAGTGGATTAGTCTCATCAGTTTCTACATAGGGGCTGGTTTTTTTGCCGTCAAATACATAATCCGTAGAGTAATGTACTAATAAGGCACCTAGCTTGGCCGCTTCTTCAGCAAACACGCCAGGCGCGATGCCATTGATCGCATGTGCAAGCTCTGGTTCTGATTCGGCCTTGTCCACAGCGGTATATGCCGCTGGATTGATAATCAAATCAGGCTTTATCCGCTGTACTACCTCACGAATAGCTTCTGGGTTAGTGAGGTCGAGTTGCCCGCGGTCTAAAGCGATGACTTCACCCAATACGCTTAATTTAGGATAAAGGGCATGCCCCACTTGACCATTGATGCCTGTGAGTAGGATTTTATTGAATTTTGTCATTATGCAAACAGGTCTGCCTGACCGATGCCCAGTCCCTGTTGGTCCTTGGCTGATAGCTGTGGAGGTGTGCCAATTTCAGGCCACTGTATGTTGATCTCTGCATCGTTCCAGATAATGCAGCGTTCATGCGCTGGGGCATAGAAGTCTGTAGTCTTGTAGAGAAACTCTGCAGTGTCGGACAAGACAAGAAAACCATGGGCAAACCCTGGGGGTACCCACATCTGTTTTTTATTCTCGCCCGACAGGTGTTGACCTACCCATTGTCCAAATGTGGGGGAGGAGCGACGAATGTCCACAGCTACATCAAAGACTTCACCGCTGACAACCCGCACCAATTTGCCCTGTGCTTGTTGTACTTGATAATGCAGGCCTCTCAATACGCCTTTGCTGGATTTTGAATGATTGTCCTGCACAAACTCATAGTGCTTGCCTGTCGCTTGTTCGAAGACATTCTGATTGAAGCTTTCAAAGAAAAAGCCTCTGTCATCGCCAAAAACCTTGGGCTCGAAAACAATGACATCAGGGATGTTGGTTGCAACAACGTTCATTAAAATACCTTTTCTTTCAACATGCGTATCAAATACTGACCATAGCCATTTTTCAGATAAGGCTGGGCAATTCTTTCAATATCGGCAGCACTGATATAGCCTTTTCTGTAGGCAATTTCCTCTGGGCAGGCAATTTTCAAGCCCTGGCGCTTTTCTATCGTTTCTATAAACAGGGAAGCCTCAAGCAAGGATTCATGCGTGCCAGTGTCCAGCCATGCATGGCCGCGCCCCATGAGCTCTACGTTCAGTGCGCCACGCGCCAGATAGGTCTTGTTGACATCTGTAATTTCGAGTTCGCCACGGGGGGATGGTTTGAGGTTGGCTGCTATGTCGGCAACTTGGTTGTCGTAGAAGTACAAGCCAGTCACGGCATAGCGGGATTTGGGGTGTTGTGGTTTTTCCTCCAGGCTGATGGCCTGGCCTGCGTCGTTGAATTCAACCACACCATATCGCTCGGGATCATGAACCGGGTAAGCAAATACCGTAGCGCCTTCCTGGCGCTGATCTGCATGTACCAGATCATGGGCCAGGTCATGCCCGTAGAAAATATTGTCACCTAGCACGAGTGCGCTGGGGTCATTGCCTATGAAGTCCTTGCCTATGATGAATGCCTGCGCCAAGCCATCGGGCGAGGCTTGCACGGCATAGCGCAAGTTAAGTCCCCACTGACTGCCATCCCCCAGCAGTTGTTCAAAGCGCGGGGTATCCTGCGGGGTGGAGATCAGCAGAATGTCGCGTATCCCTGCCAGCATCAATGTGCTCAGGGGGTAGTAAATCATGGGTTTGTCGTAAACCGGCAGCAATTGCTTGGAGACGGCCTGGGTGACGGGGTAAAGACGTGTGCCTGACCCTCCGGCGAGAATAATGCCCTTTCTCATGCTGTTCTCCCTGTGTATTGCTTGCTGACCCAGTTGCGATATTCACCGCTGGTCACATTGCTTACCCATGCCTGGTTTTGCAGGTACCACTCTACAGTTTTGCGTATGCCGGTTTCGAAAGTCTCGGCAGGTTTCCAGCCCAATTCGCGTTCCAGTTTGGAGGCATCAATCGCATAGCGCCTGTCGTGACCTGGCCTGTCCGTCACAAAGGTGATTTGCTCTTCATAGCGTTTGCCATCCGTGCGGGGTTGCAGTTCATTGAGGATGTCACACAGGATGTGTATGACGTCGAGGTTGGCTTTTTCATTCCAGCCACCGACGTTGTAGGTTTCACCCAGCTTGCCTGCCTCCAGAACGCGACGAATTGCACTGCAGTGATCCTTGACGAAGAGCCAGTCACGAATTTGCTGGCCATCACCGTAGATAGGCAAGGGCTTGCCAGCCAAGGCGTTGAGTAGGCACAGCGGAATCAGCTTTTCTGGGAAATGGTAAGGGCCGTAGTTGTTGGAGCAATTTGTGGTGAGTACTGGCAAACCATAAGTGTGGTGATAGGCCCGGACCAGATGGTCAGACGCTGCCTTGGAGGCTGAATATGGGCTGTTCGGCGCATAAGGCGTTGTTTCGGTGAATGCTGGATCGGTAGGACCCAGAGTGCCATACACTTCATCGGTGGAAACATGCAGGAAGCGGAATTGCGGGTTTTCTTTCTCTGTCGGGTTAGCCGCTACCAGAGCATTCCAGTAAGCGCGTACTTCTTCCAGTAAATGGAATGTGCCGACCACATTGGTTTGGATGAAGTCTTCAGGGCCATGAATAGAGCGGTCAACATGGCTTTCGGCTGCAAAGTTGATGATGGCGCGCGGTTTGTGTTCTGCAAGAAGTTTTGCGAGCAGCGCACGATCACCGATATCGCCATGCACGAAGATGTGGTTGGGGTTACCCTCGATATCCTTGAGGTTTTCCAGATTGCCAGCATAGGTGAGTTTGTCGAGAGTAATGACTGTGCCAAGCCCTGCCTTGATCCAGTCCAGTACGAAATTACCACCGATAAAACCTGCGCCACCAGTGACTAGGATAGTGTTATTCAGAGTTGTCAATTCTATTGCTCACTTTATTAGATTTTGCAGAAAGCGCCTTGCTGTCGCTATTATGCGGGTGAAATGTTGCATAAACGTATCATAAAATTGATACTAATAATGGCTTAACATAAAAGCCAAAGTGCAATTAGTACTATAACCGGCAAGTAGGCTCAATAGGGTATTCGAACTAATCTAAGGGAATAGGTGGAATGATTTTAGTAACAGGTGGCACAGGCTATATAGGCTCTCACGCATGTGTGGAGTTAATTAATGCCGGGTATGAGGTGGTAGTGCTGGATAATTTCAGTAATAGTCAGGCTCACATTATTGATCGTATCAAGCAGATTGCAGGCAAGGCGCCGGTGTTGGTTGAGGGAGATGTGCGGGATGAAGCTTTGCTACGCGATTTGTTTACCAAGCATGCTTTTGAGGCCGTGATGCACTTTGCAGGCTTGAAGGCGGTGGGGGAGTCGGTCACACATCCCTTGTGGTATTACGACAATAATGTGGCCGGCAGCGTCACCTTGCTGCGTGTCATGCAGGATTTCAATGTCAAACAGTTTGTCTTTAGCTCTTCTGCAACGGTGTATGGCGACCCTGCCAGTGTGCCTATTCGCGAGGGCTTCCCCTTGTCTGCGACCAACCCTTATGGGGCGAGCAAACTCATGGTGGAGGATATTCTGCGCGACTTATCAGCCTCTGACTCGAGCTGGCGGATTGCCATTCTGCGATATTTCAATCCTGTCGGGGCGCACGAGAGTGGCCTGATTGGCGAAAACCCGAATGGCATCCCGAATAACCTCATGCCTTATATCACCCAGGTGGCACAGGGGCAGCGCGAGTTTCTCTCGGTGTTTGGCAGTGATTACCCCACGGTCGATGGCACCGGGGTGCGTGATTACATTCATGTCGTTGATTTGGTGATCGGCCACTTGCGTGCCCTAGAAAGGCTGGGCAAGGAAACCGGTGTCTTCACCTGCAATCTTGGTACCGGCCAGGGCTATAGTGTGTTGCAGATCGTCAAGGCATTTGAGAGTGCCAGCGGCAAGGTCGTGCCTTATCAATTGGTCTCTCGTCGTCCAGGGGATGTTGCGGCTAGTTACACGGATCCTGCCTATGCTGAACAATCATTGAATTGGAAAGCTACTCGTGGAATCCATCAGATGTGTGTGGATAGTTGGCGCTGGCAGCAAAACCTTGCTAACCAAAAGACGTGATGTTTTCGATGTAACCAAATAACAGGGATATCTGCAGACTCTGAGCTTTGCTTGGTGTGATGCATTTCTAAGCGGCACATGTTGTTTGTGGTGCAGGGTTTGCGAGATGAAGCAATAGGTGCAATTTAACTTTATGATTTAATTGAATTTTAATATTTTCGGTATTTGGCCTGGTTATTGCTTATGTCCTCTTGTCTTAACTTTGATGGGAGATTAAGTGATGAGACGCTATGTAATAATGAAGTGGGTGGTGGGTGTCTTGATGCTGGTCATGATGACAGCGGTCAATGCAGCCACCAAGGTTGATGAGGTCGGCTATCTTTACGCCGATAGCGGCTTGCCTAGTGATGCCGTCTTTTCTCACAGCCTTGATGCGGGTGTTTATGAGTTGTCTTTGCTGGATTATGCTTTCCCGGTGACATTTGTTGATGGCAGTTTTGGCATCAGTATCTACAAGGGAGCGTCGCTCATCAGCACGTTCTATGGTTCTGGTACTTTCCTTTTGCCTGAGTTGACCACGGGCTCTTACCTGTTCAGTGTGTTTGGTGATGCCAACAATGGTTTTGGTGTGGGGTCTTTTGGTTTCACGGTGTCTCCAGTGCCTGAAGCCGATACCTGGGCATTGTTGTGCGTTGGTCTTGGGTTGTTGGTGGCTTATACATCACGTCGCAGGACTCCGTCTATTTCTGAGAAAGCATAAAGGGATGCAGATCATGAAAAAATTCTTGAATATGTTACGAAGCCTGCTCATCATCGCCGCATTCTCTGGTAGTGTTGCTGCTCAGGCAGCGCCAGTGTTTGAGGTGGATTCAGCAACCACGTTACCGGGGATATACAAGTACAACATTGGTTTGCTAGCAGGGGATTATTCCTTGTCATTGACTGATGTTAACAGTAGCTTTTCCTGGCTAGGTGTGACTCTGGGGCAGGGTGCGACGCAGCTTGGTACTTTGAGCTTGTTGGGGGCAATTGATAGCGGCGTATTTAATTTTTCCGTAGCTAGCGATGGTATCTATACTGCTTTGTTGTATGCGCGAGGAGGTGTAGGGCCAACTAACTTGGTGATTACCGCAGTGCCAGAGCCTGAGGTGGCTGCCATGTTGATGGTGGGCTTGGGTTTAGTGGCTTTGGGCGCACGTCGTAGACGCAAGCTGTCATAGCGTCTGACATCCAGTCATTGTAAGATTCATGGGAGCTTAGGCTCCCATTTTTATTTGTATGATCCCAGCAGGTATTTAAGTTAAAAAACGGATAAAAGCGAACGTGCGATATTTCTTAGTGCTCTGTTGTGTGTTTCAAGCTCTTTGTGTTTGGGCTGGGGAAGCGATTTCTCTGCGAACACCTAACAAGGATGGATACAATCTGCAGCCGGAGAATGTGGCTGTCATCGTCAATACAGACCAGCCGGAAAGTGTGCAGGCAGGGGAGTATTATCTTAAAGTGCGTCGCGTACCTGTGGAAAATCTCATTAAGGTGAGTATTCCTGGCAGCCCTAAGAAGTTGAGCGCGCAATACTTTTCCCAGCTTAAGCAAGAAATTGATGCTCAGCTAAAGCCCCAGCATCAGGCGATTGTGATGATGTGGACAGCGCCTTATGCCGTGGAGTGTAACTCCATTACTTCGGCGATGACTATGGGGTTTGACCCTGAGCAATGTGCTAATACTTGCGCGCCAGCCAAGCATCCTAGCCGCTATTTCAACTCCCGCTCGCTCAAGCCTTTTGATGAGATGGGTTATCGATTGTCCATGTTGTTGCCCGTACAGTCGTTTGATGAGGCCAAGTCTTTGATTGATCGCGGCTTTGCCAGTGACTACAGTGCGCCTGCTGCCACGGCTTATTACCTGACAACTTCAGATAAGAATCGCAGCAGTCGCGCCATGTTTTTCCCACCTTCAGGCAAGGTGGCTCAACGGTATCTTGAAATCAAAAGCCTCAACACTGATAGCATTCGTGATGTGCAGGACATCATGATTTACCAGACAGGTCTGGTAAAGGTGCCTTATCTTGATACCCTGCAGTTCTTCCCAGGTGCCTTGGCAGACCACCTGACCTCAACCGGGGGTGATTTGTTGAGCAATGGGCAGATGAGCAGCTTACGTTGGCTGGAAGCAGGGGCGACGGCTAGCTATGGCACGGTGTCGGAACCATGCAATTATTGGCAGAAATTTCCTAATCCTTCAGTATTGCTCAAGCATTATCTCTTGGGGGCTTCGGCGATTGAAGCTTATTGGAAGAGCGTGGCTTGGCCTGTTCAGGGAGTCTTTATCGGAGAGCCATTGGCCTCACCTTACAAGCGATAAGGTATCGCTTGTTGTGGTGCTTGTGGCCTCTATGCGATAATCGCCAACTACATTGATTGCGCAAGCAAAAGCCGTTTGACGGCTTTTGCTGTTTATTGGGTAAGGATATATGCCAGTTATTCGTTTGCCAGATGGTTCGGAACGCAAGTTTGATGAGCCTGTGACTGTCGCAGAAGTTGCGATGAATATTGGTGCCGGTTTGGCACGTGCTGCTTTGGGCGGCAAGGTCAATGGCAAGGCCGTGGATACTTCGTATCAGATCACAGACGATGTTGATCTGGCGATTATTACCGATCGCGATGCTGACGGGCTGGAGATTATCCGCCACTCAACCGCCCATTTGCTGGCGCAGGCAGTCAAGCAGTTATTCCCAGAAGCACAGGTGACGATTGGTCCTGTGATCGACAACGGTTTTTACTACGACTTTTCCTATAAACGTCCATTTACGCCTGAAGATTTGCAGGCAATCGAAGCTCGTATGCAGGAGCTGGTCAAGCGCGACATTCCTGTCGTGCGTACTGTCATGATGCGCGATGAGGCCGTCGCTTATTTCAAATCGATTGGCGAGGATTACAAGGCTGAGATTATCGGCTCTATTCCTGCAGATCAGGAAATCTCCTTGTATACCCAGGATGATTTTACTGATCTTTGCCGTGGCACCCACGTGCCATCCACTGGCAAGCTCAAAGCCTTTAAGCTCATGAAGGTTGCTGGTGCCTATTGGCGCGGCGATTCCAACAACGAGATGTTGCAGCGCATCTATGGCACAGCATGGGCCAAGAGGGATGATCTGGAAGCTTATCTGCACATGCTGGAGGAGGCTGAAAAGCGTGACCATCGCAAGTTGGGCCGTCAGTTGGACTTCTTCCATATGCAGGATGAGGCGCCGGGCATGGTGTTCTGGCATCCGCGTGGGTGGAGCATCTGGCAGGAAGTTGAGCAGTATATGCGCAACATGTTCCGCGAGTATGGCTATCAGGAAGTGCGTACACCGACCATCATGGATCGCTCTATGTGGGAGAAATCAGGGCATTGGCAGAACTATCATGACAATATGTTCACGACCGCCTCGGAAAACCGGGATTATGCAGTCAAGCCAATGAATTGCCCTGGACACATTCAGATATTCAATAGCTCTCTGCATAGTTATCGTGATCTGCCATTGCGCTTGGCTGAGTTTGGTTCATGTCATCGCAATGAGCCTTCTGGTGCTTTGCATGGGCTGATGCGCGTGCGTGGCTTTACTCAAGATGATGCCCACATCTTCTGTACTGAAAATCAAGTGAAGGATGAAGTAGCTGATTTCATCGTCATGCTCTACAAGGCCTACCAGGACTTTGGTTTCACAGAAGTCTTGGTCAAGCTTTCCACCCGTCCTGCAAAGCGCGTGGGTACCGACGAGGCATGGGACAAAGCCGAGGAGGCGCTGGCTATTGCGTTGCGTCAAAACAATCTGGGGTTTGAGTTGCAGCCGGGTGAAGGTGCTTTTTACGGACCCAAGATTGAGTTCACGCTAAAGGATAGTCTTGGTCGCTTGTGGCAGTGCGGTACCATCCAGCTTGATTTTAACTTGCCTGAGCGCTTGGGTGCCGAGTATGTTGACGAGGACAATACCCGTAAGCATCCAGTGATGTTGCATCGCGCCATTGTTGGTTCCATGGAGCGCTTTATTGGTATCCTGATCGAGAACTTTGCTGGCGCCATGCCTGCTTGGTTGGCACCGGTGCAAGCGATGGTGCTCAATATCAGTGATGGGCAGGCTGAATATGTCAATTCCGTGGTCGAGGAGCTACGCAAAAATGGCTTCCGTGTCGATTCGGACTTGAGAAATGAGAAAATAACCTATAAAATCCGCGAGCATAGCTTGCAGAAGCTGCCTTACCTCCTGGTTGCAGGTGAGCGCGAAATGCAAACTGGTCAAGTGGCCGTGCGTACTCGCAAGGGCGAAGACCTAGGTTCAATGCCGGTAAGTGCGTTTATTGAGCGCTTGAAGGCCGACATTACCGATAAGGTCTAAAGTACCTCGCAAGTAGCGCGGTCTATTATTTTGGCCTTACATATTAAATAACGGGAGATTTTGCGATAGCTCAGGAAAAGGAATTGCGGATCAATGGCGATATTACAGCGTCACAGGTTCGCTTGGTTGGGGTGGATAACGAGCCGTTAGGCATCGTTAGTCTGAATGAAGCATTTGCCAAGGCCGAAGAGATTGATACCGATTTGGTTGAGATCGCGCCACAGGCTAGTCCGCCTGTCTGTCGGTTGATGGATTACGGCAAATTTAAGTATGCCGAAAGCAAGCGTCAGCATGAAGCACGCCTCAAGCAAAAGCAGGTGCAGGTCAAGGAAGTTAAGTTCCGTCCTGGCACTGACGAAGGCGACTACCAAGTCAAGCTACGTAACCTGATTCGTTTCCTGCAGGAAGGTGATAAGGCAAAAGTGACCTTGCGCTTCCGTGGTCGTGAAATTACTCACCAAGAGATTGGTTTGGCGTTGCTGAAGCGAGTTGAGGCTGACTTGCTTGAGCACGCAGTGGTGGAGCAGTTCCCCAAGATGGAAGGCCGCCAGATGGTGATGGTGTTATCACCGCAAAAGAAAGCAAAGCCTTGATGCCTTCTGGCGGCAGGGTTTGTGAGTAGTAAGCAGTAAAGGAAGCGGCGACGAGGCCAACGGCATGCCCGATCGCTCTTTTTTCAATATCCCTTTTAGGAGAACAAAATGCCAAAGATGAAGACCAAGAGTAGCGCCAAAAAGCGCTTCAAGTTCTTGGGAAATGGCAAGGTGAAGCGTACTCACTCTCACCTGCGTCATATCCTGACCAAGAAGACCACTAAGCAGAAGCGTAACCTGCGCGGCACGGCTATTATTTCCTCAACTGACGTCAAGCGCGTACGCGCCATGATGCCAACTCAATAAGGAGATAAGAGATGCCTAGAGTAAAGCGTGGTGTTATTGCCCGTGCGCGTCACAAGAAGGTTCTGAACGCTGCCAAGGGTTATCGTGGTCGTCGTAAGAACGTCTACCGTATCGCCAAACAGGCGGTGATGAAGGCTGGTCAATATGCTTACCGTGACCGCCGTCAAAGAAAGCGTCAATTCCGCGCATTGTGGATTGCACGTATCAATGCCGGTGCTCGTGAGTATGGCTTGACCTACAGCCGTTTCATCAACGGTCTGAAGAAGTCTGCGGTTGAAGTTGACCGCAAGGTGCTGGCCGATCTGGCTGTGTTCGACAAGCAGGCGTTTGCCAAGTTTGCCGAACTTGCTAAATCCGGTCTCGCCGCTGCCTAAGCAACAGCAATAAGAAAAGGAGGCCTTGTGCCTCCTTTTTTTTCCGGGTTTTTCCACAAGCGGCCATGATGTTTGATGGCATGTGGCATCAATTTGAAGAGTGGTTGTTTGTGAAAGCATCCGTGAGGACAAAACCGTAACATGCAAAATCTAGATCACATTATCAGCGAAGCACAGCAGGACTTCGCAAGCTGTGCCAGTATCGCCGACCTTGAGCAGGCCAAGGCACGTTACTTGGGTAAAAGCGGCAGCCTGACAGAAGCCTTGAAGGGGCTGGGGAAACTGTCTGCAGAAGAGCGCCCTGCTGCAGGGGCGGCTATCAATGTCGTCAAGCAACAAGTGGAGTCTGCACTCAAGCAACGCCGTGATGCTATTTTGCAGGTGGAACAGGATCGTCAATTGGCCAGCGAGACAATTGATGTCACGCTTCCGGGCCGTAGTGCAGGCGCTGGTGGCTTGCATCCGGTAACTTTGACCTTGAAACGTGTAGAGGACCTGTTCCGTTCCATTGGTTTTGAGGTGGCAGAAGGCCCTGAAATCGAGTCCGATTTCTATAATTTCACTGCGCTCAATATCCCGGAAGACCACCCTGCGCGCGCGATGCACGACACCTTTTACGTAGATGAAAAGCATGTGTTGCGTACCCATACCTCACCGGTACAGGTGCACTACATGCAGGACAAGGCGCCACCACTCAAGATCATTGCACCAGGACGCGTATACCGTGTTGATTCTGATGCCACGCATTCTCCCATGTTCCATCAGGTGGAGGGGTTGTGGGTGGATGAGCACATTAGTTTCGCTAACCTCAAGGGTGTAGTGCAGGATTTTCTGCAACGCTTCTTTGAACGTGATGATTTGCAGGTACGTTTTCGTCCATCTTTCTTTCCATTCACCGAGCCTTCAGCAGAAATGGATATGAGCTGGAACGGCGGTTGGCTGGAAATTGGTGGCTGTGGCATGGTGCATCCAGAAGTGTTCCGCCATGTCGGAATTGATAGCGAAAAGTACCGCGGTTTTGCCTTCGGCCTAGGCGTAGAGCGCCTGACTATGCTGCGGTACGGCGTTAACGATCTACGCCTGTTCTTTGAAAACGATTTGCGCTTCTTGAAGCAATTCGCTTAGCCCCTACTTTTGGACAGATCAATACTATGCAATTTTCTGAACACTGGCTGCGCCAATTTGTAAATCCAAGCCTGGATAGCCAGGGCTTGAGCCACGCCCTCACTATGGCGGGCCTGGAAGTGGAAGAGCTGGAGCCGGTTGCTCCTGATTTCACTAAGGTTGTTGTCGCGGAAATTATCAGTGCCGAGAAGCACCCGGACGCTGATCGCCTGCAGATCTGCAAGGTCAACGTCGGCGCTGCAGAGCCACTGCAAATCGTATGCGGTGCGTCCAATGCACGCGCTGGGCTTAAGGCCCCTTGTGCGCTGGTGGGTGCAGAGCTGCCTGGCTTCAAGATCAAGCAAGCCAAAGTGCGCGGTGTTGAATCCTTCGGCATGATGTGCTCTGCCAAAGAGCTGGGCATGGCCGAGGAGAGTGATGGCATATTGGAACTGGCGGCAGATGCGCCAGTGGGCCAAGATATTCGCGAATTATTCGACCTTAACGATAAGCTGCTCACCCTTAAGCTGACACCTAACCGTACCGATTGTTTGAGTATTGTCGGGATTGCCCGGGATGTGAGCGCGTTAACTGGTGCGTCACTGCAGTTACCAGTGATTCAGCAGGTGCCTGTTAGTCATACGCATCAGTTGGCGGTCAAGGTACATGAGCCAAGCGCTTCCCCACGCTATGCTGGCCGCCTGATACAGGGTGTTGATGCTAACGCTGCAACGCCAGATTGGATGATGCGTAGGTTAGAACGCAGCGGTATCCGTAGTATCAGTGCGATTGTCGATATTACCAATTATGTCTTGTTGGAGCAGGGCCAGCCACTGCATGCATTTGATGCGGACAAGCTCCAAGGCGGTATTCAGGTGCGCTATGCACGTCAAGGCGAAGAGTTGTTGTTGCTCAATGATCAGCAGCTGACTTTGAGCGATGATTTTCTGGTGATTGCCGATGATCAGGGGCCTTTGGCGCTGGCCGGGATCATGGGCGGTGAAGCAAGCGCGGTAGGTGATACCACCCGCAATATTTTTCTCGAAAGTGCGTTCTTTGACCCTGCAGTGATCGTGGGTAAGGCGCGCCGATTGAATTTTTCTACTGACTCCTCTTATCGTTTCGAGCGTGGTGTTGATTTTGGCAATACCGTACAGGCTCTGGAGCGCGCTAGCCAATTGGTGCTGGAAATCTGCGGTGGCCAGGCGGGGACAGTAACCGAGGTATTGCACCAGTTGCCTCAACGTCCCGCTGTGCATTTGCGCTTGGGACGGCTGAATTCTGTACTGGGTATTACGCTGGATGCAACACTTGTGGCTGCATTGCTTAAGCGCTTAGATTTCCAGTTTACGCAGGTTGCAGACGGTGTTGAGGTGACGCCTCCTAGCTATCGTTTCGATATCAAGATAGAGGAAGATTTGATCGAAGAGGCGGCCCGCTTGCATGGATATGACAATATTCCGGCACTGGCGCCACAGGACGAACAGCGTATGTTGCCATCACCAGAGTCCAGGCTGAACCGAAACAGTTTGCGCGATAGCTTGGCGGCCAGTGGTTATCAGGAGATTGTTAGCTACAGCTTTGTTGATGAAAGCTGGGAGCGTGACTTCCTTGGTAACGCTAATGCGATTGCCCTGAAAAATCCTATCGCGAGCAACCTCGGTGTTATGCGCACGGGGCTATGGGCTGGCTTGATGGAAACCTTGATCTATAATCTCAACCGCAAGCAGGAGCGTGTGCGCCTGTTTGAAATTGGCTCGGCGTATTTTGCCGAAGATGCAGGGTATCGAGAAGTGGGTCGTATTTCTGGCCTGGCTTATGGCGGTGCTGAACCAGAACAATGGGCTGTGGCTGCACGTGAAGTCGATTTTTTCGATGTGAAGACGGAAGTAGATCGCCTGACCCATGGCCGTGCTCAATATGTCGCTGGACAACACCCAGCTCTGCATCCTGGCCAAACTGCGCAAATCTTGGTAAATGGCCAGGCTATTGGTTGGATAGGTAAGTTACACCCCAAGTGGCAACAGCATTATCAATTGCCCCGTAGTGCCATATTGTTTGAGCTGGATATTGAGCCTTTGCTGCAATCTCAGGTGGCATCCTATGTGCAGGTAGGGAAATTCCCTCCGGTGCGTCGTGATATGGCTGTGGTGGTGGATGAATCTACTTCTATCCAGGCATTAATCGACACCATGCGGACGAGCAAAAATACCTTGATCAGCGACATTGCGTTGTTCGATGTTTACCAAGGTAAAGGCATTGCTGAAGGGAAAAAAAGCCTTGCATTTCTTGTGCTTATGCAAGATACTCAAAAAACTTTGACCGATGCAGAAGCCGATGCAGTAATGGCCGAGTTGCTGGATTTATTGGCTCAGCAACATGGTGCAGCATTAAGAAATTAGAAAAAAGTAGTAGGGAAAGGTTTTGCATGACATTAACAAAAGCTGATTTGGCTGATTTACTGTTTGAACAAGTAGGTTTGAACAAGCGTGAAGCCAAGGACATGGTAGAAGCATTTTTCGAGGAAATCCGTACAGCACTGGAAGCTGGCGATAGCGTCAAACTCTCGGGTTTTGGCAATTTCGAGTTACGCCAGAAGTCTGAGCGCCCAGGGCGCAATCCAAAAACAGGCGAAGAGATTCCCATCACTGCTCGCCGCGTAGTGACTTTCCATGCTAGCCAAAAGCTTAAGAGCAAGGTAGAGGAGGCATATGCCGGAGCAAGCGCCTAAGGTTCAGCTCCCGCCGATCCCTGCAAAACGCTATTTCACCATTGGTGAAGTCAGTGATTTGTGCGGGGTCAAACCCCATGTGTTGCGATACTGGGAGCAGGAGTTTACCCAGCTCAAACCCGTAAAGCGCCGTGGAAACCGCCGGTATTATCAGCATCATGAAGTGTTGCTGATTAGGCGCATACGTGAGTTGCTCTATGAGCAAGGCTTTACCATCAGTGGTGCGCGTAATCGCCTAGATGAAAGTAATGGCAATGGTTTGTCTCACGAAAGTAGTATTCATGAGTCATCTGTTGCCGATATTCAAGTAGCTTCTGCTGCGCAATCAATTACCCCTGCAGTTGATTTTGCAGCACTACGTTCAGAACTCCGCGAAGTGCTGAATTTATTAAGCCTACACTGAATAAAGCCCTATTTTTACCTGTGCTAAATCCGGTATTTTTGATACAATCTTTTTCTTGATTTTCGGCCCTGCCGGAAACCTAGGTTCGGGGCGTAGCGCAGCCTGGTAGCGTACTTGCATGGGGTGCAAGGGGTCGTGTGTTCGAATCACACCGTCCCGACCAATAGCAGCAAGGGTTTCACGAATTATCCCCTGTGAGATACCTGCATAAGTATTAGAACATGTTCTAATACTTACTCTTTCGGAGGCATGGTCAGAATCACTTCTGACCGCTCTGGAAGACTCAGTTTATATACTCCTCCGTCATAGATTCATCGGTTGTGCTGCTGTAATACGCAGTTATTTCAATTCATAGCTAGCAATCTTTGTGTCAGCCTTAACTCCTTCAGTGTTGTGCCCTTCTACGTTGCTGCTTTCTGTCGCTCTGCGGAAAGTCGTGCCTATGCCATTGATTGTATATGGTTGATTTTATTAAGTACGAAATAGTGCAGTGTTGATTGCCGATGATATTTGTTCTTATGACAGTGTCAGCTGGCCTGGGTATCGTTGACATGTCTATACTGATTACGCAAACTTGCCGCTGATGCAAGGCTAAGCCTTAATCATTAGAACGTAAAAAATCTAATTTGTGACTATTTTATTAGGGGATCATGTTGCCGCCATTACCTTTTCATCAGCGTTCCATTGCCATTTTTCTCCCCGTTGTTTTTTGTTTGCAGAGTTGTGTGACGACTGATCCCAAGACTGGCAAGCCTTCGATTGGTGAAACTTTCAAGCAGACGTTTGCCAATGATGATCCATGTGCGAACAATGCGCGTAATATCGGTATCGTGGCTGGTGCTTTAATTGGGGCGTTGGTAGGTAATAAAGTGGCAGGGGGTAATAAGGCCGTCGGGACTTTGGTGGGCTTAGGCCTGGGAGGTGCGCTGGGTGGCTTCATCGGGTCCGAGGTGGACAAGCGGCAGTGCGAGTTGGCTAAGATTCAGAAGAAATATGATCTGGATATGCAGGTGACACCAATTGAAGTTCAAGCGACGCAAACGACGGCTTCTGCACCTGCCCAGTCGCAGAAGGTTGGTCTTTCCGTCTCGGTAGTGGATGTGGAGGGCAAGCCGCAGTTCCAGAGCGGTTCTGCTACGCTAGAAGCAGATGCCAGTGTGCATTTTGCCGAAATTGCACGGCAATATTCGCTCAAGACACAGTTGGATGCGCTGGGGCCTAATGCCTCGCAACAGGAAAAAGACAAAGTAGCCCAGGCCTTGAGCGTGAAGCGGGTGCTATTGATTGGCCATACCGACGACACGGGGAGCACTAGTCTAAATGCGGAGCTTTCCGAGCAGCGTGCACGTGAGGTTACCAAGGTATTCAAGGCTAACGGTGTGGCTGAGGACCAGTTGTTCTATCAAGGGGCAGGCGAGACTCTGCCTGTGGCCGATAATCGTACCGAACAGGGACGGGCGAAAAACCGGCGGGTGGAGATTGTTGATCTCAGCAACGAGGAAGTGTTCAACCTTTACCTGAAGACACGTCGTGCCAATACGGCATATTACCGCCCGGCCGATTCGATGACACCTGTTGCACAGAGCAAGCCAGTAGCAGCGGGTTCCAACAAGCCTAAAAAAGCCGTGCCAGCAGCAGCTAAGAGCGAGATGCCTGCGGCGAATGCAGCTCAGCCAGCAGCCGGTGACGATAAAAAACGCAATATGAAATCTATTCCGACACCTACGGCGACTGCTGACAATACGATCGATTTTGGCGGGGTGCCGTTCAATGTGGCCTTGGCCAGCCTGGATGTGGGCGAACTCAAGTCATCCGGCAAAACTTTGCGCTTGATCAGTGAGGCACAAGCGAGTGACATGCGTGAGATCGCCAGTTGCAACCTGGATCGTCCACGGCAGTCTGGTGCGGTGAAGAGCTTTAAAAGCGGGAAGACCTATGCCACAAGCGAATTCCTGCCTGGTTTGTATGGCCGTACCTGGCATGACACGGTTGGCGGTCACCTGGTGATACTGAACAAGGTGGCCGTGCTCAGTGACGGAGCTGCGCCCGCTAATGCCCCCGAGCTCAAGGTCTATACCCGTTATGATGCCGTGAAGGGACGCAATGCTAAGCCGGATATCGAGCTGGCGCCCGCAGTGAATACCTATCAGGGTAGCCAAGGCTTGCTTTATCGCGTATTTGCCGATGGCAAGAGCGGGCTGGAGTGCATGGATATTTTGTTCCCTGCCAATAATGCTAGCGTTGCCGCTGGAGGCAAGATACTTTATAACCATGGCGGCAGTGATTATGTGGTGGATTTCAAGCCCAGGATGGCTGCCAGCCAGAAATAACATCCATGTGCATCATGGGTGAGGTCGTGGTTCACGATCAGTTAGTATTCTAAATATAAGTCAAAATAAGGGGAGCAATATGCACGAGTTCTTTGCAACGTATCCATTACTGGCCTGGAGTGTGGTCAGCACCATGCTGGCGCTGGTGGTCATTGTGGCTTTATGGGAAAAGGTGAAGTGGTGGTGGTTGAATACCTGGGCGAGCTTCCCGCTGATCGGGCGTATCAGCCGGCTTTCGCGGGATCTCAATCGGGATGTGACCAACCCGACCTGGTTCAAGGCAGAGAAAACGCTATGCCGCGATTACAAGAAATTTATCCGTATCCAGAATGAGCAGGATTTCAATGACAAGATCGACTACCTGACCAAGGCGGGTGATAACGGGCGTAAGTCTATTCCTGTCTGGATATGGATATTGACGGTGGCGATGGTATTTGTGGAGGCCATGGGTTTCAGCTATGTGCTGGCTGGATATACCCTGCCTGGCGCCAGTGAGAACCTGCAGCAGACAGGGGCTTATGGCATTGCCTTTCTGATTTCCATCATTCTGGTTGCACTGACGCATTTCGCCGGGCATGAGCTATACAAGTCAGGCAAGATTGCCCATGCGCGCCGCGAATGGGCCGAAGAAGGACGTAAGCACAAGCTGACCACTGGCACGGTGCCATTGGCCAAACCGCAATCCATTGATGATGACCAGCCGCGCTATACGCAGCTATGCAATCGTGTCGGTACCCATCCTAGTTATAAGATCACCATTCTGACTGTCATTTTTGTCGTATCCGTAGCCGTTTTTGCCACTTATGTGCGCGGGCAGGTGCTAGAGAAGTCACTGCATCAGGAAGTGGTTGGCTCCAGCCATGCTGTCGCAGCCAATGCTTCGGATGGGCTGGATTTCTCCAATGATTTGCCATTGCCTGAGGCCGACTTGGCGCAAGACCGTGCAACGGTGGACAAGGCCTTGCAGGATGAAACCTCAATTGATCGTCACGGTGGCTGGGCAACATTTATTGTATTGGCCTTTGTGTTTGTCTTCCTGCAGATACTGGGCGTGATCTTTGGTCACCGCTGGGGCTTTGCTGGCCAGAACAGCGCGGCGGCCTTTGCCGATATTGGGCATGGGCGATACAACACTTATGCTGATGTGCGCGAGCATTATCAGGAGGTGACCGATGCTGCGCAGGCCAAACTTGAGGCATTGCAACAGAAGCTGATGGAACGTAATGCTGAGCATGGGACTGACGGTATGCATACCAGTAATAGTTTTTATGATTTTCTTGAATTGAGTCGCCAGGAAGAGGCTAAAGACCGTGAAAGCCAGCGTCAGCATACCAATCGTTATGCCGAGGAACGTCGTGCGCCCCAGATAGTGCAGAATGCACAGGAGTTCAGTGCGGCGGTATCGTTACAGGAGGCATTGCGCACTCTGGAAAGCTTGCAGGACAAGGAAGCGAAAAAGGACTATATCCATAGCTTGCCCGCCGATTTGCAACAACAGGTGCTGGAGGCCATCAAGCAGGCCAAGCTCGCCGAGCAGGAAAAAAACAGCCGTTCCAAGCTAGATTCTGAACTGGATGACTTACTATGAGGCTATTCACTCAGGGGCTATTGTCAGGGGCCTTGCTGTTGCTGGGCGGTGCAGTGCAGGCAGCGGGTGCAGTGCCCACGTGTTATCACGCCAAGTTGCCCGCCGTGGATGCGAGGCCGGACACTGAAATATTTGTTGTCATTGATCAGACCACGGTGTTTGATCACAATTTGAAGCAACTGGTCGGCAATAACCTACGTCCTTTCCTGCGCGCCAATAACGCTTTTTCCGTGATCCGTTTTTCGGCATATACCCAGGGGCAATATACCGAACTGTTGGTATCTGGCGTATTGGATCCACTGATTGAGCCAGCGAAAAGAAACGACATATCCAAGCCCGTGTTGGCAAAGTTTGATCAGTGCATTGCGAATCAGCCCAAGCAGGCAGCCCAATCGGCAGGTGCTGCCTTGAAATCGGCATTCGGCGGTAGCACTACCACCATCGGCAAGTCCGATGTTATCGGCAGCCTCAAGGATATCTCCAGCCGCGTCAGGCAATCGCCTGCACGGCAAAAAGTAGTGCTGATTGCTTCGGATATGCTGGAAAACTCCGCTGTCACCAGCTTTTATGCCAATCAGGCGGTAAGGACGATACAACCTGAAAAGGAGCTAGCGCTGGTGGGGAAAAACCAGTTGTTCGGTGATTTTTCTGATGCGCGCGTTTACGTGATTGGTGCAGGCTTGCTGGCGGATGATGCCAAGACCAAGACGGTGTATCGATCGCCACAGACAATGCAGGCCTTGCATGCATTCTGGACGCAATATTTCCAGAAATCTCGAGCCGAGTTAGTCGAGTTCGGGCAACCGGCCTTGCTAAATCCGGTCAAATAATAAAACAGGCCCGCTAGTCGGGCCTGTTTTACATCCGGATAAGGACAAAATTTAGACTAGGGAGTATATTAACGAAAAAGCAGGTACGGGATGTATATCCCGAGATCAAATCGTGGCAGTTCTGCACAATCGTCAATAACTCTTGGAGGAGTGTAGTAATGAGTCTTGATAGTTTGAAGGGTCTGGGTATTAAGGTCCCGTACAAAAATAAGTATGACAACTACATTGGTGGCAAGTGGGTTGCGCCTGTAGACGGTCAATATTTCGATAATATCAGCCCGGTGACTGGCAAGGTATTTTGCCAGGTAGCACGTTCTAACGAAAAGGACGTTAATTTGGCGCTGGATGCCGCGCATGCGGCCAAGGATGCATGGGGCAAGAAGTCGGGTACTGAGCGCGCCAATATTCTGCTGAAGATCGCCGATGTGATGGAAGCCAATCTAGAGACCATTGCGATTGCCGAGACTATCGATAACGGCAAGCCCCTGCGTGAAACCATGGCTGCCGATATTCCACTGGCTATCGACCATTTTCGCTATTTTGCTAGCTGTATTCGTACGCAGGAAGGTGGCATCAGCGAGATTGATCACGAGACAGTGGCCTATCATTTTCATGAGCCGCTGGGTGTTGTCGGTCAGATCATCCCTTGGAATTTCCCTATCCTGATGGCGGCCTGGAAGCTTGCGCCTGCACTGGCTGCGGGCAATTGTATCGTCATGAAGCCCGCCGAGCAGACACCGGTTTCCATCCTGATCGTGATGGAATTGATTGGTCATTTGTTGCCTGATGGTGTGCTTAACATCGTCAATGGTCATGGTGTAGAGGCTGGCAAGGCGCTGGCAACCAGCCCACGTATCGCCAAGATCGCGTTTACTGGTTCGACTTCTGTAGGGCGCCTCATCATGCAGTACGCCAGCCAGAACTTGATCCCTGTGACGCTGGAGCTGGGTGGCAAGTCTCCCAACATTTTCTTTGAAGATGTCATGGACAAGGATGATGCCTATTTCGACAAGGCGCTTGAAGGCTTTACCCTGTTTGCCCTTAACCAGGGTGAAATCTGTACCTGCCCAAGCCGTGCGCTGATTCAGGAATCTATCTATGAGCAGTTCATTGAGCGTGCGCTCAAGCGAGTGAAGGCGATCAAGCAGGGTAGCCCATTGGATAAGTCCACCATGATTGGTGCACAAGCTTCGAGCGAGCAGGTTGAGATCATCATGTCTTATATCAAGCTGGGCCTGGAGGAAGGCGCCGAGTTGCTGACTGGCGGCAAGTCTACCAAGCTGGCTGGTGACCTGAGCGAGGGCTATTACATTGAGCCTACCGTGTTCAAGGGCCACAACAAGATGCGTATTTTCCAGGAAGAAATCTTTGGCCCAGTGCTTTCCGTCACTACATTCAAGGATGAGAAGGAAGCCTTGGAAATTGCCAATGACACGATGTATGGCCTGGGTGCTGGCTTGTGGACACGTGATGGTAGCCGTGCATTCCGTGTTGGACGTGCTATCCAGGCTGGTCGCGTCTGGACTAATTGTTACCATCTCTATCCTGCGCATGCTGCATTCGGTGGTTACAAGCAGTCCGGTATTGGCCGCGAAAACCATCGCATGATGCTGGATCATTACCAGCAGACCAAAAACCTGCTAGTGAGCTACAGCCCGAATGCGCTGGGTTTCTTCTAGTAGAGTAGGCGCTTGAATGGACGCCCGGATTGACTGCTTCAATCCGGGCGTTGTTGTTTCTGCTGGCTGGGTAAATGTGGGTATGAAGGAGATGACATGGCGACAAGTCGGATAGTGGCAACGCCTGCGGCGGCGGCATTGATTGATGAACTACAGGCCAGGCATGGCAAGCTGATGTTTCATCAATCTGGTGGCTGTTGTGAGGGCAGTGCTCCCATGTGCTTGCAAGAGGGGGAGTTCTTGTTGGGCAGTTCTGATGTCAAGGTGGGCATGGTGCATGGGGTGCCGTTTTACATGAACAAGACCCAATTTGAATATTGGCAACACACTCACCTGACGCTGGATGCGATCTCTGGGCATGGCGGCATGTTTTCGTTGGAGCAGGCGACGGGCAGGCATTTCCTCATCCGTTCGCGCTTGTTCACGGATGAAGAATTACAGGATTTGGAGCCTGTTGAGAACTGTGGATGATCGACAGGCAGATCAGTTAATATGCCTGCCCATCTTCATTACTGTATGTCATGAGTGATCCTCTGCTGCTTTGGGGTTTCCTGCAAACATCGTTGCTTGAAATAGTGTCTTTCGCGTTAGCGATCGCCATGGTACTGCTGAATATCCGGCAGTCGCCATGGGCATGGCTGTTTGCAATCGCTTCTGCCGGGTTGTATGCCGTTGTTTTCTACGATGCCCGCATCTATGGCGATATGCTGTTGCAGTTCGTCTTTATTGCCGTGTCGCTATGGGGCGCTTACCAATGGCTGTTCGGCGGGCGCGATCATCAAGGTGTGACCGTGACACGCTTGTCTCGTCGCGGTTGGCTGCTGGCGGCTGGTAGCTGGGTGTTTGTTTATGCCAGCGGTGCATTACTCTTGCATCATTTGACGGATAGCGATGTCGTGCATATCGATGCTTTCCTGACGGCGGGCAGTTTGGTGGCGCAATGCCTGCTTACGCGCAAAATACTGGAAAACTGGCATATGTGGATATTGATAGATGGCCTCTACATCGCGCTCTATGCATACAAGCATCTTTATTTGACAGCCTTGCTCTATGGCCTGTTCGTTGTGCTAGCCGTGTTGGGCTTGCGGGCCTGGAAAAAGTCATTGTCAGCGACTGTCGTCCTGCCATGAAAAATATGGTGCCGCGTATTGCTATTCTTGGGGCTGAATCCACTGGGAAATCCACCCTGGCGGAAGCACTGGCAGCGCATTATCGTACGGCATGGGTGCCAGAATACCTGCGCGAGTTCGTCGAGACATTTCAACGTACGCCACGTGCCGACGAGCAGTTCATGATTGCCACTACACAACGCCAGCGTGAGAAAGAGGCTGAGCGACATGCCAACCGTCTATTGTTCTGTGACACCACGCCGCTGATGACGATTGTCTATAGCGAACATTACTTTGGGCAGGCAGACATGGCGCTTGTGAGACTGGCAGCGGCATATGACTATGCTGCGACGATAGTCACTGCGCCGACCATGCCATGGGTAGCTGATGGCATGCAGCGCGAGTCCGACGAGGTGCGCCAGAAGGTACATGCTCGGTTACTGTGTAAACTGCGGGATGCTGGCATCACATATCGGCTCGTGGATGGCTGCATGCAGCAACGCGAGATGCAAACCATTGCATATTTATCGTTAGCTTTATCACAATCAGCGTAAGCAACGCTCACTTCACGGATACACTCAAAAAATTAGAGAAGGGTATGTGAAAGCCTGCATCAGGCTGAGCTTATTGCTTGTGCCTGATGTTGTAGGCAAGGTTTAGGCGTATCAATACAGTCCCCAACTGGTAGCCTAGGGTTTTGTTGATCGCTTCTTGCTTCTACTTTTCCAGCCCCGTTTGTTTGCCACATTAATCAGTCGCTGGAAAGTAGGACATTCCATGTGTGATGGTGCTGGACAGTCTGCAACGTGGCGCAATGTATCCCGTAGCGCCTTTAGCTCATGAATTTGTCGATCAATCTCGTCCGCGCGCTGGTGGAGCAGCTGGCGTGGCAAGTCTGGTGTGCCGTTTTGATCAAACATCCCGGCAATTTCCTGTAGCGAAAAGCCTGCCAATTTTCCGATGGAAATCAGCTTGAGTTGTAAAAGCACCTCTGCGGAAAACTGTCTGCGCAAACCATGCCGTGATACCGAAGTAATTAGCCCCGTTTCTTCGTAGTAACGCAGGGCAGAGGGTTTAATTCCGCTCTTTTCTGCGACTTCGCCAATATCCATAAACTCCATACTTGACCTCAAGTTGACTTGAAGTATTAGCATGCCCTGATCTATAGAGCAGGACAAGAGATAAGGACGATGAGCGTAGGCAAATTATTCACCCTTGCAAGAAAGCAGGCGGGCGTCAGATTCACGCTGGCACTATCAATGTTGATGGCCTCTTTGGGAACGAGTATTGCCAATATCGCATTGCCTGCGTTGGCTGAGGCATTTATGGCACCGTTTTCGCAAGTGCAGGCCGTTGTCGTTGCTTATCTTGCCACCATGACGATCATGTCCGTGGTCGCCGGGCGGCTTGGTGACCGCTATGGGCTGAAACAGATGCTCATTGCGGGCTTGGGATTGTTCACTGTGGCCGCACTGTCTTGCGGCATTGCGCTTAACCTGTGGTGGCTGATTGGAGCAAGAGCCCTTCAGGGAGTAGGTGCAGCCTTTCTCATGACGCTCGTCATGGCGATGATGCGCCAGGCCGCTAGCGAAGCTCGGTTGGGGCAAGCCATGGGCCTGCTGGGAACCATATCTGCGCTAGGTACGGCACTTGGCCCAGCGTTTGGTGGATGGTTGCTTTTGGTCACGGGGTGGCGAGGCATTTTTCTGATACAGCTTCCACTGGCGCTGATTGCCTTGATACTGGCACTCTGGATATTGCCAACCCCGACAATCAACAGGAAAGCGCCAGCTCCCAGTGTATGGCAGGTGTTGAATGCAAAGCTACTGCCCAATCTCGCTATCAATCTGCTGGTGGCTGCCGTCATGATGGCGACACTCGTGATTGGCCCATTTTATCTTGGTCTGGGGCTTGGGTTGCGAGCAACGCAGGTGGGCCTGGTCATGGCGATAGGACCTGTGATCTCGATCTTTAGCGGCGTCGTGTCAGGAAAGCTGGTTGACACCTTAGGCAGTCACCGAACCCTTTTGATTGGACTTATGCTACTGATTGTTGGCACGCTTCTGTTAGCGTTGTTGCCAAATTGGGTGGGTATGAATGGCTATATTGTTTCTATTATCGTCCTGACGCCGGGTTACCAACTCTTTCAAGCTGCCAACAATACAGCAGCTCTTGCCAACGTACCCAGACATATTCACGGCACGATTGCCGGCCTGCTTGGTTTAGCTCGCAATATTGGCTTGATTGTAGGTGCTTCCGTGATGGGGGCAGTATTCGCTTTGGGCGTTGGCACAGAAGACTTTATCCATGCATATCCCGCAGCAATCGCCGCAGGGATGCGGCTGACGTTTTTGCTGGCTGGCGGAATGATGATCATCGCGATTGCAATTGCCGTGCCCCAACTGACTGGGAAAGGGACAGGTTGAAAGGGTTGATATTGCTATCCCGATGCCAGTGATTGCTATTATCTGTAGCAAGACAACCTTAGAAAACTATCGTGTCTTCATCGTGCTTGATAGGGGTGAGTTTTGCTTCTGCCCCTGGCTTGGGAGGCAGTATTCCCAATGCTTCCCGACAAGTTTCATCGAGCTATCCTGCCTTATGTCATCAAGCTCCGCGCACTCGTTTGATCAGAAATCAATTTGCGCGGACACGCGGAATACGCGTGGTGCGCCTGGAATCATGTAGCCGCCGAAAGCGCTGGATGCATCGCCCCAGTAGAACTTGTTGAACACATTGTCCACCCCAGCCCTAAAGGTAGTGGCTGTGTTGCCAAGCTTGGCTGTATAGCGAGCCCCAAGGTTCAGCACGTGATAACCTTCGACCTTTTTGTTTAAAGCAGCAATGTCATTGCTGGGGGAGAAGTTTTTGCTGCTGGAGTAAAGCCAGGTTGCATTCAGCTTGAGCGCAGGCAAGCCAGGCCATGTGTATTCGCTATACACTGCAGATTTGAATCTCGGCACATTGCCCACTTGCTTGCCTTCGATACGTGCATCGTCTGTGCCTTCCGCCCGTGCTTGTAAAGCGGTGAAGCTGCCACCCAGCATCCAGTCACGTGTCATGCGGTTTTGTGCGGCCAGTTCCAGGCCACGGTTGACTTGCATGCCGTTCATCACATAAGTCTGCGTGCCATTTCCATTGTCGTTGACGTATTCATTCTGGCGCTTGATCTGGAATACTGCAGCAGACAAGCTCACCTTGCTGCTTGGCTCCGCTTTTACGCCTAGCTCTATTTGCCGAGAGCGGCTAGGGTCCATAATGATTTCTGCATTGGTCGTGCCAGTGGGCGCTTCGCCACCTGGTTCCAGGCCTTGGGAGTAAGAGCCATACACCGCTACTGCTGGCTGCACGTTGTAAACCAATGCTGCACTCGGCAGGATGAATTGATCATCGGTACTACGGGTGGTGGTTCCTGATGAGTTGAACTGGTCACGTTTGAGTTGCACGTAACGTAGGCCTGCATGTAGCTTGAGCTGCTCGGTCAGGGTCATGACATCTTGTACAAACATCGCGCGCTCTTCATCTTTACGGCGCAAATGAACGGGCTTGACCTCTGCTGGTGAGTAATTGTCGTAATAGACAGGATTGTAGATGTTGCTATCACCGACATATGGCGAAACATAGTCGGCAAAGTGATCGCGACGACGCAGCGTCGAAAGGCCGACTGTCAGGTCGTGCTTTACCACACCTGTGGTGACATCGCCTTGTAGCAGCGCCTGGGTAGTGGTGATGGAGCGCTTGTCATTTTTACGGCGCAGGTCATAGAGGGAATAGCCGCCATCACTGCAATAACCGACATATAATCCCTGGGCTGCACAACCTGAGGGTAAAGCCACCGCATCATCTCGATGCAGGACTGATTGATTGGCCTGCAAGGTGGTACGCCAGTGGTCGTTTAGTGTGTAGTTGAACTTCACGCCGATATTGTGGCTGTCATCGACGACAGGGCTGCTCCAGGATTGATCGTTGAGCATCTGCTTGGCGCGAATACCTGTCGGAATGCGCTGTTCAGGCCCAAGCAGCTGGAAGCCTGGTACGGTCAATTGCGATTTATGCTGATAATCCAGATCCAGCTGCAAGAGCGCACGTGGGCTCAGGTGGAAATCAAACGCACCTGAAATGAAGTTACGATTGCCTGTTGAGCCATCAATATATGATTTGATGTCTTCCGCCGCGGCATTAATGCGATAACCGAAGATGCCGTTTTCAGTACGTCCGCCAATATCTACTGCGCTATATACCGTACCGCGTTCGCGTACCTCAAAAGTTGCTGTGTGCAGCGGCGTATCGGTGGGGCGCTTGGTCACATAGTTGAGCATGCCGCCTGCAGCAGCGATGCCTGATTGCAGGCCTGCCAGGCCTTTCAATATCTCGATACGCTCCTTGTTTTCCATGGGCACCATGGCTTGCGCCAGAATCACCAGTCCGTCTTTGCGATAGTTGGCACCCTGATCCAATACGAATCCGCGAATCGCAAACCAATCTGCAAGGCCAACAGCGTTGTAGGAGTTTTGCACACTGGCATCCCATTTCACTGCATCAGTGGCGGAGCGTACGCTGCGATCCTGCATCTGTTCCTGTGTCACGACCGTAATTGAGGCCGGTGTTTCCAGTAAGGATCGGTCGGAAAAACTGCCAATGCTAGCCCGCCGTGCCTGAGTATCCGCTGATGCAGAGGAAACGACCAGCTCCGGCAATGCGCTATCCTCGGTATCTGCCGATTGTGCCAAGGCAGCAGGCGAAAATGTGCAGGCGACTGCTAGCACGCTAAGTTTGTGACGGAAAGGGAAAGCTGGCATTGTTGTTCACTCGCGTTACGGAAAGGCACGCGCAGGAATGAACAAAGAAGCTCCGGGATGGACCTTGAGTGGCTTTGCGCTTCCCTACGCTGGCATTATCCAGGTCAGGTTCAAGGGTTTTTCTCACCCGAAGATTTGACTCTTCAGGACCCCTAGCGTGGGCCGTATACTACCAAAAAATGTAAAGAAAACGCCAGTTTGTTGCGAATAAGGGTGAGGTTATTTTTGAACTGCGCCTAATGTGACGGTGCTAGGCCACAGCAATTGCAGGTGTGGTAGCACATTTTGCTCACCAATTTGGCTAACCAGGCCTGAGCGGCGCAATTTTTCCAGGATATTGGGCCTGGCTTCGGCAATGACCAGGCGAATATTGTGATGCTTGCAGGTATCCAGCAGGTTCCACAAAGCTTGCATGCCGGTGGCATCCATGATGGGTACCCGCGATATCCTCAGCACAATGGTATCGGTATCCTCTCGCAGGGTTTGCAGCCGGTGTTGTAAATGTTCTGCCGCACCAAAGAACAAAGGGCCTTCTACGCGGTATACCAATGTGCTGGGTGGCAGGCACCATGTGCGTTGCCCGTATTCTTGCTGGAGGTCAGCATCGCTCAATTGCGTGATGCTGACCGTTTCCGCCATGCGTTTCATGAACAATAACGTGGCAAGCATGACGCCGATATTCACGGCGATCACCAAGTCGCTGAATACCGTAAGCAGGAAGGTGATCAGTAGCACGGCGACATCTGCACGCGGTGCGGTCTTGACCATATGCAAGAAGCGATGTGCTTCACTCATGTTGTAAGCCACGACGAACAAAATGGCCGCCAGTGCCGCGAGCGGTATATTTGCTGCCAGTGGTGCCAGCAATATCACAATCAATACCAGCGTGAGCGCATGGACGATGCCAGAAAGCGGGCTGTTGCCGCCATTGCGAATATTGGTTGCCGTACGCGCCAGTGCGCCCGTGGCGGCAAATCCACCGAATAATGGCGAGGCGATGTTGGCAATGCCTTGTCCAATCAGCTCCTGGTTGGACTGATGGAGGGTACCAGCCATATTGTCCGCTACGACCGCCGAGAGCAGGGATTCAATCGCACCCAGCAGTGCAATGGTGAAGGCAGGGCCGATCAATTCCAGCATGGTGGCAGCGCTGATACCGGCTGGCAGGGAAAATTGTGGTAGGGCCTGCGGGATACCACCGAATGTGCTGCCTATGGTGGTGACTTCCTTGAAACTGAATATGGATTGAAGCACAGTGGCCGAGACGATGGCTACCAATGGACCAGGGATTTTTTTCAGGTAGCGATTGGAGAGCAGCAAAACCGCCAGGGTGAAGATACCCATCAAGGTAGTGTGCAGTTCCAGGTGGGGCAGTGCTGTGATCAGGCGCAGTAATTTCTCGTGGAAATGGTGTGCCGCTTGTGGCGCAAGCCCGAAGAAGTCTTGCCATTGGCCGACAAAAATAATGACGGCAATCCCGCTGGTGAAGCCGATGATGACTGGCTCCGGGATATAGCGAATGACACTGCCCATGCGCGCTAGCCCCATGATGAGCAGCATAATACCTGCCATCAGGGTTGCGATCTGCAAGCCAGCAATGCCATATTTTGCAGTGATGCCTGAGAGGATGACGATGAAGGCCCCAGTCGGCCCGGTGATCTGCAAGCGGCTGCCGCCAAAGAGTGAGGCGAGTGTACCTGCGACAATCGCCGTATACAGGCCTTGTTCCGGCTTGGCCCCGGAGGCAATGGCAAACGCCATGGCGAGTGGCAGGGCCACCACCCCGACGATCAGCCCCGACATGATGTTGCGGTACCAATATTGGCGGGAGAGCAAGCCAGCATGCTTGGCTTCGAGAATCGCGATCATGATGTAAGGGACGCTAGGCAAGTGACAGGCATATCATAGCCTCTTTACCTACCTCGGCAAGATGATGTGTAGCGGCTTATAGGGATTCAATGAAATCGAGCAGTTGTTGGCGTTCTTGTGGCGACATCTGTTGCACTATGTTGCGCGACTCTTCTGCTTCGCCGCCATGCCACAGGATCGCTTCCAGAATAGTCCGCGCCCGGCCATCGTGCAGAAATCCTACATGGGGTTCCACTTGTTTGGCCAGGCCAATGCCCCATAGTGGCGGGGTGCGCCATTCGCTGCCGCTGGCAGCAAAATCCGGGCGCTGGTCAGCAAGCGCTGGCCCCATGTCATGTAGGAGTAAATCGGTATAGGGCGCGATCAGCTGTTCACCAAGGGCTGTCAGGCGCGGGAAAGCCGCTGTCTTGATTTCTGGTTGGTGGCAGGCTGCACATTGGGCTTGACGGAACAGCAAGGCCCCGTGCTGTATGGAGGCTTGCTGTTGCTGGCGGGGTGCAGGGGCAGCAAGCGCAAGTTGATGGAATTCCATTTGCTCGAGCTGTGCGGCGGATATTTCAGGCATGCCGGAAACGGGTGCTTGCTGACAGGCAATTTGCTCTTCGGCGCAATTGCCATGGCGGAACAGATGCGAGCTTAGCCCCATGTCGCCAGCCAAGGCGCTGGCGGTTTGCTCACGCAATGTGGCGACATTGGCTTTCCAGCCGAAACGGCCAATCACTGTTTTTTGCTGTTCTGCACTCCACACCCAATTGACCTTGCCCTTGATCGTGCCAGGCTTGGGCTGGGCCGCCAATGCTAGCAATGTGCTATCCGGGATGGCGGCGAGCAAGCCCATGCCATAAATCGCGGGGGCAATGCGGGCAGAGGTTTGCAGATTATCTGGCATAGGGCCATATGCCAGATTGCTGAATGAAATACGTGGTTTGCGTAAGCTGACGATTTCACCTCCATTTAAGAGGACATAGGTTTCTTCATAATGCAGATGCGCACGGCCTTCAGCATTGACGCCAGGCGCACCGAATTCCTGCAATTGATCGCCATACCAGGGCAGGGGCAAAGGAGCACCAGTGATGGTTTTGCCGGGAATGCTGAGGCGAACCAGCATGGAACGCATGGATTCTTCTGGTGAATCTGGTGCAAAGCCCCGACCATTTTTGGCGTGGCAAGCGATGCAGGAGTTGCGGTTATATAACGGCCCTAGCCCTGCGATTTCACGATCAAGCGCGGGAGAGATAATCTAGCTTTGCCGCACCAGGCTGCGGCCTTGCTGGAATGTCTGTATATCTTTTGTGGAGAGTGGTTGTATCGCTTGCGAGTATGCCTCACGAGTGGTGTTGTTTGTCACTACCCTCGCTGCTTCTTGACTGCTGGTAAGTCTGGGAATAAAAGTACTTGCGATAAGTGATGCGACAAGAAAGCGATACAACATCAGGGTTACAAGCCTGCTGCAATGCGGGTAGCGGCTTGGTAGCGATCATGCATGATCTTCTGCCATTGTGCTGTTTCAGTGGTATCTAATGTCCTGGGAGCCTTGGAGTCGGCGGTAGCCTCATCCATGGGTAGAGATTGCAGTAGCTTCTTTGCTTGCAGCACTTGTGGCGCATTTTCCCCCAAGGTATTGCTGGCAGACTGGATGGCGGCGATGGCCTGCTTCAGGCTAGCCAGGTTTTCCGTGATGATGGCATCAAACAAGGCATTGGTGATCTCTTGGCGAGCCAGGCCACGTTTGGTGTCATAGGTAAATGCCGGATTATTTGCAAACGGGTTGAAATATCCTGCGGGTTGATCTGTATAGACCGAAGGCCGCACAGGTAGCTTGCGAATGTCCGGGTGAAACAGGAGGTGCTGGCCTTGTGCTGAAAGCACAAAGCTGGTGAAGGCTTGCGCACCTTCCTGATTGGCTGCCTGCTTCATTACCGCGATATGCGCTGGAGAATAACCTGTGACTTCAGGGTAAAGAAATTGCAGCGGTGCGCCATTCGCGATGGCAGAAGCCGTGAAAAAGTCGATGGTCAAGCCTGCCAGCAAACGGCCAGTGGCAATATCATCGGTAATAAAAGTCGAACCCATGCCTACCAGTTCCGAGTTGGCGGCGATCTCCTGTAACAGGTTCCAGCCAGCCTGCCAACCGTAGCCTTGCAGCAAGATATCAATCAGTGGTGGGGCGTACCCCACTTTTGAAGGTACAGGCAAGGCTACCTTGCCTCGCCATGCTGGATGAGTGAGATCATGCCAATCATGTGGCACAGGTAGTCCTGCTGCAGTGATACCCTGCGGGTTAATTGCAAGGCCATACCCTGCTATTTCTGTGGCAATGTAGTTGCCTTCGCGCAATGGGAATCCATTGATGGAAGCAGGCAAGCCATCAAGGGTTAAATGTAGTGGCTGAAAAGCCTGTATTTTTTCTAGCTGGGCGAAATTACGTTGCGCAGGTGTCCAGTACACATCGACTGGCTGCGATGCATCCTTGAAATACGCCATGGCATCGCGCGATTGCCGCCAGAGTATTTCCAGCTTGTATTGCGGATATTGTTTTTCAAATGCCGCTTCGAATGGTGAGACGACCTCTTGCGGATAGCTGGTCATCACGATGACCTTGGTCGTATCCGCCCATGACACCTGGCTGACAAGTATCAGCCAGATGATGAGAATCTGGATTGGCCAGCTCAATGCTGCCTTGATAGTAAGAGAGCGGGCCATGATGTTTCCTATCTAGTTGTGAGTTGCTTAGAACTTGCGCGTGACGTTAACAAACATATTGCGGCCTTCCATATAGAAGCCTTCTGTATATGCATAGTTTTTGTCGAGGATGTTATTAATACCTGCTTCGGCAAACCAGTCCGCATTGACTGCATACATGGCTTTGATATTTCCAGTTGCAAAACCCTTGGCTGATAACCAGGTTGTAAGTGCCTGATTTTGCCGAGAGTAACGTGATGATGAGGCTTCCATGCTCGCTAATATCTGTAAGGCACTATTTATTTTCCACTTGCTGTACGCAAAGAGTTTTTGGCGCGGTACATCTGTTAATTGTTGGTCGTTACTTAGGTTATCTCGATTGATGAAGGTATAGTTGCCGCCCACTTCAACATTATCGCTGGCAAACCAGGTTCCACCTAGTTCGATACCCTGGCTTTGTACTTTTCCAATATTGCGGAATTGAAAGCAATTTCCCCCGCCTGCAGTACAAGCTGAATTTGGAAGGCTGACAGATTGAATCATGTCTTTGGTATCAATAAAGAATACCGCTCCTTGCAACTTCAACTCTGGTAACACGAAAGCGCCAGCACCCAGTTCATAATGAGTGGCTCTTTCTGTAGCTAGATCAGGGTTAGGGACAGCGCGACCAAAACGGCCAGAGAAACGGTCCTTCATGGTTGCAAAGCGACTTTTCCTGGAGACTGTAAGGTGAATGTCGCTATCTTCTGTTGGCTTATAGAATAAACCTGCTTGAGGATTCCACGCATGGGCATCGCCATTTGGGAAAGCGTAAATCTGGTTGAGGTTGTTCAGCCCTTCAGCCTTGATCGTGTCACGCTTGTCATAGCTAACGCCTGTTACCAGACTCAGCTTCTCGGTGAAGTGGTGAGAGTCTTCGATGCCGAGTGAGATTGTGCGATCTTCAAATGTTTGAATGGGATTGCCCTTGTTGTGCTCTTCGTGCTTGTCATGCTTGTAATGAGCGGAAAGTTTCAAAGTATTGGTTTTGGCAATATCGAAGCCCAGTTCGGCGCTAGCGCCATAGGTGTCGTCGTTATAAATGCTAGTGAATGAACTGTTTCTGGTCATTGTGGCATAACGCGCATCATCAAAGCTTTCCAATACATTTTTGAACTTGTCATAGAAAGCCCGGATTTTCAGGTAGGTGCTACTACCAAAGGTGGTACGTGAAATGAAATAAAGACTTTCTTTATCCCATTTTGGCCAATCCCAATAGTTGGCACCGCGTCCACTATCGTTGCCTGCGTATACAGGGCTACCTTTTGTGCCTTGCTGATTGATGTAATTCAGGCTGTATTCATTGCCTTCGCTAGGAGTTAAACCGATTTTAAGGTTGATTTTTCCGTCCCTGTTATATGCACGCTCTCTATCACCACCATTTTCAAAGCGATTGGGTGTGTAATCACTAGACATACGAGACCGCTCATTGTCCACGTATGAAGTATTGGCTTGCCAATACCATGTGTCGTAATTACCGCCCATGTTGACGTCAGTGGTATAGCCGTTGAATTTGAGATTGCGGTCAGTTTTCATGCCAGCTGTGATACTGCCTTCAAACTCTTTCACTGGCTTGCGACTGACTAGGTTGATTGCACCACCCAATGTATTAGGCCCGTAAAGAACAGAGCTGAAGCCTTTAGAAACTTGGATTTTAGATAAATCAAAAGTATTGAAGCGACCAAGGTCAACATAACCGTCGTAAGTGACGTAGACCGGAATACCATCTACAAAGACAGGAACCTGTCGTAAATCGAAACCACGTAATTGCACTAGTTGCTCATTACGCTGGCCACCTTGAGTCATGCTTATACCTGGCAAGGTATTGAGAGCTGTACCAACAGTTTCACGATTAAAAAGTCGCATATCTTCTTGCGTAATCGTATTGTCAGAGAGGCTAGTGTCTTCTTGCTGCTTGGTGGTGGTGACATTGATTTCACCCAGATTAAAAGGTGAAACTTCTGCCAATGAAACTTGGCTGCTGGCTAATAGCGCAAGAATGACAGCTACTTTCAGCCGCTTATGGTTAGTGAACATTGATCTCCCCGATGCTAAGTAATTGAAACAAAGGCGGGATTAAATATGAAATCATTATATTTGTAAATATATAACGTAAGTTATACATGAGTCACTGCATGAGATGATTCAAATATGTCAGTAGGCTAGCGTAACTGTCGAGGTTGGCTTGAATTAATCACTTGTTCTGGTAGGCTTTGCCGATACTTTCAGCAGGTGTTGCCGTGTCGCCATTATCCGAAATCCGCAAGTATCTTGAATCTGCAGCGCAGAGTTCGCTGGATGATATTTATGCAATTGACCCCCAGTCTTTAACATTAATGACGGTATTGGTTGATGGTGCCGAGGCGCCTGTTGCGGAACACCCGGTGGAGAATTTGCTGCTGGCATTGAAAGAGCCGAAGGTCAGGGAATTTCTGGAGGCTGTGCCTAGAGAACAAGTCATGCTGGATATTAGCCATGAGTTGCATGAGCTTAATCGTTACCTGGGCGAGTTTCGCTTACTGATGGTGGGGCGTGTCAGTGGGCAGGTATTGCTGGTGATGCGGGATACCCATGCATTCAGTCGCCATCTCTTGCATGTGCTGAATGAGGGGGCAAACCTGACAGCGTTGATTTCCAACGCGCCGGGCGTGGTTTATCAGGCGCACATGAGCCGGGATGGCGTGATGGGTTTTGTTTACTTGAGTGATGCTTGTAAGCCTTTACTGGGAGAGGATGCTGAAGTATTAGTTGCCAATCCTGATATTTTTCTTTCTCTCATTAATGAGGAGGATAAAGCCGCTTATGAAAAGAATGTCAGCGAATCTGCGCATAATTTAAGTGTGCTGAATTGGACGGGCCGCTTCTGGATGCAGGCGTGGCAAGATACGAAATGGATTAACCTGCGTGCCAGTCCACGCAAGATGCCCGATAACACGGTTGTGTGGGAGGGCATCATGACCAATATCACGCAGAGTCGACGCGAACAGCAAGCCATTCGCCAATCGCATGAAAAACTAGCCCGGCTTTCTGCCCAGCTTGCACAGATCAAGGAAAAAGAACGTTTGCGCATCGCCCAGGAAGTGCATGATGACCTAGGGGGAAACCTGACGGCAATTCGTCTCGGTTTGTCTTCCATCATCAAAAGGCTGGGGCCTGAGCAAGAGACATTACTGAGTAAAGCTAAGCAATTGGAGGCAATCGTTGATGATACATTTGAAGCCGCCCATCGCATTGCGAGTGATTTACGTCCCAACGTACTGGAGTTGGGGATAGTCGCTGCATTGGAATGGCAAGCAGCCCAGTTTGTCGAGAAAATCGGGATTCCTTGCGAGTTTGTTTGTCATCAACCTGAACTGACGGTGTCGACTGATCATGCAATTACCTTATTCCGTATTTGCCAGGAGGCGATGTCCAATATTGCTAAATATGCCAAGGCTAGTTATGTGAAGGTGACTTTGGCGGCATCAGCGGATGAGATTGTGATGCAAGTGGTGGATGATGGTATCGGCATTGCGCCTGTTGATAGGTTAAAGAATAATGCCTTTGGCATTAGCGGTATGGCGGAGCGTGCGGTAGCGCTTGCTGGGCAATGCAAGGTGCACGCGGGTAAACAAGGAGGTACAATAGTAACGGTAACTCTACCAGTGCAGCCAGTGAATATTGCCACGGCACTTAAATAACAAAACGATAATAACAATAACGATACTTCATATAATAACCATGGCATTGACTTCTACTTCTACAATTAAAGTGATTATTGCTGATGATCACGCCATCCTGCGGGAGGGCCTGAAGCAGATCCTTGCCGAAACTGAAGATATTGAAGTGGTGGCAGATGCTAAAAATGCGACTGAGGCGATCAAGTTGGCTAGCACCAAGGGGTTGGATGTCTTGGTGCTGGATATTTCCCTACCGGATCGTAGTGGTATAGAGGCTTGTAATATCATCAGGAAAGAACATCCTCGGGTCGCGGTATTAATGCTCTCCATGCATCGCGAAGATGCCTATGCGATTCGTGCCTTGCGTGCTGGAGCTTCTGGATATCTAAGCAAGCAAGGGGCTTCTGATCAGCTAGTGACGGCGATCCGTACAGTGGCCAAGGGCAAGAAGTACATCAGCCCGGAAGTAGCACTGGCATTGGCCGACCAAGTTGATGGCGGCTTGGATAAGCCTATCCATGATTCCCTTTCCAATCGTGAATTCCAGACCTTGACCATGATTGCTTCAGGTCTTTCTGTCAGCGAGATTGCGGATAATCTCTCCCTATCGGTCAAGACAGTCAGCATGTATCGTGCTCGATTGTTGGAAAAGCTCAACCTGCGCCACAACGCAGAATTAACTCACTACGCGATCAAGAACAACCTGATCGATTAATTTCAAGCGCTGATCTGGCGCTTTTTACCCCTCTTTTTATCCCGATTGCCTGCTTTAACCTCACGCTATTATGCTGATTGTGGCGTGGTAGCTTATTTTTTACATTCTGAAAATTAAAAAATTAGCTACTAAAAACTTTAGGGTTAAAAATAAAAAAAATTGATTTTTGTTTTTAACTTATTGAATTTTAATTAATTTAATGGCGTTTTTAATTGCGAGAAGGAGAAGGCTCTAAAGATTTTTTTAACCAAACCGACATCAGGGGCATGGCATTGCAATCAGATGCAGCGCGAGAGAAAAGTTAGTGCAACCAACACCTAAATTTTTTTTCGATGCTACCGATAACAGTCTTAACAGTGATGTGATTCAAGGCTGTGAAGCGATACCAAAAGCAACAAGTGTTGTTTGGGAAATTAACTAAATCGAAGGAGAACCAACATGGCTGCAATTATCAACACCAACCTGGCTTCGCTGAATGCGCAACGTAACTTGACGACTTCGCAATCCAGCCTGAATACATCTTTGCAACGTCTGTCCTCTGGTCTGCGTGTTAACAGCGCCAAGGACGATGCTGCTGGCTTATCCATTGCTACTCGTATGGATGCTCAAGTGAGAGGGCAAACCGTAGCAATCCGTAATGCCAACGATGCGATCTCTCTTGCGCAAACTGCTGAAGGCGCACTGGGCAAGATCACTGACGCACTGCAACGTATGCGTGAGCTGGCAGTGCAGTCGGCCAATGCTACGAATGAATCTGGTGACCGTGACAACCTGCAAGCTGAATTCAAGCAGCTGCAAGAAGAAATCACCCGTATTACCGACGGTACCAAGTTTAATAATAAGGCCTTGTTCGACGGCAGTGCAGGGTCCCTGACATTCCAGGTAGGTGCGGGTACGACAAATCAAGATACCATCACAGTAAGTGAGATTAATCTGACTTCTGGTAGCTCCACAGCATCGGACGTTGCTGCTGCTGCTGCGACAGGTACCGTAGCGATTAGTGGTGCTACTGCTGATAGCGCAACTGCTGCGATTGATGCGATTGATGATGCATTGGATGCAGTGAATACCAGCCGTGCTACCTTGGGTGCTGTACAAAACCGCTTTGAGTCGGTAATCAGCAGCTTGCAAGTGTCGGTTGAGAATCAATCTGCTGCTAAGTCTCGTATACTGGATGCTGACTTTGCCGCAGAAACAGCGAACTTGACCAAGGCGCAGATTCTGCAACAAGCGGGTACTGCAATGCTGGCACAAGCCAACTCTGTGCCTAACAATGTGCTGACCTTGCTCCGAGGTTAAGGACAAGTGGCAGGTTATTAGTATGAAAATCCCGCAGTCTTCTTGAAAAACAGAGGCTGCGGGTTTTGCTTAAGGAATTCAACATGGCAATCACGAACATAGAGGCATATAGCCAGACCAATAGTCTGGCTCCTACGGCATCAGTCGTGTCTTTGCCTGGTGCTGGAGAAAAAGGTGGTGAGCAGCAACCTGCACCTGTGGCAACTAATGATGAGGTTCAATCAGCCGTAAAGCAGATTAATGAATTTATCGCTCCCATGATGCAGTCGATCCAGTTTTCCACAGATGCGGATTCAGGTCGAGTGGTTGTGAAAGTGGTTGATTCTGAAACACAGAAAGTATTACGCCAGATTCCTAACGAGGAGGTATTGGCGATTTCAAAAACTCTGGGCAAGCTGCAGGGGTTGATTATCAGGCAGACAGCCTGAGTTTGATTTTTTAGGTTTTCAGGGAAGCGAGGCATCGTTATGGCAAGCACTAGCGGGATTTCTGCCAGTACCAATTTCGATATTGATGCGATTGTCAGCAGTTTAATGACGGTTGAGCAAAAACCGTTGACGTTGCTCAGTCAGCAGAAAACGTCCTACCAGTCCAAGATTTCGGCCTATGCGACCTTACAGAGCTCGCTATCCAGTTTTCAGACAGCGTTAGCCAATCTTTCTACTAGCAGTAAATTCAATGTGCAGGCTGCCACGTCAGGGGATAGCTCGGTTTTTACCGCAACTTCCAGTGGCTCTGCAACGGTGAGCAATTATTCCATCAAGGTTGGTCAGCTCGCACAATCCCAGAAGCTGGCTACATCAAGCTTTGCTAGTACTAGTAGTGCAGTCGGCACCGGCACGTTGACGATTACGCTGGGTACCTATGATGAAGCCAATAATACCTTTACCGCAAATCCTGATAAAACCGCGAAAAGTGTGACGATCTCTGCCGCTAACAATAGCCTTGCAGGCATCCGTGATGCTATCAATGCGGGTGATGCAGGTGTAACGGCGACAATTGTCAATGATGGTCAGAATGGCGGACGCCTAGTGCTGACTTCAAAAGAGTCTGGAGAGATTAATAGCATCAAGGTCACTGTTGCTGACGCCGATGGTAATAATGCTGATGCTGATGGATTATCCCGTCTTGCTTATGATCCAACTGCGAGCGCTGGTTCCGGAAAGAATTTGGTTGAGTTGCAAGAGGCACGTAATGCCAAGCTCAATATTGATGGTATCGACGTGGAAAGCGCAAGCAATGTCGTGACTGGCGTATTAAACGGTATTACGCTGAACTTGTTCAAAGCTAGCCCTGATAATGCTGTTTCGCTAAATGTCACCAAGGATGTAAAGGCCATCAAGGACTCGGTCAATGCTTTTGTGACTGCGTTCAATGCCGTGAATACTACGCTGCGTAATCTGACAAAGTTTGATGATAGTACTACGACGGCTGCCGACAGGAAAAATGGCGCATTGCTCGGGGATGCCACAGCGAGGTCAATTTCTTCTCAAATCAAGATGTCGCTCACAAAGGCAGTAGGCGGTACTGATGCGTTCAGTACATTGAGCCAAATTGGTGTGGCGATACAACGAGATGGTTCGCTTGCACTCGACTCAAGCAAACTGGAAAAAGCGATTAATACTAACCTGGATGATGTTGCCAAACTATTTGCTGCGGTTGGTGTGGCTTCAGATGCCGATACGCGCTTCGTCACGCAGGGAAGCAAAACACAATCTGGTAACTATGCGATCGATATCACGCAAGCCGCAACTAGGGGGACGCTGACTGGCAACGCATCGCCTGACTTGAATATTGAGGCAGGGGTGAATGATACGTTATCCATCAAGATCAATAGTGTCTCTTACAACCTGACACTGGCTGCTGGTAACTATGCCTCTGTAGAGGAGTTGGCGCAGCAGTTGCAGACCCAGTTGAAGAATGCGAAGTCATCTGCTGAGGTTTCTGTTGAAGGTGGAATGCTGAAAATTACCTCTCCAGAATATGGTACTGGATCAACACTTGAGATCACTGGAGGTACAGCAGCAAGTGGTCTGTTTGGCAGTGACCCGGTCGCGGTTGAGGGGCTGGATGTAGCAGGCACAATCAATGGGGCAGAAGCTACAGGTAAAGGCCAAGTGCTGACTAGTACGGCTGTAGGTAATCCAGCCGAGGGGCTGGTTGTTTCTGTGCGCGGTACGGCAACAGGTAGCCGTGGCAGCATCGGGTTAAGTGTGGGCTATGCTGCACAACTGAATGAGTTGGTCAAAGGGTTCACCAGTGATGCTGGCCTGCTGGCAAGTCGAACAGAGGGCTTGCAGGACTCTATCAAGCGCGTGACCAAGCAGGAGGATGCCTTGCAGGTGAGATTGACCGCTGTAGAAGCACGTTATCGTGCTCAGTTTGTGGCGCTTGATGTCTTGATGACGCAAATGAAGACAACGCAGTCTTATCTTACTCAACAACTTGCCGCTATTAGCGCTAACAGTTAATTAAGGAGCTTTTCATGTTCGGGTTCAATGCAGGTGTCAATGCCTATGCAAGGGTTGGAGTCGAAACTGGGGTGGTGGCTGCTAGTCCTACCCGATTGGTTGTGATGTTGTATGAGGGAGCGATTACGGCATGTAATCTTGCGATCAAGCATATCCGCGAGCAGGATTATGCAAGTAAGAGCGCTGACTTGACCAAGGCGATTTCCATTATTGAGAATGGACTGCGTGCCAGCCTAGACAAGAAGGCGGGTGGAGAGATTGCCAATAGCCTGGATTCCTTGTATGCCTACATGGGCAATCGTCTGTATATTGCGAATAGCCAAAGCGATATTGCCGTGGTAGAAGAGGTGCTAAGATTGCTCAATGAACTGAATGAGGCTTGGTCCGAGCTTGCGAGCCAACCACAGTCTGCAAACCCGGTTCAGAATACTTTACAACAAAACCAACATGGTCTGGAAAAGGCATATTCATGAGTACCCAGCACACTTTGTCTTTATATGCAGCGGTAGCCGATATTACGGATCAAATGCTGGCAGCTGCCCAGCAACATGATTGGGAAAAACTTGCTACGCTTGAGGCTGAATGTGCTGCTCGTATCAAGCGAGCGGATGAAGATAATTGTGCTGAACCCTTACGTGAGCCTGAGCAAAAGCTCAAGTTTTCACATCTCAAGCGCATCCTGGACGCTGATCGCCAAATTCGCAATATCATTGATCCATGGATGGTGCGTCTCTCTGATATTCTGACCAATAACACTGCAAATCGGCAGATGTTCGATACCTATAAGCAGTTGATACGGCCTGGCAGATGATTATCAAGCAATCTCCCGATCCAGCTGATGCTGTTGCGCCCCTTGCCCGGGTAGCGCCAGTGCAGGCGGTGGAGGAGATTGCCAATACTGTTCAAGACCTTAATTTCCGCATTGCCCAACTGGTCAAGGGGCAAAATTATTTTGGCCAGGTCATGAGCCGTTTGCAGCCAGGGATTTTTCAGGTCAATGTGCAGGGCAATACCTTCAAGATGGAACTCGGGCAGCAGGCAACCATAGGTCAGCAAATGTTGCTGCGTTTTGTGGGAGATAGCCCGGTTCCCACGTTTCGTTTGCTGAGTCAGCAAGCTGGTCAGTTAGAACTCTCAAGGCTACCAGCCAATACTTTATTACAGGCCCAGCCCTTACCCTTACCTGCTGCTGATAATGGCGTATCTGCTGCGCTCAGTAGTGGTGCGCGTATCCTGAGTCAACAACTGGCCCAGGCCGCCAATGGTGAAACCTCCAAGACCTTGACTAGCCAGCAAGTCGTGACGCATGCGCCACAAAATCCTCGAATCGTTGCACAGGATATTCAGCGGGCATTTACCAGTTCTGGCTTGTTCTATGAATCCCATCTGGAAAAATTTACCGCGGGAAAACTGTCCTTAGCCAGCCTATTGCAGGAGCCACAGAATCAGCCGAATAGCGTGGCTGAGTCCATGATCAACAAGCAAATTGCTGTGCTGGAAAATCAGCGTGTGCATTGGCAGGGGGAAGTCTGGCCCGGACAGAAGATGGATTGGCAAGTAAAGGTGCACGAAGGGGAGGTCGACCCAGATGAGCATAACACTCATGCTGATGCCGCTGACGATAGGCCAATATCCAGTAATGTGAAGCTGGAGCTACCTAGCTTGGGCAGCGTGAGTGCGAATATTGTCCTGCATGCCGGGCATCTGCGCGTCCGTATCGCGGCTGCCGATCAGGTAGCCATAAAGCGCTTGCAATCTGAGTTGCCCGCCCTGGCTACTGCATTGACAAGCCATGGGCAGGTACTGGATGCATTGGCGGTGGTGCATGATGAATGATCCAGTCTTGCAACAGCAGGCGGTGGCGCTCGCGTATGAATCTGGTGACTTTGCCCCGCGCGTGGTGGCCAAGGGGAAGGGCATTATTGCGGAACAGATTATTGCTAAGGCTAAGGAACATGAGGTCTTCGTGCATGAATCCAGGGAACTGCTTGCGCTACTGATGCAGGTAGATCTGGATGATCACATTCCACCAGCACTGTATCAGGCGATTGCGGAGATATTGGCTTGGCTTTATCGCTTGGAGCATGGCGAAGATGCTCCCGCCCCCAATCTATTGCTCAGGCCCGAAGTTGATTAACGCTTATTGGTGGTCTAGAGGTTGGAGTGAAATGGTTTTGAGGTATGTGGTATCGCTCGCAAAGAGTGTGGTCTTACACCTGCATATTCATGATGTCCTGATAGGCTGATACCAATCGATTGCGAACCTGTATCGTGGCTTGTAATGAAATGTTGGCTTTTTGCCCCGCGACCATCACATCGGACAAGCTTACCTTGTCATCTCCCATGGCAAAGCTTTTGCCCAACTCTTCTGCTTTTACCTGTGCTTGGTTGACCTGATTAATCGAAGACTTCAGAACTTCAGAGAAATCCACACGGGTGGTGGATTGTGTTTTCTGTGCCATGTTGGTGCCAGTAACACCTTGTACTACACTTGCGGCGTTGGGCTTTTGGGCAGCTGCCTTGAGCTGCGCCATCATGGCTTCTATTCTGCCGGAATCTATCGCTGAAGTTTTCATGGAAATCTCCTGAATTGCTTATGCCCTTGCGGACTTATTTCAACATGGCAGCAGCTTATCATTCGCCTTGCTACCTCTTTGATGGGAATAAGGCGATAAAACCCAGCTTATTTTCCTGATTAAATTTGCCAGCGCATCGTGATAATGGCATCGCAGTGATAAAGCGGTGACCGTAGGATGAATGGCACCTGGGCATCGCGGATGCTGCGCAACTAGTTATTTTGCCATCGCATGGGAGAAGTATTATGGCAGCAGCCAACGAAGCGACCTTGGCCGCGGACACTACCACCGAAGCACCAGCACGAGGCGCGTTCAACTTCAAGTCACTCTTGGAGAACAAGCTGCTGCTGGCCTTGGGTGCGGCTGCCGTGATTGCCTTGATGGTGGTGTTCTGGCTTTGGAGTCAGAAACCTGAATACCGCGTATTGTTCTCTAGCTATTCCGATAAGGACGGTGGTGCAATTGTTGCGGCGCTGGAGCAGATGAATGTGCCCTACAAGATTGCCGATGGAGGCAGTGCTATATTGGTACCTGCCAATAATGTGCATGACATCCGACTCAAGCTCGCTGCACAAGGTTTGCCCAAAGGTGGCAATATTGGCTTTGAATTACTGGAAAACCAGAAATTTGGTGTTTCGCAGTTTGTCGAGCAAGTGAATTTCCAGCGCGGCCTGGAAGGTGAGCTTGAGCGAACCATTCAGTCTATCGGGACTGTGCAGGCAGCGCGTATTCACTTGGCGATGCCTAAGCCAACCGTATTTACACGTGATCAACAAAAACCAACGGCATCCGTGATGCTGAATCTGCATCCTGGTCGCACGCTTGATCAGCGTCAGGTGAGTGCAATCGTACACCTAGTCGCGAGTAGCGTTCCTGATTTGCCAACCTCTAATGTCACCGTGGTTGACCAGAATGGCAACCTACTTTCTGGTAACGGCAAGGATACTGGTGCCAATCATCAGCTTGATCCTACGCAACTGAAATATGTGGACGAGTTGCAGCAAAATATCGTGCGCCGTGTTGAATCTATTATTGCACCACTGGTAGGTGCGAAGAACGTGCATGCTGAAGCGAGTGCTGAGGTGGATTTCTCCGTGGTGGAGCAAGCGGCTGAAATCTACAAACCCAATCCAACGCCAGAGGGTGCTGCCATCCGCAGTAGTCAGAGCAACGAATCGCAAACCCTGCCAGGTCAAGGCGTGGGTGGTGTGCCGGGAGCATTGAGTAATCAGCCTCCCGCGCCAGCGACCGCACCTATCGTTGCGCCAGGCGCTGGTCCGACCACCACGACCAATGCGAATGTGGTGACTACCACTACGACAACACCTCCTGGCACTACCGTCACCACGCCCATCATGAATTCGGAGCGGAATACCACGACCAATTATGAGGTGGATAAGACCGTGCGTTATCAGCAGCAGCCCATGGGAGGGGTCAAGCGCTTGACGGTGGCGGTGGTGGTTAACCATAAGCAGGTAGTGGATGCTCAGGGTAAGGTGACGACACGTCCGTTGACCGATGATGAGAAAAACCAGATTAGTGATCTTGCCAAGCAAGCCATGGGCTTTAACCAGGAGCGCGGCGATTCATTGAGTGTTGTGAATAGTTCCTTCATGCCCGAATTGGCTGAGGTGTTCCCGGAAGTGCCATTATGGAAAGACCCGGAAAACATTGATATGGCCAAGGAGTGGTTGAAGAACGGCTTGGTCTTGCTGGTACTATTCATGCTGTATCGTCGCTTCTTGCGCCCTTTACTGCGTAAGCTTTCACCTGAAGATGAAAAGAAGGGTGAACTTGCCAAACTGGATGAAGAAGATCAGGATGCCATTGTCAGCTTATCTGCTGGCGAGGGTGGTATCGCTGGGGGTGGCACTGAAGCAGATGAAGCCAGAAGCCCCGCAGAGCGTAGCTATAAAAAGAATCTGGAAGCTGCACGCCAGCTTGCAAAGGAAAATCCCAAGGTCGTAGCCAGCATTGTGACAAACTGGGTGAATGGCAATGAGTGATAATGGCGTAGTCAAAAGTGCAGTGTTGATGCTTGCCTTGGGCGAGGATGAGGCTGCCGAGGTCATGAAGTATCTGGGCCCGCGTGAGGTGCAAAAACTGGGTACTGCCATGGCATCGATGAAATCTATCGGGCATGAGCAGGTTGAATCGGTCTTGGTTTCGTTCTTGGATGAGGCTGATAAGAATACAGCGATAGGCCTTGATTCTGATGAGTATATCCGTTCGGTACTGACGAAGGCGTTGGGAGATGACAAAGCATCAGGCCTGCTGAACCGTATCCTGCAAACGCGCGATTCCAGTGGTATTGAGAGCTTGAAGTGGATGGATGCTCAGACGGTAGCTGAGTTTATCAAGAATGAGCATCCGCAAATTATCGCTACTATCTTGGTACATTTGGAGCCGGATCAGGCAGCGGAAATCCTGGGTTATTTCACTGAGCGCCTGCGTCAGGATGCCATGCTGCGGATTGCCACCTTGGATGGTATCAAGCCAACGGCATTACGCGAGCTTAATGACGTGCTAACCAAGTTGCTCAGCGGCAATGAAAGTATCAAGAAGCAACAGATTGGCGGTGTAAAAGCTGCTGCTGAAATCATGAATTACATGAGTGGCGACAATGAGGCCAACCTGATGGATGGTTTCAAGAGTTATGACAGCGATATGGCTCAGCGCATCATGGATGAAATGTTTGTCTTCGATAATATTATGGAAATTGATGACAAGGGTATACAGATCATGCTGCGTGAAGTGCAGTCTGAGACATTGATTGTGGCCCTCAAGGGAACCACAGACGAATTGCGTGACAAGATATTCCGCAATATGTCCAGTCGTGCGGCTGAAATGATGAAGGAAGACCTGGAAAGCAAGGGGCCAGTCAGGTTGTCAGAAGTGGAAACCCAGCAGAAACAAATACTGCAAATTGTTCGCAGATTGGCCGACGAAGGCCAGATCGTACTAGGCGGCAAGGGTGAGGATGCTTATGTCTGATGTGATGATTCCTAAAGAGAAGCAAACCGCGTATCAGCGCTGGGAAATGGCTTCTTTTGCTGAAGAGTCATCGCGGCAATCGCCATCCGCTAGTGTGCGTCCTGCGCCACAAGTGGAACAGGAGAGTGAAGAGAAAAAACAAGCCCGCCTAGAAGCAGAGCTGGAGCAGGCTAGGCGTGAAGGCTACAAAATTGGGCTGCAGCAGGGCTTTGACACTGGAATAGCGGATGCAGCGGCCCAAGTGCAGCAAGATAGGGATCGGCTCAATGCTGTGTTGTCCAGCATGGACGAGGCGCTCAAGACTGCCAATGAAGCTATTTCAGAGCAGTTGCTCTCCTTGGCACTGGATATTGCCAAGGCAATGGTCAAGGATAGATTAAAGGTAGACCCCGCCATTATTTTGCCTATTGTACAGGAGTCTATTCATTATTTGCCTGTGGTGCAGAAGCCTGCTCGCCTGATTGTGCATCCTGACGATGTGGCCGTGGTTAAAAAATACCTGCAAGAAGATATGGCCGACAGCAACTGGCAGATTCATGAGGATGCCAGCCTGGAGAGAGGTGGTTGCATGGTGGAGACTGGTGATAACCAGATTGATGCCAGCAACGGTACGCGTTGGAAGCGTATTTGCGATGCCTTGGCACAGCATAGTGACTGGATAGAGCACCATGAGTAGCGCGCTCGTTCATCAACAAGGCTGGAAAGAGTATCTTAATGATTGTAGCGAGATACTGGAGATCGTTGAGTCACTAGAAGTTTCTGGGCGTATCACCAAATTGACAGGGTTGGTGATGGAGGCCGTCGGGATCAAATTGCCAATTGGCAGTGCTTGTTACGTTCCATTGGCAGAAGGGCGACGGGTCGAGGCCGAGGTGGTTGGTTTTGATGGTGGGCGAATGCTGCTGATGCCACAAAGTGGTGTTGAGGGCGTGACACCGGGCGCAAAAGTGTTTGCGCTGGAAGTGGCTGAAGCCTTGCCCAAGCCTAACCAGGCAAAACATCCACGCCGCCGCGCTATTGATCGTGCAAGGCATTTACCTGTGGGGGAGGCTTTGCTTGGTCGTGTGGTTGATGCGGCGGGTCGTCCGCTGGATGAGCTGGGGCCACTCAATAGTGAAAATAGCGTGCCACTCAATACCCGCCCGCTCAACCCCTTGTCGCGTGCACCCATTGAGGATGTCTTGGATGTTGGCGTGCGTGCCATCAATAGTATGTTGACTGTTGGCCGTGGCCAGCGCATGGGCTTATTTGCCGGTTCTGGCGTAGGTAAGAGCGTGCTGTTGGGAATGATGGCGCGCTATACCACGGCAGATGTCATTGTTGTCGGCTTGATTGGCGAGCGTGGTCGTGAAGTAAAAGAATTTATTGAACAGATTCTCGGGCCTGAAGGGCTTGCCCGTTCTGTCGTTGTCGCTGCGCCTGCGGATGTCCCGGCGCTGATGAGGTTGCAGGGTGCGAGCTATGCAACGGCAATTGCCGAGTATTTCCGGAATGAGGGCAAGGATGTTTTGTTGATCATGGATTCCTTGACTCGCTATGCCATGGCGCAGCGCGAAATTGCCCTAGCGATCGGGGAGCCTCCTGCTACCAAAGGCTATCCGCCTTCAGTGTTTGCTAAGCTTCCGGCCCTGGTGGAGCGCGCTGGCAATGGTAAGCCAGGTGAAGGGTCTATAACCGCGTTTTATACCGTGCTAACCGAAGGTGATGATCAGCAAGATCCGATTGCTGATTCTGCACGGGCGATTCTCGATGGACATATTGTATTGAGCCGTAGCTTGGCCGAAAGCGGGCATTATCCAGCCATTGATATAGAGCAATCGATCAGTCGGGCCATGCACAATATCACGTCGCCCGAGCATCAGAAAAACGCGCGTAAGCTCAAGCAGTTGAATTCCCGCTATACCCGCAACCAAGATTTGATCAATGTCGGGGCTTATGAAAGCGGGAGTGACCCAGTGCTGGATGAGGCCATCATGCGTCACGAGGCAATTGAGGCTTTCTTGCAACAAGATATTAAGGAGTCCGCCCACTGGACGGCCAGCGTCAATGATCTGGCTGCATTGGTAGGAGGCGTAAGTTAATGACTAAGCCAGAGGGGAGATGGCATGTCTAAGCAAAAACGGGTGGTGTTGACTACCTTGCAGGGATTGGCCGAAAAGGACGTTGATGTGGCTGCTGATCGTCTGGGTGAAGCCAACCGGCAATTGGCTGAGTCAGAAAAAAGCTTGAATCTGTTAATGCAATACCGTGCTGATTATGTCAGCCAGCGTGACCAGGCGATGAGCAATGGCATGACGGCAGAGATTTACCAGAACTACCAGAGTTTTCTCGGCAAGCTGTCACAAGCGATCGTGAGCCAAACCGAGAATGTGGAGCGTTTGCGCCAAGTACACCAGTTGCGTAAACAAGAGTGGCAAGAATGCCAGAAGAAAAAGATGTCTTATGACGTGCTGATTGATCGTGCCGATAAGCGTGAAAATGCGATCGAACTCAAGCGCGACCAAAAGATGATGGATGAGCATGCCATGCGTGTGAGCCGTAACCAGAGTAGACAATAAGCAGGAGCTTCCAGCATGCAGAATATTCCAGTACCCAGCCAGGCGGCGATTCTCAACAATACGGCAGCCAGTGCTGCTGTGGCCAAGGCGGCAAAGTCCACCAACACTGCGAATGACGGCCCGGCTTTCAAGGATGTGCTTGCCAAGCAAGTGCAGGCCGAGGCGAAACAGGTAGGTAGCACCGAGCAGGCAATACAGAAGCAGCGCATGCTATTGCAACTAAAGTTGGGAGCTGAGTCGCAGCCTATGGTTGATCCGGAATTGGTACCGGCTGAGCTGCTACTGGATCCAAAGTTAGTACAGGAAGAGATGCTATCTGTAGCCGATAAAGAGGCTCTCTCAGAGCAGGATGCTGCGTTGATGACGCAGGAGTCAGTGCCCGTAGCGACGGATGCGCAGCCGATCGCCGCAGCGATGACACCTGATGTGCAGCGCAGGCCCGCCGTGGAAGTAGCTGATGAGCTTGAGCAGTTGGGTGCGCAACGTGCGCCCGTAGAGTGGCAGGGCAAGGATAAGCCTGCTGCTGATCTTGAGCTTGAAGTTGATAAAGCCGCGATACTCACAGCCGCCTCTATTCCAAAGCCGACTGCCAACGATGAACAGTCCTCGTTGTTTGCTGACGCCTTGGAGCAAATACAACAACAGGTACAAGCCACTGCGACAGCTCCTATGCAACAGCCTCAGCAAGCCCAGCAGGCTGCAGCTGCCATGGATGTGCGCGGCAATCTGGTGCCTACACCTTTTGGGCAGCCTAGTTGGAACCAGGCAATTGGCCAGAAGGTGGTCTGGATGGCCGCTGGTGGAGAGCAGACCGCTTCACTGACATTGAATCCACCTGATCTAGGGCCATTGCAAGTGGTTATTCATGTGCATAACAACCAGGCAGATACGACTTTCCTTTCTGACCAGGCTGATGTGCGTCGTGCGCTGGAAGATGGCATGGATAACTTGCGCCAGATGATGAGCGAATCAGGCTTGCAATTAGGCCAGGCCAATGTTCGCTCTGGACAGCAGGAGGCGCAGCAACAAGCTGCAGGCATGAATCGCGCGAATACAGGTGTGCAGGGGAATGAAGCCGAGACAGTGCTAGCCAAGGCTGCCAAGGTGATGGGGTTGGTAGATACCTTCGCCTAATAGCCATTCATTTCCTGCGATAGCGGTATTTCCCCTATGGCCTTGTCATGATCTGATTGGTGCCGTGACGTCAGCTGCCGGGGGCATAGTATCCTGGCAGTGATTGTTTTTGCCCATCTTGCTTCTCTTTATCCGCGCCTATCCATGGATTTGGCGTAATTTCCTCCTTCTATTTCCTGCATGCTATTCTGGCAAATCTTTCATAATATTTACTAACCAGTAGTAGAACGGCGATAAGGATTGCAGATGGCACAAGAAGTCACAAAAGAAGTTCAGCCGCAAAAATCAAAAAAAGGCCTGATCCTCATAGCGGTAGGGGTTGTCCTAGTATTGGCGTTGGGTGGCGGTGCCGCCTATTGGTATTTCAGCCAGAAATCCCATGTTGAGCACGAGGGGAAGCCCAAGGAAGAAAAGGTGGAGGTCAAGGATCCAGTGTTCGTCAAACTGGAGACTTTTACTGTCAATCTTCAGCCAGACGCCGAGGCACAATATCTGCAAGTCGATCTGACTTTGCAGGTGGAAGACCAAGCACAGGCGGACAGTATCACTAAGCATATGCCCAGTGTGCGTAACCGTATCCTGATGCTGCTGAGTGGCAAGAAATCGTCTGAGTTGCTGACAATTGAAGGAAAGCAGGCACTGACCAAGGAAATCATCAATCAGCTTTCTCAGCCGTTCAACAAAGGCGCTAAGCCGTTGGTGATCAATGATGTGTTTTTTACTTCGTTCGTGATTCAGTAAATATCCATGAGTACAGGCAATTATGGCGGATAATTTTCTCTCTCAGGAAGAAGTCGATGCGCTGCTCAGGGGCGTAAGTAATGAGCAGGAAGATGACACGCCTGCCGTTGACCCTGCTGGCGTTCGCAACTACAACCTGGCGACGCAGGAGCGTATTGTCCGTGGGCGCATGCCGACATTGGAGATTATCAATGAGCGGTTTGCGCGCCTGTTGCGTATAGGCCTGTTCAATTTCCTCCGTCGTACCACTGAGGTCTCGGTAGGCCCGGTCAAAATATCCAAATATAGCGAATTTATCCGTAACCTAGTCGTGCCGACCAATCTTAATTTGGTGCATATGAAGCCACTGCGTGGCACGGCGCTGATGGTGTTTGATCCTACGCTGGTGTTCCTGATCGTGGATAACCTGTTTGGTGGTGATGGACGTTTTCATACCCGTGTTGAGGGGCGTGATTTTACCCAGACCGAACAACGTATCATCCAGAAGGTATTGGCGATTGTTTTCGAGACTTATGCTAAATCGTGGGAACCAGTCTACAAGCTGGATTTCGAGTATATCCGCTCTGAGATGAACACCCAGTTTGCCAATATCGCTACACCGAATGAAGTCGTGGTGTCGACTACTTTCAATATTGAGTTGGGTGCCTCCAATGGAGAAATCCATTTCTGTTTCCCTTACTCGATGATAGAGCCGATCCGCGATGTGCTGACTTCACCGCTACAGGGCGAGGCCCTGGGGGTGGATAAGCGTTGGGTGCGGCTCATGACGCAGCAGATACAAAGTGCCGAGGTGATGTTGATTGCCGATTTGGCGAAGGCGAGTATGACATTGGGCGATATCCTCAACATGAAGGTAGGCGATGTCATTCCGCTATCGATTTCCGAGGAAATCGAGGCCAAAGTGGATAACGTGCCGGTCATGCAGTGTAAATATGGCGTGTTTAACGGCCAATATGCATTGCGAGTAGAGAAATTGCTGCGATCAAATTCCAGCGAATATGTAAAAGGAGAGGTATCCGATGGCGATTGATCCCAATGAAGAACAGTTGATGGATGACTGGGGGGCTGCCATGGCAGAGCAAAGCCAGGCAGAAGAAAACGATGTCTCGGCATTATTGGGTGGAAAGACCGAACAGGCGCCTGTATTTACCGAGTTTTCTGCCAAGAGCAAGCTGCATGAAACCCAGAATGATATCGACTTCATCCTGGACATCCCTGTGCAGCTGACTGTTGAGCTTGGTCGTACCAAGATTGCAATTAAGAACCTGCTGCAGCTTGCTCAAGGTTCGGTGGTTGAGCTGGATGGCTTGGCTGGGGAACCCATGGATGTATTGGTGAACGGTTGCCTGATTGCCCAGGGCGAGGTGGTGGTAGTGAATGACAAGTTCGGTATTCGCTTGACGGATATCATCACGCCCGCGGAGCGTATCCGTAAAATCAACAAGTAATCGAGCTGGATTTGATGAACAAGATAAAACGCACTATGGCCTATAGGATTGCCTTGTCTGGCGTATTGCTGAGCCCTGCGCTGGCTTTTGCAGCGGCAGGAGAAGTGTCCACGACCGGCAGCCTGCTACGCATGGTGTTGGGCTTAGCATTGGTGCTGGGCGTCATGGTGGCTGTTGCGTGGTTGATGAAACGCATGACGCCTGGGCTCAAGCAGCAGTCTGTAGTGCGCATTGTCGGAGGCGTGAGTGTGGGCAGTCGTGAGCGGGTCGTTGTTGTTGAAGTCGCCGGGCGTTGGCTGGTACTCGGTGTAGCGCCAGGTCAGGTCACGAGCCTGGCTGATCTTGCACCTGGAGAGGAAATTCCAATGATGGCACCTGTCGCTAACCAGGTGAGCGTGCCGTTTTCAGCCTGGCTGAATAAGTCCCTGAACAGAAAGCCTTGATGACCATGCATGCACGTTATCTCACGATTTTTCTGTGTGCAGTGATATTGGGTCTACCATTACTTGGGCATGCGGCAGAGCCTGGTGGCCTGGGCTTCATCAATAGCCAGCCAGCTGCTGGTGGCGGCCAGAATTACTCCCTCAGCATCCAGACCCTGATCCTGCTGACTTCGCTGTCTTTCCTGCCAGCGGCCTTGCTCATGATGACAGGGTTTACCCGCATCATTATTGTCCTGTCATTGCTACGCCAGGCATTGGGTACGCAATCCTCGCCACCTAACCAAGTGCTGGTGGGGTTGGCGCTATTCCTGACCTTTTTCGTGATGGGGCCGGTATTTGAGCGCATTTATACCGAGGCTTATCAGCCATTTGACGAAGAACGTATCACCATGCAGGAAGCCATGGTGCGTGGCTCTATTCCGCTCAAGGAGTTTATGCTGAAGCAAACCCGCGAATCCGACTTGGCGTTGTTCTTCAAGATGTCGCGTACCGATGCGGTAGCTACGCCTGAAGAGGTTCCCTTGCGTGTCCTGGTGCCGGCATTTGTCACTAGCGAGTTGAAAACAGCGTTCCAGATCGGCTTTGCGATTTTTATTCCTTTCCTGATTATCGACATGGTGGTTGCCAGTATTTTGATGTCGATGGGGATGATGATGGTATCGCCTGCTATTGTGGCTTTGCCGTTCAAGCTGATGCTATTTGTGCTGGTCGATGGTTGGCAATTGCTATTGGGGTCGCTGGCCCAAAGTTTTTATTAGGGGTGCAAGATGAGCATGAGTCCTGAGCAGGTGATGACCATAGGTCGCCAGGCAGCAGAGGTGTTGTTGATGATGGCAGGGCCCATGCTGCTGGTGGTGTTGGCAATAGGCTTGCTCGTGAGTATTTTCCAGGCTGCGACACAGATCAATGAAACCACTTTGACCTTTATCCCTAAATTATTGGGAGTCTTTGCTACATTGCTGATTGCCGGCCCATGGATGCTGTCGGTGTTCACTGATTATCTCAGGGCTGTATTTACCAGCATTCCTACCTTGACTGGATGATTAAACCTTCATGGTGACAGTCACGAGCGAATTCCTGCAGGTATGGGTGGCTACGCTGATGTGGCCGCTGACGCGTATCCTCGCTTTTATCGCTATTGCTCCTATATTCAACCATCGGGCGCTGCCAAATAATATCAAGCTCGGCTTTGGTCTGGTGTTGACCGTTGCGGTGATTCCTGCCATTCCTGATATTCCGCCTATCTCGGTATTTTCCATGAGCGGCCTGCTAATCCTCATGCAGCAGATACTCATCGGGATGGCGATGGGGTTTAGCCTGCGCATCATTTTCTCTGCCGTGGAGCTCGCTGGACATGCCGCCGGGATGACCATGGGCCTAGGTTTTGCCATATTCTATGATCCGCAAACACAAGGGCAGAGCACTGCCATTGGTCAGTTCCTGGTGGTATTGTCGATGTTGATTTTCTTGAGCATCAATGGCCATCTAGTCGTGATTTCCACTTTGTTGGAAAGCTTTTCCACTTTTCCTATCACGGCAGAACCCAATTTTGGGTTGAATCCCTATAAAATCGCTTTATGGGGTGGCAAGATATTCAGTGCCGGGTTATTGATTTCATTGCCTATCATCACAGCATTGCTATTGGCTAACTTAGCGCTTGGGATATTGACGCGCACTGCACCACAACTCAACCTGTTCGGGATAGGTTTCCCGATCACAATCTCGTTGGGCTTCTTGCTGTTGATGTTGGCATTGCCTTACATGATGCAGCCTATACAGCGACTGATGCATGAGAGCATGAGCTTTATGCAGGAGATAGCCAGTCCTGTGATGGCAGCAGGGCCTCAGAAACAATAGAAAAACGCAATCTGAAAGTTGAATGGTATGACACAAGACCAGGCATATATTGGCCGCCAGCCTATTATGAACGCTAAGCAAGAGATCGTGGCCTATGAGTTGTTCTTCCGCCATAGTGCCGAAGCAACGACGGCGGTATATGAGAATAGCTTGCAGGCCTGTAACCGGGTGTTGGTGAACACGATCAGCGATATGGGCACGTTGTGGCTGCTGGGCGACAAGCTGGCTTTTCTCAATATTAGTGAGGAAATGCTGCATAGCGAACTATTGGAGTTGCTTCCTCCAACCAAGACCGTACTGGAGTTGGAGGCGTTCGTTGCGCCAAACGCAGCCGTGCTTGAGCGCTGCGAGTTTCTGCGCAAGCGTGGTTACCGGATTGCCCTTAAGGACAAGGGAGAGTCCTTGGTTGGGTCTGCACTGATTGATTATGCTGATTACGTTAAGATTGATATCCTAGCCTATACTATGGATGAGGTGGCAAGGAGATTCCTCGAGTACCAGATACTTGGTGTTACTGTTGTGGCTGAAAGGGTAGAGCATCATCATCAATACGATGCATGTCACAACATCGGCTTTCCCCTGATTCAAGGCTTCTACTTCGCTCATACAGAAACCTTCACGGCCAAGGTGATTAATCCAGCATTTTCAGCCGTGCTAGACCTGCTCAATATGATCAGCCGCGATGCAGATATGCGCGAAGTGGAGCATGGATTCAAGCGAGATGCAGCACTTTCTTTCAAGCTATTGCGTTATATCAATTCGGTGGGTTTTGGCTTGTCCTGCGAAATTCAATCCCTGCGCCATGCCCTGACAATTATCGGCACCAAGCAGCTGTATCGCTGGTTAACGTTGTTGATGATCACGGCGGGGGAGAATTCCGCAGCACCGGCACTCATGAAAACCTCTATCACGCGCGGTCGTCTGACAGAGTTGCTGGGCGAGGGCTACTTCGACAAGACCGGGCGAGACAACCTGTTCGTTACCGGCGTATTTTCCATGCTGGACCTGATGCTGGAAATGCCCATGGACCGGGTGCTGGAGAAAATCGATCTGCCAGATGCGATTCAAGATGCGTTGTTGCATCGACAGGGGATTTATGGCCCATTCCTGCAGCTAGCCGAGGCCTGTGAAAACCAGGATAACAATCGCATTATTGCATTGGCAGAAAGCCTGCAACTTGATCCGAACAAGGTCAATGATGCCCATATTGCGGCCTTGGCTTGGGTGGAAGCGCTCGGAGTATAGCTTTTACATGCATCAACTAAAAAGCCGGCATATGCCGGCTTTTTAGTTGATGCATGATAGTAATGATGATTTTTGATTTGCCTTACCTTAATAGATTCATTGTGACCTTGATTCTGTATGATCCAGCAAGGCAGATAGGTGACGGTTGCGTGTAGTGTCATGAGTGATGGATGTACCTGACTTGCCCTAGGTGTGTTTGACGGGCAATATTGAGCACACTTGAAAGTGTTGTATCCAGACGGATACTGGGCATCGTACCCAAACTCTGATTAGCCTGGGCTAGACTCATTGGAAAGGGAGTAAAAGAATGCGACTATGGTTGATTGTCATATGCTTGTATTGCCAGCCAATTTGGGCTGCGGGCTTGGATTTCAAGATGATTACCTTGCAGCATCGCTTTCCGCAGGACATCCTGCCTGCAGTGCAACAACTGGTAGGTTCTGAAGGATCAGTGACGGCAATAGACCATCACTTGGTTGTCCGAGCTAGCACCGAAAAAATGGAGATGGTTGAGGCCTTGGTGGAGCGGTTGGATACTGTTCAGCGTAATGTGCGGATCACTGTTCGTCATGATGAGTCTTTGGAGCAGCTTGAGCGCTCAATAGGTGTAGATGGTAGTGTGCGTCATGGAAGTGCTGAAATTGGTGTGAATGATGCTCATGGTCGACGCGAAGGTTTGCGCTTCGATGTGGACGATAATTTGGCGGCAAGTGAGCGCCGTGGAGAGCAATTCCTCACTGTGCTGGATGGTGAGCGCGCTTTCATCCAAGTAGGGCAGGTTGTGCCTTTTACTCAACAATGGATATTCTTAACAGCACAATATGCCAATGTGCAACAGACAACAGAGTTTTATGAGGTTACCACTGGGTTTGCCGTTAGGCCGAGATACATTGGGAATGACGTGGAGGTGGAAATTACCCCCCGTATTGCAAGGCTCAATACCTCTGGGGTGATTGATTTTGAACAGTTATCGACTACTGTGCGTACGCCACGTGGGCAATGGCTTGATATCGGTGGTGTCATGCAGGCGCGTGATGAAGTGAGTCGTGCAATCCTTTCGCAAAACCAATATGGCGAAGGAAAGAACAGTCGTTTGCAAATCAAGGTGGATTAAAAGATTTACTGCCTGTTTTTTTGTTCAAAAAATAGCAAAAGTTTGTGCTAAATAAGGCTGGGAGCCAAAAAACAGTGGTATTTTTTATCGGAAATGGTAGAATTTTTGGCACTCGGTTGGTTTAAAGGCTTACCGTAACTGGTTTTAAAAAATTTATTGTCTACACTACATCTTAAGGGATAAAAAATGACACGTTCCGCTCTGCTTGCCGCTCTGCTCGCACTTGCTTTGACTGCTTGC
>NZ_BAAILT010000002.1:148569-280532 GCF_054588515.1 Methylobacillus methanolivorans
GCTAAGTAATTGATAGGCTGGCTTTTACGCCAGCTTCAATTATCTAGATCAAAAAGCCAGCATTGCTGGCTTTTTGTTTTTGTATTGCCCACTTTTTAAAATCTATTTGATTTCCCGCCAGTCGAAACCTTCTGCCTGGCTGGCAATACCAATCCAGTGTTCTTCACAGTTGAGTGTGCGGCTTAATGCGGCATTGACCAGTGCTGGCTGATTGTTTTTCTCGCTCAAGTGCGCTGCCACAATGTGCTGTAGTTTTCGATTGTCCAGCTTGCCCAATAGACTCGCTGCGCTCTCATTATCCAAATGTCCGAGGCGACCGCCTACCCGTTGCTTCAAAGAGCGTATATAAGGTCCATTACGCAGCATGTCGAGATCATGGTTGCATTCTAGTACTAAGGAGTCGCAAGCGTTCAATATCGCTTCAATATGGGGCGTGGTTGTGCCAACGTCAGTGAGTACGCCGAGCTTGTGCAGACCATTTTCAAAAGCGTACTGTACTGGTTCACGCGCATCGTGTGGCACCGGGTACGGCTGGATATGCAGGTCGCCAATGTTGAATGCTTGATGGCTGTCGATGACATGTAGCTCAAACCCTTGATCCTTGGGGATGAGCTTCTGGCTCATGACATAAGTCCCATAGGTGAGCCAAACCGGGATCCTATATTTGTTCGCGAGTTTGAATACGCCACTGGTATGGTCATCGTGCTCATGTGTGACGAGAATGCCGGCTATGTCGTCGGCTTGTAGGCCTAGCCTGGCAAGGCGGTGTAGAGTGTCTTTGAGAGCAAAGCCACAATCCAGCAGCAGGCGGGTGGAGGATTGCTCTATGATCAGGCCATTGCCTGCACTGCCGCTACCAAGTGAGGCGAATCGCATATCAGGGAAAGCAGGTTAGATATCTGTTGTCGCATGGATAGAGAATGCGACAACAGATAAGGGTCATATTACTTGAGTTGCTCGAACAGCAGGTTGATGATGCGGTTTGCTGTGGAGGTGCGCTCGCGCTTGCCATCCTTGTCGGTGATGGTGATGAGCGAGTTATTGCTACTGGAACTTTCTACCTTGACTTGGTATTGGTTTTCACCAGATTTACGCTTCTTGTTGCCATCCTTGTCTGTTTTGTCATCACCCCAGAATTTCAGGCTTTCCAGTAGGCCTTTCTTTTCCTTTGGTGCTTCATCAATGTCATTGTCGGTGTAGCGTACATAGAACACACCGTTGGAGCGGTCGCGATCTTCTACAACGAAGCCAACACGGTCTAGCGCCAAACCTACACGGCGCCATGCACGATCAAATGCGTCATTAGTGCTGAGGCTGAGGGTGCCATCACTTTCCTTATTGATGGTGGCGCGTAGCTCAGGAGATGCATTGGCGATGATGGTGCGGGATTTCTTTTCTTCAACGCCCAAGCGTACCATCAACCTCCGTAATAATTCGGCATCAATGTCTTCTGCCATGGCGCGGGACTCATCAGCACCAGTGCGTTTGGTCTTGGTCGGTGCATAGCCCATCTCGACTTCACCTGCAATGGTACGCACCTTAACCTTGCCATCATCAGGCACATTGCTGACAGCACGATGACTCATATAGATTTCGGTGGTACCTTGTTCAACGCCACGGTCAATACGGGTGCGGAACTTCTGGCGATTTTGCAGGCTGTTCAGCTTGTCTAGCCAGCCCTGGAATTTCTCCAGATAAGATTTATCGCCAATGTCCAGCGAACTAGGATCTACCCATTCGGTTTCTATGACGCCGGTTTGCGCGTTTTCCACTTGTACAGCAAAGCCAAGGTCAGTCCAGAACTCGCGAATAACGGGCCATACTTTTTCTGGTGCAGCATTGACGACCAGCCAGCGTTGTGCGCCAGCTCGCTCCATGCGTACGCCATCAGCATTTGGCAACACCTTGTCCTGCTCGTTTTCTAACTGACCGTTTTCATTCAGCGACTGGCTGTAATCAGAATAGTTGGTCGCGGCACCAGGAATGGCATAAGCATCACTAGCCGAGATGTTGGTCAGGTCAGGAGGGACTTCCAGCGGGCGCGAGCGGCCTGCCGCCTTGTAGTCTGAGCTGGTATCAATAAACGGAATGGAGCACCCGCTAATAGTGAGTAATGTAGCCAGTAAAACAGGTTTGATTGTGAATCGATTCATGGTTTCTCTTGACTGATAACTGAGGCATCAAATTGCAGCTTGCTTCATGGCGCTGCGTAATGTGTCATGGAATTGGGATGATAGTGGCACGAGTGGCAAGCGAATGCCACTTTGAATTAAGCCCATCTGTTGCAATACCCACTTAACAGGGATAGGGTTGGCTTCGACAAACAGCTTTTGATGCAATGCAAACAGCTTGGCATTAGCTTCGCGAGCGGCCTTAATATCGCCTGTTTGCGCTGCAGCACACATGTCATGCATCAGCTTGGGGGCTGCATTTGCAGTGACCGAGATTACGCCGTGTCCACCCAGTAACAGTAGCGCCAAGCTGCTGGCATCGTCGCCACTGTAAATGGCGAAGTCAGCAGGTGCACGCAGGATCAGGTCGGTACCACGTTCAATATTGCCTGTGGCATCTTTGATGCCGACAATGTTCTTGATCGCGGCAAGGCGCAGCACGGTGTCGTTCTGCAAGTCGCAACTGGTACGGCCTGGAACGTTGTATAGGATTTGTGGGATATCGACGGCTTCGGCTATGGCACGAAAATGCTGGAATAGGCCTTCCTGCGTAGGCTTGTTGTAATAGGGGGCAACAAGCAGGCAAGCATCTGCGCCAAGCTCTTTTGCCTTGCGGGTGAGGGCAATGGCTTCGCTGGTCGAGTTGGCTCCTGTGCCGGCGATGACCGGAATCCGGCCTGCACTGTGCTCCACGGTTGTTTTGATCAGCAGGGCGTGTTCATCGAAGTCGACCGTGGGGGATTCGCCAGTGGTGCCCACGACTACAATGCCATCGGACTTTTGTGCGATGTGGAAATCGATAAGTGAACGTAGCGCCTGGATATCCAGGCTACCATCGTCATGCATAGGGGTGACGATGGCAACGAGACTGCCTTGCAGCATGGTTATACGACCTGATAATGATTAAACCTGCTCATTTTAACTGAAACTACGCGGATAATAATATGATTTTATGCCTGTTCATGGCTGTAAATCATTGTGAGGATTGGGGCAGCATGCCCAAGGGGTTGTGATGGAGTCGTGAATTTTTTTAGCTGTCGTTTGTTATGTGGGGAGCATCTCTATAATGCTGCTGACGATCAGATCAGTTCGAGCAAAACGGTGATGGCCACCGCCAGGCAAAATGAGCCGGGCTTTACTCGAGAAGTTTGTCACACTTTCCATAAAGGGAATCAGTTCATCGCCCTGTTCATGCAGCACAGTCACCCTGCTAGGTTTGCCTGCAAATCGGTATGCTGCATACTTGGCTAGATGCTCCTGAGTGAGCCAGCCTTGCGCTTTGGTGTAGAAGTTTTCCACCTTGCCGATATAGCGTTGCAGGCTTGTTTCAGGATGCATGCATGGATTAATCAGCAGGCAAGGTTGCCCATAGTGGCGGGCGAGCTGGTAGGCCCAGAAACCACCGAGGGATGATCCTGTTAGCAAAACGCCTTGGTCTAGTAGCGGCTGGATAATTTGCTCAAGTTGGGCGTAGGAAAGATCGGGATCCCAAGTGTTGTATTCGGGGATGACGATGTGAGGGAAATGCTCTCGCAGCAGCGATGATTTCTCACTTGCCGGGCTGGAGTTGAAGCCCGGCATATAGACAATATTCAAGTGCGCTCCAGTGATCGTGATTATGGCGGCAATCCCAATAAGTTGGGCAGATCGGCGACAGAGTCTAGTACTATATCCGGTTGGAGCGATGAGGTGGCAAAGTATTCCTCGCGGAATTTTCCTGTGCGCACTAACACGCCACGTATGCCCGCTTTTTGTGCGCCGCCGATATCGGAGTCAATATCGTCGCCAATGACCAGAACCTCGGAGGCTGGCAGCTTGAGGTCTGCCAAGGCGATCTGGAAGAACGCGCTTGCGGGCTTTCCGATGATCATGGCTTCTACACCAGAGGCATATTCCAGTCCGCTGATGAATCCACCTATATCCATTTGCAAGCCGGTTTCCGTTTGCCAAAAGCGATTTTTATGAATGGCGATCAGCTTTGCCCCATTTTTCAGGCAATTGAAGACTTCGTTCATGATCTCGTAAGTCCAGGCGCTGCCGATATCCCCGACGACAATGTATTCAGCTTGCGTATTGGATTGACGAAAGTGCGAGAAATCTTTCTTGACGTCATCCGCTAATAAGAAACGGCACAGTGGGTTGCCAAGTTGTTCCAGATATTTCAATGCGGCCTCGGGGGCGCTGATGATTTCCTCTTGTGCTACGTAAAACCCCATGCCGAGAATCTTCTGGTGCAAGGAGTAGCGTGACAGGGTGCTGGTGTTGGTGACAAAGCGACAGCTGATGCCACGTACTCTCAGTAAGTCTACTGTTTCTATGGCACCGGGAATGGGGCTGTTACCGGTATGCAATACGCCATCCAGGTCGAAGAGGACGGCATTGACGGATGAAGTGTCCATATTGATAAGCTCCTTGGATGTTATGTCATATCAAGCAAGGCTTGTGCCGTATTACAAAAACAAACGGAGGCCTAAGCCTCCGTTCAAGTGTAATCAGTTAAGAGACTGTCTAGCGGTTAAGATCAGCTTCCCAGGCGTTGCCATAGACTTTGCCGTTACGTGACAGGATCACCATCTGGTACATGCTGGTAAACCACATGAAGGTAGATGCAACACTGTAGCCAATGCCGCCAATAATAGTGAGCCAGGCAAAGCCTGGGTTGAGTTTGGTCAGCCACCATGACAATACGTCGAGGATCAGGAACGCGAACGGGAAGGCAATTGCGAGGATTTTCAATATGCGAGGTACGTTAACAGCAAAGCTGAAAATGAACGCCATCATGAAGAAGATAAAGCAGATGCCAAACAAGTGAATGTGCGATACCCGGGTCAGGCTTTGTATCGTCGCACCTTCATTGACTGCGGAAACTTGCTTGACGCCTTCATAGGTTCTGTAGTCAGGAATGCCTGGAATCACGCTATGGCACATGACGCAGCGTTCTGCAAAAACAGCCTTGAAGTGGTTTTCCCACTGATCTTCTGGCGCACCATTGCGAACCCACTTAATGATATCCAGACGTACTTCAGCTGGTGCATGAGGCTTCATGGAGCCATTGAGCTTGCTTTCCAACTTGCTTCCACTGCGGTCACCGTAATAGCTATAGACAATATCATCCTTGGACAAACCTAGCTTGCCATCAGCCATGCCGTGGGTAAGCATGATCTGCAAGCCAGCCATGCATAGGCCAACACCGATGACCAATAGGTAACCAATGAATAGTGTTTTGATGGAGGTGGGTAGGTTGGGTAGATTGAGCCAAGGCAGGCTGGAGGTTTCTTTCATGGCAGTCTCGTCTAGCGTTAAAAATACAAGCCCCGCAAGCATACCGCAATTTGCAAGATTTCACCTAGTATTGGTAGGGGTATTATCAATAAAAAAGCCTTGCTGATGAAGCAAGGCCTAAGGGTGGAGTTCAATGTGCTTATTAGCTGGGTGTGGAATTTTCCCGTTCCTTACGTGCATTGAGGATGCAGAAGCCTATCCAATAGCTGATGACGATGATTGTCAGGACGATGGTACCAATGGAGGCAATGCCTACCCATGAGCCAAATAGTACTTTTAACATGGTGATCTCCTCTTTAAATAAACGTGACTACAACTACCATTAACCATATTTAATTTATGGTTAATGGTACGCTTTTGCCAACAAGAGTAAAGACCTTTCATTAAAAGTGGTTAAAGGTTAATACTTATGAATAGCGAAGGTGGCTTGATTTGAGCGTGAAACATCAGCAATAATCGAACAAGAAGTGGCAATTGCAGATGCAGGCAAGTCTATTGGTTTGTCTGATAAGACAGAATAATTTAAGAAGAAAAGCCATCATGACGGATATGATTGAGAGTGCACCTGATGCAGCTAATGTGGAGCCGGAAAACATCAGCTTTGAAGAAATTAACCTGCAACCGGGCACGAGGCTTCAACTACTGACCCATCGTGGGCATACGCCTACTCCGCACCTTTCCACTTTTATTGGTGTTGAAAGCAATGATTACTTGCTGTTACGCTTGCCCAAGTCACAGGGGACCTACCTGACTTTTTACGAGGGTGAGAAGATTACGGTGCGCGTTTTCTCCGGCACCATGATCAGTAGTTTTGATACAAGCGTTATTCAGACTATTTACCATCCTCTCAATTGTTTGTGTCTTTCCTTCCCTTATAGCATTCAAGTCAAGAAAATACGCCGTGAAATGCGGATCAAGGTTGATATTGATGGCAAGCTTGGATTGGCTGATAGGACCACCATACCGGTGAAGCTGACTAATATCAGTGCAACAGGATGTCAGATTGTGACTGAGCAGGAAGTGGGGAAGATTGACGAGCAGTTGGCGTTGAATTTCAATTTGCCTCAACTGACAGAAGATGACACGTCCAATATCACGCTCTTGGCCAAAGTTCGTAACATCACGAACGAGGGAGAGGGCGGGGCACCCAGTTTCTTGGTTGGAATGGAGTTTGTTGCTGTGGCTACCAATGTACAGCTGGTGGTGCGTCATTACGTATATGAGCGTCTGGTGGATAGGCGGCAAAATCTTGTTTAAGGAGTGTTGGCAGAGGGAGGCCGCGCTACGGTGTGGCGTGTGCGTGCTGGTTAGCCCAATGGACTTAAGGTCTGGCTGAGCGGGAAAGCATGGCTGTTAGTGTTGATTAAGCGAGCCTGCCTAGCTTATGGGTATAATCCCATGATCTATTCCTTTCATCTACCGCATGACTGAAATTGCACTTGCCGAGCGTATTGACGCTATCCTGCCCCAGACACAATGTACTCAGTGTGGCTATGCTGGTTGCCGTCCTTATGCTGAGGCGCTAGCGCGCGGGGATGCTGGAATCAATCAGTGCCCGCCAGGCGGTGAGTCCGGGATTCATGCGTTGGCGACATTGCTCAATCGACCTTACCAGTCACTTAATCCTGCGCATGGGGCGATACGCCCCAAAATGTTGGCGCTTATTGACGAAGCGACATGTATAGGTTGTACCTTATGTATCAAGGCTTGTCCTGTTGATGCCATTCTCGGGACGCATAAACAGATGCATACGGTCATTATGGATGAATGTACGGGGTGCGAGTTGTGCGTAGTGCCGTGCCCGGTCGATTGCATCAGCATGCAGCCACTCACTAATCAGGATTGGGATTACACACAGTCAACCAGTCTTGCGCGCCAGGTAGCAGATAAGGCGCGAACTCGGTATCAGCATCGGCTACAACGTCTAGATAATATGCCGCTAAAACGCCCCCTGGCTGCCACTCGCATTGAGGCAGGGCAACCGCCTGCCACTGTGGAAGCCAAGAAGGCAGCGCTGGCTGCTGCCATGGCGCGGGCACGTGCGCAGCGTCAGGCAACAACGACATCATAAGAACATGAACGCAGAAAAACGCCAGGAACTGTTTCGCCGACTCAGTATTGCCATTCCCGAACCGACGACCGAGTTGGTTCATCACAGTACCTTTGAATTACTCATTGCGGTCATTCTGTCTGCCCAGGCCACTGATAAAGGCGTCAATATTGCAACTGCCAAGTTATTTCCTGTCGCCAATACGCCACAAGCGATTCTTGATCTGGGTATTGAGGGGTTGGAAGGCTACATCAAGACCATCGGTTTGTATCGCAGCAAGGCTAAGAATGTCATGGCGACCTGCCGTTTGCTGGTGGACCTGCATGGTGGGCAGGTGCCTGATACGCGGGCAGCATTGGAAAGCTTGCCTGGAGTGGGCCGCAAAACCGCCAACGTCATTCTGAATACGGCATTTGGCCAACCTACCATTGCGGTGGATACGCATATCTTCCGACTGGGAAACCGCATTGGCCTAGCACCTGGGAAAACGCCGCTCGAGGTGGAAAATAAGCTGATGAAAGCGGTACCCAAAGAGTATCTGCAAGATGCCCATCATTTGCTGATTTTGCATGGACGCTATGTCTGTGTTGCACGTAAACCTAAGTGTGGCGAGTGCGTGATCTACGATCTGTGTGAGTTCAAGGCTAAGTCTACCCCTGCTTCTGCAGTGGTGGAGGGGGTGTGAAGGTTGGCACTGGGTTGGCGCAAGGCCGCCATCCGACTGCCGAGCTTGCTACACAGGCCGTCAAGCAGGCATTGGATCAAGCCGGGCTGGAGATCGCCAATAGCGTACTGCTATTCCTGAGCGAAGATTTTGCCCCGGCTCCGCAGGCTGCATTGCGTGCTGCTGCTGTGGCGGCAAGTACGACGCAGGTGAGTGGATGTTCGGCGCCAGGTATCTTGACTCAGGACGATTGGGTGCTGGACGGGTCTGCCGCAGCAGCGCTAGTGCTGGGTGATGGCGCAGCGATTGTGCCGGCGAAGGAGCTGGGTGATCGGCTGTTACTAACGCTGGCAGCCCCCAATGCATTCAACTCCACTTGGCTTGCTGCACCGGGCCAGCGTTTTGGTAGCGTGGCGGGGGATGCTACTGGCTTGGGGGCGTTCTCAGTGTGGGAGGATGGTAAGGGTGTCTTGTCCTCGCATTGTGATTTAAGGTTAGATGGTCTTAAAGGTGCCGTGGCTATGGCGCATGCTTTGCAACCTATTGGTGCTCCGCAACGCATTGAGCGGGTTGATCAACATGACTTGCAAGTAGTATCCGGTTTAGCTGGTTTGCAGCAATCGGCATGGGCTAGTCTGGTGATTGAACTTGATCATGCTGGTATTTCGCATGATACGGGCATTCCTTTTCATCGCGTGATGTTGATGCTGGCAGACAGTGAGGTGGCATTGGCACGAGATGAATATCAAATGATGGCTATCATCGGTGCGGATGCGCATGCCCAGACGGTAATGCTCGCACAAGAAGTGACGCCCGGTAGTTGGTTCGTCTGGGCGATATTGGATCGTAAGGCTGCACAGCAGCGCCTGGCCGCGACGATTGCCTCGGTGGAAGATAACTTACATGACCAGCCTGCGTTTGGATTGATGTTCTCCTGCCTGGCACGTGGGCCACATTTTTATGATGGTGTGGATGACGATATTGCATTGTTGAAGCGTTATTATCCTGGCATGCCGCTGATCGGTTTTTATGGTAATGGGGAAATTGCTCCCACTCCTGGCGGCAATGCTTTATGGCAGCACTCTGTAGTGCTGGGTCTGTTTACTGCGGAAAATTGAATGATGAATACCCCATTAATGAATGCTACGACAAGTAACCGCTATCCCCGTGTGCTGTCTATCGCCGGGTCTGATAGCAGTGGCGGCGCTGGCATTCAGGCTGATCTCAAGACCTTTTCAGCGCTAGGGTGCTATGGCATGACGGCGATTACAGCCCTGACAGCACAAAACACCCAAGGTGTGCGTGCTATCCATAGCGTGCCAGCCCAGATGTTGCGCGACCAGATCGATGCCGTGGTTGAAGATATCGGTGTGGATGCGGTCAAGATTGGCATGCTGCATTCCCCCGAGGTCGTGATGACCGTAGCTGAGGCCTTGGATGCACATGGCCTCAAGCAAGTGGTGCTAGATCCGGTCATGGTAGCGGCGAATGGTGCCAAGTTGATTTCTGACGAAGCAATTGCCTTGCTGGTGCGTGAGCTGTTTCCGCGAGCGCTGGTAGTGACGCCCAACCTTGATGAAGCGGCATTGCTATTGGGGCGCTCGCTGACAGCGACCGATGAGCTGGAGCAGGCGGCTCATGAACTGCTGGGCCAGGGTGCACGTGCGGTGTTACTCAAAGGCGGCCACCTCCCCGGGCACGATGTCCTGGATATCCTGGTGCAGGCAAATAGTGCAGGGCAAATTACCGAATTACATAAGCTACATTCTTTGCGTATTTCCACCCACAACTTGCATGGTACTGGTTGTACCTTATCGTCTGCCATCGCTGCCTATCTCGCACTTGGCTTCAATTTGCCAGATGCAGTGCAGGCCGCACGCATTTATGTGCGCTCAGCCTTGTATGCAGGGTCTAACGTCAGGATGGGCGAAGGGGTTGGGCCCTTGAACCACGGTTTTGCGCCTCAGGCGATGAAAGTGTGGGAAGCCTGATGGCCTTGTTTAACCCCAGTCGTGACCAAGTGCGGCAATTCTTTTTTGATGCCTGGGCCAAGCTCCAGCAACAACAAGCCTTGAGCGAGATTGAGGCGCTGGCGGTGGATGTGATGCAGACTCATCCTGAATATCACCATGTATTGAATGCACCAGAGCGGTATCGTGATCAGTCGTATTTCCCAGAGATGGGTGAAACCAATCCCTTCTTGCACATGAGCTTGCATCTTTCCGTGTTGGAGCAGGTGTCTATCGACCAACCGCCCGGTATCAAGGCTGCTTATCACAGCCTGTGGCGCCAGCATGGTGATGCAGTGGAGGCGCAACATGTGCTTATGGAGTGCTTGGCTGAGGCCATCTGGCAGGCGCAACGCAGTGGTGCAGGCCTGGATGCACAAACTTATATTGATTCTATACAGGCTAAGGAAAAAGGTTAGTCGCTAGCCTGCAATGTGTTAAATTTTTTGCAGTAAATAGCTATTTTCAAAGCCACGCACTGGCCCCAGCACATTAAAGCCTTTGAAATATCCACCTGCTCTGAGCAGGTCGACAGCTGGACCCACCTCGGGGCTATATTGGTAGTCTGCATAGTCATCAAACACTACAAATCCTTCTGACACCACGCTTGGCGCATACAGCAGAAAATCCAGCAAGACATTACGGCCTTCATGTCCACCATCGATATGTAGCAAAGAAACCTTGGGTGAAAGATCATAAAAGCGCTCTGCGCTTAACTCGGAAAATCCTCGTAACACTATGACGTTGGGGAATATCAGATTCTTGTAATGACTGAATTCCTCAAACTGGTTAGGCAACACAAAGGGGTCAATGCCTATTAGCCTTTTTTGGCGGCAGGATACTTCGTTCATCAGGGACAGGGATTTGCCCTTCCAAACCCCAATCTCAACAATATCGCCAGGCAGATCAGCAGTCAAAGCACATAGATAAGCCAATAGTTTTACCTGCCCATGAAACGAAATCTCCTTGCGATCCATGGCCTGTTCAGGTGGTAACAGGGTTTGTGCCTGCTCAAAGTTTTTCCCCAGCAGATCCCATACCGTGGCGACCATCTCGTTTAGTTGCGCATTTTCCAGGAATTCGTTTAGCTCATTTGCCGTGATCATTATTGTCCTTGAGTCATCTATGTATTCATGCCTGAGGCGATCATGATTTAGTGATGTTCGTGAGGCTCGTGTCCATGGTGGCTATCCAACAGGCTGTAATAGTTGGATGGTTCCAGCACAGTAGGCACTGCTTCATCTGCGAGGAAGGGATAATCCTTGCTGTAATGCAGGCCGCGGCTTTCCTTGCGTTCCATCGCACTTTTTACGATGAGTTCAGCGACTTGCAATAGGTTGCGGAGCTCAATCAGGTTATTGCTGATGCGGAAATTGCTGTAGAACTCATGTACTTCGTCACGTAGCAGGTGGATGCGATGCAAGGCACGGGTTAGGCGCTTGTTGGTACGCACGATACCAACATAATTCCACATAGTGCGGCGCAGCTCGCTCCAGTTATGGGTGATGATGATCTCTTCATCCGCATCCGTGACGCGGCTTTCATCCCAATACGGCAGCGTGACTTCCGGCTGCTGGGGTTGCGCGATAATGTCTTCCGCCACTGCCTGACCAAATACCAGGCATTCAAGCAGGGAATTGCTGGCCAAGCGGTTGGCACCATGCAGGCCAGTGCAAGCATTTTCGCCTATGGCATACAGTCTTGGAATATCAGTGCGGCCAATATGATCGGTCATGATCCCGCCGCAACTGTAATGGGCTGCTGGCACGACGGGAATAGGTTCACGCGTAATGTCGATACCGAGCTCGAAACAGCGACGGTAGATTGTCGGGAAGTGTGACAGGATAAAATCTGCTGGTTTGTGGGAGATGTCCAGATACACGCAGTCTAGGCCGCGCTTCTTCATTTCAAAATCAATGGCGCGTGCCACGATGTCGCGTGGCGCCAGTTCGGCGCGTTCATCATGCCAAGGCATGAAGCGCGTGCCATCTGGCAGCTTGAGCATGCCGCCTTCACCGCGAACGGCTTCCGTGATCAGGAAGGATTTGGCTTCGGAGTGGTAAAGGCAGGTGGGGTGGAATTGGATGAATTCCATGTTGGCAACGCGGCAGCCTGCTCTCCAGGCCATGGCAACGCCATCACCTGACGAGACATCGGGATTGGTTGTGTAGAGATAGACCTTGCCAGTGCCGCCAGTTGCCAGCACGGTGTGCTGGGCAGCAATGGTCAGCACCTTGCCAGTGATGTTGTCGAGCACATAGGCACCCAGGCAGGCGCTACCTTCCATGTTGACCTTGCCGGCGGTGATGAGATCGACCGCAATATGTTCTTCTAAAACGGTAATGTTGAGGTGCTGACGTACTTTTTCGGCGAGGGTTTTCTGCACCGCCTGCCCTGTGGCATCGGCAGCGTGAATGATGCGTCTATGGCTGTGCCCGCCTTCACGGGTCAGGTGGAAGCCGCTATTGTCGTCTTCGCGAGTGAAAGGAACCCCCTCTGCAATCAGCCATTCCACAGTTTCACGACCATGTTCTGCAACCAGGCGTGTCACTGCAGCGTCGCATAGTCCTGCACCTGCAATCAGGGTGTCTTGAATATGGGCCTCTGTTGAGTCATCATCTGCCAGCACAGCGGCAATGCCGCCTTGTGCCCAGTTGCTGGAGCCATCGTTAATGCCTCGCTTGCTGATCAAGCAGACTTTTTTGTTTGCTGCCACTTTAAGCGCGAGGGTGAGGCCGGCAAGACCACTGCCGATGATGAGGACGTCATATTGCTGCATAAGAACCCAAGGATGGATGAACTTTCGCGAGTGTAGCGCTGTCTGTAGCACTAAGCTAGTCATGAAAATACAAAGGGAAGGTCATGATCAAGACAAATAATTTCGAGGAATTTTCGCGCATGGGCTTCGTCGATACGGGAGTGCGCGGGTATACTCCGTCTGTCAAGAAAACACAGACAGGGAGCATGGCCGCGATGGCAGTAACCCCGCCGGCGGGTAATCGGGAATTAGACCAGCAGTTAGTTGAGCGTGCGCAAGGTGGTGATAAGCGTGCGTTTGGCTTATTGGTGGATAAGTACCAGCGTAAGCTGGGGCGCTTGCTCTCTCGCTTGATCAGGGATCCAGCCGAGGTGGAGGATGTAGTACAAGAGTCCTTCATCAAGGCATATCGGGCTTTGCCTAGCTTTCGTGGTGACAGTGCTTTTTATACTTGGTTATACCGTATTGGTATCAACACCGCGAAGAATTATTTGGTAGCGATGGGCCGCAGACCCCAAGCTACAGGTGATATTGAAATTGAAGACGCTGAAAATTTTGATGATGGTGATGAATTACGCACCATGGATACACCTGAAACAGAATTAATGGGCAAGGAAATTGCCCAGACTGTGAACGATACGGTAGCTTCCTTGCCAGAAGAGTTACGCACAGCAATTACATTGCGCGAGATAGAGGGCTTGAGCTACGAAGAGATTGCCACGATGATGGATTGCCCCATAGGGACAGTGCGTTCACGCATTTTCCGAGCTCGTGAAACGATCGCCCAGAAGTTGCGTCCTTTACTGGACACCCCCGAAAACAGGAGATGGTGATGAAAAGTCAAATTTCGGCGCTGATGGATGGTGACATTGCGCTTGAGGATGCAGAATACCTCTATACGACTTTGAAGTCTGGTGGTGAGTCTACCCAGGCTTGGTCTGATTATCATTTGATCGGTGATGCCATGCGTGGCAATCCTGTTTTCAAGCCTGATTTTACCGAGCGCTTGTTGGCTAGCCTTGAGGATGAGCCTGTGCTTCTGGTGCCTTCCGTCAAGCGTAAGCGGACTTTACTCAAAAATAGCAAACTCTGGTCTGTAGCAGCGTCTGTTTCGGCTGTGGCATTTGTTGGCTGGGTGGTATTGCAGCAGCAGGTGCAAAGTGGCTTGGAGGAAGACGCAACCCCCATGGAAATTGCTCAAAGCCTTCCCTCGGACTATTGGTTGGCACACCAGTCACAGGCTTCCAATAATTCCGCCTACTATATTCAGCCCGCCAATTATTCGGAGTAGTCGGTAGATGAAGCGTTTCCTGCTGGCTTTCCTGCTGGCAAGCCCGTTTGTCGTTGTGCATGCCGAACCTGAAGACCCCTGGCTCGTTCTGCAAAAGGCTGCGAGCGCAGCCCACGATCTGAGCTACAAAGGGGTCTTTATCTATCAGTCTGGGGACAATATCAAGTCTGTCCAGATTACCCATACCAACTCGGGCCAAGGTGAATATGCCCGTATGGTCGTGCTGGATGGCACACCTAGAGAAATGCTCAGCCAAGGTGGGGATGTCGTCATTTTTAGTTCCAAGAATGAAAAAGTCATCATGGAAAAGCGCCGGGCACATAACTTGTTCCCAGCTGTATTGCCTGAAGATATTGAGCGCCTAAAGGCAAGCTACCAAGCGAGAATCGGTGGTACGGAGCGTATTGCTGGTCGTGATGGCAGGATAGTGTTTCTTGATCCTCGTGATAGCCTGCGATATGCCTACAAGTTCTGGACTGATCGTGAATATGGTTTGCTGCTGAAATCGCTGATGCTGAATGATCAAAAGCAGATGTTGGAGCAAATGGCATTCAGTCAGGTCAATATGATGGAAGAGCAGGGCATGGACTGGTTCCACCCCAATGTTGATCATAACAAGCATTACATTCTTGAAGAGGCCAATGCCCAGCCCGCTCAGGATGCCTCTGGCTGGACAGTTGGAGTTTTGCCTGCGGGTTATCGCAAGGTTGAGCAAGTGACCCGTCTCGTGCCAGGCAAAACTGCGCCTGTCACCCAAGTGATTTTTACCGATGGCTTGGCCTCTGTTTCCCTCTTCATTGAACCTTTGTCTAAAGGTATTCGTCCTAAGATCGGTCAGACGTCGAAAGGGGCTACTCATTTCTATGCCAATGTCAGCAAGGGATATCAGATATTGGTTGTAGGTGAAGTGCCCGCAGCGACGGTGGCGCAGATCGGTAGTGCGGTCAGTTTCAAGTAGTCATCAAATCCGAAAACTGGGTCGCTTATTTTCTTTAGTTTGTATACAGGTGCTTTGCAGCTTGATCTTGCCTGGCGCGGTTGTGATGATGGTGATTTGGTATGTGAGCTTGCTGCGAGTAGTTTAAGCAGTGTATGAGTGTGACGTGTTAACGAGGTGAGTCGATGTTTAAAAAACTGATTGCTGTTTCCGCAATTTGTTTATCTGTGGGCCTGGCGGCTGCAACACCCGTCTTGGCCAAAGAGTTACCTGATTTTACGGAGTTGGCCGAGAAGCAAGGTGCTGCTGTTGTCAATATCAGTGTCACCCAGGTGATGCAAGGGGGGGCTGGTGGTTCTCCTTTTCAGGGGATGCCGGAAGATGAGGCGTTGAATGAGTTTTTCCGCCGCTTTGGTATTCCAGGGTTCCCTGGTGTGCCACGTGGGCAGGGAGGTCAGCAGTCGCCTGAATACAAGTCCCAGTCGCTGGGCTCAGGCTTCATTATCAGTAACGATGGTTATATCCTGACTAATGCTCATGTGGTGCGTGAAGCGGATGAAGTGATCGTTAAATTGAACGATAAGCGCGAATTCAAGGCCAAGATTGTCGGCGCGGATCGTCGCACGGATGTCGCTCTACTCAAGATAGAGGCCACTGGCCTGCCCAAGGTAACGATTGGCAATCCTGAGCTATTGAAGGTTGGCGAGTGGGTGGTGGCGATTGGATCTCCTTTCGGTCTTGAAAGCACGCTGACAGCCGGTGTGGTAAGTGCCAAGGGGCGTGCATTGCCGCAGGAAAATTTTGTTCCTTTTATCCAGACCGATGTAGCGATCAACCCCGGTAATTCAGGTGGGCCGCTGTTCAACCTCAAAGGTGAGGTTGTCGGGGTCAACTCGCAAATTTATAGCCGTACCGGCGGTTATATGGGCTTGTCGTTTTCCATCCCGATTGATGTCGCTATCGATGTTTCCAATCAGCTCAAGGCCTCAGGTCGTGTAGCACGCGGCTGGCTGGGGATAGGCATCCAGGAAATTACCAAGGATCTGGCCGAATCATTCGGCATGAAGAATACCAACGGTGCGCTGGTGGCTGGTGTGGAGAAGGGTAGCCCTGCTGAAAAGGGTGGGCTGGAGGCGGGTGATGTGGTCGTCAAGTTTGATGGCAAAGCGGTCACCACGTCGGCTGACCTGCCAAGGATTGTTGGCGCAACCAAGCCTGGTAAGCAGGTGCCAGTGGAGGTGTTGCGCAAGGGCGCCAGCAAGACCTTGAATATTGCATTGGGTGAAATGCCAGCAGACAAGGATGAAGTCGCTGCGAATACACAGCCAGATGCCAAGCCTGAATCGAACCGCTTGGGTCTGACATTGCGCGAACTGACACCGCAGCAGCGCCGTAGCTTGAATGGCCGTAATGCGTTGATTGTTGTGGATGCGCAAGGTGCGGCAGCGCAAGCGGGCATCCGCCGTGGTGATTTAGTGCTGGCCTTGAATAATACGGAGGTGCAAAGCCTGGAGCAATTCACCAAGCAGGTGAATGCTATCCATGCAGGCAAGACCGTTGCATTGCTGGTGCAGCGGGAAAACAATACCCTGTATGTGCCGGTCAAGATTGGCAAGTAAAGCATGCTAAGAGTCGGTATTTGCTGTAAAATCCGACGCTAATCACTGTGTTGTAAAAGGGCGCTCCGGCGCCCTTCTTTACTTGGCCTAATCTAGAATAACTACATGAAAAATATCCGCAATTTTTCTATCATTGCTCACATCGACCACGGCAAGTCTACACTTGCAGACCGTATTATCCAGTTGTGTGGCGGTCTTTCTGACCGTGAAATGGAAGCCCAAGTGCTAGACTCCATGGATATCGAGCGCGAACGTGGCATTACCATCAAGGCGCAGACGGCTGCACTGGAATACAAGGCGCTGGATGGTCAAGTCTATAACCTCAATCTGATTGATACTCCAGGGCACGTCGATTTTTCCTACGAGGTCAGCCGCTCGCTGGCTGCCTGTGAAGGTGCATTGCTGGTGGTGGATGCTTCCCAGGGCGTTGAAGCACAGAGTGTGGCGAACTGCTATACCGCTATTGATCAGGGTGTTGAAGTGGTGCCTGTCCTCAATAAGATTGACTTGCCTGCAGCTGATCCTGAGCGCGTGATGCAGGAAATCGAGGATGTGATTGGCGTTGATGCTTCTGAGGCCGTACGTTGTTCTGCCAAGACCGGTGTGGGTGTGCAGGACGTGCTGGAAACCATGATTGCCAAGATTCCGCCGCCCGTGGGCGACCCGGATAAGCCACTGAAAGCCTTGATCATTGACTCCTGGTTTGATAACTATGTTGGCGTGATCATGCTGGTGCGCGTGGTAGATGGCGTGCTCAAACCCAAGGATAAAATCCGCATGATGGCCACCAAGGCCACTTATCTTTGCGAGCAGGTGGGGGTGTTTACACCTAAATCACGCCAGCGTACCTCGCTTTCCGCAGGTGAGGTAGGTTTCATTATTGCCGGCATCAAGGAGCTGACCAGTGCCAAGGTGGGCGACACCGTGACCCTAGCAGACAAACCTGCGAGCGAGGCCCTGCCAGGCTTCAAGGAAGTTCAGCCACAGGTGTTTGCTGGCTTGTATCCCGTGGAGTCCAATCAATTTGAGGCTTTGCGTGAGGCATTGGAAAAATTGCGCCTCAATGATGCTTCATTGCAGTTTGAGCCTGAAAATTCAAGTGCCTTGGGTTTTGGCTTCCGTTGTGGCTTCCTTGGTTTGCTGCACATGGAGATTGTTCAGGAGCGCTTGGAGCGCGAATATGACATGGATCTCATCACCACGGCGCCAACGGTGGTGTATGAGTTGTTGCTTAAGAGTGGTGAGGTTGAACAGATCGAAAATCCATCGCGTCTGCCTGAACCATCGCGCATTGCCGAAATTCGCGAACCCATCATTACTATTAACCTGTTGATGCCACAAGAGTATGTCGGCCCAGTGATGACGCTGTGCAACAACAAGCGCGGTGTGCAGCGCAATATGCAATACATGGGGCGTCAGGTGATGTTGAGCTATGAAATGCCGCTCAATGAAGTGGTGCTGGATTTCTTTGATAAGTTGAAATCCGTGTCTCGTGGTTATGCTTCCATGGATTACGAGTTTCTTGAGTTCCGCGCAGCAGACCTGGTTAAGCTCGACATTATGGTCAACGGTGAGCGTGTCGATGCGTTGTCCTTGATTGTGCATCGTGCCAACAGCATTTACCGAGGCCGTGAGTTAGTGTCCAAAATGCGCGAGCTGATTCCGCGCCAGATGTTCGATATTGCCGTGCAGGCCTCTATCGGTGCCAATATTATTGCCCGTGAAACCGTGAAGGCCATGCGCAAGAACGTATTGGCCAAGTGTTATGGCGGTGACATCACGCGTAAGAAAAAGCTACTCGAGAAGCAGAAAGAGGGCAAGAAGCGCATGAAGCAAGTAGGTAATGTTGAAATTCCACAGGAAGCATTCCTGGCTATTTTGAGGGTTGAAGACAAATGATGTTTGCATTGTTCATGCTGGCGGTGCTGGCAATCACGGGTGTGATCTGGTTGTTGGATAGCTTGTTCTGGCGCAAGAAGCGCGCGGCAGATGCGGCAGACCCCGTGATCGTGGAGTATTCCAAGAGCTTCTTCCCCGTCATTCTCGCGGTATTCCTGATTCGTTCTTTCATCGTTGAGCCATTCAAAATTCCTTCTGGTTCCATGATGCCAACCCTGCTGGCAGGCGATTTCATTCTGGTGAACAAATTCACTTATGGCTTGCGCGTGCCTATCCTTAACAAGACCTTCCTGGCAGTTGACCACCCGCAGCGTGGTGATGTGTTTGTTTTCCATTACCCGCCTGACCCATCCATTGATTACATCAAGCGTGTCATCGGTGTGCCTGGTGACCGCATTGCCTACCGCAACAAGCGTTTGTATGTGAATGGCCAGGCAGTGCAGACAGATTATGTTGATGATTACAAATATGTTGGTTCCGGTCTGAATATGGTTGTTACCAAGCGTTATCAGGAGCAACTTGGTGAGGTTAAGCATGACATCCTGATTGAGGAAAATGGGATGGCATTCGATGGTGAAGTTGAGGTGCCAGCTGGGCATTACTTTGCCATGGGCGACAACCGAGATAACAGCAAGGATAGCCGTGTTTGGGGCTTTGTTCCCGAAGATAACCTGGTCGGGAAAGCGTTCTTTATCTGGTGGAATTTTGACGACTTTGGCAGAATTGGCACCAAGATCAAGTAAATATCCAATTAAAATAAACGGAGAGCCAGCATGAAAAAGCAGCAAGGCCTAACCTTCCTAAGCCTGGTGATTGTAATTGCAGTCAGTGTATTTTTCGCGGTGCTGGCGATGAAGCTTACGCCTTCTTATATTGAGTATTTTGCTGTTAAGAAGGCGATCAGCCGTATTGCGCATGATCCGGCGTTTTCCAGCATGAGCAAGGCGGACATGATCAGCGCTTTCCAAAAGAGTGCGACCATCGACGATATCCGCAGTGTTGATGCCAAGGATCTTAGCTTTCTGCGCGATGAGAATGGCAAGACGGCACTGTCTGTTGATTACCAGGTCGTCGTACCCTTGTTTTCCAATGTCAGCGTTTTGCTAGATTTCGAGGCTTCTACCGACAATGCCCGTTGATTGTCAGTCTCGTCTGGGCCGTGCATGTAGCATGGCCTGTTCATTTTCTACGGTATTCCATAGTAAGGCCTTGTTTTGAGTCTGTATAGCTTGAATAATCTGCTACGCCAGCTTGCCTATGAGTTCCAGGATAAAAGCTTGCTGACCCAGGCGCTGACGCATCGTAGCCATTCCGGTAACAATAACGAGCGCCTGGAGTTTCTGGGTGATGGTGTACTGAATTTTCTGGTGGCACATCAGCTGTTCCAGCGTTTCCCCAAGTTACCAGAAGGCGATCTCAGCCGCTTGCGTGCGCAATTGGTTAAGGAACAAACCCTGAGTGAGATTGCGATTAGCCTCAATGTGGGCGAAAGCTTACGCTTGGGCGAAGGCGAACTCAAAAGTGGTGGCTGGCGTCGCCCCTCGGTACTGGCCGATGCGATGGAGGCTATTATCGGCGCGGTGTTTCTTGATGGGGGCTATCCTGCTGCCGAGGCACTGGTACAGCGCCTATTTCTCCCGCGCCTGGAAAACATAGATCCCAAGGCAATCGGCAAGGATGCCAAGTCGCTGCTGCAGGAATTCCTGCAAGGGCGCAAAATCGACCTACCCGAATATCATGTGTTGGCAACCGAAGGCGAGGCGCATTGCCAGACATTCCGTGTGAGTTGCCATATTGCCAAGTTACAGATGACTGCTGAAGGCAAAGGCTCCAGCCGCCGTGCGGCTGAACAACAGGCTGCCCAGGCAGTTTACGAGCAATTGCTCGATAAAGGAAAGAAATGACATCAACCAATACGTTTCGTTGTGGCACCGTTGCTATCGTCGGTCGCCCCAATGTGGGCAAGTCCACCTTGCTCAATCATATCCTAGGACTCAAGCTGAGCATTACATCACGTAAGGCACAAACTACGCGCCATCGTGTGCTCGGTATCCATACCACAGAAGATACGCAGTTCCTGTTTGTTGATACGCCGGGTTTCCAGCAAAAACACATCAATGCGCTCAATCGCAGCCTGAACCGCACTGTTACCCAGGTGCTCAGTGATGTTGATGTGGTGCTATTCGTGATCGAGCCTATGCATCTGGGCGAGGCTGATCGCAAGGTGTTGGCATTGCTGCCGAAAAACCAGCCGGTATTCTTGGTCGTTAATAAGGCCGACCTGATGGGGGATAAAGGCAACTTGTTGCCCTTGATCCAGGATTTTGATCTGGAATTCCCCTTTACCGGCATCATCCCAGTGAGTGCCAAGAAAAATCTTTATCTTGATGAGTTGCTCTCTGCTGTACGCGAGCATCTGCCAGAGCAACCGGCGATTTATGGTGAGGATGAGCTCACAGATCGTAATGAGCGCTTCTTGGCTGCTGAAATGCTGCGCGAGAAGATTTTCCGTTTGTTAGGCGATGAGGTACCGTATTCGGTTGCCGTGGAAATCGAGAAGTTCGAGCAGGAAGGCAATCTGCGTCGTATTCACGCTGCCATTATCGTCGACAAGGAAAGCCAGAAACCGATGTTGATTGGCAAGGGGGGCGAGAAACTCAAGCGTATTTCCACCGAGGCGCGCCAAGACATGGAGAAGCTTTTCGGTGGCAAGGTCTGGCTGGAAACCTGGGTCAAGGTCAAGGGTGGTTGGGCAGATGATGAGCGCGCCTTGAAATCATTGGGATATTAGAAACCCAGCCTAGACCAGAAAAACAGGATATTGCCATTTCCCCGGCCACCCGGCACATAGCTGGTATTCAATGAGTATTGCCGATAATTGACTGAGGCAATCGGCAATATGCCGGGGATGGGGAAGTTTTTGTAGATATCTGCACGCGAAGTCAGGAACGCGGTATAGCCAATCCCTGCATGTAGGCCAGAGGTTGGCCCCATCATCCATTGGTGTCCATACCCTAGCATGGGCTGCACATTGCTGTGCGAATCAGAGAATGCCATCAGGTAAATGCCTTCCCAGTTGCCTGCCGCATTGTAGCGGCTGCGACCATAGCCCAAGCCCCAAGTGAACTCACGGAACGAGTCGATTTTGTCCTGATCATAGGCAAATCGCAGGTGGTGGGTCCACAGCGGAATATAGAGGTCCTGCTTGCCAGTGTTCCATATATCGCTAACGTGGTTGCATGACTTGTCTATCCAGGTGTAATCCTTGTCGCAGGCGGCTGAGGCGGCCAGTGGCAAGAGCAGGGCAGTGCCGAATGTGAGGGTGCTGTGCTTGAGGTTCATGAATAGTATGTTTGATGCGTGATAGTAGACGGACAGCATCAGCTAATAAAAGGTTTCTCAATAATAGGGATGCCTGAGATAGAATGCCCGCTGGTTCTTCTCTCTTTTTGCTTGCATGGCACTCAGTCCCACCCACCGCCAAGACAACCAGCCCGTATATGTGCTGCACACTTATCCCTTCAAGGAAACCAGCCTGGTTGTCGAGCTGTTCAGCCGTGAGTTTGGTCGCGTGGCCGCGGTTGCCAAGGGTGCACGGCGTCCGCGTTCGGCAATGCGCGGCATGTTGCAGGCCTTTCAGCCTTTGCAGGCAACCTGGTCAGGCAAGGCTGAGCTCAAAAACTTGCACAGCATGGAGTGGGGCGCAGGGCTGCTGTTGTTACGCGGCGAAGCCTTGATGTGTGGCTTTTACCTGAATGAATTGCTTCTGCGTCTGTTGCCGCGCGAAGATGGGCACGATGCCCTGTTTGATTACTATAGCCAGACCTTGCGTATCCTAGCGCAGGACCAGGTGCCGCCTGCAACCACCTTGCGACGTTTCGAGCTCAAAATGTTACAGGAGATGGGATATGCCGTACCGTTGCAACAAGATGCCGAAGGCGAGGCGATAGAGGCAGAACAGGTCTATGCCTATTGGGCCGAACATGGTGCATTGCCTATCAGCCAGCATGCAGCCCAGGCAAATGGCGTACAATTATCCGGCAAGACATTGCTTGCGATGGCACAAGACGACTATAGCGATGTATTGACTCAGCAGCAGAGTAAGCAGTTGATGCGCACCTTGCTGGCACATTACCTGGGTGAAAAGCCCTTACATACCCGACAATTACTCATGGATTTGCAGGCATTATGAAACTAGGCGTCAATATCGATCATGTAGCTACCTTGCGCCAAGCGCGCGGCACTCAATATCCCAGCGTGGTGCAAGCCGCGTTACGTGCTGAAGAGGCAGGTGCTGATAGCATTACCATCCATTTACGCGAAGACAGGCGCCATATTCAGGATGCCGACGTGTTTGCCTTGCGTCCATTGCTGCAAACCAAGATGAACCTGGAAATGGCAGTTACCGACGAAATGGTCGGCATCGCTTTGCAGGTTAAGCCACAGGATGTTTGTCTGGTGCCGGAGCGTCGTGAGGAACGTACTACCGAAGGTGGCCTGGATGTGGTTGGCAATCTAGGTACGATTAAGGCAGCATGCAAGACGCTGGCAGATGCGGGTATTCGCGTTTCCTTGTTTATCGGGCCGGATCTTGAGCAGGTTGAGGCAGCCAAGGCGGCTGGCGCGCCTGTGATCGAGATTCATACCGGCGCATTTGCCGATGCCAAGACCGATAGCGATAAGCATGCTGAATTGCAGCGCATTCGCATGGCAGTGGATCACGGGCTGGCGTTGGGCTTGACCGTCAACGCTGGGCATGGCCTCAATATCCATAACGTCCATGAAATTGTGGGTATCCCGGGGATAGAAGAGTTGAATATCGGCCATGCCATCGTGGCACATGCCTTGTTTGTGGGCTGGGAATATGCCGTGCGCGAGATGAAGGCACTCATCGTGCAGAAGGCCAACTGAGCAGGGCAAGATTTCAGCATGATTTATGGCATAGGCACCGACATCGTTGAAGTGGTGCGCATCGAGGAGTCGCTTAGCCGCTTTGGCGACGCATTTGCACAGCGCATTCTCAATAATACCGAATGGCAGGAATATGAAGCCAGTCGCGTCAAGGCTAGGTTTCTTGCCAAGCGCTTTGCCGCCAAGGAAGCTTTTGCCAAGGCGCTTGGCACAGGCATCAGAGGGGCTGCCAGCTTTGAGAATATAGGTATCGGGCACGATGCCCTAGGTAAACCAGAATTCCAGCTTGCACCAGCATTGCAGCAATGGCTGGTGGAAAAGGGCGTGGGTCAGCTGCATCTTTCCATTAGCGATGAGAAAGCATTGGCGGCGGCGTTCGTGGTATTGGAAAAAGCTTGAGATGCGTAGCGCTTGGTGGATCTGCCTGCTGATTGCAGGCTTTGCAATGAGTGCCGAGCAGTGGGAGCTGGCGGGTGAAAGCGCTGTTGGCAAGCATTATGTTGACCAGGCTAGTGTTGTTCGACATGCGGCAGAGCAGAAATTGACTGTGCAAACCAAGGTTGAGCAGGCTGATGGCAGTATCTGGGTTACGACCATGCAGCTTGATTGCAAGGCCAAGCGGTTTAGTTACCTGAAAGGATACCAGCTCAAGGATGGCAAGCCGGTGGTCAGGTTTGATGCCCCCCGTGCGGAAGAACCCATCAGTCCTGGGTCATTGCCTGACCAATTGCAGCAGCGTTATTGTGCGGCTCCTGCCCCGCAATCCACCGTTCCCTCCCAACCTCGGTGGGAGGTCGTGAGCAACAGCAATACCGGGGAAGTGGCACTGGATCGGGCTTCTTTGCAGGCCCTGCCTGGCCAGGTATTCACGGTGAATACTCGCGTCAAGCCTTTCAATAAAAATGAGCAAACCCTGAGCACCCTGCAATTTAATTGTGGTGAAGGGACATTCCGGATACTGCAAGCGCAGAAAGTGCATGATGGCCGCGCTGAGGCCTTGTTCGACAAGCCGCCTGCTGTTGCGCCTGTGAGTAAGTCAGCCACGGCACAACAGCTTGCCAAGGCGATTTGCAGCCCAACTACCAAACCTGCGCGTAATCCATTCCAGGAAGATGCCTGCAAGGGTACGCTCAATGACTTGCAGGCGCTGGAGCGGCGCGTGCAGGGTGATATTGATGCTCATGCCTTGTATTGCGACACCATGCAACAATACCTAGACCAGCTCGCCCGCATTGCCGATGACGTCGACAAGAATCATTGTGCCATCCATGGACTTGATCAATACCAGCGAGAAATTAGGACTGCTGGCTGTGAGGCATCACCCAATGAGCAATAGTCTGGATATGGATTGGGAGCGCCGCTTTGGTGGTGTGCGTCGCTTGTATGGTGAGGTGGCCTTGCGGCGTTTCCAACATACACATGTTGCTGTCATCGGTATGGGCGGTGTGGGTTCTTGGGCCGTGGAGGCTTTGGCGCGTAGTGCCGTGGGCAGGTTGACCCTAGTTGATCTCGACAATATTGCCGAATCCAACGTCAATCGCCAGTTGCATGCTGTCGAAGGTACATTTGGCTTGGCCAAGGTGACAGCCATGGCGCAACGTGTGCGCATGATCAACCCGCTGGCTGAGGTGCACGAGGTTGAGGATTTCATCACGCCGGATAACCTGGATGTCTTACTCAATACGCCATTGGATGCGGTGCTCGATGCCATTGACGATGCCCGTGCCAAGGTCGCGTTGGCAGCCTGGTGCCGACAGCACAATATCCCACTAGTGATGGCAGGTGGGGCGGGGGGGCGGGTCGATCCAACACGTATCCGAGTAGCCGATTTGGCAGAAGTGCATGGTGACAGGTTGCTGGCCAAGGTACGTAATCAGTTGCGTCGTGATCACGGTTTTCCCAAGGGGTTGGATGGCAATAAACCGGGTAATAAAAGAAAGCTGCAAAAGTTTGGTATTGCCTGTATCTATTCCGATGAGCCGATTCAACAGCCAGACGCTAGTTGCAGCGCTGATACGGGCGGTATCACGGGGTTGAATTGTGCTGGTTATGGCTCATCCGTTGCCGTGACAGCTCCTTGCGGTATGACTGCGGCTGCCGAGATACTGAAATTACTGGCTCCATAGTGAGCTGTTTTATTGTGTGATGGTGTGTTCGTATTCAGGGAAATAGCGCGAGATGACGGATAGGTCGAAGCTGCGCAAGATGCTGGTATTGGATTCACGCTCCAGCAAGAACTCGAAAGAACGCCGGATCAACTCTTCATGATCAAAGCGTCCCAGGCTGAGCTTGTTGGCATAGTCTGGCGCTACTGTTACACGGTGTGTCGTGCTGGATTGTGCCTCAATCGCCACTTCAAAAGCATGCTCCTCTAGCTTGTTGACTGTGATTTTTGCCATCGTTATCCCCTTTGCACGAGTAGGGTGTAGTGTAGCCCGAAATATCCTAATTTACACAAAAAATCAGCCACCTGCCATCAAGGCCTGGTGGCTGTTCATCTCTTTATTCAGGTTTAAAAGTCGTAGCGCAGCGTTACCCCTATGGTGCGAGGTTGCCCGGCAGAGCCCATGTAAGCGTTGCTGCCTGTGTTGGTCAAGCTTAGGAAATAGCGCTTGTCCAGAAGATTCCGCGCCCAGATCGATACATCCCATTGATGGCGCCCATGCTGCATGCGGATGCCGCTGCTGAGATTGAGGATGCTATAGCCTGCAATTTTCGAGTAACGAGAGTTGTTGATGTCGGCATAGGTTTCAGAGCGCCAGCTATATTGGGCCGAGGTGTAATGCTCGACATTGTCTGTCGGGTTCCAGCGCCATTGTGCTCCGCTGCTGAACGCCCAGCGTGAGGCACCATTGACGCGATTGCCAGCGATGCTCCTAAGCCCTTTACCGTAGCCGCTCTCTGCCGTGCCTCCTGGGCCGTTGAATTCTTCCGCAGGGGTAGGAGCGGTGCCGCGATCAAAGCGTGCATCGGTGTAAGCACCGTTGAAGTTCACTGTCAGGTGTGAGTTCACTTGCCCTCGCATATCCAGCTCAAGGCCTTTGCTGGTGATATCTCCGACATTGGTGAGCAGGCCGGTATAGCTGTTGTTGATGGCGGTATTGGTAGCGGCCTGGTAATCCCTGACCTTGGTGAGGAACAGGCTGGTATTGGCAATCAAGCGCTGATCCAGCCAGCTGGACTTGATGCCGAATTCCAGGTTTTTTGCTTTTTCAGGATCAATGTTCAGCGCCTGGGTACCTAACACAGAGCCAGGGGAGGCGACACCATTGACATTAAAGCCCCCGGATTTCTCGCTGGAAGAAAGCGTGGTGTAACCAAGGATATGCTCATTGATCCAGTAGCTGCCAGTTAACAGGGTGGAAATGCTCTCGTCAGTTTGGTGTTGTACACCGGTGTCATAAAACTCAAGTAGTGGATTGGGGAAAATAGGACCTGGGGTGACTGCCTTGTCTTGCACTACGCGCGCTTCTTTTTTTTCAAGTGTGTAGCGCAGCCCGCCGGTTAGATCTAGGCGGTCTGTGAGGTGCCAGGTACCCTGGCCAAATAGCGCATAGCTGTTGGTTTTGGCGTAGCCTGTGCCTGTGAGCTTCGAGTTATTGGGGTAAATGGTGGTTAACGCCAGTGCCGCTGGCCCAGAGTTATAGGCTTCGTGGTTGGCTAAATCCTGATAATAGTAAAAGCCGCCAAGAACATAATCGAAAGTGTCGCTCAAGGGAGAGGCCAGCCTGACCTCCTGCGAATACTGCTTGTGTTCTACATTCGTGCCACCAGTGAGTGCATCCAGATCAGTGCGATCCATGTCGTTGTTGGGCTTGAATGCCCAGCGACGCCAAGCGGTAATTGACGTCAGCGTATAGCCATTGATATCCCAATTTGCCTCCGCAGATAAGGCATCCTGTTTGGTGCGCACGCGTTGACGACTATTCAGTGTTGCTTTGTAATCCTTGGGGTCATAATCGCGGTTGCTTGCCCCGAGGTTATTGGCATGGGTCAGGGCATTAGTGGCGTTGGAATTGGCGGTGCCAGCCGGAGTACTATGTGAGTAGTCTGGGCCAAAAATGGGTTGTAATGTAACTGGATGAATGCCAATGACGGTGAGCGAAGTGGGGTTGGGCGTCCATGGCGCATAGCTGTAGGGTACTAGGCTACCAGTGCTGGAGTCTTCTTCATGATGCTCGGCAATCACACGCAGGTTAAAGGCATCACTGGGCTTGAGCAGCAGTTGGCCGCGTACGCCGGTGCGGTTGATCTCGTTCAGGTTCTTGCCATCGTAGGTGTTCTTCACCCAGCCGTCATCGTGCGTTTTGTAAGCCGCAATGCGGAAAGCGGCAACATCGTTAATCGCTTGGTTCACCATGGCTTTGTATTGCGTATAGTCACGCGAACCCAAGCTTGCCTCAGCACTATTTTCCGATGTAAAGACGGGTTTGCGCGTGGTGATATTGAGTACGCCGGCAGTGGTGTTCTTGCCAAACAAGGTGCCCTGGGGACCACGCAATAGATCGGCTTGCTCTATATCCAGCAAGTCAAATACCGCTAGTCCAGGCCGCCCGAGGAACACATTATCAATATAAAGCCCAGCACTGCCTTCCAGCCCTTCATTGGCAGGGTTGCTGCCAATGCCTCGGATTGCAATGCTGGATTGGCGCGGATGCTGGAATTGCACTGTGAGGTTGGGAAGCAGTTGCGGCAGGTCTTGTAATTGGTAGATCCTGTTTGCTTCCAGTTGCTCGCCGCTGAGCACGGATATTGCAGCAGGAACGTCTTGTTCCTTTTCCAGGCGCCGCCTGGCCGTGACGTGAGTTGTTTCTAATGCAGCATCGCTGACGATTTCCTGGGGTGAGGGCAATTGATCATTGGCGTGGCTGATACTGCATGTCGTGAACAGGGCAATCATACTGCTGCCCAGGCGGGTATATTTCAAAACAGGTGTTCCCCTTGTGTGGTGGTGTGGCCACCACTGATTTGAGTATAGATTTGTATATTTTTTATAATTAATCGAACATTTTATATCCAAATGACCACACTTGAATTGTGGCGCTTGAAATTTCTCCGACCGTCCCTATATAGCCAACATTGTCATTCAACCGCATCACGGGAGTTAAGCAATGTCCACAGAGACGCTACAAAAAGAAACCCTGGGCTTCCAGGCAGAAGTCAAGCAACTGCTGCAATTGATGATTCATTCGCTCTACAGCAACAAGGAAATTGTGCTGCGTGAGCTGATCTCTAATGCGAGCGATGCCGCAGATAAGCTACGCTTCGAGGCATTAGCCAATAACAGCCTTTATGAGAGCGATAGCGAGCTCAAGATTCGTGTGAGCTTCGACAAGGATGCACGCACTGTCACTATTTCCGATAACGGCATTGGCATGAGCCGTGAAGAAGTTATTCGCAATATCGGTACCATCGCCAAGTCTGGCACCAAGGAATTCTTCCAGTCTCTCACTGGCGACCAAGCCAAGGATGCTAATCTGATTGGTCAATTTGGTGTGGGGTTTTATTCTGCCTTCATTCTAGCCAACAAAGTGACATTGATTACTCGCCGCGCGGGTAGCAGCGAAGCCGTGCGTTGGGAATCTACCGGGGAAGGTGATTACACATTGGAAGCTGCGGATAAGGCTAGCCGCGGTACTGATATCGTCCTGCATCTGCGCGAAGGGGAAGATGAGTTCCTTAATGACTGGAAACTCAAGTCCATCATCCGCAAGTATTCTGACCATATCACCCTGCCCATCATCATGAAGAAGTCTGAGTGGAAAGATGGCGAGCAGGTGCCTACCGATGAAGACGAGACCGTGAACAGGGCCTCTGCTTTGTGGGCCCGCAGCAAGAGCGATATTTCCGAGGAGGAATACCAAGAGTTCTACAAGCATGTCTCACACGATTTCGAGAATCCTCTGACTTGGGCGCACAACCGCGTGGAAGGCAAGCAGGAGTATATTTCCCTGCTGTATGTTCCATCCAAGGCACCGTTCGACCTCTATGACCGCGAGCGCCAGCATGGCATCAAGCTGTACGTGAAGCGTGTCTTCATTATGGATGATGCTGAGCAACTCATGCCGCAATACCTGCGCTTTGTGCGTGGCGTGATTGATAGTGCTGACTTGCCATTGAATGTCTCGCGTGAAATCCTGCAACACTCCAAAGACATCGATGCGATCAAGACCGGTTCCGTCAAGCGTGTATTGGGCCTGCTTGAAGATATTGCAGAAAACAAGCCCGAAGAGTACGCCAAGTTCTGGAACGAATTTGGCCGTGTGCTGAAGGAAGGCCCGGGTGAAGATTTTGCCAACAAGGAGCGCATTGCCGGCCTGTTGCGTTTTGCCAGCACACACGCGGATACCGACGAACAGCTAGTGTCTTTCAAGGATTACATTAGCCGGATGAAGGAAGGCCAGGAGGCTATCTATTACATTACTGCCGACACGTTCGCTGCCGCCCAGCATAGCCCGCACCTGGAAATTTTCCGCAAGAAGGGTATTGAGGTGTTGCTGCTGTCTGACCGGGTTGATGAATGGTTGTTGGGTAGTTTGACCGAGTTCGAGGGCAAGAAGCTGCAATCTGTAGCTAAGGGCGATTTGGATCTAGGCAAGCTGGAAGACGAAGCCGAGAAGGAACAGCAAAAGAAGACTGAGGATGAATATAAGTCCTTGGTTGAACGTATCCAGGTTACGTTGGGCGAGAGCGTGAAGGAAGTGCGTGTGACGCATCGCCTGACCGACTCCCCGGCTTGCTTGGTGGCGGGCGAGCATGATCTTTCCGGCAACTTGGAGCGCTTGCTCAAGGCCGCAGGGCAGAAAACGCCAGGTAACAAGCCTGTACTTGAGATCAATCCTGATCACAGCATCGTGCAGCGCTTGAAGGCTGTGAGTGATGATGCGAAGTTTGCCGATTGGGCCCATCTGTTGTTTGATCAGGCCTTGCTCGCAGAGGGTGGCCAACTGGAAGACCCAGCTGCTTTCGTACGCAGGGTCAACGCCATGCTGGCCTAGGTTGTAGCTAAAAAGCGGAGCAGATTGAAAACCGTCATTGATGCTTGGTCAGTGACGGTTTTTTATTGTATAATCCGCGGCTTCGCGTAGAAAGCGTTTGCTATGCGCGGAGTTTGTAATGTGCAGGTATGCCATACCCATGCGGTGTGGTGATAGCGTCAAGCTATCCATTCTGAATAAAGTCGGGATGCAGGAAGCTATTTGTCAGGTCAGCCTGATCAATCCAATTATTAAGGAGTTTTAAAGAATGTCTAGATTCACCGGCCCACGTCTTAAAGTAATGCGCGCACTTGGTATTGATCTGCCTGGCTTGTCCCGCAAGACCATTGAGGCACGTCCAACCCCTCCAGGTCAACACGGTGCCAAGAACACCCGTCGCAAGAAGTCCGACTTCGGTGTCAAGCTGCAAGAAAAGCAAAAGCTGCGTTTCAACTACGGCCTGTCCGAAAAGCAACTGCGTCGCCTGGTGGTTGATGCACGTAAGGGCAAGTCCCCTACTGGCGAAACACTGCTGCAATTGCTGGAGCGTCGTCTGGACAATGTCGTGTTCCGCGCTGGTTTTGCTCCAACAATCGCCGCTGCACGCCAACTGGTTTCCCACCGTCACGTATTGCTGAATGGCAAGTCAGTGAACATTCCATCTATCCGCCTGCGCGTGGGTGATGAGGTTTCCCTGAAGGCCAGCAGCACCAAGCTGCCTATCGTCGTAGAAACATTGGCTAACCCACCATTGATTCGCCCAGAGTGGATCACATGGGCTGAGCAACCTCAGCAAGCCAAGGTTGCTCACTTGCCAGCAGCGGAAGATGTTCCATTCCCTGTGGACGTTCAACAGGTTGTTGAATACTACGCAAACCGTCTGTAATTCTTTTGACGGAATCGAAAAGGCCGCTATTAGCGGCCTTTTTTATTTTCTGCGACAATTTGCCACAATGCAGATGCGGGAAATAATAAGAATCGCGCTCAATTAGCTGCTAGAATGCGTATTATTCTTGACTATGCACATGAGAATAGTTATCATTTTTCGCTCTTGCAAGGGTAGCCTTGCATCATTGACTGCAACCCAGACATAGAGCGGGATAGAAATGAAGACAGTGAACAATTGTAGGCGTGTAGTGCTTGCTGGTAGTGACGGGTGCAGGGTGGTGTACTGTGAGGAATGTCATGTTGCAGAAGTTGAAGTTGGAGCCTTGAGTTTGCGCTTGGAGGATCATGCGTTTAACTCGCTTGCTGAGATGATCCAGGAAGCGGCCACCCGATTAGCAATATTGAGTGCCAAGAAATCCCATAGTCAATTTACGACCCACATCAAAAATGTCCATTGAGCTTTCACTAGCACGCCTTTCAAGAGAGCAATATGTTGAGGGGCAATTGAGTCAAAAACTAATTCGTAGTTTGATTCCCAAACGGGTTTTCCGCGAAAAAGATCAACAAGATTTTTCTGCCAAGGCGCTGGTTGCGACTGTAGTCCTCCATGCAGCTGTATTTGCAGGTCTGATTGCTGTATCTACCAGGGAACCTCATCAGGAAGATGCAGCGCCACCTATCATGGTGAGCTTGGTTAAAAGCCCGGAACCTGTGCCTGAGGTGGCAATTACCGAACCTGAGCCGCAGCCAAAGCCTAAACCACCTGAGCCAAAACCTAAACCCAAGCCTAAGCCCAAAGTCGTGGATAAGCCGGTACCGATTGAGGCGCCTAAGCCTGTTGAGGAGGTGAAGGAGGTGAAGCAGGAGGTTTCCGAGCCTCAGCCTCAGGACATGAAACAAGCGCCTTCGCAAGCTCCTGTTCAAGATAAGCCGGTAGTGGCTGAGAAGATAGAGCCGGTCAAGCCGCCTGAGCCCAAGGATCAGCCGATTCCTGAAATTGCGATTAGTGGTGTTTCCTATCTGCATCAAGAGATGCCGGTATACCCTGCGATGTCCAGAAGGCTTGGTGAGCAAGGTGTGGTGATGTTGCGCATCCTGATTTCAGAGTCTGGTGTGCCCGAATCCATACAGATCGAATCTAGCAGTGGTTCGGAGCGTCTGGATAAGGCAGCGCTTGAAGCCACCAAGAAATCCAGGTTCAACCCGTATAAGCGTAACAACAAGCCGATGAAGGTGTCCGTGATTGCTCCGGTCAGGTTCTCCATCTCGGATTAGCAAATTTAACCAGGTTAGTCATACTTTTACACATATAGGATTAATGCAATATGGAAAATGCATACGAATTTAGCAGCTTGGACTTCATTCTGGACGGTGGGCCAGTGTCCATCCTGGTTGCAGTTGTGCTGGTCTTCATGTCGGTGGCAAGCTGGTATCTCATGGTGACCAAGTTTTATCAGGCCTTGACCATACGCAGTGCCAACCGTGAATACAGCAACCATTTCTGGCAAGCACCTTCAATCGAATCTGCCTTGCGCCACAACAGCGGTGAAACCATTGTCTCGCGCGTGGCTAACCAGGCAATAGATGCGGCCGAGCACCACCAGGCGCATGTAGCACACAATGTGGAAGAGGCTTGCAACAAGGATGAGTTTATCGCTCGTGCCATGCGCCGCCAGATTTCCACCGAAAGTGAACGCATGGATTATGGCTTGACCATGCTGGCATCGGTAGGTAGCGTGGCACCATTTGTCGGCTTGTTCGGTACGGTGTGGGGTATTTACCACGCTTTGGCCAGCATCAGCCAAAGTGGCCAAGCAACCCTGGACAAGGTGGCAGGCCCTGTGGGTGAAGCATTGATCATGACAGCGCTGGGTTTGGCTGTGGCGATTCCTGCGGTATTGGCCTATAACGCGCTAGTACGTCGCAACCGCCTGATTCTTGGTGAGGTGGAAGGCTTTGCCAATGACTTACATATCCTGCTGACCACTGGTGCTCCTCTGAACCCTAGTAGCAAGACGACTGCTGGTGCAGCTGCTGTGCGCACCGGTGCCAAGCTGAAAGAGGTGACAGCATGATGGCTGGTGGTGGCATTGGTGGTGGGGAAGGCAATAGTCGCCCCATGTCCGAGATCAACACCACGCCGCTTGTAGACGTGATGTTGGTATTACTGGTGATTTTTATCATTACCGCGCCTTTGTTGACGCATGCCGTCAAGATCGATTTGCCGCAAGCAACCAGCCAACCATCGCCGGAAAAGCCGGATATTATTGATGTAGCGATTGATCCAGCAGGCACAATGTATTGGAATGACCAAACCGTAACGCTGGAAGAGCTGAATGCAAAACTGCATGAAGTAGCGAATAAAGAGCCTCAGCCAGAGTTGCATATTCGTGCCGACAAGGAAACTCGTTACCAGGTGTTGGCAGAAGTCATGGCCTATGCCCAAAATGCTGGCGTGCAAAAACTGGGTTTCGTCAGCGACCCTACACCCAAATAAGCAATCTTGCATTGATCACACACAAGGCCGGGAAACCGGCCTTTCGCGTTTCTGCTGTTCCCATTGGTTTTTGTTCCTGCAATGTTTTTACGTTTGCTGTTCAACTTTTTGTTGCTCATGTAGTCTTGTAAAAGAGTTCACCTGTGGTGATCGTGGCAGATTGGAGTCTGCCCGACCTATTGTTCCCGCAATGGCCTGATTTTTGCTCGCTTTTAAACAGTGACATCAAGCTTCGCATGAATTTCATGTTGGCCATTCATTATGTGCTGCTGCACTCAAGCCAACGGGTGGCATTTTGTAAACTCACACGGAAAGACGCCAATGACTGCTGCAAAAGAATCCAAGAAGCCCAAAGCCTCCACGCCTGTGATTACTACCGAGAAAACCCCCATCGCCCAGGCGTTGCAGAATCACCTGATTTTTTCTGCATTCAAGACCAGTGAAGCCTCCACGCCACGTGATTGGTATGTGGCAACGGGATACACCGTACGCGACCATGTGGTCGAGCGCTGGGTGAAAACTGCCGAGGCATACAATGCCCAGGACCCGAAGCGGGTGTATTACCTTTCGCTGGAGTTCTTGCTGGGGCGCATGATGCAGAACGCTGCACTGAATCTGGGCATTGAGGGCGAAGTGCAGGAAGGCTTGAAGGCCTTGGGTCACAAGCTGGAAGATGTTGTGGAGCTGGAGAATGATGCTGCGCTAGGCAATGGCGGCCTGGGACGATTGGCGGCGTGTTTCTTGGATTCCATGGCGAGCATGGATATTCCCGGGACAGGTTACGGCATTCGTTATGAATATGGCATGTTCCGCCAGTCGATTAGCCAGGGGCAGCAGGTGGAAAACCCCGATAATTGGTTGCGATACGGCAATCTCTGGGAGTTCCAGCGCCCTGAAAGCCAGTATCCGGTAAGGTTTTATGGAAAGGTGGTGGAGTTCCCGACTGCCAAGGGCACGGAATACCATTGGGTCGATGCCGAAAGCGTGCTGGCGATTGCCTATGACATGCCAGTACCTGGCTACGACACGGAAACCGTGAATACCTTGCGTTTGTGGTCTGCCAAGGCGGCGCGTGAGTTTGACCTTGCACATTTTAATGACGGTAACTACGAGAAGGCCGTCGAGGAGCGCAATGCCTACGAGAATATCTCGAAAGTGCTATATCCCAACGACACTTCTGTGCTGGGCAAGGAGTTGCGCCTCAAGCAACAGTATTTCTTCGTCTCGGCTTCGGTGCAGGATATCTTGCGCCGCTTCCTTTCCAAGCATGATGATTGGAGCGTATTGCCGGACAAGGTGGCGATCCAGCTCAATGATACACATCCCGCCATTGCTGTTGCTGAGCTGATGTACCAATTGGTGGATGTGCATCACCTCAGTTGGGAAAAAGCCTGGAAAATCAGCGAAAAAGTATTTGCCTATACCAACCATACTCTCATGCCGGAGGCGCTGGAAACCTGGCCGGTGGAGATGTTTGGCAAGCTGCTGCCGCGCCACCTTGGCATTATCTATCGTATCAACCACGAGTTCCTGCAGATGGTGAACCACAAGTTCCCGGGCGAGACAGATTTATTGACGCGAGTTTCCATTATTGACGAGGAGCATGGTCGCAGGGTGCGCATGGCGCATCTCGCCGTGGTTGGCAGTCATACTGTTAACGGGGTGGCAGCATTGCATAGCGAATTGCTGCGATCTACGCTGTTTGCTGATTTCAACCGCATCTTCCCTGGTCGATTCATTAATATCACCAATGGTATTACCCCGCGGCGTTGGCTCAATCAATGCAACCCGGGCTTGACTCACTTGCTGGAAAGCGTAATTGGCAAGGATTTTCATCATGGTTTGGATAAGCTGCGCGCATTGGAGCCATTGGCAGAGGATGCCGATTTTCGCAAGGCATTTCGTGCGGTCAAGCATGCCAACAAACAGCGGCTTGCCAAGCGTATTGAGCATGTAACCGGGGTGAAACTCAATCCGAAGGCCTTGTTTGACATACAAATCAAGCGCATTCATGAATACAAACGCCAGCTTCTCAACGTTCTGCATATTATTACCTTGTATAACCGCATTCGTAGCGGGCAGGCCAAGGATGTCACGCCGCGAGCTGTAATTTTTGGCGGCAAGGCGGCACCTGGCTACTGGCTTGCCAAGCTGATCATCCGCTTGATCAACGATGTTGCTTCTATCGTCAATGAGGACCCAGCCGTAGGCGATAAGCTTAAGGTGGTGTTCTACCCCAATTACGAAGTATCGGCTGCTGAGCTATTGTTCCCTGGCAGTGATTTGTCAGAGCAGATTTCCACTGCTGGGACCGAGGCTTCAGGTACCGGTAACATGAAGATGGCGCTGAATGGTGCCTTAACAATTGGCACGCTGGATGGCGCTAATGTGGAAATACGCGAAGAGGTGGGTGAAGAGAATATCTTTATTTTTGGCCTGACGACGGAGCAGGTGGCCGAGGTCAAGGCTAACAATTACAATCCTTGGGATTATTACCATGGCAACCCCGAGCTGAAGCAGGCAGTGGATATGATCACCAATGGCTTCTTCTCCGTTGATGAGCCGGATCGTTATCAAGCAATCGGCGATACCTTGCTTGGCAAAGGCGACCAATATCTTTTGTTGGCAGATTATGCCAGCTACATCGAAACCCAGGATGCGGTTGGCCAGCTCTACAAGGATGAGGAGGAGTGGAGCCGTAAAGCTATCCTCAATGTGGCGCGGATTGGCAAGTTTTCCAGTGACCGCACTATCGGTGAGTATGCGGAGAACATCTGGAACGTCAAACCCGCAGAATAAAGTCTTGAAGGCACTTCGCGGTCATCGCGCATTGCCCGCCAATAGAGGTAGAATGATCTTCTACCTCAATACTACCGGAGGGGCTATGCGCCATTTTGTCACTGCTTTATCGTTTATTGCATTTTCTAGTCATGCCGTTGCGCTCGATTTGAGCAGTATTAGCAATGCTGACGCTAGCCAAGGCCTGAAACAGGCACTGACCCAAGGCGCTGAGCGAGCTGTCAGTCAATTGGGCCAGGCGGGCGGCTTTCTCAATAATCCGCAGGTGAAAATCCCTTTACCTGAGTCGATGCAAAAAGCGGAAAAAGCCATGCGCATGTTTGGCATGGGCAAGCAGGCGGATGAGTTGGTGGTTAAAATGAACCAGGCAGCAGAGGCTGCTGTACCTGAGGCCAAGGCCTTGCTGGTTAATTCCGTCAAGCAGATGAGCGTGCAGGACGCCAAGGATATCCTGACAGGCGGGCAGGACTCGGCGACGCAATATTTTCGCAAGACTACCTCCGGCCCTATGGCAGATAAGTTTCTGCCTATCGTGAAAAAGGCTACTCAAGATGTAGACCTCGCAAAGCAATATAATCGCTTTGCCGAGATGGGCAGTAAATATGGCTTGGTGGGCAAGGACCAGGCTAACCTTGAGCAATATGTGACGCAAAAAACGCTGGATGGTGTTTACCTGATGATGGCTGAGGAAGAAAAGGCCATTCGCCAGGACCCAATGGGCCAGGCAAGCAGTTTACTCAAGAAAGTGTTTGGGGCAGTGAAATAGCTTTTTTATTGTGCGCTGAGCAATCGTTGCGAACTAAAGCCTGTCAATTGTTCTAACCACATATTCAGTATGTGGGGAACAGCATGCAAACGCACCGCGTCTATATCATCCATGGTTACCAGGCTTCAGCGCAAAGCCATTGGTTTCCCTGGGTCAAGCGTACATTAGAGCAGCAGGATTTTGAGGTACAGGTGCTGGCATTACCAGCACCGGATCACCCGGATATTGATGCCTGGCTGGATTGTCTACGCGACAATATAAAACTGGGTAGCCAGACTTACTTGATTGGTCACAGTCTGGGTTGCATTACTTTGCTGCGCTATCTTGAGGATCAACAGCAAGCCGTAGCTGGTATGGCTCTGGTGTCTGGGTTCGCTGAACCATTAAGTTTCCTGCCAGTGCTGGATCCATTCAGCGCAGCGCCACTGGATGCAGAAAAACTGGTTCGCTTAGTGCCACAGCGCATCGTCATGGCGGCTCAAGATGATCACATCGTGCCTTACCCTTATTCATTACGCTTGGCCGAAAAACTTGATGCAGATTGGGAGTTATTTGAGCGTGGTGGGCACTTCATGGCACAGGATGGTTTTACCGAATTTCCTGCACTTTACGATGTGATGATACGCATGCGTGAGCAAGCCACATGAGCGAGGAGGGAGCATGAAGAAAGTAACCCAGCAAGTCGTACCTGCAGTGCGTGTGGCTTCTTATGCACTGAGCAAACCCTTTTATGAAAAACTCGGCTTCCGTGAATTGTGGACCCACCAATTCGAGCCGGGGTTACCCTTTTTTGCCGCGATTGCACGGGATGACATGCAGGTATTCCTCACCGAGCACACTGGCGATTGTGCTTTTGGCGCATTAGTACATTTTTACGTGGATGATGTCGATGCAGTGCACCTTGAGTTCCTGCAGCAGGGCTTGCATGTGACTGAGCCACCTGGCAATGATCTTGGGCCAAGTGTGCGTAATATGCTGATGGTGGACCTCGATGGCAACCGGCTGAACTTTGTGACCGTGACAGAGCCGTGAATATGCAGCACTGGATCTACCTGGCGATTGCCATCGTTGCCGAGGTGATCGCTACTTCGGCTCTCAAGGCCAGCGATGGCTTTAGTCAATGGCTGCCCAGTGTGTTGGTCGTGGTTGGCTATGGTTTGGCATTTTACTTTTTAGCACTGACCTTGCGCAGCATTCCGGTTGGCATTGCCTACGCGATTTGGTCGGGGTTAGGCATTGTCTTGGTGACGTTAATTGCACTAGTGTTGTATGGGCAAAAGCCAGATTTGCCAGCCGTCATCGGCATGGCATTGATCATCACTGGCGTTGTGGTGATGCAATTATTTTCCAGGACGACTGGCCATTGAAATCAATACGCAGCATGTGATTGCGTATTCAGGGTATGTACCCTCCAACACGAAAGGAATAAATAGTGGCTGCACCATGGCTGACGGTATTAAAGGTGGTTCCCTGGATTGAAGTGATTCGTAAGGCCCCAGAGATTGCAGATGGGGCGAGAAAGTTTTGGCACGCCGTCTCTGGCAAGCAGGAATATCAGGAGCCCGAGGCTTATGATGTGCCTTACAGCGAGCTGGATAACGCTAATGACAGGGAGGCCCGCGTTCAGTCGCTGGAAATGCAGCTAGCCAAACTACAAACCCAGATGGTGGAGTCTTCTAAATTATTGAAAACTTTGGCTGATCAGCATGAGCAACTTGTTGCCAACCTGGAAGATAGTCGCCGCCGTCTTGGCCGGTTATCCAGAATGACCATGGTGCTGGTCGTGGCACTGCTGGCTGTGGCGGCTTGGATCTGGCATTTGCCGCCGCAGATGTAGCCACTGAGGGCCTGCTCCCATGATATTGGCTTATAGCCTATCGGCATTGACCGTGTTGTTGACGCTCGGCTCTTTGGTGCGTCGCAATGAGTGGTGGTTTCGTGGCCTAGATTTTCCGCGCTTGCAAATCATTACCCTTGGCTTGCTTGCACTGCTGGCCTTGATGCTGATAGAAGCGCCATGGTCGCCCTTACGCTGGGGCATGTTGGCAGCCTTGTTGCTGGCCTTGTGGCATCAGTTGCGTATGGTGATCCCTTATACCCATCTTTGGCCTGATGAAGTCAAGGTGATTGACCCCCGGCATTATCGACCCGACAAACAATTGTCCATGATAGTCGCCAATGTACTGATGACGAATAACCAGCATTTCAAGCTGATTGAGCAAGTCAGGCTACTCAAGCCTGATGTGCTACTGACGCTGGAGTCAGACCGCATATGGGAACAGGCCATGACGGCGATTGAACGTGAATATCCTCACGTGGTGCGGGTGCCGCTGGATAATCTCTATGGTATGCATCTCTATAGCCGCTTGCCCTTGCGTACGCCAGAGGTGAAGTTTTTGCTGAGCCCGGAAATTCCCTCGATCCATGCGACGGTGATATTGCCTTGTGGTGCGCCAGTCAGGCTGCACTGCCTGCATCCCGAGCCGCCTAGCCCCACCGAGGCACCTGATTCTACTTTGCGGGATGCGGAGTTATTGATTGTGGGGCGTGAGGTTGGCAATACGGAGGGTAGCGTGATCGTGATGGGCGATCTCAATGACGTGGCTTGGTCGCGTACCACGCGTCTTTTCCAGCGCGTAAGTGGTTTGCTTGATCCGCGTAAGGGGCGTCATCATATCAACACTTATCACGCGGATTACCCTTTCCTGCGTTGGGCATTGGATCATATCTTCCATAGCACCGATTTTGGCCTGGTAAAAATGCAGCGCTTGCCGCATATTGGCTCAGATCACTTCCCGGTATTCACTCATCTGCAGTTGGAACGTCACCTGGAGTTTGTTCACACACCAGAATTGGCATCGCCTGACGACCAGGAGGAAGCAGAAGAAAAAGTGGAAGAAGGGGTGGAAAAAGCCGAGCAGTCTGGTTTCGAGGTTTCAGCAAGCGTTAAGCCGCTTGGGCCGATGTGATGCGGTTACGCCCATGGTGCTTGGATTGATAGAGTGCCGAATCGGCTTGCTCCATCAGGCTATTCAATGAATGCGCGATTTGATCGCTAGCCGCCACTGCAATACCAATGCTCAGGGTAATCGATAAGCCATCTTGTTTTAATTTTTCAGTGGCATGGGCAAAAGAGTTTTGCAAACGCTCGGCTACATCCTGAGCCTCTTTCTCCCCGCTTGCAGGCAGGATAATCACAAACTCATCACCACCTTGGCGCGCAAAGAGGTCTGAGCTGCGTAATTGGTTATGCACAATATCGGCAAACGTGCACAGCAACTGATCGCCAAATGCGTGTCCTAATTTATCGTTGACTTGCTTGAAGTGATCAATATCAACCAATAGTAGTGCTGTGACCGGGTGCGCGTCTGACTGGCGACGCATCGAGTTGTTTTCAATCGCAGCTTTCAGTCCTTCTCGGTTAAGAGCCGAAGTCAATGGGTCACGTAAGGCACGGCCTATCCAGTTGCGGTTGATGCGTTCCATGATCATTAACAGCATGGACATGTTCCACAGTGGACCAATGATCGCAGCGAGCAAAATGGTCCACATATTGATCCCACCAGACGCAAAGACAGATTCCCCTCCTAAATGGTGCGTTAGGCCGGCGATGGCACGCATCGCAAAGACTGCAGTTGCCATGGTGAAAATGCCAGAAACTAGGTAGGCCGAGGTGATATCCTCAGTCCTGGCAATACGGAAGGTGCTTTTGGCAACACAGTAGGCGTAGAAACCACAGGTGAGCGCAGTGAGTACGGTTCTTTCTGCATAGTAACTATCGGCATCCTGCATCAGGATGAACAGCACGGTGAGTATGCCAAGAAACAGCAAGTGCGGCTTTACAGCAATGCGTCGACGGTGATACAAGCGTTGAGTGGTCGCCATCAGCAGGTAATAGCCAATGATGGCCAGCATATTGGCCAGTACAATGCTGTAGAAATCTGGAATGATGTCACGGAATGTCAGCAGGAGAATCCCGCTACCCGTAGCAATATTGCTGATACCCCAATACTTCAGCCAGCGATCAAAACGCCCTGTGGTGCTGAGAGCAAACAGCACGAGTCCCGTCGTTGTGGCAAACAGGCCGACGAGGAAGTAAATGGTTTTGACATCAAGCTGCAGCATGTCTGTGGGCGAAGGCCTATTAGAGTGAGTGATTATAACGACTTATCCCTGAAAAATCTTGGTGTTGGGCTCGTGCCGGCATCGCTTTGCAAGGTTTTGCACTGAATCGTGACAGTGGCACAATCGATGTAGGAGGTGGTGGCTATATACAACCACCATGGTGGTTGTATATAGCCAATTTAATAAATGTTTGAAAAATTTATCTATTTATATCAATAGTTTGAATATTGGCATTGATATTGCTGATAAAAACACACCTGAATGAATCCGCATGCCCATGTCCCAAGATCATCTCTGCAAGCAAGGCGTGATCCAGCTGCTCTACCAAGAGCATCATGCTTGGTTGCGGGCGTGGATTAACAAAAAGCTTGGTTGCCGACAGGGCGCTGCTGATCTAGCGCAAGATACCTTCCTGAGTCTCCTCCTTAAAGCTGATCTACCAGTCTTGCAAGAGCCCCGGGCTTATTTGAGCCGCGTGGCGCATGGTCTGATGGTCGATCAATTGCGACGGCGTGATCTGGAGCGTGCCTACCTAGAGGCCCTGGCGCAGTTTGCACCTGTAGAGGTGGCCTCTCCTGAAGCGCGTGCGATGGTGTTGGATATCTTGATCAAGCTCGACATCATGCTGGATGGCTTGCCAACAAAAGTGCGTACAGCCTTTTTGCTTTTGCAACTTGAGGGTCTCAGCTATAGCGACATTGCCAACCAGCTTGGCGTAAGCACACGTACCGTGGGCAACTATGTGGCCAGGGCCATGTTGCAATGCATGGTCTTGCTTGAAGAGTAGGGCCGGAACAATTGCCATGGATGATCGCATGATCAAGCCAACCCCGGCGATGCGTGCTGCTAGTGAGTGGTATGCCAGGCTGGCATCAGGCGAGCGTTCTACAGAAACGCAGCAAGCCTGGCGCACCTGGCTGGATGCTGATCCAGCACACCAAAGCGCTTGGCAACAATTGGAGCGTGTCACCCAGCATTTTGGCCAAGTGCCTTCCGAGGTCGGCATGGCAACGCTGCAACTGCCGCCAGTGGCTGATCGTCGACGTATCATCAAGCACCTTGCCTTGTTCCTGACGGCTAGCGCTACCGGGTTATATGCTTATCGCGAGCAACCCTGGCGGGGTATGCTGGCAGACGCCAGCACCAAGGTAGGCGAGCATACACAGATTGCACTGGAAGATGGTACCAGCCTGCACTTGAATACCAACAGTGCCGTCAATGTGCGCTATTCGGCTACCGAGCGTGTAATCGAATTGATCCAGGGTGAGGTTTATATTGAAACAGCGCATGAGGCAACCACGACTTATCGCCCTTTTAGGGTAGAGACCCGCCATGGCCGCGCTACTGCACTGGGCACTCGTTTCAGTGTGCGCGATTTATCGCATCAGACCAAAGCCTCCGTGTTTGAGGGGGCGGTAGCCATTAAGCCTCGCTACTTCGGGGGAGAAGCCATGCGGTTGAATGCAGGTGAATCCATCACATTTACCGACCAAAAGTTCGCAGGTAAGCTGGCGGCACGTGCAACAGATATGGCCTGGATCAATGGCATAGTCGTGGTCTACGCCATGCGCCTTGATGACTTTACCCAGGAAATCGCACGCTACAAGGCTGGTGTCCTGCGCTGTGATCCCGCGGTTGCCAGCCTGCAAATATCAGGCTCTTTCCCCACCCAGGACATGGAGTCTGTTTTGCAGACTCTAGAGCGTACGTTACCTGTAAGGGTAGAGCGCTTCACCCGGTTTTGGGTCACACTCGTGCCAGCTTGATGCGCAATCACTAAATTTTTTTCATAATTGCTTTCCGGATTTTCATTCTCGTTCGGCATAGCAGCAAAACAACACAATTTGCTGCATATACGGGAGAGAAGATGAACTACGGAAGCTATCATAAGAGATACAACCAGCAAGTCAGGCAAAAAAGCGCCATGGCATTGACGATCAGCCTCATGTTATGGGGCAGTTCGCTTGCCAATGCAGCAGAACTCAACAAGCACATTCCGCAGAAAATCTATGACATTCCCGCTGGCGACCTCAGCGATACCCTGCCTGGATATGCCGCTCAATCAGGCGTATTGCTTGGCTTCGATCCCAGGCTCACGCAGGGTAAACGCAGTCCTGTACTCCGCGGCCCTTACACCATAAAGGAAGGCTTTGATGCCATCCTCAAAGGCACTGGCCTAGAAGCTGTGCAAGACAAAGATGGGCGCTATCAACTACAAAATGCAATCCCCAAAGTCGAAGACAAGCTCCCAGGCGAGAAATCGGCGATAGATTTTCAACATGTAGACGCAGTTGAAGTCCGCGCCAAGCGCTTCTATGAGATTGGCCCTTTAGGCGGCACCGGTCTGACTAAAGAGCAAATCCCTGGCAACGTCCAAAGCCTGACTGCCAAAGACATTAAAGAAGCTCACTCTTTGAGCTTGACTGACTTGATGAATTCCAGATTGCAGTCAGTCAATGTCAATGACTATCAGGGCAACCCATTCCAGATGGATGTCCAGTACCGTGGCTTTACAGCCGGTCCACAGATCGGAACGCCGCAAGGCCTATCCGCCTTCATTGATGGTATTCGCATCAATGAACCGTTTGGTGATGTCGTGAATTGGGACATGATCCCGATGAATGCACTCGCCAGCTTTGATGTGTTCCCCGGTTCCAATCCTATCTTTGGTTTAGGTACTCTAGGGGGTGCCCTCTCCATGAAAACCAAGGATGGCTTCAACAATACCAAAATCGATGCTGAAATCCTCACTGGCTCTTTCGGTAGACGGCAACTGCAAGCCGAAGGCGGCTGGAACAACGGCACTATCGCAGGCTTTGCCGCCGCCAACATCTTCCTTGAGGATGGCTGGCGCGATAACTCTCCTAGCAGGGTCAATCAAGTATTTGCCAAAGGCAGCTATCGTGGCGACAAGCTCGACCTCAACCTGAGTACATTAGTTGCATGGAATGACTTGACCGGTAACGGCATGATGCCAAACGAAATGTACAAGCAAGACCGTAACGGCGTTTTTACTTCCCCTGACACCACAGACAACCGCCTGCTGCAATTCCAACTTTCAGGCAGCTATTTTGTCAATGACAACCTTTCTATCACGGGACAGGTGTACAGGAGAAACAGCAAACGTAAACAGCGTGGTGCAGATGTTTATACGGAGTTTGAAAATCAATATGTAAAAAGAAACCTCGCAGATGGGGAGGTATATACCTGCCTATTTAATAGTACTAATAAATACGGATTGCCAAATTATTACATTGTTGCAGCGCCTAACGGTACCTGGACCCTAACCACCCCCTTTGTAAACAATGTCCGACAAAATGGGATTGATTATGCATTAGCACAATTACCAGCGGGATCTTTTAATGCAGATCTTCCAGAAGATTTCGCAGCATTTGCTAAACTACAATTAGAATCCACCAAAAACTTCCAGCAAACAGCGATTTTAACTGCGCAGGGCGATCCATCAGCAAATATTGCCCCCCCTCCGCCCCAGCCTTGGACAAATAATCAAGCTGAATATAACTATCGCGTTGCGCAGAATCTGGTCGGGATCGCCAGGAATGGCTTTAATTTCTCAAGAGCGCTCACTGCAGGCACACAATTTTATTGGTGGGAGGAAGGCCAGAACGGCAATCCCAATACGAAATATGTCATGATTATTGACCCTAACTCTGTGGTCAATGGCAGTACATGCCAAGGAGATATCAATAATGATGGCCTAAAAGTTCCGGGACCCAATGGTGGTTGGCTTACCGTAGATGGTGCTGCCTATAACAATGGCACTGGTACTGGTGTGGTAGAGGGCACTCCCACTGCTGTCATCACCGATACCCAAATCGACCAAGTCACCGATGGTGCTTCGCTCCAGCTCAACTGGAATTATGAAAAACATAAATTCATGGTGGGTGCCTCGGTGGATATGCCATGGGCGAAATACAAAAGCGGGCAAAGGTTTGGAATGTTCGATGCAGAACGTGAAGGTTATCTAGCCCCAGATGAAATCCGTGACCAATATGCCGCCGCCGATCAGGAAATCAGCAACAGCAATTTCAAGGGCCGTCAAGTCACCAAAAGTATTTATGCAAGTGAAACCTGGAGTCCGATTGAAACTTTAAATATCACGGGAGCACTTCGCTACAACGATACCAAAGGCAAGAACAAGATTGCTTCACGCACGCATGGTTCCTTCGTTGCCAATTTAGCTCAACTGGAAAACTTCCCGAATTATTATGACGTGTGCGTGAATGGTGTTTGTCCCACGACGGGCTACACCATCCCTGACGTTTCCAAGCTACTGAACGCTGCTGAAAAAGAGAAATTTAGTTATTACTCTCTAAATCCCTCTCTTGGGGCAACCTGGCAAGCCACACCTGACTTGAATATCTATGGCAGTGTCAGCCAAGGCACGCGTGTACCTTCCGTAGTAGAGCTTGGTTGTGCGTTTGATAGAACTCCAATCCCACATTACAACTCAAGCGGTCAAATTGATTACACCATCCCAAGAAGTCTAGCAGAAAACCGAGCTTGCTCTCTGCCTACAACTCTTTCAGGGGATCCTTACCTACCTCAGATCAAAGCCACGACTTGGGATTTTGGTATGCGAGGCAGATTTAATGATCATTTGGAATGGAATCTAGGAGTTTATCGTACCGATCTCAGGGATGATATCTACATGATCGGTTATCCTGGCAATCGCAATTTCTTCGACACCATTGGCGACACTCGCCGCCAGGGGCTAGAGGCTGGAATTACAGCAGCCTTCGAGAAATGGCGCTTACGACTAAATTACGCTCTGACAGAAGCCACTTTCCAGGATAAATTCTGGATGCCCGCCAATGACAATACCAGCTCAGTAGAAGAGTATTTTGGCAATCAAGAATACAGCCGACGTATCCAAGTCAAACCCGGTAACCGCATGCCTGGTGTGCCTTTACATAATCTCAACGCTACGCTGAGTTACATGGTCACACCAAAATGGCAGGTTGGCCTCACCGCTGTAGCGCACTCCTTTGCTTTTGTGCGCGGCAATGAAAACAACAAACACCGGGCCGGTGAAGTGCTTTATGACTCTGTAGTAGATGATAGCGGCGCCATTATTCAAGTAGTTAGACAGGCTGCAAATAATCCAGGTACTACCCCCGGCTATCTAGTGCTCAACCTCCAAACCAGCTATCAACTTAATTCCGAGTGGACTCTAGGTCTGCGGGTCAACAACTTACTGGACAAGGAGTATTTCAGTGCAGGCCGCCTGGGTCGCAATCCATTCTCTCCTGCTGTCTATGGTGCTATCGGGCCAGATGGATACAACCATAATTCCAATGACTGGCTGATGACGAATTTTCTGGCGCCGGGTGCGCCAAGAGCGGCATGGATTAGTTTGAGTTATTCGTTTGACCCTAGAAAATAGACGTGAATTCATGCGATTACTCACCAAGTGTTTCGTTGAAGTTAAGCGGTGCTGTTTAGGCCTGTTTACCCATGAGTATTGGCTACTCATCCTGCCCGGCATGTTCTTCCTCCTTCTGCTATGGGAGTTGAGCATGTTGTGGCTGGTCGTAGTGGGAGGCTGATTTTCCTTAATCCTCAAAGCGGTATCGCTGGGCAGAATCTGGTAAAATTCAGGTTTTGCCAACACTTTGAATTTCTTCATGTCCAGCCCAATGATCAGTCTTCGTGGCAGTGCCGCTTTATCCCCTTTCCGTATTGAGAAAATCCTGGTTGCGCTCAAGGGCGCCGCGCCGCGTATTACGCATTTGTATGCGGAGTTCTGGCATTTTGCTTGGTCTGCGCAGCCATTGAGTGATGCGCAGCAGGGTGTTCTGAAGCAGATTCTTACATATGGGCCGCGCTTGAGCGAGAAGTCTCCGGCTGGTGAGTTATTCCTGGTGGTGCCGCGTCCTGGCACGATTTCGCCGTGGTCTTCGCGGGCAACAGATATTGCGCGGCACTGTGGTATTGAGGCTATTCAGCGCCTTGAGCGTGGCATTGCCTTTTATGCGGCGACTGCTGATGGCAGCCCGCTGACGGACGCTGAGAGGTTGGCGCTGCGCCCCTTGATTCATGACCGCATGACAGAAGCGGTGTTTGCTGATTTGCAAGATGCACAAAAGCTTTATCACACCGCTGAGCCTGCACCTTTGTCTACAGTGGATATCCTGGCTGGTGGCAAGGCGGCCCTGGATGCTGCTAATGCCGATATGGGTCTGGCGCTCTCGCCTGATGAAGTAGATTACCTGGTGGAGAATTTCCAGCGCATGGGCCGCAACCCGACCGATGTTGAGCTGATGATGTTTGCCCAGGCCAACTCTGAGCACTGTAGGCACAAGATTTTCAATGCGGATTGGGTGATTGATGGCGTCGCCCAGGCGCAATCCCTGTTTGGCATGATCCGCAACACGCACAAGCTCAACCCCGGAAAAACGGTAGTGGCTTATGCTGATAATGCGTCTATCGTTGAAGGTAGCAAGACCAAGCGTTTTTACCCGCAGGCCGATGGTCAATATGGTTTTGTGGAGGAAGATATGCACTTCCTCATGAAGGTGGAAACGCATAACCATCCAACGGCGATTTCTCCTTTTGCTGGTGCAGCGACAGGGGCTGGTGGTGAAATCCGCGATGAAGGCGCGACAGGCTCTGGTTCCAAGCCCAAGGCTGGCCTGACTGGTTTTTCTGTCTCTAACCTCAATATTCCTGGGTTCAAGCAGCCTTGGGAGCAAGATCATGGCAAGCCTGCGCGCATTGCTTCGCCATTGCAGATCATGGTCGATGGCCCGTTGGGTGGTGCTGCTTACAACAATGAATTTGGCCGCCCGAATATTGCGGGGTATTTCCGTACGCTGGAAATTGAAGCTGCGGATGAAATCCGTGGTTATCATAAGCCCATCATGCTGGCTGGCGGCGTGGGCAATATTTCCGCCAAGCATTCCAAAAAGCACCCTATTCCGCCTGGTGCAGCCTTGATCCAGCTGGGTGGCCCAGCCATGCTGATTGGTTTGGGTGGCGGTGCGGCTTCCAGTATGGATACGGGTGCGAATACCGAAAACCTGGATTTTGATTCTGTGCAGCGTGGCAACCCCGAGTTGGAGCGCCGTGCGCAAGAGGTGATTGACCGTTGCTGGCAATTGGGTGACAAGAACCCGATTCTAAGTATTCACGATGTAGGGGCTGGTGGCATTTCCAACGCTTTCCCCGAGCTGGTCAATGATGCTGGCGTAGGCGCCAAGTTCCAGTTGCGCGATGTGCATAACGAGGAGCCAGGCATGGCCCCGCGCGAAATCTGGAGTAACGAGGCACAAGAACGCTACGTGATGGCAGTGCGCAAGGAAGACTTACCTTTGTTTGCTGAAATCTGTGAGCGCGAGCGCTGCCCGTTTGCCGTGGTGGGTGAAGCGACTGAAGAAAGGCATCTGACCGTTGCCGATAGCCACTTTGATAACAATCCGGTGGATATGGATCTTTCCGTGCTGTTGGGCAAGCCGCCCAAGATGACGCGTGATGTGAAGCATGTGACACGTGAATTACCCGTGTTTGACCATGCGGCGATTGATCTCAAGCAGGCAGCAGAGCGCGTGTTGCGCTTGCCTGGTGTCGCAGACAAGACTTTCCTCATTACCATTGGTGACCGCAGCGTGACTGGCCTGATCGCACGTGACCAGATGGTAGGCCCATGGCAAGTGCCGGTGGCCGATGTTGCCGTGACACTGGCAGGTTTTGAAACTTATCGTGGCGAAGCGTTTGCGATTGGCGAGAAAGCGCCGTTGGCACTGATTGATGGCCCAGCATCTGGCCGCATGGCGATTGGTGAATCCATCACCAATATCGCTGCCAGCCTCATTGATGACATCGCCGAGCTGAAGCTTTCTGCCAACTGGATGGCCCCAGCCGGGCATCCGGGTGAGGATGCGGCATTGTTTGATACCGTCAAGGCAGTGGGGATGGAGTTGTGTCCTGCGCTGGGTATTAGCATCCCGGTGGGCAAGGATTCAATGTCCATGAAGACTGTCTGGGAAGAGGGCGGCGAGAAAAAAGCCGTGACTTCGCCGATTTCCCTGGTGGTGACTGCCTTTGCACCGACGCCAGATGCACGCAAAACCCTGACACCACAGTTGCGCACTGATCTGGGTGATACCAAGTTATTGCTGATCGACCTGGGCGCAGGCAAGAACCGCATGGGTGGCTCCGCGCTAGCACAAGTGTATGGCGCGGTTGGTAATGTCGCACCAGATGTGGATGACGCTGCTAGCCTCAAGGCTTTCTTTGATGCTGTGCAAAAGCTCAATCGTGAAGGCAAACTGCTGGCCTATCATGACCGTTCCGACGGTGGCTTGTTCTCTACCGTGGTGGAAATGGCGTTTGCCGGGCGTTGCGGCCTGGATATTGATATCACCAGCCTGGGCGAAGATGCCGTGGCTGCACTTTACAACGAGGAGCTGGGCGCGGTGTTACAAGTGCGTGCTGCTGAAGCCGATGCGATTGTGGCCGAGCTCAAGCCGCAGTTGCCTGGCCTGGTGCACGTGATCGGCACACCCGCGACACATGGCAATATCCGCATCCACCAGGATGGCCGTGTGGTATTTACCGAAAGTCGTGTTGCCCTGCATCGTGCCTGGTCTGAAACGACTTACCAAATGCAGAAGCTGCGGGATAACCCGCAATGTGCACAGCAGGAATATGACCGGATCCTTGATGAAAAGGATGCAGGCCTGCATGCCAAGCTGAGTTTTGACCCAGCTGACAACATCGCAGCCCCCTATATTGCCAGTGGTGCCAAGCCCAAGATGGCGATCCTGCGCGAGCAGGGCGTCAATGGGCAGGTGGAGATGGCGGCGGCATTCGACCGCGCTGGTTTCCAGGCGCACGACGTGCATATGAGCGACATCATCAGCGGCCGTGTCAGCCTCAAGGATTTTGCTGGTTTCGTGGCTTGTGGTGGCTTCTCGTATGGCGATGTACTGGGTGCGGGCGAAGGTTGGGCCAAGTCTATCCTGTTCAACCCGCGTGCGCGTGAGGAGTTCTCTGCATTCTTCCAGCGTCAGGATTCCTTTGCCTTGGGTATCTGTAATGGTTGCCAGATGATGAGCAACCTGCACAGTATTATCCCTGGTGCTGAAAACTGGCCGCACTTTGTGCGCAATCGTTCCGAACAGTTTGAAGCACGCGTGGCGATGGTGGAGGTGCTGGAGTCGCCCTCCCTGTTCTTCAATGGCATGGCAGGAAGCCGCATGCCGATTGCCGTGGCGCATGGTGAAGGCTATGCCGAGTTTGCCGATGTGGCGACCCAGCAGCGTGCTCAAGCCGCAGGTCTGGTGACGCTGCGCTATGTTGATAATAGTGGTGTTCCTACCGAGATTTATCCGTTCAACCCGAATGGTTCGCCACAAGGGATTACCGGTCTGACTACCGCTGATGGACGTTTCAGTATTATGATGCCTCATCCGGAGCGTGTATTCCGCGCTGTGCAGCATTCATGGCACCCTGATGCTTGGGGTGAGGATGGGCCGTGGATTCGTATGTTCCGCAATGCTAGGAAGTTTATCGGCTAAGCGGTCAACAGCGAACGCAAGATGTGCGTTGGGTTGAACAGGATGCAGCGTTATAGCTGTATTCCTGACAGCTCTCACAATAATAAGCACACTTGAAATTAATGATGATTACTATGGAGAAGTAGCATGAAAAAGATGTTGAAAGTCATCCTGGCAACATTGGTGTTGGGTTGGGCAGTGGTTTCTCACGCCGAGGATCCACAGGTGGAATATACCGATGCCATTGGCAAGGGTGACATGAAGGTGGTGAAGAAATATTTTAATAATCCTTACACGGTCAATGAGTTATTCTTCGCCTGGACCGGCCTGGAAATCGCCGCCAACAAGGGCCAATTAAAAACGGTCAAGTTCTTTGTCGAAAATGGTGCTGATGTGAACTACAAGCACCCGATCACCAAGATGACAGCTCTGCACTTGGCGGCCTATCAAGGTAACAAGGATGTGGTGAAGTACTTGATCGATCATGGTGCCGATGTCAACGCTAAGTTGCGTGGCAATGTTTCCATCATCCGCGCCCTGAAGGATGAGGGCCGTACTGATATGGTTGAGTTTCTCGAGGCTGCTGGTGCCAAGAATGATGGCTGCCAGGAAGAGAAGTGCCACTGATATAGCGTCATGCCACCATAGCAAAGCCATGTCAGGCATGGCCTTGTTGTGGATGTGATCAATCAAATGCCGGACATGTTCCGGCATTTTTCATGGTGGGGCGGGAACCTAAGCTTGGCCACAAGTTCGTAATCCTTGTTGATCACAGTTGTGCAGATATGGGGGATAGAGTGAAAAAATCGTTCATCAACGGATTACCAGTACTAGCGGCCACTGCGGCTTTGATGGCATGTACCACTGTGGCTGCGGTGAGTAAAACACCTGACGACATTGCCGCTAGCCTGACTTTACCGCCAGGGTTCAAGATCACGACTTTTGCCAAGCTCAACCCGGCCAAGGGTGATTATTTTCGTGGGCCACGTTTTATGGCGTTCGGGCCGGATGGCCATCTTTATTTGGCCAGCAGTGTGGATAACACCGTGTATATGCTGCCAGACCGCAACCGTGACGGTGTGGCCGATGATGTAGTGCCAGTGGTGGAAGGCTTGAATGCACCGAATAGCCTGGTGTTTGTTGGCAATACTATGTTGGTGGCGAATCAGGATGGGGTGATGCGGGTGGAGCGGGCGCAAGATAGTAAGCAAGCTGCTGCCAAGCTGATACCCTTTATTAGCCATCTACCCAGCGGTGGTCACACGCTCAAGACGATCAAGCTGGGGCCGGACAATCACCTCTATATGAATGTTGGTTCCAGCTGCAATGTCTGCGTGGAGCAAGATCCACAGCGGGCTACCATATTGCGCTATACGTTGGATGGCAAGCCTGCTGGTGCGCCGGATGGTAGCGTGAGCGGCGCCAGGAGTGCAGTGTGGGCCAGTGGCTTACGTAATTCGCAGGGGTTTGCCTGGCAGCCCGGCACTGGTGATTTCTATGCTACCAACAACGGTGCGGATATGCGCTCTGAAACCAAGGGCGGGGCCATGAACGATGAGCTGCCACCCGAGCATATCAACAAGATTGAGCCGGGCAAGCATTATGGCTGGCCGCATTGCTGGGGCAACCGTTTCACAGACCCCAACTTCCCTGGCAAGCCTGGTTTCTGCGATAACATGCAGCCGCCGGCCATTACCTTGCGTGCGCATTCCACACCGATAGGCATTACTTTTCTTGACCAGGCCAAATTCCCCACTGAATACAAGCAGGATGCGATTGTTGCCCTGCATGGCTCCTGGAATAGGGTGGAGCCTTATGGCTACAAACTGGTGCGTATCCGCTTTAAGGAGAATAAACCGGTGGCAGTGGAAGATTTTGTGACTGGTTGGCAAACAAAGAACAGTGCCTGGGGTCGCCCCGTCGATGTGATCGTAGGGCCAGATGGAGCGCTATATGTCTCGGATGACAGAGCGGGTTTGGTGTATCGTATCAGCTATAACAAGCAATAAACGTGTGAGGAGCAATGTAATGAGAAAAAGTGTTCTGGGCTTGGCAACCTTGTTGTTGGCATCTGGTATTGCCCATGCCGAGGCGCCGCAACCTAGCAGCAAAGTCGTGGTATACATCAGCCCGTATGAATATACCAATGAGATCAAGCTCTGGCATTTCATGAAGGACTATTGGTTTGCACAGGGGCCGCTCATTGAGCCAGTGCTGACGAAAACGCTCAGTGCCAAGCTTGGTGAAACAGTCATGTGTGACGCTGGCGTGACAGGCAATGTGTTGCTCTGGGTCAAGCCCAAGATGTTCTATAACCCGCATATGCGTAACTTCTACGGCACTATCAACGCTACCGTCTACACTGGCAGTGGCAAGGCAATTGCCAGCTACACCGGGGAGTCGCGCTATAGCGGTGATCTGGACATTTTGCCTGGCAAAGCGGTGCAAGCTACGTATGACCTCGCCATCCAGCAGGTGGCAGATAAAATCAATGCCGACCCTGTCATCAAGAAGCTCATTAGCGATGGCATTGCCAGCAATCAGTCTTATACCCCCTGCGCGATGATTGCCTTGCTGCCGGGCCTGAAAAAGCCCTGATTTTTCATGACTTCCAACGTCATCTTGCGCGAAGCTTGTATTGCTTTACGCAAGATGACGTATGGTGAGTGAATCGCCACCAGACTATATTGATCTCATCCTTTCTGGTATGAGCGTCGTCTGGTTATGTCCATATCCTCTGCTGCTTCCTCTCTAGCCTCGACGAGGCCAGTTGCTTCCCGCGTTCCCGTGACTTTTGTGATAGTGGCGATTATTCTGGTGGCGGTTGCCTTACGCCCTGGGATCGTCTCCATGGGCCCACTGCTGCCCGACATCATTGATGAGTTTCAGCTATCGCACACTGTGGCATCCTTATTAACGGCGATTCCTGATGTATTAATGGGATTGTTGGCTTTGCCTACGCCATGGCTGGCAAGGCGTTATGGCCGCAATCCGGTGCTGCTTGCGGCATTGCTGCTACTTTGTGTGGCGATTGCTGCGCGTGCTTTTGCCTACAACGTCGAGATGTTGCTGTTAACCACGGCTGGTGTGGGCGCGGGGATCGCGATAGCAGGCGCCTTGATTGCGGGCTATATAAAGGGGAATTTCCCGCATAAGGCGGCCATGGTCATGGGTATTTACGCTACCGCGCTTTCTTTTGGCAGCACGGTATCTGCGGCGATTTCTGGCCCTGTTGCCATGCATGCTGACACTGGCTGGCGCATGGGAGCTGGCATGTGGAGTGTATGTGCCGTTATTGGCCTCCTTTGCTGGCTAGGTATAGCCAGGTTGGAGAAAGGCCGTGTATTGACCGCTGGGCAGCCGAGCGGTTTACCTTGGGGAAATCGCACCGCTTGGCTGGTAGCGTTATTTTTTGCCGCGGATAATTTCCTGTTTTATGCCGTCCTTTCCTGGACGGCACCCATGTACATTGAATATGGCGCTACGCCTGCTGTAGCTGGTTTTATCCTGGCAACGTTTACGACGGTCTTTATGGTGTCCAATCCTATTCTCGGCGCTATCAGCAGATCGGTAGACAGGCGCGGCCTGCTTGCCGCTTGCGCAATTCTGGCAGTGATGGGCTTGTTATTGATGGCGATCATGCCTATGTGGTCTCCTTTCATCAGTATTGCCATATGTGCTTTTGGTCTGGGCGGAGCCTTTACCCTGGGCATGACTTTGCCGCTGGATAACACTCACAGCGTGGATGAGGCAAATGCCTGGAATGCTTTTGTGCTGACGATCGGTTACTTGATCGCGGCGGTCGGGCCATTATCGGTAGGCTTCCTACACGACATGACACAGGATTTTCATCTGGCAAGCTGGTTATTGGTCCTGATGGCGATCATCATGCTGTTGATTACACCGTGGCTAAAGCCTCACCATGCACCATCGTAGCTAGTTCATGCGGTTGAGTTCGCTCGCATTCAACCGCATAATCCATGACATGGCGTGATCTCACATGCCAAGATAATCATCTGATGGATGTGGAGGAGTGTATGGTTAAAACGGTAATAGCCGCCTTATTTGGTGGCAGCTTGATGCTATCTGGGGTTGCTTCAGGGCATGAACTGAAAGTACTTCAGGGGTTCAAGAACCCGGAATCGGTCGTGGCAGACAAAGCTGGTAGAGTATATGTCTCCGAGATCGGCGAGTTCGAGAAAGATGGTGACGGCCAGATTGCCGTGATTGAGCCGGATGGCAAGCGTCGCGTATTTGCCAAGGGGATGAATGATCCTAAAGGCTTGGCGTTTGTAGGGCAGGATCTTTATGTTACCGACAAGAATCGTATTCTCAGGGTAGGAGTTGATGGTCAATGGACGGTCTTGGTTGATCAATCTGCTTTTCCTGTTGCTCCAGCCTTCCTGAACGACCTAGAGCCGGATTTTGATGGAAAATATCTCTATGTGAGTGACAGTGGCGACATCGCCAACCAGGGCGGAACCAGCGGTGCGATTTACCGCGTTATCCTGGCCACAGGCAAGGTGGAAACCATCATTAACCATCAGCAGGATGCACGTATCAAGGCGCCTAACGGCTTGTGGATGGATGATACCGGCGAAGTGCTGATCTACGTTGATTTTGCCAGTGGCGTGCTGTACAAACTTGACCTGCTCAATCGGCACTTGATCGAGCTGGCCAAAGGCTTCGGCGGTGGCGATGGCTTGGCACTAGGGGCTGACAAGAAGCTTTACATCAGCGATTACATCAATGGCAAAGTGTTCAGCCTTAGCATTGATGATGAGGTTAAGCTTGAAAAGCAGGGTTTTCAAAGTGCGGCTGATATTGGCGTGACTGCGGATGGCAAGGTATTGCTTATCCCGGACATGAAAGCAGGTACCGTAACCTGGCTGGAGTTGCATGAGTAGCTTTCTGTTAAGCCAGGCTTACTGATAAGTTGTAAATCTGCTGCGGATAACACGGCAGATTTACTGCATTAGCTGGACTTTTTGAGCAGATGCTTGCTTAACGATTTTGTTGCTTCAATCACATATTTCCTGTCTTTTTCTTCCAAGTTCTGCAACATCGCAATCAATCCCTCTATCTCAGGATCAAGCGATGTTGGGTTGGATGGCCCAAAAAAGGCTTCAATCGGGCTGGATAACTCATAGGCAATCTTGTTGAGCGTCTTGAGTGAAGGTGCTGTCACTCCACGTTCGATTCTCGATATTGTTTCGATTTCCACACCTAGTCGCTGAGCGACAAACTCTTGTGTCAGGCCTAGGTTTTTCCTGCGTGCTGCAATGGATAGGCCCAATTTCTTTCGTAATACATCCTTCATGGACTTGATCCTATATGTCTATTATCAAATAGACATATAGGATCGCTATTGACCTCGTTGTTTATAAGGAACTAATATGTCTATTAATATATAGACATAAAATATCTATTTTATATGCATGATTATTTTAACTTGATGATATCAAATAATAATTTAATGATATTTAGCTCGTTTGTATTGCTTGATCCGAGTGGTTTGTAAATAGACAAATTTATTTGATGTGCTTGATTAAAAATGAAAAATAAAGAGATGGTGTACCGCTGAGCAAGGCAGGGGAGAAGGATATGTATCGGCACAAGGCTCAACGTGGCAGTGAGAATGGCGGTTATGCATGCTAGTGCATAAGTATGTCAAAACCTTGAGGCAAATTGAGGCGTTAAAGGATGAGATTTTTAGGCAACGACAAGATTTCGAGCGCCAGATCAACCTTCACTTGGTGCAGATGGCAGATTTATGCGACGAACACCAAATAGCCTTGCTTAATAAAGACCTAGCATGCCGCAAGGCCTTGAGGAAAATTCACGAAGAGGCTTTTCTGGCAGGGGCCATGGATGAGCGTCAGGCGATGCGCAATAAGCCTGACTTGATGTTACGAATTTCTCCATGCATACAATGGATACAACCACCACATATATTACAGGCAAGGCGTTCTTGCGAATTTTGCCTGCATTATCAAGTCATTTTGCGAGGTTTCCCGTGCTTGGAGCCACATTTGCAGTTACTGGAACGCCAGTCCGTAGTGGATGTTGAGCACGAGTGGGATGACTTATTGAAAAAAGCCAGGACAATGACCAAGGCCCTCGTTAATACAAGCTTTGATGAGACCAATTATTTGGTGGAGTTTTGTGAGGACATCATCATGAATACTTTATCGAATGATAGGGAGTTACTTGAGACTATCACGATGCGATCCTCCTCTTCATGATCGCGGATTGCTAGCGTAAAGCTTGCCGCGCTTGCTTTGATTGTTGCTGTTCTGTCCCTCAAGCCACTTGCGTGGCTTGAGGGTTGGCGTTATTTGAAATTGTAATTAGCGGTGAACATGACCATGCGTGGGTCGCCAGGGTAGCAGGCGTTCCCGTTGCAGCCCACGATATACTCTTTGTCAGACAGGTTCCGGCCATTCAATGCAAAACGCCAAGGGCCAGTTTGATAATACAGGGCGGCATCAAGTACCGTATAGCTAGGGACTGTATAGCTATTGCTGCTATCTCCAGCCTTATCTCCCGTGTAGCGAGCACCAGCGCCGATGCGTAGTCCAGGTAACCATGGACTCAAGTCATAACTCAGCCACAGATTAGCCATATTTTTCGGAACCAGAATAGGGCGTTTGCCTTCTGTATTGGCAACACTGGGGCCAGCTTTAGTGATTTCGGCATCAATCAGCGTATAGCTGGCCACCAAGCTGAGATGTTGGGTAAGCTGTCCATTAGCTTCTATTTCGAATCCACGATGACGTTGCTCACCTACCTGGATACTGAAATCCGTATTATTTGGGTCGGTGGAAGAGACATTTTCCAGGAGTATCTCATAGGCGGAAACATTTGTACCGAAGCGTTTGTCTGCAGTTTCAAACTTGACGCCCGCTTCTTTTTGCTTGCCCGTGGTGGGTTTTAGCATGCCGCCATCGCTAGTGTTGCCCACTTCCGGCATGAAAGACTCGGTATAGCTCAGGTAGGGAGCAATCCCGCTGGAGAATTCATACAGTACACCTGCACGTCCAGTCGTGGCTCCTGGATCTGCTTTGAGGCGACGAGGTGTGTGGTTAGTGGGGGTGGGTAGTAGGGGGCGTTTCTGCAGCAGGCTGGTTTCATCACGGCGCAGGCCAAGTACGACGTTCCATCCATTACCGAACTTGAGATGGTCTTGCAGATAGAAGCCATATTGTTCCAGTTCGTCAGTACCTAGATGCCCAGTGGCAGTTGGTATGAAATTACCAATTGTAGTATTACTGTAATTTGGGTTGTAAACATTCAGTGTGTTGAGTGACCGGGTGCCGAATTTCTCCCGTTTGCTGTTCATATGCAATATATCCATTCCCAGAAGCACATCGTGTTTTATTGATGCTGTCTGAAATTGCAAGGACAGTTGGTTATCAACAGACAATGATTGAACATCAATATCGCGTACAGACATGGAGCGAGCCCAGGTAGTCTGTCCAGCACTCAAGTTATTGTTTCCACCATTCACCCAACTGCCGTCAAAATTAAAAGTGTTATAGCGTAGATTTTGCTTGAATTTGATTTGGTCATTGAATGCATGCGAGAGCTCATAACCTAGCAACGATTGCTCTGTCGTGATGGTGTTGAGGCCAGGTACACCAATATACCGGCTAAATGGAATATCTCCATTGGGGTTATGCTTGACCGTGCCTGCAGCAGGCAACCCGCGTATGGAAACATATTGACTCTTTTGGTAACTACTCAGCAGGGTCAGGCTGGTTTTATCGCTTATATCCCAGGTGAGGGAGGGCGCAATATAGGTACGTTGGCGATCCGCGTAATCTACTTGATCATCACTGGCGGATGAAATGGCGACCAATCGATAGCGTACGCTACCAGATTCATTGAGTGAGTCAGAAAAGTCGGCGCTTAATTGTTTTTGCTGGTAATTGCCATAACCTAAACCGATTTGTGCAATCGGTTTGTCGGTGGGGCGCTTGCTGACAAGGTTGACGAGACCTCCTGGCGCGGATTGTCCATAAAGAACGGAGGCAGGGCCTTTTAAAACTTCAATACGTTCTAGGCCAAACACTTCGGTTTGTCCCCAGGCTTGATCCAGAAACATACGCATGCCATCGCGCAGCACGAATTCGCTTTGGGTGAAACCGCGGATGGTAAAGTCATCCTGCCCACGACGGCCATATTGTCCGGCATCGACACCTGCAACCGAACGCAGGGCCTCTGTGACGGATTGTGCACCTTGGTCGCGGATTTGTTCGCTACCAACCACAGTAATCGATTGCGGGGTTTCGATCAGCTTGGCATTGGTTTTTGTGGCAGTTTGCGCTGTGCTGGCCTTGTATCCCTTGAAGGGGGTGGTGGTGGATTGCTCGTCGCGCTGGGTTTTGACACTGATTTCAGGGAGTTGATCCTGCCCTGTTGCCTCTTCGGCTGTTGATACCCCGATGACGAGCTGCGCACATGCGCAACTCCCGACCAAAAGTGCTTGTTTAAACATTGAATCATTTCCCTGAAAAATGAGCTGGCCTGATGCCAGGCCAGCGGATTTTATCAGTAAATGATATTGGTTATTATTTATTTTTCAGGATGTGTGTGGTGTTAGTCAGACTGTTTTCAGTCATTGGTTAGCCCTGTAGATCAAGCATCTGTAGGCTGCCATTTCCACTCCCTGATCTCAGGCATGTCTTCACCGTGCTGCCAGATGTATTGCTTATGTTGTGCGAGTTTTTCATCCATGAGCGCATTAAGCACAGCGGCGTTCTCGACATGAGGCAGCCAGCGCAAGGTGTTCTTGACCAAACTGTAGCGATCCAGACGGTTGAGTACTGTCATGTCGAATGGAGTGGTGGTTGTGCCTTCCTCCAGAAAGCCGTGCACGTGGAAGTTGGCATGGTTGTGGCGTTTGTAGGCAAGCCGGTGGATCAGTCCGGGGTAGCCGTGGAAGGCGAAGATCACCGGCTTGTCCTGCGTGAACAGTTCGTCGAAGGCCTCATCGGTGAGGCCGTGCGAATGCACTTCGTGAGGCACCAGGGCCATGAGGTCAACCACGTTGACGTAGCGTATCTTGAGTTCAGGCACGTGCTCGCGCAGCAGCATGACGGCAGCGAGCGACTCCATCACCGGCACGTCGCCTGCGCTGGCGATCACCAGGTCGGGCTCCTCGTCTGCGGCGCAGTTACCGGCCCAATCCCAGATGCTGGCGCCGCGGCGCGCATGTTCGATCGCGGCTGGCATGTCTAGCCATTGTCCTTGCGGCTGCTTGCCCGCGACGATGACGTTGATGAGGTTGCGGCTTTGCAGGCAGTGGTCGGTGACCGCGATCAGGGTGTTGGCGTCGGCGGGCAGGTAGATGCGGATGATGTCCGACTTCTTGTTGGCGGCATGGTCGATGAAGCCTGGGTCCTGGTGCGAGAAGCCGTTATGGTCCTGGCGCCAGACATGCGAGCTCAGCAGGATGTTGAGCGAGGCGATCGGCTTGCGCCAGGGGATATGTCCGCATTCCTTGAGCCACTTGGCATGCTGGTTGAACATCGAGTCGATGATATGGATGAATGCCTCATAGCAGGAAAAGAAGCCATGACGGCCGGTGAGCAAGTAGCCTTCCAGCCAGCCTTCGCAGCTATGTTCGGAGAGTATCTCCATCACGCCACCATGCGGCGCGAGGTTCTCGTCGCCTTCTAGACGCTCCGCCATCCATTGCCGCTTGGTAACTTCGAACAATGCCTGCAGGCGGTTGGAGTTGTTTTCATCCGGGCTAAATACGCGGAAGTTGTGCTGATTGAGCCGCCATACCTCGGCCAGGTATTTGCCGAGTTCGCCCGTTGTGCTGGCCTGGCGTTCGCCCGGCTGGGTCACGGCATAGGCGAACTTGCGGAAATCAGGCAGTTCCAGCGGCTTGAGCAGCAGGCCGCCGTTGGCATGTGGGTTGGCACCCATGCGACGTTCGCCCTTGGGCGCGAGCGTGCGCAGTTCTTCCTTGAGCCTGCCTTGGTCGTCAAACAGTTCGTGCGGCCCGTAGGATTGCATCCAGTCTTGCAACAGCTTGATATGCTCGGGCTTGTCCAATTCGCCGAACGGCACCTGATGCGCATGGAAGGTGCCGGTATTCGGCTTGCCGTCCACTTCCGCAGGCCCAGTCCAGCCCTTGGGTGAGCGCAGGATGATCATGGGCCAGCGCGGGCGGCTGACTTCGCGTTTCAGGCCGGCTTCGCGCTTGATCTGCTGAATTTCCCCGATGACTTGGTCCATGACGCTTGCCATGCGCTGGTGCATGAAGTCCGGGTCGCTGCCCTCGACGAAATATGGCTTGTAGCCATAGCCTTCGAACAGTTTCTGCAGCTCCTCATCGCTGATGCGAGAAAGGATGGTGGGATTGGCGATCTTGTAGCCGTTGAGGTGCAGGATGGGCAATACCACGCCGTCGGTCTTGGGATTGAGGAATTTGTTGCCGTGCCAAGAGGTGGCCAGCGGGCCGGTTTCCGCTTCGCCGTCGCCGACCACGCAGCAGGCGATCAGGTCCGGGTTGTCGAATACAGCGCCGAAGGCGTGCAGCAGGCAATAGCCTAGCTCGCCTCCCTCGTTGATCGAGCCTGGGGTCTGCGCCGAGGCATGGCTGGGAATGCCACCTGGGAAAGAGAACTGCTTGAACAGCTTGAGCATACCGGCCTCGTCCTCGGTGATTTCCGGGTAAAGCTCGGTATAGCTACCTTCCAGGTAGGTGTTGGCAACGATGGCCGGGCCACCATGGCCTGGGCCTGTGATGTAAATCATGTTCAGGTCATGCGCACGGATGACGCGATTGGCATGAACATAAACAAAATTGAGGCCAGGTGTAGTACCCCAATGGCCCAGTAGACGTGGCTTGATGTGTTCTGGCAACAGAGGCGTTTTGAGCAGGGGATTCGCGTAAAGGTAAATCTGGCCTACCGAGAGGTAGTTCGCTGCGCGCCAGTAGGCCTGCAGTTGAGCTAGTTCGTGTTCATTCAGGATATTGTTCGTGGCGAGTTGCGACATGGACATTCTCCTTGAGAGGGGTCTTCATGATAACAGTCGGGCCTGACACTGCAAGCCTGAAGGAGGACTGGTAGCCAAGGCGAGCTGGTTCTATACTTAACCACATGAATGCACAGGCCTTGATGCAATTGTTATTGGAGGTAGAGCGGGAAGATCCAATTGATTTTTCCGGTTTACCGTTTGACGAAGATGATTTGCGCCAATTGGCATGCCTGGATGTGGCAGAGATGATGCAACAGATACAGGCGGGAAACTCTACGGAAGATAGCCAACTTGTAATGGCTGCCACGGTTACCCGGCTGGTGCTGGAAAACTTAGTGTTGCAAGCCAGGCTAGCTATTCTCTTGCAGGAGGATGTGGGCTAGTCGCCGATGAGTACATTGGATGCGCCTGTAAGGATATGGCTGCTCATTATGGGGTCTCCCAAGCGTGCGGCAGGCAGACCACCTATGTAGACTGTTGTCGATCCGTGCCAGATGCCACTCATGCTCATGACTGCGGCTGGCATGCCGTTGATGAGTACTGTGGGTATTCCCGCGCTGATTTGATGCATTGTTGGGGACAATAAAAAAAGATCACCTACACGTGCGGCTGGTTTCATGATGTGGTTCCTGTTCTTGATGAGTGGAGTGCCACGTTAATTGATTGAGACAATGGCTCCTCGCAGGGTCAGGTGGCCTGCACTGTGAATTTCACCTTGTCCAGTGCTTTCCATGCGGACATTACTTCCCTTGATATCAATGGCTGACCTGGCTTCTAGTGTGAAGTCGTCTGTACTGATATTGATGCTGGGGCTTTCGAGGCGTATGCCATGCTTGGAGAGCTGTATCTTGTTCTGATACTGATCTGCCAATTGTAGTGTGGCATTGGCATCTTGGCTTAGGTGCAGCAGCGTGCCGTCATCTGTACTGATGCGGATTTCCTGTTTGTCATCATCCAGAGATATTGCTAATCCATTGGGGCTACGATAGCCATGTAGCGTTGCCTTTTCCCATGGTGCCGTGATGGCACTACTATGGCAAGCGCCAAGAATCACGACATCGCGAGGGTTGGCGCTGGTTAAGCCCAGTATGACCTCACTACCTTCTGCTGGGTGAAACATCGTGCCTGATCCATTCCCGGCCTGCAAGGTAGCCAGTCTTGCCCAGATGCCATGCCCAGCCGGGTCAATCAAGGGGCAATGAACCTTGATTCTAGAGGCCCCATCTGGATCATGATTCACATCCATGACCTTGCCAACGAACAAGCTGGACGTAAGCGAATCAGCTGCTGGTACTTGCTTCTTTGCTTCTGAAGGCAGACCTATGTCGAAATGTGTTTGTAGAGCCGCGCCTGGCGTTAACTCAAATTTAACCCCGCTAATGTAGTACTGCCCCGAGACATGATCGCCATATTGTTGTAGCAGCAGTGTTTGGCCGGGTTGTGCGAGATGTAGGCCTAGTGCCGTGATCCTGCCTTGTACCATGGCCAACCGTGATCGCACGAGCTTGGCATTGGCAAGATACTGCAGTTCCGGGGAGTCGTATTCTCCCGCGACGGGTGTGGTGGGGATGTCTGGTGGTTGAGTAGTTGCCAATCGGGTGGCTACCAAGCGCTCATTGACAGTGAAATCAATGGCTTCAGCTTCTGCAACTGCTAATGCTTGATCATTAGGATCCCATGCAGAAAGATGTAGGCCTGCAACCTGTTGACTACCATCTACCGTGATATCCAGGCTGATGAGGTCTTGGCGTGCCAGCAGAAACCCTGCATCGGGTGTTAATGCAGGTGTCATGATGTCGAGTGTTTGTCCGGTACAGCGAGCCACCACCCCAATCGCACGCAAGCGTTGTAACAAGAAATCCCAGTTGGTCAGCTGATGTTGGATAACACACTTGTGATGGAGCGCAGGGCCGGTGAAATGAATCTGCACATCATGTCCATGCAGTAGCTCCGCCGCAATATCACGATCAGACATATCCTGGAAGATGCGGCTACGTGGCAGTGTTGTTAATCCAACGAGGCATTGGCAATTCAGGGTGACAATGCATCCTGTCAGGGAAAGATTGATATTGTGGGTGGTGATGGTTCCTGAAAATAAAATGTGCTCATCGGCCTTGATTGCTATGGGCTGACCGGGGAGCAAGATGTCACCTTCTTCATCGAGTTGTTCTAGCGCGCTAAAAGCTAATTGCACGGATGCAAACGGCACGGTGTTGAGCCGCTGCTCAATTAACAAGGCATGCAGGTTGGTTAACGTCTTGCCTGCAATCAAGAGCTGCAACTGCGCATGACCGCACATTAGGAGGATTCCAGTGAACGTGGCTTGCTAGCTGTTGTAGGTAAAATGGGGTTGATCGCCACATTGATGGGGCTTGTCTGGGCGCGGACTTTCTTTTTGCGTACCTGAAACACGACATTATCCGCAGCTTGAAAGGGGAGCGGCTGGTCAGTGGCAAGCTGGTGCTGGAGTTTCAAGATGGTGAACTCTGCTGGCCTGACTAATGCAACCCCAACCTCAATGATGATGCGCCCGGCAGCGATATCGGCAGCTGTCATGGTTTGGTCAAGGCCAAGCCGCACAAAAAATGCCTGCTCTGGTTTATCACCCTGTAATGCACCGTTAAGCCATAAGGTGTGCAGGAAGGTTTCAACGCTTTGTCTGATCGCAGCCCATACATTGGTGTCATTGGATGCAAAACCTTGTGCTGATAAATATTGCTCCAGCGACGCTTTGATGAAGCCGGTAGTGAGTGTGACTGATATGTAACGTGACTCGCTATCGTTGCCTGCTAATGTACGACCACCCCAGAGTCGTATGCCTACTCCAGTGAAGCGACGGATGGTATTGATGGATTTGCCGGTTTTGGGGTCTATATTCAGAGTCTCTTGCTGCTGATCATTAATGCTGGCGCTTAAGGAGCGTATCCCCTGGATGTCGGCTGAGGTTGGTGTGTTCCAGATTCCCCTGTTCCTGGCATTTGCTTGGAACAAGCCCATGATGGTGCCACTGGGTGGGATCATTCGGTGGATATTGCCAGGCGACTCTTGCAAGCGCTTGCGCAGCAGTGAAGATTGCAGTTTGGTCGCCTTGTGATATTGACTCCATGCATTGGCAACGCCAGGCGTGTACTTGATTTCCAAGTGCGCCATGCTTTGTATACTGGGATTGATCACCTCTAGCCAAGGCAGGAAAGCTGCGCCATAACGCAGGTAACGGCCACCAATTTGTTGGCGGAAATCATCGACGGTTGTCGTCAGCGTAGTGTGGTTGCAATAGGGGATATCCAGTATTGCCAGGCAATTCGTTTGTTGTTGGCAATACGCGAGTAGTTGTTGTTGCAACTGCGGCAATGCTGGCAAGGATACTGCATCAGGCATGGCCACCATGGTGAATGAAGGAGACGCTGGTAGTTGCCCAATGGCGTTGGAAAAAGCAGCTTCATCTGGAGTATCTGGAAAAGCCCCCAGTGAAAGGATTTCGCACGGGCCGCCACCATTGGCAAAGTATTGCTGCATGCAGGCATGGAGATAGAAGGGACTATAGACTTCACGGGTCACGATCTGGCCGTGCACATCTAGCATGACGCGCAGGATTTGGCGTCCACCCTGGCCAAAGCTTCGTTCAAATTCAGCTAGCGAAGTAATTAATATGCGCTCCCCGCTGCTGAGGCCACGCCCGTTCGAGTCTGTCGCTTTTGCGGTATAGCCGATGAATAGAGGTCGGCAAGTCACCGCGGGCGTGATGCTAGGCATGCGCGGTATTTCCTCGACATAAACCCCAGGAAATTGTTGATTCCCCATGATTTACTCCCCGATTTTATTTTGAGTATATTCATATTACTGCAAATTGAGCGCGGTATTAAGGATTTTGTAAAAAAATGTAAATGCGTACGCACATTGGTGAATGCAGAAGGCGCAGTTAAAATGCGCGCATGACTTTGCAAGCAATGACAAGCAGCGCCCAGCAAGTGAGGGTGGAGTTACGGCAGGCGGCACTGCAGATGCTGTGCCAGTGCGACCCTGATACTAAAGCACAAGCGGTTCAGCGTTTATATGAAGCTTGGCAGGAAGGTGCCACTCGTGTTGATCCACAGCCTGACCTTGAGGTCGAGCATGCGATACCGGGGCGCCCAGATAAGCCTGAGCTAGTTTCCCCTTTATTGCTAGAGCGGCGTTCAATGCGCACTGCCGAGGGCAGGGCTGTCTTGATTCACGCGCTGGCGCATATCGAGTTTAATGCTATCAACTTGGCGCTTGATGCCATCTGGCGGTTTGTCGACATGCCGGAGCAGTATTATGCAGATTGGTTAAAGATTGCGGCTGAGGAGGCACTGCATTTCAGCATGTTGCAAGCGCACCTGCAAAGCCTGGGCTATCAGTATGGTGATTTCACTGGTCATGACAGCTTATGGGAAATGGTGGCAAAAACCAGTGATGACGTGCTGGCGCGCATGGCACTGGTGCCACGCACATTGGAAGCACGCGGACTGGATGCTTCACCACCGTTGCGGGCCAAGTTGGCGCAGGCGGGAGACCTGAAGGCGGCAGCCATTCTGGATATTTTGCTGCGCGACGAGATCGGCCATGTTGCGATTGGCAACTATTGGTATGGCTGGTTGTGCGAAGAACGAGGCTTGGAGCCTATATCCACTTACGCGAAGTTAACCACGCAATACGAAGCCCCCAAGCTGCGAGGCCCATTCAACTTTCCGGCACGCCGGGCGGCCGGATTTAGCGAAGCGGAGTTGGCTTTGCTGGAGCATTCATCGCGCTGATATGAGGCTAGCCTACAGCATGTTCATGGCATGCATGCGTCGGTACAGTGTATTGCGGCTGATGCCTAGCTGGCGGGCTACCGCCGAAATGTTGCCACGATGAGCTTGCATGGCGGCTTTGATCGCTTCTGCAGTCAGGCTGTTAAGCGATAAGTCGTTATCATCTGCGCCACTATTGTCCATATCCTCGAAGAAGTCCTGTGTCAGGTGCATCATGGAGATAGGCGCTTTACCTGAGAGTGCCAAGGCAGTGCGCAATACATTATGTAGCTGACGCATGTTGCCAGGCCATGGATGCGCCTTGAACAAGTCCATGACGTCGGCATCAATCACCTTACCCGTGGCATTTTCAGTTTGCAGGATAGTATCTACCAAGGCCTGCAAATCTTGACGTTGCCGTAGTGCGGGCAGGGTAATCGTGAGGCCATTGAGACGGTAGTAGAGATCACGGCGGAATTCACCACTCTCCACCTTTTCCCGCAATTTCTGGTTGGTTGCGCTTACCAGGGCAAAGTTGACTGGCTTTGATTTGGTGCTTCCCAGGGGCGTCACACTGCGTTCCTGTAATACCCGCAATAGACGGGCCTGCAAGGCTAGTGGCATATCACCGATTTCATCTAGGAACAGCGTGCCGCCGTCGGCTTGTTCCAGCTTGCCGGGGCTGCCCTTGCGGCGAGCGCCGGTGAAGGCGCCTTCTTCGTAGCCGAACAGCTCAGATTCGATCAAGCCTTCGGGTAGCGCTGCGCAATTGACGGCTACCCAGGGGCCTTGACTGCAATCGCTGGCTTCGTGAATGGCGCGTGCGAACAACTCCTTGCCTGCACCGGTTTCTCCCTCAATGAGGATGGGTATATCTTGATTGATGACCAGTTCTACTTGGCTAATCGCCCGGGCAATGCGTGGATCGCCAGTATTCAGCATGTTGAGGCTGGCAGGGCAACGCTTGCTGATGCTAATAGTATTGCCTTCAGTGGTCTGCAAGGCCACGGGTTGGCGTAACTCGACACGGGCATATAGCCTGGCTTCACGCGCCGTATAGAGCGGCGTGATCAATGATTTTGCAGCCTGTTGCGCTTGCATGAGAGTCTCTGGCCTGGCGGCGAATAAGTCGCTAAAGGTGAGATTGTCGATGTCATCCAGCACCATGCCGAGTTGAAATTGGCCACTACGGTTTAATGCCACCAGGCGGTGCTGTTCATCGAAAATCGCGATACCTTCCCACAGGGTACCGATGAATTCTGGGCGTGCGTGAAAGTGCAAGGAATAAGCACCTTCGTGGCTAGCTGTAAACAAGCGGTTCTCAATCATCTGGGCCGACATGCGTACCAGGGCCAAGGTATGTTGTTGTGACATGCTGGCGTCCGTTGAGACATCCAGCGTCCCCATGACCTGATTGCGTGCACTGAGAATGGGCACGGCAGAGCAGGCCAGCACTTGGTTACGCTCAAGAAAGTGCTCTGCACCTTGCACCGTCATGGCGGAGCGCTCTATCAATGCCGTGCCAATCGCATTGGTGCCGCGCAAGCTCTCTTGCCATGATGAGCCAGGAATCAAGGCCACACGCTGTGCATCATCAAGAAACTCACTATTGCCCTGGCTATGCAGGATAAAACCTTGTGCATCGGTCAGCACGATCACACTACGTGTATGGCTGATCTGCTCGTTCAGGCTTTCCATTTCTGGCCTGGCCTGCGAGAGCAGTAACTGGTTGGCTTCCTGTTTTACCAGCAGCTCCTGACGGGTCAGTATCTCGGTGCGTACTTGAGCACCAACCTCCATGCCATTTTCCACGCACCTGCGCCACGAGCGCTCGATCTCCTCGGAAACGCCACCATTTTCCACGACACCGCGTGCAAGGAATTCGTTCCTTGCATGGAGTAGCTGCGAATAATCATGAGCAGGATTTTGCATGAGTTAAGTACCTGATTGTATGGGATTGAACTAGTGTGTCAGCCAATGTAGCACCTGTTCATTCATGACACAACTCTGATGTGAATATCTGAGTTTGTTGATGCTATGCAGAAAAATATTGATGTCTTCCAGACCACGTCCAGCCTGGTTCTTGCCAAGTATTCCTGTTTTTTTCAGCTGGTTGGCACACGCCTTGCCATAGTGAATTGCCGGGAAAAAATCCCGGGTCACTAAACGACATAACAAAATAATTCGTGAATATAGACTATGGAGAATGGCATGAAGGCTAGAAAGATAGCGATGGCAGTTGGCGTCGGTTTGCTGGGTCTTGCAGCAATCCCGGCAATGGCAACCGACATGGAAAACCTGATGAAGGACGATGGCCAGTGGGCGCATCCACGCAAGGATTATGCAAACACCGGCTATAGTGGCCTGTCGCAGATCAACAAGAGCAATGTGAAAAACCTGAAGTACGCCTGGACGTTTGCCACTGGTGTAAACCGTGGCCATGAAGGCGCACCACTGGTGATCAATGGGGTGATGTATATCCACACTGCATTCCCTAACAATGTGTATGCGCTTGACCTGAATAACAACCAGAAAATTCTCTGGTCTTACTTCCCCAAGCAGGATCCATCCGTACAAGCCTTGCTGTGCTGCGACAACGTCAACCGTGGCCTGGGTTTTGGCGATGGCAAGATTTTCCTGCAACAGAATGACGGCATCCTGGTTGCGCTGGACGCCAAGACTGGCAAGAAGATATGGGATGTGGCCGTAGTCGATACCAAATCCGGTGCTTCCACTACCAACGCGCCGCATGTTATCAAGGATAAAGTGGTGACAGGCTGTTCTGGCGGTGAATATGGTGTGCGTTGCTACATCTCTGCCTACAACATCAAGGACGGCAGCCTGGTATGGCGTGCCTATAGCACTGGCTCTGATGCTGATGCCTTGATTGGCAAGGATTTCAACAAGGACAATCCGCACTACAGCGCTTTGTCTTTATATGAAGATGTGAATGGTGGCAACAAGGAGGGTGGTTCCTTCAATGCGCTACCCAAGGAAAAGCTCAAATTCCCGGAAAAAGATCTGGGTATCAAGACTTGGCTCAAGCCGCAGGCTGTCAAGAATGGCTGGGAGCATGGCGGCGGCCCGACCTGGGGCTGGTACTCCTATGACCCTTCCCTCAACCTGATGTATTACGGCACCGGCAACCCTGGTACCTGGAATCCAGACGTGCGCCCCGGCGACAACAAGTGGTCCATGACTATTTTTGCGCGTGACGTGGATACGGGTGAGGCACGCTGGGGCTACCAGATGACGCCACATGACGAGTGGGATTACGACGGCATGAACGAAAGCATCCTTTGGGAAGCCAACGGCAAGAAGCTCGCCACCCATTTTGACCGCAATGGCTTTGGCTATACGTTTGACCGCACCAACGGCACCTTGCTGGTAGCCGAGAAAATGCATCCGTTCGTCAATTGGGCAAAATCAATTGACCTCAAGACCGGCATTCCGCAGAAAGACCCTAAGTACTCCACTCACCAGGACTACAACGCGAAGGGTATTTGTCCATCTGCATTGGGCGTGAAGGACGAGCAACCTGCTGCATTCTCTCCACGTACCAAGCTGTTCTATGTGCCGCTTAATCACGTGTGCATGACCTATGAGCCTACCGAGTCCAAGTACATCGCAGGCCAGCCGTGGGTAGGGGCAACCTTGACCATGTTCGCCGGGCCAGATGGTGTGATGGGCGGCTTTATGGCCTGGGATGGCCTCAAGGGTAAGGCTGCCTGGTACAACAAGGAAAAATTCTCTGCTTGGGGCGGCGCGTTGGCAACCGGTTCAGACCTGGTGTTCTACGGCACGCTGGATCGCTGGTTCAAGGCGCTGGATGCCAAGACCGGCAAGGAGCTATGGAGAGCACAAGTAGGTTCTGGCGTGGTCGGCAATGCGATCACTTATACCCATAAGGGCAAGCAATATGTTGGCGTGCTATCTGGCATTGGTGGCTGGGCCGGCGTTGCCATGAACCTGGGCCTGGAAGAAGAGACTGCGGGCTTGGGCGCTGCTGGTGGTTACAAGGAGCTGAAAGACTGGAATGCCGCACCCGGTGGTGGTGCCATGAATGTCTTCAGCCTATAAGGTGTTTTTATTGATGTGCTGACACATCATCTCCTCGACTCATTCTGGCTCATCTCCACTGAGTAATGTCTGAGTCCTTTTGGCCCGGCACCTTCCTCGCCGGGCTTTTTTTTGTCCGCAATTCGCATTGGGAATAGACTACTGGGCGCGTTTGATGCCCGTGGTGCGTGATTTTTTCAGCTCACGCAATACATCGGCGAGCTTCTTGACTGCGACTTCCAGCTCGTGGGGAGAGTGCGCCGCAAATCCCATGAGAAATCCTGTTTGATCATGTTTTGAGGCATGCAGTGCCGTCAGGCCCAGTAGATCTATGCCTGCCTGGCGTGCAGCTTCAATGGCATCGTGCTCGGGGATGTCGCAATTGAGCAGGCAGGGCATCTGCATGCCACCATCTGGTACTTTGGGTTCCAGGAAATCAGCGAGATATTGCCTGACCAGCGCTGCCAACACATTCCGTCGCTCGGCATAGACAGCGCGCATGGTGCGCACATGGGCCCCAAAATGCCCGCCCTCAATGAAGCGGGCGAGTGTCAGTTGTGGAATTGGTGCGCTATGGCCATCCATGAGGGTACGTGCCACCGTCATGGCAGGGATGAGTTCGGCAGGCAACACCATATAGCCAATGCGTAGGCCGGGGAACAGCGACTTGGTGAAGGTACCGATATAGATGGTCCTGTCATGCGCATCCAGGCCTTGCACGCAGGCCTTGGGCTTGCCTGCGTAGTGAAATTCGCTGTCGTAATCATCTTCGATAATCCAGGCTTGATGCAGGCGTGCCCACTCAATGACTGCCAAGCGTCGCTCCAGCGCTAGCGTAGAGCCGGTGGGGAATTGGTGCGATGGTGTCAGGAAGACGGCTTTAGCCATTTGCGGGGCTTGATACAGGCGCTCTATCTGCATGCCATCATGATCCAGCGGCACGGGCAGGCATGTCAGTCCGGCGGCTTCAAACGCCTTGCGTGCCCCGTGATATACCGGGTCCTCAATAAAAATATGGTCGTCGGCATCAAGTAAGACGTTGGCGCATAAAGCCAGCGCCTGTTGCGAGCTGGTTAATACCAGTACCCGTTCTGGTGTGGCGTGGGCGCCACGCTCCAGGTTGACGTAGCCGCTGATCGCTTGCCGTAATGCTGCCATGCCTTGTGGCGGGCTGTGCAGCAGGACATGGGTGCCGTGTTCCTTCAACACCTGGCGTTCAAGTCGCTCCCAGGTCGCAAGTGGAAAGCTACGGGTTTCTGGCACCCCCGGGGCAAACGCGCGTGGTGCCAGAAAATCACGTACGCCACCGCCTTGCAGCATGGCTGTGCCACGCTGGCTGAGATGGTGCGCGACCTTGTTAGGTGAGGGACGTCGTAATGGTTTTTTTCCTGCAAGCTGATGCACCTGTTCTGAAACCAGGCTGCCCTTGCCTACATGCCGCTGTATAAAGCCTTCCGCATGTAGCTGGCTATAGGCTGTTTCTACCGTGTCGCGTGATACCTCCAGCGACTTGGCAAGTGCCCGTGTGGCCGGGAGTGGCTTACCTGCTTTTAGCGTGCCGTCAAGGATGAGTTGGCGGATTGCCCTTTGAATACGGGCATACAGGGGCAGGGTGCCGTGGACAGGGTTGTTGATCCAGGCTTTGACAGATTCTAGTTGGGCATGCTTAAACAATTGGTCTGTATCTCTTCGAAAAATTGGCTGGTAATGTCAGTCCAATCATCAGGTATAAATTGGTTGTCCCATCGTGTCAATCACCTTATCTGAGGAGCCATATACAGATCATGTCATCTGCCAATTCAACTTCATTATCTTCGTTTCACTGGCGTGACTTTATTCATCCCCTGGTTGCTGGCCTGATTTCGGTCATTGTCAATTATGGCGGTACGTTTATCCTGGTGTTTCAGGCTGCCAAAGTGGCGGGGCTTAGCCCCGAGCTGACGGCTTCATGGGTGTGGTCGGTGTCGATTGGCGTCGGGGTGACAGGGCTCATATTAAGTTGGGTTTATCGCGAGCCTATCATTACTGCTTGGTCGACACCTGCTGCGGCATTTCTTGTGACCGCACTGGCGACCACTTCCCATGCGGAGGCTGTAGGGGCTTATCTCGTGTCAGCGGCAGTTTTTGTCATTCTTGGCATCTCAGGCTGGTTTGAGCGCGTAATCCGGCTCATCCCCGCTTGCGTGGCCGCAGCGTTGTTGGCGGGCATCCTGCTGCAATTCGGCATCAAGGCATTTGGCGGCATGAGTGTCGACCCAATGCTAGCGGGCCTGTTGATCATTGCCTACGTGGTATTCAAGCGAGCCAGCGCACGATATGCCGTGGTGGGCATCTTGTTGCTGGGCTTGGCATTCTTGCTGGTGGCGGGGCGGATTGACCTTTCTGGGATGGCCTTACGTGTCGCCAGCCCGGTGTTCACTGCACCGGTATTTTCGCTCAATGCCTTGTTGAGCGTGGCCTTGCCTTTGTTCCTGATTACTTTGACCGGGCAATATATGCCGGGGATGCTGGTACTGCGCAATGACGGTTTCAAGACCAGCGCCAATCCGATCTTGACCGTCACTGGGCTGGGGTCATTGCTAATGGCACCATTTGGTTCGCATGCTTTTAATATTGCCGCCATCACGGCAGCGATCTGCACAGGCAGGGAGGCCCATGAAGACCCCGCCAAGCGCTGGATAGCAGGCATTGTGGCTGGTATCTGTTACATCCTGGTTGGGGTGTTCGGCGTGACATTGGCGGCGGTGTTCATGGCATTCCCTGCCACATTCATCACGACGCTGGCAGGCTTGGCGCTGCTGGGTACCATCGCTGGTAGCCTGGCTACTGCCATGGCGGATGCCAGGACCAGGGAGGCGGCACTGATCACCTTCATTGCCTCGGCAGCCAACATTACCTTGCTAGGCATCGGTGGTGCTTTTTGGGGGCTGGCGATTGGGCTTGTGGCATATACGGCGCTGCATGGCAGGCTACCACAGCAGGTTGTCAACGCAGCGATGGTGCCGATCCCTGCCAACAAGTTAGTGAAGTGATGCCCATGCCGATCTACCCCTCTACTGCTCATGAGCAACATGGCCTCTACCCACTGGACACGACACTCACGGACTTTCAGTACAAGCTAGCTGCGGTGCAGGCGCGGATTGAGGCTGCTTGTCACGGTGCTGGGCGCGACCCGGCAACAGTCAGGCTGCTGCCGGTGAGCAAGACCAAGCCCGAGGCCAGCCTCCGAGTGGCCTATGCTGCTGGTTGCCGCATGTTGGGTGAGAACAAGGTGCAGGAAGCTCTTCACAAATGGACTGCCATGCAGGATTTGGCAGATTTACGCTGGTCTGTCATCGGACATCTGCAAAGTAACAAGGCCAGGCTGGTGGCGCGCTTTGCCTCAGAGTTCCAGGCGCTGGATAGTCTGCACCTGGCCGAGGTGCTGGATCGTCATCTGCAAATTGAAGGGCGCTCACTGGATGTGCTTGTGCAGGTCAACACATCGAGCGAAGCCAATAAATATGGCCTGGCACCTGAGGAGGTCGCCGATTTTCTCCAGGTCTTGCCATCGTTCACTGCATTGCGCGTGCGGGGATTGATGACGCTAGCCTTGTTTTCCAGCGATACCGAGCGAGTGCGCCATTGCTTTAAGCGACTGCGTAGCCTGCGTGATGAGCTGCTACAGAACGCACCACTTGGGATACACCTGCACGAGTTATCCATGGGTATGTCTGGCGATTTCGAGATCGCTATTGAAGAGGGCGCGACCATTGTGCGCATCGGCCAGGCTCTCTTTGGCGCTCGCACGACTCCCGACTCTCATTATTGGCCAGTGAATGACCAGTAAACTTTTTTTGAGGATGACACCATGATGGAACATATCAACTCCCACTTGATGGCAGCTTATGCCCGCCAACCGGTTTCTTTTGTGCGGGGTAGTGGGGCTAGGCTATGGGATGAGCAAGGCGTGGAATACCTGGATGCCATGGCCGGGGTGGCTGTGACTAGCTTGGGGCATGCCCATCCGGAGATCGCTGCCGTGATTGCTGAGCAGGCCAGAATGCTGCTGCACACCTCCAACATCTTTCGCATCGACTGGCAGGAAAGGCTGGGAGAGCGCTTGTGCGCATTGACTGGCATGCAACAGGTTTTTTTCTGCAATTCGGGGGCAGAGGCCAATGAAGCAGCCCTTAAATTGGCAAGATTGCATGGTCAGCGTCAAGGGATAAGCGTGCCGAAAATACTGGTCATGGAAAATGGCTTTCATGGTCGTACTCTGGCCACGCTTTCTGCCACTGGCAACCCGGCCAAGCAACGTGGTTTTGAGCCCTTGATGCCAGGGTTTATTCGCGTGCCTTATAACGACATTCACGCGGTATGCCAGATGCTGGATACCGTACCCGACATCGTGGCGATATTGATAGAGCCAGTGCAGGGCGAAGGCGGCATACGCCCTGCCAGTGTTGAGTATTTGCAAGAGTTACGTGCAGTATGCGATGAGCATGAGTGCTTGTTGATGATGGATGAAATCCAGGCTGGCATGGGGCGTACTGGTGCTTGGTTTGGGCATCAGCATGCATGCATCGTGCCTGACGTGATAACGCTGGCCAAAGCATTGGGCAATGGCTTCCCGATTGGCGCGTGCCTGGCACGCGGCATGGCTGCCGACTTGTTCTCGCCCGGCCAGCACGGTTCTACGTTTGGCGGCAACCCCCTAGCTTGCCGGGTGGCGTATACGGTATTGGATATCATGATCCGCGATCAACTACCTCAACGTGCGGCAACGCTGGGAGCCAGGCTGCTAGCCGGTTTGCAACAGGCGCTACGCCATCATCCTGACGTGCGGGCGATTCGTGGACAGGGCTTGATGCTGGGTATAGAGCTAGATAGGCCTTGCCAGGCACTAGTGTGGAAAGCCCTGGTACAAGAGCGCCTGCTGATCACTGTGACGCGTGAACGTACTATTCGCTTGCTGCCCCCACTGGTGTGCAGTGAAGCGCAGATTGATGACATCGTCGCACGCATTGCTCGCTTGCTACACACGTTCGCCGAGGCAGCGCCTACCAAGCTGCACAAAGTGGCTTTAGGCGGCTAGCTTTTTGTACTTAGCCGCCATCTTTGTAACAGACAGGCTCATTTTGCAAAGAAATTAGCCATGAGGTTCTCTGCTGCATCAGTTTGTGTTCGTGGCGTGACGCTCACAATGAAACTGGAAGTGCTGGCAGCCACGGCTGGTGATAGGGATACGCTGAAGTTGCTGGCGTAAGACTTGCCTGCCGGGATGGTAATTTCCTGACTACCCTTGAAGCTGTCTGCGGGTAGTCCGTGCACCTGGATGGCATAGGTTTCTGCGCCGGCAGATTTGTTGCTGATGCGTAATTCATAACGGTTGCGCAAACTGCCATCGGCAAGCTGAGTCACCAAGGGTTGCCTTTGTTGCTGCACGATAGCGGTGAAAGGGCTGAGTGTGCTGATGGCATGCCAGGTAAAGGCTATGCTGGCGATCAGCAAGGAGGCATAGCCCACGCGCTTTGCTTGCGACCATCGTTGCTGGCGCTCCTCTGGTTTCTGGAGATGCTCGTCGCGGTCAAAGCGGATCAAGCCGTGTGGCAGCTTGAGGCTATCCATGATGTTGTTGCAGGCATCCACGCACAAGCCACAGGAGATGCAACCAATCTGGAACCCTTTGCGGATGTCAACGCCGGTTGGGCAGACGTTTACGCAATAATTGCAGTCTATACAATCGCCAAAGCCTTGCTCACGACGCGTTTCCACCGTCTTGAGCTTGGCGGTGGGTGCTTGACGACCTTGCTGGCCTTCGCCACGTGCCTGGTCATACATGACGGTGACGGTGGAAGGATCCTGCATCACGCCCTGGAATTTGCCATAAGGACAGGCCACAAAGCAGATGTCTTCACGCGCGAACCCGGCGGCGACATAAGTAGTAGCAGTGAGGACGGAAATCGTGACATAGGCTGCAATCGCTGCTTCCCCGGCAAATACCTGCCTTAAAAGCGTGCCTGCCTCGGCAAAATACAGTGTGAAAGTGATAGCCGTGGCGAATGACAACCCCAGCCAAAGAGCGTGGGTGCTACCGATCAAGGCAATTTTTTTCATGCTCCATGGGGCTTGTTGTAGGCGCTTCCTGGCCTGGGCTTCTCCCTGTATCCATTTTTCGATGAAGCGGAAAGCATCCGTCCATAAGGTCTGGAAGCAGAAAAAACCACAGAAAATCCGCCCAAACATGGCAGCCGAGACGAATAGCAAGCTGGCAGCTATGACCATGATGCCCACGAGCACCATCAAATCCTGTGGGTAAAGCACTAGGTCGAACAAGTAAAAGCGCGCACTGCCAATATCAAACAACAGGGCTTGCCCGACTTGATTGGGCCAGGGTAACCAGGGCAGGAAAAAATACACGCCAAAAGCGAGATTGAGGATGATGGACTTGATATTGCGGTATCGTCCCTTAACCGAGTAAGGCACGATGGGAATGACTTTGCGTGCTGGGGTGGCACGGACGAGGGTGGCTTCTGCTTGCATGGCAATTCCTGATTGAATGATGCTATGCAGAATTGTGCGGAAGTGGATAGTTTTATAACAGATTCAGATATTAATTAATTAATAGTATCAGATTGGTGAAATGTATTGCTGTGCCTGTGTTTTATCAAACAATCAAGGCGGCTGCCACCTGGCGACTTTCTGCCATCAGAATATTGTAGGTGCGGCAGGCAGCTTCCGTGGTCATGCACTCCACGCTGATGCCTGCTGTAATCAAGTCGCGACTGATGGAGGGGTGCAGGAAGCGATGCTTGTTACCAGTGCCGAGCAGGATTAACTCGGGCTTGAGCGCCAGTAGTTCCTGAAAATGGGCAGCTTGCAGGTGATCGAAGCTCTCAATAGCCCAATCCGGGTTGATGTACCCAGGTAAGACAATCAGGCTATGTTCATGGCGATGGTGGTTGACTTCCACCCAGCCATCGCCGTAACCGGTAATCAGGTGGCTGCCTGCAGCCTGGGTAAGGTGTAATTTCATCAGCGGATATATCGAATAATCAATGGAGTCTTTTGAGGAGTGGCGCTTCAATTGCATGCCAACTCAATGTAAGATAGCACATTTTCCCCAACCGACATCTACGGGTTACCATGCAAGAAATCTCCAAGTCCAGCAAGCTCAATAACGTGTGCTACGACATCCGTGGCCCGGTGCTGGATCGAGCGCGTGCAATGGAGGAGGATGGTCACCGCATTATCAAGCTCAATATCGGTAACCCTGCGCCTTTCGGTTTTGCTGCACCAGAGGAAATCCTGCAGGACGTGATCCGTAACATGGACTCTGCTTCTGGCTATACCGATTCCAAGGGCTTGTTCGCTGCACGCAAGGCGATCATGCACTACACCCAGCAAAAGAATATTCAGGGTGTAACCATTGATGACATCATCATCGGTAATGGTGTTTCCGAACTTATCGTCATGGCCATGCAGGCTTTGCTGAACAATGGCGACCAGGTATTGGTGCCGATGCCGGATTATCCATTATGGACGGCTGCCGTGAACTTAGCCGGTGGTACAGCGCGCCATTATGTGTGCGATGAGCAGACTGGCTGGCTGCCTGATCTCAAGGATATCGAAAACAAGATCACTGCCAATACCCGCGGTATTGTGCTGATCAACCCGAACAACCCCACCGGCGCCTTGTACCCCAAAGAAACCCTGGAAGGCATTATCGAGATTGCGCGCCACCACGGCCTGGTGATTTTCGCTGACGAAATTTACGACAAGGTGCTGTTCGATGGTAATACGCATACCTCCGTGGCATCGCTGGCCGATGACGTGTTGTTTATTACCTTTAATGGCTTGTCCAAGAATTACCGTACCTGCGGGTATCGTGCTGGCTGGTTGGTGATCTCGGGCGAAAAACGCCATGCCAAGGATTACATCGAGGGCCTGAATATGCTGGCCTCGATGCGTCTTTGTGCCAACGTGCCTGGGCAATTGGCTATCCAGACCGCACTGGGTGGCTACCAGAGCATCAATGACTTGGTGGCACCAACTGGGCGCTTGTGCAAGCAGCGCGATCTTGCCTACAAGATGTTGACAGATATTCCCGGGGTTAGCTGCGTCAAGCCCAAGGCTGGCCTTTACTTGTTCCCGCGCCTTGACCCCAAGATATACCCAATTGAAGACGACCAGCAGTTCATCCTGGATTTATTGCTGGAGGAAAAAGTCTTGCTAGTACAGGGCTCTGGCTTCAACTGGCATGCGCCTGACCATTTCCGCGTGGTGTTCCTGCCGAATGTGGATGATCTCACCGAGGCATTCACCCGGATTGCCCGCTTCCTGGAAAATTATCGCAAGCAGCACAGCACGCTCACGGTGGTAGATGGCAAAGCTGCAAAAGAATTACAAGCAAAGCCACACAATGCAACTGCATGATGTGGCTGATCTATAAGATTGAAAAGCAACAAACTGGAAACTGAATGAAACCCATCAATGTTGGCCTGCTCGGCATCGGTACTGTCGGTGGCGGTACCTATACTGTTTTAACCCGTAACCAGGAAGAAATCGCACGCCGTGCTGGACGCCCAATCGCTATTACCCGTGTTGCAGATCGTGATCTGGAGCTGGCGCGCCAGGTGACTGGTGGAAAAATTGATGTCACCGACGATGCTTTTGCCATCGTTTCTGATCCTGCGATTGATATTGTTGTTGAACTGATCGGTGGCTACACCGTGGCGCGTGAGCTGGTGCTAAAGGCCATTGAGAATGGCAAGCACGTGGTGACAGCCAACAAGGCCTTGATTGCCCTGCATGGCAACGAAATTTTTGCCGCTGCGCAGAAAAAAGGCGTCATTGTTGCCTTTGAAGCTGCCGTGGCTGGCGGTATTCCCATCATCAAGGCCGTGCGCGAAGGCCTAGCCGCCAATCGCATTGAGTGGATTGCCGGCATCATCAATGGCACGACTAACTTCATCCTCTCGGAAATGCGTGAAAAGGGCTTGGCTTTTGCTGATGTGCTCAAGGAAGCCCAACGCCTGGGCTATGCCGAGGCAGACCCGACTTTCGATGTCGAAGGCATTGATGCTGCGCACAAGCTCATGATCCTCGCCTCCATTGGCTTTGGTATTCCGGTGCAATTCGACAAGGCTTATGTCGAGGGCATCACGAAGCTGGATGCCGTAGATATCCGTTACGCTGAAGAGTTGGGTTACCGCGTCAAGCTGCTTGGTATTACCAAGCGAACCGACAAGGGTGTGGAGTTGCGTGTACACCCAACCCTGATCCCGGAAAAGCGCTTGATTGCCAATGTGAATGGTGCAATGAATGCTGTGCTGGTCAAGGGTGATGCCGTTGGCCCTACCTTGTATTATGGCGCCGGTGCCGGTGCCGAGCCAACCGCGAGTGCCGTGGTGGCCGACCTGGTTGATGTCACGCGTACGCACACCGTGGATGCGCACCAGCGCGTGCCGCACCTGGCTTTCCAGCCCGATCGCCTGGTAGACCTGCCCATCCTGCCTATCAGCGAGGTCAGCAGCGCTTATTACCTGCGCCTGCGCGCACTGGACAAGCCCGGCGTGCTTGCCGACGTGACCCGCATCCTCGGTGATCGTGAAATCTCCATCGATGCCATGATCCAGAAAGAGCCGCAAGAAGGCGAAGACCAGGCCGACATCATCATTCTCACCCACGTCACGGTCGAGAAAAACATCGATGATGCCATTGCCGCCATCGAGGCATTGCCTGCCATTTCCGGCAAGGTGACCCGTTTGCGCATGGAAGAACTAAGCCGATAATTTGAGGAAAGGATTGCAGGCAGGCGTAGCGCCTCCTGCATCAGTTGCAATGAAATACATTTCCACCCGCGGGCAATCGCCTGCACTGACATTCTCTGAAATCCTGCTCGGCGGCCTGGCGCCGGACGGCGGCCTGTATTTGCCCGAGCAATATCCGCAATTCAGCGCTGAAGACTTGAGCGCCATGCGCGGCATGAATTACCGCGACCTGGCATTCACCATTCTTTCTCGCCTGGTGGATGATATTCCTGCCGCAGACCTGCGCAGCATCGTCGACAAGACCTATCGCGCCGATGTCTATGCTTATGCGCGTCCCGGCCAGGATGCCGAGGACATCACGCCTATTCTCAAGCTGGAAGATGACCTGTACCTGCTTTCCCTGTCCAATGGCCCGACCCTGGCGTTCAAGGACATGGCCATGCAACTGCTGGGCAATTTGTTCGAATATGTGCTGGCGCAGAAGGGTGAGACCACCAATATCCTGGGGGCAACCTCCGGCGATACCGGTTCTGCCGCCGAATACGCCATGCGCGGTAAGCAGGGCGTCAAGGTATTCATGCTCTCTCCGCACCAGAAAATGAGCCGTTTCCAGACTGCGCAGATGTTCAGCCTGCAGGACGACAATATCTTCAACATCGCGGTTAAGGGCGTGTTCGACGACTGCCAAGACATCGTCAAGGCCGTTTCCAACGACCATGCCTTCAAGGCCAACAACAAGATAGGCGCAGTGAATTCCATCAACTGGGCACGCGTGGCGGCCCAGGTGGTGTATTACTTCAAGGGTTATTTTGCCGTGACCGCCGACAATGCTCAGAGGGTCAGCTTTGCTGTGCCGTCAGGGAATTTTGGCAATGTCTGTGCTGGGCATATTGCACGCATGATGGGTCTGCCTATCGCCAAGCTGGTGGTAGCGACCAATGAGAACGACGTACTGGATGAATTCTTCAAGACCGGTGTTTACCGTCCGCGCGGCTCTGCCAATACCTACCATACTTCCAGCCCGTCAATGGACATTTCCAAGGCCTCTAATTTCGAGCGTTTCGTGTTCGACTTGGTTGGGCGGGATGCCGCTAAAGTGCGCGAGCTATGGAGCAAGGTAGATGCAGGCGGCAGTTTCGACCTTAATGAAGGCGGCTGGTTTGCCAAGGCAGCTGATTATGGTTTTGTCTCAGGCAGTAGCAACCATGCGCATCGCATGCAGACTATCCGGGCGACCCAAGAGCGCTATCAGGTGACTATTGATACGCATACGGCGGATGGCCTCAAGGTGGCCTTGGAGCATCGCGAAGCAGGTATTCCCATGCTGGTGCTGGAAACCGCACTACCAGCCAAGTTCGAGGATGCCATTGTCGAAGCGCTTGGCCAAAAACCTGAGCGCCCGCAAAGCCTTGAAGGCCTGGAAGCTTTGCCTCAACGCTTTGAAGTGATGGATGCGGATGCTGCAGCCATCAAGCAATTTATTGTTGACCACATCTAGCCCCGGGGAGAATCCATGAAGGTCTATCACGACTTGATGCGCCACGTACTGGAGCACGGCCACAAGAAGGAAGACCGGACTGGCACCGGTACCTTGTCAGTGTTTGGCTACCAGATGCGTTTTGACTTGGCCGAGGGCTTTCCGCTGCTCACCACCAAGAAAGTGCACCTGAAGTCCATCATTCATGAGTTGTTGTGGTTTTTGCAAGGCAGCACTAACATTGCCTACCTCAAGGAAAATGGCGTGACCATCTGGGATGAGTGGGCCGATGAACAAGGCAATCTTGGCCCCGTCTATGGCTATCAATGGCGCAACTGGCCCAAGCCTGATGGCACGCATATTGACCAGATTAGTGAGGTGGTTAATGCCATCAAGCGTAATCCTGATTCACGTCGCCTGATCGTCTCCGCCTGGAATGTCGCGGATGTCGACAAGATGAAGCTACCACCTTGCCATGCTTTCTTCCAGTTCTACGTGGCAGATGGCAGGCTTTCCTGTCAGCTTTACCAGCGTAGTGCTGACATCTTCCTTGGTGTGCCCTTCAATATTGCCTCTTATGCCTTGCTCACCATGATGGTGGCGCAAGTATGCGGACTTAAGTTAGGTGATTTCGTACACACGCTGGGCGATGCGCATATCTATCTTAATCACCTTGACCAGGTGAAAGAGCAATTGTCACGCGAGCCTTATCCTTTGCCTGCCATGAAAATCAACCCTGATGTGCAGGATATTTTCGGGTTCCGTTTCGAGGATTTCACGCTGGAAAATTACCAGTCTCATCCTGCAATCAAGGCACCTGTTGCCGTGTAATTTTTAGTGTTGAAATCATGATGCTATCTTTCCTTCATGCTGTTTTCATGTAGGCGTTAATTGTTGCGCCCCGATAATCCAGTATCAATCTGCCCGCTTCACTATTCACTATCGTAGTTATTCATGCTTCCTCAACATCACCACTCTGTGCCGCCCAGATTAAGGATGGCGCACATTATTGCCGTTGGCCTTGCCCTGTTGGTGGCTACTGTGACCTTGATCAGCATGGAGTATGCATCGCTTCGTCATAACATGACGAATACCATGCAGGTTCAGATGCACATCATGGCAAGTAATCTTGCGCGATCATTGCTGCACGGTGAACGCGTGGAAGCCAATGAGGTATTAGCCAGTTTGGCGGATGCTCCCGAAATAGATGCCGCTGTGTTGTATGACATGCACAAAAACCAGTTTGCTGAGTATGCCAGACGTGGAAGCTTGCCTCACGCGCCTAAGGTACGGATCAAGACGCAAGCACAACACCAGACTGACTTGCACAAAAGCGAAATATGGCAACCCGTCATCTATGGTGACATGCAAGTGGGAATGCTGTACATGCGATCCAATATGAAAGGCTTGTATCGCCAATTACTTTGGTATATCGGCACTACTGTCACGGTCATGCTGGTGACCTTGTTCGCTGCCGCGTTGCTGTTGAGTCGATTGCAACGGGCGATGCTGAAGGCCGAGGAGCGAGCAGGTTTTCTGGCCAATTATGACACGGTGACTGATCTGCCAAATCGGCATGCTTTCAATGGACGTTTTCATTCACTGCTGGAAAATGCCCGCCAGCGCAATACGGTACTTGCTTTGCTGGTATTCGACCTGGATGATTTCAAGGTGATTAACGATACTTTGGGGCACGATGTGGGGGACAAGCTTTTGCATCTTGTAGCCCAGCGCCTGGTATCTGCTGCTGGAGGTAAAGACACGGTTTATCGCGTGGGTGGCGATGAGTTTGCCATGATCCTTGACCAGCCGGCAGATGTTGAGAATGTTGATGCTGTTGCCAACCGGTTTATCCGTACATTGGCGCAACCTATCATACTGAATGACCGGAATTTCTATATCGGTGTCAGTATTGGCGCCAGTCTCTACCCATATGATGGAGAAGATGCTGCCCATTTGCTACGCGATGCTGATGCTGCGATGTACTACGCCAAGAGCCGCGGCAAGAATAATTTCCAGATGTTCTCGGCAGAAATGCATCACAAAAGCTCAACACGCTTGATTCTCGAAACAGAAATGCGCGTTGCTTTGGAAGAGAGGCAATTCGAGCTTTACTATCAACCACAGTATAGCTTGCCAGATCAAACACTAGTGGGTGTAGAGGCTTTGATACGCTGGCATCATCCTCAGCGCGGCATGTTGCATCCTAGCAGCTTTATTCCTGTGGCCGAGGAAACTGGTCTAATTGTGCGTATTGGCGAATGGGCGCTGGAAGAAGCTTGCAAGCAGGCAATGGAGTGGAAGAGCCTGGGAGCTACTCTACGCATGAGTGTCAACCTTTCTGGTCGCCAGTTTCGTCAGGAGTCTCTGGTGAATACAGTCACCAAGATTATTGAGCAAACTGGCATGGACAGTAGTCTGCTTGAGTTGGAAATTACTGAAACGGTACTCATGGAAGATGCGGAGACGACGATTACTCGCTTGGCAGACTTAAAATCCATGGGCGTGCACCTGGCGATCGACGACTTTGGTACGGGTTATTCTTCCATGGCGTATCTTAAGCGCTTTCCAGTCAGCCGACTCAAGATTGATCGTAGCTTTATCCGCGATATTCCACGTGATGCCGATGATGTGGCGATTACCACTGCCACCATCCAGATGGCGCATAGCTTGAAGCTTGAGGTGGTTGCAGAAGGGGTGGAAACCAAGGCGCAGTTGCAGTTCCTGCTTGAGCAGGGTAGCGACATGGTGCAAGGCTATTTGTTCAGTCATCCAGTGGATGCACAACATATGACTGAAATGGTATTGACGGGAAAATGCAAGGTGTAAATTGTGTGTTTATCCTTATGTATTATGGGATTTTTTCCCGATTTTTGTTTGTTCAGCTATAATTGCCACCATTCATCACTATAATGGAGATCAATAATGACAAAAATCGTAGTTGGTATCAGTACATTGGCTTTAGTCTTATCCAGTGGTTTTGCATTGGCAGACCATCATTTCCCCAAGGGTAAGGTAAGCTTGGAAACTTGTTTGCAAGCTGCGCTTAAAGCTAAATCTGGCAATGTAGTTAAGGTTGAATACAAGCTGGAAGGTAAGACTCCCATGTACGAATTTGACATTGAGACGAGTGATGGCAATGCTTGGGATGTAGAATGTGATGCAAACACTGGTAAGGTAGTGGAAGTAGAGCAAGAAGTTGATTCTGCCGATCATCCATTATTCAAGGCCAAACAAAAGGTGAGCGAGGCAGATGCACGTAAGACAGCATTGGCCGCTTATCCCGGTGAAATTGTAGAAGTAGAATATGAAATCGAACCAGATGGCGCAGCATCCTATGAGTTTGATATCAAGACCAAAGATGGCAAGGAATTCAAGGTTGAAGTGGATGCTACCACTGGCAAAATCGTAGAAGCTAACCAAGAGTTCTACCAGATTGGCAAAGAATAATCAGTTTAGGTTTTGACTGGACGGACAGTCGACAACGCTCCTTCGGGGGCGTTTTTTTTGTCCATTGATTATGTTGTCCTATCCAAGGGTATACCTTTATTTATTGTCTATGTTGCCGTTAATAAAGTGTATTGATTGTTATGAATTGGAACCGTGTCTATGGATGTAACTGCTATTGCCAGCGTTGCCACTGATCTTGCAGCCACGCGCTTGCAGCAGGAGGTGAGTACGACTGTATTGAAAAAAACGATGGATATTAGTTCAGCCAATGCTCTGGCTTTGTTGCAAGCCTTACCATCTCCGCCGGCTGCCAGCTTGCCTGAACATTTGGGGCAAAATATTAATACGACAGCCTAGGAAGATAGCGTGATTGGTATCGCTAGGTAGATAAAATAAAGCCCCGTAAATACGGGGCTTTATTTTTGAATAAAAAAAACAGACCTTCTCGGGGAGGATAAAGGCCTGCTATGAGGAGCTTGGAGACTCAATGCATGCTATGCACTAACTAACCGTCCACTCTTGAGTCTGACATTGTCTCCTACAGAGTAGCGCGGTGTACTGTATTGTGTAATGGTGTGAAGCAGACCATTACCCATCTTGATCTTGATCAGATAAGTTGCCTCAGAAGTTTTTTCACTGACTTGATAATTCTTCATTTTGTTTTCAAAAGAGCGGATCGATACCACGATGCCACAATCTGAGCATGCGCCAAGACTCGCGCCATTCTCACGGGGGGAGCGGTCTTTTGCCTGATTAAGCGTATTGCTAATCACCATTGCTGCATTTGGGTCAGTAATCAACTCCTGTGCAAGGTCAGGACGATATGTGTGAGCGACTGGAATAAGCCCGGTGATGGCAGCGCTACCAACTAGGCTGAATATGGTCAAAGCCGTTGCAGCGACGAGGACCATTGGATGTGTTTTTTTAATATTGGATTGCATATCTTCGTACATCTCCGACTTGGTTTTACTTGGTGTTTGCAGCCGAAATATTTGATTAATATATAGCGAAGAGTGTGCCAACTTTAATTAATTATTTTAAATCAATGAGATATGGTTATTTTTAAGACATTGTTAATCATGCAATCTGTCTCAAAAGTGAGACAGATTGCATGATTTTTTATTAACGTATTGAATTTTAATGGAAAAATACGTCTCCGAAGAGAGACGTTAGTTTGTGGTGTTGTCGTGCTTGAACAACGCAGGCGTCAATTGATGACGTTGCAATAGCTTATAGAACTCTGTGCGATTACGTTGCGCCAGCCGGGCGGCTTGTGTGACGCCGCCATTAGTGGCCTTGAGTAATTTCACCAGATAGTCACGCTCAAAGTTTTTGCGTGCCACCTCAAATGGCACGATCCCGCCAATATCCTCTTGCAAGGCTTTTTGTACCAATGTGGCTGGAATCAGTGGCGTGGTACAGAGTACGACGGTCTGCTCAACGATATTCTGCAACTGACGCACATTGCCTGGCCATGGGGCGGCAATGAGCAGTTCAAGTGCCTCGGGAGCAAAGCCATTGAGTTTCTTGCGATATTTGGTGGTCAGCTCATTGAGGAAATTATTAGCCAACAGCGAGATATCTTCGCGACGTGCCGCCAAGGCAGGAATTTCAAGGCCGACCACATTGATGCGATAGTAGAGATCCTCCCGGAAACGACCGGATTTCATTTCTTCTGCAAGATTACGGTGGGTGGCAGAAATGACCCTTACATCAATGTGAATACTTGTACTTGACCCTACAGGGCGAATCGCACGCTCTTGTAATGCGCGCAGTAACTTGACCTGTAAGGGTAAGGGCATGTCGCCGATTTCATCCAGAAACAGGGTGCCGCCATCAGCCGTTTGAAAGAGGCCTTTATGATCACGCAATGCGCCTGTGAAAGCGCCTTTGCTATGACCAAATAATTCGGATTCCAGCAAAGCCTCGGGAATAGCGCCGCAGTTGATGGCAACAAAAGGTTTATCCCGGCGAGGGCTGGCTTGGTGAATGGCACGGGCAAGCAGTTCCTTACCAGTACCACTTTCACCTTGGATAAATACGCTGGCATCAGAAATTGCCATGAGTTTGGCTTGCCCAAGCAGGTTTTCCATCTGCGGGCTACGGGTGACGATGCTCTTACGCCACTCGTTGTCTCCATCTTCGGCATGGTTCTGTAATGCCCCTGTGCCAACACGTAATGCAGCCTCTACTTGCTGGAGCAATGATTTGCTGTCAAATGGCTTGGTTAGAAAGCCAAAAACACCGCGTTGGGTTGCGTCGACTGCTTCAGGAATGGAACCATGGGCGGTCACCATGATGACGGGAAGAGATGGGTCGGACTTATGGATGACATCGAACAGAGCCAAGCCATCCATGCCAGGCATGCGCAAATCCGTAATGACCAGGCTAGGGCGGCTGATGGCAATTTGCGACAGTGCCTCTTCTGCATTGGTTGCAGTCACGACCTGGTAACCAGCTGCCTTGAGCCGCATGCCCATCAGCTTGAGGATGTCTGGGTCATCATCAACAGTTAGTATTTTCTTTACTACTTCAGTCATTTACTCCCACTCCGGTTAGGATCTTTCAGCGATTTCTGCATCATGGTCCTTTCAATTTTTTTGAGATCATCCAGCTTTTGCTGCAAACCATTGGCTTTTTGCTGGTTTTCTTCTGCACGGCGCAGTTCTTCACGTAAGCGTTGGTTGAGCTTGGTTGTTTCCGCTGCATTGTCACGGAGGATGGACACGATAGCGCTTTCTTCCTTGCTCAGCTGTTTTTCACGCGCCAACTCATCAAGCAAAGGTTGTGCCTTGAGCGGGTCTCGTAACTTGCTGCCAGGGACCGAATAGATAATGGCTACCCGGGTTTTTTGTTGTAAGTCATTATTGTTATTGCTGGTTTTTTGCAAGGCTGCCGCTAATTCCTTTTTTTGCAGCTCTAACGATAATTCAGAAAAGTTGCTGATGAATTCCAGCAGGTTGGGCTCAGTGTGGTGTTCCTTATGGCTATTCACCTGTGAGACTGCAGTGGGCGATGAGGTTTTCTCAAGAGTGCCCGTTGATTGTGGCTGGTGGGCACATGCGTTTAGCAGGGTGCCTGCGATGGCAAGGGAAATTAAGTGTTTGGAATTCATGCAGTGACAGCTTTCAAGGGGAGGGAAACGCGGAAGTGTGCTCCGTGTTCCGAGGGCAATAAAATGATTTCGCCACCATGGGCATCTACGTATTCCTTGGCGATGGAAAGTCCCAGGCCGCTACCACTGACCAGGCTTTCATACACACTATCACCACGGTAGAAAGGATCGAATAACTTGGCTTTATCCGCTGACATGACACCAGGGCCGCCATCATGTACTTCGATGATGGCATGATCAGCTTGGTGCGTAATACTGATACGGATGTTGCTGGATGGCGAAGTATATTTGATGGCATTCGACACTAGGTTATCGAATACAGAATGGATTTTTTCGTGATCCCCCATAATCTCGGTGGGGAAAAAATCACGTTGGATGCCAATATTCTTGTTGCTGATGGTCAGTGAATAATCAGCCAAGATATCTTCTGCAAGCTTGGTCAGTGCGATGGGCTCTAGTTTTAACTGAGGTGCATGAAATTGCACGGCAGTATAGTTCAGTAGGTTTTCTATCATTTTTTGCAGGCGCAAACTGCTTTCACGCAGTATGCCGGCAATCTCGCGCTGTTGTGGTGTGAGAGTGCCCCCCACTTCGTCACCAAGCAACTCGCTACCTTCACGAATGGCCGTGAGTGGGGTTTTGAGCTCATGAGATACATTGCGCAGAAAGCGTTGTTTTTGCTGATCCAGCTCATTCAATTGTGCACGTAGCCAATCCAGGCGCTCGCCTAGGTTACGCAGGTCCCCTGGGCCGTCAATACTGATAGGCTCGGTATAGTCTCCCTCACCAAGCTTGCGAATAGCCGCATCCATACGCCTGATTGGCTGTGCTACCAGGAAGGTGATCATTAAGGCGACCAACAAGGCAACCGGAATGAGCGTGAGGGTTTGCCAGAGCATGATCTGCTGCGTGCGTTCGGCAGTCTCTGCGAGAATGGCGGATTCACGGTCAATCTGGCGATTGTTTTCGTCCAAGATATTCTGGGCCTTGGCGGTCAGGTCGGCAAAGCGATCCACGGTTTCTTCAATCAGAGGAGCAGGATTAGCCGGATGAACAACGCTCTGAAAGAGAGATAGTTCTTCACTGGAGAGCTGGATCAACGCATGTTTCTGCCTATTGGTCATCGGCAGTTGATCAAGGTCTTGCCATGCGTCTACAAATTTCTCGTGGGCTTTCTCGTAATTTTCCAGCAAGAGTGCATCTTCTAGGACGAAATATTGCCTGGCACTACGCTCCATAAAGGTGATCTGCTCCACGAGCGCGCGGCTGGCACGGGTAGCCTGCACGGCTTGGGTCACTGTATCGCGGCTTTGGGTTGCCAGACGGTCAAGGTAAAGGGCTGCATTACCAAAAGCAAACAACAGTGGCAGCATGGCTAGGGCAAAGCCAATGAGTAGTAGCTTGAGAAAGGATTTTGGGTAGGCAATCTGCAAAACTTGGGTTCCGTTTCTTTCGTTAGCGATGCTTGAATGATGAGGTAAACCATGGCATTCGGCCCTCATCTTAAACTATCTCATTTATGAGGGGCAGACGGTGCTTGTCCTACAAGGCTCCGAGAGATAACTCCAAGTATAATAGAGCCATGGCTAAACTCTCTCTTATCGTGGCCGTGGCACAGAATCGTGTCATTGGCTTCAACAATACCTTGCCCTGGCATTTGCCGGAGGATCTCAAACGCTTTCGTGCCCTGACAACAGGGCACCATATCATCATGGGGCGCAAGACTTATGAGTCCTTGAATCGCTTATTGCCAGACCGCACTACCGTCATCGTGACGCGTAATCAGGCCTATGAAGTGCCAGGCGCATTGATCGCCAACAGCCTGGAGCAGGCAATCGCCTTGGCAGCCAATGATAACGAAGCCTTCCTGATTGGTGGCGCGGAACTGTATCAAGTTGGCTTGAAGCTGGCCGATCGCCTGTATATCACTGAGATTGAGGCAGAGTTTACAGGTGATGCCTTTTTGCCCGAGTTCGATTTGCAGGATTGGCAAGAGGTATCACGAGAGGAGTCAATCAGTGCGAAAGGCTTGCCGTTTCGCTATGTAACCTACGAACGCAGGAAATAAATAGCCTGATCATCAAGCTCATCCTGAAGTTACCGGGGAGGCCGGCAACTTCAGTGAGTCACATTTAATTGGCGACGCAATCTACATAGTAGTGGGCCTTGCCATCGACCACTTCCTTCACCAAGCCGTGTACATCTGTCTCGAATCCTGGGAAGCGCTCGTTGAACTCACGGGCAAAACGCAGGTAGTTGATGATGACCTTGTTAAAGCGCTCGCCTGGAATCAGTAGTGGAATACCTGGTGGGTAAGGGGTCAACAAGACAGCGGTGATACGGCCTTCCAGTTCATCGATCAGTACGCGGTCGATCTTGCGGTGCGCCACCTTGGCAAAAGCATCGGTAGGCTTCATGGCCGGAATCATGTTGGACAAATACATTTCGGTGGTCAGTCTTGCCACGTCATTGGCTTTATATATTTCATGAATCTGGGTGCATAAATCCCGCAGGCCAATCCGTTCGTAGCGCGGATGCTTGGCGATAAACTCTGGCAAAACCTTCCATAGTGGCTGGTTTTTGTCGTAATCGTCCTTAAACTGCTGCAAGGCCGTCACCATGGTATTCCAGCGGCCTTTGGTGATGCCGATGGTAAACATGATGAAGAAGGAGTAGAGGCCGGTTTTCTCCACGATAACGCCATGTTCGGCCAAGTACTTGGTCACGATCGCGGCAGGGATGCCGATGTCGTCGGAGAATGCACCATCTACATCCAATCCTGGCGTGATGATGGTCGCCTTGATCGGGTCGAGCATATTGAAGCCTTCGGCCAGATTGCCAAACCCGTGCCAGCGTTCGCCAGCCTTCAGCATCCAGGATTCGCGCTCTTCAATCCCTTCTTCGGAAAGGTCATCTGGTCCCCAGACCTTGAACCACCAGTCTGCGCCCCATTCCTCATCTACCTTGCGCATGGCACGGCGGAAGTCCAGGGCTTCCATGATGGATTCTTCCACCAGGGCAGTACCACCGGGCGCTTCCATCATGGCAGCCGCAACATCACAGCTGGCGATAATGGAGTATTGCGGGCTGGTTGAAGTGTGCATCAGATAAGCCTCGTTGAAGAGGTCTCTATCCAGTTGAATATCCTGCGCGTCTTGCACCAATATCTGCGAAGCCTGGCTCAGGCCAGCGAGCAATTTGTGCGTGGATTGGGTAGAGAACACCATGGATTCCTTGCAACGCGGACGATCTGCGCCGATGGCATGGTAATCGCCATAGAAGTCGTGGAAGGTGGCATGTGGCAGCCAGGCCTCGTCGAAATGCAGGGTATCAATCTTGCCATCCAGCATTTCCTTAATTTCCTCGACGTTGTATAGCACGCCATCATAGGTAGATTGCGTGATGGTCAGCACACGTGGCTTGACCGTTTTGTCGCCGATGAATGGGTTGGCTTCCAGTTTTTTCTGGATGTTTTCCCAGGAGAATTCTGCCTTGGGAATAGGCCCAATAATGCCGAAATGATTGCGCGTCGGCATGAGGAAGATGGGAATCGCGCCAGTCATGATGATGGAGTGCAACACCGACTTGTGGCAGTTACGGTCAACAATGACGACGTCGCCTGGAGCAACGGTGGAGTTCCACACGATCTTGTTGGAAGTGGAAGTGCCATTGGTGACGAAGTAAAGATGGTCGCAATTGAAAATGCGCGCGGCATTACGTTCCGAAGCGGCTACCGGGCCGGTGTGGTCCAGCAGTTGGCCCAGTTCGTCCACTGCATTGCAGACGTCCGCGCGCAGCATGTTCTCGCCGAAAAACTGGTGGAACATCTGGCCGACTGGCGACTTCAGGAAGGCGACACCGCCTGAGTGTCCAGGGCAATGCCAGGAATAAGAGCCATCTGCTGCATAATGGGTCAACGCGCGGAAAAAAGGTGGTGGGAGGCTATCCAGGTAGGTACGCGCTTCACGCACGATATAGCGTGCGACAAACTCCGGCGTATCCTCAAACATATGGATGAAGCCATTCAATTCGCGCAGAATCTCATTGGGAATATGGCGCGATGTGCGGGTTTCACCGTGCAGGAAGATGGGAATTTCTTCGTTGCGGAAGCGGATTTCGTCAACAAAATTACGCAGGTTCTCCAGCGCATGAGGAGACTCCTCAACGAATTCCTCATCATCAATCGACAGGATAAAAGCAGAAGCACGGCTTTGCTGCTGGGCAAACGAAGTGAGGTCGCCATAGCTGGTCACGCCCAATACTTCAAAGCCTTCGTCCTCAATAGCTTTGGCGAGCACGCGAATGCCCAGGCCTGAAGAGTTTTCTGAGCGGAAATCTTCGTCAATGATGACGACTGGAAAGCGAAATTTCATGAGGCCTCCTGAAGGCAGCCTAGGGGGTAATTAAAAAAGCGGAATATAACACACTCAATTGCGCTGGATATGACAAAGGCGCGACTGAGTGTATTGGCGTAAATCAGATCTTGGGTAACGTGACGCCTACTTGGCCTTGGTACTTACCACCTCTATCTTTATAAGAGGTCTCGCATTCTTCGTCTGATTCCAAGAACAATACTTGAGCACATCCTTCACCGGCATAAATCTTGGCTGGCAGCGGGGTGGTGTTACTGAACTCCAGTGTCACATAACCTTCCCATTCTGGCTCGAACGGAGTGACGTTGACGATGATGCCACATCGCGCGTAGGTGGACTTACCCAAGCACACCGTCAGTACGCTGCGGGGAATACGGAAATATTCGACCGTGCGTGCCAGTGCAAAGGAGTTTGGCGGAATGATGCAGAAATCATTCTTGAATTCGACAAAGGAATTGGGATCGAAATTCTTAGGGTCGACGATGGTGCTGTTGATGTTGGTGAATACCTTAAACTCATCAGCGCAACGAATATCGTAGCCATAGCTCGAGGTGCCATAGGAGACGATTTTTTCGCCGTTTACTTCACGGATCAGGTTAGGCTCGAATGGCTCTATCATGCCGTGTTGCTCTGCCATGCGGCGTATCCACTTGTCGGATTTTATGCTCATTGCAATCTCTTTCGCTGGAAAGACAAAAAGCGGAGTGTTAGCACTCCGCTTTGTTTCGTCATCAGAATGAATTACTGTTGGTCGCCGCCGAGGGCAATGCTGTAGCGCCAGAACTGATCTTCATGCTCGAAAATCACCTTGGAAGCTTCAGGGTCGCTGCTGCCAGCAGGATATTGGTGCACAGGCTGGCGATCCTTGGCCCAGGCCTCAATCACTGGATCAACCAGGCGCCATTGTGCCTCTACTTCACTGATGTGCAGGTAGAGCGAGTTGTCACCTTCCATCAGGTTGAGCAGCAAGGCCTCGTAGGCATCAATGGTTTCGTCGCCTTCCTGGCGATTTGCACCATCAAGCTCAATGGTGCGGGTGGCAATATCCAGACCAGGAATCTTGGACTGGATTTCCAGCTTGATGCATTCACGTGGTTGGATGCCGATGATGAGCCAGTTTTGATCTTGGCCTTTACCCAGTTGCAGCGGGGCTTTCTTGAAGCGGATGGAGATGCGCGTATCAGCTTCGTGCAAGCGCTTGGCGGTGCGGATGTAAAAGGGCACGCCTTTCCAGCGCGGATTGTCGATAAATAGCTTGAGGGCAGCATAGGTTTCTACCACGCTGCTGCTATCGCCGAGTTCTTCCAGATAGCCAGGGACTTTTTCGCCCTTTACTTCGCCAGGGGAATATTGTGCACGGAACGCATTCTTTTCCAGTTCGCTGACCGGGATAGGGCGAATAGCTTCCAGAACCTTGATCTTCTCGGCGCGGATGTCGTCCGGGCTCAAGGAAGCTGGTTGTTCCATGGCGGTCAGGGCCAGGGTCTGCAGCACATGACTCTGGATCATGTCACGCAGCGCACCAGTGGCGTCATAGAACTGGGTACGCTCACCCACGCCAAGCTGCTCGGTGTTGGTGATCTGTACGTGGTCGATGTAATCCTTGTTCCACAATGGTTCGAGGATGGTATTGGCAAAGCGTTGCAGCATGATGTTCTGCAATGCAGATTTGCCAAGGTAGTGATCGATACGGTAGATCTGGCTTTCCTTGAGGTGCTTGGTGATCGAGGATTGCAGCTCTTGCGCAGTCTTCAAATCAGTGCCAAATGGCTTTTCCACCACAACACGGCGCCAGTACTTGTCTTCCTGGGTCAGGCCGACGCCAGCCAATTGCTCAACGATGGTGGCGAAGTCGGAAGGGCGCACGGAAAGGAAGTAGGCCAGGTTTTGTGGGAACACAGCTTCGTTCGACAAGGTTTCCTTCAGGCGGGTGAAGGAGGTTGCATCATCCGGTGGATTGGCATGGTAATGATGGCGCTCGATAAAACGCTCGAACACTGCCTGGTCATAGCCATTTTTGAACTTGGCATCCAGCATGCCCTTGATGTCGGCAAGCCATGCCTCGCGCGACACCTGGCTGCGGCCAACGGAAAGGATGGCCATCTTCTCGGGCAAGCGACCTGCTTGGTCAAGACGGAACAGGCCAGGCATGAGCTTGATGCGGGAGAGGTTGCCGCTCGCACCAAACAGAACGAGGGTACAGGGGTCTATGACTTTCATTCAGTGTTCTCTAATCAGGTTGGTCATGGAGGCCATGCAGTGCTGCATGGCCTTTAGTTTTATTACTTGGTCTTGACGGCGTGGCCACCGAAGGCATTGCGCATCAGCGACAGCAATTTGTAGCTATAACCCTTGGAATCCTGGCTTCTGAAGCGTGCTTGCAATGCCACGGTTAGCACAGGTGCTGCTACACCTTGATCCACGGCTTCAACCACGGTCCAACGACCTTCGCCGGAGTCAGCAACATAAGGGGCAATCGAGGACAGTTCTTGGTCATGCGCCAAGGCTTCAGCAGTGAGGTCCAGCAGCCAGCTACGCACGACAGAACCATGACGCCAGAGCTCGGTAATCTGGGCCAAGTCTAGGTTGAATTCTTCCTTACCCTTGAGCAGGTCCAGGCCTTCAGCAAATGCCTGCATCATGCCGTATTCGATGCCGTTGTGGATCATCTTGGTGAAGTGACCAGAGCCAATCGGGCCTACATGTGCCCACCCACGGTCTTCATGAGTCAGTGCTTTGGCGATAGGCTCAATGGTGTCAGCTGCTTCCTTGGTGCCACCGTACATCAGGCAGTAGCCGTTCTCTAAACCCCAGACCCCACCGGAAGTACCGCAGTCAATGAAATCAATGCCTTGCTCTGCCAGCCATGCACCACGGCGTTGGCTATGCTTGTAGTTTGAGTTGCCGCCATCGATGATGATGTCGCCCTTATCCAGCAAGGGAACCAAATCCTTGATCTGGTTTTCGGTGATTTCGCCGCTAGGCAGCATAATCCACACGATTTTCTTGGGCTCGCCAGATAACTTGGATACCGCATCTGCGACGGAGCTGGCTGGAATCATGCCGTTGGCCTGGGATATCTGGTTAACAGCATCCTGATTGAAGTCAAAACCGACGACTTCGATACCATTTTTCAGGAGGCGGCGCGCCATGTTGCCACCCATTTTTCCTAGGCCGATGATTGCAAGTTTCATTGAATATTTCCTTGATGAGGATGATGCCATCTGCATGGATCCGTGCTGCCTTTTGGGCAAGACTGATTTTTGATGAGATGGGCCGGGGTTGATAATGTTAAAATTCTCAAGATACAGCCCAGCAATTATAACGTGAAGGTTTTATATCATGCAAAATACAACACAGTCCCTGGTGGTCAATGGCCAGGTGAGTCGATGGCAGGTGTATACGGCACAAGAGGCTCTTAACAGTAGCGCAGTCGAGCATATTGAAGCAGCTGCGCGTAATGCGATTGCCGGACATGGCAAGTTCAGTATTGTATTGGCAGGCGGTAGCACCCCTAAGAGTATCTATCAATTGTTGCCTCAGATAGAAACCGATTGGAGCAAATGGCATGTGTTCTATGGTGATGATCGTTGCCTGCCGCCAGAGCACGAGGAACGCAATAGCCTGATGGCACATGAGGCTTGGCTCAAGCATGTGGCGATCCCTTCATCACAGATTCATGACATTCCCGCTGAGCGTGGCCCTGTTGAAGCTGCTCAATCCTATAGCCAAACTTTGGCTGATTTGGGTAACTTCGACTTGGTCTTATTGGGGTTGGGCGAAGATGGTCATACTGCCAGCTTATTCCCTGGCCATACTTGGGATGATGCCCAAGCTGCCGTGCCCGTGTTTGGCGCACCCAAGCCGCCGCCAGAGCGGGTCTCCATTAGTGCTGCCCGCTTGGGCCAGGCGCATGAGGTGATCTTCTTTGTGACTGGGGCAGGTAAGCAGGACGCAGTCGATAACTGGCGGCGTGGTGAGCCTATTCCAGCCAGCCTGATCAAGCCCAAGAATGGCGTGGATGTTTACATTTTTGGCGTGAACCTATAGCGGAGCTATGCCGTGCCTTTTTGGGAGGCTCGGCATGCTGTGAATAGAATAAAGGCCCGGTAGGGCCTTTATCATTTAAGTCTTCTGGATAACGATGTTGGGGAACTTGCTGCTGTAATCCTGGCTTAAGGCGGCAAGCTTGACTGCGGCGCGGCGAGCGATAGATTTGTAAGTGTTGGCAATCTGGCCTGTCGGGTCGGCGACTACGGTAGGTTTGCCGCTATCGGTTTCTTCGCGGATACGGATATCCAGCGGTAGGCTGCCTAAGAGTTCGCTGTTGTAGTCAGCGCACATTTTTGCCGCACCGCCAGTGCCGAAGATATGTTCTTCATGTCCACATTGTGAGCAGATGTGCGTGCTCATGTTCTCGACAATACCGAGTATCGGAATACCCACTTTTTCGAACATTTTGAGCCCCTTGCGTGCATCCAGCAGTGCAATGTCCTGTGGTGTGGTGACGATGATGGCGCCAGTGACCGGCACTTTCTGTGCCAAGGTGAGCTGGATATCCCCTGTGCCCGGTGGTAGGTCGACGACCAGATAATCCAGGTCTTTCCAGCGTGTGTCCCGCAGTAGCTGCTCCAATGCGCCGACTACCATGGGCCCACGCCAGACCATCGGAGTATCGACATCGACGAGGAAACCAATGGACATGGCCTGTACACCATAGTGCTCAAGCGGCTCCATGCTTTTTCCATCTGTGCTTTCTGGCGTACCTTTTAGCCCCAGCATTTGTGGTTGCGACGGGCCATAAATATCGGCATCAAGAATGCCGACGCGTGCACCCTCGGTGGCTAGAGCCAAGGCCAGGTTGACTGCTGTCGTGGATTTGCCAACGCCGCCCTTACCCGATGCGACCGCGATAATATTTTTGACGTTGGGAATGAGTTGAACGCCACGTTGCACCTTGTGCGAAACGATACGGCTGGTAACGCCAACCGTGACGTTATCGACCTCGGGTAACGTCTTGACTGCCTGTGTGACCAAGTCCCGGATATTCGCCAGAATGCTCTGCGCGGGGTAGTCAAGCACAATGTCGACCGAAACATGACTGCCGTTGATGGCAATTTGGCGTGCAGATTTACTGCTCACTAAGTCTTTGCCCGTATTGGGGTCAATCACGGTACGAAGGGTATCTTGCACCTGGGATTCGGTAAGTGGCATGGGGGTTCCTGCAAATTCGTTGGACGGGACATTCTAGCGCATGCGGATTGCTTATGTGAAACCCTGGCAGTTTGTTAGAATAAGAGATTCTATTTGTTGCCTGTTAGTTGATGACTATGTCTGGAAATATCCCCGCTAATTCTTCGAATGCACCACGCAAATTACTGGTTACCTCTGCCTTGCCTTATGCCAATGGCAGCATCCACCTTGGTCATATGGTGGAATACGTGCAGAGCGATGTCTGGGTGAGGTTCCAGAAGATGCAAGGCAATACCGTGCATTACGTCTGTGCGGATGATACTCATGGCACGCCCATCATGTTGCGTGCTGAAAAGGAAGGTATTACACCGGAAGAGCTCATCAGCCGGGTGCATAGCGAGCACTATGCTGACTTCACCGATTTTCTCGTTGCTTTTGATAATTACTATTCGACCAACTCCGAGGAGAATCGCGAGTTGTCTGGCCGTATTTATCGCGAACTCAAGGCGAATGACAAGATCGCGACACGCACGATAGAGCAGTATTACGATCCAGTGAAGAACATGTTCTTGCCTGATCGCTTTATCAAGGGTGAATGTCCAAAATGTCATGCCAAGGATCAATACGGTGACTCCTGTGAAGTATGTGGAACGACTTATAGCCCGACCGAGTTGATCAGTCCTTATTCTGCTGTATCAGGTGCCACACCGGTGCGCAAGCAAACCGAGCATTATTTCTTCAAGTTGAGCGAGTGTGAGGATTTCCTCAAGCAATGGACACGTTCTGGCACTTTGCAGCTTGAAGCTGCCAACAAGATGGGGGAGTGGTTTGAGTCCGGTCTTTCGGATTGGGACATTTCCCGTGATGCGCCATATTTCGGCTTCGAGATTCCTGATGCTCCAGGCAAGTATTTCTATGTCTGGCTGGATGCGCCTATCGGCTACATGGCAAGTTTCAAGAACCTGGCAACACGCGCAGGCCTGGATTTTGACGAATACTGGAAGCCAGATAGCCAAGCCGAGTTATATCACTTCATAGGAAAGGATATCCTGTACTTCCATGCCTTGTTCTGGCCTGCCACATTGAAGTTTTCCGGCTATCGTCAGCCTACGCAAATCTTCGCCCACGGTTTCCTCACGGTGAACGGCGAAAAAATGTCTAAGTCACGAGGTACCTTCATCACGGCACGCAGCTATCTTGATCATGTGAAGAACCCCGAATACTTGCGTTATTACTATGCGGCCAAGCTCAACGGTACCATGGAGGATATTGACCTCAACCTGGAAGATTTCGTCGCGCGCGTGAATAGTGATCTGGTAGGCAAGTACATCAACATTGCTAGCCGTACTGCTGGCTTCATTGCCAAGCGCTTTGATAGCAAGTTGGGTGCCGTAGGAGAAAATGCAGTGATCGCTGAGTTGCGAGCTGCTGCGAATGGCATTCGCGACAGTTTTGCCAATCGTGATACCGCACGCGCCTTGCGCGACATCATGGCACTGGCGGACAAGGCCAATGCCTATGTGGCAGAGCATGCGCCATGGGATATGGCCAAGCACCCCGAGCAAGCAGAGGCGCTGCATGAAGTCTGCTCTGCTGCCCTGGAAATATTCCGCCTACTCACTTTGTACCTCAAGCCGGTTTTGCCAGGATTGGCGCAATCTATTGAGGTATTCCTCAATATTGCCCCATTGACTTGGGCAGATATTAATCGTCCATTACCCGCTGGTCACCAAATACAGACCTATCAACACCTGATCACTCGTATTGATCCCAAGCACGTCGAGGCTATGGTGGCAGCTAATAAAGAGTCATTGCAATCTCAAGTGGCTCCAGTGCCGGCGCAACAGCAGGCTACTCCAGAGTCCTCATTAGAGGGGTCGTATATCTCGATTGATGATTTTACCAAGGTAGATTTACGTATCGCCCGCATCGCTAATGCGGAGCATGTTGAAGGGGCAGAAAAATTGCTCAGGTTGAGTTTGGATATTGGTGAAGATAAGCCACGCCAAGTATTTGCAGGCATCAAATCTGCCTATGACCCTGAAAGCCTGAAGGGACGTTTGACCGTGATGGTGGCTAACCTGGCTCCCCGCAAGATGAAGTTTGGCTTGTCAGAAGGTATGGTGCTGGCAGCGAGCGATGAACGAGGTGGGCCATTTATCTTGTCGCCGGATAGTGGTGCTGCCCCGGGAATGCGTGTCAAATAATAGACATATTGAGATGATGTAAAAATCCCCGCTAGAGGCGGGGATTTTTTTGTGAGAATTTTTAGTTAGTTTTCTTTTCTGGCTTGGCAGCAGGGGCTTTAGCAGATTTTCCTACTGATAATTCACTGCGTAAATTATCGACACTCTTTTTGCCAAACCCTTTCACATTATCAAGCTCATCCACAGTCTTAAATCCGCCATGGGATTTGCGATAGTCAACAATTGCTTGAGCCTTGGCCGGGCCAATGCCCTTAACTGATTCGAGTTCTGTGACAGATGCAGTATTGAGATCAACAGCTGCCATGGCGCTGAATGACAGGCCCAGCGATAGCAGGATTGCAGCCCACAATGATTTCTTCATGATGAATCTCCCCTTGAACATGGTTATCGGTTTTATGCCCGCCATTGCTGGCGGACAACTCCATCATAAGCCTGCTAAGGATGAGCTTGTGTTAAGGAAAATCATGGAAAATGCTCCATGAAAATCATGAAACAAGCCTGGGAGTTATTGCTGTATAGATTGGTGAATGAGGGTTAAAGCGGCTAGTGGATCGCTTGCTTTGGTAATCGGGCGACCAATGACCAGATAGCTGGAGCCCATGGCGAGCGCTTGTGGTGGGGTGACGACGCGTGATTGGTCATCCAGGCTGGCATCCGCGGGACGAATGCCGGGGGTGACGAGGCAGAATTCACTGCCCAGGTTTCGTCGTAGCAGTGGGGCTTCCTGCGCTGAGCAGACAACGCCATCAAGCCCAGACTGTTGGGCCAATGTGGCCAGGTGCAGCACATGTTGTTCAATTGGTGCGTTGACGCCGAGTTGTTGCAAGCCGGCTTGGTCCATGCTGGTAAGCACGGTGACGGCGATGAGCAAGGGCGAATGACCGCTACGGGCAACGCCTTCTCGCGCGGCTTCCATCATCTTGCTGCCACCGGACGCATGTACATTCAGCATCCATACCCCCAGTTTGCTAGCTGCCTCACAAGCCTTGGCCACAGTGTTGGGGATATCGTGAAACTTGAGATCCAGAAAAACAGGGAAGCCCAGGCCTACCAGTTGTTCTACCAGTTGTGGTCCCGCTGCTGTGAACAGTTCCTTGCCGATTTTGAGCTTGCAAAGCTTGGGGTCAAGTTGTTTGGCTAAGGCAAGGGCGCTCGGAGCATCAGCATAATCCAGGGCAACGATAATCTTGGGATCGGTCATACAGCAGATTCTTTGGTTTCAGGTGATAGGGATTCCCAGGCATTACATGCTGGGCACTGCCAGTGGAAATTCCGGGCGCGGAAGCCGCATTGGTCGCAGTAATGTGCACTACGATTACCAATGGCATAACGTACAGTTTGTTGCATCAACAAGGCGTCTTGTTGGTTGGCACCTTCCATCAGGGATTGCGCTCGTAGAAGTTGATCCAGGGTTTGCAGGCTGGGCTTGCGGCGCAGTTCTTCACGGGCCAGTGCTTCAGCGCTTGCGGCCCCTTCTTCGCTCAAGGTGGTTTCATATACCAGGTTGAGCATCGAGGGTAGTTTGTATGCCTGTAAATAACCCTTGAGTAAGCTAATACCTTCATCCAGATTATTTAGCGCCTTGTAGCTATTAAGTAGTTTGGGTGCTACCAGGCCGAGGTATTCAGGGCGTTGGAATTCAACGCGTTTCCAGAATGAGATGGCTTGCTTGTGGTTGCCAGTAGCCGCTTCGAGGTCACCTAGCATGATGTTGGCGCGCACGCAGCGCTTATCGGCTTCAATCGCCATATCCAAGGCATGACGGGCACTATGAGTATCATGCTCAAGAATGGATTTCATGGCAATTTCACAATGGAATTGTGCCACTTCCTTGCGGAAGGAAATACCAGACAGGCGCTCCAGTTCAATCGCACTCTTGATCGCGTGATTCCATTCGCGTTCGCGGATATAGATTTCCAGTAGAGCACGTAATGCGGTTTGCTTGTAGCGGCTATCGTGCAATGAGGTGAAGAGTTCCTCTGCCCGGTCAAACAGGCCTGCCTTGAGGTAATCTTGTGCCAGTTCGGCCATCACGGCCTGTTTCTGTTGATCAGGCAGTTCCTTGCGTTCCAGCAGGTTGAGATGCAAGTGGATGGCACGATCCACTTCGCCACGGCGGCGGAACAGGCTGCCTAATGCGAAATGTAACTCCATGGAGTCTGCATTCGCTTGCACGGCCTCAATAAAAGCTTCGATGGCCTTGTCGTGCTGATCACTGATGAGGAAATTCAAACCCTTGAAGTATGCTGCAGGCAATGCGGTAGATTCGGTCAGCAGTTGGTTGATGTCTACCCGTGCGGCCAGCCAGCCTAAGGTGAAGAAGAGGGGAAGGGCGAGTAGCCACCAGTATTCAAATTCCATGATTAATTTCCGAGCCTGCCATCAATGTGACAAGCATTTTGCTAAGGATGACGATACGAATATACGTACTACTTGTTCATCTTCAGGTTCTTGATTTCTTTTTCCAGTGCAAGTAGCTTGCGGCGTTGGCTGATTAGCGAGCCCAGGCAAGCAATGACACCAGCGATGATGCCAGTAAAGAACGTAACCAGCAGCATGAGGGATAGCGGTGCTCTCCATGAGTAGCCAAGGTAATAAGCCAGTTCAACAGGCTCCGCATTCTTGAAGGCAAACCCCAGCAGCAGGATGAACAGCAAAACGCTAAGTATCGTGTATAAGGTGCGCATCCCCTGATTTTACCCAAGCATCACCAAAACGTGCGGAATTCGATGTAAAAAAATAAAAAAGCGGTAGCACCATTGAGGATGCTACCGCTTTTCCTAGCACAACAAACGAGTTGTTGGTGTGCTTAATTGCTGTCGCCGTCTACACGCTCGCGCAATTCCTTGCCAGCTTTGAAGTGAGGTACATGTTTCTCCGGTACCTGTACTTTTTCACCTGTCTTAGGATTGCGACCAAGACGTGGTGGGCGGTAGTTCAAACTGAAACTACCAAAACCACGAATCTCAATTCGTTCACCGGAAGCCAAGTTATCCGTCATGGAATCAAGGATAGCCTTGACGGAAAGTTCTGCATCCTTGACAACCAGTTGCGGAAAGCGCGCAGCCAAGTTGGCAATCAACTCCGATTTGGTCATGACGCTATGACCTTACTCGTTGTTTTTGCCGTCAAGCTTAGCCTTCAGCAATGCACCAAGATTGGTGGTGCCAGCAGAACCGGCATCATTGCTGAATTTTTGCAGCGCATCAGCTTCGTCAGCAAGATCCTTCGCCTTGATGGACAGGGCGATAGAGCGGTTCTTGCGGTCGATGTTGGTAATGCGGGCTTCGACTTCTTCGCCTTCCTTGAGCACGGTAGAAATGTCGTCTACCTTGTCACGGGAAACTTCAGAAGCACGCAGGTAGCCTTCTACTTCGCCTTCAAGCGTAATCACTGCGCCCTTAGCTTCGATGGACTTCACGATACCCTTAACGATAGCACCCTTGTCATTTAATGCAGTGTAAGCGCTGAATGGATCGCTATCGAGTTGCTTAACGCCAAGGGAGATGCGCTCCTTCTCAACGTCGATGCTCAGTACTACAGCTTCGAGTTCGTCACCCTTCTTGAAGTTGCGGATAGCTTCTTCACCAGATTGGTTCCAGGACAGGTCGGACAAGTGAACCAAGCCGTCGATACCACCAGGCAAGCCGATGAATACGCCGAAATCGGTGATGGACTTGATTTGACCGCTAACCTTGTCACCCTTCTTGTGGGAAGCAGCAAAGTCATCCCATGGGTTAGCCTGGCATTGCTTCATGCCCAAGGACAGACGACGACGGTCTTCGTCGATTTCCAGAATCATCACTTCTACTTCGTCGCCCAATTGAGCGATCTTGGCAGGATGTACGTTCTTGTTAGTCCAGTCCATTTCGGAAACGTGTACCAGACCTTCAATGCCTGGCTCGATTTCAACGAATGCACCGTAGTCGGTCAGGTTGGTGACCTTGCCGAACAGGCGGGTACCCACTGGGTAACGGCGGCCCAAAGCAACCCATGGATCGTCGCCCAACTGCTTGATACCCAGGGAAACACGGTTCTTCTCTTGATCGAACTTGAGGATCTTTGCTTCAACTTCTTCACCAACAGTCAGCACTTCAGATGGGTGCTTGACGCGACGCCATGCCAAGTCGGTAATGTGCAGCAGGCCGTCGATGCCACCCAGATCAACGAATGCGCCGTAGTCGGTGATGTTCTTGACGATACCCTTGACTACTGCGCCTTCCTTCAAGGATTCGAGCAGTGCCTCGCGGTCAGCGCCCATGGTTTCTTCCAGCACAGCGCGGCGGGAAACCACAACGTTGTTACGCTTGCGATCCAGCTTGATAACCTTGAAGTCCCATTCCTTGTTTTCAAATGGAGTCGTGTCTTTAACAGGGCGCAGATCAACCAGTGAACCTGGGAGGAATGCACGAATGCTGTTGACCATGACAGTCAGACCACCCTTGACGCGGCCATTGACCATGCCCTTGATGATGCGGGATTCGTTCATTGCTTCTTCGAGGTCTTGCCATGCAGCCAGGCGCTTGGCCTTTTCGCGGGACAGCTTGGTGGAACCATAACCATCTTCCAGGGATTCGATGCAGACTTTGACAAAGTCGCCTGCATTTACTTCGAGTTCACCGCGATCATTGCGGAACTCGGAGGCAGGGATCACGCTTTCCGACTTTAGGCCGGCGTTGACGATAACGAAGTCATCATCAACAGAGACAACTTCAGCGGTGATCACTTCACCGGAACGCATTTCCTGGCGAGCCAGGCTTTCCTCGAACAGGGCTGCGAAGCTTTCCATGGATGAGGTTGTGGTTGAAAGGTTAGCCATTAAAAAAATATCCAGATAATCCCGCCGTGCAGCGGGGCTAAATTAAAAAAACCATGAACCGGTGAGATTCACGGCGCTAGTACTACAAAACTTGTTTGTCAGTGTTGGCGCGACTGTAATCCAGGATCGCGTTTACTGCCTGGTCTATGCTAAGGTGGCTGGTTTCCAGCAACTTTGCATTCTCGCTTTTCTGCAACGGTGCAACAGATCTTTGGCTATCTCTTGCATCACGTGCTTGCAAATCTTGCAAGATTTCCGCGAGATTAGCATGGATTCCTTTTTCCATCAACTGTTTATAGCGCCTCTCGGCCCGAATCTCCGCACTGGCTGTAAGGAATATCTTGGTGCTTGCATCCGGGAAGACGACAGTGGCCATGTCCCGGCCATCTGCGACTAGGCCGGGTGCCTTGCGGAAGCTTTTTTGCAGATCAAGCAGGGCTGCGCGCAATGCAGGGTGTACGGCAACCTCAGAAGCGCCACGGCTAATTTCTTCGGTACGTACGGCTTCGGTGATGATGTCACCGTTCAGGTAAATTTCTCCTGCTGCAAAGCGTATGTCCAGATGGGTTACCATTTCCGCTAGCGCCATTTCGTCTTGCCAGTTGATGCCGTGCTTGAGCGCGGCAAGTGCGGCAATGCGGTAAATCGCACCTGAATCAAGGTAGTGGTAACCCAGGGTTGTTGCGACACGCTGCGCTACGGTTCCCTTGCCAGAAGCAGAGGGGCCATCAATGGCAATTACAGGAATAGAGCAGGGCGATATCTCGGTCATGGGCTATATGGAGGATGTTAAGGTGTGAATGAGCATGCTAAAGCGCTCGAAATAATCCGGGAAGGTCTTGGCGACACACTTGGGGTCGTTGATGATGACGGGTACGCCGCCCAAGGCGACCAGCGAGAAACACATAGCCATGCGGTGATCGTCATAGGTATCAATGTGTGCATTGGGAAGCAGCGCAGTGGGAGGTGTGATGCGGAGATAGTCGCTGCCTTCCTCGACAATCGCCCCCACCTTGCGCAGCTCGGTCGCCATGGCGGTGAGTCTGTCGGTTTCCTTGACGCGCCAGCTTGCTATATTGCGCAAGGTGCTTGGGCCATCGGCAAATAGTGCCAATATAGCCAATGTCATGGCGGCATCCGGGATGTGGTTACAGTCTAGGTCCAGGGCCTTGAGCTTGCCAGGCACGGCGCTGACTTCAATCCAGTTGTCTCCTGTTGTGACAACTGCCCCCATTAATTCAAGTGCTTCGATAAAGCGTACGTCGCCCTGAATGCTGTCGCGACCAACGCCTTCTACTCTTACTGGGCCTTGGCCGATGGCACCCGCTGCGAGGAAGTAAGAGGCAGAAGAGGCATCGCCCTCGACATGGATGCTGCCTGGACTTTTATAAGTGCTACGTGCCGGGATGGTGAACGCGCGCCATTCGTTACGTAATACCTCGACGCCGAACCTGCGCATTAGGTTAAGTGTGATCTCGATATAGGGCTTGGAAATCAGCTCGCCCACGACTTCAATGCGCACTTCCTTGCCTGTCAGGGGCAGGGCCATCAATAGCGCAGTGAGAAATTGGCTAGAAACATCGCCGCGCACTTGCAAGGCCTGGCTGGTATTAATCTCTGCCGGGCGGATGTGTAAAGGCGGGAAGCCAGGGTTTTGCAAATATTCTATCGATGCGCCTGCTGCATTGAGTGCATCAACCAAGTCACCAATGGGGCGCTCGTGCATGCGCGCGATGCCGGAGAGTTCGTAATCACCCTGGGATAACGCCAATGCGGCGGTCAGTGGGCGGAAAGCCGTGCCTGCGTTGCCAAGAAACAGTTTGGCTTGCTTCACTGGGAGGTTGCCAGCGCTGCCTTCGACTCGCCATTGATGTGGGGCGGTTTGAGTCAATACAACCCCCAGGGTTTGCAAGGCTTCAAGCATGCGTTGTGTATCGTCCGAGGCAAGTAGCTCGTGAATCTCAGTCGTGCCTTGCGCGAGTGCAGCAAGTAGCAGTGTGCGATTGGAGATACTTTTGGAACCAGGCAGTTTTACTGTGCCATGGGCCAGATTTGCTCCAGGCAATGTCAATGTTTCCATGCTTAATTTTTCCAGAGAGCGGATGGTGAACGCTGTGCCCAGGCGTTGCGGGCCTGGCTGGCGCGCTCGAAAGTGGCTTGCAGGCTAGCAGCATCGCCGTGTTCCAGGCTTTTGCGTAATTGATTGAGTGCCGACTGGTAACTATCCAGCTCTTGCAGCAAGGCTGTGCGATTAGCCAGGCTGATGTCACGCCACATTTCCGGTGAGCTGCCAGCGATGCGGGTAAAGTCGCGAAAGCCGCTGGCGGCAAATTCAAAGAATTGCTCCGCATCAGGTCGTGCAGCCAACTCGTCTACCAAGGCGAAGGCCAGCAAGTGGGGCAGGTGGCTGACAGCAGCAAAAATCGTGTCATGTCCTTCAGGGCTCATTTCACGCACGATGGCGCCTGTGCTCAGCCAAAGTTCGCGTACGATTTGAACTGCGCCTGGGTCGGTACGCCCGTCAGGAGTGAGAACGACATTTTTGTTTTGGTATAAGGTAGCTTGAGCAGCGGAGGGGCCACTTTTCTCTGCACCTGCAATGGGGTGTCCAGGTACAAAGCGCGATGCTGCCTGACCAAGGAGTTTATGCGCCTCGTTCGCGATATCGGCTTTGGTGCTGCCTGCATCAGTAATGATGGTCTTGTCTTCTAGGTGTAGTGCTATACGCTGGAGGATGGGGCCAATTTGCGCTACCGGCGTGGCAATCATGACTACATCTACACCTTTAAGAGCGGTGGCGATTTCAGTCGCAGCCTCATCTATGATGCCTAGCCTTAGTGCTTCTTGCAGGCTGTCTCCCGAGCGGCCCACCCCTGTAACGTGCCAACCTGCGTTTGCCGCTTTGAGCGCAAGGGCAAGTGAGCCGCCAATAAGGCCAACGCCAAAAACAAGCAGTTTTTTCAAGATGAGAATGTAGAGTGGAGTGAAAAGCGCGATTGTAGCATGTTAGCCAGGAGAGGCTGGATGGGGGAAAGCAACCAAGACGTTTTGTGCGAAGGCAGAGAAACACAAAACGCTGGCTGCAATAAACCACAAGGAGTCATGCTATGAGGGGCGAAAACTGAATTGGTTCCCAGCCAACAATATTATTTTTCTGGGGAGGGGTGTTCGGTGTGAATGGGCTGCCATTCGCCGTTGATCAAGCCTTCTTGTGGCAGGAAGTTTTGTTTGTAGGCCATCTTGCGGCTTTCCTTTATCCAGTAGCCCAGATAAAGGTAAGGCAGGTTGAGACCTGTGCACCAATCAAGCAGCCACATAACATTGTAAGTGCCATAGCTCGCTTGTTTGTCGGCAGCATCGTAGAAAGTATAGACCGCAGATACGCCATCACGCACGATGTCGACCACGCTGACCATTTTCAGCACACCATGTTCACGAAACTCTACCATCAGGCTTTCCACATTGCTTTGCACTAGGAAGTTGCGGTATTGCTCTGCCGTCTCAGGATCACCAGAGCCGCCTTCGTGCCGGGCAATTTGGTAAGCAGAATAGAGAGCAAAGTGTTCTTCCGAGAAGGTCAACTCCATCAGGGCGACAGATAGGTTCTGGTGCTGTTTCCAAGCTCGGCGCTGGCTACGGCTGGGTTGAAAGTCTGCGACTGGCAACCTGACGGGGATGCAGGCATGGCAAGTTTCGCAATGGGGGCGGTAGGCAAATTTTCCGCTGCGGCGGAAACCCAGCTGTATCAGGCCGCTGTAGGCCTGGGCGTCAATTAAATGGTGTGGTGTGGCAATCAGCGATTGTGCGGGTTTGTTGGCAAGGTAACCGCAGGAGTACGCCGTGGTGGCATAAAACTGGATTTTGTGCAGATGCTGTTCGCCGGGCAATGTCATGTCGGGTAGTGTATCAATTCGCGCAGTCGTTGTGAAAATTCTGCGCGTGGAATCTCACGGGCGCCCAGTGAAGCTAGGTGCTGTGTTTTCATCTGGCAGTCGATCATGCCGCAGCCCAGCGTTTGCAGATGTTGCACCATGTGCACGAAAGCAAGCTTGGATGCATCGGTGACATGATGAAACATGGATTCACCATAAAACATCCTGCCGATGCGGATGCCATAGAGGCCGCCTACCAGCGTGTCATCCATCCATGTTTCGGTGCTGTGGGCGTAACCCAGGCGATGCAGCTCCGTATATCCCTGCATGATGTCATGTGTAATCCAGGTGCCATCCTGGCCCTCGCGCGGCGTGGCAGAGCATGCAGCAATCACTTCGCTGAATGAAGAGTTGAAGCGGATTTCATAATCCTTGCGCTTGAGGCGCTTGGCGAGGGATTTTGATATTTTTAATTCATTGGGGAATAGCACCATGCGTGGATCTGGGCTCCACCATAAAATGGGTTCGCCCTCGCTGAACCAAGGGAATATGCCTTCTTGGTAGGCGCTGAGCAAGCGCTCGGCGCTTAGGTCTCCACCAATCGCAAGTAAGCCGTTGGGCTCCTGCAATGCGGCCTCTAGTGGTGGAAAAGGCGTATTGTCCTGCAATGCACGTACCAAGCCACCGGGTAGTCGATAATATTGATGGCTCATTTAGTGTGGTGGTGTCCAGCAATGTCAAGTATGGCAGCAAGCTTAGCATAATGCCGTTGCGCTATGCTGGCTGTGCCAATTGTGATATTTTCCTTCTATGCGCCTCTATCGCTTTCTTGTCATGTTGCTCTTGGCCGTATTCCTGGCAGATACCGCTATGGCCAGTGCCAGCCTGCATTTGCCTGAGGCTGCCCCTGCGACGATGCAGATGAATGTGCACCAGCATCACGTCAAGCATGCCGATGCGCAGCACGACAATGGCTATCAGCAGCATGTTGATGATTGCAGAAGCTGCCATGATTGCCTGTCATGCTTCAGTGTATTGCCCATTTCTATCCCTATGGCGATGCCTGATTCGCCTCCTCATCCAGTGATGGATGCATTCAACCTGATTTATTTTCCACCTGCCTTGGCGCAATTGCAGCGCCCACCTATCTCGTTCTCCAGCTAGATTGTTGCGATGGTCGCTGTTTCTGTGCGGCCGCTGTCTTAAGCTGCTTGTCGTAATCAAGCAAGCACTACATCGTCAATGGAGAGCATTATGCGATTCAATATCATCTTCTCAGCTTTATGCTGTCTTTGCCTTGCACTGCCCGTCACAGCAGTAGAGGCTGACATCAACCCTGGCAAGGCTTTGCAATATGAGCCTGTGCTGCAGCAATACCAGAAATTCGATCATGGCCAGAAATCCGGCGATGCCAAGCAAGTTGAATTGGCAGACCCGCATGCAGGTCATGATATGCATCAAGGACATGACGTAGAGTATGAGCACCACCAGCATGCCGAGCATCATGATCACCAGCATATGCAGCACGGAGAATAATCATGACGCAGTTAATATCGAGGCTCGCGATGCTCTGTGTTGTCGTGATCAGCAGCCTGCTTTCCGGGTGCGCGACGTTTAGCCGTGATGGTGGCATTGATGATGTGCAATCTACGGTTGCTCAACGCCTGAAACAGGATGTGGCATTCGATGGTGCTGACAAGGCGATTGCACAGCAGCGTGTGAATGAGTTGCTCGCCAAGCCATTGGGTGTTGATGAGGCCTGGCAATTAGCATTGTTGAATAACCGTGGGCTAAAAGCTGGCTTGGCCGAACTTGGCATTGCCGAGGCGGACCTAGTGCAGGCCGGGCGCTTGCCAAATCCACGCTTTTCCATGCTGTACACGCGTCATGACGGCGACTACAAAATAGAACAGTCCTTTACTTTCAATGTATTTGCCCTGTTGACAATGCCGCAGGCCAAGGCTGTGGAGCAGCAGCGCTTCGAGCAAGCCAAACTTGAAGTCAGCCTGCAAGTGCTGGCCCTGGCGCAGGCAACTCGCCAAGCCTGGGTTGAGGCTGTCGCGGCAGAACAATCATCGCTTTATGCTGCGCAGGTGATGCAGGCAGCGGAAGCAGCGGCAGAGCTGGCACGGCGCATGTATCAGCAAGGCAACTGGAGCAAGCTGGATCAGGCACGTGAACAAGGCTTTTATGCTGATGCTGCGCTGGACTATGCCGCGGCGCGCGAGCACCAGCGCATGGCGCGTGAGCGGTTGTCACGCTTGCTTGGGCTTGGAAATAGCGATCTCTTTACACTGCCACCACGACTGCCTGATTTACCGGTGGCAGAAGATGATCTTTTCCAGGTACAGCAGCAGGCTTTTCTGCAAAGGCTGGATTTGCTCGCGAGGCGTGCTGAAGTAGATGCGCTCGCCAAGCAGTTAGGCCTGAGTAAAACCACGCGCCTGATCAATGTGCTGGATATTGGGCCAGCACGTGTGCTGGAAGGCAGACGCGGCGAGGCTTACAAAAAAGGCATCACCCTGGGTTTTGAGCTGCCGTTATTTGATTGGGGGAGTGCGCGCGTGAAGCGTGCTGAGGCTATTTATACCCAGGCGCTTGAACGTACGGCACAAACAGCGATTGATGCCGAGACTGAGGTCAGGGCCGCTTATACGCGTTATCGTGTACGTTATGAAATAGCGCGCCATGTCCAGGATGAGATCGTGCCGCTGCGTCAGCGCATTTTGCAAGAGAGTCAGTTGCGCTACAACGGTATGCTGGTAAGTGCATTTGAGCTACTTGCAGGGGCGCGGGAGCAGATCGGCAGCGTCAATCAATATATCAATGCCATGCGTGATTTTTGGCTGGCTGATGCCAGCTTAGCAATGGCGACCATGGGGCCTGCGGCATCCCTGGATGTGGATGGAAGGGGAGAGTAATGTTGAATCGCCGAGATTTTTTCAGGCTAGGGGCGGCTGCTGTGGCTGTGGGCACGGTCAGCAAGGTGGCAATGGCCGCCCTGCCGGAAATTGCTAGCATGGGCAGCGCAGAAACCCAGGTGCCACATGTGCCTGGTAATGGCAGGCCTTTTCATCCAGTGGTGACTTTAAATGGTTGGAGCCTACCGTGGCGCATGCGAGGTGGCGTCAAAGAGTTTCATCTAGTGGCAGAACCCGTGATACGGGAGATTGCGCCGGGCATGACCGCCAACTTATGGGGTTATAACGGCCAAAGCCCAGGGCCGACCATTGAGGTAGTCGAGGGAGACCGGGTACGCATCTATGTTACCAACCGGCTGCCGGAGGCAACCAGTGTCCACTGGCATGGACAGCGCCTGCCCAATGGCATGGATGGCGTGAGCGGTCTCACACAGCCAGCAATTCGGCCTGGCAAGACGTTTGTCTATGAGTTCGAGGCCAAGCGTGCCGGTACTTTTATGTATCACCCGCACGCTGATGAAATGGTGCAAATGGCCATGGGCATGATGGGGTTCTGGGTCACTCACCCGAAAAATCCTGATTTCATGCGTGTGGACCGTGACTATGTTTTCCTCATCAATGCCTATGATATTGACCCGGGCAGTTATACGCCCAAGGTGGCAACCATGCTGGAGCACAACCTGTGGACGTTCAATAGTCGTGTATTCCCGGGGATTGCACCCATGGTGGCGGGGTTAAACGAGCGGGTGCGTATACGCGTGGGCAATCTCAGCATGACCAATCATCCAATACACTTGCATGGACACGAGTTTACCGTGACAGGGACGGATGGTGGCTGGGTCCCGCCTGCGGCGCGCTGGCCTGAGGTGACCACCGATATCGCTGTTGGCCAGATGCGGGCGATTGAGTTTGTCGCGGATGCGCCCGGCGACTGGGCTTTTCACTGCCACAAGAGCCACCATACCATGAATGCCATGGGGCACCAGGTGCCAACCATGATAGGGGTGGAGCAAAAAGGCCTGGTCGACAAGATTACTCAGCTATTGCCTGATTACATGCCTATGGGCGAAACTGGCATGGCGGAGATGGGCGAGATGGCAATGCCGCTGCCGGAGAATACCTTACCCATGATGAACGGCAAGGGGCAGTTTGGCGATATGCACATGGGCGGCATGTTTACGACCATGAAGGTTCGCGCGGGGTTGAAGACTGGAGATTACAGTGACCCTGGAGATTATCTGAATCCGCCTGAAACGGTGGCCCATGAAGTCGACGCCAGCGGCGTTCCCGTGAGCCGGGTACCCGCTGCGAACGTCGAGGGGCATCACTTACATATCAAGAAGCCTGACGGGCACGAAGGACATTAGTCGGCTAATGGGAATGTGTTCATTATTCAGGTGTGTAACCTGCATCGCTGATCGCATCGCGAAAGCGCGAGGCCTCGATATCGCTATTGATCTGCACGGTCTTGCTGGCAATATCTACTGCCACACTTGCGTGCGGATCAATTGCCTGTGCTGCCTGGGTAATGGCTTGCACACAATGATTGCAGCTGATGTCGTTGACCTTGAATGTCGTCATGAAAGGCTCCTGGTCGAATGTTGGGCCAACAGTATGCGCCTTGACTCCATGGTGTAGTCAAGCCCTGCGATCACGTTGAGTTGGTCAGCCTACTGGGTTAATGTAGTGCAATGAGGATGTAAGAGTGAATAAGCAGCCATCACTAGAAAAATTAGATTTTGCCATTAGCGGCATGACGTGTGCGGCTTGTGCTGGTCGTATCGAAAGGTCGTTGAATAAGCTACCTGGTGTGCAACAGGCGAGTGTCAACTTGGCGACTGAGCAGGCGCATGTAGAGGCTGTGGATGTCGGCATGGCATCGCAGATTGAGCAAGCGGTTGGCAAGCTTGGTTACCAGGCGCGGCTGCTTAAGCCCGATGCGCCATCTATACAAGCAGAGTTGCCGCGAGATGGATTGAAGGTCGTGATTGGCGCCATACTCACCTTGCCGCTGGTGTTGCCCATGGTTGGCGTCTTGTTCGGCCAGCATTGGATGTTGCCTGGATGGCTACAATGGTTGCTGGCAACGCCAGTGCAGTTTTGGTTGGGCGCCAGATTCTACCGCGCAGGCTGGAAGGCGGCACTCAATTTCTCGGGCAATATGGATCTGCTTGTCGCAATTGGTACCTCCGCAGCCTATGGGCTTTCTGTGTATTTGCTCTGGCAGCATTCGATCCATTTGTATTTTGAGGCCAGTAGCGCAGTCATCACATTGGTACTATTGGGAAAGTGGCTGGAAAGCCGTGCCAAGCGCCAGACCACTGAAGCGATACGTGCCTTGCAGGCGCTAAGGCCTGATACCGCACGTGTCCGTCGCAATGACGTGGAAGAAGATATACCGTTGGCCGGGGTGATGGTGGGTGACCTGGTCTTGGTGAGGCCCGGTGAACGTATGCCAGTGGACGGGCTGATACGCGAGGGTAGTAGCCATCTGGATGAATCCATGCTTACTGGCGAAAGCGTACCTGTCAAGAAAAGGATGCAAGACAAGGTGACTGGTGGTGCTGTCAATCTGGATGGCGTATTGCTGGTGGAAACGACAGCGATTGGTGCAGAGACAACCTTGGCACGCATTATTCGCATGGTGGAGGATGCCCAGCTTGGTAAGCCTGCTATCCAGCGCTTGGTGGATAGTGTGAGTGCTGTGTTTGTACCCGTGGTCTTGTTCATTGCGACACTGACGCTGCTTGGCTGGGCTTGGCATGATGGTCAATGGGAGCAGGCTGTACTGAATGCGGTTGCAGTATTGGTGATCGCCTGTCCTTGCGCGTTGGGGTTAGCAACACCTACTGCCATCATGGCGGGTACCGGCGTGGCTGCGCGTCATGGCATATTGATCAAGGATGCTGATGCGCTGGAGCTATCACACAAAATCAACGTGGTTGCCTTTGACAAGACTGGCACCCTGACGGTGGGGAAACCACGTGTGATTCAAGCGGTCAGCCGCCCAGGGCAAGAGGCAACGTTACTTAGGCTGGCGGTTGCACTAGAACGGGGCAGTCATCACCCTTTGGCTGTAGCGGTATTGCAACATGCACAAGTATCTGGCTTGGAAGTGCCAGTAGCCAGCGACGCTGTGGCATTGCCTGGTTGTGGCCTGATGGCAACAGTGGAAGGTCGACGCGTATGGTTGGGCAACCAGCGCGCGATGCAACAGGCAGGTGTATCGATAGATAGCCTGCAAGAGCAAGCTATCCCCTTACTGGAAAATGGGCTGACTATTTCCTGGCTCGCGGTGGATGACGAACAGGGGCAGCCACAGCTGCTGGGTTTCATGGCATTTGGCGATGAGCTCAAGTCTGAGGCGATCATGTCGATACAACATCTGCACGCCCTTGGTATCAGGGTATTGCTGTTGACGGGCGATAATCCAGCCAGTGCCCAGAGAATTGGTCAACAATTGGGTTTGGATGAGGTGTATGCAGAGCAATTGCCTGGCACCAAGGCCGAAGTGGTAGGGAACTTGCGCAAACAGGGACATGTGGTTGCGATGGTGGGGGATGGGATCAATGATGCTCCCGCACTTGCGGCAGCGGATATTGGTTTTGCCATGTCGAGTGGTACGGATGTCGCAATGCATACTGCGGCGGTGACCCTGATGCGGGCTAGCCCCTTGCTGGTTGCAGATACGATCGCTATTTCGCGCCGTACTTACAGCAAGATACGGCAAAACCTGTTCTGGGCATTTGTTTACAACCTGATAGGTGTGCCGCTGGCTGCTATGGGTATGCTAAACCCGGTAGTCGCTGGTGCTGCGATGGCATTGAGTTCAGTGAGCGTAGTGACGAATGCCTTGATGTTGCGGCGCTGGAAACCAACAGTGCAAGCATCAGTGATGCCGCGTGATTAGAATGGCGGAATGCTATTTGCTTGAATAATATGATGCGGTCATTTGGGTTGCAATCCTAGATTGACTACATATTTTTAATTATAAATAAAAAATTATCTATTTTATGGAGAGTGTTTCAACAGCAATATTTCGTTGCTCGGCTTTGCATCGTAGATGCGCCCGTTGAGCAATACCTCGGACAAGTCTCAAGAAAACTTTTATGCTCGTGTTGATGGCAGCATTGTAGAATGCTCAGCCATGCATATTGAGACTAGTTATTCGGCCTATTCATAATAGCTTCATTCAAGGGGAGAATGGTTGCGTTCATGCGGTGTATCGTGAAAGCCATGCCAAGCAAGCGCTGGTATATGCGTTGGTTGCTATCATGCCTGTTGATGTGTCAGGTTGTATTGGCGTATGCGCAACCTTTGGCAGGTGAGGGCACATGGTATGAAGCAGCAGGTCATGGTGATTGGTCGCAGGCGCAGCATCAGCGTGACTTAGTTGAGATCACCAATCCTTCCAGAATAGGCGGGCGCTTCATTTACAAGGCAGATTTTGCTCTGCCGCAAGATGGGCATTATGTGATCGACTTTGATAGCTCCAGCGTTATCGGTCAGTTTACCCATCATATTTATAATGCGTCGGGGGAGCAGGTCCTGAGCCTCAAAGGCGGTATTCAGGCTCGTGTTGCCAATCCCTATATGCTGCGCCATGGGCGTGATCTCATGTTGCCAGCAGGGCATTACACTTTGGTCAGCGAAGTTAACGCCCCGTTTTTTCTTGCACACCCTCAGCCCTATATCACTACATTGCCCGAGTATCAGCAGTCGATCAAGATGGGTAATGCCATCGTGCTGGTCTCTTACGGTGCCATGCTGATTCTGGCGATCTACTATGCGGCCTTGGGCTATATCCGCAAGCAGGCGACGGACCGCATGTATGCCTTATTCATTCTGGGCAACATTTTTTATAACGGTATGGCTCTGCTGGTGTTACCAGATTTGTTTGCCCTGCACTGGTTTTATCTGATCAGTTTTCCGATTCTGTTCTCCAATATTGCCTACGTCTATTTCGTTATCTATCTGTTGAATTTGCGCCAGTATGCCGATTCGCGCTTACTCCGCTTAGGGCGCGGCATTATTTTTCTGCTCACTTTCTTCATTCCCGTAGCCGTGATTTGGCCTCATTTCTCGCTCGAGTTGGCGCGTGTTGGGGTTGGGTTCATTATGCTATACGGCTTGTTGGCGGGCCTCCGTAAGGCTTGGCGTGGAGACTTGATTGCCAAGTATTACTTGGGGGCGATATTTGCTTTCTTCATTATTGGTGCCTATTCCATTACCAATACGCGTATTGCATGGTCGCAGACTTTCTATATCGAGCACCTGGGCATGCTGGCAGTGACGGTAGAAATGGTTTTGCTGGCCTTGGTGTTGGCGCGTCAGTTTGCTTTGCTTAATCATGAAAAAGAGCATGCGCTGACCCTTTCAAAGCGTCACTTGAAGATTGCCCATACCGATGCACTGACGGAGTTGCCCAATCGCTATGCGCTGGATCGAGAGTTATCTGCCTTGCCGGTGGATGGTGTGCTGGTATTCATTGATATTGACGGTCTTAAGTTTTACAACGATAACTATGGTCACAAGCGTGGTGATGAGTTATTGCGTTCTTTCTCGCGGGCAGTGAGTGAAGCGCTTGGTGAAATGGGCATCTTGCACCGGATTGGTGGGGATGAGTTTGCCATCACCAGTCCTGAGGGCAATGTGCATCAATTGGAGTCATGCATGGCCAGGGCGATTGAGATGCTGCGCAAACAGGGTTTTGAATTCGCTGGCATGAGCTATGGCATTGCTCATGCCATGGAAAGCCGAGACAGCAATATGCTCAAGTATCTGGCAGATACGCGTATGTATGCGCAGAAACGTGAGCGTCAGCGTGCTGCTGAACAACAGACAAGAAAAAGTAGGGAAACAGCAGTTTAATCACAACAAAAGGGGAGAAATATGAATAAAAAATGGCCTTTGATCTGGCCGGTATTGGTCTGTCTGGCATTACCATTAATTGCCGCATGGTTTGCTTATCCTGATACTCATTTACCGCCAGGATTCGGCGTGTTTCCGCCGGATTACAACCAGCCCATGCCAGGTTTCAACTTGCTCATCTTCACTGTTATTGCCTTGGTTGAAATTGCATTTGCTATCTTCTTGTTGTTTCCCACCTGGTTTGGTTTCCAACCTGTCACGCCATCACCTCGACCAGCTAAAAAGCCTTTTCCCATCTGGTTCTGGATCGGTGCTGCATTCACCTTGTTTTTTTGGTGGTTGATGTGGGCTCGTGTGACACCATTCGGTAACCTGGTTTATTACGCCTTCAGCCCGATGTGGTGGGGGTTTATCCTGGTGCTGGATGGGCTGACCTATCGCCGTAACAATGGTGTCTCGCTGTTATCCAGCAAGCCCAAGACCTTTATCATTAGTGCCTTGGTCTCGGTGTTCGGCTGGTTGTTCTTCGAGTATTACGACTATTTCGTACTTGGCAATTGGTATTACCCCAATACGCACATCCCAGGCTTGTCTCACGGCTTGATCGTGGCGTTGTTCCTGATTGCGTATACCACCGTCTGGCCAGCAATCTTTGAATGGTATACCTTGCTCAAGACTTGTCCCAAGTTGGCGACCCGTTATAGCCAGGGTCCTAAGTTGGCCTTGCCAGCATGGTTGTTGATCTGGGGCGGTTTTTCGCTGATCTTTCTCATGACCTTCCTGCCTTATCCCTTGTTCTGGGTGGTGTGGATTGGGCCATTTGCCGTCGTTGCAGGCGTACTCATGAAGCTCAAGATATGGAACCCCGTGAGTGCGATGGCAACAGGCAACTGGACACCCTTGATCCTGGTGGCATTGGCATCGCTGTTCAACGGCTTTTTCTGGGAGGTGTGGAATTATGGTAGTGCGCATCCATTGCCGGAATTACAGACCAACCCCAATTATTGGATCTACAACATTCCTTACGTCAATGTGATTCACATCTTTGCCGAAATGCCGCTGCTAGGCTTCTTCGGTTACTTGCCTTTCGGTGTGTTGGTGTGGGTAGTCTTTATCTGGGCTGGCAAGGTGTTTGGGTTTGACCCCAGCATAGAGCTGGAACAGAAACCCTAAGCTGACGTCCTGTAGTAAAAAAGCCGGCAAATGCCGGCTTTTTTATGTGCTCAACAACTGTGTTATTGCCATTGGCGGCTCAACATGAAGTGCAGGAACAAGGCTTCGTTACGAAGCTGGGCATTGCCAAATGGCATTTCACTATTGTTGTAGTTCACCTTCACGACAGGGGAATATTCCAGGCCGCCGGTGAATGTCCATTCCGGGGTGAATTTGTAGGCTGCCCCGGCAGTGTAGTGATGCTCTAGTATCCCCGCAATAAATGGGGTGGTTGTTGCACGTGGCATCGGGTTCTTGCCATAGTTGTAACCTGCGTACAATGTGGTTTTGGGATTGATGTCATAAGCAAGTCCCAGTGCCAATACTACCTGGTTGCGCCAATCCAGACGATTGCTAGAGGATATTTGCGCCGGTGCAAAGCTACTGTCTGGATTTTTTGCGGTGAGCGTGGTGGACTTGATGGCGTCGGCCCAGTTGATCCAATTCACCTTGAAAGCCAGCAATAGATCGCTCTCTGGTTTCCAAGCCATGCCCAGTGCGACTTCTCTGGGTGTTGCAAACCCCTCCAGCTTGGCATCGTCGTACTGGAATGTTTGTGCACCCGCATTGAGTGAGAAAGTGCCACCAGTGAGTGGGAGCTTGGTTTTTTCAGTATACGCAGCTCCAAAAGTAAGTGTCGGGCTGAGCTTGTATTGCAAGCCAACCTTGAAGTTAGGGCGCACGCCATAAGCATCTTCAAGTTTGATACCACCAATGCCGGGAGTATCGCGATACAAGGACTGCTGGATGCTGGCATAGGTCAGCCCTATGGTGGTACCCAGCGCCAAGCGCTCAGTGACCTGGCAGCCAATGCCGAAGCCGATTTTAGCAATGCCAAACTTGGCAGAGAAGTTGTCCTGGTTGCCCTGTGAGGTATTGACGTTACGGAAGACGCCGCCAGCACCGCCTTGTACAAACGTGCCAACGCCAGCGCCACAGGGTGTCTCTGCAATCGACTGTGCATAGCCACCGCCGCCTAGCATGGTATAGCGGTTGGAAGCGTGCACATCGCTGCCGTATTGGTCTGCATGGGAGAGGTCCAGGGTCCGCAGCACGCTGCCAAACCCATTGAATACCTTACCCTGGATCTGGGCTAGACCAGCAGGGTTTGTATTGATTGCAGAGCTATCGCGGGCGACTGCGACATCGGCCCCGCCCATGAGCAAAGACTCGGCACCGAAACCAATCAGATTGAAGCCGTTGGTGGCATGGGCTGGGAGCGCCAGAGTGAACAGCAAGGCTGCCGCGCCCCGGCTTGCTTGTTGCACCCGATGGGGCTTGTGCTGGATTTTCATTGAATAATTGCCTGATTTATCAGTTGATTTTATAAATTTTTGGTATGTTTTGATCATGGTGCCAGCGTTACAAGGTAAAATGCCGACGCTATGGAATCACCACGTTTAATCAGCGCTTATCGCCCTTATTGGGCCAAGCGTTTCGGCACAGCCCCCATTCTACCCATGTCACGTGCTGAAATGGACAAATTGGGTTGGGATAGTTGCGACATCATTCTCATCACTGGCGACGCTTATATCGATCATCCAAGCTTCGGCATGGCGCTGGTCGGGCGCTTGCTTGAGGCTCAAGGTTTTCGTGTAGGTATTATTGCCCAACCCGATTGGCAATCTGCCGACCCGTTCCGCGAACTGGGCAAGCCTAACCTGTATTTTGGCATCACTGCTGGCAATATGGATTCCATGGTGAATCATTACACGGCAGACCGCAAAATACGTTCTGATGATGCCTATACGCCGGGTGCCGTGGCTGGTAAGCGTCCTGATCGCGCCATTCTCGTCTATTCGCAGCGTTGCCGCGAGGCTTTTCCCGGCGTGCCACTGGTGATAGGCAGTATCGAGGCCTCCCTGCGCCGCATCGCCCATTATGATTATTGGTCTGACAAAGTCAGGCGTTCCGTGCTAGTGGATTCCAAGGCCGATCTGCTGATTTACGGCAATGCCGAGCGGGCATTGGTTGAAATCAGCCACCGTATTGCCAAGGGTGAGCAGGTGAGTGAGATTACTGATGTGCGTGGTACTGCTTACTTGCGCAAGCAGGTGCCTGAAGGCTGGGAAGAGGTATCTTCAACAGCACTAGACCGTCCCGGCAAGATAGATAAACAAGTTGACCCGTATGCGATGGAACCTGCGATGGAGCAGACGGGCGAATCCTGTGCATCCACAGCGGCTGCCGCTGCCGCGAATAGTGGCCTGGAGCCTGGCGTGCAGGCGATTACCATCGTACGTAAACCGAATAAGCCGAAGGCAGAGCGCAGTAGGCAATTCATCCGTTTGCCTGCATTTGAAGAAGTATCTAAAGACCCGGTGTTGTATGCTCACGCTTCACGCGTGTTGCATCTGGAAGCGAATCCGGGCAATGCCCGCGCCTTGGTACAGCGGCATGGTGACCGCGAAGTTTGGCTGAATCCGCCGCCGATTCCCTTGACCACCAAGGAGATGGATTACGTCTACGACCTGACCTATGCCCGCACGCCGCATCCAGCCTATCAAAATGAGCGTATCCCGGCCTGGGAGATGATTCGTTTCTCCGTCAACATCATGCGTGGTTGCTTTGGCGGTTGTACTTTCTGTTCTATTACTGAACACGAAGGGCGCATTATCCAGAGTCGCTCCGAAGCTTCCATCCTCAAAGAAATCGAGGAAGTACGCGACAAGGTGGAAGGTTTCACCGGCACCATTTCCGACCTCGGTGGCCCGACAGCCAATATGTATCGTCTTGCATGCAAGAGCGAGACCATAGAAAAGAGCTGCCGTAAGCTGTCCTGCGTATTCCCGGGCATCTGCGAAAACCTCAATACCGATCATTCGCACCTCATACAGCTATACCGCAAGGCGCGGGCGATCCCCGGCATCAAGCGCATCCAGATTGGTTCTGGCCTGCGTTACGACCTCGCGGTGAAGTCTCCTGAATACGTCAAGGAGCTGGTGCAGCATCATGTAGGCGGCTATCTGAAGATTGCCCCCGAGCATTCCGAAGAGAATGTGCTCACCAAGATGATGAAGCCCGCGATGACGGCCTATGACGAGTTCAAGGCCATGTTTGAGCAATTCTCGCGCGAGGCGGGTAAGGAGCAATACCTGATTCCTTACTTTATTGCTGCGCACCCCGGTACTACCGATGAAGACATGCTCAACCTGGCTTTGTGGCTGAAAAAATACGACTTCAAGCTCGACCAGGTGCAGACCTTTACCCCAACCCCCATGGCGATGGCGACTGCCATGTATCACTCTGGCAAGAATCCCTTGCGCAAGGTGACGCATGACAGTGAAGACGTGCCCATCCCCAAGGCTGGTGGTGTGCGCCGCCTGCATAAGGCTTTTATCCGCTATCACGACCCCAATAACTGGCCAATGCTGCGCGAAGCATTGAAGAAAATGGGCCGTGAAGACTTGATCGGCAATGGTAAAAAGCACTTGGTGCCTGCCTGGCAGCCCATCTTGCCCAAGGAGCAGGCCAAAGCCAATGGCAGCCGCCGTTCGGCCAAGCCTGTGGCGACCTCTCCACGCCCTGCAGGTCGTGTCCCCGCGGTCGGTAAAAATCAGGTAGTACCTCAACGCCCGGGCAAGCCTGCACGGAAACCCGGTCGCCCATAAGCGTTGATGTTCAGGATGCGTTGTCACCAAAGCCTCACAAGTGTCTTCTTGCGGGGCTTTTTTCTTTTCTGCTGTTTATATTCCGCTGTGGCCCTGGCGGCTGGCGATGGCATGTTGTGGAAAGTGCAGGCTGGCAATGGCCCGACCAGTTATTTATTTGGCACTATTCATGTCGATGATGCCAGGGTTACCGCGCTGGCTGAGCCAGTCACCCTGGCATTGTCCTCAGCGCCATTGTTCATGATGGAGGTGCTGCCTTCCAGCGATGTGTCGCCTTACATCATGCAAGCTAGCCTGGATAAGCTCTTGACCGAATCCGAGTTGCAACAGGTTTATGAAGCGGCTGAAGTTCATGGATTACCGCGTGATATGGTCTTGCGCATGAAGCCTTGGTTGCTGGCCATGGTGTTTGATTTGCCCGTACCGCAGTCACCCTATACCCTGGATGTACAGCTTTACCTGCAGGCGCAACGAGCAGGCAAGCAGGTCAAGGCACTGGAAACGGCACAAGAGCATTTTTCTGCCCTGGAAAGTCTTACCCTGGATGAGCAGTTGCTGATATTACGTAGCGTGCTTAAGCGCAGTCAGGAGCAAAAGGAAAAAGATTTTGAGCTCTTGATACAAGCTTATCTTTCTGGTGACCTTAACAAAGTGGCGGCATTGGATGCCGAGTTAACCGCAGATGATTTGCCTGCTGGATTATGGGACAAGTTGCGCGTCAGGCTGCTTGATGAGCGAAATCACAATATGTCAGTGCGTATTGCACAAGAGGCAAGCAAGACATCGCTATTTATTGCCGTAGGCGCGGCACATTTGCCCGGCGATCATGGCTTGATTGCCTTATTGAGAAAAGCCGGATTGACGGTGGAGCCTGTTGTAACGGTGTCGGGTGACTAGGCTTCTTTCGTGAAAGAGGCCTAGCCCTGATGTTTCCTAGAATTGATACCTTAATGTCAAGATTGCGCTACGTGGGGTGCCATAGTAGTTATGGTCGTAACTGGTTGATTCAAAGTAGCTCTTGTCAAAAAGATTGGTAATATTTAATGAGGCCAGCAAATGCTCATCAAGGCGATAAGCGATGCGACCATTAAATACCGTGTAACCACTTTGTTGTCTTGCATAGTAACCAAAACTGCTGGCTTCACTTTGACTGGTCACGCCTCCACTGATGGATAACTTGTTCCAGTCACCAGGCAATGTATAGGTGCTCCAGAGTCGCAACATATGTTTTGGTACGCCAACGTTTGCAGTGATGTTATAAGCTACTGAGGGTGGTTCTTCAGAAACATATTGGATGTCATTGAACGTGTACGCCGCATATACCTGCAAACGCTCAGCCAGTTCGCCGCTGATTTCTGCCTCAACACCCTGACTTTTGATTTCCATGGCCGAGCGATAGCAAGTGCCTCCGCATTGGGCTTGAGCAATATTCGTCGCGATGGAGGCATCTTGCAGCCCCATGTTCTTTTGCGTCATATGGAACAGGGTGAGGGCTGTGTTGACCTTGCCGTTGAGCAGTTCGCCCTTCAAGCCAATCTCATAACCTTTACCAATGATAGGGTCCAAAAAGCTGCCTGTGACATCACGTCGGTTCTGTGGCTTGAAAATGTCGGTATAACTGGCATACACGGACCATTCATCACTCAGTTTGTAAATCAGTGCGGCAAAGGGCGTGACCTTGTCATTCTTGCTCGCTTCTGCAACCGAAGCACCCCACGGGCCATCAGAAGAGTAAATATTCTTATAGGAAGATGCTCTGGCTCCGAGTACGAGTGACAAAGGGTCTGTCAGTTGATAACGGCCAGTGGCATAAATGCCTCTACTGGTCGATTCATAGGCATCATCCCAGCGGTTGCTGGCATATATCTCGGCATCTGTTGGTTCCGCAACGCTGGCCTGATAGTTAAGGATGTTGCTTAAAGACTCTACCCCGTATTTCGCCCCCCAGACATCATCGCTATGTAGCTTGGAGTAATTGGTCCCTGCCACTACATCCAGTTTTTTGCCGAATAACTCTGTATTGCCGCTGATGTGCATATCTCCCCCCACATGGTTGGAGAAATAGTCAAAAACGTAAGCATCCCCGGCAAATGTGTTGGGAGGTCCCAGTCGCCCACGTCGCTGAATGTACTTGAAGTCGTTCGATTCTTTTGCATTGACCAATGAGATATTGAGTTTCCAGCTTTCATTCAATCGGTGTTGTAGGTCTGCATAATACGTATCCTGGGTTTTATCCCAGTATGACCATGATGGACTCAGGAAAGTAGAGCGCTTGAAATTCGGCATGGTGCCGTTACTGTAGTTCGGCAACCCCATGACATCAGGGGTGGATTTCAATTCTTCATGGCTGAATCCCAGGCCTATAGTGGTATCTGATCCTAAGTCAATGTCCAGTGCCGCGTAGAAGGTCTGATTCTTTGAAGCCTTATGATCGACAAATGACCGCTGGTTATCGCCATCCACGACGATGCGTCCACGAATAGTCTGGCTTTCGTTCAGGGAGCCACCCGCATCAAGTTGTAGCCCATATCTGTCCCAGGAGCCGGCTTTCGCTGTGATGACGACTTGTTTTTCATGCGTAGGGCGCTTGCGGACGAGATTCACCGAGCCGGAAGGATCGCCAGCACCTTCCAGCATGCCTTGCGGGCCACGCATGATTTCAAGGCGGTCGAAAATGGCAGTTTGTCCCGTAAACGAGGAACCACGGGTATACAGCTGGCGCTCAAGCGGCACACCATTGTATTGAAAACTATTGATGAAAAAGCCGCGCGAGTAAAACTGCGTGCCAGGAAAGCTGGCGACAGCAGTGATCCCTGGGGAGTTCTCGAGAGCTTCCTTGACGGAGGTGATGTTCTGGTCACGCATGCGTTGCTGGGTGACGACGGAGACAGAGAGTGGAATATCCTTGAGCTTTTGTGTGCCCTTCATGATGTTGACCTGGCCAGAGGTATAGGAGCCGTTACCTTCTGTGGTGGCAGCATCCTGCCAATACTCACGCGCCGAGCGCACTTGTAGCTCTGGCAATGTGGTGGATTGGCCATTTTCTTGTATGCCAGCCAGTTTTTTCAGGGAGTATTGTTTATCCGTAATCCGATCCAGGCCAAACCCCGTACCTTTCAACAATTGCGAGAAGCCTTCATCCACAGTGTAATTTCCCCTCAATCCCTGGCTTTGCAAGCCCGTGAGCATGGATGAGTCGAATGACAGTTGCGTGCCAGTGAGAGCGGCAAACTCAGCCAGTACATTGCCCAATGGCCCCGGAGCCAAATCATATTGATGTGTGCTGGCGATATTGGCGTTATCCGCGGCGAATACGTGGCTGCTATATGCTGTGCTGATGAATGCCAGGCTCAGCAAAGCGGACTGCACGGCGTGCTTCAACTTGTAGGGTTGGCGGTAGGGTGAGGACGACAAGATTAACTCCCAGTATTTTAATTGGATGAAAGTCTGCAATTGCAGGTGTTCATCGACTACACCGGATGAGTTGGCAAAAGGTATCAGGTAAAGGAGTTTATTTTTTCAGTGGTGCTATTGTGACCCAATAGCGCGTGATGCTATGGATCTCAAGCGGCAGTGAGTTGCGTAGCATATCTAGGCTGGCACGGGTATCCATCAATGGAAAAGCGCCCGAGACATGTAGCTCTGAAATTGCCGGGTGGCAACGCAGGATGCCGCGGTGGTAACGGTTGAGCTCATTGACTAATAAGCCCAGGGGCATATCTTGTGCCAGCAACATGCCATGTTGCCAAAGGCCGGTCGCCGGATTGACTGCTTGGGTTGCCGAGATGGCGCTGGCGTTGAAGTCCGCTTGTTCGCCAGCTTGCAAGGTGCGCGATTCTCCGCCTGGCAATGCGATGCGCACTTTGCCTTCCAATACCGCCAATTGGCTTTGCTCGGGTTGCGCGTGCACGTTGAATCGTGTGCCGAGTGCGGTCAATTGGGCATGGCGCGTCGTGACGACGAAGCGGCGGTGCTGGGTATCTGCATGACCAGTCTCCACCATGATTTCACCATGTAACAGGATAATTTCGCGTTGCGTACGGACATACTGGATATTGATGGTGGTATTGGTATTCAGGGCAAGGGTTGTGCCATCAGCCAGTTGTACGGTTTGTTGTTCACCGGTCGCAGTATGGTAATCGGCGCTCCAATCTTCCCATGGCAATCCTCTGTAAGTTGCCCAGGCAGCAGGTCCGGCTGCCAGCAATATGCCCAGTCCTTGTAGCAGCTTGCGTCGCTGTGTCTGCTTGATTCTGCTGAATGTGGCTTTGCCAATATGGTTGGGTACCTGGCCAAAGGTTTGTTGTAACTGTTCAGCGCGCTGCCAAGCTTCGGCGTGATATGCACTTTGTTGACGCCATGCTTCAAATTCTTCTACCTTGGCGCTGGTATCGCCAGATTGAAATCGTACTAGCCAGTCGGCGGCCTCTTCCAGGATGGCGACGGGTGGATGGTTTTGCAGTGTCATAGTGCTAACAGGCAGGTAGTGAATGCCTTGCGCATGTGGCGCTTGACTGTGATCAACGAGAGATTGAGCTGGCTAGCAATCTGGGGATAAGTGAGCCCATCAAGCTGGGCAAGCATGAAGATGGTACGGGTTTTGGTGGGCATGGCTTGGAGCATGCGATCAATACGAAATAGCGATTCCAGGATCAAGAGCCGGGTTTCCGGTGAAGGGGTATGCATGGCAGGTAGCAGGGCAATGGTTTCTTGGTAGGCCCGCTCAATTTCCTGATGGCGCCAGTGATCTATCATCAAGCCTTTGGCAATATGGGTGAGAAAGGCCCGGGGTTCTTCCCCTAACTGCTGGAGGCGATGCTTGTCCATCATGCGGATGAAGGTATCATGCGCCAAATCGGCAGCATCCCAAGAGTTGCCTAGTTTCTTGCGCAGCCATGCATGCAGCCAGCCATGATGATCGGTATATAGGGTGTGAATTTGCTGCTGGGTGCTGGAAGCAGGGCTGGACATGATGCTATATAAATAAGAATCGTTATTAATTGTAGCGAATAATATATCTGCACTGCAATCAAATTACTTCGCTTGGCGGGGAGTGGAGACAGTATGGAAGGGACTCCGCGCTATAATCTGGCTATCGTCAGGTAAGTGAGGGGTGTTTATGGCTGATCGCATCAATCTGCGTCCATTAGAGCGTAATGACCTGCATTTTGTACACAAGCTCAATAATAACGACACCATCATGCGTTATTGGTTTGAGGAGCCTTATGAAGCCTATGACGAGCTGGTGGCTTTATATGACCGGCACATTCATGACCAGAACGAACGGCGTTTCATCATTGAGCTAGATAATGGCGAATTGGCTGGGTTGGTGGAGCTGGTTGAGATCAACTACATCCATAGGCGTGCCGAATTTCAGATCATCATTGCGCCAGACTACCAGGGGCGCGGGCTGGCCAAGTCAGCTACGCGGATTGCGGTGGGCTATGCCTTTCGGGTGCTCAACCTGCACAAGGTATATCTGGTGGTAGATCAGGAAAACCAGGCAGCTATTCATATCTATGAAACCTGCGGATTTGAGGTGGAAGGCCATCTCAAGCAGGAGTTTTTTTCCAATGGCTCGTACCGCGATGCCTTGCGCATGCGCTTGTTGCAGGATGATTACCTGCGGTATGTTGGCCCGGCACCAGTGGATGCGTCTGTATTACGCGAGTGGCAGGATCTTTGATCCCGCCACCCCTGGCAGCCATGTCATGAGACCAGTTTCAGGCCAATGATGGAACCGATCAGCAACAGCAGGAACAGGATGCGCAGAGTGCCTGCGGGATCGCCGAATAGCCAGATGCCGATGAGGGCTGTGCCACAAGCGCCAATGCCCGTCCAGATGGCATAAGCCGTGCCGAGAGGAATGCCTTGCAATGCTTTGGTCAGCATGGCAAAACTCAGGATGGTAAAGACGACGAAGCCTAGAGTAGGGATAGGCTTGCTGAAGCTTTCCGACATTTTTAGGCAGGTGGTAAAACCGATCTCGAATACGCCAGCCAGCAATAGATATATCCACGACATAGACAACCCTTTCATATGACTCGGGTCGTCCCGTGATAATCAGTGATGATGAGGTCGTCCCCATCATATGGATACTGGGATGAGATTTCACCCAGCAAAAACGTGAAGATATTCTTTCACGCCAGGACATACCTGTCAAATCACGGGCTGCCTCAGTATTTTTATGTCTGTAGCCCGATGCTGATCATAAAGAGCCGCATGATATAAGCAGCAGCCAACATGGCGGTGACACTGCCACACCAGATCAATACCAGCCATAGCAGGCGTTTACGCCAATCAGGGCGTGCTTTCTCCTGTTTAGTGATAGCCATCGCCATGCCTGACCTTGCCCTTGAAAACACGATAAGACCAGACTGTGTAGGCCAGTATCACGGGAATGATGGCGAGCGTGCCTACCAGGGCGAACTCCAGGCTAGCTTTGGGTGCAGCGGCCTCCCAGATCGTCACGTTGGGTGGGATGATCTGCGGCCATATGCTGATGGCCAAGCCAAACAAGCCCAGCAGAACAATGATGAGCGCGGCAATGAAAGGCTGCCGATCATAGCCTGATTTCAGTTCACGCATTAGGGAGTACAAGCTGACCCCCACCAGCAAGGGTACCAACGATAAGAAATAGAAATTGGGCAGGCTGAACCAGCGTTCGGCGATGCCAGAATGTGCCAGCGGTGTCCAGATACTAACCCCGATCAGTGCCACAATCACCAGGCCAACCAGGGGGCGCGTTAACTCCAGCATGCGTTGCTGCAATTGTTCTTCTGTCTTCATGATTAGCCAGGTACTACCAAGCAATGCATAGGCCACCATTACGCCCAATCCAGTAAATATTGAGAACGGGCTGATCCAATCCAGCGAACTGCCGGAGAATGAATTTCCATCCAATACAATGCCATTGATATAGGCGCCCAGTGTGACTCCTTGAAAGAAAGCGGCGGTGATAGAGCCACCGATAAATGCTTTATCCCAGATTGGTCGCTCCCGTTCCGGTGCCTTGAAACGGAATTCGAATGCCACTCCCCGGAAAATCAGGCCCAGCAACATCAGGATAATCGGCTGATATAGCGCACTAAGCACCACAGCATAGGCCAGCGGAAAAGCTGCCATCAGGCCTGCGCCCCCTAGCACTAGCCAGGTTTCATTGCCATCCCAGACCGGGGCGACGGTATTCATCATGACATCCCGGTCAGCGCTCTCTTTAACAAAAGGGAACAGGATGCCAATGCCCAGATCGAACCCGTCCATGACCACATACATTGCGATAGCGAACAAGATCACCATCAGCCATATCATTGGTAAATCAAAATCCATCTATCGCGATTCCTTAGTATTGGGCGAATGTGTTTCCAGAGAAAAGGCAGTATCCGGCACCGAGAGTGGGCGCATCGGTTGCCGTGCTTGCCCTGGGCCTCCCTCCAGCTCATGTTCACCGTGATGCACTGGTTGGCGTATCAAGTGCATGAGATAACCAATGCCGATGCCGAACACGAACACGTAGACCACGACAAACAAGGCCAAGGAAGCCGCGAGAGACGTGATGTCGTGATTAGACACTGCATCAGCGGTACGCATGATGCCATAAACCACCCAGGGTTGGCGCCCCACCTCTGTAGTAAACCATCCAGCCAGGATGGCAATCACTCCGCTAGGCCCCATCCAGAGTGCCAAGCGCAGGAATCCTCTATGTGTATATAAATGGTCGCGATGGCGCAGCCACAGGCTCCAAAAACCGAGGGCAATCATCAATACGCCTAATCCCACCATGATGCGGAAAGACCAGAAAATAATGCTGGCATTGGGCCTATCCTCCGCTGGAAAGTCCTTGAGCGCAGGGATCTGGCCATCCCAGCTATGGGTGAGGATCAGGCTACCCAAACGCGGGATACCCAATGAAAAGTGTGTGGTTTCGGCTTCCATGTCAGGCAGGCCAAATAACAAGAGGGGGACGCCTTCCCCAGGATGATGTTCCCAGTGACCTTCCATCGCTGCGATCTTGGCGGGTTGATGCTGTAGTGTATTTAAGCCATGAAAGTCGCCGACGAGTGCCTGAATAGGAGCGACCACGACCAGCATCCACATGGCCATCGACAACATCGTTCTCACCGCTATCGAGGCCTGGCCACGCAATATATGCCATGCCCCGGCAGCACCGACCATCAATGCGGTAGCGAGGAAAGCTGCAATACCCATGTGTAGTAAGCGATAAGGGAAGGATGGGTTAAAAATAATCGCCCACCAGTCTTTGGGGATGACAATCCCATTGGCAATCTCAAAGCCTTGCGGCGTCTGCATCCAGCTGTTTGACGCCAAAATCCAGGTGGCGGAAATGAGTGTCCCCAGGGCCACCATGCCAGTCGAGAATAAATGCAAGCCAGGCCCGACCCGGCTCCAGCCAAACATCATTACCCCAAGAAAGCCGGCCTCCAAGAAGAAGGCTGTGAGCACTTCATAGGTAAGCAATGGTCCCGTCACACTCCCGGCAAATGCAGAAAACCCACTCCAATTGGTGCCGAACTGGTAGGCCATGACGAGTCCGGAGACGACACCCATGCCGAAATTGACACCGAAAATCTTGAGCCAGTAGTGATAGAGATCTTTGTAGACTTCTCTGCCTGTTTTTAGCCACATGGCTTCCAGCACAAAGAGGTAGCTGGCTAAACCGATCGTGATGGCAGGGAAGATAATATGAAACGATACGGTGAACGCAAACTGGATGCGGGCTAGGTCGAGCGCGGATATGTCTGGCATGGTGGTGTGCAAACTCCTTGATAGCCAAGCTCTAGGTAGGCTGGAGGCGCGTTACCTAGAATTCAAGGACGCTAGCTTACTGCGTATATCTATTGCTCAACAGATACAGATTCACCCATAAACACCATGACAGATGGTGAGGGAAGGGAACGTGCTAGGCCGAAAATTTCGCCGCCTGTGCTTCAATCGTTTCAATCGCCATGTCGAAATCCATCGATTTGTCGAAGAAGTGATCTACGCCCAATTCATTCGCCATCTGGCGATATTGTGGATAGGCATGGTTGGTCAGGATCAGGTAAGCGGGGCGGGGAAATGGAAAGTTAGGCTGTTGCGTGGCTTTGATGAC
>NZ_BAAILT010000002.1:280660-283358 GCF_054588515.1 Methylobacillus methanolivorans
GCATGTCCATGATGGTTTCACGCAAGAGGGAAGAATCCTCAACCAGCAAGACCTTCATGGCTTTTGCCTGCGTGTCCACCCCAGAGTGTCTTTCTTTCATGATCGTATTCATAGGCTCAATAATCATTGCTTGTGAATTCTATCCGGCAGCAGGGGGGGATGCCATCCGCTATATTCCTACATATTCTGACGTTAAATGTAGGCATGACTTTATGAAATCAGCTGGTTCTTTATCGCATAGTAAGTCAGGTCTGCATTGGTTTTGAGGCTCATCTTTTCCATGATGCGGGTACGGTAGGTGCTCACCGTTTTTACACTGATACAGAGTTCTTCACCGATTTCCGTGGCGCTTAGGCCGCTGGCAAGCTTGAAGAATACCTGGAATTCACGATCAGAAAGGGTTTCATGCAGCAACTTCTCGGAAGGATTGCTCAATTCGTTAGTCATGAGTTCGGCGAGCTCTGCCGAAATGTAGCGTTTGCCATTGGCAACAGTGCGGATGGCCTTGATGATCTCATCCGAGTCAGCATCCTTGGACAAATAACCTTTGCAACCGCTGCGCATGAGATTGAGCGCATATTGTTCTTCACCATAACCACTCAGTATCAAAACAGGTAGCTCTGGTGCGACATGACGTAAGTCGTGCAAGGTATCTACACCATTCTTGTCGGGCATGGCGATGTCCATGACGATGGCATCGTATTGGTTGTTGCGCACCAACTTGATTGCTTCCAGGCCTGAAGCTGCTTCACCGGCCACTTCAAGGTCGGATTCCAGCTCAATCAGGTTACGCAGGCCTTGGCGCACAATGTTGTGGTCATCAACTAATAATATTTTTTTCATGAGTGCTGACGATTCCTTGTCATTCGTTTCTCTGGTGCTTGATACTAAGATGGCTTGCCAGTCTCTGCAAGCCATCCTCTAGATCATTGCCTTGATTTTTCAGGACTGAACAGCAAATTATTAATCGTCCTTGCTTAAGGCATAACCAACCAGAACACCCGCACCTACTGCTAGCGATAGTGTCAGCAATGAGCGCTTGCGCAGCCATTTGCGCGACTGGGTGCGACTAGTCTTGAGGGCTTGTGACAACTCTTTGTCCAGTGATTCAGACCATGATGAGAAGTTTTCTGTCAGTTGTTCAATGACGTGTTCGGTTGTGCTTCCATGGACATCAGGGTCCAGTACGTCCTTCAGGCTTTCAAGTAGAGCGATGGCTTCTTTCTTGCTGTCCCGAGCCTTGCTTTCCAGCTTGCGGCCAATTTTGCGTACAGATGCCTTACCGGATTTTACGCTGTCGCTTAATGCTTCCTGCGCGGTTTCAGCCAGCTCTGTTGCGTTTTCCTTGATTTCAGATTGTGTGTTGCTATTGAACATGCCTTACTCCAATGCTGTCTATGGGGGGATTTTGGTGAATTTTGTTCTGATGTTACAAGTGCGGATGCCTGATTAACGCTTATGTAAAATACCAGCAATCAGCGAAACGATAGTAATAATCAGGAAAACAAAGAACAGGATCTTGGCAATTTCTGCCGCGCCTGCGGCGATACCACTAAAGCCAAAGAACGCCGCAATCAAGGCAATCACAAAAAAGATCACTGAATAATGCAACATCATTTTCTCCTTGGTTGTTTGATGTACGGTTTACACTGTAGGCTCCTCACCATTCACGAATTAGCAGACAGCGACTGAATCGCTTGTCAGAAAATACTTACATGACGTTTGGAAATCGATGAATATCAAGGCCATAGCTAACAACATCAATGCATGGGGGGAGGGCATCGTCCGCAGGCTTGGGGGGCGGGTGCTGGCTATCCTGTTTGCCTCCATGATTCTTGCATTAATTTCCGTGATGTTTACTGATGCATGGCTGGTTGAGCTGGAGCAGCAGAACGTGCAGTTAAGCCAAGTGCAACGTAATATCAATGGGTTGCAGGAGCTGCGCACTAGCCTCAATCTTGCAGAGAGCGCCCAGCGGGGTTATTTGTTGAGCCAGCGCAAGGAGCTGGTGGAGACCTTTAACCAAGCAATCGAGGAGTCACGTCGCCATATCCGCAAGATCGAAGGCTTGTTTACCAGTCAAAGTGTAGCCATGCGAGACAAGCAGGAGCAAGGATGGGTGATTGCCTTAAGTGCAATACTGGAAGCCAAGAATGTGGAAATGAAGATGGCGATTTCATTGTTGCAGGCTGGCAAGGTGGATGAAGCCATGCAAGTGGTCAAGCTTGATCAAGGAATGATTGAGATGGCGCGCTTCATGCAGTATTCGCAGACGTTGCTGGACCAACAGTACGAGGCTCGGGAAAAACTGGTGATCAAGCGTGAACAGACCATCGTGATTACCCGGATTGCATTAGTAGGTACGGCGTTGATCTTATTACTGCTAGTGATCTTGGTCATTCGCCAATTGGTACAGGAAATGAACAGCCGGGATCATTTGCGCCAGCAATTGATACGCGATTGCGTAGCCTATGAAGAACGTATTCGCAGCAATTCGCATATGATGAAAACGCTGGCGCTGGATTATCAATCTGATGTTGAGCGCGCACGCCAAAAACTGGCGCGTGACCTACATGATGAGTTGGGCTCAATTCTCACGGCCACCAAGATGGATATTTCCTGGACGATACGCCGGGTCAAGGATAGCGCCCCTGATGTTGTCGAAAAGCTAGAGAAGACCATGCGCTACTTGAATCAA
>NZ_BAAILT010000002.1:283542-1585406 GCF_054588515.1 Methylobacillus methanolivorans
GTCGTGCAGGAAAGCCTGAATAATGCTAGCAAATACGCCTATGCGACCAAGGTGTCAGTGCATATGGTGGATGAGCTGGATTACCTCAAGCTGGAAATTGAAGATAATGGTGTGGGCGTTGATCTTGCCAAGACGGTGGCAAGCACTCATGGTCTTTCTGGTATTCGTAACCGCATTATGGCGATAGGGGGGCGCGTGGATATTACCAGCGCCCCTAACCAAGGTTTTCACCTGTTGGCGATCATTCCTACCAAGCTGTCGTAGTGTCAGCCTAGAAACGCAGGAACAGCGAAGTCGACAGGATATGGTTCATGCGGTCAAAGCTATTGCCGCGTACATATTGATTGACATAGCCGATCTCGAACCTGGCATTGGAGGCCGCTTGCCATGCCACGCCGGCAAAGGCACGGTTCTGGTCAAAGCCACTGAGAGCACCCCAATCCGTGCTGCGGGTGCTGACAAACAACTCATCCCATACCAGCCAGCTCAGCGATTCGGAGCCTTCGATTTTCTTGATCGCGCGTACCAGTTGGCGTACACGGTGTCCTGTATCATTGCCAATATCAAAATTACGCTGTTCCAGCCGGGTGCGGCTGGTGATGACGATCCCGTTTGCTGTAGGTGGGAAGGTATACATGAACTGCTGCCACCAGCGTTGTTCGTGATTAGACCCTTGTGCGGTGTGTGTCCTGACATCGGCATAACCCAGCCAGATACTGGCCCGGTCTGAAATCCAGTAGTTGATGGCGGGGCGGATGATGGTTTGGTCGTGCTCTCTACCCTCCTCTTTTAGGCGGGGCTGTAGCTCTGCGTACCAGCCGACATGATTTTCCTTCGATACCATGCCTTCCATGGTCAGATTGATCCAGAAGCGACCATCTTCCTCGACTTCGGCGTTTGCCAAACTGCTGGCACCCAGTGTGGCCATCAGTAACCCGTGCATCAGGCGTGTATTCAATTTCATGCAAATTCCTTGTTGTGACTCAAGCCATAGTCTTTACGACGACTATGGCAAATTGTTGAGGGGGGACTGTACCTTACACATGTAAAAAACGCGAATTGAAAGAGGCATGAAGTGTCAGTTGCTTCTGACATGATGTATAGCGATAGGCCGACGGTGATGGCTGTCGGAAGACATTACCATGCAGTCATGGGTAGTCATTTATCGTTGCACTTTTGAGGAGAGTAATATGCATCGTCATATCAAGACCAATATGATTTCTGCTGTTATCAGCGTGTTACTGGGCGTTGCGGCAAGCAGCGCATGGGCAGTATCCATTTCTGATGAACTGAATCAGAGCCCCGACGTCAAGCAGTTCCACGAGCTTGATACCAATAATGACGGGCACTTGAACTACACCGAGGCCAGTCGGGATAGCTTTTATACCAAAGAGCACTTCAATGCTGCCGACAAGAACAAGGATGGCAAGCTGACCCAGGAAGAGTACAGTAACTACAAGACTGCACAGCAGAAAAAAGAGGTAGGCCGCATCGTGGATGACAGCACGATCACAACCAAGGTCAAAGCCAATATTCTCAAGGAAGAGGGCTTTAAGGGCTTGCAAGTGAGCGTGGAAACCTACAAAGGTGTCGTGCAGTTGAGCGGCTTCGTGAATACCAAGGCCCAGATCAAGAGAGCTGGCGAGGTGGCAAAGGCAGTTGAAGGCGTGAAGTCGGTGAAGAATAACCTGATCGTCAAGAGCTAACTGCCTCGATGGAAAACAAAAAGCCTGTGGTTAGCCACAGGCTTTTTGTTTTGTTGGTGCGTGTTAGTGGCGCATGGTGTCCTGATGGGGCAGCTTCATCCCTGTCTGGATGTTATGTTCGACAAAAATGAGTTTGCTCGTATCGAAACCTAGGTGTTGTGCCCTGGCAATCAACTCAGCCTTGACCGGGTAGGAGAGTTCCGGGGTACGCGACAGTATCCAGAGATAATGACGATCAGGACCGGCGACCAGCGAAAAATTGTAATGAAGGCGGTCCAATACCAGAATGTTGTAAGCACCATAGAATGGCCCAAAAAATGAGACTTTCAGTTTGCCGATATTAGGGCCATCAACAAAATAGGCTTTGCCTTCTGCTTCTTTCCAGCGTTGCTTTACCGGGTCGTAGCCACGGTTGATCACCTTCAGGCCACCATCTTCGCGTTTGCTGTAAGTTGCTGTTACTTCGTGCAAGCCGCGCTCGAATGAGTGATCCAGGCGGGCGATTTCATACCAAGTGCCCAAATATTCATCTGGCTTGAAGTCTGCTACAGGGCTTAAGCCCTCGGGTGTTCCGGTACCCGTGCAAGCCAATAGGCAGCATGAGAGCACAAGGCACAATATACGTTTGATAGTCATCATGTTTTTTTTACATCTGGCTGGTTTGATGTTGTTGTCGCATTCCGGGCAATAAAGCGGTCCAGTGCCGCCGCAAATGCCTGTCTATCTGCCTGGCTGAATGAAGATGGGCCACCCAGTTCAACGCCACTGTTGCGCAAGTCTTCCATCAAGTGCCGCATGGCAAGCCGTTCGCCTATACTGCCCTTGTCATACATTTCCCCACGCGGGTTAAGCGCATGGGCATCGTTGGCGATGACTTCTGCCGCGAGTGGAATATCTGTGGTAATGACCAGATCACCCGGCTGAAGTTTTTGCACGATTTCCTTATCTGCGACATCAAAGCCGCCAGGCACCTGCAAAGCGCGGATATGCGCTGAAGGCGGTACACGCAATAGCTTGTTGGCAACCAGTGTCACCATGATGCCGGTACGGTCAGCTGCGCGGAACAGGATTTCTTTCACTGCCACCGGGCAGGCGTCTGCATCAACCCAAATCTGCATGATAGTCGGCCTTTGTGTTAATGGGCATGTTCTTCCAATACCTCCAGGAATTCATCGCCATATCGTTCCAGTTTGCTGGTGCCAATGCCGCTGATCCGGCTCATTTCATCTAGGCTGCCAGGGCGGCGATTGAGGATTTCCAGCAAGGTGCTGTCGTGGAAAATCAGATACGGCGGCACTTCTTGCTCTCGGGCCAGCTCCAGGCGCTTGGCCTTGAGGGCAATCCAGAGCGGGTCATCCTGCACCTCCTTGTAAGCCTCGCGGCTGCGGCTGGCGCGCTCGGCAGTGCTTGCACGCGCATCGGGAGGATCGCTGCGGAGCCAGATTTCACTTTCACCACGTAATAGTGGTCGGGCTTCCTCAGTGAGGCGTAGGCCGCCATAGCCTTCCATGTCAGTCGAAAGCAGGCCGGCTGCGACCAATTGGCGAAACACGCTGCTCCATTGCGTCTGGCTCAAGCTTTTGCCAATGCCAAACGTGGATAACGATTGATGGTTAAAGCGCTTGATTTGTTCGGTGGTCTTGCCCAGCAAGATGTCGATGAGGTGGCCTGCGCCAAAGCGTTGCCCGCTGCGATACACGCATGAAAGCGCCATGCGGGCAGCCTCTGTGCCGTTCCAGGTGTCCACTGGGTTGAGGCAATTGTCGCATTGCCCGCAATTACCTGGATGCTGCTCGCCAAAGTAACGCAAGATACCTTGGTGGCGGCAGGCCGTGGATTCGCAATAGCCGAGCAGGGCATCTAGCTTCTGGCGCTCTAGGCGTTTTCTTTCTTCTGGCGTATCGCTGCTGTCTAAGAGCTGGCGCATGCTCACCAAGTCGCCCAAGCCATAGACCATCCAGGCATTGGCATCCAGCCCGTCGCGGCCTGCACGGCCAGTTTCCTGGTAATAGCCCTCCATGCTCTTGGGCAAGTCGAGGTGAACGACAAATCGCACGTTGGGTTTATCTATGCCCATGCCAAAAGCAACGGTAGCCACCATGATGATACCTTCCTCGCGCAGGAAACGCTGCTGGTTGGCCTGGCGCACGCTTGCATCCAAGCCAGCATGGTAGGGCAGGGCATCCCAGCCTTGTTCCTTGAGCCAGGCTGCTGTTTCTTCCACCTTGCGCCGTGACAGGCAATAGATGATGCCTGCATCGTTGGCATGCTCGGATTCGAGGAAGTTGAGTAATTGCTTGCGGGCGTTGTTTTTCAATGCCACGCGGTAGCGAATGTTAGGGCGGTCAAAGCTGGAAATAAACTGACGGGCGTCTTCCAGGTTGAGGCGCTCGACAATTTCACTACGAGTCGGGGTATCTGCCGTAGCGGTCAGCGCAATGCGTGGTACTGCGGAGAATTCCTGGTGTAGCACCGTGAGCTGGCGGTATTCTGGCCGGAAATCATGGCCCCATTGCGATACGCAGTGCGCCTCGTCAATTGCAAACAGGGCGATGCCAAAGCGCTGCTGGATTTCATGCAGGGTGCTGAGGAAATTAGGCGTCATCAGCCGCTCGGGAGCAACATACAGTACCTTTAGCTCACCACGCATCAATGCTTGGTAAACACTGCGTGCCGTTTCAACATCCAGGCTGGAGTTGAGAAAGGCAGCATTAATGCCGAGCTGGCGCAAGGCATCCACCTGATCCTGCATCAAGGCGATTAATGGTGAAACAACAATGCCGACGCCTGGCCGCAGCAGGGCCGGAATCTGGTAGCAGAGTGATTTGCCACCACCCGTCGGCATCAGTACCAGAGCGTCGCCACCGCCTACCACATGATTGACGATGGCTTCTTGTTCGCCACGAAAGGCACTATAGCCGAAGGTTTGCTCCAGCAGTTGCTGGGCAGCAGTGTTCTCCTGCATATGGTTCAAATGCTAGCGGCGACCCCGATTAGGGCGCTGCCCGGAGTTGTTGTTAAACTGGCGTTTGGGTGGCTGTGGCGGCACGAATAGGCCCACCTGTGGCATGGCCTGGTGGCGAGCAGCTTCGGACAAGAATTTTTCTGGCTTTTTCTTGGATTGATCCGCTTGCCCTTGAGGCTTGTTGCGCTGACCTTGATGCTGGGCGGGCTGTTGTTGGCCTTGAGCACGCTGAGGCCTAGCTTGGTTTTTGGCCTGGTTGTTCCTGCCTTGACGTTGCTTGTTGCTGCGCGGTTCGGCACTATTGCCTACGCTATCGTCACGCTCGCGCTGACCTTGACCTTGCGGACGGTTGTTCCTAGCCTGGCGTGATGGTGCCTGTTGCGGTCTTGGTGGGCGGCTTTCTACAGCGGGTTTTTCGCTAGGGACGAACTCACCAGGAATGTCCAATTTCGGAATTTCACGCTTGATCAGGCGCTCGATACCCTTGAGCAGTTTGACTTCCTCGCCATCCACCAGTGAAACGGCAGCACCTGAGCAACCAGCGCGACCAGTGCGGCCAATACGATGCACGTAGTCTTCCGGTACATTGGGCAGCTCGAAGTTCACTACTTGTGGCAATTGGTCGATGTCGAGGCCACGTGCAGCAATATCGGTTGCGACCAGCACTGGTAAAGTGCCGTCCTTGAACTCAGCCAGTGCCTTGGTGCGAGCAGATTGGCTCTTGTTGCCATGAATCGCGGCGGCGGCAATGCCGTCCTTGCTGAGTTTTTCTGCCAGGCGGTTGGCACCGTGCTTGGTACGGGTAAAAATCAGCACCTGCTTCCAATCGTGGTGGCGAATCAGGTGTGCGACCAAGTCACGCTTGTGACTTTGGCTAACGAGGTGCACGGTCTGATCGACCAGTTCCGATGCCGTGTTGCGGCGAGCCACTTCTACATAGCCAGGGTTGTGCAGCAGGCCATCAGCCAGTTCCTTGATTTCATCTGAGAAGGTGGCCGAGAACAGCAAGTTTTGCCGTTGCTTGGGTAGTAGCGCCAATACACGCTTGATGTCGCGGATAAAGCCCATGTCCAGCATGCGGTCGGCCTCGTCCAGCACCAGTATCTCAATCGCGGAAAGGTCTATGGTTTTTTGTGCCGCGTGATCAAGCAAGCGACCAGGTGTTGCGACCAGGATATCGACCGGTTTTTTCAGGCGCTCGATCTGCGGGTTGATACCTACACCGCCAAACATCACCATGGATTTCAATGAAAGATGTTTGCCGTAAGTTTGCACCGATTCTTCCACCTGCGCGGCAAGCTCGCGCGTCGGTGTCAGGATCAGGCAGCGTGGCTGGCCTGCCTTGGACTTGAGTGGCTTGCTATGCAGCAAGTGCAGCAAGGGCAGGGTAAAGCCTGCGGTCTTGCCCGTTCCGGTCTGTGCGCCTGCTAACAGGTCGCCGCCATTGAGTACTAGCGGAATAGCCTGGGCCTGGATCGGTGTTGGGTTGGTATAGCCAGTATCGGCAATCGCACGCAGAATAGGTTCTGCCAGGCCGAGGTCGGAAAATTGTAGGTTGGAAAGCGCAATGCTCACGTCAGAAGACAAGCTGAAACTCCATTATATTCAAGGGTGTTTTGTCGGCCTGTTACGATGACATAACTCCAATCTAGGCAGACAGCAGGAAGGTGTCTTTGGGATTCAAGACCGCTGCGCGGATTGGATGTAGCGCAGGGAAAGCAAATTATACGGCAAAAATATGCCAGCTGGGCAAGGAATGCATGAGATGTTTTTCATGCATTCCCATCGTGGTTATGCCTGGCGTACTGGAGAAACGGCCTCCAGCATGGCGGCATCCAGCCAGCGCCATTCGCCTTCGGCGAGGTCATCAGGCAAGGTCAGGTTGCCAATGCGGATGCGCTTTAATGCCTCAACGCGGTTGCTCACCGCAGCCAGCATACGCTTGACTTGGTGGTATTTACCTTCTGCCAGTGTCAGGTGCAGCACATGGTCGCTGATGATGTCAGCGGCGAGTGCTGCAACAGGAGCTGGTTCATCCAGCAACTGCACGCCGCTCAGCAGCAAGGTGATTTGCGCCTCATCCAACGGATGCTTGGTGGTAACTTCGTAGACTTTGGGCACTTTCCATTTCGGCGAGCTCATGCGGTGGATGAATTGGCCATCATCCGAGAGCAGCAGCAGGCCCGTCGTGTCCTCGTCCAGCCGGCCTATGCTTTGTACGCCGCGCTCCAATAAAGCAGCAGGTAGCAGGCTAAAAATACTGGGGTGGTGCTGAGGCTTGTGTGAGCATTCGTAATGCGCTGGTTTGTTGAGCATCAGGTAAGCTTGGGTGCGGAATTGCCAAGCTACGCCACGCACCGTGAAGTGCAGGTTGTCTGTCTCGAATTCAGTGAAAGGGAAATCGCAGAGTTCGCCGTTGACCGTCACTTCGCCGTGGCGAATCATGGAGCGGCAAATCTTGCGGGAGCCAAAGCCCTGCGAATGCAGGATACGTTCTATTTGCATAAGTTGATTCAAACCGGTTATGGCTGGTAAGTTGGAATATCAGCATCGCAAGCAGGCTTTACCCATTTGCCGCTGATGGAAGAATTCTGGTTGACGGGCAGGCCTTGTGCAGTTCCCTGCATGGATATATTGCCCTGGAAGGTACTTTCACTGAGCAACGTCATATCGAAGCGGCCATTACCCTTGATGGCACCGTTGCAACTAACATCGCCAGTGACTTTATCACCTTGATGCTTGTAATTGCGCACACTACAGCCATCTTCTGTCTGCGGCAGCAGCGGTTGTTTCAGCTTGGCTTGTTCCGGTGTGACGCATTGTTGCGTTGCGATGGCATTGCCGCCCACGGGCAATTCAATACCGAATTGGCGTAATTGTTCCAGCTGCTCAGGGGCAATGGCGGGTAGTCCCTGGAGTGAAACTGAAATTTCCCACTGGCCTGGCTTGATCTGGTCTACGGCGAAAGTCGGCAGTGAAACAACGGAGAGAAGACATAAAAGTAGTGCGGCAATACGGTTTGGCATGGATGGGCTCATCAAAGAGGCAGCCAAAGTATAACACTTGCCAACAGTGAGGCTGTAGAGTGGTCGCATAATGAAAGAGGATAGTTAGGATGAAGCTTTATTCCTATGTGGTAGATCATGATCGTGGTTACGCGCCAAATCCAGAAGATGGATTGTGTACCTTGGTGTACTGTAAGTTCAGTCACCATGGGCAACGCCGCAATATTGTTGAAACGGCTGAGGTTGGCGATTGGGTGCTGGGCACAGGTGGTCAAAGCAGTGAAAGCTCTGGGAACGGCACGATTATTTATCTCATGCGTGTAGATGAAAAATTAGCATATGCTGATTTCTTGCTAGATCCTCGTTTTCACAAGCATATAGACAATAGTGTGCAACGCACAGATGATGCAAAAGCGCTTATTTCAAACACTTTTTATTACTTTGGTAACCATGCACCCAACATTCCAATTCAGTTTCGAAAGATGTTGCTTGAGAAAAGGGGCCCCGGGTATCGCGCTGATCTTTCACCAGATCACCTTCAGCAATTGATAGCATGGTTTCAAGAGACTTACCAGCTTGGAAAGCACGGAGAACCATGCTCTCCCCCTAAGGACAACACTCAATCGTGCATGCATGCTTGTGCATCCTCATGCGAAAAAAGCTTACCAGCTCCAGCGGAGATCAATAAAAAATATGTTAAAACTATGGTTGATAGTCTTGGGGATTTTTAGATAGAAGAGGTAGCATAGTCATTGATATTTGGTATCCAGAATTATGGCAGTTTTATCCTTGCCACCCTTATCTACCAGATGATTCCAGGCCCCGGTACGATAGCAATTTTAAACGCTGCTTCACGTAGTTATGTAGCTGGCATGGCCGCAGTAGCTGGCACTTTGTTGGGCGACATGGTCTGGATGATCGCGGCACTCGCCGGGCTGGCTGCTCTGATGCAGGCACACCCCTTGCTGTTTTCATCCTTGCAGTGGTTGGGCGCTGGTTATCTGTGCTGGATAGGCATACAGTTGTGGCGTACCAGATCAGGTGCAGCGGTCGAGTTAAAGGGGGTCATGCCTAGTGGAGGCGCATATTTTCGGCTTGCATTCGCGGTTTGTATGACCAACCCCAAGGCAGTACTATTTTTCTTTTCCTTCTTTCCTTTGTTTCTTAAGCCAGATGTTGCTGTAGGCACATTGCTGATCATGATGTTGCATGTCACGCTCGTATGTTTGTTTTATCAAGTGCTGCTGGTGTGGCTGGGGAGCAAGGTTACCCAGCGTTTAGGCAGGCGATCGGATTTATCGCTATGGGGCAGGCGGGTCGCAGGGGTTGCCCTAATTGCTTTTGGCATCAAGTTAGCACTGCATAATCCATAATTACGTTTTTGTAGGGGAGTAATCGCGAAAATGGATGGTTTCAGCATAGACCAAGCGACTGAACTAGATGCTGATGCAATTGCGTCACTGGTCAATCAGGCATACCGCCCTGAAGGGCATGACTATGGGTGGACACACGAAGCAGCATTGGTATCAGGCCTGCGGATATCGCTTGCACAGGTTCGTGCGCTTTTCCGGGTAGGCTCAAGTGTATTGGTGATGCGTAGCGAGCATGGTTTGCTGGCTTGCGTGCATATCGAACAAGCGGGGCAAGCTTGTTACATTGGTATGCTGGCCACTTTGCCGAGCACACAGAATCAAGGTTTGGGCAAAGCCATGCTGCAAGCCGCCGAAGCACTCGCTACCCAGCAATATGGTGCCAATAGTCTAAAAATGCTCGTGTTGTCCTCCAGGCCAGAGTTGCAGGCTTATTACGAGCGCAGGGGCTATACCTTGACCGGACATCGTGAGCCTTATCCTCTTTATGCCGGGGTGGGCGTACCCCGACGGGATGACCTGATTGTTATGGAAATGAGCAAGCCTGTTATACAGTGAGTCATAAGGGTAATTTAGATGTAACGTATCTTTGCAATCCACGATTGGCTGAATTATTGGGCTTACCCAGTTCGATTTGAGATAATCCCTGGCGAAACGGCATGCAGCTGCATTACCGCAAGCATTTCAGCCCGAGATCAAGGCCGCATTGCCTCAATATAACCATGATTTGAATAGGTGTTAGTAATGAGTGAATTACCCAATTGTCCACAATGCAGTTCCACATATACCTACCAGGACGGTGAATTATTGATTTGTCCGGAATGCGCGCATGAATGGAGCGCTACTAGTGAAGAGTCCACGGCGAGTGATTTCATCGTCAAGGATGCCAATGGCAACCTGCTGCAAGATGGTGACACCATTACCGTGATCAAGGATCTCAAGGTGAAAGGATCATCGCTGGTGGTCAAGGTTGGCACCAAAGTGAAGAACATCCGCCTGGTGGATAGCGATCACAATATCGACTGCAAGATCGACGGAATCGGCGCGATGAAGCTGAAATCGGAGTTCGTGAAGAAGGCCTGAGCCATGAACGACATCAGCTTCGAGGATTTTCTCAAGGTGGAATTGCGCGTGGGCGAAGTGGTTTCCGCCGAGATATTCCCCGCAGCCCGCAAGCCCGCCTACATATTGCATATTGATTTCGGCCCGGAAATAGGGGTCTTGAAATCCAGTGCCCAAATCACTGTGCATTACCAGCCGGATGAATTGGTCGGCAAGCAGGTAGTGGCGGTGGTGAATTTTCCTGCGAAGCAGATCGGCCCGATTCAGTCGCAATGCCTGGTGACTGGGTTTCATGATGAGAACGGGGCAGTGGCTTTGTGCGTGCCGGATAAATTGGTGCCTAAGGGGACGAAGCTGCTTTGATATGACAATGAGTTAAGCCTGTTAACTAGGCGGTCTAAATGGCCTAACACCAAGCCTGTGATATTGGATGATTCGCAGAGTTATTGATTTGACTCGTTAGGCTTTCATACTGTGCGAGCATCTAAAATATGATTATGTTTTTGGAGAAAATCGTGACGTTTGCTGACCTCATCAGAAAAATATTGCATGAGCATCCTGAAGGGATGACTCCGCAGCAGGTACGAGATATGGTCAAATTAAATCATCCAGATTTCTATGGTACGGAATCACATCGTCGAAATGTTGAAAAGGGCCACTATAAAGACCTAGATCATGCGCTCTTGGCTCAGATATATGTTGCTTCTCGAACAGGTGGGCAGATTTTTGTGGATAAATCACAAAAACCAATTCGCTTATCATTGGCTCTTGGTGTAAACCAAGATGTAAGTGTTCCAGACGAAGAAATAGATACAGAAAACTTAGAGAGGCTTGAGGCAGGTATCGGAAGGCTTTATGTCTTAGGGACAGCTCTTTATACAAAGAATGGAGAGGAAATAGTAAAAATAGGCATTACTACTGGCGCAGTTGAAAGTCGAATTACGCAACTCTATACAACCGGAGTACCGTTTCGATTTAGAGTGATAAAAGACATCGAGAAGAAAAATTACTATACTATGAGTTAGAGCAATCACTTCATAAGCTGCTCGACCCTTATCGAATAAATAAGTCACGTGAGTTTTTCACCGATAAATGTATGCCGTATATTGAGAAGATCGTTGCGATACACAATGAAATTCATGGCAATGCATGATAACTCATGCCATGCAGCGTACATTTGACGACGTGCTTGAGTCGTCACTAGGGGTACTTTATGGAAACGCAAGAACTGCATCGAGGTCGTCTGATTGATCATATTCAGTTGGTAGTGCAAGACCTTTCTGCCAGCCAAGCCTTTTATGCCGCTGTCCTTGACGCTCTCAATGTGCCTATGGGTGGTGTGGGTGATGGTTACTTCTGGGCCGATGAGCTGTTTGTCACTTCTGTTAATAGTCCCGCAGCGCTAGGGTCATTAACTGGTCGCCATCACTTAGCGTTTCAAGCGCAAGATCAAGCGATGGTCGACAACTTTTACAAGGCGGCGCTTGCGTATGGTGGCAAAGATAATGGTGCTCCTGGGGAGCGTGCTTATCACCCGGGTTACTACGCTGCTTTTGTCTTAGATCCAGACGGTAACAATATAGAAGCTGTTTATCACGGTGAGGCGACTCGAAGCTCTGGTTCTGTGATGATTACTTTCTAGCCGTGATTTATCAATGAAATGCTTAAACTAAAATAAACATGCCGCATTTAGCGGCATGTTTATTTTATGCGGCGCCTCAACACTGCCAGCGCAACGCGGCCGTATGTACCGGGCTATCCCAGTGCTGCCTGATTTCATTATCAAGCAGGGTGACGGTGATAGAAGCGCCCGCCATGTCTAGGGCGGTGGTGTAGTTGCCTACCAGTGAGCGGCTGATAACCAAGCCATGCGCTTGCAGCAGCCTTGCTGCGCTGTTGTAGAGCAGGTACAGCTCCATGAGTGGGGTGGCAGCAAAGCCATTGACCATGAGCAGTACTTCGCTGCCCGGCGTCGGCTTGAGGTCTTCCAGGATGGCGGTGACCAGGTCTGCGACGATGGCGTCGGCGTTTCTCATTTTTTCGCGCTTGCGACCAGGTTCACCGTGGATGCCGACGCCCATTTCCAGTTCTGTTTCGTCAATATCAAAAGTCGGGCGACCCGCTGCGGGAACGGTACAGCTAGTGAGGGCAACGCCCATGGAGGCGGTGCGGCTGTTGACCTTGTCTCCCAGCGCCTTGCAGGCGGAAAGGTCGGCGCCGGTCTCGGCCAGGCTACCGACCACCTTCTCCACGATCACAGTGCCTGCAACGCCGCGGCGACCGGTGGTGTAGGTAGAGTTTTCCACGGCGACATCGTCGCTGGTGAGCACGGTGGCGTTTTCGAACGGCAGCATTTCAGCCGCCATTTCGAAGTTCATGACATCTCCGGCATAGTTCTTGACGATGAACAGCACGCCCTTGCCAGCATGTACGGCTTCAGCCGCTGCAAGCATCTGGTCTGGGGAAGGGGAGGTAAACACGTGGCCAGGACAAGCGGCATCCAGCATGCCGTAACCGATGTAGCCGCTGTGCAGTGGCTCATGCCCAGAACCACCGCCTGAGATGATGGCAACCTTGTTTTCCGCTTTCTGTCTGCGCGTAAGGAAGTGCGGCTCTAGGTTAAGGCTGACGATGTCAGCATGCGCTGCGGCAAAGCCGCTTAGGCTCTCGGTGAGAATATCGTCGACGTTGTTGATGAATTTTTTCATGTTGTTTTCTCCTCCTTTGAGCTGGCTTCAGGCGGCCTGATGCTGTTTTGCCAGTTCGGTAATGGTGTGGATGATGATCTGGCTGCTGCGCGCCCCTGGGTCGATATGGCCGATGGCGCGCTCCCCGAGGAAGGCGGCGCGGCCCTTGGTGGCGATCATTTCCTTGGTCGACAGCATGCCTTGCTCGGCGGCCTGCTGAATGGCATCGAATACCTGGGTCGGTTCGGCGTTTGCTGCTGTGAGGCGGCTAAAAGTGTCCGCTACCGGGATCAGGGTATCCAGCATGGTTTTTTCACCAGCATTGGCCTTGCCGCGCTGCTTGATGGCCTCGACGCTGGCAGTGAATGCCATGGATATTTCGGCTAGTGTGCTGATGTCGCCAGCTTTTTCCACCTTGGCCATCGTCATGAAGAAGGTAGCGATCAGCGGGCCCGAGGCGCCGCCTATGGTGGATAGTAGTTTCATGCCGATGCGCTGCAACGCGTCGGCGGGTGGTAGCGGCGCAAGCTCCTCACGCATTGCGAGTAGGGTGGCGCAGCCGCGCTTGAGGTTGATGAAGTGATCGCCGTCGCCGATCTCGCGATCCAGCGACTCCAGTTCGGCCTCGCTATTGAGCACGGCATTGTTGACTGCGGTAATGGCTGCAAGGATAAATTCAGTTCTCATTGGCTATGCTCAGTTGTCTTCCAGACTTCTTCCACTTGGCCTTGATCGGCAACAAATACGGCATCAGCCAGCTCCTCGAAAACGCCATGTTCAACAATGCCAGGAATATCGTTGAGCAATTGGTTGAGTTCTCTGCTCTGCAATGTCTTGGGTAGCGTCAGCTCAAGTACCAGGCTGCCATGCGAGGTAATGGCCCACCCATCCTTGGCGGCATTTTGCCGCAGGCTGCTTGCGATACCCAGTTGTTGCAAGGAGGCCTGAACCAGTTGCCAGGCAAAGGGAATAACTTCGACCGGGATGGGAAATTTCTCACCCAGGTGGCCCACCAGCTTGCTTTTGTCGACCAGTACAATGAAACGATCACTGGCACGCGCCAAGAGCTTTTCACGCACCAGGTCATAGCCACGTCCCTTGAGAAGGGCAAGATTAGGGGTGACTTCATCTGCGCCATCTACATAAAGGTCCAGCGTGCCCAAGTGCTCAAGCGCAACTAGGGGCAAGCCTTGCTCTCGCGCCTGGATAGTACTAGCCACCGAGCTGGCAGTTGCAGTAATGCGCAGGCCCTCTTCACGATGGCGGCGTGCCAGTTCCGCGATAAAGTAATTCGCGGTTGACCCTGTGCCTAGGCCTACTACCATGTCATCTTGCACATGGCGTGCCGCCTGGATGGCGACCAGTTGTTTGTCGTTCATGAGTTCTCCTCCGTCGTGACGGGTGTTTTGATGCGGATGCGGTAAAATGGCCCGCATCTTGTGCTGAATGCGATTTTTCATGACATTTAAACATATCACCTCTCGCGATAACAGCCTGTTCAAGCAATTGAAAAAGCTGGCTGACAATACGCGGGAACGCCGCAAAAACAATGAAACTCTGTTGGATGGCGTACATTTGCTACAGGCCTATATTGAGCATTTTGGCCTGCCCAAGTTGTTGATCACGGCAGAGGGAGAGTCGACATATGAGGTGGGGGCCATCTTGCAGGAGTTGTCTGATGTGCCAACCGTGATGTTCACCACCCTGATGTTTGCCGAGCTATCGCCCGTGGCAACGCCGACTGGGATTCTTGCCCTGGTGGATATTCCGAGTTTGCCAATGCCTGAGCAAGCAGATTTTGTGCTGATGCTGGAAGACATCCAGGACCCAGGCAACCTGGGTAGCATGCTGCGTTCTGCGGCAGCGGCTGGGGTGGAAGGCGTGTATCTTTCTATGGGCTGCACCGATGCCTGGTCGCCCAAAGCTTTACGTGGCGGCCAAGGCGCGCAGTTTGTGCTGCCTATCGTCGAACGTGCAGATCTAGTGGAGGTAGCACAGGAATTTGCTGGGCAGACCCTTGCGACTACGTTGGCTGGTGACTCTCTCTATAGTCTTGATTTGCAGCAGCCTACTGCATTCGTGATCGGCAATGAAGGTGCTGGCTTGAGTGAGGCGCTGATTGCGGCTGCTAGTCAACAGGTGAGTATCCCGATGGCAGGGCAGGTGGAGTCACTGAATGCCGCAGCAGCGACGGCGGTGTGTCTATTTGAGCGTAGCCGCCAGAAGGCGACCACTACTCAATTGGGAGATTGATCGAAAAGTGAAATTAGTGACGGACGTTGTTACCGGGTAGCACAATTTCCGTGCTGAACAATTGTTCGGCATCTACTTGGTCAAAATGATATTCGGTGTTGCAGAAGTCGCAGTTGATATCAATCGTATGCTGCTCTGCCAGAATCTCGGCCACTTCTTCTTCACCGAGCATGCGCAGCATGTTGCCTACGCTTTCACGCGAGCAGTTGCAATGAAACTTGAGGGCTTGCTCCTTGAACAGGCGAACATCTTCCTCATTAAATAAACGCTTGATCAATGAAACAGCAGCGAGGTTAAGCAGTTCTTCATCTTGCACGGTATCTGCCAGCATGGCGATACGATTCCAGGCATCTGGGTCGGCTGCATCGGGCTGGTCTGGCAACTTCTGCAGCAACATGCCCGCAGCACTTTTGCCATCGCAGGCAAGCCACATACGCGTATCGATTTGCTCCGAGCGTTGCATGTAGTTCTGCAATATCTCGGCGATGCTGTTTCCCTCGACCGGCACAATTCCCTGATAAGGCTGTCCACCATCGCGTGGGTCCAGGGTAATGACGAAATGTCCGTCACTGACCATATCGCTGAAGCTCATCTCATTGAGATCGTCAGACCATTTTGCCGTGGCGCGAACGCCTAAGTCAGCCGTGCATTCCACGACCAACAGCTTGAGCGGGCCTTTGCCTTGTACCTGCAAAATCAAGGCACCGCCTTGCAGTTTGAGTGTGGCAGCCAGCAATGCACTGGCTGCCATCAATTCGCCAAGCGATTGGCGCAAGACCGCAGGAAAATGATGGTGCTGCAAGGCCTGGGTAAAACTATCGTCCAGATGAACAATATTGCCTCTGAGAGGGGTGCTTTCAAATAGGAAGCGGTGCAGTTGGTCGCTGATTTGCATGGATATCTTAGACTTTAAAACGCGGATGGCTAAGATGGAATGATACCATTTGTGCTAAATCTCGAAGAATGGATTGCACATATCGTGTAGCCAGCTGGCTTGCCCAGCTAAAATAATTTGACTATAGTGGTCTTGAAATTGACTATTTTAATTTATTTGAAAAAGCAAACTGAATGGCAGTGAACCAGTATTGGAAAAAGTGGTGGGCAAAGATACAAAAATGGCTGGCATTGCGCCACTTGGCGTTAATTGTTGTGTTGACATTGGTACCTTCGTTCTTATGGATGATGAACCGACTGACAAATGAACTGATCGGCTCGCGCAATTTATTGGAACATACCTATCAGGTGCTTGCCCGGATTGAGCATTTGCGAACCGACATTGATGCACTTGAGCTGGGACGTATCAGCTATTTCGTCAGCCACAACATTGAAAGCTTGCAACAGACTAATCACGCCAGAGGATTGCTTGGTGTTGAAATTGAAGAGCTCAAGGCGCTGACATCCAATCATTACCTGCATAGAAAACTGAACCAGTTTGAACATGTGGCCAAGGCCTTACTAGAAGAAACCGCACGTAATATTGAAGGCTTGGATCTCGGTAATACCACGTATACAGCATTTAGCCATCAAGCGCAGATGTTGATGCTGCAGGCACGAAGCCTGCTGGAGGAAATGCATCGGCATGAAAACTCCTTGCTGAGCAGTCGCATGGATAGCAGTAACAGCAAGGAGCTGGAGTGGGAGCATATGTTGGGCCTGACCGGGATCAGCTTATTATTGATGCTTGGCTTCATCTTGATTCATATGTATCGCGAGATCGTGCAGCACCGCCGCTTGGAAGTGACATTGCGGGAGATTCAGGGGCAAAACCAGGTCACCTTGCGTAACCAGGCCTTGATGGGGGAACTGAGTAGTTTGCTGCAGGCTTGTAGCAGCGTTGATGAGTCACTGGGCGTGATCCGGCAATTTGCCATGCAATTGTTCAATGTTGATGCTGGTGCACTTTACCTGTTCCGCGAATCACGCAACCAACTTGAGGAAAGAATGAGTTGGGGCATAGGCCTCAAAAGTGAGCCTGTTTTTCAACCCGAGAGCTGTTGGGCTTTGAGGCGAGGGGAAATTCATGTCATGAATGGCCAGCCTGAGTCCTTGACATGTCGTCATGTGCAAGTGATCGAAGGCGTTTGTTGTCTTTGTGTGCCTATCATCGCCCAGGGAAATGTATTAGGCGTACTGTATTTAGAAAATCACCATGAGCAGGTTTTCGATGATGTGCAATTGAAGCTGGCTTCTACCGTCACTAATCAGGTGGCATTGACGCTAGCTAGCATGAAAATGCAGGAAACCCTGCGTAACCTCTCGGTGCGGGATCCACTCACAGGGTTGTTCAATCGCAGGTATATGGAAGAGTCGTTACAGCGCGAGCTTGCCATTGCCCAGCGTAAACAACGCCAGTTGGGTGTGGTGATTCTCGATCTAGATCATTTCAAGAATTTCAATGATACCTTCGGCCATGATGCGGGTGACTTCCTGCTGCGCGAAGTAGGAGCGTTGCTCGTGTCAAACTCGCGTTCCAGCGATATTGTGTGCCGATTTGGTGGCGAGGAGTTTGTGCTGATTTTCCCGGAAACTGAAGCTGAGATCATGATGGAGCGCACAGAGCATTTGCGCAAAGTGATTTTTGCTTTGCAGTTACAGCACTTTGGCCGTTCGCTAGGACAGGTTTCGGCCTCGTTTGGCCTGGCTTTCTTCCCCGTGCATGGGAGCACGGCGGATGAGCTGCTCAGGTTGGCGGACAAAGCACTTTACCGTGCCAAGGCAGCCGGGCGTAATCGCCTGGAAATGGCAGCGCGTCCTTAACTCCTGAATTGCTGGGCTAGATCACGATAGCGCGTTGCCGCGGGATATGAGCGGGTTGCCAATGCGACAAAGCCCACTGCCATATCGCTGCATGATGATCTGTTTGGAGTTCGGCTGGCGGCTCTTGCCCCAGGAATGCCAGCACCTGCCATAAATCATGGCTTGTATTATCGCTATCTAGCGCTTGCGCCAGTGTTTGCTTGCTGAGTTTTTCGCCGGCCGTATTGGCTGCCACTGGCACATGCAGGTAAGCCGGATGAGCGTAGCCTAGCGCTTGTTGCAGGAAAATCTGTCGAGGGGTCGAATCCAGCAAATCAGCACCGCGCACGATATGCGTGATGCCTTGCATTTCATCATCTACCACTACTGCGAGTTGATAGGCAAACAACCCATCGGCACGCTTGAGGACAAAATCGCCGATATCGCGTGACAGCACTTGGCTGATTTTTCCTTGTACCGCGTCATGGAAATGGATAGGTGTATCGTCTACCTGAATACGCCATGCGCGCGCATCTTTCCCTGAGGCCAGCCCTCGACGACAGGTGCCGGGATATACCAGGCCATCAATGCCGTGTGTGGCGGAATCGGCGATTTCCTTGCGTGAGCAGCCGCAGGGGTAGACCAAGCCACGTGTTGCCAACATGTGCAAGGCATCCTGGTAATAGTGATCGCGTTGGCTTTGGTATATCACTTCGCCATCCCATTCAAAGCCATAGGCTTCCAGGGTGCGTAAAATCAAGTCGGCAGCGCCGGGCATTTGCCTGGGGAGGTCTAAGTCTTCAATACGTACCAGCCATTCCCCTTGATTGCTGCGCGCATCCAGATAGCTTGCTACTGCAGCAATCAGCGAACCGATATGTAACGGTCCCGTAGGGGAGGGGGCAAAACGGCCCCTGATGTTGCTAAGCTGTGACATCATCGAGAAAGGCTGGGTTAATGTCTTTTTATGGGCAAGTTGCTCTGCTAATGCAGATGATGTAGCGCTAATACAGCGGGTTGGACGGCACGGGTTGCAAATAAGGTGGGATATGCCAGCTTTGCAAATGGCGGCCCAGCATGACCAGTTCACATGACAGGCGATCACTACCGCGGGCACTGACTTCAAATTGATACGTACGTTGTAATTGCATGCGCCCACGGCTGTTGCGTCCAAACCAGACCTTGCTGCACGAAACGGTTTCGTCCAGCAATTGCAGGTTCCAGCGCTCTGCCAGTTCGCGCCCACAGGCAATGGCTTGTTCACGGCTGGAAATGCTGTCTATCCAGTACCAGGCGCCGATGATTGCAATGATGAGTAAATAGAGTTCCATTATGGTGTCAGTGGGTCAGGTTCTTCTTCGGGTTCTTCTTCGGGTTCTTCTTCATGCAGTGATAGTGCATCCACGCGTGCGTTGTTATCTTCGGCAGCGGCGTGTTTGCCATGCAACTTGAAGCGCAGGCGTAGCTCGTTATAGGAGTCAGCGTTGCGTAATGCATCCTCTTCGGTAATGCGGCCTTCTTCACATAGGGTAAATAGGGCTTGGTCAAAGGTCTGCATGCCCAGCTCGACCGATTTTGCCATGGCATCCTTCACCATGCCGGTTTCGCCTTTGAGGATGAGGTCGGCCACTAGCGGTGAATTGAGCAGAATCTCAATGGCCGCACAGCGCCCACCGCCTTTCTTGGGAACCAGGCGCTGCGAGATAAAGCCGCGCAAGTTAAGCGATAAATCCATGTGTAGCTGGGCATGGCGCTCTTCTGGGAAAAAGTTGATGATGCGGTCTATCGCCTGATTGGCGCTGTTGGCATGCAGTGTTGCCATGCATAAGTGGCCAGTTTCGGCAAAAGCCAAGGCAAATTCCATAGTTTCGCGGTCGCGGATTTCGCCGATGAGAATCACGTCAGGTGCTTGGCGCAAGGTGTTCTTGAGTGCGCTAAACCAGTCGTTGGTGTCACGTCCGACTTCGCGATGCGTGATCAGGCAGTTCTTGCTGGCGTGGACATATTCCACCGGGTCTTCCACGGTGATGATATGGCCATGGCTGTTTTCATTGCGGTAATCGATCAACGCGGCCAGTGTAGTGGATTTACCGGAACCGGTGCCACCCACCAGGATCACCAGGCCACGCTTGGCCGAGATCACTTCCTTGAGTACCGGCGGTAGGCCCAGATCATCAAAGCGCGGTATTTGCGTGGTGATGGTGCGCAATACCATGCCGACTTTTTCCTGCTGGATAAAGACATTGACGCGGAAGCGTCCTATCTCCTTGGGCCAGATGGCAAAGTTACATTCTTTGCTTTGCTCGAATTCCAGACGTTGTTTGTCGTTCATCAGCGCATAGGCAAAAGCTTTGGTGTGTTCGCCACTCAGCTTCTGCTGGGTGACTGGCGTCATCTTGCCGTCTATCTTCATCGCCGGGGGGAAGTCTGCGGAAATAAACAGATCGGACGCTTTTTTCTCCAGCATCGAGCGTAGCAATGTATGCATATAGGCCAGGGCTTGTTCCTGATTCATGCCAAATCCAATCCGTGATGCGGGTTTAAAGGGCAGACGCCATATTAAATGAGGTTAAACGCTGCTGTCATTATGTATGGCTGGGCTGGTAACGCAATGTCATCCTATGTGGTTTCTTATCCTGGACAGGTGATTGGCAAGAAAGACTGGAATAACGTGTGATATGAGGTCATGTATTCCTACTATCAAGTCCCTAAATTTCATTTGGAGGATGTCGCTAATATGCTTACACTGCGATGGTATCCCGATTGGGAGCAGTTTTCTGAATTGACCGTAAGCGAGTTGTACCAAGCCCATGAATGATATCCGCGAACGCGAGGCCATGACCGCCTATCTCAGGTTGCTCAAGAACAAGGGCGTTGATGATGAAGGGCTTAAAGAGCGAGAGCATTGGCTACTCGCGTTGATTCCCGCGATTACCGGGCAACCGGTAGATGGCCTGATTTACCGGGAAGCCGTTGAGCAGCTGTTGACCGAAGTAGAGCGCGAGCAATGGCCATTTTTCCTCTCTGTGGTACGCGAGTACTACCACTTCTGGAATCAGGATATCAAAGCGATTGCCGCTTTGAATGCTGGGCATGAGTTTGAGCTTAACCCAACGAAGTGGCAGCCCGTCGAGCACGATCTCAAAACCTTGTGGCAACGCCTTGATAGCGAGAAGTTTGGTGTGGCGGATACCTGGCCGCTCAAGGCTTATAGCCATGCATTGCGCCAGGAGGGCGCTGACCAGGCATTGGTTGATACTCGATTGCGCTTAGTCAAGCTACTACTACTCAAGCTACGCGACGCACCAGAGCGCGACCATAAAGTTTACCGGCATGCGGTGGATGCCACGGTAGGTGTTTTTACCATGAAGCCTACCCAGCGTTTATTCCTGGCCGTGGTGCGGGAGTTTTACTATTTCTGGATCGGCGATCCAGATGCCATCCAGCACATCCAGATTGAACGGGCAGAAAATATTGCCTGAGGATGTGAATCCCACATAGCTGCGCGCGCTACTGAGGTGTGTTACTTCAGCGTTTCAAGCTTACGCTCTAGCTGGTCGCAAATCGTCTTGAGTATTTTGATGCGTGCGTATTTCTTGTCATTGGACTCTACCAATGTCCAGGGTGCCCGCTCGGTGCTGGTGCGGTCTATCATGTCGCAGACTGCTCGTTGATAGTCGTCCCATTTCTCACGATTGCGCCAATCTTCGTCGGTGATTTTGTAGCGCTTGAACGCGGTGTCTTCCCTTGCCTTGAAGCGGGCCAACTGCTCTTTTTGATCTATATGCAGCCAGAATTTCACCAGTACGATGTCGTGATTGAGTAATTGTTCCTCGAAATCATTGATTTCTGCGTAAGCACGCATCCAGTCTTGAGTGCTGCAGAAACCTTCCACCCGCTCTACCAACACCCGGCCATACCAGGTTCGGTCAAAAATCGTGACGCGCCCACGGCGCGGTAATTGTCGCCAGAAACGCCAGAGATAGGGTTGAGCATTTTCTTCATCTGACGGAGCCGAAATAGGGATGATGCTATAGGTGCGTGCATCAAGCGCCTGGGTGACGCGGCGAATGGCGCCACCTTTGCCAGCGGCATCTACACCTTCAAAAGCAACAATTACTGAAAGCCGGTTGAATTTTTCGTGCCGGGTGAGCAGGTTAAGTTTGCCTTGATATTCCTCAAGCTGATCTTCGTAGTCATCCTTGTCCAGGGATTTGCTCAAGTCCAGCGTATTGAGCACATTGAGATCGTCCACGGGTTTGAGCGCCAGGGCAGGCGCAGCTGCCTTGCGCAGCGGGGGGGCTTTGCTATCAAGCCGGGCGCGGATGATATCGAGCAAGTATTTTCCTGTTGTCAGGCTGCGATAGTTGGGGTCAAACCCCTCAATCACCATCCAGGGCGCGTTGGCAGTGCTGGTTTCACGCAGGATATGACCAGTCAGCGTGCGGAACTCGTCATAGTGCTTCAGATGTTGCTTATCTTGCTCTGTGACGCGCCAGCGTGTCTTGGGATTGGCTTCCAATTCGGCAATGCGGTTTTTCTGCTGTTTTTTGGAAAGGTGAAACCAGAGCTTGATGACCAGTGCGCCTTCATCGGTCAGCATACGCTCGAAACGCACAATATCGCTGAGATGGCTATCCAGCTTTTTACGCAGTTTTCCACCTTCCAGATTCTCCAAAATCGGTGCGGTATACCATGAGCCGAAGAAAATACCGATTTTGCCCTTGGGGGGTAATTCCCGCCAAAAGCGCCACATATGCGGGCGTTCAGCTTCATCCTGCGTGGCCGGACCAAACGCACAAGTGTGTATCAGGCGTGGATCCATCCACTCATTGAGCAGGTTCGCTGTTTCTCCCTTGCCCGCACCATCCACACCACCAATCAGAATCAGCACGGGGAAAACCTTGGCCTCAGCCAGGTCGAACTGAAGGTCAAGCAAGGCTTCACGCAGAGCAGGAAGCTCTTTTTTGTAGAGGTCATCAGGGATGCTATGGCCAAGTTCGGCTGATTCAAACATGCGGTCACTTTCCGGTTAGAGGCCTGTTGAGACCGGTTCATGGTGCATAAATTCATGATAGGTGTCAAAACTGGAAGTGGTGAATTCAAAATTGCACTTTATTGGTGCGATGCACGGTCGATGGTTTTAATTTGGTGCGTTGTGTGGTTGTGTTGGTAGGTAAGTTATTAATAAACAATTGGTTATTGATTGGCCTGGTTTTTGCTAAGAATACCGCACTATAAAAATAGCACGATGAATCTAGGAGATAAAATGGATACTACGCAGTCAGGAAATGACGTATTTTTTATATTGCTAGGCGCTATTATGGTGCTTGCCATGCATGCCGGTTTTGCCTTCCTTGAAGTTGGCACAGTGCGCCGCAAGAATCAGGTCAATGCGCTGGTCAAGATCATGGTGGATTTTTCAGTGTCTACCATTGCTTACTTTTTCATTGGTTATAGTGTGGCTTATGGTGTCGGTTTCCTGCAGGGGGCCGAAGCGCTCTCTGCACACCATGGTTATGAGTTGGTGAAGTTCTTTTTCCTGCTGACGTTTGCCGCTGCTATTCCTGCCATTATTTCAGGTGGCATTGCCGAGCGAGCCAGGTTTAATCCCCAATTGGCAGCAACCTTTGCCATTGTCGGGCTGGTTTATCCTTTCTTCGAGGGTATTGCCTGGAACGGTCATTTTGGTTTCCAGGATTGGCTGGAAGCCTCTTTCGGTGCGCCGTATCATGACTTTGCCGGCTCTGTAGTTGTGCATGCCATGGGTGGCTGGATCGCCTTGGCGGCCGTATTGTTACTTGGGCCGCGTATTGGGCGTTACAGCAAGGATGGAAAATTGCACGCTTTCCCACCCTCCAGCATCCCTTTTCTTGCGCTTGGCGCCTGGATACTGACTGTGGGCTGGTTTGGCTTCAATGTCATGTCTGCCCAGACTGTAGATGCGGTCACGGGCCTGGTGGCGCTCAATTCACTGATGGCGATGGTGGGTGGCACCCTGGCCGCCTTGCTGGCAGGCAAGAATGACCCTGGCTTCGTACACAATGGTCCTTTGGCTGGCTTGGTTGCTATCTGCGCTGGCTCTGATGTGGTCAATCCGCTTGGGGCCTTAGTGATTGGTCTGGTAGCCGGGGCAGTATTTGTCTGGACTTTTACCCTGACACAGAACCGCTGGAAGATTGATGATGTGCTGGGCGTGTGGCCTTTGCATGGGATATGTGGTGCCTGGGGCGGTATCGCCGCTGGCATCTTTGGAGCCACTGCACTGGGTGGTATGGGTGGCGTCAGCCTGGTATCACAGGCATTAGGCACTGCACTGGGTGTGGTGGTTGCGCTGGCTGGTGGTTTTATTGTGTATGGCACACTCAAGCTGGTTGTTGGTTTGCGGTTAGATGCCGAGCAGGAATATGATGGCGCGGACTTATCCATCCACAAAATTGCAGCTACGCCTAACCTCGCTGCTGGGCAGGATGAATAGTCACCTGCAGTCATTGTATATATCCGCAAAGCCCTGCTAGGCAGGGCTTTGGGTTTTCTTTTATCAAATTAACGAAATATTAGCGTTGCAACTCAGCCGCAATCAATTCTGCCTGGCGAAGTACTGTTTCAGTTGCCAGAATTTCCATATCAGGTGGATAACCAAAATGACGTAAAGTGCGTTTGACGATCACTTTCAGTTTGGCTTTTGCACTTTCTTTAATGGTCCAGTCTATAGATGCATTTTCCCGTACTTTTTGCAGTAATACGACGGCTAGCTCCCTGAGGTTTTCTTGCTGCATCAGCTCCCGAGCACTATCGTTATTCGCAACAGCAGTATAGAAAGCAAACTCTAGCGGGGTGAGTTTTAAGCGTTCAGCTTCACTATCACCATGTACAATTTCTTTACTGACTTTGATGAGTTCATCCATCAATTCAGCGGCGGTGATAATTTTGTTCTGATAGCGCTTGATGGAGTTCTGCAGCATTTCCATCAAACTGCGGCTTTGAATCAAATTAGTTCTTTCACGAACTTTGATTTCTTCACTAAGCAGCTTTTTTAGCACTTCGAGCGCAATATTCTTGTGCTGATGGTTTTTGAGCTCCAGCAAGAATTCTTCACTCAATATCGAAATATCAGGTTTCTTAATTCCTGCTGCATCAAATACATCAATGACTTGCTCACTGACTAACGCCTGGTCGATTACCTGACGAATTGTGGTTTCAATTTCCTCACTAGTTCGATTTTTTCCAGTGCCATCAAACTTGGCCAGTCTTGCCTTTACTGCCTGAAAAAATGCCACGTCATCTTTTGCATCCATCGCCTGCTCATGTGGAATGGCAATCGCAAAAGCCTGAGAGAGCAGGGTGACTTCATTGAGATAACGCTTTTTGCCATCATCCAGCCCAAGAATATGCTCCTCGGCAGCCAGGATCAGGGATAATTTTTTCGAAGTGTCTGCATGAAAATAAGCCTTGTAATCAAAGCCGTGATATAGGTTGGCGACAACTTCCAGTTTTTCCTGCATCAATTGTAGCGCCTGCTCCTGCGCCACTGCAGGGTCTCCCTTGCCACCTGCATCCGAGTAAAAAGACAGCGCTTGCTTTAAGTCTGCTGCAATACCAAGGTAATCCACCACTAGCCCGCCCGGCTTATCTTTGTAAACCCGATTAACACGGGCAATCGCCTGCATCAGGTTGTGGCCCTTCATGGGCTTGTCGATATACAAGGTATGCATGCTGGGCGCATCAAATCCTGTCAGCCACATGTCACGCACAATCACCAGTCTGAGCGGGTCTTCCGGGTCTTTCATGCGCTCTGCCAATGCACGGCGTTGTTGCTTGGTGGTGTGGTGCTTGGCAAGCGCAGGGCCATCGCTAGAGGATGCTGTCATCACCACTTTAATTGCACCCTGGCTCAAATCATCTGAATGCCATTCTGGCTTGAGCTTGATGATCTCGGCATATAGCGCAGCTGCAATGCGGCGCGACATGCTCACAATCATGCCTTTGCCTGCAAATACCTCTTGCCGCTGTTCAAAATGCGTGACGATATCCCGCGCGATATTCTGCATGCGCCTTTCACTGCCGATTAATGCTTCAATCTGTGTCCAGCGGGCCTTGGCTTGTTCTGTCTCGTTGAGATCATCATTCGCCAGTTCCTCATCCAGATCTGCCACCAGTTTGCGGCCCTCATCTGAAAGCTGCACCTTGGCCAGGCGACTCTCGTAATAAATCCTTACAGTGGCGCCGTCTTCCACCGCCTGGGCAATGTCGTAGATATCCACATAATTTCCAAACACCGCTGGCGTGTTCACATCGGTGCTTTCAATCGGTGTGCCGGTAAAACCGAGGTAAGTCGCATTGGGCAGGGCATCGCGCATATATTTGGCAAAGCCATATACAATTTTCTGACCAATCACCTCACCATCTGCATTTTTATCCTCAACGGTTTTTGCCTTGAAGCCATATTGGGTGCGGTGCGCTTCATCAGCAATGACTACAATATTGCGACGCTCAGACAAGGTTTCATACACATTGCCTGCTTCCGGCTGAAATTTCTGGATAGTGGTGAAAATCACGCCGCCTGAGGCTACTTTAAGCAGCTCTTTCAGTTGTAGCCGGTCTTCCACTTGCCGTGGTTCCTGCCGCAATAGCTGGCTAGATGCTGCAAACGTATCAAACAACTGGTCATCCAGATCATTACGGTCAGTAATCACCACAATGGTCGGGTTGTTCAACGCCAGCACAATCTTGCCGGTGTAAAACACCATGCTCAAAGATTTGCCGCTGCCTTGCGTGTGCCACACCACCCCTGCTTTGCGGTCACCCTTGGGCTGAATGCGTACATCAGGCAAGCCGTAACTGGCTGGCGGCTCCTCAAGCACAGTAGCTGCAGCACTCGCACGCAAGGTCGAGGCCACCGCTGCATTCACTGCATAATACTGGTGATAGGCTGCCAGCTTTTTCACTGTGTTGATGCTGATCTGCTTAGTGACTGGGTCTTCTCTGGATGTTTTTTCAAACACAATAAAATGGCGAATCAAATCCAGCAGCGTAGCCTTGTTCAACATACCCGCAATAAGCGTTTCAAGCTGGCTGGTCAGATGTGATGCATCAGCTGTGCCATCAGCACTTTTCCAGGCCATAAAACGGCTTAAACCTGCGGAAATACTGCCTGCTTTAGCTTCCAAGCCATCAGACACCACCACAAACCCGTTATAGGTAAACAAACTTGGGATGGTGGATTTGTAAGTGCTGATCTGCTGGTAGGCGTTACGGATAGTTGCGTTCTCATCCACCGCATTCTTCAGCTCCAGCACCACCAATGGCAAACCATTCACAAACAAGATCAGGTCAGGCCGCTTGTTCTGATTGCTTTCGATGATGGTGAACTGGTTCACCACCACAAAATCATTATTGCCCGGCTTTGCAAAGTCCAGCAGCCATACCTTGTCACCACGTGTTACGCCATCTTGCTGATAGCTGACATTAATGCCTTCTGTCAGCAGGCGGTGGAAGGCCTCGTTGTTGGCAAGCAATTCAGGTGAACTGATACGTTGAACCGTCTTGATTGCCTCATCCAGAACAGCAATGGGCAGGGAAGGGTTGATGCGGGCAGCGGCATCACGCAAACGCTCCAGCAACAGCACATCAGCAAAGCTCTCGCGCTCGGGTGTTACAGCATCTGGTGCAATGTCCGGGCCATACATATAGTCATAACCCAACGCCTGCAAATGCTCGATGGCAAGCGTTTCAATCGCAGATTCTGTTAATTTTGCCGACATCAAGCATTTCCCAATGTATTAATTTCTTTTTCTAGTGCATTCAAGGTAGGTTTCATCTTATTGGCTCAAAGCCTCCAATGCCTGCACAATCAAGCACAAGTATTTGGTTGGAAAACCTGAGCATACTATTCTGGGCCAAATCTAGAGAGCGGATTGTCAATTTGCTGGCGCGCAAAGTGGCCAGCTAAATCACTGGATGAGAATTTCCACCCCTTGCCGTGGTCATGTGTAAATTAAAGTGCTGATTTATATATGTTTTTTCATATGGTAAATATAAACAAATATCTAGAAAAAGTATAGGATTTTTCTAGATATTTCATTGTACTTATTAGCTTTAATTTATGAATTTCCTTCATCATCTCTATCGAACAATGATTGTTGATCTCTCTTTTCTTTTTTCTTATACCCAAGAGATCTGAGTGTGTAATTTGTCGAACCACTTTCTTTTGTTCCATAAACCTTCTGTACTGAATAACTTCGGCGTTTTTCATCACCAAATTCATCGAAAGTTGTAGTTACCTGTAATAAGCAATTCATTACAAAACCGTTAGCAAACTGATGCTGTCCATTAATAACTTCGTTCTTAAATTTTGCATCTCCCATGCTAAAGTCAATTCTTTGCTCTTTATATGAACCACGCCAGTTAAATGTACCCTCTTTTAAAACAGGAGAAATAATTTCAATCTCTGCATCGTCATCTTCAGTGACTGTTTTATCATCGACCAAAATAAAATCTTTAAATTTGCTTCTTGGTATAACGATCTCTTCAGTTTTCCTGCTCAAGTTTTTGAAACCAACTCTGTCTATTTTCTCGTACCCAAGAATTCTTGAGTAATAGTTTGAAACATGCTTTTTAACCAGTTTGTCCTCTAAGGAATTGGAAAATTTATTTTCATAATCAAGCTCTTTTAATGCATTGTCGAGTTGCAAACCTTTTAGAGTTTCTTCTTTGATTGCGTCATCAGTTTTATTTTTTGTGAAATGGTGCTTTAGAATCTCATTAATTGCGGGTGATAAAAAAATTGCAACTGCACTTAGACTTGGAACTATGAGATTTAATGTTTCAATCAAGCCACCTTCTTTAAATGCCTCTGTTTCAATTTCAGCGGCTGTGCTTGTAAGTTCTAAAATCCTTTTTACCGCTTCTAATAAATCTTTCTCAGCGCGATTTCTAACAAATGCATTCATTGAGTGACTGTCGTCATCAAAGTAATAATGTACTTGAAACTTCTGAGACAGATTTTCTTTAGCCATTTTTTATCCTTATTTCCCCGCTCATTAGTTTGGGAAGCAGATTATCACGGAGATTTTCTAAGGTTTGGATTTGTTCAATGTTCTTAAACTTCTTACTAAATAAGTCCTTGGCAATGTCTGTGAAACTTTCAATTTTATCTTTAGGCGGCAAGAAAAACTCAAAAGCTGGTATAGCTTGTTTGCTTAAATGCAGAACCGTTGATCCATTTGAGTAACCTAAGCAATGCTCTTTAAATTCTCTAGTTCGCATCATTCGGTATAAAAATTCCTTTGATAGCCACTCAAATTTGGATTTAACTTTTACCAAATCCATTGAAATAACCATATGCTCATATCTTACATCGTTAACGACCAACACCGGGTTTCCTATCACTTCTGCATCTTGAGTAATATCGGTGTGCGCCACAACCAAGTCACCTTGAGCCACAATATGCTGCTCCTTAAAGCGTCCAGTAAACTCTTTAAATCCGTCTAATCTAAAGCCACCATTTCTATCAAAGCTTTTTAATGTCACCATCGCAATTTTTGAAGGGTTGAGTTCCGAGCTTTTGTAAGATACGCCATTAAAACACTCAACATATTCACCTAGCTGTACCAAATTCCAATCTTCTTGAGCCTCTTCTAAAAACCACTGTCTAAACAGCGTTTCTGCCATGCATTCTAGGGTGGTGTTTTGGCGGTGGAGCAGGTCGATTTTGTCATCCAAGCTGCTGAGGACTGAGACGATGGCTTTTTGTTCTTTCTTCTCAGTAGGCAGATAAAAAGGTATTGAGGTTAAAGAAGCTTTATTGAGTTTGGGCTGAACAGCACCAGTTATGAACTCATTCAGATCTAGATTTCTGAAGTAATGGATAATTAAATTATTGTGGAAGTCCTTTTTTCCTTTGATAATGTGAGCATGATTATTAACCCAAAATTTACCAGTTGCTTTAAATGCAATGGGAGTATTGCGTGATTTAAGATTTTCACCATCTTCTGAAATCAACACATATTCTCCATCAAAAGTATAATCATCAATATGGTCAACAATCCCTGATGCACCATAGTATGGGTAGATGCCTTTTCTCTTTGCGCGTTGCATGCTACTTAGAGGCACTCTTTTGGTATTGTGAATCTCGGCTAAATCTTCGAGATAAAATTCTTTCCACTCACTCATTGCTTCATCCTCGCCAAGCCCTTGATTATTCTTCATGCTGGTTTATTTAACACTAATTGTTTGTTATAGTACGCCCATGGATTGGGAATGCCCGGTCGGCGGACGTTTTCTGGGAAACTGGAAGCGTCCGTTTTCATTTGGGGTATACCTTAAGCCCATTGATCTTGCCTGATGTATAAATGTGCGGCCTCACAACATCGAATGCCTGATTGGCTATATCCGGCTTGAGTAAGTGGCGAGCCGTAGGGTGTGCGCATAGATCGGCCACCTGGATGCCACTGATGTTATCTTGTTTGCGCCGGAAGCTGATCGGGCAGATGAGTTTCTGAAAACGTTCTGCGCTGTTGTAATAGGTGCCTTGAGTCATCAGTTTATGAAAGCTGGCCCTCAATGCATCGTCTTCTTGCTGGCCCCGAGCTTCAGCAATAACGGGTAGCTGGCTTTCCTGTTGAGCTTCCATAAAGTGCAGTATCCGTTCAAAGCTATATTCAAGCGCTACATCGTAAGGGTTTCTGGCTTCCTTGCCATAGCGTGCAGCATAAGCATTTTTATGGATGGCGGTAATAAATAGGGTAAAGGGTAGTGTAGCCATTAGCTTGCTCAGCTCTGCAAGGAAGCTCTGACGTACACCGGCGTTTTGCAGAATGCTGAAAGGGCCTTCTGCCTTGCGAATTTCACGACTATGCAGGTTGATGCCTTCATGTGCGAAGTAGCGAAGTTTGAATTGTGCCAATGCGGGAATGATCTGCCGGGCATAGGCGTCTCTTTCGACAATCACTGTGCAGAGTAGAAATAACGGAAAATCCTTATCAATTTTGGTGAGTGAGTGGTCTCCGCACTCATCAAAAAATGCAATGAAGCGTGACTGTGAAAGGCATGTATCTGTCATAGCTTCACTCTTGCCAGATTCTCCAGAATTGCTTTGTTTAGTTTTTCTTCTTCAACCAGCTGTGCTTCAAACTCTGCTTTAAGTGCGTTAAAGCGCTCGACAAAGTTAAAGTCATCTTCATCATCGGGCAGACCAACATAGCGGCCTGGGGTGAGCACGTAATCCAGTTCTTTCACACGTTCCAGGCTGATGGAGGCGCAGAAGCCTGCAATGTCTTGGTATTCTCCCTTTGGGTTTCGCCAGTTGTGGTAGGTATCGGCGATTTGTTTTATATCTTCGTGGCTCAGCTCTTTGGTGCGGCGGTTGATGAGGTGGCCGAGGTTGCGGGCGTCTATAAACAATATCTCATTGCTGCGGTTTCTGAATTTGCCATTGGTTCTGTTGCGGCTCATAAACCATAGGGCGGCGGGGATTTGTGTATTGAGGAACAGTTTGGCAGGCAGGTTCACAATGCAATCAATGACGTTGCCTTGCTCAATCAGCGCTTTACGGATTTCACCTTCGCCACTGGTTTTGCTGGTGAGTGCGCCTTTGGCCAGCACCACGCCTGCTTGGCCTGTGGGCGAAAGGTGATAGATAAAGTGTTGCAACCAGGCAAAGTTGGCATTGCCTGCGGGAGGGGTGCCGTATTGCCAGCGGCCATCGTTGCGCAGCAGTTCGCCTGACCAATCGCTGACGTTAAAGGGTGGGTTGGCAATAATGTAATCGGCTTTTAAATCTTTGTGCGCGTCGTTTAAAAAGCTGCCTTCGTTGTTCCATTTCACCTGGCTGGCTTCAATGCCACGAATGGCAAGGTTCATTTTGGCGAGGCGCCAGGTGGTCTGGTTGCTTTCCTGACCGTAGATGGAAATGTCGTTGACCTTGCCCTGATGTTCCACCACAAACTTTTCAGATTGCACAAACATGCCGCCGGAACCACAGCAGGGGTCGAACACGCGGCCTTTGTAGGGCTCCAGCATTTCTACCAGTAACTCAACCACTGAGCGGGGCGTGTAAAACTGGCCGCCTTGCTTGCCTTCTGCCAAGGCAAATTCGCCAAGAAAATATTCAAATACATGGCCCAGCACATCAGCACTGCGGGCTTTGGCTTCGCCCAGGGCTATGTTGCTGATGAGGTCGATCAACTGGCCCAGGCTGCTGGGGTCAAGGTTATCGCGTGCGAACACTTTGGGCAGCACGCCCTTGAGAGAAGCGTTTTCACGTTCAATGGCGTCCATGGCGTCATCCACGGTTTTGCCAATCGTAGGTTGCTTAGCATGGCTGCTCAGGAAACTCCAGCGGGCGGATGGCGGCACGAAGAAGATATTTTCGGCGGCGTATTCATCTTTATCTTCTGGGTCGGCACCTGCATATTCGCCCTCACCGGCCAGCAATTTTGCGTGATGTTCTTCAAACGCATCGGAGATGTATTTGAGAAAGATCAGCCCGAGTACGACATGTTTGTATTCTGCGGCATCAATGTTCTTGCGCAGTTTGTCTGCGGCTTTCCATAAGGTTTTTTCGAGGGATTCTTGTTTGATTTGTTTTTGTTTTGCCATGAGTCCAGATGCTGTTGTCACTAAAAGTTACTGGAGATTATAAGAGATTATGACGGATGGGATATGGGGCAGCTCATCGTGGCCTGTTTAGGTATCAAATGGGAGGGGGGCTTTATCGGGTCAATGATTAGGGTTGGGCGTTTAGCCTGTCGCCGTGGTATCTTCGGATTGTTGTCGATTTCAGGTGTTGTATGCTCAGGCAAACCAAGATTTTGTTATGGCGTTTGTTGGCCATTATTTCATTGATATTGGGTGTGATTGGTGCCTTTCTGCCCATCATGCCCACTGTGCCTTTTGTCTTGGTGGCCGCATGGGCGGGCGGTCATGGCTGGCCTGCGTTGGAGCATTATCTGCTTAATCATCCCAAGTATGGTCACCATATTCGGGACTGGCGCGAGCGCGGTGCAGTGTCGCGCAAAGCGAAGTATATTGCCATTTTTATGATGTCATGCAGTGGCACTGGGTTGTGGTTTTCTCCTGCGCCGCTGTGGGCGAAATGGGGTGTCAGCCTCACCATGGCGACGGTGGCGCTTTGGCTATCATTGCGGCCTGAGCCAGTGCCTTGCAAATAGCCTGCTCCTGCTGCGGCAGCGCGATTTGCCCATGCTAGAATGCCGCCCATGTCGAAATTTCATGTCCTGATCCCCGCCGCTGGCTCTGGCAGCCGAATGGGGGTTACATTGCCCAAGCAATACTTACCCTTGAACGGCAAGCCGCTTATCCATCATGCCTTGTCTCTGTTTGCTGCTGCGCCTCGTATTACCTCCGTGCATGTGGTGATTGCGCCAGACGATGCCTTGTGGACAAAACATGAGGTGGATCACGGCAGCAAGGTGGTGGTGCATGCGCTGGGCGGAGCTACCCGTGCCGCGACGGTGTTGAACGGCCTAGAAGCGATTGCGGGCCAGGTGGCAGAGGATGACTGGATATTGGTGCATGATGCAGCTCGACCTGGCTTGAGCATGGCAATGCTGGATCGCCTGCTGGACAGCTTGCAGGAAGATGCCGTAGGTGGCCTGTTGGCTATACCGCTGGCGGATACACTCAAGCGTGAGGGTGCTGGTCAGCGTGTGGCTAGGACAGAGCCACGCGATGGCTTGTGGCAAGCGCAAACACCGCAAATGTTTCGTTATGCCTTGCTGAAGCAGGCGCTACAGCAAGCTGGTGGTGCGCCGACAGATGAGGCGCAAGCCGTAGAGGCGCTTGGATTTAGTCCTAAGCTAGTGCCGGGCGAACTGCGCAACCTCAAGATTACTTACCCGCAGGATTTGCAGTTGGCCGAGGCGATCCTGCTTGCAGATGCAAGGAGCAATACATGATCAGGATAGGAAATGGGTTTGATGTGCACCAATTGGTAGAGGGGCGCCCGTGCATTATCGGCGGGGTGGATATTCCTTTTGCCAAGGGCCTGAAAGGCCATTCGGATGCGGATGTGTTGTTGCATGCGATTAGTGATGCCTTGCTGGGAGCGGCTGCGATGGGCGATATTGGCAAGCATTTCCCAGATACCGATGATAATTTCAAGGGTGCGGATTCACGCCTATTGCTGCGCCATGTGGTGGCTTTGCTCAAGGTTAAGCATTACAACGTCGTGAATATTGATGCCACCATTATTGCCGAAGCGCCGAAGATGGCACCGCACATTGCGCAGATGGTGCAACATATTGCAGGTGACTGTGATATCCCCGCTGATTGCGTTAACGTGAAGGCGACAACCAGTGAAAAGCTGGGCTTTACTGGCAGAGGTGAAGGTATCGCAGCGCAGGCGGTATGCCTGATTCAGAAGTACCAGATTTGAGTAATTCACTTTATAAAAAAAGCCCATGGTATCTACCATGGGCTTTTTTATTGCTGAAAATGGCTTAATCCCTACGTTCTTCAGAAAAATATGGATAGAGCAAAGGCAGTAACAGTAAGGTGAATAGTGTAGCGGAGACTAGGCCGCCGACGATCACGACGGCAAATGGGCGCTGGGTTTCCGAGCCTATGCTGTGGGAGAGGGCAGCAGGCAGCAGGCCCAGGCCAGCCATGAGGGCGGTCATCATGATAGGCCGCAGGCGGGCTACTGCACCTTCAATGACGGCCTTCTTCATGGCATAGCCTTCGCGCATCAGATGCTTGATCTGCTCCACCATGATGACGCCATTTTGCACCGAGACACCGGCAAGGGCGATAAAGCCCACGGCAGCAGAGACGGATAAGTGCAATCCAGCCAGTCCCAGCGCAGCCAGGCCGCCGATCAGAGTGAAGGGGATCATTAGTAGTACCAGCAGGGCATTTTTCACTGACTTGAATGCCATGAACAACAAGACGAAGATCAGCATCAGCGACAGTGGCACGATGACTTGCAGGCGCTTCATGGCGCGTTGCTGGTTCTCGAATTGCCCGCCCCAGGTAATGCTGTAGCCAGGCGGCAATTTCACTTGTTGCTTGACCTTGTCCATGGCCTCGGCAACGAAGCTGCCCTGGTCGCGGTTGATGAGGTTGGCTTTGATGGCGACGATGCGGGAGACACCCTCGCGGCTGACGCGTGATGCGCCCTGCTTGATGCTGATGTCGGCAATTTCGCCTAGCGGAATGGTGCCAGCATTATCTGGCAAGGCCACCGGAAGCTCGGCAATATCATCCACGCCATCACGGTATTGCCTGTCGAGCCGCAAGGTGACATCAAAGCGGCGGTCACCGTCATAGAACGTGTTGGCGGCATTGCCAGCCAGCGCAGTCTGGACGGTGGCATTCACATCATTGACGCTCATGCCGTAGCGCGCGAGTTTGGCTCGATCCAGGGTGATGTCGAGTTCGGAGTTGCCGGAGATGCGGATGGCGGCAACATCGGTTGCACCCTGGATGCTGTTGAGCACATCGACTACTTGGTCAGCCTTGTCCTCAAGGATGGCTAGGTCAGGGCCGAATATCTTCACCGAGATTTCCCCCTTCACGCCGGATAGCGCTTCTTCCACGCTGTCTTGAATGACTTGAGAGAAGTTGGTGGGGATGCCGGGAATCGTGTGTATCTTGGCTGAAATGCTCTCGATCAGTGCTTCTTTGTTCTTGAAGCGCCATTCGTCATGTGGCTTCAAGTCAGCGAGGATTTCGATATTGTTGGGTCCCTTGGGGTCTGTGCCATCGTCGGGGCGGCCTACATGGCTCACGACCAGGCGTACCTCAGGATAGCTTTGCAGAATGCCGCGCACATGCTGCTCGACTTCCTTGGTTTTCAGCAGGCTGGTCGAAGGTGGCAAGCTGATCGTGAGCCATATGTTGCCTTCGTCCAGCTTGGGCAGAAACTCGGAGCCAAGTTTGGGTGCCAGCAACAGGGATACGACCAACAATGCGATAGACGCACCTGTCAGGGGCCAACGGATACCAGTGGTTTTGAGCAATAGCTTACGATAGCCCTCTTGCAGCTTATGCATCCATCCGCTGTGTTTTTCTGCCATGTCCTCGCGGCGCATGGTGTAGGAGAGTAGGGCTGGCACCAGGGTGAGCGTGAGCAGAATGGCGCCCAGCAAGGCAAAGCTCAGCGTAAAGGCCATGGGCGAGAAAATCTTGCCCTCTACCCGCTGGAAAGTGAAGATGGGCAGGAAGGCCAGGATGATAATGGCCTTGGAAAACAGGATGGGGCGACCCATTTCCACGGCAGTTTGGCGCAAGGTGTGCAGCCGCCAGCCATAGGTAGCCTGTTGCGGCATCTTGTCGACTTGTGTTGTTGCTAGCCTCACCATGAGGGCCTCTACCAGCACCACGGCACTGTCAATAATGATGCCGAAGTCCACAGCGCCAAGTGAGATCAGGTTCGCAGAAACGCCGCGGATATTCATGACGACGAAGGCGAACAATAGCGACAAGGGAATAACCGAGGCCACGATGAGTGCAGCACGCCAGTTGCGCAGGAAGACGATGAGAATGGTGACGACCAGTAGTGCACCGACAATCAGGTTTTCCGTTACGGTATGTACAGTGTGCTGGATCAGTGTTGTGCGATCATAGAAAGGCGCAATGCTGACGCCTGGCGGCAGCTTGCTGTTGATCTCGGCCACTTTCTCGCGCAGGGCATCAATCACCCGGGCCGGGTTCTGGCCCTTGTTCATGATGACGATACCTTCTACCACGTCATCTTTTTCATTGAAGGCGACAATGCCCGAGCGGGTACGATCACCGATCACCACCTGGCCAATATCGCTGACGAGAATAGGTTTGCCGCCGCGTGAATCAATGACGGTGTTGGCAATGTCATCCAGGCTTTTGTAAAGGCCGATGCCACGCACAACCAGGTCCTCATCGCCCCGGTGCATGAGTCCCCCACCAACATTGCTGCTGTTGCCGCTTAGTGCCTGGTTGACCTGATCGACAGTAATGTCGAATTTCCTTAATAAATAAGGATCAAGCTTGACCTGGTATTCCTTCACACTGCCACCAAAGCTGGTGATATCAGCGACGCCGGGCACGGTGCGTAGCATGGGGCGGATCTGCCAATCCTGGATGGCGCGGATCTCGCGTTGCGGCATGTCCTTCGGGGCTTCAACCAGGTAACGGAAAATTTCGCCTACGGCGGTGGATAGAGGTGCCAGTGTTGGCTGGTAATCTGGCGGCAGGTCGGCGCTTTGCAGGTGCTCCAGCACTTGTTGGCGGGCAAAGTAGTCATCGGTCTTCTCTGAAAAGGTAAGGGTGATGACGGAGAGGCCAGTGATGGAGACCGAGCGCATCTGGGTGAGGTGGGGCACGCCGCTCATCTCGTGCTCAATGGGCAAGGTGACGACGCGTTCGACCTCTTCTGGTGCCAGGCCAGGCACTTGTGTCACGATGCCGACGTGCACGTCCTCAACATCGGGAAATGCCTCGATCGGCATATTATCCACGGCAAAATAGCCGGAAATGATCAGGGCCAGGGTGCCAAGCAGCACGAAAACGCGCTGTTGTAGCGAGAAGGTAATCAGTTTTTCCAACATGATGTGGCCCTTATTTGCCTGCAGCGAGTTCGGAATTCAGCAGGATGGCGCCGGATGTCACCAAACGCTCGTTCTTGATCAACCCCTGCTTGACGGTGGCGAAATCACGCCCTTGTACATCCAGCGTGACTCGGCGTTTCTTGATATGGCCGGGGCTGGTTTCCACGAAGACGTAACTGTATAAACCTTCAGTAATCATTGCGCTATTGGGGATGCGGATGACTTTGCGCTGGTCCAGGCTGAGCGGCGTAATGCGGGCATACATTTCCGGCTTGAGCCTGCCTTTGCTCTCGATGGCGCAACGAATCGGGATGCGACGTGTGGTGGGATCTATCATGCCGCCAATTGATAACACCTTGCCAGTGAATGTCTCGCCTGGGTAGGCGTCTACTTCTACGGAAATCGGCTGGCCGATGCTGACCTTGCCAAGGTCACGTTCGGGCAGATCTATACTGGCCCAGAGATGATTGGGATCGGTGATGATGAATAATGGATTTGCGGCGTCTGGGCGGATTTCGCCACCTGGGTTCACTTGCCTGTCTACAATGATGCCAGCTAGGGGCGCGCGAACAGTATAGCTTTCGCTGCTGTTGTGATTGGCACCGAGGTTGTTGATACGGGCATTGGCACGAGCGGCTTCTGCAGCGGCCTCATCCAGGTCGGCCTTGCTGGCTTCCAACTCCTTTTTCGGGATTACGCCGCCATCCAGCAGCATATGGCTACGATCATATGCCTGCTTTTTCAGGGCCAGTTCTGCTTGCGCCTTGCGGGCATCCGCGAGTGCGCTACCGAGGTCTGGCGAATCCATGGTCATGAGGGCTTGTCCGGTTTTGACGCTATCGCCAATTTCGGCGCTGATCTTGAGTGCGCGGCCAGCAACAGGAGAGCTGATCCTGGCGGTGTAGTTCTCGTTGAAAATGATCTTGCCATTCAAGGGTGATGCAGCGGGGGCGATGATTTCGCTGACGGTCTCAATCTTGAGGCTGGCTAGTTGTGGAGCATCCTGGGCAAGGATGATTTCATCAGAAGGTTTTGCTGGGGCTTTGGCAGGGGGGGCAGGTTCAGCGGCCAATGCAGTGTTGCTGGCGAAGGCAATGGATAGCAACACTAAGATAAGTTTTTTCTGCATGCTTCAGTCTTTCGTGATTATTCAGTCGTGTTGCTATTCAAGGCGGCATGCCAGTTGGCAAGGGATTTGGCAAAATCGGCATGTGCGGTCGCTGCATCTAGCTGCAAGGCACGCAATACGCGGCGTGCATCCAGCAGGTCGGTCACTCCCATGGCACCATGCTGGTAGGCAAACTCCGCTGCCTGCGCCGTTTTTTCCGCTTCCTGCATCATGTTCTGGTCGTAGCGGTCCACTTTTTCGATAGCCGCATCAAGATCAGCGCGTGCACGCTGGACTTCACTTGCAGCATTGGCGCGTATGCGCTCTTCTGCCTCAATGGCGGTGGTGTAATCCACCTCGGCACGGGCGATCTCCCCCTGGTATTGGTAACCGGTAAACAAGGGGATGCTGAAGCCAGCGCCTATGGTATTGCGTCCGTTATTATTGCCGCCTCCACCGCCGCCCATGCTGGGGTAGTGTTCGTACTGCATGCCGATGGTGATGTCGCGCACGGTTTGGGCTTGTGCCAGCTTGCGGTTTTCATTCGCTATCTGGATGCGCGTCATGGCTGCCTGGATATCCGGGCGTTGATCCAGGCTGGCGGCATTAAGCTCTGCGAGTAGGGAGGCTGTGTTGGGCCAAGTGTCGCCGATGACAATACGTTGTGCCTCCTGCTCCTTACCCATTAAGTAACCAAGGTCGACCTGGGCTTTTTCCTTGTCGGCACGCGCTTGCCGCAGGTCATTTTGCGCGCGCAGCACATCAATCCTGATACGGGCGGCATCGGTAGCAGCGATATCTCCCGCCTTCAGGCGCAATTCAGCGGCCTTGAGCATATTGTCGAACAAGGCTTGGTTTTCCAGCAGGATGCGCTCGATTTCTTGTGCCAGAAGCAGATCGTAATAGGCACCATGAAGAGAACGCTTTTGCTGACGCAGGCTGTCGCGTAAATCCAGTTCACTGGCTTGCAGGGCATTATCTGCAACCGCCATGCGCAGGGCGCGCTTGTTTCCGCGCTCAATCGGTTGCTCAATGCGGGCGATTGTATCCAACGTGCGATCATTGATACCGCCGTCGCCATTGCTGCCACTGAGCTTGAAATTATTGGAGTTAAGGGAGAATGTGGGGTTGGGGCGTTGTGCTGCGGTGAGGGTGTCGGCCTTTGCGCTATCTACTCCACGTTTGGAAAGCAGTAATTCTCGATTATTGCGGTTAAATAGCTCGCTTGCCTTGGCCAGGGTCAGGCTGCCCAGATCATCGGTTTCTGCAGCCTGGATGATGGTCGAGATGCTTAACCCTAGTAGCACCATGCCGACACACGTCAAATGACGCAACTGCATCTTGTTATTCTCTCTTTCAGACAAGCACCACGCGGTGCGAAGCATATAAACGTGAGATAACTACTTTAGTTTACAGTCGTACGAAGTTTATTTTATCAGGTCATGTGCAACGCTTATGCCTTGAGTAGCACGATGACAGCGCCACTGCCACCATCTTGTTGCCGCGCTTGCGCATAGGCAATCACTTCATCCTTTTGCATCAACCAGTTACGCAATTTGTGTTTGAGCACAGGCTCGCGGTTGCGTGAGCTCAATCCCTTGCCGTGAATGATACGCACGCAACGAATACCGCGTTTCTTGCAATGGGCGAGGAACTCGGCAACATAAAGCCGGGCTTCGTCGCTGACCATGCCATGCAAATCAATGGCCGCTTGCACCACCCAGTGTCCACGGCGCAATTTGCTCAGGATGTCGGGAGAATGACCATCGCGCAAGTAGAGTAGCTCTTCGCCACTCTCCAGCTCGTGAGCGGGGATATAGCCATCACTCAAGGAATCAGCCAATGCCTGGCGTTCATCACGCAGAAACTGTTTGGGGATAGGTTTGGGATTGGGCGCTTGGTGATACAGTCGGCTGGGCTTGAGCGGACGCACATCCTTGACTGCATCAAGGAACAGCCGGTTCTCTTCGTCCTTGTCGTCGTGATCTGCCATCTACTGCAACCAGAAAAGAAGCCCGCAGGGAGGCCCTGCGGGGGTAGGATTTAGGACAATTGATCCAGGTAACGCTCGGCATCCAGTGCTGCCATGCAACCTGTACCAGCGCTGGTGACAGCCTGGCGATAGATGTGGTCTTGCACATCACCAGCAGCGAATACACCAGGTACGCTGGTGGCAGTGAAGTTGCCTTCACGGCCAGCCTTAGTGATGATGTAGCCGCCTTCCATGTCCAACTGGCCTTCAAAGATATCGGTATTGGGCTTGTGACCAATCGCGATGAATACACCCTTGAGGGCGATTTCCTTGGTGCTGCCGTTGTTGGCATCCTTGAGGCGCATGCCTGTTACGCCAGAGTCATCACCTAGCACTTCATCAAGGGTTTGGAAGGTTTCCAGCACAATACGGCCTTCCTTCACGCGTTCCATGAGCTTGTCCACCAGGATCGCTTCTGCCTTGAACTTGTCGCGGCGATGCACCAGAGTCACCTTGCTGGCGATATTGGCCAGGTATAAGGCTTCTTCCACGGCTGTATTGCCGCCACCGATAACGGCGACTTCCTGGTTGCGATAGAAAAAGCCATCGCACGTTGCGCAGGCAGAAACACCTTTGCCGGCAAACGCCTCTTCTGAAGGCAAGCCAAGGTACTTGGCAGAGGCACCAGTGGCGATAATCAACGCATCACAGGTGTATTCGCCAGCATCGCCCACCAAACGGATTGGCTTTTCGGTGAGATGAGTCGTGTGGATATGATCAAAGATCATTTCCGTGTTGAAGCGCTCAGCATGCTTCTGGAAGCGTGCCATCAACTCTGGGCCTTGAACACCATCAGCATCAGCAGGCCAGTTATCTACCTCGGTTGTGGTCATAAGCTGGCCACCTTGGGCGATGCCAGTGATCAGTACTGGCTTCAGGTTGGCACGAGCTGCATAGACAGCCGCAGAGTAGCCTGCCGGGCCAGAACCCAGGATCAGCAAGCGAGCATGTTTTGTTGCCATACAGTGAGTACTCCTAGAATGCGATATTTCAAAAAGTCAGAATGTTAGGGTTTTTCTAGCAAGCTACGCAACATCCATGCGGTTTTTTCATGGATTTGCAGGCGCTGGGTCAGCAGGTCGGCTGTGGCTTCATCCGAGGCTTTTTCTGCTGTGGGGAATACCGAGCGGGCAGTACGCACCACAGCTTCGTGGCCTGCAACCAGCTCCTTGATCATGTCTTGCGCATGAGGTACGCCATCTGTTTCAGCAATCGAAGTCAACTTGCTGAACTCCTTATAAGTGCCTGGCGCTGGGAAATCCAGTGAGCGGATGCGTTCTGCAATCTGGTCTACTGCTGTCCATAGTTCATTGTATTGCTCCTCAAACATCAGGTGCAGGGTACGGAATTGCGGGCCAGTGACGTTCCAGTGGAAATAATGTGTCTTGAGATACAGGGTGTAAGTATCTGCAAGAAAGCGGGAAAGTCCTTCGGCAATCTTCTTGCGGTCTTTTTCACTGATGCCAATGTCTACCATCTTGTTCTCCTTTATTTGAGGTGAAATGCAATCCGCAAGCTTGTTCATGCGGAAAGGTTGTGGATGAGCTTAAGCCTGTTTTCTAGCAGACAATCATTACAATTCTTAGTTTCGCTAGTGTAGGCGTCGCCACAGGTGAGTGCAAATTGATTGTGTTGATGTGACTGATAAGCTGGATTAATCATCCTGCAGAGTGCCTGAGTCCACTAAAGCCAATCAGTACCTGCCTTAGGGGCGCTGTAGGAACTATCTGACGCTGATGTCATCCAACCTAATGTGCGAAACACAATTTCGTGCAATTTGGTTGTCATCTCCCAAAAGGAAATTTACATTATGTTGGTATTAGCAGTTCGTTCACAGCCTAGCCCTGCGCCTGTCATTCAGCCCATGGATACCGTGGCTACTCGTTTACATCACTCCGATTATGTTCCCGCTGAAAATGTTGCAGAAAAAGAAGCGGCATTTGATCGTATCAGTTTCGCGGGAAATCGACGTGCGTTGGTGAAAAATATTGATGCATTTTGTGATTGTGTCTGAAGTCTTTTGTTGGTATCCCTGACAGTGGTTAAAGCAGTCTTCGGTCACTGTGGGAGTATCACTGCCAGCCACTCATCAGTACGCCAGACCGAAACAGGATTGATGCTGATATAATCAGAGCAGCTTAATTTTGTGCCGGGTACTGAATCATCTTGTTTTTCCAGAAAAAAAGCACGCCGCTCAATAGCCGTCGTCAATCCGAACCTGAACCGACCCCTGGTATTGTCAAGGAAGCCTGGTGGTTGGTGCTTGTCGTCGTTGGTCTCTATCTCGCCCTGATTTTATTCACTTATCACAGCACCGATCCCTCATGGTCGCATAGCACTAGTGATGGCGATATTACGCAAAATGCTGGTGGTGCGCTAGGTGCATGGTTATCTGATATCTTATTGTATTTATTTGGATTCTCTGCCTGGTGGTGGGTTGTACTGGCATTTTATGCCATGTGGTTGGTTTACCTGCGACTTGAGGTTGTAGAAGCTGAACGTAAGCCATTGATCTGGCTTAATCTTGCTGGCTTCGCCATGTTGTTGCTGTCTTCTGCTGCATTAGAGGCTGGGCATTTTCATGCCATGGCGGTGGAGTTGCCGATGGCGGCTGGCGGGATGCTGGGATCACTGGTCGATGCTGGCTTACAAGCCATCCTGGGATTTGCAGGTTCCACATTGGTGTTGTTATTGCTGTTGGCTGTGGGCTTCAGCCTGTTTACGGGCTGGTCATGGATAGCCATTGCGGAGAAATTTGGTGCTGGCCTGGAGTTTAGCTATCACTACGTCATTCAGCGCTGGCAGGATTACCAGGATCGCAAGCTGGGTAAAAAGGCCGAGCAGGAACGTACTGAATTTGTCGTGAGCGAACGCAAGCGCACGGAAGACAGGCCACCGGTGCAGATTGAGGTGCCGCAGACTTTTGAGATTGTGAAGAGTGAGCGGGTGCAACGCGAAAAGCAGACCCCCTTGTTCGAGACCTTGCCAGATTCGCCTTTGCCACCCTTGCATTTGCTGGATGAGCCAAATGGTGTGGTAGAAGTGCAATCTGCTGAAACCCTGGAATTCACTTCGCGCCTGATTGAACGCAAGCTCATGGATTTCGGGATTGAGGTCAAGGTAGTAACGGCGCTGCCTGGCCCCGTGATTACGCGTTATGAAATTGACCCGGCTGCAGGGGTCAAAGGTAGCCAGGTGGCTAACCTTTCCAAAGACTTGGCGCGCGCCTTGTCTGTGGTGAGCGTGCGCGTGGTGGAGACGATCCCAGGTAAGACTTACATGGGCCTGGAAATTCCCAACCCCAAGCGCCAGATTGTGTACTTGTCCGAGATACTCGGTTCACAGGTTTATGCCGATGTCACTTCGCCGCTGGCCATTGCGATGGGCAAGGATATTTCCGGCAAACCAGTAGTGGCGGATCTGGCCAAGATGCCTCACGTGCTGGTTGCAGGTACAACCGGTTCAGGCAAGTCCGTGGCGATCAATGCCATGATATTGAGCTTGGTGTACAAGGCAGAGCCTAGCAAAGTGCGCCTAATCCTTATCGACCCCAAGATGCTGGAGCTATCGGTATACGATGCTATTCCGCACCTGTTAGCTCCGGTGATTACCGACATGCGCCAGGCAGGCAATGCGCTCAATTGGAGCGTGGCCGAGATGGAGCGCCGCTACAAGCTGATGTCCATGCTGGGTGTGCGTAATCTTGCCGGATATAACCAGAAAATTCGTGATGCTGAAAAAGAGGGTACGTCTATCCCGCATCCGTTTAGTTTGACGCCGGACGAGCCTGAACCATTAGACGAATTGCCATTGATCGTGGTGGTGATTGACGAACTGGCCGATCTGATGATGGTCGTTGGCAAAAAGGTGGAAGAGCCGATTGCGCGCTTGGCGCAAAAGGCACGCGCTTGCGGTATTCACCTGGTGGTGGCGACCCAGCGACCTTCTGTAGATGTCATCACTGGCCTGATCAAGGCCAATATCCCTACCCGGGTGGCGTTCCAGGTATCGAGCAAGATCGATTCACGTACCATTCTGGACCAGATGGGGGCGGAAGCCTTGCTGGGGCAGGGCGACATGCTTTACCAGCCACCAGGAACCAGTGACCCACAACGTGTACACGGTGCCTTTGTTTCTGACCAGGAAGTGCACCGCGTGGTTGAGCACCTCAAGCAGCAAGGCGAGCCGAATTACATTGAGGGCATTCTCACTGGTGGTAGTGAAGATGGCGGCGAGGCTGGAGAGCTTGGCGAAAGTGGTGGCGAGACAGATCCGCTCTACGATGAGGCCGTTGCCATTGTGCTCAAGTCGCGGCGTGCCTCTATTTCATCAGTGCAGCGCCAGCTACGAATTGGTTATAACCGTGCTGCGCGCCTGATCGAGGAGATGGAGCGGGCCGGCTTGGTGTCCGCGATGCAGAGCAACGGCAATCGCGAAGTGATTGCGCCGAATAATCATGATTAAGCACGAAAGATAACAAGATGAGATTGATGGCAGGGGCATTGCTGATGGTGATGCCGTTCTTGGCCCATGCAGATGGCGTTGCATCGCTCAAGACTTTTTTCAAGGCGACCAGTGCCATGCGGGCGCATTTTCACCAAGTGGTGACCGATGCGCAGGGTAATAAGGTGCAGGAGGTCGAGGGCAATATGCAGTTGCAGCGCCCGGGCAAGTTCCGCTGGGATTACGATAAGCCTTATGTGCAGCAGATCGTGGGCGATGGCGAGAAGGTCTGGCTGTTTGATCCTGACCTTAATCAGGTGACGGTGCGTGCCATGAGCAAGGCGATTGGTTCAAGCCCTGCGTCATTATTGGCGGGCGCTCAGGATGCAGAACGTAATTTTACCCTGACTACCGTGAGTCGTTCTGATGGCCTGGAGTGGGCACAAGCCGTGCCTAAGGCTGAGGATAGTGGTTTTGATAAGGTCTTGTTGGGCTTCAAGGGCGACGAACTGCAAAAGATGGAGCTACACGACAGTTTCGGTCATACCACCAGCATTCAGTTTAGCAAGCTGCAGCGTAACCCATCCATTGCCAATGGTAGTTTCAAGTTTGTCGCTCCTGCAGGGGCTGATGTTGTTGGCGAGTAATCCAGAGTGCTTTACCAGTCTATAGGCAGTAGCAAAACCATGCTGTACAAGGCTGCCGTTGTCGGGGCAGCCTGGCTATTGATGGGAGAGGGTGTTGCCTTGGCGCAGGATACTGATGTGCTGCACAAAGCTAGCCAACTGATCAGCAAGCGGGATTATGCAGCGGCCTATGGATTGCTGGAGCCGGTGGAGTCAGATCATTCGGGTAATCCTGAGTACGACATGTTGTTTGGCTTAGCTGCCATCGATAGCGGGCATGTCACGCGAGGCGTGTTTGCGCTGGAACGTGTGCTTGCCTTGCAGCCAGATAATGCCAATGCCCGTGCGCAAATTGCCCGCGCCTATTTCCTGCTCGGCGAGCAAGATGCTGCCCGTGCTGAATTCAGGAATGTATTGAACCAGCAGCCGCCTGAGGATATCAGCAAAGTCATCAATCGTTATATGAGCGCTATCGACAAGGCGCAAGGGCTGAAGACGAGTTACTCGGCATATCTGGAAGGTACTGTGGGGCATGACAGCAATGTCAACAGTGCGACTACTGCGGCTTCAGTTGCAGTGCCTGGCATCGCCAATAACCTTGATTTGGTATTGTCGCGGGCTTCCCGTGCGAACTCGGATAATTTCATGACGCTGGCCGGTGGTGTATCGGTGAGTACGCCGGTGACTACAGGCTTGTCCGCTTTTGCTGGCCTGAATGCGTCGCAACGCTCGAACCATCAAGAAAGGGCATTCGACATAGGCTCGCTGGATGCGAATGCCGGGTTACGCTATCGGCGCTTTGTCGACACCTTCACACTGGCAGTGCAGGATGCCAATATCTGGGTAGACGATAAGCGCTTCAGGCGTGCCTATGGTTTTAACACGCAGTGGCAGCACGATATCAGTAACCAAGACCAGATCAACCTATTTGCCCAGGCATCTCGTATCAGTTATCCAGATAACGAGATTCGCGATGCCAACCGCTATGTATTCGGCGGTGGTTGGGCGCACGTATTTTCCGGGGATAAAACGCCAGTGCTATTTACCAGTGCTTATGCTGGTCGTGAAAAGGTAAGGTCGTCCGGGTACGATTTCCTTAGTAACGATCTCTATGGTGCAAGAGTAGGTGGGCAGTTGACGCTCAAGCCATCACTCGTCGCTTATGGCATATTCAGTTACGAGCATCGCCACCATGATGATGAAGACCCATTTTTCCTCAAGGCCCGCGAGGATAATCAATACGATATCAATCTAGGCTTGAGGTATCTGGTAGGCGGCAACTGGTTGATCAGGCCGCAGGTGAGCTATATCTGCAATGATTCAAATACCAAAATCAATGATTTTGATCGTTATATGTTCTCAGTGAGTGTGCGCCATGATTTCAATTGGTAAAGCCAGGGAGGGCGTGATGTATCGTCCAGATATTCGGTTGTATCGCATGACATTGAAGTTACTAGCTTTCTGCCTGCTCATGCCAGCATTGGCGATAGCAGCCGCTGGCAAGGTCGAATTTGTTGCAGGCGATGCCCAGATTTTGGATGCCTCTGGTACAGCCAGGCTTGCCAGCAAGGGCAGCGAGTTTGATGCTGGTGAAACCCTGCAAACTGTAGATGGGCGGATGCAGGTGAAATTTATCGACGGTGGTTATATTTCCTTGCAACCCAATACCAGCTTCAGAGTCGAGGAATACCATTTCAACGGGCAGGCAGATGGTAGCGAGCGCGGCATTTTCCACCTGATCAAAGGCGGTTTGCGGGCGATTACTGGTGTGATCGGTCATGCCAACAAGCCTAATTACCGCATGGATACACCGGTGGCTACCATCGGCATACGTGGCACTGAGTTCACGGCATCACTTAACGACGCGCAGCGACTATTGGTAAAAGTGGGCGATGGCGCGGTATTTATGGAAAACAACGTGGGCAATCTGGTGCTCTACAAGGGGCAGGCGGGTGAGGTCGGCGAGCTGGTCAAACCGACGTATAGCGAGCAACAGCCCTTGCTGGCGGCTGCAGGCCCGAGTGGTGCTACGCCCGAAGATGCGCAACAACATCAACAACGCGAACAGGCAGAAACCCAAGGGTTTGTGCTGGGAGATAACAAGAGTATTAGCGGAGGTCCTTGTCTTGGTGGGCTGGGCGGCAATTGCGTCTGGGGTAGTGATCCGACGGAGCGCCTGATCAGTGCGTACAACCTTGCGGGAGTGCAGGGGCAGTGGTCAGGAAATGCTGATAATGTACAAAGTAGCAACGGAACGGTGTCGGCTAATGGATTGCTTAATGTAGATTTCAGTCGTTATAACGCGACATTTGTATTAACACTCACGAATCCTTTTGATAATCCGGGATGGAATAGCGAGGCCATGACAGGGACTGCAACAGGTAGACTAAACCCCCAAAATGGGCGTTTAAGTTTTGCTGACACTACTATGGGTGCAGGGCTTGGGCGTGAAGGAGTTTGTACCAATGGCGGATGTGATTTGATTGTAAATCAGGGGCAACTTGGCGGTCGTCAGTTTTCCAGTGCAAATATTAATTTTACCGTTAGGGCGAATAATATACTTGATAGTCCACAACCATTTATTGATCGCCATGACCTAGAGTTGCAGCGTGTTGATGGCTTATCTAATCTACGTTAATCATGATGCTTGTCCTAATATTGTATTGAAATGACCGGACTATTTGAACCCATCACTCCTCAAGCACCGCTTGCGGAGCGCTTGCGTCCTAAATCTCTGGATGAGGTGGTTGGGCAAAAGCACCTGCTGGGCGAAGGCAAGCCGCTACGGCTAGCTTTTACCTCTGGCAAGTTGCCTTCTATGATCCTGTGGGGGCCGCCGGGCGTTGGGAAAACTACGCTGGCGAGGTTGATTGCGAATACTGCCGATGCCGAGTTTATTCCTTTATCCGCTGTGCTGGCTGGCATCAAGGATATTCGCGAAGCTGTGGAGCGTGCTGAGCATACATTGCAGCAGTCAGGGCGTAAAACGATCTTGTTTGTCGATGAGGTGCATCGCTTCAACAAAGGTCAGCAGGATGCCTTTCTGCCGTTTGTCGAAAGTGGCTTGATCACTTTTATTGGTGCGACCACGGAAAATCCTTCATTCGAGGTCAACAGTGCTTTGTTAAGCCGGGCGCAGGTGTTTGTGCTCAATGCTTTGTCCGAGGATGAGTTGAAACAGCTGCTCGAACGTGGCAAGCAGGAAATGCAACTTGATATTCCATTGAGTGATGAGGTCGTGGAGCAAGTGCTGGGCTATGCTGATGGTGATGCCCGGCGTTTGTTGAATTTTGCCGAAGGCTTGTTCAATGCCGCAATTGCTGCTGGCGTGGCAGAAATCAATGCTGAGTTCCTGCAATCGACCATGGCGAGCAAATTGCGCCGCTTTGATAAAGGTGGTGAGGCATTCTACGACCAGATTTCCGCCTTGCACAAATCTGTGCGCGGCTCCAATCCAGATGCGGCTTTGTACTGGCTGACCAGAATGCTGGATGGTGGCGCTGATCCTCGCTATTTATCCAGAAGAATTATTCGCATGGCTTGGGAAGATATCGGGCTTGCTGATCCACGGGCCATGCAAATAGCAAATGATGCAGCCTTAACCTATGAACGCTTGGGTAGCCCTGAAGGTGAGCTAGCCCTTGGGCAAGCGGTGATCTATCTGGCTGTGGCTGCAAAGAGCAATGCTGGCTACATGGCTTACAACCAGGCCAAGGCGTTTGTCGCGAGCGATAAGTCGCGCCCAGTGCCACTGCACTTACGCAACGCACCGACCAAGCTCATGAAACAACTGGATTATGGCAAGGAGTACCGGTATGCCCACAATGAGCCAGGGGCTTATGCGGCAGGCGAGGACTACTTTCCCGACGATCTTGAGGCAATTCAGTTTTATGTGCCCACGCCACGCGGGCTTGAAGGTAAAATCAGCGAAAAAATGGCACATCTAAGAGCGCTGGATGACGAAGCCCGCGCCAGTAAGCGGAAGAAATAATTTCATATTCAACGTGCACTAGCACATTTGCAATCAAACCCAGGAATTTTCATGTTAGACATCCAGCAGTTACGCAATGATCTTGATAACGTCGTGACACGTCTTGCCATTCGTGGCTTTTCTCTTGATACCAATGCCTTTACCGCGCTGGAAAACGAGCGTAAGACCGTGCAAACCCGCACCCAGGATTTGCAGGCCAAGCGCAATGCTACTTCCAAGCAGATCGGCATTGCAAAATCCAAGGGTGAAGATGTGGCACCTATCATGGCGGAGGTAGCTGGCCTGGGTGCGCAGTTGAAGGCGGACGAGGAGCGGCTTGCCGCGATTCAGGCAGAGCTGCAGCAATTGTTGCTGAATGTACCTAACCTGCCGCATGAGAGTGTGCCTGTAGGCAGATCTGAGGAGGAAAATGTCGAGGTGCGCCGCGTAGGTACGCCTCGTAACTTCGATTTCGAGATCAAGGATCATACCGACGTTGGTACGCCGCTGGGTCTGGATTTTGATACTGGTGCAAAACTGGCCGGTGCGCGCTTTACCCTGATGCGTGGTCAGATTGCTCGCCTGCACCGTGCACTAGCGCAATTCATGCTGGATACGCAGACAGACAAGCACGGCTATACCGAATGCTACACGCCTTATATCGTCAATGCTGATACCCTGCGTGGTACTGGTCAATTGCCCAAGTTTGAGGAAGATTTGTTCGCGGCGCAGAAGGGTGGGCAGGAAGGGGAAAGCAACGAAGCGCTTTACCTGATCCCGACCTCTGAGGTGACGCTGACCAACACTGTGCGTGATGAAATCGTGGCGCTGGATAGCTTGCCGATCAAGCTGACTGCCCATACGCCGTGCTTCCGCTCCGAGGCTGGCTCCTATGGTAGGGATACGCGCGGCATGATACGCCAGCACCAGTTCGACAAGGTGGAGATGGTGCAGATTGCCCATCCCGAGCAGAGCTACACCGCCCTCGAGGAAATGGTCGGGCATGCAGAGCATGTATTGCAGGCGCTTGGCTTGCCTTACCGTGTTGTGCTGCTATGTACTGGTGATATGGGGTTTGGTGCAGCCAAAACTTATGATCTGGAAGTCTGGTTACCTGCCCAAAATACTTATCGCGAGATTTCCTCTATTTCCAATTGCGAGGCCTTCCAGGCACGCCGCCTGCAAGCGCGCTTTCGCAATGAGGCTGGCAAGCCAGAATTGGTACATACCTTGAACGGTTCTGGCCTTGCTGTTGGACGTACCCTGGTGGCCGTGCTAGAGAACAACCAGCAAGCGGATGGCAGCGTAATCGTGCCGGAAGTGCTGCGCCCTTATATGGGTGGCCTGGAAGTGATTAGCGCCAAATAATATCACTGGCGCTGTAGTTTGCCGCACACAGCATGTGTGCGGCAGTTTTAATGTTCTTCTTTTTCCTGGTTCAATGTCTCGATCAAGGCAATCTGCATGCGATAGTGCAGCACCACGAACCAGCGCCACAGCAGGGTGATCAACCCAGCAACTACCAGTAAGACAATGACCCAGACATCCAGTGGCGGCATGATGCTGTTCCCCAATGCCAGGATCAACAATATCATGCCAGCTCCAGCCAAGGCATTGACTGTCTTGGCAATAAAGCGCTGCACGCGGCCACAGTCGTTGCCTGTCATGCCTTGTGTGGTGTGATCCGCCAGCAGCAAGCCCAGCGATTGCAACTTCCTGAATGCGGCAATGAGGAAAGGGGTTGCCAGCAGTAAAGTGCTACCCCAGATAACAGCTTGTTGCCACATGATGTCACGCATGGGTGATGGCATGCCTACCAAGTACACATTGACCAGCCATGCCGCTGCCAGAAACAAGGCGCTCACCATGCACAGGTTGACGAAGACTTGCAGTAGTAACTTGCGGTAAATTCCGGCGAGGATGGCTTTATCGCTATCGGGTGCATGGTCATTCGAGGCTAGCCAGTCGCTATACAGCCGGAAGAATTGCGATATCTTGCTCGGCATGTTGCGCGCCAAGATACCGGAAAGTGGATCAGCCGCCTTGATGAGATAGGGCGTGGTTAGCGTGGTGATCACAGAAGCCGCTACGGCGATGGGGTAGAGAAATGAACTAGTGACGCCAAGCGTCAGCCCTAGAGACGCGATGATGAAGGAAAACTCGCCGATCTGCGATAAGCCCATGCCTACGCGCAACGAGGTGCGGCCATCATTACCAGCCGCCATGGCACCCAGCGTGCAGGCGAATATCTTGCCGAAAATGATGACCAAGATGACTACCATTACTGGTTTTGCATGTTGCATGATGATGGCAGGGTCAAGCATCAGGCCAATAGCGACAAAGAAGATCGCGCTGAACATATCGCGAATCGGCATGATCAGCCGCTCGATCGCACGAATTCGACGTGATTCCGCCATGATGGCACCTATCATGAAGGCACCGAGGGCTACGCTGTAATCGAGTTTGATCACCAGCAGGCAAAAGCCAAAACATAAGCCGAGGATGGTGATCAGCAGCATTTCATCACGCTTGAAACTGGCAACGTATTCCAGCAATTTTGGCACCAATATGATGCCCAGTACCAAGGCGACCACCATGAACAATGTGAGGTTTGAGATGGTGATGGCTGCATCCAGCGTAGAGACATGGCCAGTGGCGGCGATGCCAGAGAGCAAGGCAATGATGCCGATGCCTAATATATCCTCGACGATCAGCACGCCGAAGATCATTTGGGCAAAGCGCTCATGCTTCATGTTGAGCTCATCGAGCGCCTTGACGATGATGGTGGTGGAGGAAATGGCAAGCATGGCTCCTAGGAAGATGGCATCCATGGGCTTCCAGCCAAAATAAGTGCCGATTTCGTAGCCCAGCCAGACCATCACCACAATTTCCACCAGCGCGGCTACGACGGCGGTTGCACCAACTGCCCGTAATTTTCGTAGGCTGAACTCCAGGCCAAGGGAAAACATCAGGAACACAATCCCAAGCTCTGCCAGGATTTCAATCGTATGGTTGTCTTGCACCATGGAAAATGGTGGCGTATGAGGCCCAAGGATCAGGCCTGCAAGGATATAGCCCAGCACCACCGGTTGTTTCATGCGGTGGAAAATGATGGTGACTATGCCTGCCACCAGCATGATGACAGCCAGGTCCTGTATGAAGGCGGCAGCGTGCATAAATGTATGTTTTCTTTATTTTTGAGGCTGGTTCAGGCCTCTATTTTATAACGATCCTGGCTGCGGAAATGGCAGGATAGCGATTGATAAGGCTGCTTATTCCTGGCTAGGGGCGTTCGCGATACCATTCAGCCCGGCGACTTCAAAGCTGGGAAAGATCGGTGTGTGCCTTGGTTCGCGTCGTGCAAGTATTTTGTGATACGTACGCACAGACTCGACAAAGACAACAGGTGCTCCACCACGTGCAAACCCATATTTCAGGTTGGAGAAATGCTCCTCCTTGCTGAGCATGGGCAAGGCTTTCTTCACATCGACCCACCGATCAGGGTTCAACTTCAGCCGCTTGGCCAGTATTCGTGCATCCTGCAAATGCGCATAACCAATGTTGTAAGCAGCAAGTGCCATCCAGGTACGGTCCGGCTCGTGTACTGTATCCGGGATCAAGTCCTTGAGCATAAGCACATATCGTGCCCCGGCGACGATACTTTGACGCGCATCCAGGCGGTCAGTCACACCTAGTCGATCAGCTGTATCTTCTGTCAGCATCATCATGCCGCGTACATTGGTAGGAGAGGTATTGAACCTATCCCAATGTGACTCCTGATAGGCAATGGCTGCCACCAGGCGCCAATCCAGCCCAGTTAGTTCTTGAGCTTCATAGAAGTAGCGTTTGTACTGAGGCAAAAGTGTCTCAGAACGCTGCATGAAGGCCGTGACATCTACTGGTTTCAGACGGTCAGCATGACCATAGTAGCGATCAATGAGGTTGCGTAAGGTGCCATCTTGGCTAATGCGGGCAAAAAAAGTATTGGCCTTGTCGTAAAGCCATTTATCGCCAGTTTTGGGAAAAGCCCATGCGACCTGTTCTGGTTTACCCAATCTTAGGCTTGCACCAAGATTGGGATAATAGTTTTGTACCAGTGATATCAAGTGTCCATCGGCGACCGTGTAATCCAGCTCTCCTTCTGCCACTTGTGCCATCAACTCATCGGAGTTGGCATGAGAGGTTTCGGTCCAATGAAGCTGGGGGTCTTTTTCCCTTAAACGTTGCAGGCGTTCCGAATAACTGGTGCCAGAAGAAACAGTTATTTGCTTGCCGAACAGATCCTTAACTTTAGTGGGGGCCTTGGATAGCTCGGTATTGAAGACGATTTGTTGCTGTACCTGATGATAAGGCTTGGTGAAGCTGACCAAGTGTTCGCGAGTGCTCGTGATAGTGAGGTCGGCAGCAGCAAAATGCGCTTTGTGTTTAAGCAGGGCGGGGATGACTTGGGAGATATTATGAACGACCAGAAACTTTACACTGTATTCTGGACCAAGCTCCCGCACGAAATTGCGGACCAAGTCGTGCTCAAGCCCGGCATATTGATTATTGCCACTATAGTAGTAAGTGCTAGGGCCATTGTGGGTGACCACAATGATTTCCTTGGTTTGGCGCGGGTCTGCAAGCGGCTTGGGTGCTTCCTTACAACCCATCAGCAACAGCGCTAATAAAAAGATAACGAGTGAACGCATTCGATCAAGTTTCCTAAAGATTGCTCTCTTTGTCCAGTATGAGCAATGTTTAGTTCTTGATGCGTGATTAAAAACAATGGGATAGCAATCACAAAAGTGCTGTAAACCTGTGTTTGATGAACGGCACCCATAAAAAAGGCTGCGGAAACCGCAGCCTTGAATCGAACTGGATGCTATTAAGCGAACTTGCTTGCGTTCTTGCGAGCGCGAGCAGCAAAACCAACCAAGCCAAGACCTAGAGCCAGCATGCCGTAGGTGGATGGTTCTGGAACAGCTGCGGTGAAGGTGATATTGCCACCATAAGAAGATTTGTAGCTGGGCGTTGACTGATCACCGGCAATTCCAGATACAGTCAATTGATAAGTACCAGCAGTCAAACCATCCAAGGAAAATGTATACGTTTCACTTGTTCCGCTAGCACCTGGTACACCAGTTGTTTGAAACGTATGATTAGCACTAACACCTGCCAAGACTACGCTGGTCAGATCAACCCCGTAAAAAACCGCAGAGGCACCAAAGCTGAAGTAAGTAGAACTAGCTGTGCCGGAAACATCAGTGGGGGCCGTCAAGGTGAATTCAAATACATCAGTAAATGTACCTGGAGTCCCGAAGTCATTACCGAAGTAAATTTTACCATCGGTTGCTGTAATGATAATTGGATCAGCGGCAAATGCACTTGTTGCCGCAAGGGAAGTCAAACCAAACGCCAGTGCAACGGCACCTTTTTTGAAAGTTGTAGCTAACATAGTAAACCCCTATAAAAGTTGAGTGTAGAAACAATATCAAGCGTTTATTGAAGTTATAGTTGGCTTGTGAGACACATACTCCTTGATCTATGAATTGCACTCAATAGTGCAAATGGACTAAATAGTCTGATTGGACTAAAGGCTCATAATGTATTGTCACAAAAAGGGATATTGCGGGGAAAAGCGGGTATGCGGCTGGCGGAGAGGGAGGGATTCGAACCCTCGATACGCTTTCACGTATGCCTGATTTCGAGTCAGGTACATTCAACCAGCTCTGCCACCTCTCCGGGAGCGCGGATTATAGCTTACGGACATGTCTAAGTAAAACTGCCAGCAATCCGTATTGATTGATCCAGCTCGGTTGGTGACCGGCATTGAATCCGGCTAGCTAGTCGATCTAGGCCGTTGGGACAATGTCAGTATTCCGCTTACGCAAATGATGGTGATGCCCAGGAAGCCATAGCGGTCGGGCATGTGGCCGAACATGATGTAGCCGATCAGCCCAGCGAATATCAATTGACCATAGGTGAACGGGGCCAATGTGGCTGGATTGGCATGGTGGTAGGCTTCTGTCATCAGGAGGTGACTCAGCAATGCTGATATCCCTAATCCCAGCAGTAACAAAGCATGGAATGCGCTGGGTGTTTGCCAAAAAAATGGGGCAACAAAGGTTAGCACTGTACTGCCGACTAGTCCGCTAAGCAGGTTGGTGGTGGCGGAGCTATCTGTCGCATTGAGCTTACGGGTGATCAGTTGATAAAGGCTGAAACTGAAAGCCGCACCCACTGCGAGCAGGCTAACAGGCGTAAATAGTACACCTCCAGGCCGTAAGATCACTAAAACACCAACAAAACCCAGGGAAACAGCAAACCATTGTAATGGCCTGACTCTCTCGCCTAGTAACGGTCCTGACAGTACGGTGACGATTAACGGCGTCAGATAGATAATGGCTGTGCCTTCTGCCAGCGGTATATAGCGCAGCGCAGAAATGAACAGCATGTTAGTGCCAACCATGCACAGCCCACGTAATAGCTGTAGGCCAGGGCGACTTGTCTTAAAGATAGAGAGGCCATGGCGGGGTAATAGCACACTGAGCATGAGGCCGCTATGAATGACATAACGTACCCAGATCACCATGACGACAGCATAGAATCCGGCCAGGTATTTTGAAAGAGCATCGCTGCCTGCAAAGAGGAAAATCGCACCACAAATATAAAGGACGCCTTGAAGAAGTTGTGCTTTTGTGTCCTGGGTCATGTGGTGAAGCGTCGAGTGTGCTGCGAAATTAAGATTGGCGAGGAGTGTATCACGCGGCTTATTTGCATTGATGTTCTTGCTGAATGAAATACAAGTGGCAAGAAGAGGTTACTTTGCCGATTTTTGCCTGACTGATTGGCTGCTGTATGCGCGAGCGCTACGCGTATAATCTCGTTTTTTGTTCAACGGCTTCGGCCCATTCAGCAGGTAGTAAAGATGCATTGTGGAATAGATTATGGCACCTCGAACTCATCCCTTGGCGTAGTCAAGGCTGGCAAGGTAGTGCAAGCCATGCTTGAACCGGGGGGAGTGTATCTCCCATCTGCTATTTATCGTGCATTTCCCGAGCATGAACTCAACGATGATATTGAGTCGCGTACTATTCGCCAGCAGTTGGGAAATGCGCAGGGGTTGGTATATGGCACCGAGGCGATTAATGATTATATTCGTCATCCTGGTGATGGCTTGTTTATGAAGTCGCCTAAGGTGTTTTTGGGGAGCGATCTCAACAAAGACCAGATGGACTTCTTTGAGGTCATCATTGCCAAGATGATGACGCATATTCTGGAACAGGCTAGGCAGTTTTACGGGCATGATTTACGCCAGGCTGTGATTGGGCGACCCATTCGATATCACGGTATTCGTGGTGAGCAGGGTGATCAGCAAGCCTTGGCGATTATGCAACATGCCGCTGCCGAGGCTGGTTTGGACGAAATAGTGTTTATGTATGAGCCCTTGGCGGCTGCATTAGATTATGAGCAAGGGCTTGATCAGGACGAAGTGCTGTTGGTGGTGGATGTTGGTGGCGGCACGACCGATTGTTCCGTGGTCAAGGTGGGGCCGTCTTATCGTGATAAGCGCGAGCGCAGCGATGATCTGCTGGCTTATTCAGGTAACCGGATTGGCGGGGTCGACCTGGATATCAATCTGGGTTGGCACAGTATCATGCCTTTGTTCGGGCGAGGGACTGATGAGTTACATAACAAGGCATTTGATGCGATTGCCGTGAATAGCATCCCTAGCCAGCAGGCATTTTATTCCCGGTTTGAAATGCCGATACACGCCAAGGCAGATGTCGTTAGAGAGCGGCTTTACAAGGTATGGCTGGATAAGCTCAGTAGCCATTTGGTGCGCAGTGCAGAATTGACCAAGATTGCTTTGTCCTCTGCCGAGTTGGATGCACTTGACTTGGCGTATGTCGAGGATGGCTTGCAGGTGCAGGTGACGCGCGAGGATTTTCGTGAGGCAATTGTGCGATCTGCCGAGAAAATTCGTCAGGTGATTGATGACGCGCGCCAGGCGAGTGATACCCGTATCGACAAAATTTATCTCACCGGGGGGTCTGCAGTATCGCCGGTCATTCAGCAACTGATCCGAGAGGTGGTTGGTGATCAGGTGCCATTTGTTTCCGGCAATATGCATGGCAGTGTTGCTTGTGGCTTGAGTGTATTTGCCAGCCGTCATTTTGCTTAGTTCTTGATGACACCCTGTTGAATCATATAGAGTATTGATATGTGATACAGCCTATATATTGCTGCAAGTTGCAGTTACTCGTTTGTTACAATGGGGCGGCAGCTTGAATATCGTATAGATTGTTTGATCTGAGCGTTGGGCACGGATATTTGGGGAGATCCGATTGCCTAGTATTTTAAGTACCAGTAGAAGCATTGTCGAAGAAGCTATGGGGGCAACTTGCCCGCATCCCATGCTTCATAACAATTACACTGAACGAAAGTGCTTATGGGGAAGAAAAAATATGGGTGGTCATGGGCCGCAGGTGTATTTATCCTCGGTGTGGTCGTAACGGCAATCATCGCCCGTGCTCAGTTTTATAACAGCAGCCTACAGTCCCGTCAGTTCGAGCTGGTACACACGGCTAGTCAAGAACTCCAGCATTCCATCCAGTCTGAAATCCAGCATTCCATAGACTTTGTGCAGGCGACGGGATGGTTGTTCAATGCTAGTCAATCTGTCAGTCGCAAAGAGTTTGCCGAGTTTGCCGTACAGGCACTCCAGCATAGTCATATGCTCACTGAGTTACAGTGGAGGCCCCGCGTCAAGGCCGCCGAGATACCGGGTTTGGTAGAGGCGGCTACGCAGGATGGGCTGATAGGCTTCCGCTTGCTGGAACAGTCTAGCAATGGTGCTTTTGTTCCCGCCCATGTTCGCGCCGAGTATTTCCCAATTTTCTATAGTGAGATGTCCTTTGAGGAAACAGCCAATCCTTCCTTATTGGGGGTAGATACTGCTGGAATGCCTGATTTTGAGGTGCTTGAGCAGGGGGTGGCTAATGGACATACGGTGATGGTGAGCCAGATGGATACTCGCCAGATCATGGTCACTGTGCCTGTTTTTTCAGGGGGTGAGCGCAATATGGCTGCCCTTACTGGCTATGTGGCTGGTCGCTTATCTCTACAGCAATTATTGCATACTGTGGAGCAGCAGGCTGAAAAGCTGGGCCTGGATGTCATCCTGCTTGACCATGCAGGTATGCGGCTGCCTGTCCTGCAAGTCATTGGCCAGAATAGTAGCTTGCTTCAGCTAGATCCCAAACAAGCTTATGAGCCAGGCGTATTCGATGTCAGTCTGCCGTTCAATGTTGCCGATTTTTCTGGCACTTTGGTGGTGCATCCGCATGCGGGATTGTCTGATCAACATGCGTGGTCGCTAGTGGCGATTGTTGGGATGGGCGTTTTGATTTCCTTGCTGCTTGCAGGTCTGCTGTATCGCATGTTGGGTGAGCAACGTGCTGTCAAACTGTCGCAAGAGCAGTTGGATAGCCTGACTGGCAATTTACCTGTGGGAGTTTTCCAGATCCATGCCGGCAATGGTACGCCCGCGCGTTTTACTTTTGTGAACGCCAGTGCCTGCCAACTGCTTGAGGTGAAAGAACAGCAGATATTGGCGAATTGGCAGGAGGCTTTTGCGCATGTCGTGCTAGAGGATAAACAGGATTTATTACTAGCATTGCGTCACGCCAAGGATCACAAGCAGTTGTGGGAGGGTGAGTTCCGCTTGCAAGTAGGCGATAAGTTTCGATGGATACGTGCTCGTGCCATTCCCAGGCATACCCTGCTAAGGGAGTTGGTATATAACGGTTTTCTCGAGGATGTGACTGAACACAAACGCATCGAGACGGAAATTAGGTCACAAAGCCTGTTCTTGCAGCAACTGATTGATAATATTCCCAGCCCCTTGTTCTTCAAGGGCAGTGATAGCCGCTTTCTTGGGTGTAACCGTGCTTATGAGCATGAGTTTGGTATTCCCCGAGATCACATGATTGGCAAGACAGTATTGGAAATGGAGTATTTGCCATATGAGGATCGCTTGGCTTATCAGGATGAAGATGAGCACGTAATCGCGACGGGTGCCACGGTGCATAAAGCCCTGTCATTAAGGTTTGCCGATGGAAAAATGCATCAGGTGCTGTATTGGGTCAGTGGCTTCAAATTGCCAGATGGGACGATAGGTGGCTTGGTTGGGTCTATTGTCGATATTACCGCGCAGCGTGAAGCTCAGCAGGCGCTGAGCCTTGCCATTGACCAGCAAAAAGCTTTGTTTGATTCTGCTCCATTGGGTATCTTGGAGTTGAGGAATCGTCGTGTTATCCAGTGCAACCGCAAATTTGAGGCGATGTTGGGCTATGAACCAGGTGAGTTACTCGGGCATTCAACCCGGGAGTGGTTCTCGAGCGATGAGGATTTTGCCCTAGTAGGCAAAAGTTACGACATGTTGCGGCACGGTGAGACTTATATCGGTGAACATCAATTCACCCGCAAGGATGATAGTAAGTTGTGGTGTCGGATTTTTGGTCATGCCGTCGATATTCACGATCCTGAGCATCATAGCGTGTGGCAGTTTGAGGACATTACGGAAAAACGCCTAATCGATGAGCAGTTGCGTCTGGCACGTGACATGGCAGAAGAGGCGACCTTGGCTAAGTCGATGTTCCTTGCCAATATGAGCCATGAAATCCGTACTCCAATGAATGCAGTCATTGGTTTGGCACATTTGGCCTTGAAAACTGAGTTGGACCCCAGGCAGCGTGATTACATTACCAAAATCCACAGCGCAGGTATTTCATTACTGTCAGTCATCAATGACATCTTGGATTTCAGCAAGATCGAGTCAGGCAAGATGGATCTTGAGCAGGTGGAATTCTCGCTTGACCAGGTCTTGAGCAGTGTCACCAATACCTTGGTACATCCTGCGAGTGATGCCAGCTTGGAGTTGTTGTTTGATGTAGCGGATGATGTGCCACGTAACTTGGTCGGTGATCCTTTACGATTGGGGCAGGTTTTACTTAATCTGGTTAGCAATGCCATCAAGTTCACCCACGACGGTGAAGTCATTATTCGCTGCCAACTCCTGGATTCCAATGATCAACAGATCAAGTTGCAGTTTTTCGTGATCGATTCCGGGATTGGCATGGATGAGGAAACCTGCTCGCGCCTATTCCAGCCATTTGTGCAGGCCGATGGTTCCACTACGCGTAAATATGGCGGTACCGGCTTGGGCCTGACCATATGCAAACGGCTGGTTGGCATGATGCAAGGGGATATTTGGGTAACCAGCATGCCCGGGCAAGGCTCCACATTTACGTTTACTGCCTGGTTTGGCAATGGACAGCCAACTAGGCCTTATATCCTCACCAATGAACTCAATGACCTGCATGTGTTGGTGGTGGATGATAACCTCACGGCCAGGAGCATTCTTGCTAGCCAATTGAGCTTCCTGCCTTGCAAGATCAGCCATGCCAATTCAGGCATGGAGGCGGTGGCGACAGTCAGGGATATGCAACATGTCTTGCCTGTAGACCTAGTGTTGATGGATTGGAAAATGCCCGGCTTGAGTGGGCTAGAGGCTGCTCGCCTGATCAGACACGACAGTAGCTTGAGCAAAATGCCTGCCATTATCATGGTGACAGCCTATGGGCGTGATGAAATCATCAAGGAATGCGAGGATTTGAAGCTAGAAGGTTTTCTCATCAAGCCTGTGAGCCAATCCACCCTGATTGATACATTGGTCGGTATCTACAGTAAGCCCATGGAAAACTGGGAGTACGTGCCTCAAGGCGAGCATTATGATCTCACAGGCATGCGCTTGTTGGTGGTCGAGGATAATGAAATCAATCAGCAGATTGCTGCTGAGCTACTACAGGCTGTGGGTGCAATCGTACAGATTGCTGAGCATGGTCAGGTTGCACTAGATAAGCTTGGTGAGCCAAGTGCGCATTATGATGCCGTATTGATGGACTTACAGATGCCAATCATGGATGGATACGAGGCAACACGCCAGATTCGAGCCAATCCAAGTTTCGATCATTTGCCGATATTGGCGATGACGGCGCATGCCACCATGGAAGAGCGCCAGCGCTGCATAGAGCTTGGCATGGTGGCCCATATCACCAAACCGATTGATCCAGATATGCTCTATCAGGCTCTTGCCTGTATTTATGTTCAACATGAGTCTGCAGTTGAAAATGCAGCATACATTGCAGGGGAATATACAGTGCTGGAAATTCAAGGGTTTAATGTCTCAGATGCATTACGGCGTGTTGCGGGTAACCAGGAGTTGTATCGTCGTTTGCTGATGCAATTTAGTCAGAGCCAGCAAGGCACAGTGGAGCAGATACGCAGCAACTTACTGGAGCATCGTCAAGCTGATGCCATTAGGCTGGTACATAACTTGAAAGGTGTGGCGGCTAACTTGGGGGCACAAGGCTTGGCTGATGTGGCTGCAGAGCTTGAGCAAGTCTTGGTCGAGGCAAGGGATGAGAAGGCAGTGCTGGAGCAGCTTGATGTAGCGTTGACGGATGCCATAGCAGCGGTGATGCGCGTATTGGCACATCCAGTTGCCGAAACCTCGGCGATTCAACTTACACAGCAGGAGCGGCAGCGATTGCTACAGCAGTTAAGTCAATATCTGGAAGCAAGAGATGCCAGTGTGCAGGATTTTCTTACTCAGCAGTCAGCGGAGTTAAGGTCGATGTTGACTGCACAGCAATATGGCAGGTTGATTGAGTTTGTCAGCGTTTATCAATTTGATGCGGCTTTACTGTTGGTGAAGCCATTATTGGTCACAACTTCTCATTAGAAAAATCTCCTAGGAATCACGGCGATGCACAATATACCGGATACAAAAAGCAAACAAACGATCCTGGTCATTGACGATACCCCGGAAAATCTCTCGGTGATTAATGCCTTGCTGCGTGAGTTCTATCAAGTCAAAGTCTCCACCAGCGGGGTGGATGGCCTCAATGTAGCGCAGATGCAGGCACAGCCTGACTTGATCTTACTCGATATCATGATGCCGGATATTGACGGTTATGAAGTCTGCCGACAGCTCAAGGCTAATCCGGTGACAGAAAATATTCCTGTCATTTTTCTGACGGCCAAAATTCACATGGAAGACGAACAACGTGGTTTTGATGTAGGTGCAGTGGATTACATCGTCAAGCCCATCAGTCCTCCCATTGTATTAGCCCGTATCCAGACGCATCTTTTTCTCAAGGATCAGCGCCGTTTCCTGGAGTACCAGGTTGAGCAACGCACGCGCGAGATCGCACTGATCCAGGACGTAACCATCTATGCCTTGGCCTCGCTGGCTGAAACACGCGATAACGAGACTGGAAACCATATTCGCCGTACGCAGAATTATGTGCGGTTATTGGCGGAAAAGCTGCGCGATCACCCGCGATTTTCTGCGCAACTGACCACTCCGGTGATTGCGTTGCTATACAAATCTGCCCCATTGCACGACATTGGCAAGGTAGGTATTCCCGACCATATTCTGCTCAAGCCCGGGCCATTGACGGCGGAAGAGTACGAGATCATGAAAAAGCATGCCCAATTGGGTGCCAATGCCTTGATTGAGGCAGAAAAGCTGATTGGGCGCGAAAACAACTTCCTGCAATATGCGCGCGAAATCGCCATGTGGCACCATGAGCATTGGGATGGTTCAGGGTATCCGGATGGGCTGCGTGGTGAAGATATCCCTGTTTCAGCACGTTTGATGGCATTGGCTGATGTCTATGATGCCTTGATCAGTGAGCGGGTATATAAACAGGCATTCGATCACGATGTGGCGGTGCAAACTATTATTGAGGGGCGCGGCACGCATTTCGATCCTGATATCGTTGATGCATTTCTTGCTGTGAAAGATCAGTTCCAGCATATTGCTGAGCAATATCATGACCGTTATACCAAACTCAAGTGAATAGGCAGTGATGAGCATAAAAAAAGGATTGCAGATGCAATCCTTTTTTATTTAGACAGAATATTCAGGTCTGATTATTCAACACCTTGGCTGGTGAGGTAGTCTTCATAATTGCCACTGAAATCGACAATGCCATCGGCCTTGATTTCAATGATGCGGGTAGCCAGCGAGCTGACGAATTCGCGGTCATGGCTGACGAAGAATAAGGTGCCCTTGTATTTGTCCAGCGCAGTATTCAGTGCTTCGATGGATTCCATATCCATGTGGTTGGTGGGTTCATCCATCAGCAGCACGTTACTGCGAGCCAGCATTAGCTGACCATACAGCATGCGGCCCTTTTCACCACCGGATAATACCTTGACGGACTTTTTGGTATCCTCGCCGGAGAACAGCAAACGTCCCAACATGCTGCGTACGGATTGATCGTCATCGCCTTGTTGCGTGAATTGCGACATCCAGTCGAACAGGTTGAGGTCTTTCTCAAACTCGTATTCGTGATCCTGCGCGAAATAACCCAGCTTGGCCTTGTCCGTCCACTTGATTTCACCGTGATTCGGTACTAGGTCGCCGGCCAGGCAACGTAGGAAGGTGGTTTTACCAATGCCGTTTTCCCCGATGATCGCGACCTTTTCACCGGCTTCAAAAATTAATTCCACGTCATTAAACAATTGGCGATCAAAACCATGGCTGACTTTCTTCAGTTCCACAGCGTTGCGGTGTAGCTTGTCGCGCTCGTCATATTCAAAGCGGATGAACGGATATTGACGGCTTGAAGGCTTGAATTCTTCAATCTTGATCTTGTCGATCTGTTTGGCGCGGCTGGTTGCCTGCTTCGCCTTGGAGGCGTTTGCGGAGAAGCGGCGCACGAACTCTTGCAGGTCGGCAATTTGTTGCTTGGCCTTGGCATTGTCCTTGGCTTGTTGCGCGCGTGCCTGGGCTGATGCTTCCATGTAGTCATCGTAATTGCCGGGGTAGACGGTCAGCTTGCCAAAGTCCATATCCGCAGTATGCGTACAGACTTGATTCAGGAAGTGTCGGTCGTGTGAGATGATGATCATGGTGCAATCACGATTGTTCAGCACATCTTCCAGCCAGCGGATGGTGTTAATGTCCAAGTTATTGGTTGGCTCATCCAGCAGCAGAATGTCAGGGTTGGCAAACAGCGCTTGTACCAGCAATACCCGCAATTTCCAGCCTGGCGCTACTGCGCTCATGAGGCCATTGTGTTGTTCAATCGGGATACCCACACCAAGCAACAGTTCGCCTGCACGAGCTTCAGCGGTATAACCATCATATTCTGCATACACGCCTTCCAGTTCGGCGGCACGCATGTAATCTTCTTCTGTGGCTTCAGGGTTCATGTAGATTTCATTTTTCTCTACATTCGCCTTCCACATTTGCTCATGGCCCATCATCACCACGTCGATCACGCGTTGATCTTCATAGGCAAATTGATCCTGGCGCAGGAACGCCATGCGTTCATTGTTATCGAGGGAGATGTTGCCAGAGGTGGGCTCCAGCACACCCGCCAGGATTTTCATGTACGTCGATTTGCCACAGCCGTTGGCGCCGATCAGGCCGTAACGGTTGCCGTCACCAAACTTGACCGATACGTTCTCGAATAATGGCTTGGCGCCAAACTGCATAGTGATGTTGTTACTGATTAACACGGTGTTTTCCTAAAAAGCCTAAAAATATTCTGTGTTTAAGTGTTACTTGAATGTATTGCGAATGACCACTTCGTCCAGCGATAATTGACCGCCGCGTGGGCGTGCTGGCTGGATGGCCTTGCCAATGGCAACGAACATCGCAGGTGTGTGGTCGGCAGGTAAGTTAAGTAGTTTTGCAACTGCATCAAAGTCAAAGCCATCCATGGGACAGGAGTCATAGCCCAGTTCCTTGGCAGCTAACATCAGCGTAGTCGCTGCCATACCACAGGAGCGCATGGCCTCATCGCGTTGCACCTGTTCCTTGCCTCGATAATAGCCATCAATCGCATTCACCAGATAATCTTGTACGGGCTGTTCCGCATTGCGCCAGTAACGGCGCGGCTCTTTTTCCCAAGCCTTGAGGTCAGCAGTGAGCACCACCAGCAGGGAGGCATCGGTCACCTGCGCCTGGTCCCAGCTTGCCGCGCGCACCTGTTTGCGCAGCTCCGGGTCTTGCACCAGCACGAAGCGCCAGTTCTGGATGTTGAAGGCAGTGGGAGAAAGCACGGCCAGCGACAACAACTTGTCGATCTCCGCCTCGGACATCGTGTGGCTGGCGTCGTAGGCTTTCACCGAGCGGCGACTTTCAATGGCTTCAATCACATTCATGGTATGTCATTCCTCAATAATGAATCGCAATAATTTCCAGCTCCAGGTCGCCCAACGGGCGATGCCAGGTGACGCTATCGCCGACTTTCTGCCCGATCAGCGCCCTGGCCAGCGGCGATACCCAGCTGACGCGGTTGCTGCTGATGTCGGCCTCGTCTTCTCCCACAATCATGAAGCGATGGCTGTCGCCGTGTTCATCTTCCACATCTACCGTGGCACCGAATAGCACCGTGCCAGCCGGTTGTGCTGTGGGGTCGACCAGGATTGCCGATTCCAGCCTGGCCTGCAAATAGCGCAGGTCGCGGTCTATCATGGCCAGCCGTTGCTGAGCTACTGGGTCTTCCTTGCGTTGAGTCAGCGGCAGGCGCTCCTGCTCCAACGCGCTGGCTTGTTGTTGCAACTGCTGTAAACCATTGGGCGTGAGGTAATTGGGGTGTGGACTGAGCGGGCGTTCCGGTAAGTCCGTGCCCGCATGCTCCAGATCATCCTCTTTTACAAATCCACGGCTCATCGCACATGATCCATAAAACCTTGAATTATAACCTAAGAGGGCGACGAAGTCCCAGACTCGGCTGATCTACCCATATGCAGCAAGAAAACGTGGAAGATTTGAGATGTCGATGATGATATTCGGAAGCGCTGTGGGATTGCGCTGCCAGCTACTTTTTGCGACAAATAGCGTCACTTTGAATGCAGGCACGCAAAGTGACGACTAAGAATACAGGGCTTGATCTAGAATGTGTAGGTCAGGATGGCCTGTAGGTTTCTTGGTGTACCCCAGATGCCTTGCCCATACCAGTTGACAGCGGTTTGGTACTCCTTGTCGAACAGGTTGTTCACGTTGATCTGAGCAGACAGCGTGGGCGAGAATTGATAACGGGCCATCAGGCTTGCCAGCAGATAGCTCGATTGCTCCTGTTTCTCGCCGTTGGGGCCGATGTTGTCATAGTAAATGCGGCTTTGCCAGTTTGCACCGCCACCCACCGTTAGATTGCTCCACTCTCCCGGCAGCCTGTAGGTGGTGAACATGCGTAACATGGTGCGTGGAAGAAACGTATTCACGGCGTTATTATCCGCATCCTTGGCGCTATAGCGAGTAGCAAAAAAGAAAGCATTCCAGCCACTGGCAAGTTCTCCAGATAGCTCTAGTTCGGCCCCCTTGGATGTAGCCCCTTGAGCGGCGTAATAGGCTGATGTGGAGGTGCCGGGAACTAAATAACCAGTGTCTTGTTGGGCGAGGTTGTCCTGCTCAATCTTGAACAGTGATACTGATCCATTCAGCCGACCTCCCAAGAGTTCACTTTTGAGTCCGGTTTCGTAGGCCTTGCCTATAATTGGCGCTAGCCATGCTCCGCTGCGGTCGCGGTAATCCTGGAAGTTGAAGATGCTGGTATAGCTCGCGTAAATTGAGTAGTTCTGGTTCAGGTCATAGACTAATCCCGCATAGGGAATGAATTTGTGGTCCTTATAGCTGTACTGACCTGAAGATGCCCAGCCAGCGCCCTCGCGGTCATACTGGGTAAGGCGGCCGCCAAGTGTTAGTTTCAGAGGGTCAGAGAGAGATAGGCGCAAGGCGGCATAACCAGCTTTTTGTTTGGTGTGGTTGCGCTCGGAGAGTGTGGTGGTTGAATAGTCCCACACCGGTTCCGACACATTGCCGAAGTCATATACGCTTAATGGGGAACTCCAAGGCGTACTTGCGCTTGCTCCTATCCGGTTGAAAGAATATTCATGATTAAAGTAGCTGAAGCCGATGACAGCCTCGTGCTCACGCGCAAATAGATGGAAGGGGCCGGACACGCGGGCATCAAAGCTGTTCTGTTCACGATATCCAGGGAACCGGGCCCGGGAAGGGGTTCTGCTGATTAAGCCGGTGTCGGGATCGGGAACTCCCCAGACAAACAGTCTTTTATTGTCGACGTCATTGCGTGTGCGCATCATGCGCAATTGTGCTGTCCAGTCGTTGTCGAAGCGGTGGTCTAGGTTGGCGAAAAGGTTTTTTGCCTCAATATCTTCACTGTTCCATTTCGGAGCTACAGTGAACGAACGCTTGAAGTCTGTCCGGCTACCATCTGAGTACCAGAGTGGTACGCCGCCATAGGTGAGTCCTTCGGCATTGCTTTTTTGATAGCTTGCGCCCAAGCTCAGCGTCGTGGCATCAGTGAGGTCGATATCAACGACGCCGTATATGGCCTGGCTTTCTCGCGAATAGCGTTCAAAGAATGCATGCTTGTCTTGATAAGCCGCTACGATACGACCACGCACGCGGCCGCTTTCTGTCAACGGTGTCGAAAGGTCAATGGTGCCTCTGTAGTTGTCCCATGATCCGGCACTGATTGAGGCCGTGCCCTTGAATTCCTTGCTGTCGGCACGTTTGCGCACCAGGTTGATCGAGGCCGAAGGTTCGCCTGCTCCAGTGAGCAGGCCGGTGGCGCCGCGCACGATCTCGACGCGGTCATAGATAATAGAATCTAGTTCGGATTCTCCTGCGGCGTAATTGCTTTTGTAATAAGTGGAAATACCATCATATTGAATATCTGCAATGGAAAATCCACGCGAGGAAAATGTGATGCGTTCACTATCTAGCTGCAGTGTGGCAATACCAGCAGCATTGCCGAGAATATCCGCCACGGTGACTAGGTTTTGATCTTCGATTCGCTGTCGAGTGAATACACTGACTGCCTGTGGAGTTTCACGGATGGATAGAGGTAGACCTGTTGCAGCCGCTGTCGTGCGGGTAGTGTAACTGCCACTACCTTCTGTTATTGCATCACGTTTTGTTGTTGCAGTGACAGTCACTTCCGGCAACATGTCGGTGCGCTCTTTACTACTGATTGAGACATTGGTAGGTCTAATCAGGGAGTATTGGTTGTTCTGGTTCTTTTTAACGGCAAGGCCGGTTCCTACGAGCAGAGTGTCGAATGCCTGCTCCAGTGTGTATCGGCCATTCAGGCCTTTGGATTGCTTTCCCGCTGTTTGCTCTGGGGTGAAGGTGAGTACGATGCCAGCTTCACCTGCTAATGTCTGCAAAGCTGTGCTTAGCTCTCCTGCGGCAATGTTGTATTGCTGTGTGGCTGCCTGAGTGCTTGTGGTGGTTTCTGCTGCAAAAGCTTGATGTGCAAAGCTGGTATTTAGTGCCATGAACAAGGCGAGTTGCAGTGTTTTATATTTGTAATGGGGGTGATTCATGGTGCTCCCTGATGGTTGATTAAAGGATTACATCAGGGAGGTCACTTGAGAATGAGAATCGGGCAGTGTTTTTTTAAATTTTTTTGCGATGACGGCTTGATGATGCATTAAACCGCATGATTTTGCGTGATGCGCACCCAGTAACGGGTACGGTAAACAATGTTTACCGGCAAGGAGTTGGGGATGGCATCAAGTGCCTCTGTGGTGTCTTGCAGCGGGAATACACCGGATATCTTTAGCTCTGCGATAGCTTTATCGCAACGGATAAAGCCAGGGCGATAGCGTTGTAACTCCTCTGCTAGATCAGCCAGCCGCATATCGTTTGCAAATAATAACCCTTTGCGCCAGGCACTGACTTGCATAGTTGCTGTGCTGATTGGTGCTATTACGTTGCCAGTAAACGAAGTGTGCTCAGCCGCATGCACAATGGCTTGATTGCCATCTTGTGAGGTCACTTTGACTGCACCTTCCAGCACGGTAACTTGGGTGTTGGTATCGGTGAGCCTGACATTGAACTGTGTGCCCAGCGGCGTGATATTGCCGTGTGCCGTGGCAACAGTAAAAGGGCGCTGTTCGCCTGCTTGATGGCCGGTGGTGACCATCATCTCGCCATGCAGCAAGGTAACCAAGCGATGTGTACCGCTGATGCGCACATCAATCGCACTGCGCATATTTAACACAATGTGGGTGCCATCCTCCAGCGTGATGTCTTTCAACTCCCCAGTGCCAGTGCTGTAATCCGCCATGTGTAATTGCCATGTTTCAGTGCGACTGGCTAATAGCCCGCTACCAGTGAGCAAGCCTAGCCAGGCCAGTGCCTTGAGTGTGGAGCGTTTCGATGTAGAGTGAAGTTTAGATAAGGTCTGTGCAGCAGCCTTGCCATGCAGGCGTTGCAGGTTGCCGCTGATGTGTTCTATATGTTGCCAGGCACGCTCGTGTTCCGGGTCCGCATTACGCCATTGTTCTAGGCGTTCGATATCCTGCTGGCTGAAATCTGCATCCATGCTCAAGGTCAGCCATTCGGCAGCAGCCTTGGAAACGTCAGGTGAAAACTGGGAGGAGTGCATCTTGCAAATTACAGCATGGAGAAAAAGCACTGCTGATTGGCGCGGGTAAGGTATTGCTTCACTGAGCTGGTGGACACCTGCAATTCCACTGCGATTTCTGCATAGGATAGGCCTTCTAGGTGGGCAAGCAGGAAAGCCTGCCTGGCCTTGATCGGCAGCTTGTTCAGGGTATGGTCTATTTGCTGCAATAACTCCAGTGCCAAGGCGCGTTCTTCAAGGGATGGCACCTGGGCTTCGGGCAATGTTGCCAATGCATCCAGATATGCTGCTTCAATCACTTGCCGCCTGTGGTAATTGGCAACCAGCCGCCTTGCAATGGTTGCGAGGAAAGGGCGCGGCTCGAGGATGTCCTGCACATTGTTGGCGTTCAGTATGCTCAGAAAAGTATCTTGTGCCAGGTCTGCCGCCTGTTCACTTTGCTTCACCTTACGGCGTAACCAAGCTAGTAACCAACCATGATGGTGACTATAGAGGCGATGAAGTAACTGTTCTTGAGGTTGGTTGACAGACATGAATGAGGAATAAAACTGCGAATATTTCTCATTCTATTGTGTGGGTAAAGTTTTGTATAGGCGAGAAGAAGTGTAAGACATGCAAGCTGGGCGCTACTGTTTATGTAGCGCCCAGGAGGTTAAGCAGGGTTAGAAATCTGCAGAAACGGAGAGCAGGACAGTACGGGGGGCTCCAATAGTTAATCCTTCACGGGCTGCAGACAACCAATAGTTTTTGTCGAACAGGTTTTCTATGGTACCCCTGACAGTGATCGGGGTTTTGCCTGCAACGAATGCATAACGTGCACCCAGGTCGTAGCGGTTCCATGAGGGTAGGTTTTGTGTATTGCCCGCATCGACATATTGCATGCTGGTATGCAGCATGCGCGCTGTCAAGGTCAGGCCTGGCAGGAAGGGCGCATCCCATTCACCAGCAAGGTTTAATTGAAACTTGGGCACGGCAGGCGCGATGTTGCCGTCATTGGTACCATCTTCAGTTTTTGTCAGCTTGCCCTGGGTCCAGGCCAGGCCACCCAATACACGGACGTGGTCGGCAACTTCACCCTGAGTCAGGAGCTCAATGCCGCGATTGCGCTGCTCACCATTCATGCTGAAGCGCAATGTGTTGGGATTAGTTAAGCCACTGGGCTTGGTAATCTCAAATGCACTCAGCGTGGTGCTAAAACGACCGGCATCATATTTCACGCCAGCTTCGCGTTGCTTGGATACTGCGGGTGAGAAGATTTGCCCCGCATTTACTGCACCTGTTGGGGCGGTGGAGCCTTGATTCAGCGCTTCAATATAGTTGCCATAGAAAGAGAGTTGCGCTGTTGGCTTGATTAATACTGCAATCGCAGGTGTTAAGTCAGATTTGTCATAGTGAGCAGTTCTGATGCCTGTGGCACCATTGAAGCCAGAAACCTCAACTTGTTGATGACGCATACCCAAAGTCAATTGTAATCTGCGATCCAACATTGAGATGGTGTCAGCAATGGCTAGGCTTTGTAATCTGGTTTCACCGACTTTAGGCAAATTCCCCGATAAGCTGAGGTTGGGTTGAGCGGTTTCCAGAATGTTATAAATATTGGTGTTAGTGAAACTCACATTAGGTGTGCGTAATAGCCGGTTTTCTTGCGAGTAATTGCTAGTGCTGAAAACAACATCATGCTCAATGGTGCCGGTAGTCAATTTACCTTTCACGCCTGCTTCGGCAGAAAATGTCGAAATGGCTTCATTAAGACGATAGGGGCGATAACGCAAGCTGCCTTGAGTTGTGAAAAGTTGCATTTGTGTTTGCAAGCTTTTGAAGTCGTATTCTTGTCCACCGAGTGCACCATAGAGCGTCCAGTTTTTGCTGACGTCAAACTCTGCCCGTAATGCACCAGAGACTTCATTGGTTTTCCAGTAGGTCCATTTCTGGATGAGGTTTTTATCTGCATCCGGCGCCGAGCCAATTTTAAAGCCTGAGGCCGCAAAGAGTAGAGCACCGCGACCTTGAGTGTTGCGATGCTGGTAATTGACATCGCCTTCAATACGAAAGCGCTCACCCTGGAAATCTACGCCAAGTGCCATGGCATCCAGGTTTTCCTTGACGTTGTCGACGGCGGTATCACCGTTGCTGGTGATGGCGTTGAATCTGATACCCATTTGTTGCTCTGACCCGAAGCGGCGGCCAATGTCGATATGTGTCGCTAATTGGCTGTCATCCATATAAGACACTGTGAGGCGGTTAAGCGGGGTTGCGCCTGCGCGCTTGGGCACAAGGTTAATGGAGCCGCCTACCGAGCCAGCGGGGGCCATGCCATTCAGCAACGCATTAGGCCCGCGCAGGAGTTCAACGCGTTCAATCCCGATGAGTGATCCCGTGTTGCGTGGAGAAACACCATGCAAGCCATTGAAGAGTACGTCGTAATTGAACAGGGTAAAGCCGCGGATGTTGAATTCGTCCCGCCCGGAGCTGCGGGAGTAGGTATTGCGGATAGAGGGGTCATTGACCAGGACATCGCCAATGCTCTGCGCTTGCTGGTCTTCGATCAGCTTGGCAGTGTATTGGGTGACGCTGAACGGCGTATCCAGATTGTCCTTATTGCCTAGTAGGCCTATCTTGCCTCCGCGTGCAGTCTGCCCACCAGCATATTCAGCAGGCAGGGCACTGCTGGCAACATCGCGAGCAGCTTGTACGTCGACTATCGGCAGGGTCTTGCCTTGTGCATCACCCTGGATCACGGAGGCTTTGCGCAAGATATAGCCTCCACCTGTCTGGGCCACAGCTTCAAGCCCACTACCGTTCAACAACACTGCCAGCCCGGAGGTAACGGTATAGCGACCTTTGATGCCAGCCGTAGTGAGTTTTTCTAATAGGGGAGCCTCGTAACTGAGGTTAATATCAGCTGCTTTTGCAAACTGGTTCAGCGCAGTATCCAGCGCACCTGCTGGAATGTGGTACTCCTGGGTGTTGCTATTACCTGCTTGTGATTCCTGGCTGGTGGCTGCCCAGGCAGTGCAAGCAAGGGTGGTTGTACCGATGCTGATGCCAAGCATGGCAATAGCAAGTTTGCGCATGACCAGCTTGGGCTGCGTCGTGTGGGTATGGTGTTTGTTTGTCATGTGAATCTTTCTACAAGATAGTGAGTCATGAAATGCTTCTATCTGGTAGGCCGATTGAGATTGCCAATCCCCTCAGTTTTTCTGAAATTTTTTATGACTGGGTGGAATGAGTGTGGGCAGGCCCTACGCTGACCCAGAAGCGGGTGCGGTAAGTCAGGGTGATGGGCTGGGTATGGGCAATGAATTGCAGCGCCTGATCTGTATCCTTGATATGGAACAGACCAGACACTCGGAGATCGGCCACCTGGCTATCGCAATGGATATAGCCATTGCGATAGCGGGCTAATTCCATCATCAAATCTCCCAGTCGGATGTTCTTACCTGAAATCACGCCATCGGCCCAACTGCCAGCATCGAAGCCCTGCGAGATAAAAGGCTCAGTTCCCTGGTCACGCAACCATTGGCTCGTTCCAGCCTTGACGATGTAGCTGGCGCCCTGGGCGGGGTATAACGCAACGGCATGCTCTTGTACAGTGATCAGGGCGGCATCGCTGGTCAGGCGCACGATGAAACGGGTGCCTAACGCTTCAAGCTTGCCAAAAGGGGTATATACCAGGAATGGGCGTTTATTGGGCTGGCTGGCATCTTGGCCCGTGGATACCATGATTTCACCACGCAACAGCATGATGATGCGGTGCTGGCCTGTCATCTCAATGCGTACCGCGGTGTCTGTATTGAGGGTGAGAGCCGTGCCATCTGCCAGTTGCAGTGTTTGTTGTTCACCTACACGTGTGCTGGCATCAGCCACCAGGCGTTGCCAAGGGGTATAGCTGCGAATGCCCCAGCCGCTACCCAAGATAATGCCAGCGAGAGACATAAGCTGTATGGTTTTCCGGCGCTTGAGCAAGTGCTGCTGGCGTTTGCGCTCTGTTTGCTCCAGTGTTGATAGCACAAGACTGGCAGGAATGCTGGCCTTGGCAAAAGGATCGCCCAAACTATTGATGCGCTCCCAGGCACAGGCATGCATGGGATTCGCTTGTAACCAGTCATTGAATTGCAGAAGAGTTTGCTGAGTGGCGTGGTTGTAATTGAGTTTGATCGACCAAGTGATGGCGGCATCAATCACCGTATCAGGCAATGGGGCTACCATCTCTGGGTTGGAAGCGATCTTTCCCACAATCAAGCCTCGACGGTTTTATGATTCAAAGCGAAGGGCATAGCAGTGGCGTAATGCCTTGGCGATGTAGCGCTCCACGGTAGCCAGGGAAAGCCCTAGCTGCTGGGCGATCTGCGGGCAGGTGAGTCCATCTAGTTGCGCCATGAGGAAGGCCGTGCGTATGGCTGGCTTCAAACTATCCAGCATGCGATCAATCTCAATCAGCGTTTCAAGGAATATCAGGCGATGCTCAAGGGCTGGTGTTTCTGCCTCAGGTAATGTGGTCAGGGTTTCAAGCCATGCTAGTTCTAATTCCCGTCTACGCCAGTGCTCTACAACGAGTCCATGCGCAATGGTGGAGAGAAAGGCGCGCGGTTGATGGGCTTGAATGGGCTGTTTGCGCAATAGCAAGCGCATGAAGACATCTTGTGCAATATCTGTGGCATCTAGTGTGCTGCCCAGCTTGCGCCTGATCCAGCCTTGTAGCCAATGGTGGTGATCCACATACAGGCTGTGTACTTCTTGATGCAGGGTAAGGTTTGCGTCTGGCACGAGAGAGTCCTGCGTAGCCTTGATTATAAATGATAATGGTTATTATATTTCTTCCATTTGGTGGTGCGCAATAGATTGAGAAGACGTGAAACAAATTCCTGACACGATAGCGTCGTTACACTTCACGCCAATCTGCCGTTGTGGCAATGATGTCATCGACGCAGCGCATCAGGGCATCGACAACATCTGGGTCGAAATGCTTGCCGTTTTGTGACTGGATGAAAGTGAGAGCCTCTTCTATTGGCCAGGCTTTCTTGTAAGGACGGCTATTTGTGAGGGCGTCAAATACGTCGGCAATTGCCACGATGCGGCCCTCGATGGGAATGTCATTACCTTTGAGTCCGTGTGGATAGCCACTGCCATCCCATTTCTCGTGATGGGTGAGGGCCAGTGAGCGCGCCAACTCTAGCAAGGGGGAGTTTGACTCGCCGAGAATGGCGGCACCGATTTCTGGGTGCTGTCGCATGATGCGTAGCTCTTCTTCGTCCAGCTTTCCAGGCTTGAGCAGGATGTTGTCCGGGATGCCTATTTTGCCAATATCGTGCATGGGGGCCGCTTGGCGTAAATCTTCAGCATAGGTTTCAGTGAATCCCATGCTGAGGGCAATAATTTTGCAGCTATGGCTCATGCGCATGACATGTAGGCCGGTTTCATTGTCCTTGTATTCGGCGGCACGCCCCAGGCGGTCTATCAGCTGTGCATAGGTTTGCTTGAGTTCTTCTGTCTGCACCAACGAAAGGTGGGTTTTGATTCTTGCTCGCGTAATGCTGGCCGAGACTGGTTTTGTCAGATAATCCACTGCCCCGGTTTCAAAGCCTTTTGCCTCATCCAGATCATCGTGGAGTGCCGTGACGTAGATCACCGGAATCCTGCGGGTGGTTGGGTCGCTTTTCAATGCTGCACATACTTCAAACCCTGTCATGTCCGGCATCATGATGTCGAGCAGTATCATGTCGGGAGCTTCACGCTGGGCAAGCGTCAACGCATCCTTGCCATTTTTGGCAAAGCTCAATCGATAATCGTTTTGCAGAATCTGGCGCAGGATTTTCAGGTTCGTGGTTTCGTCATCTACAACCAGAATACGTGGTGCAAGGTGAGTCGCGTGTGTCATCAAGATTCCTCTACAGCCAATGCCTGTTGCAATGTGCTAATCAATACTTGTGCCTGTTCGAATTCAAACTCGTTGAATGCCTGGGCAATCTTTCTGATCTCACTGAGATAATCTGCTGGTGCCTGGCTTAATAGTTTTTCAAGTAGCTGGTCATTCAGTTCTGCTTGGGAGGCTTGTGTGTGCAGTATTGATAAACGTCCCTGTAGTTCAGCCAATGTACATTCAGGCGCTATTGACGGTGTATGTTTGCCCAACGATGAAGCATTGAGAATGCTCAATTGCACGCGGAAATCGGCGTGTGCTTGCTCCAAGTTGATAAGCTTTTGTGTCAAAGCGCTGTGGTCTTTGATCAGGGAAAGTGATTCTATCTGTCCATACAACTTATATAGCGTGTCTAGCGCAAGGTTGCCACTGACGCCTTTGCCCGCGTGGGAAAAACTACGGATACCGGCATAATCTTTTAGCTCTAGCAACTCCCTGAAATGTGTCCCATGTGCAAGGGTTTCAGTGCTGAAACGTTGCAATTCATGCAGGTATATATCTCGATCTCCCCAGAGCGCGATGCCTTTATCCATGCGAATGCTCGCTGTGTCATCTTGCCGCGAAGGTTCATGCTTGATGGCGTTGGCGCTTGGTATGTCCAATGCCAGTACACGGATAATTTCTGTCGTCAATGCGGCCATGTTGATGGGCTTGCTGGCAAAACCATCCATGCCGGCCTGCTTGGCTGCAATGCGGTCTTCGGCCAGTACGCTGGTCGTTAGGGCGATAATCGGGGTGTGGGCCTGCTTGCGTTGGGCTTCAATCAAGCGAATGTTGGAGGAGGCAATCAATCCATCCATGCCTGGCATTTGTACATCCATCAGGATCAGGTCGAATTGTTCTTTTTGAAAAAGTAGGACAGCTTCGGCACCATCTCGGGCTATGTTGATCGTGTGTCCCCCTTTGCTGAGTAACACGGTGAGCAATTCTATGTTTTGCTGGATATCATCTGCCACCAGGATATGCAAGGGGGGTAGCTGATGCTGTATCGCCTCTAAGGTAGGCGCTGGATCTTGCACGCTGACAAGTGGCAATATAACGGTGAAGCAGCTGCCCTGGCCAATGCTACTTGTTGCTGTGAGGCTGCCTCCCATCAGTTCTATCAGTTGTTTGCTAATGGTGCTGCCCAGTCCAGTGCCGCCAAAGCGGCGGCTCATCGAGGCATCCGCTTGTGTGAATGGTTCGAAGATGCTTTCCAGTCGATCAGCGGCAATGCCAATCCCAGTGTCTTCAACATCAAACTGCAGTGTTTGGTCATCAAGTCGTTGTATCTTTAGCATCACATGGCCTTGCTCAGTAAACTTGATGCCGTTACCTAGTAAGTTCATCAGCACTTGGCGAATGCGATCCGGGGCGCCATGGAAGCTGCCTTTCACCTCGGGGGCAATATCAAGCTTCAACTCAATGCCTTTACGTCGCGCTTGTATCCACAGCGTCGAGATAACGTTGTCGACGAGCTCTGTCAGGCCAAAGTCCAGCATTTCCAATTCCAGTTTGCCTTTTTCCAGCTTGGCGCTATCTAGAATGTCATTGAGCAAGTGCAGCAAGGATTTTGCAGACATGCTGATGGTGTTCAAGTAATGCCGTTGTTCTTCTGGCATAGGGGAGTCAAGCAGGACATCACTAAAGCCGATGATCGCGTTCATTGGCGTGCGGATTTCATGGCTCATGTTGGCCATGAAAGAGGATTTGACGCTGGAGGCTTGCTCAGCACGTTCTTTGGCCACTTTGAGGTCATTTTCCATGCTGATGCGCTCGCTGATATCGATCATAGACATGATGATTTTGCTTACCTGGCCATCGACATCAAATACGGGGCTGTAATACGCATTGATCCAAATATGGCGACCATCCTTGGCTAATCTCAGATATTCGCCCTGTACATATTCTCCAGCACGCAATGCGCGCCATTTATCTTGATAGGCTTGGCTGGGTTGGGTTTCAGGAGTGCAGAAAATTGCATGATGCTTGCCGACGATCTCATGCAATTGATAGCCGGTGACGTGCAGGAAGTTGGCATTGGCATGGATGATGTAGCCATCAATGGTGAATTCGGCCATGCTGGTAGCATAGTTCATGGCCTTGACCACGCTCTCGAACTCGGCATTGCGTAGCTTGCTTTCCGTCGTATCGATAATGACGCCGTCCAGCCAAATGAGATTGCCTGTTTCATCACGAACGCCACTTCCTGTTTCTGCAACCCAATGTTCATGACCATGTTTGTCATAAATCCGGTATTCAATCGAGTAGTGGTTTTCACTGAGTAGTGCTTGCGAAATTTCGTCATGAATACGTACGGCATCATCAGGATGTGTGATATCAGCGAAAAAGATCGTGCCATTCATAAACTCACTGGCCGACCATCCAGTGATGTTTCTCACTGCATCGTTGATCAACAACATGGTCCATTTGGCATCAAATTTGCAGCGGAAAGTGATGCCTGGCATGTTCGACATAAGCGAGTTGATTTGGTCATGCTGTTCTTTGATCTTGGCTTCAGTACGCTTCTGTGCCGTGATATCACTGATGAAAGTGACAAACAGCATTTCACCGGCAATCATCGCCTTGTTCATGGAGATGGTGGCAGGAAAGATTTCCCCGTTTTTGCGTAACCCCTGGACTTCTTGATTGCTGCCCAAGATCGTACTCTTACCGGTTGCAAGGTATCTGGATAATAATCCATCATAGATCGCATGATAGTGGGCAGGCATGAGTAGAGTCGCTTTCTTGCCCAATATGTCTACCATGTTCCAGCCAAATAATTTTTCTGCTGCAAGGTTGAATGAGTGGATGTTGCCCTGTGCGTCAACGGTGATGATGCCATCTACGGCGCTGTCCAGAATAGTAGTCAAGCGGGTTTCGCTTGCCGTCAGGCTTTGCAGGAGCTGGCGATAGCGAAACAGCAGGTTAGAAACAATGGCCAAGATACCGATTAGGATAGTGACTATTGCAATGCTGAGCCCGAGGGCGTCGGTTTTGTTCTGTGACGGATCAAAGAAGGGGTCTGCTTCACCGATGTATACCGCAGCCGCCATGCCAGTATAGTGCATGGCTGCAATAGCGCATCCCATCAGGATGCCGCCTAACAGTAGCGAAGATAGCGGACGAATTTTGTTACGCTTGAGGTAGAACACCACCCATAAAGCAAGTGTAGCCAGTGAAATGGCCACGAGTAATGAAATCAGAAAGCCAGCTACATTGAAGCGTAGTAATGGTGTCATATTCATTGCCAGCATGCCGCTGTAATGCATCATGCCAATGCCAGTGCCCACGACGATGCCTCCTGTGATCAAGCGTAGGAGGCTGACGTGATCCCTCGTTAGCAAAGATAGGGCATACCACGAGGCAAAGATGCCTGGCAGTATTGATAGTATCGTGAGGCCTGGAAAGTAGCGAATCTGGAAACAGAGCTGGTATGCCATCATGCCGATAAAATGCATGGACCATATCCCTGCACCGAGAGCGACAGCGCCTGCCAATACAATGAGTCTCTTGCCTAGTGTGGAAGATTGCGCCAGCGACATACGGGAGAGCTGCAGGGCAATGATGGATGAAGTAATGGCTACCAGGATGGATAAGGCGACCATCCAGAGGTCATAAAAGCCTGTGATAAATGGAAGTGCTGTGTTGGCTTGGTAAAAGAACTGATCGAAAACATTCATGTCAGTTCTGCTAACGGTATTTGATTGTAAAACTTGATGTAATACCGATTAATTTATTCCAAACGAATATAAAAAACGCCCGGTTCTGCCGGGCGTTTTTGTTTACAAGAGAGCAAGTCTGTTTCGGTGTTAAAAGTAATTCAACCCCAAGGCAGCCTTGACCTCATCCATGGTGTTGGCTGCGACCTCACGCGCTTGTTCGGTACCTTCGCGCAGTAATTGCAGAATGTAGCCCTTGTCTTCAGCGAGTTCGGCACGACGCGTACGGATAGGTTCCAGCATTTCCTGCAATACCGCCTCCAAGCGCTTTTTCACAATGCTGTCGGCGAGGCCTCCGCGCATGTAATGGGCTTTGAGTTCAGCCACTGCAGCCTTGTCGGTATCGAAGGCATCGAGGTAGGTGAACGCGATGTTGCCTTCTACATGGCCTGGGTCTTCAATCTTGAGGTGTAGCGGATCGGTGTAGACTTTCTTCACTGCTTTGCTGACTTCATCAGCGCTAGCGCCAAGATTGATGACGTTACCGAGTGACTTGCTCATCTTGGCTTTGCCATCAATGCCGGGTAGGCGGCCGATTTCTGGCACCAGGGCCTTGGTTTCCACCAGGATTTCTGCCTTGGTGCTGGGGTTCTTATACTGGCGGTTGAAGCGACGGACGATCTCGTTGGTCTGCTCGATCATCGGGATCTGGTCTTCACCCACCGGCACCAGGGTTGCCTTGAAAGCAGTGATGTCTGCAGCCTGGCTCACGGGGTAAGTCAGGAAGCCAGCAGGGATGTCGCGCTCGAAATCACGCAGGCGGATTTCCTCCTTCACCGTCGGGTTGCGCTCCAGGCGTGCAACAGTCACCAGGTTGAGGTAATAGAACGCCAACTCGGTAAGCTCGGGCACTTGCGATTGGATGAAAATCGTCGAGAGCTTGGGATCAATGCCGACAGCGAGATAATCCAATGCCACCTCAATAACATTGCGGTGCACCTTGTCAATGTCGTCCATATTATCGGTGAGGGCCTGTGCATCAGCCAGCATGACATATTGCTTGTATTCATGCTGGTAATGCACGCGATTACGCAGGCTGCCAACGAAATGGCCTAAATGCAGCGGGCCGGTAGGGCGATCGCCGGTGAGGATAATGGATTTTGTGCTCATCGTTTTGTTCTCGGTTTTCTGAAGCTAGGCAAGCAGGCGTGGGTGGCGATGTGTAGCCATTACTCCCATTCGATGGTTGCTGGTGGCTTGCCAGAGATGTCGTATACCACGCGGTTGATACCACGTACTTCATTGATAATGCGGTTGGATACCTTGCCCAGCAGGTCGTAAGGCAGTTCAGCCCAGTGTGCAGTCATGAAATCAGTGGTGACAACAGCACGCAGCGCGACTACATAATCATAGGTGCGGCCATCGCCCATTACGCCTACGGACTTGACTGGCAGGAACACGGCGAAAGCTTGTGAAGTCTTGTCGTACCAGGATTTGCCATCGGCATCCTTGGTGTTGCGCAGCTCTTCGATGAATATATGGTCAGCACGGCGCAGCAGATCAGCGTATTCACGCTTTACCTCACCCAGGATACGTACCCCAAGGCCAGGGCCAGGGAAGGGGTGACGGTAGACCATCTCGTGTGGCAGGCCAAGCGCTACACCCAGTTCGCGTACTTCGTCCTTGAATAGTTCGCGCAATGGTTCCAGCAATTGCAGCTTCAAGGTATCAGGCAGGCCGCCTACGTTGTGATGGCTCTTGATGGTGTGGGCTTTCTTGGTCTTGGCACCGGCGGATTCAATCACATCGGGATAAATCGTGCCTTGGGCCAGCCACTTGGCTTGTGCTAGTTTTGCGGATTCTTGCTGGAATACTTCTACAAATTCACGACCAATGATTTTTCGCTTGGCTTCCGGGTCGCTGACTCCAGCCAGGTCACCGAGGAATTTTGCACTGGCATCGACGTGGATCACCTTGACGCCAAGGTTCTTGGCGAAGGTTTCCATCACTTGCTCGGCTTCATTAAGACGCAATAGGCCGTTATCAACGAATACACAGGTCAACTGGTCGCCAATCGCACGGTGGATCAGGGCCGCAGCCACTGAGGAATCAACACCGCCGGAAAGTCCGAGGATGACTTCGTCACTGCCTACTTCATCACGGATGCGTTGTACGGCGGTTGCCACGTAATCTGGCATATTCCAGCTTTGGTCGCAGCCACAGATGCCGTGTACGAATTGGTTGAGCAGAGCCTTGCCTTGCTTGGTATGAGTCACTTCTGGGTGGAACTGCACGGCATAGAAGCGGCGGCTTTCATCCGCCATGCCTGCAATCGGGGTGGAGCTGTTGCTGGCAATGATCTTGAAGCCTTCCGGCAAGGCTGTGACCTTGTCGCCATGGCTCATCCAGACATCCAGCAGGCCGTGACCTTCTGCATTGCTTTTGTCCTGAATATCCTTGAGCAAGGCAGAGTGGCCCTGGGCACGGATTTCGGCATAGCCAAATTCACGCTTGGCTGCATTTTCCACTGAGCCTCCAAGTTGGGCTGCCATGGTTTGCATGCCATAGCAAATGCCTAATACGGGTACGCCCAGCTCAAACACGCTGTGTGGTGCACGAGGTGTTTCATCCTCGTAAACCGAGTTAGGGCCGCCGGAAAGAATGACGCCAGCTGGGTTGAATTCACGGATGAAATCATCGCTGACATCCCATGAATGCAACTCACAGTAGACATTTGCCTCGCGGATGCGGCGGGCAATCAGTTGGGTGTATTGGGAGCCAAAATCAAGAATCAGAATTTTTTGTTGCATGGAAGCTCAAGCGCGGGAATAAGGTTGAAAGGAAACAGCCAAGTAGCATCGGCTCACTTGGCATCAGTCGGAAAGGTAGTACTCTACCGTGGATACTACACGGACTTTTTTGATGTGCTGGGTGCCAGCATCACGATTTTCAATGCTGAACGTGCCCTGGTTTGCACGCTTGATCTTGCCCAGTGTGCTGTCAGAATCCTTGGCGAACTTGTTGGCTGATTCACGCGCACTCTTGGTGGCTTCTTCAATCATGGCAGGCTTGATGTCGTTCAGCTTGCTGTAAATGAATTGCGTGTTGTAGCTATCGCCTGCAATCGGGATGCCTTGTTGCCCCAGTTCGGAGACCTTGATCATGGTGTCTCTCACCTTGTCGACCTGGCTGGAGTACACCGTAATGGTGGAGCTGGCAGTATAGCGGTATTTGGAATTGGCACCGGCGTCGCCGTATTCGCGAGCCTGCTTGTCTACAACAGAAGGTGCAGAAATGCTCGCTTCGTCAGCATTGAAGCCGTTGCTTTTCAGGAAGGCGAGTACACTGGCGTTCTTGTTCTGGATGTTCTGGTACAAGGCACTGAGGTCATTATCTGCAATGCTGAAGGTAATCGGCCAGATTGCAATATCAGCCTTCACCTCGCGCTCGGAAAGTCCCTTGACTTCCACAGTGCGCTCAAGTTGCTTGATTTGCAGTGCGCTGTGAGAAAGTTGGTAGCCGAGACCACACAGCCCCGCGAACAGCAAGACACCAAGAATGGTATAAGCGGGGATGGATGTGGTCTTTTCGGTTGCCATGGCTTTCTCAGTGCTTAGTCGACGCGATAGTTAGGCGCTTCTTTGGTGATTTGTACATCATGCACATGGGATTCACGCATCCCGGCGGCGGTGATTTGTACAAATTCCGCTTTGTTACGCATTTCATCAATAGTGCTGCAGCCGACATAACCCATGGAGGCGCGCAAGCCACCCATCAATTGATGAATTACGGCCAGGACACTGCCTTTGTATGGCACACGGCCTTCGATACCTTCAGGCACCAGCTTGTCGGCATTGCCATTGTTGTCCTGGAAGTAGCGGTCGCTGGAGCCTTTTTCCATGGCGCCGATGGAGCCCATGCCGCGGTAGGACTTGTAGGAGCGGCCCTGGAACAGCTCGATCTCGCCAGGCGCTTCTTCAGTACCGGCAAACATGCCACCCAGCATGACAGAGTATGCACCTGCTGCAATTGCCTTGGAGATGTCGCCAGAGAAGCGGATACCGCCATCGGCAATGAATGGCACACCAGTGCCACGCAAGGCTTCTTCAACATTGCTGACTGCCGTTATTTGTGGCACGCCAACACCGGCTACGATTCGGGTAGTACAGATGGAGCCAGGACCAATACCTACCTTGACGCCATCGGCACCAGCATCAACCAATGCCTTGGCCGCGCTGGCAGTGGCGATGTTGCCGCCAATGACTTGTACTTGCGGGAAGTTCTTCTTGACCCAGTTGACACGATCAAGCACGCCTTGGGAATGGCCATGGGCGGTATCAACCACGATCACGTCTACACCGGCTTCTGCCAATGCAGCTACGCGTTCTTCCGTGCCTTCGCCTACACCAACAGCAGCACCAACGCGCAGGCGACCTTGTTCATCCTTGCAGGCATTAGGATGGTCGCTGGATTTCTGAATATCCTTGACGGTAATCAGGCCCTTTAGCTCAAAGGCATCGTTGATGACCAATACACGCTCCAGGCGGTGCTTATGCAGCAGTGCAGTGGCTTCTTCCAGGCTTGCACCTTCACGCACAGTCACCAGACGTTCGCGCGGCGTCATGATGTTGGAGATGGCTTGGTCAAGATTGGTCTCGAAGCGTAGGTCACGGTTAGTGACGATACCTACGACATTTTTGCCGTCCACGACCGGTAAGCCGGAAATCTTGTGGCGACGAGTCAATGCCAAGACATCACGCACAGTGAGGTGTGGCTGGATAGTCACCGGGTCATTGACGACACCAGATTCGAAACGCTTCACGCGGGAAACGTGCGCAGCCTGGTCGGCAATGGTCATGTTCTTGTGAACAATCCCCATGCCACCTTCCTGAGCCAAGGCAATGGCCAGTGGGGCTTCCGTCACGGTATCCATGGCGGCAGAAATCAAGGGGATATTGAGAGTGATCGAACGGGTAAGTTTGGTAGCGAGGCTTACTTCGCGGGGCAGCACGTTGGAGTGTGCGGGAACCAGTAAAACATCGTCAAAAGTAAGCGCTTGTTGCAACAGACGCATAGAATATCTTTCCGGCAAAAGGCAATTATACCGGGTAGTGTGGCAACGGTAAATCTCCCTGATATTTTGCCGATAATGGAGTGGGTGTAGTCGTTTTTATTGACGGCGCTGATGAAGCTGCTTAGTGTGTGACGGGATTGTTATGGTTCGGGGGAGGCATGAATAAAACGCGATGGCTGGCATGTGGCATGTTGCTTATATTGCCGTGGATGGCTGATGCCCAGGTATACAAGTGGAAGGACAACAAGGGGGTGACCCTCTATGCTGATTCTCCACCACCGGGCAATATTCCTTATGAGGTGGTTGATAATGTACGTTCTGCGCCTAAAACCACTTCAGCTCCCGCTGCTGGCGCTGACTCGCAGGCAATGCGGAACGCCGCCGCCTTGCGTCGCCAAATAGATGCTGAGCAGGAACGGCGCAACGATGACAAGAAAAAATCTGAAGAGGATGCCAGGCGTATTAACTGCCAGAATGCCAAGGCCAACTACCAGAACTTCAAGATAGGCGGGCGCATTTACAAGATGAACGCTCAGGGTGAGCGGGAGTATCTTGGCGACGAAGATATACAGCAAGGCCTGGAAGATGCGACCAAGGAAGTGAAGCAGTATTGTACTGGTGAGGATAATTGATAGCGTTGCTATTAAGCTCGCTACATCAGGCACTAACGCGTTCTGATTGAAACTGGCGGGGCTTTGCGCTGTATTTTCCTGGCGGTAGCAGTTTGCTTCGCTCGGTTGCGTCTTGCCAATTTGGGGTCGGCTTGTAATGGGCGATAAATTTCAAGCCTGTCGCCCGGCTGCAATACGGTATCTGCTGTCACAGGCTCACTAAATATCCCCAATTTGCTCGCTCGTATATCCAAGCCGGGAAAATGCTCACTGATCCCGGATTGTAGCGCGGCCTCAAGTGCAGTGGTGCCAGGCTCTACCTCAATAAGCAATATCAGTTGTTTTTCCGGCAAGGCATAAGCCACTTCAATCGAAAATCTGCTACTCATGGCGATAGGGGCTGAAGGTCAGCTTGCTGCACAAAGGCTTCGACAAACGTATTGGCAATGTGGCTAAACACAGGCGCAATCAATCGATCCAGTAGGGAGCTGGAGAATTCATAGTGCAATGTGAATTCTACCTTGCAGGCATCCTCGGCTAGTGGGGTAAAGCGCCAGAAGCCTTCAAGGTGCCTGAATGGCCCGCTTTTTAGCTGAATCTTCATGTCTGTCGGGAATGTCTTGAGGTTTTCTGTGGTGAAATTCTGTTTGATGCCGTGATAGTCAATATGCAATGTAGCTTCAGTCACCACTTCATCCTGACGGTGCAGATCCACGCCGCCACACCAAGGTAGAAAGCTTGGATAAGCCTTCACATTGTCTACCAAGTGAAACATGCGCTCCACCGAGTGTCCCACCAAGACTGTTTTTTCAACCTGTGCCATTCGTGTTGCGATCTAGAGTAAAATGCCAATTTTAAGTCATATTTTCCCGATACTAGCAAAATATGCCGCGAATTGACTTTATGTCGTATCGCTAGCAAGCACGCGCCGCGGAACCTTGACCTCATCATTTAAGTCATTAATACCATGAGCATTGCCCAGAACAAAAAAGCCTTTCACGATTATTTCATCGAAGAAAAATACGAAGCCGGGATTGTGCTGGAAGGCTGGGAAGTGAAGGCGATCCGTGAAAATCGCATCCAGCTAAAAGAGGCCTACGTCATTATCCAGCGCGGCGAAATTTACCTGATTGGCTGCCATGTGACCCCGCTGGGCTCAGCTTCTACCCATGTACGTCCTGATGCCATCCGCACGCGCAAGTTGCTGTTGCATTCTGAACAGATTGTCAAATTGATCGGCAAGGTCGAGCGTGCAGGCTATACCCTGGTGCCGCTGGATATGCATTACACGCGTGGTCGAATCAAGGTGCAGATTGGTCTTGCCAAGGGTAAAAAACAATACGACAAGCGTCATACCGAGAAAGAAAAAGACTGGAAGCGTGAGCAGGGTTCGTTGATGAAGAAATACGTCAAGACCCAAGTTGGCTCCTGATCCTCAAGCTCCTAAGAATTATCCGACAATCATTCTAGATAGGCGCTGACTGGCTGCCAGCTGGTTCCCTGATAAGGTGTTGCTGACACATTCCTCAGGGGTAAGCACATGAATATCTTCGAAGCCTTGCGACAAAGCCATGATCGCCAACGCGAGCTGCTGGAGCAATTGGTTGCTACTAGCGGTGATACCCCTGAGCGCAAAGCGTTATTCCAGGAAATACAAGTTGAGTTGGCTGCGCATGAGAGGGCAGAAGAGCGACATTTCTATCGCCCCATCATGCTGGATGACAATGGAATCGAGCCGTCGCGCCATGGTATTGCTGAGCATCATGAAATTGACGAAATTCTAGAGTTGCTGAATGAGACAGAGCTTTCTTCTCCAGCATGGCTGGTACATGCCAAGGAGTTGCACCACAAGGTGTTACATCATTTAGAAGAGGAAGAGCGCAAATTTTTCCAAATGGCAGGCAAGATACTCAGTCAGCAGGAAAAGCAGCAGCTCTCAACCAAATACCTGCACGATTATCAGGATGCGCTGACGCAGTAAAGCTTGGTCATGGCCGTGAGCGACGATATTGCCACGGCGGTGTCGGCTTGGCATCTTGCCATAATCCCAGCTTGTCACGCTGGGCCTGATATTCTGCCTGGGCATAGCGTGAGCGATCTTCTGGCTCCTGCTCGCGCTCAAAATATGTATAGTGCCAAGCCATGCCTTTCTGGATTTGCTGTAAGTTGATATCTATTCCGTTATAAACCACCTTGCCGATGATGCGACCATAATCATCCCGCTTGTTCCATTCCACCGTGACATACTTGCCATTGATGGCGCGATTAAGCGCTACTCGTGATTGCTTGCCATAGGCCTGTGTTTTTTCGGGGGCGTCTATGCCAAGTAACCTGATCCTGTGCTGGCTCTTGTTGACCATGATGGTCACGGTGTCGCCATCTGCAATATGGATGACTTTGCCAGTCAGGGTTTCAGCTCTGATGTCGAAACTGAACAGTACGATCGACAATGTCATCAATAGGGTGCTGAATAAGCCGGGCTTGGGGTAGTGTAGGTAACGTGAGGTGGCAGAGTTCATGACTGAATTATTGCGTGCAATGAAGGATGATGTCCACCAAGCCCTGGATGATGAGCGATGCCTAACTTGATTTATCGGCAATCAGTGAGTGAATGCCAGAGGAAAGCGATATTTATGGACGGAGCAACAACAGCCACTGATCGCTGAAGTACCAGTGACTGTAGCTGTTGGAAGCTGATTACAGTGTCAATATCCACTCAACGATGGTTTTAATGTCTTCATCTTTGACGTGGGAGTTTGGTGGCATTGGCATATCACCCCATGTACCACTACCGCCCGCTTTAATCTTGGCTACAAGTTTGGCTTCTGCGCCTTTGTCATTTTTGTATTTGGCCGCGACATCCTTATAAGAAGGCCCCAGCACTTTCTTATCGACATTATGGCAAGCAAAGCAGCCACTCTTTTTTGCCAGAGTCTGGCCCGCATTTGCCTCAGCTGCATGGACAGCAGTGGAAAGCATGGCATGCGCCATGATTCCGGCCAATATAAATTTCTTCATCATTACCTTTCTCCAAATGTTTTTATTCAAAACTTTCATGTCCTACCTAGCGTGAAAAACCATTTTCTAGGCAGCGTCAAATAATAGAGGCAAGAGCTGGCTTGATGAATGTGGCAAATTGTCACAGCGCTTAACAGGCATGTGATATGGAATAGGCTTTATAACTTGGTATGGCTTGAGCTTGAGGCCAATGTTGAGTGTTGTTGATTTGCAGCCTGGATAACTAATCAATGCTTCAGAATCGTCTGACACGCAAACCAGACATTCCCTGATTCATGGTATTGGCTGATGAGTCGTATGGTGTATTCATCATGATGATAGGGGACGGTCATGTTCAAATTCAGCCTCACGGAAATTGCCATTTTGTTCGTTGCTATGTTGTGGCTCTCTTACAATTTTCTTGCGTTATAGGCGGGTATTTTGGCTTTTGCTAGCCGAGATTGAGTTTATTTCACTATATGCAGCCCTGATCATGAGGCAATCCACAATATGACAACTGTATTAAAAGAAGGCAAACCCTATCCACGTGGTGCATATTTTGATGGGAAGGGGGTGAATTTTGCCCTGTTTTCAGATCATGCTACCAACGTTACGCTCTGCTTGTTTGATCAACACGGTGACGCAGAAACCGAGCGAATTACCCTCAAAGAATGCACCAATGGAGTCTGGCATGGGTATGTGGAAGGATTGCAGCCGGGGCAAGTCTATGGCTATCGGGTAGATGGTCTCTGGGCGCCAGCGGATGGCCTGCGTTTCAATCACAATAAACTCCTGCTGGATCCATACGCCCGAAAACTGAGCGGCCAGTTGCAATGGAATGACGCTCTATATGGATACACGATTAACGACGATCCCGATGCAGACTTGCATATGGATGAGCGCGATAGTGCCAAGTTTATGCCTAAAGCAGTCGTGGTTAATCCAGATATCTTGGTCAAATCTGCCAAACCGGACATCCGTTGGCCTAGAACCATTATTTATGAAGCCCATGTACGTGGCCTGACAATGCAGCATCCCTTGATCCCTGGCGATATTCGCGGGACGTTTGCGGCGCTTAGCGATTCCGCCATGATTAGCCATTTGCAACGTATTGGCATTACCGCTATTGAGCTTATGCCTGTGCATGCTTTCGTTCATGATCGCCATTTGCAAGAGCGGCAATTATCGAATTATTGGGGATACAACACCTTAGCGTATTTTGCGCCAGAGCCTGCATACTTGAGTTCCGGCGCACTTGAGGAAATTGCCAAAACGGTTGATACCCTGCATGAGGCTGGCATAGAGGTGATTCTTGATGTCGTTTATAACCATACCTGTGAAGGCAATCACCTGGGGCCCACACTATGCTGGAAAGGCATAGACAATCTCAGCTACTACCGCGAGCTTCCGGGTAACCCACGCTACTACGATAATCTGACAGGGTGTGGCAATGCCCTGAATACCTCGCATCCCAAGGTCATGCAGATGATCATGGATAGTTTGAGGCTATGGGCCTCGGTATACGGTATTGATGGCTTCCGCTTCGACTTGGCACTGACCTTGGGCCGGAATGAAAACGGCTTTAACCGAGATCACGCCTTGTTTCATGCGATGCTGCAAGACCCTGTACTCACTCGGTGCAAGTTAATTGCCGAGCCGTGGGATGTAGGGCCCGGTGGTTTCCAGCTGGGCTCTTTTCCCCCGGGTTTTTCAGAATGGAATGGTGATTATCGCGATGTCACACGCGAGTTCTGGACAGGCAAGGAGGGTATGCTGTCACGCTTCGCAAGCCGCTTTGCAGCTTCTAGCGATTTGTTTAATGACCAACATCGTCGACCATGGTCTAGTGTCAATTTCATCACGGCGCATGATGGATTCACATTGCATGACTTGGTTTCTTACAATGACAAGCACAATGAAGCTAACGGTGAAAATAACCAGGATGGCGCGAATGACAACCATAGCTGGAATGGCGGTGCAGAAGGGGAAACCGAGCAGCAAGAGATACTGGATTTGAGAGCCCGGCAAAAACGAAACTTCCTTGCTACCTTGTTTATGTCGCAAGGTATCCCGATGCTGCTTGCCGGCGATGAGCTTAATAATAGCCAGCAGGGTAACAATAATACTTACTGTCAAGATAATGAGCTAGGCTGGATCAATTGGCATAAAGCAGGAGATGGATTGATTGATTTTGTCGGTGAGCTTGCACAATTGCGTAAGCATCATAGTGCCATCTCGCGCGCAGAATTCGTCACTGGTAAGTTGAATGAGCAAGGAAACTCAGACATTGCTTGGTTCAATGTCAACGGCGAGCCCATGAGCAATGAACAGTGGAACGATCCACAGAACAAGGCAATGACGGTCAAGTTTGTACCGCCAGATAAAACTGGCTGCGCTATTCTTGTTATGCTTAATGCTTCCCATGTAACAGTACCTGCGCGTTTGCCATATTGCGATACCTATGATTGGACCTTGATGCTGGATACCACACTGAACCCGATCCAGAATCAAGAAGCAGATCAGTTAATCTTGGAGCCGCGATCTGTCTATATTTATGAGGGGCAGTTGATTCGGCAGGAAAGGCCCTGAGATAGCTGATTGATTCTTACTTTTCTCATCTACCCATGGGTTTCATATGAAGATTTGGGCAATGATGTGGCAAGCAGAAAACAATTTATCAATAAATGGGATATTTCTGAATAAAATCGGCTAACTAGCTCATATTGGTGTAATATGCTAGATCGCATATATAGAAATAGAATTGGAATACAACGTGGCAACAGGTATTGTAAAGTGGTTTAACGATGCAAAAGGTTTTGGCTTCATTACCCCTGATGAAGGCGGTGCTGATCTTTTTGCTCACTTCTCTGCTATTCAAGGTGAAGGCGGCTACAGAAGCTTGGCTGAAAACCAGCGTGTAAGCTTTGATGTCATCGACGGACCAAAGGGCAAGCAAGCAGGCAATATTAAGCCTGCTTAATATAAAGCTTTAAGCTGTCTTGAAAAGCCCGGCATGCCGGGCTTTTTTATATTCACCAACAAAGCACAATTAAATAAATTCGACATTATTGTGATAACCCCGTAGACTTACCCCATTAAGTTGTGCTTTTCCTCTGATATTGTCTGAATATGTTGCGCTAAGTTTGCAGCAACACCCCACCGTTTCCAAATGAAGTCTTTGTTGGTGGACACACTTTTCCTAGTGGCACGCCTAATAATGGTCGGCACCAATCCGTCCACCATACTTTGCTGCTGATGCAGCACAGCCTCCTAATTGAAATAGTGGCCTTTTGAGGCTACGCGAGATTAATGAATGAGTTTACAAGTGCCGCAGTCATTTACTGCAGGGCGATATGTTATTACGCCCATTTCCCAAGCCATAGGTAATGGGAAGTTTTCGTCTGTCATTCTGGTTCGTAGTGGGCAGGGTACTACTACACATTCCAGGATTTTTAGCTTTACATCTGAATTCAACTCTATTGAAAAAGCGATAGACCATGGTGTGTTAAGAGCGCAGCAGTGGTTAAATAATCAGCAGATATTTGCATCAAAAAATTAAGATAAGGTGAAGGAAAAATATGGCAAAAGAAGAATTGATCGAAATGCAGGGAAAAGTCGACGAAGTTTTACCAGATTCACGCTTTAAAGTAACGCTGGAAAATGGACACACCCTCATTACCTATACTGCAGGAAAAATGCGGAAAAACCATATCCGTATTTTGGCAGGTGATAAAGTCACTGTCGAACTTTCACCTTACGATTTAGGCAAAGGGCGCATTATATTTCGACATATCGAAGCCTCAGCACGCGGCCCGCAGCCAGCAAGAAGGTCTTTCCGTTAATTCTTGCAATAGAGCAATTTATTGCTACAAAGTCGCTTAAGCGGCTCAAATAAAAAACCCGGTAAATCCTTAAGATTTACCGGGTTTTTTTGTGCTGTTCTATATCACATTGAACAGGTATTTGGTGGAGCCGGCGGGAATCGAACCCGCGTCCGCAAGCCCTCCACAGACAGTTCTACATACTTAGCTGTGTTGTTTGATTTAACCTGATGCTCACCAACGAGCAAGCAAACAGCAGGCGAGTTACCTTGGATTTAATGTTGCATTAAGTAACCCAATGCAACACGATCCTCTCTAAATGACGCTGCTGCGGTTACCCGCCCGGCCGAGAGGCTCTCCGGTGCAGCGTCCAGCCGGGATTAAGCGGCTAGAGCGTAAGTTTCGTCGTTTGCGACTATACTTGTTCTAGTTTATTTACGAGGTGACTAGGCCTCGGTATGCCCTGCGCTGCTTTGCAACCCACGTCGAAACCTGGTCGGCCCCTGATGGTATAAAGCTATTGTTATGACTCACCTTGAAAACGAAAGTTCTCAATAGAGCCAAGAGTTGGATTATAACCTTTTCGCAGACTCCTCGCCTGCATTTTGGTAGGTGGAGGCTGCATTGTTAATTATCAAGTGGCTGGGATGTGTTGGTGGTTAATGCTGGCTGATGAGTAGGCTGTTGGGTTCGCCATTCTTTTGAAACAGGTTGGCTTGGTGCTTGAGTAGATTGGTGATGCTGTGAGCTGGCAGTGGTTTGCTGAATAGGAATCCCTGCATTTTGTTGCAACCCATTCTATGCAGTGTTTTCATTTGCTGCAGGGTTTCTACACCTTCTGCGATGAGGTCAAGTTTGAAGCCTTTTGCAATGCCAGAAATGGCGGTGATGATGGGGACGCTTTCATCGTGGCTATTGATATCGCCGACGAATGATTTATCGATTTTGATGTTGTGGATCGGGAATTGCCTGAGGTAGGAGAGGGATGAGTAGCAGGTGCCAAAGTCATCAAGGGCAATTTTGATACCTTGCTTGCCCAGTGCCTTGAGCTTGGCAACAGTATTTTCCAGGTCCCTGACCAAGAGATTTTCGGTAATCTCAATTTCAAAAAACTCGGGTTTGAGCTGCTGGGCCTGGATGTAATCCAGCGTTTTTGTGACGAAACTTTCTTCTTCGACCAGTTGCGGAGAGATGTTGATGGCTAGCCTGAAGCTTAATAATCCTGCTTGATCCCATATCTGCATCTGTTTGCATGCTTCTTCTAACAGTATGTCGCTCAGCGAGAAAATCAAGCCGGTTTCTTCAGCAAGGGGAATGAATTCGGTTGGCGAGATGATGCCTAGTTCTGGGTGATGCCAGCGGGCTAGCGCTTCTAGGCCAATGATTTTGCGGGTTTCTACATCTACCTGGGGTTGGTAGTGCAAGATGATTTGTTTTTTCTCAATCGCGCGCCTGAGCTCGTTCTCCATAGAAAGCTTTTTATGGAACATGGCATTCATGCTGGCTTCATAATATTGATAGCCGTTTTTGCCGCGCCATTTAACGTGATACATGGCGATATCTGCGCTTTTGATGAGCGTTTCAATCGAGTCGCCATGGTCTGGGTATAGCGCAATGCCGATGCTGGAAGAAATAAAGATTTCACGCTCATCCAGCAGGAAAGGGCGCTTGAGCTCTTCTACAATCTTGGCTGCCACCAGACTGGCATCTTCGGGTTGTTGCAAGTCATGCAGTAGCAGCGTGAACTCGTCGCCCCCCATGCGAGCCAAGGTATCTTGTGCACGTAGGCAGCCTGAAAGCCGCTGGGCGACGTGCTTAAGCAATTCATCACCGTAAAAATGCCCCAAGGTATCGTTAACCCATTTGAAGCGATCCAGATCCAGAAACATGATGGCGAGTTGCTGCTGATTACGTTTGGCATGATTCAATGCCACGTTGAGCCGATCTTTGAATAGCGCGCGGTTGGGGAGACCTGTCAGGGTATCGTGATATGCCTGGCGCGTGATAACTTCTTCTACTTTTTTACGATCACTGATATCACGAGCTACGCCATAAGTGCCGCTGAAAGGCGTGCCTGATTCATGTGTGCCAGCGTAAGTGCCAGTGGCGTTAAGGACGACAGTAATGAAGTTGATTTCAAAGTGGCGTACTTCGGTTTCTTTATCCTTGCATTTCAAGCGTAGCTCAATATTACGTGTGGCACGGTTGCCGGTGCGGCGTTCATTGAAGGCATAGGACGCGCGGTCAAAGTCATCGCTATAAATGATTTCAGTATAGTGCTTACCGATCAGCGACTCCCGTCTGTAACCAAGCAAGGTTTCCACACGATGATTAATAAAGGTAAAGCGACCATTGTCATCCAGGGTGTAAATGATATCTGGCGAACTGTTGACCAAATAGCGATAGAGATTTTCAGATTCTTCCAGCCTAGCGTGAATGCTGCGATTCTGGGTTTCCAGGCGAGATTTTTCTATCGCGTTTTCAATAGTATGCAGCAATTCTTCGGGCTGGTAAGGCTTGCGGATGAAGTCGTAAGCCCCCAAGCGCATGGCTTCAATAGCAGCATTCAGCGTTTTAGTACCACTGATGACAATCACCGGTGGTGGCGATGTGTGGGTGGCAAGCTCGGTTAGGACATCAAAGCCATTCATATTGGGCATTGAGAGGTCGAGCAACATCAAGTCAAACTTGATATCCATGACCAGTTGTAATGCATCTTCGCCCGAGGAGCATATTTCAGCGTTATAACCATGCAGTTGCAGCAATTGTTGCAGGCTTTGTGCCAGTCGCTCGTTATCATCAACAATCAGTACATTGGGCCTGGACATGAGTTTGTTCACGATGTGCTGGGAGTTTGAATGTTGAGCGGCCATGAAGTTTGCCTTAGTTGATCAGTGCTGCTTGCGAGCTGGCTTGTATGGGCAGGCGAATATCAAAGCTGGTTCCTGCACTTGAAGTTCTGCAGGCAATGCTGCCACATAGGCCTTTGATCAGATCATGGCTGATGGATAGCCCGATGCCACTATGTTTGCCGCCCTTGGTGGTTTCCACGGGGGTGAAGATTTTGCTCAGCACGCTGTCAGGAATGCCAGGACCTGTGTCACTAACCTGAATCAGGATGCCTTGACCTGCATCAGACTGGCTTTCCATGAAGGTGGCAATGCTGAGCTTGCCACCACGTTCCATGGCTTCTGCTGCATTACGGATCAGGTTAACGAGTACTTGGCGCAACTGATAGGGGATAGTCGTGATCTTGGGTAAGCCGGAAGATAGATTGAGCGTGACTTCAACGCCAGCAGGCTGCAAGTACGTTTGTCGGTGTAGCGCGACGATATCCTGAATTAATTGGTTGACGTCCGTACTAGCGGCAATATGGTCTTGTTCATTCGAGTAAAGATTGCCAATCAAAGAGCCGACACGGTCAATTTCTTCGTTGACGATGGCAATATCACGATTAGGCATGCCATTGAGCAGCATTTTTTGTTCAAGGATAGCGAGGTAGTTCTTGATGGTGGATAAAGGTGTGCTGGTTTCATGAACAAAACGCTTAAGGCGCTCTTCATGTACGGCAGCTTCAAGTTCAGGTTCGCTTTGCTGTTGTTCAGGTATAAGCCTGGAAGCGACAATTCTTGCCAATGCCGATTGCACATTGAGCTGTTGTTTTGCGATCAGGAATTCTGGCTGGTTCAGTGCAAATACCATGACGCCGACGATGGTGTCTTTGGCAAACATTGGGAAGCACAGAATGCCATCTACCTCGCATAACCGCATGATCTGCTGATCTGGTAATGATGGCTTGAAACCTTCAAATGCTTGAAAGCTGTGGCAGTGTGCTTTTTTGATCCAAGCTGCTGTGATGATGCTGGTGGCAGGTTTGATGGGGAGCTTGAAGCTCTCTACCCATTCTTGGCCTTCAGCAATCGATTTGCCAGCAAGATGTTGTCCTGTCTCGTCTGGTGTAAACAGAATGACTTGTTTTGCATTGCAAAGTAGTCTTGAGAGTTTTGATAGCAACTCAAAAAATCCATCTGCTTGATCTTCTTGATTGCAGGTGGATTCAATGTGGTTGATCAAGGCAGTATCTATAACGCCTTTCACCAATTTATTGGTACTGGAAGACGAGGCAGCACGAGTTGGGGTGAAGTTTTTGCTCAATGCCTGCACGAGTGCTTCGATATCAGGCTCATGTTTGTCCCAATTGTGTTGGCTGGTGTGCGCCGTACCAATATTGATGCCAAGTGAGTCTGACAAGATATGCACTTGGGATACGGCCAGACTCATGATCTCATTGATCACAGAGCTATCAAGCTCGAACCATTTGTTTGCCAATATCAGCGCCGATTGTCGTTCTGACCTGCGTTCTGTTAGCAATAGATTCGCAAGGTAGACAATCTTGACTAAAGCAGGCGTATGCTCAACCTGGGCGGCAGGCAAGTGGTGATATGCCACTGCATCTTCAAGAAACGATTTGATATTCCAATCTCGAATGATCCAGGCACCGAGTTCACAATGGTCAATACCAAAATGTGCGACTTCACTTTCCATATAGCCAGGTAGCGAGTCATCGATGGCAAAGAAAGGGGGATATTTGTTCTTGAAGCCTGCAAGTAAGCCCAGCCTGCCAATATTATGCAATAGGCCTGCAACATAGGCCTCATCTGGTGATGCTGCGCCAGTACGCGCTGCTAGGGATTTTGCGATGACGGCACAGCGTAGCGAGTGATACCAATAATGTTCAATGTCCAGATTGCTCTGTTCATAGTAATCGTTGAACATGCGTTGGCAGATAATGCTGAGCGTCAGCATTTTGACCATGTCCCAACCTAGGATGATGATGCCCGTACGTATAGACAGCACAGGGTGGCGATCACGGCGATAGGCTGCGGAATTGGCTACTTCCAGCACGCGAGCGCTGATGACCACATCCATTTCGATCAGGTTGGCCAATTGCTCTAGGCCAGAGTTCTCGTCCTGCAGCGTTTCCAGCAACTTGGTGAGGATTTGCGGAACGGAAGGTAATGCGCTGATCGTGGCATTATTCAGAACAATTTGAGCTCCTGCTGCACTGCACATTCTCTAAACATTCCCCATTCGGTGTTTGCATAGTAGGCCGTCGACTTGTTGCAGGCTTAAATTATTGGTTATGGGTGCCTGACTTATTTCACTCATTACAAACCATATAGGCAGTAGAGCTCAAAGGCCTTATACCATTAAAGGTTAATTAAGGTTATCAATAAATCAATTTTGCATCATTGTTAATAAAGTACTTTAACATTGCCTTGCAAGATAGTTAATACTTTTTTGCAACAAACCTCGGGGGTACCGTAAGTAACGGCGGCGGCTGGGGTTTATTTAGTATCGCGATTAATTTTTTTCATTCTACGGTCTTGTATGACGATAACATGAAGGCTGGAGTTGGTTCTTTTTCGGTCAAAACACTCTGCTAATGACGGGAGGTTTTGACATTGATCGTCAGTTGGAGGGGCTCTAGACTGTAGTAGCGACGGCGTGTCGCATGAGGCCACAACAACGATGAAGTAGAACCGAGGAGTCATCATGGCAGTACAGCATTTAAACAAAAGCAATTTCAAGCAAACGATAGAAGGCAATGCGTTTGTGATCGTGGATTTTTGGGCTCCTTGGTGCGAGCCCTGTGTTTCTTTTACGCCTACTTTTGAAGCAGTATCAGAGGCCCATCCTGACATTGTATTTGCCATGGTCAATATTGATGAAGACCCTGAGATTAGCAATTATTTCAATGTGAAGCAGATTCCTGCGGTGATGCCGATTCGGAATCAAGTGGTTGTGGATGCGCAAGTGGGTGAAATGAGTCAGGGCGAACTAGAAAGCGCCCTCAAGAGCTGGGGAGAGTTTGATATGGGCGAGATCAATCGCCATTTTGACGAAAAGGCTTCAGCATAAATTAAGGTGACATGTAATGTAAGAAACGCCGGGAAGCCCCGGCGTTTTTTTATGGCTATTGAGATGCTTTGAGTTGTTTTAAGTCGTCAATGATCTCTTGCGAGTGACGTGATGTGTCAACACTGAGATAAGCCTTGGCGATATTGCCTTTGGGGTCAATCAGGAAAGTGTAGCGTTTAGCGATCTTGATAATGCCAAGATTAGTCAGCGCACCATAACTATCTGCTACTTTTCCATCAATGTCAGATAGTAGTGGAAACGGAAGATTGTATTTTTCCGCAAATTTCGCGTGCGAATCGGAGTCGTCTACACTGATGCCCACAACTTTTGCACCGAGTTTTTCCAGTTGGAACAAATCATCCCGAAAGCTGCATGCTTCCTTGGTGCATCCTGGAGTGTCATCCTTAGGATAAAAGTACAGCACCAGCCATTGCCCAGCATAATCGGTAAGACGATGTTGTTCTTTCTTTGCATCTGGCAAATGAAAGCTGGGAGCAGGGGAACCTGGCTTGGGTGTCGAGGCTGCGTGTACGGAGCGGAAAGCGATCAAGGCGATTAAGCCCAATATCATCACGACCGAAAAAATTTTTAGCATGGGTTCTCCTGACTGATTGCCTGAAAATCATAGCAAGTGATTGAAATTGAATGACATCAGTATAACTTAGCAAATCGCTTGACTGGCGTGGCATGCAGAGCGATTTAAAAAAATGCAAAAAATCTATGCAGACCTCTTCCCAAATCAAAAAAATGCTGTAGAATGCCGCTCCTCAGTCAGGCACGGGTGATTAGCTCAGTTGGTAGAGCGTCGCCCTTACAAGGCGAATGTCGGCGGTTCGACCCCGTCATCACCCACCATCCCTTGCCTGATGAGAAAAGCAGTAAAGCCATCAGAGATGACAACCTGATGCAGAGTCATGGAGCGGTAGTTCAGTTGGTTAGAATACCGGCCTGTCACGCCGGGGGTCGCGGGTTCGAGCCCCGTCCGCTCCGCCAGAAAAAGCGAACCTTCGGGTTCGCTTTTTTATTTTCTCTGCGGCATTTGACTGATATGTCTACCTCCTGTTTTGTTGCATCATCAAACAAACGATCAGGAGTGTACGCACATGTATCCATTCATCATCTTGTCAGCTGCAATACTGTTGGCCCCAAGCTCTGTTTCTGCAACAGAGTGGGAGTCGTTAGTGAAGAAAGCTGATACCGAGCTGTTGGTTGATCTTGATTCCTACGACGAAAAGGGCGCTTATTCATCAATTCTTGCCAAGCGTGAAACACACGGCAAGCAAACTATTGCAAAACAGACCAAGCTGGAGTTTGATTGCAGTAAACAGACTTATCGCACATTAGCAACGGCAACATTTGATGCCAAAGGTAAGCTATTGAGTCAGACTGCGGGGATGAGGGATTTTCAGTCGCTGCAACAGGATGATGATGCAAAAATGATCGCTGGACTTGTTTGCCAAGTCAGGCGGATGGTCAATCCGTCATCTTAATAGGATGTTGTAGCAGGAGTTTTTGCGAGTAATTGGAGTTGGCGTCCCCGTCAGGACTCGAACCTGAAACTGACCCTTAGGAGGGGCCGGTGATATCCGTTTCACCACGAGGACATCCAAGGGCGCTATTCTACCTTTTAAGGCGCTTGAGCGGTACTGTTTCACGCGATTTTTGGCTGGAGAAACAGTACCGGGGCGGGTTTAGTGGCGAATCAGGTGTTCGAATGCGCCGAGTGCGGCTTTGGAACCCTCACCCATGGCGATGATGATTTGCTTGAAGGGAACGGTAGTGACGTCACCTGCGGCAAATACGCCTGGTTCTGAGGTTTGGCCTTTGTCATCCACTTCAATTTCACCGAATTTGCTCAAGGTGATTGTGTCCTTGATCCAATCAGTATTGGGCACTAAGCCGATCTGGATGAACACTGCAGCCAAGTCGACCCGGTGTGATTCGCCGGTTTGCCGATTGGTATAAGTCAGGCCGTCAACTTTTTCTCCATCACCATTGATCTCGGTGGTTTGTGCACCAGTGATGACAGTGACATTCGGTAGGCTGAACAGTTTCTTCTGCAATACGGCATCGGCACGTAGTTCTCCGTTGAATTCGATCAAGGTGACATCCTTGACGATGCCAGCAAGGTCAATCGCCGCCTCAACACCAGAATTGCCGCCGCCGATGACAGCTACGCTTCTGCCCTTGAACAATGGGCCGTCGCAGTGAGGGCAGTAGGCCACGCCGCGTCCACGGTATTCTTTTTCCCCGGGGACGTTGATTTCCCTCCAGCGTGCGCCAGTGGCGATGATGACGGACTTGGCTTTGAGTACAGCGCCGCTTTCGAGCTTAACCTCGTTGAAGCCGCCATTCTCATGCGCCGGCACCAAGGCTGCTGCACGTTGCAGATTCATAATGTCGACATCGTAGCTTTTAACGTGTTCTTCCAATGCTGCAGCCAGTTTAGGCCCGTCGGTTTCCTTGACTGAGATGAAATTCTCAATCGCCATGGTATCCATGACCTGCCCGCCGAAACGGTCGGCAACTACGCCAGTGCGTATGCCTTTGCGGGCGGAATAGATGGCTGCCGATGCGCCTGCTGGGCCGCCGCCGACGATCAAGACGTCGAACGGTTCCTTGGCCGAGAGTTTTTCGGCTTCTTTCTTGATTGCACCGGTGTCGATCTTGTTGAGGATTTCCTGAACGCCCATACGTCCATGGCCGAACTCCTGACCATTGAGGAAGATCGTAGGCACGGCCATGATCTTGCGCTCGTCCACTTCCTTCTGAAACAACGCACCGTCGATCATGACGTGGCGGATGTTCGGGTTGATCGCAGCCATGAGGTTGATGGCCTGTACCACCTCGGGACAGTTGTGACAGCTTAACGAGATGTAGGTCTCGAAATTGAATTCGCCTTCAAGGTTGCGGATTTGCTCGATGATTTCTGGCTCGGCCTTGGGCGGATGACCGCCTACCTGCAACAACGCCAACACAAGCGAGGTGAATTCATGTCCCATGGGAAGCCCGGCAAAGCGTATGCCGAGGTTTTTTCCTGGGCTGTTCAAGCTGAAAGAGGGCTTGCGTTGCGTGACATCATCACTTTGCTGGACGGTAATGTGCGCAGACAGGCTCTTGAGGTCGTTCAGCAACTCCAGCAGCTCGCGGGATTTATCGCCGCTATCTACAGAAGCGGTGATTTCGATAGGCTGGGTGAGTTTTTCGAAATAAGCCTTTAATTGTGTCTTGATGTTTGCGTCCAACATGATGTGCTCTCAATCTTGTATTGATAGTGCTACAAAAAGTGCCCGGGCAGATAGGCAGGGAGTTTGTGTTTGCCCGGGCCGTTACTGCTTAGATCTTGCCAACGAGGTCGAGGGAAGGAGCCAATGTAGCTTCGCCTTCTTTCCACTTGGCTGGGCATACTTCACCTGGGTGAGTGGCAACGTATTGTGCCGCCTTGATCTTGCGTACCAGGTCAGCAGCGTCGCGGCCAATGCCTTCTGCGGTGACTTCAATCGCCTGGATGACGCCATTGGGGTCGATGATGAAGGTGCCACGGTCAGCCAAGCCTTCTGCTTCGCGCAATACGCCGAAGTTGCGTGTCACAGTCGCTGTCGGGTCGCCGATCATGGGGAACTTGATCTTGCGGATGGTATCCGAAGCATCGTGCCACGCCTTGTGGGTGAAGTGGGTGTCAGTGGATACGGAGTAAACTTCAACACCCAATTTTTGCAGTTCGTCGTAGTTGTCAGCGATGTCGCCAAGCTCTGTTGGGCAAACAAAAGTGAAGTCGGCAGGGTAAAACACCACGGCAGCCCATTTGCCCTTGAGGTCGGCTTCAGTCACGGTGACGAATTCACCGTTATGAAAAGCAGTTGCCTTGAATGGCTTGATTTCGGTGTTGATGAGGGATGTTGTCATTGCAATCTCCTAGGGTGTTGAAATAGTGAGATTGCAGTGTAGGGATTTTATTTAAATAAATAAAATTGATTGTTTAAATTTATTTAATAAGTAATTTTTATTGATTTTGGCGGTCAGCTTCGATGTTGTATTGCAGCATGCAGTTTCTTCCTGCTGCCTTGGCTGCATATAGCGCAGTATCGGCACGATGGAGCATCGCTTCCCAGCTTGTCGCGAGATCAATATGGGGGTTCCAGGTATAGAGCCCCAGGCTGCAAGTGACTTGGCGATTGTCGCAAGCTGGGTGGCGCAGGTTGCGCATAGCTTCCAGCACGCGGTCTCCCAATGCGATGGCTTCCTCTGTTGTGGTATGCGGACAGAGAATGCAGAGTTCTTCACCACCGTATCGTCCGATGATGTCAGTGTTGCGGCAGGTGTTACTCAAAGTCAGTGCCACGCTGCGTAATACTTTATCGCCGACGTCGTGCCCGTAGGTGTCATTGACCAATTTGAAATGATCCAGGTCGAGCATGAAGATGCTGATAGGCTTTTGGTAACGTAGAGCAAGGTCTACTTCACGGCGTCCAAGGTTGACCAGTGCACGGCGGTTATAAAGCTTGGTCAGTTCGTCATGCGAGGCGAGGTGCTCTTTTTCAAGGATGATGGATTCGAAATACATCAAGAGCAAGCCAAGGGAACCCAGCAGGTTACACCACATGGGGATCAGGTAGAGCCCGAATACGTTGATAGGGTCATGGCTTTGTGGTGCAAGGTCAATGCCGCCGCTGATCGCGAGGATACCGCGCAGGATGAAATCAGCGGCGGCTAGTGTATAGGCGATGATGACGAGGCTATTGGCAAAGGATAGCCGGATGCCCCTTGCCTTGACGACCTCAACCACATTGAGGAACATCAACGCGGCGAGCATGAGAGAGAACAGCAGGGTGCGTATGCCTACTGTTAATTGCAGCAAAATGCTCAGGCTATAGGCAATGAAAAAGCCCAGGATCAGGTACCAGCCAATATGAGCAGGGTGCTTGCCGAAGAATGCCTGCGTTCCCCACCATTTTGCTGTCATTGCAGCGATCATGAGTGTAGAGCCAGTGATGAGCGGCAAATGACCAAACTTTGAAATACTGAAGGCAGTGAGCGTGGAGCCAAAGATGCTCAGTAAGCCGGAAAGTGCCCAATAGCGGGTGGAGCGTTCAGTCGGGGCGAGAAAATACAGGCCACCCATGATGATGGCAATGCACAACTGGCTGATTGCATAAGCAATATTGGCTGTATATGAATTCCACAACGAATCCAAACGGTTGCTCCCTCAGGTCAATCAGTCAGTGGGCACAGCTTATTGATGGCATAGGCTTGCACACCATCGTGCCCACTCTACGCTAAATTACGGTTTTCCAGTTCTTCCCACCGCACCATGGCCTGTTCAATTTCGCTGCCGATCTCGCTTAACCTCTGTTGCAAGGTGCGTGCCTGATCAGCGTTTTCCCGGTAAATATCTGGGTTGGCCAGGGCTTGGTTGATGGTGCTTTGTTCTGTTTCCAGGGCTTCAATTTTGGCAGGCAGGCTTTCTAATTCTCGGGCTTCCTTGAAGCTTAGCTTGTTAGCTACAGGCTTCTTGGCTGATGTTTCCTGCTTTGGTTTTTCGCTGGCAGCCTTGGCAACAGTTTTTGCGGCAGCTTGCGATTGGGTGTGGCGGAACCAGTCGTCGTAGCCGCCCCCAAATTCACTCAGGGTGCCATTACCTTCAAAGGCAATGATCTGGGTCACGGTGTTCTCAAGAAAGGCGCGATCATGGCTGACCAGGAACAAGGTACCTGCAAATTCTTGTAGTAGGCTTTCCAGCAACTCCAGGGTTTCGATGTCGAGATCATTGGTAGGCTCATCCAGCACCAGTACATTGGCAGGGCGCGCAAATAAACGTGCCAATAACAGGCGGTTGCGTTCACCACCTGAAAGCGATTTTACTGGCGAGCGAGAGCGCTGCGGTGGAAAGAGAAAGTCTTCCAGATAGCTGATGACATGCTTGCGCTCATTGCCGATCTGCACGAATTCGGAGCCGGGGCTGATGGTGTCAGCCAGAGTAGCTTCTTCATCCAGTTGCTCGCGCATCTGGTCAAAATAAGCCACGTTGAGGTTAGTGCCGCGCTGGATGGAACCACTATCGGGTTCGAGTTCACCCAGGATCAATTTGAGCAGGGTGGATTTACCGGCACCATTGGGGCCAATCAAACCGATACGGTCACCGCGCATGATGCGCGTGCTGAAATCTTGAATGAGCGGCTTGTTGTAGGCGAGCGAGACATGATCCAGTTCAGCCACCAACTTACCCGATCGCTCACCGCTATCCAGCGTGAGCTTGACGTTGCCCTGGCGTTCGCGCCGAGCGGCACGCTCCAGGCGCAGGGCTTCCAGTCGGCGAACACGGCCTTCGTTGCGCGTGCGTCTTGCCTTGATGCCCTGGCGTATCCAGACTTCTTCTTGTGCGAGGAATTTATCAAACTTGGCAGCATGGGTGGCTTCCACTGCCAAGAGTTCTTCTTTCTTGATTTGGTATTGGCTGTAATTGCCGTGAAAATCCGTCAAGTGGCCACGATCAAGCTCCACGATGCGTGTTGCCAGGCGGTCAAGAAAACGTCTGTCGTGGGTGATAAACAGCAAGCTGCCCTTGAAATCCAATAGTAAGTTTTCCAGCCACTCAATTGCGGCAAAGTCCAGATGGTTGGTGGGCTCATCCAGCAACAAGACTTCAGGTTCTGCCACCAAGGCGCGTGCAAGCGCCACGCGCTTGCGCCAGCCACCTGATAACGTGGAAATTTTGGCCTCGGGGTCGAGCTGTAAGCGGCTTAATACCGCTTCCACACGTGCTTGCGATTGCCAGCCACCTTGCGATTCCAATTCGTGCTGCAATGTCTGCATGCGAGCAATCAAGCTATCGAGGTCGGCATCAGGCTCTGCCATTTGCTGTGATACCTGGTGATACTCCACCAAGGCCTGGCGCAAGTTGCCCAGGCCTTCGGCTACAGCCTCAAAAATAGTGTGTTCAGGCTCAAGCGCGGGTTCTTGCGGCACATAGACAGTACGCGATTTTGGGGCGCGCCAGAAAGTGCCATCATCCAGCTTGCTTTCGCCGGCAATGACTTTGAGCAGGCTGGATTTGCCTGCACCATTACGGCCAATCAGGCCAACTCGTTCACCGGCATCAAGCTGGAAGTTGGCATGGTCGAGCAGGGGGTAGTGTCCGTAAGCCAGGCTGGCTTGGTCGAGGGTGATGTAAGGCATGGTCAGTATTTTATCAGTAGGGGTTTAATCGGCAGTATGGCCCGTTTGGGCCTATTGCCGCTAGCATATACAACTTGCTTTTAGTGTCCAGGAATGGCAGGGGCAGGCGATGGTTGTGTGCTTGGAATGGTCTTGTCTGGTTCGCTTTTAACTGGTTTCGGGGTATAGCCATGGAGCGCCTGGCTGCAATTGTAAGAGTTGCTCTTGGAGCCCGTATCAAGATAGGGCAGGATTGCGGCCAGCGGATTAACGAAAGCCAATGCCACACTGCCCAGCAGGCGCGCCGCAATCGGGGCGGCTTCTGGACGTACCTTGGGCTCGACAAAACTGCCTTGTACCTTGATAGGAGAGCGCACGGTAAGCGGTGAGAAGTTCTTGGGTTTTGCCGCCAGCAACAGGTCTAGTTTTTCTTGTCCCAGGTCAATATTGCCATTGATCAAGACCAGTGTGACCGGGGTGTCGATCAGTGCTACTTCAGGCTTGATGATGCCGTTGCTGGCCTTGAGGTCCATCACTGCGCATTGCAGGCGCTGAGATTTGTCTCCACCCAACCAGGCGCTAACGCTCTGGGCAATATCCAGCCCGAGCAACTCCATTACTAGCCGGGATATTTCGCCTTGCTCAATGAATAAGGTGGTATTGCCGTTGAGTGAACCCAGCAGTTCAGCGGTGGTATTACCTTTGCCACTTAGTTCGGTGCGCCCGTTCAGGGTGCCGGTGATATATGGAGAGGCTTCCTTGCCCTGTTTCTTGGCCGCTTCCTGGCGCTCCTTCGAGACTTGTAGCCATTTGCCAAGCTCTATGTCTTTCCAGCCTAGCTTGATCTGCCATTGGGGAGGGTAGCGTTTTGCATTGCTATCCTGGGGTTCATGGGCATCTATGATGAGGCTACCGGTCAGTTTGCCATCCGCAGTGTTGGCTAATATGTCGCTGATGCTGAGTTTGCCCTGATTCAGGCTGAGCTTGGCCTTGAATGGTGCCACTGGCAAGGCGAAGGCGTTGCCCAGGTTCATGTAATCCATCTTGATGGTGATATCGGCATCCATGAAGTTGAGCGAGGGCAGATCCAGTGGGCGATTTGGAATAGCACGCCCTTCAGTAGGCTGGGCCGGGGTGCCATCGGATTGCAGGGTACCGAATGCCGGCGCAAGGTCGGCGAGAAAGAAGCGGCTACCATCGATTTTACCGCTCAGGAGCGGCACTTGGCCTGACTGGCGACGCGGGTCATATTGAAGCGTGGCGCTTAGGGTACTTTTGCCTATCTTGGCGGAGTCTACATTAACGTCCCAAATATCAGCGTGTTTACTGAGGGCAGCGCTGATGCGGAAGGAATCGGTAGTAGGAAAGACACTGCCCGTAAGGTCGCCTAATACTGATAGCGATGGGCCGGTAACAACAGCATTGCCGACAATATCTTGCCGACCAAAGAGATCGGATATTTGCCCATTGAAATCTACTCGTAGTTTGGCGTATTCCAACCAGCCCTTGGATTTGATTGGTGGAGCATCAGCATCTTGCGTGGCGATAGGGAGAAAGCCTGGTGTTTCAAGGAATGCTTTCAGTGGCTTGCCCTGGAATTGCCCGTTGATGCTAACTTCCGAACGTAGTTCTTCCTGGCTGCTGCCTTCTTCCGTCTTGAATTTGGCTTGTAGCCTGGCCTGGCTGATGACATCGTCTATGCGGCTATTGCCGTTCTTCACGATCAGGGTTTCGATCACGGGAAGCGGGCTATCAGGCGCGTTGTCATCTTTGGGGAATTGCCAAGTGGCTACTCCATCGGCATGGCGGATCAGCTGCGCATCAATTTCCTCCACCTTGATTTCGCGGATGCGTAAGCTGCTAGTTTGCTTGAAATGCCAGAGGTCTTTGTAACGCAGCTTGATGCTGATGTTCTCCGCATCAACCAAGTGCGGAACCTTGAACACAGCCGGGGCTGAGATATATAGGTGTCCCAAGTCAAGCTGCATGCCTGCCCACAGATGCAGTTTGAAAGGGGCATCCAGCTTCACTTCGCGCTCCAATTGCTTGGTCAGCAGCTTTTCTGCGGGCTCACGTAGGAACGTCCAACCCTGGATTTCACACGCAATGAACGCCACAATCAGTGCCATCAATAGCCAGAACAAGGCTTTCACAAACCTGAATGTGCTGTGCCTCAATTGTCCGGATTGTTGATGTGCCATGGTTCACCCTTGCGTGCTAGATCCAGCTCAGGCAAGTGAGCTGAACGTTATTTTGTCTGTTTTCCGTAGTGTTGCATGCTGTATAAAGTCAGCAAAGCCCCGCAAATGGCAACCGCCGCGCTGGCTAATGCAACGGCTGGCAGGCCGAAATCAAAATGGATCACGGCGCCGCCCAAGAAGGCACCACCTGCATTCCCGAGGTTGAAAGCGCTCTGGTTGACTGTAGAAGCCATCAACGGAGATTCACCAGCTTGGGCCATGGCATTGGTTTGCAGGCCAGGGCCAACGGCAAAACTCACCATGCCCCAAATAAATGCCGTGGCAATCGCTACCAGCGTGAATTGCATACTCCATGCGAACACAATGCCTAGCAAGGCCATGCTTATTAGTGAGAGGGTGATTGTGGGCAATAGTTTCCAATCTGCCATTTTTCCGCCGATATTCAGACCGATGGTGGCAGCAATACCCATGGCAATCAGCATGAAGCTGACATGGTGGGGCGAAAGCCCGGACATATCTTCCAGTATCGGCGTGATGTAGGTAAATATCGTGAATACCCCGGCAAAACCAATCGCGGTAATGGCCATGGCCAGTAGCACATTAGGCTGGAGCACGGCTTGCATCTCCTTACGGATATCCGGCTTGGGCATGGCGCGGAGATCGGGAATAAAACGCCAGATGGCATACATGGCAATCGCGCCGCAGGCGGCAACTGTCCAGAATGGAATGCGCCAGCTGGTTTCCTGGCCTAGCAGGGTGCCTAGCGGTACGCCAAGCACATTGGCCATGGTCAGGCCGGTGAACATCAGTGCCAGGGCACGGTTGCCCTGGCCGGGCGGTGCGAGATGCAGTGCGACCACGGCAGCAATGCCAAAAAATGAACCATGGCTTAATGCGGTGAAAATCCGCGCCGCTGCCAGGGTGAGGTAATTGGGGGCAAGTGCGCAGAGTATGTTGCCCAGGGTAAAAATCGCCATCAGCCCGAGTAGCGTAGCCTTGCGTGGGCGGTTGATCGTGATGGCGACCATCAAAGGGCCGCCGATTACCACGCCCAGGGCATATACGGTCACCAGGTTGCCTGTAGCGGGAATGGAGACATCCAGGCCATGGGCGATGTCGGGTAATAAACCCATGGGCAGAAATTCGGTCATGCCGATGCAGAACGCACCGGCTGCTAGTGCAATCATCCAACTGCCCATTATTACTTAGCTCACTATGTCTTGAAATGGTTGAAAAAACAGCCTGGAAAGGCAAGCCTGTACGTCCGAATGAGCGGAGGTGACAAAGGGGCTTATCTACAGGAGCTACTATTAAAATTAGGTGTTTTGTCCGCCTAGCATGGCGCGAATTTGGGCCATGCGCTGGCGCGCATTTTCCTTGTTTGCCACTGGGTCGTTTTGCGGCTGACCGGAATGGCGAACGTCATCCTCTGGTAGTTCAGCGATGAAACGGCTTGGCTCGCAGGATTCATGCTCACCAGCGCGCTTGCGGCGGCGACACCAGGAAATATGCAGCGATTTCTGTGCTCGGGTGATGCCGACATACATCAGGCGGCGTTCCTCCTCGATCTTGCCCTCATCCACGCTTTCGCGATGCGGCAGAATGCCTTCCTCACAGCCGATCAAGAACACATGGCCGTATTCCAGGCCCTTGGAGGCGTGCAGGGTAGATAGTTTTACCGCGTCGGGTTCTTCATTATCGCGGCCTTCCAGCATACTCATGAGAGAGATCATCTGCGTGAGTGCCAGCAAATTCTTCTCGTCCTCGTCGCCCTTGCGCGTGAGCCAGGCGACGAAATCCAGCACGCTCTTCCATTTGTTTTCTGCGCTACGAGGTTCTTCCGTATCGTAGAGGAAAGCCTCGTAGTTGATAGCGTTCAATAGGTCGTTCAGTACTTCGCCTGCCGGGTCTTTCTCGGCGCGCTCCTGGATACGGTTGATGAACTGGCAGAAAGTCAGTAAGTCTTCCAGTTGGCGATTGCCCATGGTGCGCTGGAAATCGCCTTCAAATGCAGCCTCAAAGAGCGATATCTTGCGTTCACTGGCAAACTCACCCAAGCGCTCCAGTGTGGTATTGCCGATGCCTTTTTTGGGTGTGGTGGCAGCGCGAATGAAGGCAGGGTCATCGTCTTCATTGGCGATCAAGCGTAAATAGCTCACTAAGTCCTTGATCTCAGCCTTATCAAAAAAGGATTGACCGCCGGAAATGGTGTAGGGAATTTTTTGCTGGCGTAGCTGTTGCTCAAAAATGCGTGCCTGGTGATTGCCACGGTAAAGAATCGCGTAATCAAGAAACTTGGTGCGATGCTCGAATTTATGGGCGAGTAGCTTCATGACGACGGATTCCGCCTCATGATCTTCATCCTTGGCGGCACTAATCTGGATCAGGTCGCCAGTGCCCAGCTCGCTCCAGAGCTTTTTCTCGAACAGCTTGGGATTGTTGGCAATCACCTGATTGGCGGCACGCAGGATGCGCACGGTGGAGCGGTAGTTCTGCTCCAGCTTGATTACCTTGAGGCGACTGAAATCTTCAGTGAGCTGGCGCAAGTTTTCCACGTCAGCACCACGCCAGCCGTAAATCGCCTGATCATCGTCGCCCACTGCGGTAAAGCGGCCTTCAACGCCAGTGAGCATTTTTACCAGTTTGTACTGGCAGGCATTGGTATCCTGATATTCGTCGATCAGGAGATACTTGAGTTTGTGCTGCCAGCGACGTAATGCTTCCGGATGTTGCTCGAACAATTCCACTGGCAGCTTGATCAAGTCATCAAAATCTACAGCTTGATAGGCCTTCAGCGTCTGCTGGTACACTTGGTAGACTTTGGCAGCTGCATGTGTCAACTCCTCATCAGCCGTTGCTGCGGCCTGGTCAGGGTTGATGAAGGCATTTTTCCAGCTTGAGATTTGCCATTGTGTTTTGCGTAGCAATTGCTTATCGGTAGTCGCCAGGGCATCCGAAAGAATCTTGAAGCTATCTGATGAGTCGAGGATGGAGAATTGTGGCTTGTATCCCAGCAATTCGGCTTCCTGGCGCAGCATCTGCAAACCCAGTGAGTGAAAAGTGGCGATGGTGAGGCCCTTGGCATTGTTGCCTTGTAACAGTTGCCCGACACGCTCCTGCATTTCACGGGCTGCCTTGTTGGTAAAGGTAATCGCGGCAATTTCCTTGGGGGAGTAACCGCACTTCTCAATCAGGTAGGTGATTTTTTGCGTGATGACGCGGGTTTTTCCGCTACCCGCACCAGCCAATACAAGGAGGGGGCCATCAAGATACTTCACAGCTTCGCGCTGCTGGGGGTTCATCGAGTTCAACATGTTGATTTGCCTGCAGGCTCAAGAGTCAATCAGAAAGGGCTGCTACAAGCGTGTAACAACATCATGGAGGATTTTATCTTGAGTGAGTATTTGAGGCTAGCAGAGAAGCGGAGTGATGGACATAAAAAAGCCTCACCCAATGCCGGGCGAGGCTGAAAAGTGTCTTGATTTGACTTAGACGTACAAGTTGCTTCTGTCGCGGCGGCGTGCCATGAAACCAACCAAGCCAAGGCCAAGTGCCAGCATGGCGTAGGATTCTGGCTCAGGAACGGCGGTCACGCTGTAGAGGGTGAAGTCTGATTTATCTGCATGGGAAGTCAGGGTAAATGATTTCACGGCAGTATTACCAAATGGGTTGTCTACACTCCATACACCACCCATGCCATCCGAAGCAGGGCTCAGGTTGGTGACGACGCCAAATCCACCAGTCCATAATGCAAGGGTTTCACCTTGTGCTTGCAGCTTGAACTCTTTGGTGCTGTTATCGAAGTAGGTGACAGTGAAAAATGCCTTTTCTTTGCTATCGCCATATTCTGGGCCATCAAAGAGCAGGCCTAGCGTCAGGTTGCTAATCACGCGTGAGTCAGTGAACTCCGCAAAAATCCACTCATTCTTATCGATTTCACCGACAGTGACATCTCCACCTTTCAATGGAGAGACACCTACACCTTGAAATCCATCCTGCGCCGGTTTGTAGCTGAATACCCCGTCAATCAGCTTGTTCTTGTTGTTACCAGTCTTGGCGCTAAATGTCACGCTGGTACCATTAATGGTAGTTGTGTGGCTCGGACCATTGCCGAAATCCTTACCATAGACGGTATCAGCAGCAAAAGCCGATGCGGATGCTGTTAGCAATACACCAGTGGCGGTGGTTACCAATAACTTGGAAATATACATGTGATACTCCTCATAGCAGTTGAATTAATCAATTGAATTAATTGTTGTTTTATTCACAGCAATTCCATGCTACTGCTGGCATGAGGAGGGCTCAATAGTCTGTTGTGGCTGATACGTTTGGACTAATAGCCTGAAGTTTTACGAGAGGTTTGTTGTGCTAATGGTATGAATTAATAATATTTTTTAAAAAATGATAAAAATGAAATTGTCAATGATTTAGTCCGTAGATTGATCTTCCTCTGCACTTTCTTCCGCTAAAAGTGCCTGTTGCTGTGCTTCTGCCATCATGATCGCACGGGATTCTGGTGTTTCCAGGCTTATGCGGCCCAGAGTGCCGGAGCGGTAGTCCACGAGAAACGCCATGGCGGTTTTTTCCATATCCAGCTCTCCGCCTTTCAATAAATAGCCACGGCGCTTGCCGACAGCTTCCAACAGGTCAATGGCATCCATATTGCTCACATCGGTTTTATAGCGTGCTTGTAGCAGGGCGGGGTAGCGTTGTAGCAGGATACCGGCGAGGAATTCAGCCACTTCTTCATCGATGACGGCATTGCGGCCTATGGCATGACTGGCAGCGAGCATATAGCCGTCGCTTTCATATTTGATCTTGGGCCACATCATGCCGGGCGTGTCGGTAATAGTGAGTTGTGGGCTCAGTTCAAACCGTTGCTGGCTCTTGGTGACAGCAGGCTCGTCGCCTACCTTGGCAATCCTGCGGTTGAGCAAGGCATTCATGAGGGTAGATTTACCGACGTTAGGGATTCCCATGATCATCATGCGCAAAGGCTTGAGATTTGTCCCTCGATGCGGCGCAAGGCTACGGCAGAGACCGGGAATCTTCTTGGCATCGCCTGGTTTCTTGCAGGAGAGGGCAACGGCTTTTACGCCATCCTGACGATTGAAGTGGTTGAGCCAGGCCTGTGTGGCTGCTGGGTCGGCCAAGTCTGCCTTGTTGAGAATCTTCAGGCTGGGGCGCTGACGATAGAGGCGCAAGTCTTCAATCATCGGGTTGTGGCTCGCTTCTGGTACGCGTGCATCCAGTACCTCAATCACGATATCGGTGAACTCCATGGTTTCTTCCGCTTTCTTGCGTGCGGAGGTCATGTGTCCGGGGAACCATTGAATTGCCATGATGAGGTGCTCTATGTGGAATGCGTTGATAAAAAGAATCGCTTTTTTTGCGTGTGATCAGTGATAAAGCTGACTCAGGCTGTCATTTTAGCATCCTGCTTGCTATCCCTGCCTTATTTTGCATCTTTGTTGCACAAATGAGGTTGTTGCAATATCTCTGAGTAGTCCATTAGGACTATTTTGTATCCATATGGCTTACACAAGTGCTTCCTAGTATGGCCCCCGAATCGTTTTCTACTCTCGTTAAAGGGGAATTACCATGAAGTTCCAAAAACATGGCGTAGCGCTGGCTTTGGCTAGCTCCGTGCTGTTTGCTGCTCCTGCGTTCGCGCAGGAAGTGATCGTGAATGGCGGTTTTGAGGCTGATGCCGCTGAAAGCTACAGCCCGCAAGGCTGGAAAGTGGCTGAGCAAGGCATTTCCGGTTCTGTATTGGCGACTGATGCTACTGAATCCTATGCCAGCGGTTACAAGACCGTAGGTGCTGCCAGCGGTCAATATTATGGCTTCCTGGACTCCTCCTATGCCAGTAGTCAAGTGTTGTACCAGAACTTCTCCATCAGTGCTGTGACTTCTGCTGTGTTGTCTTTCCAGATGTTCGTGAATGACCAGAGCGATAACGGCATTGTGTATATCAACCAGGCTGGCCTGGATGCAACGACTGGTGGCACTTACGCTGCTAATCAGCACGTTCGCGTCGATATTTTGCGTGCTAATGCTGATCCGTTCTCGGTTCATGCTACTGACATCATCGGTACTTATTATCTGGGCGGAGCCAATGGCCGTCGGTTTGATGGTGATGACAACGTCAATCGCTACGTGGATTACAGCTTTGACGTGACTGACCTGCTTGCTGCTGGTGGTGACTTTAGCTTGCGCTTTGCTGCCGTGAGCAACCAAGGAGCACTGCAAGTGGGCCTAGATAACGTCAGCTTGAATATTGCAGCCGTGCCTGAGGCTGATACCTACGCCATGTTGTTGGCTGGCTTAGGTGTATTGGGCTTGGCATTGCGTCGTCGTCAAACTGTTTAATCAAAAGTGGGAGTGCATAAAATGAAAAAGGCAACAATGAAGGTATCCGCCCTGGCGGTGATGATGGCGCTGTGTGGCCAAGCCATGGCAGAAGATGCCAACACTTGGTATCAAGATGGCCAGGAAGCGTTGGCAGCTGCCAAGAAGCTTTACCCGAACAACCGCAAGGCCAAGAACGTGATCTTGTTTGTTGGTGATGGCATGGGTGTGTCTACCGTGACTGCTGCGCGTATCCTGGAAGGTCAATTGAAGGGCCGTGATGGCGAGCGTAACAAGCTGGCTTTCGAGAAGCTTCCTTACTTGGCTTTGTCCAAGACTTATTCTGCTAACCAGCAGACGTCTGATTCCGCTCCAACTATGACTGCTATTGTCACTGGCGTGAAGACAAATGATGGCGTGATCTCTGTTGATCAACGCGTTGCAAATGGCGATCGTGATAACAGCAAGGTACAAGCTGCCAAGTTGGCAACTATTCTGGAGCTGGCTGAGCAAAATGGCCGTGCTACAGGCGTGGTTTCCACAGCGCGTATTACTCACGCTACACCTGCAGCCACTTATGCCCACACTTCTGCACGTGACTGGGAATCAGACAACAACGTGCCTGCTGGCGCTGATGTTAAGGACATTGCTTCCCAATTGATCGACAATTTTGGTCAAGGTGGCATTGGTGATGGTATCGAAGTTGTGCTGGGTGGTGGCCGCAGCCGTTTCTTGCCTAATACCGTGGATGATCCTGAAAATGCAGGCCGCAAGGGTGACCGTCGTGATGGCCGTAACCTGGTTCAGGAATACGTGAACAAGTTCAACGGCAAGTTCGTCTGGAATCAGGCACAGTTTGATGCGATCAATCCAGCGAATACCAACCGTCTGCTGGGCTTGTTTGAGCGTTCCCACATGCAATACGAGCATGACCGTCCGAGCGACACGGGTAAGGAGCCATCCCTGGCTGACCTGACTGGCAAGGCGATTGATATCCTGCAGAAGAACCCCAAGGGCTTTTTCCTGATGGTGGAAGCTGGCCGTATCGATCACGGTCACCATGCTAACAATGCCTACCGTGCCCTGACTGACACCATTGCTTTGTCTGATGCAGTGAAGAAGACCCTGGAAAAGGTTGATCTCAATGACACTTTGGTCATCGTTACCGCTGACCACAGCCACACCATGACCATTGGTGGTTATCCAGAGCGTGGCAATCCTATCTTGGGTAAGGTGGCTGTGGATGGCCGCCTGAGCAAGGCAACGGATGGCAACCCATACACCACTATCTCCTATGCCAACGGTAAGGGCTACTACCCTAATGTTCCTGGTGAAACTGTATACAACTTCCCGGCACGTAGCGGTCGTATCGCCGACATGACCAATGTGGATACCAGTGATCCTGATTTCCACCAGGAAGTGACAGTGCCATTGGATTCCGAGACTCATGCTGCTGAAGAAGTTGAAATCTTCGCAGGTGGTCCTAAGGCTCACCTGTTCCAGGGTATCCAGGAACAAAGCTACATCTTCCACGTGATGAAAGATGCCTTTGGCTTCTAATGCAGTGGTTTGATGTTGTGTAATAGATGACGGATGGAATGGCCTGGCCATTCCATCCATTTTGCTTTTTAGTCTATGAGAGTATGAAGAATGCAAAACCACATGAAATATAGCGCGCTATTGCTGCTTTCCCTGTTGCCTGGCTTTGCTGCGGCAGAAACCTTGCCTAACCTGGATGCCCGTTTTGAGACCTCGCAATGCGAGGTGCCATGCAAGCACCCAGTGAAGCGCGAGTGGCTGATGTTGCGTGGTGAAAACCAGGTCGAACTGCGCGATGCCAATGCCAATCGCAGTGATCTCTGGCAGTGGCAGGATGATACGTTGGACTACGTCTACCTGATGCATGGTCAACAACGGGCAATTGATTACACCTCGATTGACCTGCGCTTGTTGGGTATTGGCGCTAGCGAAAGCAAGTGGCAGGCACTGGCAAAGCTGGTGACAAGCAGCGAGCTGGCCAGCCTGGAGAAAAAGCCCGGTCAGCCTTATGAAAAGATGGCAACCGAGATTTATCAGGGCAAATTAAATGGGGTAGAGACAAAGCTGACCTGGATACCTGCCTTGCAGATTCCACTACAGGTGGAATACCGTTATCCCAAGCATGTGGTGACTGTAAAAATGGTAGAGCGTTATCAGGGTAAGCTGCCCGTGGAAAAGACCACGGCCAAGCAATTGCAGGCGTACCAGCATGTGGATTTCGTTGATATCGGCGATATGGAGCATGACAAGCATGCGGTGGCCTGGCTGGCAGAAGCCAAGGATGCGCCGGGCGTGCATGTGCATCCTCATGAACATGCTGAGCACCACGAGCATGAAGTGAATTGATGCGTTAAGGCCCTAAAGGCTCGGCATATGACTGAGTGAATGAGCGTAATGCTAGAATACTGGCATGACGCTCATCCCAGAAATCAAGCCCCAACAATCCCTGGAACTACTCAAGGAGCTGCATATCCTCACGCGGGATGGCAAGCTCAATCAGGATACGCGGCGCAAGCTCAAGCAGGTGTATCATCTCTATCACTTCATCGAACCCCTGTTGCAGGAGGTGATGGAAAATAACGCCAACCCGTTGTTGGTCGATCACGGTGCAGGTAAGTCCTACCTGGGTTTTATTCTCTATGACCTGTTCATCAAGCAACAGTCCGCGGGCCGCATTGCCGGCATAGAAACTCGTGGTGAACTGGTAGAGAAATCCCGCACGCTGGCTGACAAGCTGGGGTTTAGCCGCATGGATTTCCTGCACTTGAGAGTGGAGGAGGCGATTACCTCCAGCACCCTGCCAGATCAGGTGGATATCGTCACTGCCTTGCATGCCTGCAACACAGCGACGGATGATGCCATACGTTTTGGATTGGAGAAAAAGGCGCAGTTTATGGTGCTGGTACCTTGTTGCCAGGCCGAGGTGGCTGAAGTGTTGCGCCGACACAAGAATGAATCTTTCGGCAAGACACCCTTGTCTGAAATCTGGCGTCACCCCATCCATACACGTGAATTTGGCAGCCAGATCACCAACGTATTACGTTGTCTGCAACTTGAAGCCCATGGGTATCAAGTGACAGTGACAGAGCTGGTGGGCTGGGAACATTCCATGAAAAACGAGCTGATCATCGCTCGTTACAAGAACAGCCCAAGGCGTAATGCGCAAACCCGGCTGGAACATATCCTTGAAGAACTGAATCTACAAGATTTACGGCACCGCTTTCTTGATTAAGTGCTGAGTGCGGTGACTTGTGAAGTCGGACGAATCAAGCCCGACTTATTTGCGTGGTAGCTGGTCGCTTGGGATGTTTTGCAAGCTGCCGAAGGTCAGCGCATATTGCCGCGTGATTTCAGCACCAAAGAAGAAAATCTGTGCAGAGTAGTAGACCCATAGCAGTAGGGCAATTAAGGAGCCTGCTGCGCCAAAGCTAGATGCGACAGCACTATTACCAAGGTAAAGGCCGATCAGTGTTTTGCCCAGGCTGAACAAGATGGCGGTAAAAGCCGCACCCACCCATACATCTGACCACGGTAGTTTGACGTCGGGCAGCATCTTGAAGATGACGGCAAACATTGAGGTGATCACGCCAAAACTCACTAGTGCCGAAATATGCTTGAATACGCCAATTGTCGTGATGAAGCGGCCGACAAAATCAGCAAAGAATTGTTCGATAAGCGCCAGGCCTGCATTTACCAGCAATGATGTCAGCAGCAGAAATGCCAGTGAAATGATAATGCTGAAGGAGAGCAGGCGGGTCTTGATCAGGTTACCGATTGCTTGCTTGCTGCCCTGGGCCTTAGCCTTGGTGGTTTCCCAGACTTCATCCAGGCTGGCCTTGAGCTCGGCAAATACGGTGGTTGCGCCTACAAAGAGCAAAGCGGAGGCAATCAAGGTGGCAATAATGCCAGACTTTGGGTTGCTGGATTTTGCCAACATATTCTGGATGACCTGTGCACCACTTTCTCCTACCAGGTCAGAGATTTGTGCCACGATTTCGCCATGAGCGGCGCGCTCACCAAGGAAATATCCCGCAATCGCAATTACCAGCACCAGGATGGGCGTGAGCGAAAACATGGTGTAAAAGGCGAGCGCCGCTCCCTTGCTGGTGGCGCGGTGTGAAAACCATGACAATACTGATTGCACCAGCAACTGGCGCAGGCATTTAAGCCGATACAGGGTTTGCTGGCTTAGGCCTTGTATAAACTTGGCAATCAATCGTGCTCTCCTGGGGGAATAATTTAGTGGGCGTGGTGCCCCATTTCCTGATGGGTAATATCACGTCCATTAAACGTGATAGCTACGCTGTCCTGGCTGGCCTTTTTGTCCTCAAAAACCAAATTCAATGGAATCGTATCACCAGTTTTGACCGGGCTCTTGATGCCAAGCAGCATCAGGTGCAGGCCGCCGGGCTTTAGCTCTACAGGGGTGTTGGCCTTGAGCTCCAGTTGCTTGATCGGGCGCATCTTCATGACGCCATTCTCTACCGCCATTTCATGCAGTTCGACCTTGTCGGCAAAGCTTGAGTTCGCCGAGACCAGGATAACATCCTTGTCAGAAACGATGCGTACATAGCCCGCAGCGACTTTTTGCCCTGGAGCAGTGGTACGCACCCATGGCTCTACAACAGTAATTTCTGCCTGTACTTGCAAACTGCAAAGCAATAGCAGGCCTGACCAGATGTATTTCATTATTGCGCTCCTGTCATAGACGATTCAAAGTTGGCATTGATGCTGGGAAGCCCGTAAGTCAATGGGCCGATCAAGGATGCTTGCGAGATCAATTGATTGGAAAGTGCTATACAGGCAGCGCAGGGGGTAGTGTTGGTACGGGTATTGTCGATCACCGAGCACACCTCACCAAAAAAATCCTGATCTGCCGGATCGGCGCCCATGGTGGCAGTTTGCAGCAATAACCAGCAACCGAATCCAAATAGCAGGAAAAAAGCGCTCAGCCCGCCAACCAGCTTTAATTGATCAAACTCCATCCTGCTATCTTAACATGTGCAGCAATGCTCGCCTGCCTTGTGCTATTGGAGCAAAGGCAGGCGACCCTGCATATGATTGCGTGATGAGGGCCATGGATATCCATTGCAGGCAAAAATAGCAAGGATGCTCTGCTGATGCGCGAAGGCAAGGAGTAGCCATGCTAAAATCCATCCCCATCTATGAGTACCTCTAATTCCGTTTCAGAGCGCCAGTTGTTGCAACGTCTCAAGGCGCAAATTCCCGAGTGCATGTTGCAGGATCAGTTTGTGTTCAGGCGTCGCTTACAGCAGCTGGATGCGATGTTGGCGCAACAGAAGCCAATCGACCACGCACTATCTGAATTGTTTACTAAGATTCAGGCCTCCAGCCAGCGCCGCCAGGCACGGCTGGCGCAGTTGCCCAAGCCCGAGTATCCATTAGAGTTACCAGTCAGTGGGCGCAAGGATGAAATTGCGCAGGCGATTGCCAAAAATCAGGTAGTGATTGTCAGTGGTGAGACTGGGTCTGGTAAGACCACGCAGTTGCCGAAGATTTGCCTGGAGCTGGGGCGTGGCGTGGCAGGGCTGATTGGGCATACCCAGCCTCGGCGAATTGCTGCACGTTCGGTGGCTTCGCGCATTGCGCAGGAGTTGAAGTCTCCGCTGGGCGAGGCGGTGGGTTACAAGGTGCGATTCAATGACCGCCTGTCGGAATCCAGTTATATCAAGCTGATGACAGATGGCATCTTGTTGGCGGAAACGCAGGGCGACCGCTTTCTTAACGCCTACGACACTATCATCATCGATGAGGCGCACGAGCGCAGCCTGAACATTGATTTCCTGCTTGGCTACCTCAAGCAATTATTGCCGCGTCGGCCAGACCTTAAAGTGATTGTGACGTCTGCCACGATTGATGCCGAGCGTTTTTCCCAGCATTTTAATGGTGCGCCAGTGATTGAGGTTTCCGGGCGGACATATCCGGTGGAAATCCGTTACCGTCCCTTGGGCAGTCGCCGCATGGTGATTGCGCCGCCAGCGCCAGTGGTGACGCGGGCACCTGTGGTCAAGGTGCAGGAGGATGAGCCGCAAGACGATATTCTTGATATAGGCATCAAGCGCAAGGCAAGTCATGTGGATTCATCCAGCAGCACAGTGCTGCAAGATGATGAAGATGTGGAACTGCTGGGCCAGGACATTATGGGCATACAGCGTAAGCCGCGTGCCGAGGCCAAGTGGCTGGAAGAGGATGATGCCGAAGAGGCCATGGAGGAAGCGATCCTTGATTCCGTCGAGCAGTTATCGCGGCTTGGAGGTGGCGATATCCTGGTATTCCTGCCTGGCGAGCGTGAGATTCGCGATACCGCTGACTATCTCAACAAGCACTTGCGCCATGTGGAGATATTGCCGCTGTTTGCGCGCCTGTCTATAGAAGACCAGCAAAAGGTGTTCCGTTCCAGCGGCGGGCGGCGTGTGGTGCTGGCGACCAATGTGGCAGAAACTTCGCTGACAGTACCCGGCATTAAATATGTGATTGATACCGGCCTGGCACGTGTCAATCGCTACAGCGCCCGCGCCAAAGTCGAGCAATTGCAGATTGAGAAGATTTCACAAGCGGCGGCGCGTCAGCGTGCAGGTCGTTGTGGGCGTGTATCTAATGGTATTTGTATCCGGCTTTATGACGAGGCTGATTTTAACAATCGCCCTGAGTTTACCGACCCTGAAATCCTGCGCTCATCGCTGGCAGCTGTCATCTTGCGCATGGCTGCGCTCAAGCTGGGCCAGGTACAGGAGTTTCCGTTTATCGAAGCGCCGAGCTCGCGCTTGATCGCCGATGGCTACCAACTTTTGCAAGAGTTGGGTGCTGTGGATGCAGAGCAGAACATTACCGAGACAGGTCGCCAGTTAGCACGCCTGCCGCTGGACCCGCGCGTTTCGCGCATGATCCTGGAAGCCAAGAAGCAGGGTTGTGTCAGGGAAATCCTCATCATTGCCAGTGCCTTGGCAATTCAAGACCCGCGCGAGCGGCCCATGGATAAACGCGAAGCCGCCGACCAGGCGCATGCCAAGTTCAATGTCGAGCATTCCGATTTCCTCGGCTTCATCAAGCTGTGGGAATGGTACGAAGATGCTTTCAAGAGCAAGAAATCCAACAAGGATTTACTCAATAAATGCCATAGTAATTTCCTTTCCTTCCTTCGGCTCAAGGAGTGGCGCGAGCTTTATCAGCAATTAAAGGAAATTGCAGATGAGCTTGAACTCAAGCTCAATGTGGAACCTGCTTCTTACGAACAGGTACACCGTGCCTTGCTGGCTGGCTTGCTGGGCAATATTGGCTTCAAGGATGGCGAGGCAGACAATTATCTTGGTGCGCGTGGCATACGCTTCCATGTCGCGCCTGGTTCCACACTGAAGAAGGCTAGGCCGAAATGGGTGATGGCTGCCGAGTTGATGGAAACCACCAAACTCTATGCGCGTTGCGTTGCACGCATTGAGCCGGATTGGATAGAACCGTTGGCGCGCGGCCTGACGCAAAGTCATTACAGCGATCCGCGTTGGGATCGCAAGCCTGCGCAAGTCGTGGCGTGGGAGCGTGTCAGTCTCTATGGCCTCACTGTGGTGCCGCGCCGCCGCGTGCATTATGGGCCTATTCATCCGCAGGAAGCGCGCGAGATATTTATCCGTGAGGCGCTAGCGAATATGGAGTTCGATACGCGTGCGCCATTCTTCGCGGCTAATCGTCGCCTGATCGCCGAAATTGAAGAGCTGGAACACAAGGCGCGTCGGCAGGATGTACTGGTAGATGAGCACACCTTATTTGCGTTTTACGATGGAGTGGTACCCCAAGGGATTGTTAACGGTGCTGGTTTTGAGAAGTGGCGCGAGGATGCGGAACAAGCCAACCCCAAGCTGCTGTACCTCACGCGCGAACACTTGATGCGTCACGGCGCTGCAGGCATTACCGAGGTACAGTTCCCGGAAAGCCTGGCACTGGATGGCGTCACTTTGTCGTTGAAATACCGCTTTGAGCCAGGGCATGCACTAGATGGTGTTACGGCGACCGTGCCGCTGGCATTGCTCAACCAGTTGAATCCGGTTGAGGCGGAGTGGCTGGTGCCTGGCATGATCCGCGAAAAGGTCACGGCGCTGATCAAGGCCTTGCCCAAGACATTGCGTCGCGTTTGTGTGCCGGTGCCCGATTTCGTCACTGGCTTCCTGGAAGCTGCACCATCCAGGCAAGGACCATTGCTGCCCGCGATGGCTAACTTCATTCAGCAGCGCACTGGGCTTAAACTCAGTGCCAGTGAGTGGGAGGCCAACGCGCTTGATGCACATCTCTACATGAATTTCCGCGTGGTGGACGAGAAAAACCGCGAGCTGGGTAGTGGGCGTGATTGGCACGCCCTTAAAGCCCAGCTTGGCCAGGCAGCACAGCTAACCTTCCGTAGCAGTTCACCCAGCATCGAGAAATCTGGCCTCAAGCAGTGGGATTTTGGCGACTTGCCACCGACCTTGAGTTTTAGCCGCGACGGCCGCCAATTGACCGGTTACCCGGCGTTGGAAGACAACAGCGATAGCGTTGCCATTAAGCTGTTTGATACTGAACTGGTGGCACAGATATCTCATCGTGCCGGGGTGCGCCGCCTGATGCGTTTTGAACTCAAGGAGCAGATGAAGCAACTGGAAAAAGGCCTGCCCGGCTTCAACCAATATGCCTTGCAACTGCGCAACATCATGAACCCCGATGAGCTGCGCGAGGATATGCTCATTGCGATCAGCGATCGCGCCTTCATCGGCGAAGATGCCTTGCCACGTAATAACCAGGATTTCATGGCGCTCAAGACCCGTGCACGAACCAGGCTACCAGCCGTGGTCGATGGAGCGGGGCGGCTGGCAACGGCGATTGCTGCCGAATACACCCTGCTTGCACAAAAGTTGAACGCTGCACCAGCCAACCTGTCCAGAATCAAGAAGGAGTTGGAAGGCCAGCTTACGCACCTGCTGCCCAAGCGTTTTTTCAGCGCGACACCGTGGGAAACCCTGCAACATTTGCCGCGCTACCTCAAGGCCATGCGTTTGCGCCTGGAGAAATACCCTGGCAGTGTCGAACGTGATGCCCGTAGCGGACAGGCCGTGCAGCAGGTATGGGATCGCTGGGAGGCGCGTCTGCAAAGCTTGCGCAAGGCGAATCATGAAGTGCCGCGAGCCTTACTGGACTATCGTTGGTTGATTGAAGAGTTGCGCGTCTCCTTGTTTGCCCAGGAACTGAAAACCCCATTTCCGGTATCGGTCAAACGCCTGGATAAAACCTGGGAAGATGTGGTTCGTAGCTAATTATATTGTTGATCATTAAATGGCTGATCGTTGTAGAGATGAAGCATCAGCGCAAGCTTGGTGGCAAGCAATGAATGGAGAGGAGTTTTGTTGAAATTACATCGTTCAGTAGCGAGTTTTTTGGCTGTTGGCCTGATGTGCGGGGCGCTTGCTACTCATGCTGATGAACCAGGGTTTGATGCGTGGTTGCAGGATTTTTACCGTGATGCGCAGGCACAGGGTATTTCTGCGCAGAGTCTACAAGCGGCCCTGTCCGATGCTCGTCCTATAGACCGTATTATTGAGCTGGATCAATCACAGCCAGAGTTTGTGCAGACTTTTCTGACTTATCTCAACCGCCGCGTGACGGCGAAGCAGATTGCTCGCGGCCAGGCGTTGTTGCAGGAGCAAGGGCCTTTGTTACAGGCCGTGGAGCAGAAGTATGGCGTGCCAGCTGCGGTGCTGGTGTCGTTCTGGGGGCTGGAAACCAATTACGGACAAACCCTGGGTAACTTTTCCACCCCGCAAGCATTGGCCACACTGGCCTATGAGGGCCGCCGCCATGCCTTTTTCCGCAGCCAGTTGCTGGATGCCTTGCGCATCCTTGATGCCGGGCATATTGCTGCGAGTAACATGGTGGGCTCCTGGGCTGGTGCGGTTGGGCACATGCAGTTTATGCCTTCGACCTTTCTAGCTTATGCCGAGGATGGTGACGGTGATGGCAAGATCAATGTCTGGCAATCCATTCCCGATGCCATGTATTCCGCCGGGCGTTACTTGAGTGCGATTGGCTGGAAACGTGATGAGGCGATTGCCGTTGAGGTGAGCCTGCCGCAGGGGTTTGATTGGCAGCAAGCCGTGATTAGCCAGAAACGCACGGTCGCTGCGTGGCAGGCGATGGGAGTACAGGCGATTGGACAAGGGCTACCATCGGCAGACCGCAATGCGGCGATTATTTTGCCGCAAGGCTGGCGTGGCCCTGCATTCATGGTGTTCGACAACTTCAATGCTGTCATGCAATGGAACCGATCAACCAGCTACGCCTTGACCGTGGCTCACCTTGCCAGCCGTTTACAGGGAGGCAAGGCATTGAGTGGTGGCTTCGAGGCAGAGCAGGAGCCAGTGAGCATTGATGCTATCAAGCGCTTGCAGCGACAGCTGACAGAGCTGGGCTTTGATACGCGTGGCAGCGATGGATTACCCGGCCCCAATACCCAGGCTGCCATTCGGATATACCAGCAGACGCACGCTTTACCGGCTGATGGTTATGCCTCACCAAGCCTGATGCAGCATGTGGCCACCACGTTGGCTGCACAAACCGTCGATACCGAGCTGATACCCGGTTTCCCCGGCACTCAGCCATGAGCGTGGCGGGTGATCTTGATGCAACATGGATTAACTATTTAAAGGAGAAATGCACATGAGTGAGCAACGTAAGCTACGCTGGGGCATATTGGGCGCAGCGCGCGTCAATGAGCGCCTGCTGCCTGCCATTGTCGATGCTGCCAATGCCGAGCTGGTGGCGATAGGCAGCCGCCGTGCAGGGGCAGCCGCTGCAATGCTTGAAAAGCATGCGCCTGGGACGGCGGGGGTTAATCTTTATGATGATGCCGAAGCCTTGCTGAATGACGCGCGTGTTGAGGCAGTTTACCTGCCCATGTCCAACCATGAGCATACGGAATGGGCCTTGAAGGCAATTGCCAAAGGCAAGCATGTGCTGATCGAAAAGCCCTTGGCGCTGACCGTGGCCGATGTCGATGCGATTGCCAGCGCGGCAAAGCAACAGGGCGTGACGGTGATGGAAGGCTTTATGTATGCTTTCCACCCGCAGTTCGCCCGCGTGCAAGAGTTGCTGCGCTCTGGCGTGATTGGTGAGGTGAAGTTCGTACGTGCCAGCTACTCTTTCCTCATGAAGCCCGCGCGGCTTTATCGCCTAGAGCGTAATGTCGATGGCGGCGGCGGGGCGATGTGGGATATTGGCCCTTATGCCATCCACTCATTGCGCAGTTGTTTCGGCACCGAGCCTGAAAGTGTGGTGACGATTGCCAAATACACCGATAGTGGGGCGGATATCGCCACCAGCGGCGTATTTGATTTTGGCGAGGGCAAACATGGGCATTTTGACATCAGCTTCGAGACCTCGCGCCGCTCCGAATACCAGGTGACTGGCAGCAAGGGCGGCCTGAAATGCCACACTGTCTGGCAGCAGGCGGGCGACGTGCCTGTCATCACCTGGTGGACGGAAGATGGCCGCTTCTGGGAAGAGCGTTTGCCCGTGAGCAATCATTTTGTCGCTGAAATCGAGCATTTCAGCGATTGCGTACTGAACGGCAAGCCGCCATTCCTTAGCCTGGAAGATGCACGCGGCAATTGCCAGGCGATCGTGGCGGCCATGCAGTCGGCAGCCCAAGAAAGTAAGGTCTATATCTAGCTGCATGCAGCAGCATGGCAATCAATGCTGCTGCTGAGTGTCCAGTTGCTTGATGCTGCCGCTCATGGTGTAAAACTCCATCTTGGGCGTGGTGTAGTTGGAATGCGATAGCCCTTGCTGGAAGTCGTCCAGATGCGTGACAGTGCCACCATCTTTTTCCTGCCAATAGATCAGGTAAGCCCCAGGCCTGATCTCGCGGTATTGATACTTGACCTCTCCGGTTAAGCCCTTGAGCGGACCTTCGGTCACAATAAAGCGTATGGTATCGGCGGAGATGAAGCTATCTTGCGCAGCAAAGCCATCGTACTGGAATAGATAAGTGTGGCCGATGAAGGACGGGGTGTCAGCCGCCCAGCTTGCGCTGGCAGCCAGTAACGCTGCTAACGTGGTCAGTCTTTTAATCTTGATCATCATAAAATCAGTCTTTCGTGGTGGTGAATGCTATTTGTGCTGCGATGAAAGCGCACCACGAGGCTGGTTTGCCCAAATAGTGACTTGCGTTCAGCACTTGCAGGGCTTTGCCCGGTTGTTCAAGCACGAAACTAGGAAAGCCATTGCCGTCTATCTGTGCCAACAATTCGCGGCTTTGCTGAATATGTTGTGCCGTAGCGGTTGGGCTAAGCTCGGCAAATCGCTGCGCAAACTTCGTTGCATCCATGCCTAGTTCGTTAGCCAGTGCAATCAACACCTGCTGTTCTGCCACTTTCATGCCATATTGATAATGGGCGGCTTGTATCTTCTCCAGCATGGCTAGCCCTAGGCCTTGCAGGGATTGTGCGCATAACACGGCGGTAATAGGCGGTGTTGAGTCCAATATGACGTTGCCATCTTCCAGCAAGCCTTGGAAATAAGCATCGCCGAATATTTGTCCGCTCAAGGCCGCAATACGCTTATCGTGTGGCAGGACATAATCACGCCAAGCCGGGGACATCTGGCGACGGTTATGGTCGCTCAACATGCCGCCACCGTGCAGGCTGAGCAGCAAGCCAGGAATGTGGCTTGCTGCTTGCGCCAATGGCGCAGCAGCGTAACACCAGCCGCACAAAGGGTCATAGATGTAATGCAGTGTGGCGACTGGCGGCGTACTTATTCCGCTGGCCATTTCATTTCGCCCTTGATCACTTTTGCACTCAGTTCCAGCGAAGTCTCTTCTGCCAGGGAGGGGTATTGTTGCTTCATGGCTGATACCAGTTCTGCCGAGTTTTTGCTCTTGTTTGCGGTTTGTTCGAAGGCTTGCAGGTATTCACGTGTAAATGTAACCGCACCTAATCCTGTGGGTACATCGCCAAGATAATGACCAGGAATGATGGTTTTCGGCTTGAGTGCTGTAACCTCATCCAGGGTGGTCAGCCAGTCCTGGCGCGATGCGGTGGTTTGAGTATCTGCTATCCAGACGTGAATCCCGCTGGACAAGATGACGCCACCGACGATAGCCTTCAATGACGGAATCCACACATAGCTACGATCTGGTGCGTGGCCTTGCAAGCCTTTGACTTCCAGCGTCTGGCCCTCAAGATCGATCTTGTTGCCCTTTAGTACTTCCGGTAGCACCAACGATTGTGGCGCGTTGGCGCCAAGTTGAGGCCCCCAGTAGTCTTTTTTGCCCTGGCTCGTTGCCTTGATGGCTGCAACGGTTTCTGCAGTCGCGATGATCTTGGCCTTGGGGAAAGCTGCATGGAGTACATCCAGCCCGAAATAGTAATCAGGGTCGCTGTGGCTGATATAAATGGTAGTCAGGCGTTTACCGGATTGCTGGATGCGCTTGACCAATTCCTGCGCATGATTGCGCTGAAATTGGGCGTCAATCAACACAATATCGTGCTTGCCGCTGATCAATTCCGACGATACCGGGAAAAAGCCTTGCTCGCCTGGATTAAAAATCTCCAATTTCAATGGCTCAGCGGCTACAGCATGTTGGCCGACGATACCGGTCATGAATACACTTGCCAGGAACAACATGGATTTGAGGCGCACAGCAGACTCCTTACTTGATGATGAGCAGCATCATAGGATTTTTCTTTCATGATAAAAATCACCTAGAATGCAATTGTTTGTTGCATAAATCGATCAAATAAGGGCTGTGCATGGATAGGATTACCGCGGCAGAAGTATTTGTGTGCATTGCAGAGCAAGGCAGCATGACGGCTGCGGCGCAGGCCATGGATATGTCTCGCGCCATGGTGACGCGGTATCTTGGCCAAATGGAAGAATGGGCAGGTGTACGCTTGCTGCATCGCACGACGCGCAGGATGACGCTGACTGAAGCCGGGCAAGCGATCTTGCTGCGCTGTCGCGAGATGCTGGCGATTAGTGCAGAGATGAATCTCGCACAACAGTCAGGGGATGAGCCGCATGGCTTGTTGCGTATCAGTTGTGCGCAATCTATTGCCCAATATGGGCTGGCGGCGCTGGTTGGGCGTTATTTGCAGCGCTACCCGATGGCGGCTGTGGAATTGCAGATCAGTAATCACACCATCAACCTAGTTGAGGATAGGATCGACCTGGCTATCCGTATTACCAATGATCTGGCCCCAGGCCTGATTGCCAAGCCTTTGGGCACTTGCCATTCTGTTGTTTGTGCTGCCCCGGCCTATATCGCTCGCCATGGTGCTCCCAGGACGGTAGAAGAACTGGGCATGCACCAATGCCTGACCTATTCATATTTTGGTAAGAGCCTGTGGACGTTTTTGCACCAAGGCAAGGAATACCATGTGCCTGTCAGCGGCAGCCTGACGGCTAACGACTCTACTGTGCTCCTGGCTGCGGCGATTGCCGGGGCAGGGGTGAGCCTGCAACCAGTTCATGCGGCGGCTGGACCCATCAGTCGAGGGGAGCTAGAGGTGCTGTTGCCCGATTTTAAGCCGCGTTCGCTAGGTATTTATGGGGTTTACCAGACACGCAGCCATATGCCGCTGATCTTGCGTTCTATGCTGGACTTCATGGCTGAGCATTGGGCAGAGAGTATGCCTGACACAGCTTAGAGTAACTTGATCTCGCTGAGTTTTTCCAGGCAGGTATCGCGGATGATGCGCGCCAGGTCTTGGGTGTATGGCCGAGCCATGATGTCCGGCATGCCGAGAGCATGTAGTTCCGACCACAGGCCTTTGCGGCCTATAGGCTTGGCAATCACATATTCGTGATCTACATAGCTTTGTATGCCCCAATTAGGTAGTGCAGCGATGCCGCGGCGGCTGGCTACCAATTGCATGATGGCAATAGTCAGCTCGCTGGTACGACGGGTGAATTCGATGCCAGCGGGTTTGAGCACCTGGCGGATGACGTCGATGCGCTCTTCCGGCACTGGATAGGTAATCAGCGTTTGTCCGGCAAAGTCCTCTGCCATTAATCGTGGTTTGTTACGCAATTCATGCTCGGGCGGCAACACGCCCATGATCTCGAACTTGAATAGCGGAATCGCGCTCAGTTCGCGTAATTTCTCCGGCAGGCTGCCGATGACAAGGTCGGCTTTGCCTTCATGCAGCAAGTGCCATGGGTCGCTGTGGAATCCGGCAACCAAATCCAGTTCGACTTCTGGCCAGGCGCGGCGGAAGGCATCCATCACCGGCGTCAGCCAGTCAAAGCAGGTGTGGCACTCCAGCACTATTCGCAATTCCCCTGATTGATCGCTCTTGAGGCGAATCAGGTCACGCTCGGCTTTTTCTTGCGCTTCCAGCACTTCCCTGGCCAAGGCCAGCAGACGCTCTCCAGCAGGTGTGAAGCGAATGCCATGCGCTGTGCGCTGGAACAAGGGGGTGTCGTAATGATTTTCCAGCACGCGTATCTGGTGTGAAAGCGCTGATTGTGTGAGGAATACCCGCTCGGCAGCATGAGCCAGCTTGCCGGTCTCGGCAATCGCAATCAGGGATTTCAGGTGGCGGATTTCCAGCATGGTGTGCTTGTTGGTATGAATTTAATTCAAGTTTATCAAAAAAACTTTCGCTTTTTTAAATTTATTGCATCCGTGAAAATTCCTGCACTTTTTCAATGAACTCATTCACATCATTCAAGCAAGGGATTCAAGCATGGCAATTGCACATATTCTGGGATATCCACGGATCGGCGAGAAACGCGCACTCAAGTTTGCCCAAGAGGCATTCTGGAAAGGGGAGCTCAATGCGACAGGTTTGCAGGAGATAGGCAAGGGCTTGCGCGAGCAGCATTGGCAAAAGCAATCAGGTTTGGGCTTCATCACCGCTGGTGATTTCACGTTTTATGACCACGTGCTGGATCACGCCGTGATGTTTGGCGCAGTGCCGGAGCGTTTTGGCTTTCAAGGGGGAGTATTGTCGGAGGAGCAATATTTCGCCTTGGCGCGAGGCAATGCCAGCCAGCCTGCGATGGAAATGACCAAGTGGTTTGATACCAACTATCACTATATCGTGCCGGAGTTGAGCGCAGACACACGGTTTTCCATCAATGCCCATGAATTCCTTAGCCGCCTCGATGAAGCACAGGCACAAGGAAAAACGGTCAAGCCCGTGTTGTTGGGGCCAGTCAGCCTGCTGTACCTGAGCAAGGCCAGGGATCATGATCGCCTGCAATTGCTGGATGGACTGGCAGAGCAATATGCCTATCTGTTGCGCGAGCTCTACCATCGCAAGATTGAGTGGTTGCAGATCGATGAGCCAGTATTGGCGCTAGACCTCGATGATCAGTGGCTGAAAGCATTTGAGCGTACTTATGCCTGGTTGCGTACGCAACGCCCGAAGATTCTGCTGGCGACTTATTTTGCCAATGTATCTCGATATCAAGGTTTCATCACAGGCCTGCCGGTCGATGGCATTCATCTTGACCTGGTACGTGCGCCTGAGCAACTGGCACCATGGCTCAATGCCTTGCCGGGACACTGGGTGTTATCCGCAGGGGTAGTGGATGGCCGCAATATCTGGCGCAACGATCTGCGTCGCAGCCTCGATATCTTGCAACCACTGGCACAAAAGCTGGGTGATCGTTTATGGGTAGCACCAAGTTGCTCGTTGTTGCATACCCCCGTGACTTTGGCACATGAAGAAAACCTTGATCCCGAAATCAAGCACTGGTTGGCCTTTGCGGATGAAAAAATTGCCGAAGTTGCGACCTTGGCGCGCGCCTTGAATGAAGGCGAAGGTAGCATCGCTACCGAGCTGGCCGCATCTGATGCTGCTGTGCAATCACGCCGGACCTCAAGCCGGGTACACAATGCGGATGTGCAGGCTAGAATTGCTGCCTTGGATAAACTCAATCCAGAGCGTCATCGTGCTTTTGCTGAGCGTAAAGCTGTGCAGCAAGCTCGCTTCAATCTGCCTGCATTGCCAACGACGACCATAGGTTCCTTCCCGCAGACCGCGGATATCCGCGCCAGTCGTGCTGCCTTCAAGCAGGGAAAGCTATCGACCGATCGTTATCAGCAGGATATGCAGCAGCACATCGAACTCGCTATTCGCGAGCAGGAGGCCCTGGATATTGATGTGCTCGTGCATGGTGAAGCCGAGCGCAACGATATGGTGGAGTATTTTGGGGAGCAGCTGGCAGGCTATGCGTTTACCCAATATGGCTGGGTGCAGAGCTATGGCTCGCGTTGCGTCAAGCCTCCTGTGATTTATGGTGATGTTTATCGTCCGCAGCCGATGACGGTAGAAACCGCGCGTTATGCTCAATCGCTCACTAGCCGCCCGGTTAAGGGCATGCTGACTGGCCCGGTGACGATGTTGCAATGGTCTTTTGTCCGAGACGATCAACCGCGTCAATCCACAGCAATGCAGCTTGCATTGGCAATACGCGACGAGGTGGATGACCTGCAACAGGCAGGTATTGGCATTATCCAAATCGACGAGCCAGCGCTGCGTGAAGGCTTGCCGTTACAACAGGCCGAATGGAAGCAATACCTGGATTGGGCAGTGAGGGCATTCAAGCTCAGTGCCAGCGTGGCTGAGGATGACACCCAAATCCACACGCATATGTGCTATTCCGAGTTCAATGACATCCTGCCTGCGATTGCAGCCATGGATGCCGATGTGATTACCATCGAGACTTCTCGTTCGCACATGGAGCTACTGGATGGCTTTGGCGAGTTTACTTACCCGAACGACATTGGCCCCGGTGTATACGATATTCATTCCCCTCGTGTGCCGACGATTGCTGAAATCGAGGCATTATTGCGCCGTGCGGCCAGTGTCGTGCCTCTTGCGCAGTTATGGGTTAACCCGGATTGCGGCCTCAAGACGCGCGGCTGGGCGGAAACACGTACTGCGCTGGACAATATGGTGAAGGTGGCAAAGCAGTTGCGCAACGAATTGGCTGCTTAATCAGGTGACAGGGTTGCCTGGAGTAGCGTGGTGATCGTTTCCACGCTTTCCGGCCGCACTACACGACCAATTTCTACGCCATTGTGCAGCAAGATCAGGGTGGGCCAAAGCTTGATGCGGAAGCTGCGGCCCAGCCGCTTGCCGGGGCCATCTTCTATGCGTTCGTGCCGCAACTTGGGGTGAGCCTGCAGCGCGGTGTTCAGCAGCGGCTGTGCACGCTGACAAAAGCCGCACCAACTTGCGCCAAATTCAAGCAATAACGCACCTGGTATCTGCTCAATCTCTGCACGGCTAGGTTCGGGAGTGGTGGCTGGTTTCATCGCTGGTCTTTATTTATTACTCATTTTTACGCGCCTGTCTTGGCGAAAATATCGTTTCATGATAGCTCAATTCATGATGCAGATATGGCTGGAAAATTCTTCAAAAAATTTCTCCTTAAAAATCCTGTATATACCTCAAAAAATCAATATATAGTGTTTTGTTGGCTACACAAGCACATTTTATTGCGCTATATTCCATCCCACTACGGTGTTCGACAGCGGTTCGATTTAGTCGGGAAAAGGGAATGTGGTCACGGGTTTATGCCTATTCAAGCCACAGCTGCCCCCGCAACTGTAACCGGAGAGTGGTATGCCATTTCAATTGTCACTGGGCCTGTGAGTGTAGGGCCTGGGAAGACCGGCCAACCACGGTGACCCGGAAGCCAGGAAACCTGCCGTAGATTATTTTCATAACGTTTGAGGCGGGGTGTCCTCAGCAAAAGCTATCGTGGCCAGTGCCGCGAAGCAGTTCATTTTGCTGACTCCATGCATGTAGGCTTGACCAGGAATCTGGTCGCCAAGGCATGGAGACACCTTGCTTCCTGACAGGGAGCCTTAGATGACAAAGTATGAATCCATGAATGCCACCAAGCGGGATGGTCGCCGTGAGCCGATCAACCTGGACAAGATCCATCGCGTGATCGATTGGGCGGCACAGGGACTGGACAATGTATCGGTATCGCAGGTCGAGCTGAAGTCGCACATCCAGTTCTATGACGGGATTCGTACCGATGTCATTCATGAAACCATTATCAAGTCCGCGGCTGACTTGATCTCGGAAGAGACGCCGGATTACCAGTACCTAGCTGCTCGCCTGTCCATCTTCCATTTGCGCAAGATCGCCTATGGTCAGTTTGAGCCACCGCACTTGTTTGACCATGTGACCAAGCTCACTGAAATGGGCAAGTACGACCAGCACCTGCTTGCCGACTATAGCCGCGCAGAGTTCGATGAGCTGAACGAGCATATCGACCACTGGCGCGATATGAATTTCTCTTACGCTGCCGTGAAGCAGCTGGAAGGCAAGTACCTGGTGCAAAACCGGGTGACCAAGAAAATCTACGAAAGCCCGCAATTCCTCTACATCTTGGTAGCGATGTGCCTGTTTGCCAAGTATGAAGGCAAGGCGCGCCTGGAATACATCAAGCGCTTCTACGATGCGGTATCTACCTTCAAGATTTCGCTGCCTACGCCCATCATGTCCGGTGTGCGTACGCCTACGCGCCAGTTCAGCTCCTGCGTTCTGATCGAATGCGATGACAGCCTGGATAGCATCAATGCGACTACCAGTGCGATTGTGAAGTATGTTTCGCAACGTGCCGGTATTGGCGTGAATGCAGGCCGCATTCGCGCTGTTGGTAGTGAAATTCGCGGTGGCGAGGCCCAGCACACTGGCTGCCTGCCGTTCTACAAGTTGTTCCAGGCCGCAGTGAAGTCCTGCTCGCAGGGTGGAGTGCGTGGTGGTGCAGCGACCTTGTTTTACCCGTTGTGGCACCTGGAAGTTGAATCGTTGCTGGTGTTGAAAAACAACCGCGGCGTGGAAGAAAACCGCGTGCGCCACCTTGATTACGGTGTGCAGATCAACCGCTTGTTGTATCAGCGCCTGATCAAGGGTGGCGATATCACTTTGTTCTCGCCGCACGATGTGCCTGGCCTTTATGACGCTTTCTTTGCCGACCAGGACGAGTTCGAGCGCCTGTATACGCAATACGAAGCTGATGACAGCATCCGCAAGCGTACCTTGCCAGCGGTGGATTTGTTCTCATTGCTGATGCAGGAGCGTGCTGGCACCGGTCGCATCTACATTCAGAACGTCGATCATTGCAATACTCATAGCCCGTTCAACCCCAAGTTGGCACCAGTGCGGCAATCCAATTTGTGCATGGAAATCGCGTTGCCAACGCATCCGCTGGACGACATCAATGACGAGCATGGTGAGATTGCATTGTGCACCTTGTCCGCCTTTAACCTCGGCGCGCTGGAAAACCTCGGCGAGCTGGAGGGCTTGGCCGACCTCGTGGTGCGTGCACTGGATGCATTGCTTGAGTACCAGGATTACCCGGTCAAGGCGGCGCTTAATGCCACTGACAAGCGTCGCTCGCTGGGCGTGGGCGTGATCAATTACGCTTATTACCTTGCCAAGAATAGCACTGGCTACACTGATGAAGCAGCGCTAGGCCTGACCCACCGTACTTTTGAAGCAATCCAGTATTATCTCTTGAAAGCTTCGGTACAGCTTGCGCGCGAATTCGGCCCTTGTGGTGCGTTTAATGAAACCACTTATGCGCAAGGCATCTTGCCGATCGATACTTACAAGAAAGACCTGGATGCAGTGTGCAATGAAGCACTGCAACTCGATTGGGAGCAATTGCGCAAGGATATCGTCGCCAACGGTTTGCGTAACTCCACACTCACTGCGCTGATGCCTTCCGAGACTTCCAGCCAGATCGCCAATGCGACCAACGGTATTGAGCCACCGCGTGGCCTGGTGTCGGTCAAGCAATCCAAGGATGGCATCCTGCGCCAAGTGGTGCCCGAGATTGAGCGCCTGCGGCATCAATACCAATTGCTGTGGTCGCTGCCCAATAACGATGGCTATCTCAAGCTGGTGGGCATCATGCAGAAGTTTGTCGATCAGTCGATTTCTTCCAATACCAACTACGATCCCAAGCGCTTTGAGGGCGGCAAGGTGCCAATGAAGCAATTGCTCAAGGATTTGTTGCAGGCTTACAAGCTTGGCGTCAAAACCCTCTATTACCATAACACCCGTGATGGCGCGAGTGAGGGCGGTAGCGAGGCGGAAGACGACGGTTGCGCCAGCGGTGCTTGCAAGATCTAGACCGGCAGTTGACGGGTAGGGCGGCGCTAATGTGCCGCCCTGATTGAAGAATATCGAGACAAACCATGGCCTACAGTATTTTTTCCAAGATAGACAACGAACAAATGAAAGAGCCGATGTTCTTCGGACAGCCGGTCAATGTCGCGCGCTACGACCAGCAGAAGTACCCGGTGTTCGAGAAGCTGATCGAGAAGCAGCTTTCATTTTTCTGGCGTCCGGAAGAAGTTGACGTTTCGCAAGATCGTATCGACTACCAGGGTTTGCCTGACCATGAAAAGCATATCTTCATCAGCAACCTGAAGTACCAGACGCTGCTGGATTCTATCCAGGGGCGCAGCCCCAACGTGGCGTTATTACCATTGGTATCGTTGCCAGAACTGGAAACCTGGATTGAGACCTGGGCTTTCTCCGAGACCATACACTCACGCTCCTATACCCATATCATCCGCAACATCGTTTCTGATCCCTCACTGATCTTTGACGATATTGTGCGCAATGAAAACATCGTGGCGCGTGCCAGCGATATTTCAAGTTATTACGATGACCTGATTCACTACACCATGCTGTATTCGCAGCTAGGCGAGGGCGATCATGTGATCAATGGCGAGGTCAAATCGGTCAACCTGCATGAGCTGAAAAAACTGCTCTACCGTTGCCTGATGAGCGTCAATATTCTGGAGGCAATCCGCTTTTATGTCAGCTTTGCCTGCTCGTTTGCCTTTGCTGAACGCAAGGTGATGGAAGGTAATGCCAAGATCATTCGCCTAATTGCGCGTGACGAAGCGCTGCATCTGACTGGCACCCAGCACATGCTCAATATCATGCGCAACGGCCAGGATGATCCTGAGTTTGCCGAGATCGCCGCCGAGTTGCAGCAGGAGTGCTTCGACATGTTCAAGAATGCTGCGGAGCAGGAAAAGAAATGGGCAGAATACCTGTTTAAGGATGGTTCCATGATTGGCCTCAACAAGGACATCCTCTGCCAATATGTCGAGTACATCACTAATAACCGCATGACAGCGGTTGGCTTGGCTCCTGCCTTTCCAAATGCCAAGAGTAATCCTATCCCCTGGATCAACACGTGGTTGGCCTCTGATACTGTCCAGGTGGCGCCGCAAGAAGTGGAGTTGAGCTCTTACCTCATCGGCCAGATTGATTCCGAGGTCAGCTCTGACGACCTCGGTGATTTCGAGCTTTGAGCACAGTCCGTACCCAGCACACCAGCTTTAACCTCATTCCGCACGAAACGCTACTCGATGGCCTGGAGCGTACAGGCCACGAAGTGGAATACCAGTGCCGGGGCGGATATTGTGGCATTTGCCGGGTACGCCTGCTTGATGGCGAGGTGCAATACCTTGAGCAGCCATTGGCATTCATTGCTGCCGATGAAATCTTGCCGTGCTGTTGTGTACCAAAATCTGATGTCAGGGTGGAGTGCGAGCTCAGGCCTGAAATGCGCGTTTGGCAAGGACAAGAAGATATGTTCCCTGTTCAGCAGTCGCTTTTTGCTGATGCGTTTTCTCACGCAGAACAGTTTCCCCCAGTGAAAAAATGGCGTAGAAGAAGAGCGACTAAGTCTGCTACGTCGGCAAATAATTTATCTCTGTTTTAGAAGTGTTGTTTTTTTGCACAGCTTAGCTCAACAAAGTGTAAATAAAGTGTAAAAATTATCATTTGCTAATATTATTGAGAATGATTTTTAATAAAATCGCTGCTTTTCATTCTTCAGGGAAAAGCAATGAAGCAAACTCCAATATTGGCAATTCAAAAGCCAAAGCTCGTATACCTCATGGTTAGTGCACTCTTTGCAGTGCCTGCGATAGCCGCCGATAGCAGCAGTTCAGTATTACCAGAAGTCGCAGTTGTTGGCGCCAAGGCTGCGAGTGAAAGCGACACTTATGTTGCAAAAAAATCCAAAGGCGCAACCAAGACCGATACCTCCATCGTTGAAACACCACAATCGATCTCTGTTGTTGATCGCAAAGAGCTGGATGATCGTAATGCGCAGAATTTGAATGACGCGCTGGGATATACAGCGGGCGTGCGCACAGAGGGGCTGGGAATGGATAGCCGTGCTGAGACATTTGCTATTCGAGGCTTTAAAGCTGGTATGGATGCTGATGCAGGAACATCTAACTTATTCGTTGATGGTTTGAGGGTGCAAGCCGGTGGGCAGTGGAATCGTGCATCTTTTGATACGTATGGTCTGGAGCGTGTCGAGGTGCTAAAAGGCCCATCAGCCGCAATATATGGGCAGATTTTGCCTGGAGGCATGATCAATCTTGTGAGCAAAAAACCAACGGCTAATCACGTTAATGAAGTGCGCTTGCAAGCGGGCAGTTTTAATCAGTACAAGGCGGCTTTTGATATCGGCGGTAGTTTGGCGGATGACCAATCTGTGTTATTCCGGTTAGTAGGGTCTTTTAATGATGGACAGTCACAGCTGGATCACACGGATTTACAGCGTACCTATTTTGCCCCTAGCTTGTTATGGCAGATTTCTGATAACACTAGTCTTACCTTGCTAGCCCAATATCAGCGGGATAAGGGTGGCTCTACGTATCAGTTCTTGCCTTACTTCGGTACAGTGAAGGCTAGCCCTGCAGGTGGGCGCCTGAGTATTGATACTTTCTTGGGGGAGCCTAGCTGGAATTTATTTGATCGCGAGCAGTCGCTGGTGGGATGGGCATTTGAACATCGCTTCAACAATACGTGGCAGTTCCGTCAGAATGCCCGCTATACGAGCGTTGATAGCACTTATAAAGGTGTGGTGATTCGCGGAAGTAATGGCTTGAGTGGACTGCTCAATCGAGTTGCGGTGCTTGGGGTTGGTCAATCTGAAGGGGTGGCTATTGATAACCAGCTTCAGGCAGATTTTTCTACTGGTGCATTGAAACATACTGTTCTGGTGGGGTTGGATGCCCAGCGTATCAATTGGCAGAATGTCAGAACTCAGGTTGCTGTTAGTGCTATTTCTATGTTCAACCCTGTATACACTGGAATTGGCAATGGAACATGGACCACATCATATAATCATGATGCGGATCAAAAGCAGACAGGAATCTACGCGCAAGAGCAATTGGAATGGGGAAAATGGCGATTGAGTCTAGGTGGACGATATGATCGTTTTGATAACACGCTGCAAAATACCACAACAAGAGTAGTGCGCAACGGATTTGATGATCATGCTTTCACTTGGCGTACAGGGGCGGTTTATCTCTTTGATAATGGATTTGCGCCTTTTGCAAGTTACTCGACTTCGTTTGACCCAGGTCCTCTAGGTATTGCTACTTGGAATGATGTATCACTCAAGCCTATCAAAGGCAAGCAATACGAGGCTGGGGTGAAGTATCAGCCTGTGGGAAGCAACAGTATGATCAGTGCTTCTGTATATGAGTTAACTCAAGAAAATCGCACCGTTACCGACTCTCAGCATACAGGTTGTGCTGCAAGTACGGATGGCAGCTGCTATACGCAGGTTGGCGAAGCCAGGATCAGAGGGTTTGAGTTAGAGGGGAAAGCTGCCCTAAATGCTAACTTGAGCTTATTGGGTAGTTATACCTATATGGATACCGAAATTACCAAGGCACAATCTGCTGCAGATAGAGGTAGTGAATTGCCAAACATTCCCAAGCATATGTCCTCGTTATGGGCGAATTATGCATTCACTACAGGTGTGCTTGATGGTTTAAGCATCGGTTTGGGTGTCAGGTATGTAGGTGGATCATTTGGGTTGACAGCCCCAACAGCTACTGTGGCTGTTGGTAATGAAAAACTTTATACAGAGGCATATACGTTGTTTGATGCAGCTGCACGCTATGACCTCAAAGCTTTTGGGTGGAGTGGTGCAGAGGTTGCTGTGAATGCATCTAACCTCACAGATAGAGACTATGTTGCAACATGCGCTACTGCTGCATCAGCGTGTTATTACGGTATGGGCCGTGTAGTTAACGCTAGCCTCAAGTACAACTGGTAAGTCGATTTAAAGCGATTGCCCGCATTTGGCGGGCAATCGCTTTTTTATGAATGAATAAAGTGAAACTAATCCCTATTTTGTTTGCTGGTCTTCTACTGTCATGGGTCATGCAGGCGCATGCCAGCAGTGATGATGCAGATGGCACATGGCAGGAGGCACGGGTGCCATTAGCGCAGCAGCGCGATATCCGCTCGACTGCTACAGGTAAGACTTATCGTATATTGATTTCCAAGCCTGCATCTGAGCCTCCTCCAGAGGGCTTTCCCGTTATTTATGTGCTGGATGGCAATGTCTTGTTTTATCCGGTTTCTATGCTGGTACATGGGCAGTCCCAGCGGCGCGAGGCCACCGGTATAACGCCAGCAGTGGTAGTGGGGATTGGTTATCCCACTCAGAAGATGCTTGATGAGGTGTCACGCGCTGAGGATTTGACGCCCCCAGCCCCTGATCTTTCTGATACTGGCGACCAACGTGCACCCAGACAAGGTGGGGCAGACCGGTTTCTGGATTTTGTTGAGCAGGAGTTGAAGCCCCTGATTGCCAAGGAGGTCAATATCAACCCTCAGCAGCAGGCCTTGTTTGGGCATTCCTACGGTGGCCTGTTGACTTTGCATACCTTGTTTACGCGCCCACAGGCGTTTCAGGTTTATATTGCCTCCAGCCCTTCCATCTGGTGGAACAAGCAGTTCATCCTGACCGAACAGCAAGCTTTCATGGCTGCATCTTCATTTGATTTATCTCACTCACGGTTATTGTTGATGGTGGGTGGGCTCGAACAAGGAAGGCCTGTCGCAACTGATGCGACTGCTCTAAGCAATACACCCACGCAACGTCGTCAGATGGTAGATGCCACAAGAGAATTGGCGAGCCGTTTACAGCAGGCCAAGCCACACGGCTTGAGCACTTTCTATCAATTGCAGGTAGGTGAAAACCATGGCACGGCAATGTGGACGGGCAGTATCAGGGCGGTGGAGTTTTTTATTGGTCGCTTTGATAAGTTTAATGCAGAGGTGTCGCAGCCATGAAGCCATCTATGGATATCGGCTTTCGGGTGCTGGCGGCATTTGTCGGTGGCTATCTGTTAACGGCCTTGTTCAACTTGGTGTGGGTGTTGTGGTGGCCTGGTCACCGGGCTGATGCGGTTTTCTATGGTGTGTTGTTGCCGTGGGTGGTGTATTGCCTGGTGATGATCTGGGCTTTTGCTGCCCGCAACGCCTTGCGTGCCTGGGGTTGGATAATCCTGGTTGCACTGATGTTGACGGTATTGTTGGGATTGGCCAGGTGGCTAAAATGAAAAAGACATTCTCTCTTTCCATGGCCTGGCTGCATACTTGGTTTGGGTTGTACCTGGGCTGGCTATTGTTTGCCGTTTTCCTGACTGGCAACATGGCAGTGTTTGAGCATAGCATCACGCACTGGATGCAGCCCGAAGCGAGAGTCGACCACTCTTTGCCTATGCCTAGCATGCTAGAGCAATTGGCTCAGGGCCAGGCTTATCTGGAGCAGCATGCGCCGCGCGAAAAAGGCAGCATGTGGATGATACGTCCCATCTCGGATAATCATCCTACGCTGGAGGTTATCTGGCGAAAGAAAGGTGAAGCGCATGAAGTCGTGCTTGACTCACATTCCGGCCAAGTGCTCAAGGTGCGCGAAACCGAGGGCGGGGAGATGCTGACGCATTTCCACTACACCTTACTGGCTGATCTCACCGGCACCATCATCGTCGGGCTGGCAGCGGTGGTCATGTTGGTTGGCTTGATCAGTGGGGTGGTGATTCACAAGCGTATCTTCAAGGATTTTTTCACCTTCCGTCGGCAATCTTCTTCCCAACGCTCATGGCTGGATGCCCATAATGTAGCAGGAGTGATGATGTTGCCTTTCCTGTTCATGATTACCTACACCGGGTTAGTGATGCAGCCACTGGTATTCCTGCCATTGGGTATCAAGGCTGTTTATGACAACCCACGTAGTTTGCGTGCCGATGCAGTTCAGTCCTTTGAGCGACCTTATGCCGCTGAGGCAGCGCCCATGGTCAATATTGCCACTTTATTACCCAAGGCGCAGGAAGCACTCGGTGCTGTGGAGTGGGTGGTGATCCAGAATGGCGGGGATGTCTCGGCTGTGGTCGAGTTTTTTTCCGGCGTGGGCGGGCGGATTTCTGCTGTGGCGGATCATGCGGCTTTCAACGGTGTGACAGGTGAGTTACTGGGTGTGCAGACCAAGTGGCGTGATTCGGCTTATGTATTCCGTGGCTTTGTTGGCATTCACGTTGCCATGTTTGGTGGTTGGGTAGTTTCCTGGCTGTATTTCTTCGGCGGGTTGGTGAGTTGCGGATTGATTGCCACAGGCTTGATCTTATTTACCATCAAACGCCGTAAGCGGCCAGAGAATGAATTCGGCGCAGCTAGTGTTCGAGTATACCGCCTGATTGAGGCGCTCAATATTGCAGCCATCATGGGCAGCATCAATGCCATTCTGGTTTATTTCTGGGTCAATCGTCTATTGCCAGCTGATCTGGAAGGGCGTGCAGGCTGGGAGGTGCGTGCATTCTTGCTCACCTGGCTGGTGAGTTTGCTGCATGGCCTATTGCGTAAACCATTGGCTGCCTGGCGCGACCAAATCCTGTTGGCGGTGATGTTGTGCTGGTTATTGCCGCTGTGTGCGTGGCTGAATGGCCTGCCGACCTTGCTGGAGTTCTGGCGTCTAGGCGATGGCATTGCCTTTGGCGTCGAGGCGACCATTTTGGTCATAGGCCTCTTGCTGGCCATGGCTATTCCCAAGGTGTCCAAGGCCATGCGTGGTACGTCATCCATACGTAAAAAAACTTTGCCCAAGGAGGGATGGGCATGAAGGGGATAGCATATCTATTGATGTACGTGAGGAGGGCAGGCCAGTGAGTCATACTTCAATCTGGCCAGCGGTCATGATGGGCTACACCTTGGCCTATACTGGGATGGTGGCCTTAAGCTTGGGCATGCAAAAGCATTATGCCCAATTGAACGCTCATGCTGAGTTACCCTCCAGCAGGAAAGTGTTGTTCAAGGCCTTGGGTTGGAGCTTGTTAGCATTAGCCTTGTTGCCTGTAATTCAGGGCTGGAGCTTGGCGATGGGGCTGGTGATCTGGGTAGGCTTGATTTCAGTGGCGGCGATCAATGTCGTACTGGTGCTTGCCTATGTACCTGGATTGCTCGCCTGGTTCGGGGTTGCCGTCAGCATCGCTTTGTTTGTATTGCTGACTGCAAGCGGGTAGCGATTTTGCTGTTGGCTAACCTCTATCCAAGGGGCGGGATGCAGAAAAAATATCCCACATGGTAATGAATAGGGCCGCAATCAGCGGGCCGATGACGAAGCCATTGAGCCCAAACACGGCCATGCCGCCGAGTGTGGAGATCAGTACGACGTAATCCGGCAGCTTGGTATCCTTGCCAACCAAAATGGGACGCAAGATGTTATCTACCAAGCCAATCACGAAGACGCCAAAGGCAATCAGGGTAATGCCTTGCCATAATGCGCCGGTAGCGAGAAAGTAGATGGCGACCGGGGCCCAGATCAGGCTTGCGCCCACGGCTGGTAACAGCGACAGAAAGGCCATAATGACAGCCCAGAGCAGGGCTGCCTGGATGCCTAGTATCCAGAAAATTAGCCCACCTAAAGCGCCTTGTGTGATCGCAACCAAGATATTGCCCTTGACTGTGGCGCGAATCACAGTAGTGAATTTGTTGAACAGGTGACGCTTATGCTCAGCACTGAGTGGAATAGCTTGTTTCACGCGCATGGACAGTGTCGTGCCATCTCGCAGCAGGAAAAACATCAGGTACAACATGACAGCAAAGCCAACCACAAACTGAAAGGTATTCTGCCCAATACTCAGTGCCTTGGTCGCCAGCAATTGGCTACCCTGCATGGCGATTTGTGAAAGCTTGTCCTGAAAGCTTTTGACATCCGTTAGGCCGACGCGCTCCAGCACACGATGAATAGGTGCTGGCGCTGCATCCAGGATTTCCTGTGTATAGAGCGCTGGGTTGATTTCGCCTGACTTCACTTTCTGGAACAGCGTTGCCCCCTCATGTACCAGCGAGCTGGCAATGATGATCAGCGGCAGGATAACAATGATGATACAAGCCATGAGCGTGCCGAGCGCTGCGAGGTTTTTGCGATTGTTTGTCTTGAGTAGCAGTTGTCGGTACAAAGGCGTAAACAGGATAGAGAGAATCACCCCCCAGAACACCGCGCCATAAAAGGGCAGGAGGATGACGATCAGTCCGGCAGACACCAGAAGCAGCAGGAAGATAAAAGATTTATTGTGGAAATCGGCGCTATTCATAAGACAGGAGTGTACGCGTTAAATATCTGATGGAGTATTGCTACACGCACTTATTTCCACATGACGTCACTATGGTTCTGGATAGCGGATTGCAATAGTTCTATCAATGGTAATGCACGCTTCTTCAGGCTGATATGAATAGGCTCTGCTTCAGCTTCTGTTTGTTCGGTGCTTTCTGGGGAGGTGGAGCTTTTCAGGCCTTGTTGCAAGCCTTGCAGCGCTTTGGGTACATCGTCTGCCAGGATAGCGCCGGGGATGGTGCCGCTATGGCCCATCAGTTGAAGAAGTTGCTTGGCAACATCGCCGAACAGCATGATGTCGCTATAGCGTGAGGTAGAGAATGTCACGAGCATGTGTGTGGGCCTTGAGAGATAATAGGCAGGCTACCCAGCAAATGCTTGGCAGCCTGTCATGTGGGTTAGTCAGTTTTGCTGCCAGGGCCAGCCAAGTACCAGACAATCAAGCCGAGAACGGGGAAAATCAGTACGCCAAGAATCCAGAGAATTTTCTTTATCGTATCCGCAGAGCTTTGGATAATCTTGATGATGGCGTAAATATCTGCAACGAGGATCAATAGGGCGATAATGCTTTGCATGATGTTTTCCTTTTTCTTGGTAGTGAAATTGACGGCAGGCTCCCTGCTGCAGTTCGGATGGGAGCGTACGCCGCACATGCAATTCGTAATATCAGACTACACTGAATTACACGTAGGACTTTACCGACTTGCCACGATCATTGGCAAGCGAAGATTATGCTGTGGGCTGGAGCAGGTTCATGATTGATGTCATGCGCTTGCCTGTCACGGTGCTGACTGGCTTCCTCGGCTCAGGTAAGACCACCTTGCTCAACCAATGGCTACGTCATCCGCAAGTGCAGGATACCTTGGTGATCGTCAATGAGTTTGGCGAGGTTGGTTTGGATCATTTGTTGGTTGCCCATCAACAGGATCAACCCATGGTGGTGGAGTTGAATAATGGTTGCCTGTGCTGCCAGTTGCGCAGCGATCTCAAGCAAACTTTGAAAGACATTCACTGGCGCTTTTCCCGCAATGGGGTGCGGCAATTCAAGCGCGTGGTGATAGAGACCAGCGGCCTGGCAGACCCAGCGCCCATCTTGCACACGCTTATGACGGATTCCTATGTGGCCGCTGCCTACCAATTGGATGGCGTGGTCACCGTGGTGGATAGTCTGCTGGGCAGGGCGACGCTGGAGCAGCATCCCGAAGCAGTTAAACAGGTGCAAATGGCTGACCGAATATTGCTCTCGAAAACCGATCTTGTTGATAATCCAGCGCGTAAGGAGTTGCATGCCGCATTGCAACGATTGAACGCCATGGCTCCTATCAGCCAGCTGGATACAACGCTGGTAAATACAACAGGCTTGGGACTACTGTTTGGCATAGGGGTTGAGCATAGTTTCCCGCATTGGTTGTCAATGTTGGCTGCCCCAGTCTCACATGGAGCCGAGGTGACTACGCTGAGCCTGGAGTTACAGCAGCCTATTCCCAACGTGGATTTTGAACAGTGGCTTGCGTTATTGCGCGAGTATGACAACCCTCGTTTGTTACGCTTTAAGGGGGTATTCCAGATTGAGGGAGAGCAAAACCCTGTTGCCGTACATCGCGTGCAACATGTATTGCATACGCCTGAGCCGTTGCGGCATTGGCATGGGCATCATCAACGTAGCCAGTTGGTGATGATTACCCAATCTGGAATAGGCCAGGAAGAGAGGCAGTTATTGCAGCCGCTAGCCAGGTTTGTTGGCTTACGCATAGTTTGATTGCTACAAAGCGCTGCTTCTCAAGTCATCCCAATACCACGCTATATTTGCATTAAGGCATCACGAATCTTGATTTCGTCCAGCCCTTTGCCGATCAACACTATGCGGGTAATGGGCTCATCCTCGTCCCAGCCCTCCAGCAAGTTAGGGGGATAAAGCGTGTTATGCACCGCATGTACTGCCAGCGGCGCTGGCTGGTCTTCTGCATGAATGATGCCCTTCATGCGCAGCAGGTTTTCGCCATGGGTTGCGCATAGCCATTGCAGCACTGGTTCCAATTGCATCCAGGTCAATGGCTTGGGCATGGTGACGGTAAAGCTGGTGATCTCGTCCTCATGTACGGCTTGGGGCAGCATGCCGCGCGTGGCCTTGGAGCGAGAGGGGGCTCGTAGCCAGCGTTGCGGTTGGGCTTGCGCGCCGTTGGGGCTGAACAGTCCGGCATCAATAATTGCGGATGGGTCGATGTCGCCGTGGGTAATGCGATATTGGGTGGCGCCTGGGTTGAGCTTGGTCAGCGCCTCTGACAATGCATCCAGGCTTTCTGGCGATGCGAGGTCGGTCTTGGTGATCAGCAGCACATCGGCTACGGCAGCTTGTTTACGTGCCTCGCCGTGTTCGGCAATTTGTTGCAGGCCGTAAGTACTGTCGATGGTGACGACGACGGCATCCAGGCGGTAAGTAGAGGAAATTACCGGCTCATTGAGCAGGTTGGCCATGATAGGGCCTGGGTCTGCCATGCCGGTGGTCTCGATCACCAGCCGAGAGAAACTGGGGATGGCCTGCAACTGGCGCTTGAAGAACAGGTCGCGCATGGTATCGGCCAGCTCGTTGCTGAGCGTACAGCACAAGCAGCCGGATTCCAGCAGCACGGTATTGTCGGCAATGTGCTGGCTTTCCACGGTGCGGGCCAGAATATGATCCAGCCCGGCGCTGCCGAGCTCATTGATGATGACGGCGGTATCCTTCATGCCGGGGTTGTGCAACAGTTTGTTCAGCAAGGTGGTCTTGCCGCTGCCGAGAAAGCCGGTCAACAAGGTCACTGGGATGCGATGGTCCAACGTCATGGCGTGGGATTTCCTTAGCTGGATTGAAAACATAAAAATGCCGCCAGGGTGGCGGCAGCGGTATTTTAAACGAGAACGCTGGAGACTGCTCCTGCAAGACGGCCTGACAAGCATGCATCGGGCTGGGTCGGCATGGTCAGGCTCACTCCACGATGCGTTTGGACTCAGGCAGTCGCTTCTTCCTCATGCCTGTCCCATTGCGGGAATGGGTCGATGAAATCGCTCCAGCCAGCCATGCCGAGTGCCAGCTCGGCATCGGTGAGCAGGCACTGGTCAAATTGGCTGCGTAGCGCCGCCTCGTCCATATTCATGCCGATGAGGACGATTTCCTGCTGGCGGTCGCCGAATTCGCCATCAAAACGGGCGCGTACCAGGGCCAGCGATTCACTGTCCTGAGGCCAATAGGCCTTGGGCGTTGCCGCCCACCAGTAGCCTGCCAGGCCGTGCCGTGTCACCGAGCCTGCTTGTGACCAGTTGCCGCAATAAGCCGGGCGGCTGGCGATCCAGAAATGCCCCTTGGAGCGTATGACCCCGGGCCATGCCTGCTGGAACCATTGCCATAGCCGTTGCGGGTGGAAGGGGCTGCGGGTGCGGTAGACGAAGCTGCTGATGCCGTATTGCTCGGTTTCCGGCACATGTTCGCCGCGTAGCTCCTTGAGCCAGCCAGGGGCATCCTGGGCTTCTTCAAAGTTGAACAGGCCGGTATTCAATACCCGGTCAAGCGGGACGCGGCCAAAAGCACTTTCTATAATCTGCGCGCGCGGGTTGAAGGTTTTCAGGATGCCGTGCAATTGCCTAAGTTGCTCTGCGCTCACAAGGTCGGTCTTGTTGAGGACGATGACGTCGCAGAACTCGATTTGCTCGATCAACAGGTCTACTACGGTACGCTCATCCTCTTCCCCCATGGAGGAGCCACGTTCGCTCAGCAAGTCGCGCGAACTGTAGTCACGCAGGAAATGCAAGGCATCGACCACGGTCACCATGGTGTCTAGTCTGGCAAGATCGGACAGGCTAGTGCCATCTTCATCACGAAAAGTGAAGGTTTCGGCGACCGGTAGTGGTTCGGAGATGCCTGTAGACTCGATCAACAAATAGTCGAATCTCCCTGCCTCTGCGAGGCGCTTGATCTCGACCAGCAAATCTTCCCGTAGCGTGCAACAGATACAGCCATTGCTCATTTCGACCAGTTTTTCTTCTGCGCGTGATAAGTCGGCACCGCCTTCGCGTACCAGTTGCGCGTCAATATTCACCTCGGACATGTCATTGACGATCACCGCCACGCGTCTGCCTTCGCGGTTGTTGAGGATGTGGTTGAGCAGGGTGGTCTTGCCCGCACCGAGAAAGCCGGAGAGGACGGTGACCGGGAGTTTGGTAGAGGTATGCATGATGATTCCTGAAATGCGCTTGAATAGTGAGTTAATGGCTGAATTGCCGCTCGCGCCTTTCATGGCGTTCCTGCGCGTCAATGGAGAGTGTGGCGGTTGGACGAGCCAGCAGGCGTTTTAGGCCGATCGGCTCGCCACTTTCTTCGCAATAGCCATAGGCATGATCGTTGATGCGTTGCAATGCGGCATGGATTTTCTTTTCCAGTTTGCGTTCACGGTCACGCGTGCGTAATTCCAGCGTATGCAGTTCTTCCTGCGTGGCCCGATCTGCCGGATCAGGGAGTTCTTGTTGTTCTCTCAGATGTTTGCCCGTCTCGGCTGCATTGTCATGAATGTGCGCAAGTTGTTGTTCAAGCAGGTGCTGGAAAAAAGCGAGTTGCTGCACATTCATGTACTGCTCATCAGGCATGGCAAGTAGTTCGTCGATACTGATGATGTCGGGTTTTGTCATGGATGAAGTTAATTTCGCAACAAAGTTGCATTCTATGCTGGATTTGATTAATTGTGCAACTGTGTTGCGAATTGTGGGTGTTACAAGATATGACGTTGAGGAGGCTAAAAAGAAATCAGGCCCTTGTGATTAGCTTGGGCCGGGATAGCTGGAGATCAGTTTTTTGCGGAATTACACTGGTCGCATTGACCTTTTATATTGAGTTCGACCGACTCAACGGTAAAATGGGAGGGTACGCTGTTGGGAATACGCGGTTTGACTTCGTCTAGGCAAAAAATCTTGCCGCAGGACGAGCATTCGAAATGGGCGTGATGGTGCTTGGCATTGCGCTGCGTGAGCTGAAAGCGCCTGGCACGATCATCACCCAGAATGGGGTGTACTAGGTTGCACTCCACCAGCCAATCAAGCACGCGATACAAGGTCACGCGGTCAAAAGGTGCTTCCTGGGTCAAGGTTTGCAGTAGCTCGTGGTGCGTGAGCGGAAATTCCGACTCCATCAGGACATTCAATACAGCAACACGGGATGAGGTCGGGCGTTGCCCAATCTCATGTATCATTCGTTCGGCGTTATGCATAGGCGCTAAATTACAGACAATCATCACGTGCCGTCAACTGGGCACGTCCAAAAAGCAGGATTATGAACGTATTTTTTGAAGAAGAGGGCAGTTTCAAGGTGGCTTCGGTCATGACGGAAAACCCAGGCTCTCTCCAAGTAGAAGCGATTTCCGGCAAACGCTCCAAGATCAAGTCTGCCAATGTGTTGATGCGTTTCGAGGGTGCATTGTCGGGCTTTATGGAAAGCGCCAGCGCCGAGGCTGAAGGCCTGGATGTGCCATTCTTGTGGGAGTGTTGCGGCGAACCGGAGTTTGGGTTTGAAGAGCTTGCGCAGGAATATTATGGCAGCAAGCCGGCCTCTATACAGGCGGCAGCGGTGGCTATTCGCCTGCATAGTGCTCCCATGTATTTCTACCGCAAGGGCAAGGGACGCTATAAGGCTGCACCGGAAGAAACCTTGCAAGCTGCCTTGGCTGGCCTGGAAAAAAAGCGCCTGCAAGCCGAGAAGGTGGCGCAATACGTTGAACAACTCAAGGCAGGGCAGTTGCCAGCCGAGTTCGACAGCAAGGTGATCGATGCCTTGCTTTACCAACCTGACAAGAACGCCCTGGAGTGGAAGGCTTTGGAGCAGGCTGCGAGCGAGCAAGGCGAACATGTGGTACGCGTGCTGGCTTCCTGCGGCGCGATAGCCTCAGTGCATGATTATCACTTAGGCGCGTTTCTGCGTGAATATTTTGCCGAGGGGCAAGGCTTCCCACCACTCGATGCGCCAGTGGTGCCACTAGACTTGCCGCGAGCCGAAGCTGAGGCATTCAGTATCGATGACAGTACAACCACAGAGATTGACGATGCGTTTACCCTGGTGCCGCTGGCAGATGGCGTGACCCGTGTAGGCATCCATATTGCTGCGCCCGCATTGGGCATACTTCCAGATACTCCATTGGATCAAGTGGTAATGCAACGGCTTTCTACCGTGTATATGCCAGGTAACAAAATCACCATGTTGCCCGAGAACGTGGTGACGCCATTCAGTCTGAATGAGGGCGAGTGGCGGCCTGCGCTTTCGCTTTATTTAGATGTTGCGCCTGACTTGAGCATCATCAAGCGGGAAAGCCGCGTCGAGCAGGTGAAGGTGGCCGAGAATTTGCGCCATGACACGCTGGAGCCTTTTTTCAATGAAAATACGCTGGAGCAGGATAGCGGCCATCCTTATTGGCAGCGCTTGCTGTTCCTGTTTCGTCTTGCCGAATCGCTGGAAAAGGCGCGCGGCAAGTATGACCCGACACGCCCGATCCAGCTGGATTACAACTTCTACGTTGAGCATGGCCAGGTACGTATTGTGGGCCGCCGCCGTGGTGCGCCTATCGACAAGCTGGTGGCCGAGCTCATGATAGAAGCTAATAGCCATTGGGGCGGCCTGTTGGCTGAACACAATGTGCCGGGTATCTATCGTGCCCAGAACGGTGGCAAGGTGTATATGACAGTCAAAGCCGAACCACATCAGGGACTGGGCGTCAGCCAATATAGCTGGAGTACCTCACCCTTACGCCGTGCGGTTGATCTGGTTAACCAGCGTCAAATTGTATCTGTGGTGCAAGGTCTGGAGCCTGTTTATGCACAAGGCAGTGATGAGCTCGCTGTAGTAATGCGTAACTTCGACATGACTTATAACGCCTATAACGAATTCCAGACACGCATGGAGCGCTATTGGTGCTTGCAATACCTGTTGCAGGAAAGTATTCAGGAGATTGGTGCTACTGTGTGGCGAGAAAGCTTGGTGCGCCTCGATGGCATGCCGCTGATTACTAAGGTGCACGGTATGCCCGAGTTGCCGCAAGGAGCGCGCGTGACGATAGAAATCCAGAAAGTTGATACCTTGTTGGTTGAACTGGAAAGCCGCTTTAAATCTCTTGAACATGCTGAGTCAGCGACAGAAAGTGAGGCTGCTTAATGTTCAGGGTAGGGCGCAAAATTGCACGCAGCATACACAAAGCGGTGACTAACGAAGATAGCGTTGATGTCAGTGAAGTCGATGGTGTACGTTCGCTGCACCTGGGGTCAGATACTATCCAGAGTTCGATGCGCGTCAAGGATCCTTACGCGCTGGAGTTGCGCTATTCGCGCGGCATGATGGTATTTCTGCTGTTTCAGAAGCAACCGCGTGACTTGGTAGTTTTGGGACTGGGTGGAGGTTCTATTCCCAAATATGTGTATCACCACTTGCCTGAGGTGAAAACACGGGTGGTTGAGATCAACCCCCGTATCATTGAGGTGGCACGTAGCCACTTCCTTACGCCGGACAATGATGAGCGCTTCGAGATTATAGAAGGCGATGCGGTAGCTTTCCTGCGTGATCACCCTGGCACCACTTCCATGCTCATGATGGATGCTTTTGGCAGTAATGGCTTACCAGCAGAGCTATGTTCGCAGGATTTTTTTGACTCCTGCTTCGAGGCGTTGACGCTAGATGGTATGTGCGCCATTAATCTCTGGGGAAGTGACAAGAATTATGATGCTTACCTGCAACGCATCGAGACCAGTTTTCATGGTCGCATGTTGGTGATGCCGACAGGCCGGCCAGGCAATGTGGTTGTCTTTGGCTTCAAGCGTGCGCCTAACGATTTGCGCTGGAGCACATTACGCGTGCGTGCCAAGGCACTTGAAACAGAGCACAAGGTTGAGTTCCTTGAGTTCGTCGAGCGCTTGCGCGAGCATAACCCGAGTACCAGCAACCGCTTGTTGCTGGAGTCCTAACAGCGATCAGGATATTTCATGCACTATCAGTTTTTTGCCACTTGCCCGCGAGGGCTTGAATCCCTGCTCGAAGATGAGCTAAAAAGCCTGCATGCGCGTCAGATCAAGCCTACCGATGGCGGTGTAGGGTTTGCCGGGGATATGCTGCTTTGTTATCGCGCCAACCTTGAAAGCCGTATTGCCACGCGTATCCTGCTGCAAGTGGGCAAGGGGCGCTACAGCAACGAAGATGAGCTATACCAAGGCGCATACAAGATAGACTGGGCGCAGTGGTTTGATGTCGAACAGGACTTCATGGTCAAGGTAACTGGCGTGAAATGCCCGCTCAAGAGCCTGGAATTTGCTACTTTGCGTATCAAGGATGCCATCTGTGACCGCTTCCGTGAGGAGGTCGGCAGCCGACCATCTATTGATACCCGCGAGCCAGAAGTGCGTGTGCATGCCTATCTAGGCGCAGAAGAATATCAACTGTATGTGGATACCTCAGGTGCCGCACTCTACCAGCGTGGCTTGCGTCGTGCCAGTATCGAGGCTCCCCTGCGCGAGAACCTGGCAGCAGGCATACTCAAGCTTTCCGGCTGGCAGCCCGGTACGCCTTTGCTCGACCCGATGTGTGGCAGCGGTACCTTTTTGCTGGAAGCCGCCATGATGTCCCTGGATATTGCGCCTGGTAGCAATCGCCACTTTGGTTTTGAGCGTCTGAAGAATTTCAATGTTGGTGCCTGGCAATCTTTGCTCAAGCAGGCAAAAAATCGCGCAAGGCCAGTCACATTCCAGAAACTATATGGCAGCGATGCCGACCTGAGGGCGGTGCGCGTGAGTCGCCAGAACCTGCAACAGGCGGGCTTGCTGGATTGTGTACAACTGGCACATACCGAGTTTACTGAGGTAATACCGCCAGCTCCTGAAGGCGTGCTTGTTGCTAACCCACCTTATGGCGTACGTATCGGTGAAGATGAAGACCTCGCGGCGCTTTATCCCAAGATGGGCGAGGCATTAAAGAGGAAGTTTGCCGGGTGGAATACCTATTTCCTTACCAATGACATGCGCCTGCCCAAGCTGATGCGCTTGTCGCCCACCAAGCGCACGCCATTATTCAATGGTCCGTTGGAATGCCGGGTATTCGAGATCAAGATGGTCGCAGGTTCTAACCGCAAGGAAAAACCCAATGACTGACGAGCGTAATCGGGCAGACTCCCTGGAAAACCTGCGTGCCAGGGTTAACCACTTTGTGGCTGAACGGGATTGGGCGCAGTTTCATACGCCCAAAAACCTGGCGATGGCGATGATTGTTGAAGCGGCAGAAGTGGTGGAACACTTTCAGTGGGATAGCCCGGCTGAAAGTGCAACATTGAGTGATGAGCGCAAGATCGAGATCGGGCATGAGCTTGCGGACACCTTTGTCTACCTGTTGCGTATCGCCGAGGTGTGCGGCATAGACCTGATTGCCGCAGCCAATACCAAGATAGATCTTAATGCCAAAAAATATCCCGCTGACAGGGCACGTGGCAGCAATGCAAAATATACGGCTTATCAAGATCAATAACGCCCTGTGTCATGCTTTAGGGTTGTCAGCAAGATATCAGCATGATCTCGTGCCCGCATGAAAAGAAGCGACGAAGTACCAGCCTGTGTGGATCAGGTGATTTTCCTAATGTAGTGCCACAGTATCTGTGGTTTGATATCGGCCATCATAATGATCATTTTAAAATACATGGCCCGGTGCTTATGTTGGTGTGAGTCTTAGCAGATCAGCATTATTCGGGGAGTTGTTTGTTTGATTGTGTAACGATGACTTTGCTGGAGAGTGCATGTCTACCAACAATATCAATGAGCTACCCGATATCCCTGCGGTACCTGCGCACCTGCGATTGGCTGGGCTGGAACAGGCCTTAGCCATTGCGGAGTTCTCCCCTGATGGCGTATTGGGGTGGGCCAATGCCCATTATTGGGCTTTGCTGGGCGATGCGGATGCTGAAGTCATAGGGGGTCATCATCGCAGCTTTTGCTATCCTGCGCTGGCCGGAAGTGGCGATGAAGATGCTTTCTGGGCAAGACTGCGTAATGGGGAGATATGCTCAGGGCAGGTGGAGCGGATAGATCACGCTGGCAGTCGTTGGCTGGAAGCAACGTATATCCCGGTGCCGGATGAGCAGGGCACAGTGATACATATCTTCAAGATGGCAATTGATATCAGTGCCCGATTGCAGGCTGAGCGAGAATACCACGAAAGCCTACATAGGCTTTCACTGGCGGCTGATGCCAGTGATACTGCGATTGCCATTTCTGATTCCAAGGGCAATATCATGTATGTGAATCGCGGTTTCAGCCGGATGTTGGGGTGGCATCTGGATGAAATCAATCGGACAATTTCCGAGTTGCTGATGCCTGATGCCGAGCATGCTGCGCAGTATGACTATTACGCGGGATTGGATACGGGCGAATCCACCGCCTGGGAAGATATCGTGGTCGGGCAAGATCAACAGCGTTACTGGGTGAAGATCGTCAGCAATCTGGTTACCAGTAAGGAAGGTTGTTGGCAATATACAGTCACGACGTTAACGGATATTACCCAGGTGAAGCTATATGCTGCATTGCAACAGCCAACCCTGGATGCCATGGTGCAAGAGCTTCCCCTGGCAGAGATATTGGAGATTATCTGCCTCGAGGCTGAGCGTATCGTGCCTGACATGGCGACCTCTATTCTTGAGGTGGATGCAGCAGGGAAGTTGCATCCATTGGCAGCCCCTAGCTTGCCATATGCGTATTCGAAATCGCTGGACGGGGTGGAAGTCGGTCCAATGGTTGGATCTTGTGGTTCGGCAGCCTGGTTGAACGAGACGGTCAAGGTCAATGACATCAAAACAGACCCGCGCTGGTCGCCTTTTTGCCATATGGTATGGCCGCTCGGCTATACCGCATGCTGGTCTACGCCAATTTGCAATTCCCATGGGATGGTGGTCGGTACATTTGCATTCTATTTCCATGAAAATAATCGACCAGTTGCCGAGCGTTTTCATCCGCTCCTAGTTGATGCTTGCACAGCACTTTGTGCATTGGCGTTAGAGCGCGAGCACTCTAGGCAGCGTATCCGGCAATTGGCTTTTTATGATGAGCTAACAGGTTTGCCTAACCGCAATCTGCTCTATGCCAAGGCTGAGCAGGCGTTAGCGGCCATGGCTCGCAATGAGCAGGCGCTTGCTGTGCTGGTCATGGATATGGACCATTTCAAAAAAGTGAACGACTCCCTGGGGCGCTCCGCAGGGGATGAACTGCTATGCCGGGTGGCAGCCAAGCTGAAGAAAGGCATGCGCGCCATGGATATGGCGGGGCGCCTTTCTGGTAATGCTTTTGTTTTGGTATTGCCACAATGTGATGCCGCTCAGGTGCAGCATATCCTCGCGCGTATTCGTACTTTACTGATGGAACCAGTGTTGTTGGCTCGCTCCTCCTTGTCTGTGTCAGCCAGTGTCGGGATTGCTATGTTTCCTGAGGATGGACGCGATGTGGGGACATTGCTGCATCGGGCAGAAATGGCGATGTACCAAGCCAAAAAGGCGGGTCGTGGCCAGTCTCGATTTTTTAGCAATGAAATCAATGTGCGCGCGCAAGAGCGCTTGATGTTCGAAAATGCGCTACGCGATGCATTGCAGCATAATCAGTTGCATCTGCATTACCAGCCGCAGATGGGGCTTTCCACAGGTGACTTGCATGGCGTTGAGGCCTTGGCCCGCTGGAATCATCCCGCCATGGGGGAAGTGCCTCCCGCACGCTTTATTCCACTGGCGGAGGAGTGTGGCTTGATTAATGAGCTAAGTCGCTGGGTATTGCATGAGGCATGCCGCCAGCTTGCTTCATGGCGTGACGCAGGTTTGCCTATCCCTTGTGTTGCCGTGAACCTGTCGGTCAGTAATTTTCAGGATGTTCACCTTCCCAGCCTGATTGCCCACGTGCTAGAAAGCAATGGCTTATTGCCAAAGGATTTGATTGTAGAGCTGACCGAAAGCATGTTGCTGGACAACACTCCAGGTGTTATGCAATCCATTGAGGCAATAGATGCGTTAGGCGTCAGGCTTTCCCTTGATGACTTTGGAACGGGCTATTCCAGCTTGAGTTATTTGCGTCGCCTGCCCGTATCTGGACTCAAGCTTGATCGCAGCTTTGTGGTTGATCTGGAACATGACGAGGCAGCGCAGGCCTTGAGTAGTGCCATTCTCGAGATAGGCAGGAGCTTGCATCTTAACGTAGTGGCAGAGGGGGTTGAAACCCCGGCACAACATCATATGTTGCTTGAGCTGGGCTATCCTGTGGCGCAAGGCTATTTGTATTCGCCCCCACTGCCTGCAGACCAATTGACTTCATGGGTGCAGTCATCCAAGGAAGCAATACGAGATAAACACAAGGCTTAAATTGCTGATCTTGTGGGTGAGGTGCCTGAAACCATAGCTCAGGCCGTATACTATCGGCATATTTATTAACCAAGAAACGCCTGTCCATGCTTCCAGACACCCAAGCTGCCCCCAATACGATTTACCTCAAGGATTACACTCCCGCGCCTTACCAGGCATCGAATATCAGCCTTAAGTTTGCATTGTTCGAGGATAAAACCATTGTCAGGTCGGAGGTGACTTACGTTAAGGCACCAGATGCAAGCTCAAAGCAATTAGTGCTTCACGGTCAGGATCAAGTCATTATCTCTGCGGAGCTTGATGGAAAGCCGTTTGATGGTTATCGGTTGGAAGAAGGCACACTGATCATCGATCAAGCAGAGGATCAGTTCACGCTCACCATTACCTCTGAGATCCACCCCGAGGCCAATACCGCGCTGGAAGGCTTATATAAATCCCAGGGTACTTTCTGCACGCAATGCGAGGCTGAAGGCTTCCGCCGTATTACTTACTTTCAGGATAGGCCAGATGTGTTGGGCGTTTTCTCGGTGCGCATCGAGGCGGATAAAGCGCGCTATCCGGTACTGCTTTCCAATGGCAATCTGGTGGCCTCAGGCGAACTTGATGCGGGGCGGCATTTTACCGAGTGGCATGATCCATTCCCCAAGCCTTGTTACCTATTTGCCTTGGTGGCGGGTGATTTAGTCAGAATTGCTGATCGTTTCACCACACAATCTGGGCGTGATGTTGATTTGCACATTTATGTCAGGAAAGGCGATGAAGGGCAGTGCGACCATGCCATGGCTTCGCTGAAAAAGGCGATGAAGTGGGATGAGGAAAAATATGGCCGGGAATATGCACTGGATCTATTCAATATCGTGGCTGTCAGCGACTTCAATATGGGCGCGATGGAAAACACCTCGCTCAACATCTTCAACACCAAGCTGGTGCTGGCACACCAGGAAACGGCAACCGACAGCGATTTCATCAGCGTTGAGGCGGTGATCGCGCATGAGTATTTCCATAACTGGACCGGTAACCGTGTCACCTGCCGCGATTGGTTCCAGCTCTCCCTCAAAGAGGGTCTCACCGTATTCCGTGACCAGGAGTTCAGCGCCGATATGAACTCACGTGCGGTGCAGCGCATCGATGATGTGGATCAGCTGCGCAGGCTGCAATTCCCTGAGGATGCCAGTCCGCTGGCGCACTCGGTGCAGCCGGATCATTTTATCGAAATCAGCAACTTCTACACCATGACCATTTATGAGAAAGGGTCTGAGCTGATTCGTATGCAGCATACCTTGCTGGGGGCGCAACAATACCGCCAGGCGACCGATCTCTATTTCGAGCGCTATGACGGTCATGCCGTCACTATTAATGATTTTGTGCAATGCATGGCTGATGCTTCCGGGCGCGATATGTCACAGTTTTTCCGCTGGTATAAGCAGGCTGGCACTCCCAGTTTGCGAGCCAGTGGTCGCTACAATGCCGAGGCCAAGCAATATACCCTCACATTCAAGCAATCACAGCCGGATACACCTGGGCAAACGGATAAACAGCCTTTGCTGATTCCAGTGGCAGTTGGCTTGCTCAACGAAGCGGGTGACGAAACGCATGCCACCCAAGTGCTGGAGATGACGGAACGAGAGCAGAGTTTTACGTTTAGTGATGTGGCCTCGCGCCCTGTGCCTTCCATCTTGCGTGGCTTCTCTGCGCCAGTGAAGCTGAGTACTGACCTGAGTGACGACGACTTGCGCTTGTTGCAGTTGAGGGATACGGACGGATTCAACAAATGGGAGGCCGGGCAAACCATTGCACTGCGTACCATCCAGCGCTTGATTGCCGACCCTGCCAGTGATACCACGCAATTCGTCGATGATTTCGGCGTTTTGCTAGAGCAGGGCGCGCATGATGACGTAGACAAGGCGCTATTGGCTCGTGCTTTGTCGTTGCCATCCATCGCAGTAATTGCACAAGCACAAGAGGTGGTGGATCCGGCCGCGATTGATAATGCCCGTAGCAGCTTGCTCAAGGCGATCAAGCGTGCTCATAAGGATATGCTGGCAAAGCTGTATGAACATCATCACAGTGCAGGGGCATTCTCCATTTCACCTGCTGCAATGGGGCGTCGCGCCTTGCGCAATACCTTGCTGGAGCTACTGACTGTCACTAACGGCACGGGGTGTGCTACACGTGGTAAGGCGCATTACGATCAGGCTGACAACATGACTGATCGCGTAGCAGCCTTATCTAGCCTGGCGGATAGCCAGCAGCCACAACGTGATGAAGTATTTGCTGATTTTTACGAGCGCTACAAGGGTTACCAACTTGTGGTGGATAAATGGTTCTCGCTACAGGCCATTGCGAATCGTGACAGCATCTTCGCTGACTTTGCCAGCTTGCGCCAGCATCATGAGTTCAATATCCGCAACCCGAATCGCGTGCGAGCTTTGTATTCAGCGTTTGCCGTGAATAACCCAGTGAAATTCCATGACCCTAGTGGTCAAGGCTATGCTTTGCTCAGGGATGCCATTATTGAGCTGAATGCCATTAATCCGCAGATTGCTTCACGCCAAGTAACGCCTTTCCGCGAGTGGAAGCGCTACACGCCAGTGTTACAAGTACATATGCAGCAGGCACTGCAAACCATCATGGATACCCCCAAGCTCTCTAGTGATGTGTTTGAGGTGGTGAGCAAATGCCTGGCACCATAAGTTACCTGTCATGATGATATAAACAAAACCCGGTCTGGCAACCTGTGTTGTTATCCCGGGTTGTTTTTTTGCCTTATTGTTGTATATTTAATGAAACAATTGGGGTGTTTATCCGCGTATAAGCTAGAAGGAGAGAGCAATGAGTCAACATGCAATTTGTACCGAAGATGAAATCAAGTCGCTGGTCGATGCTTTTTATACCACCGTCCGTCAGGACGAGCTTCTAGGGCCGATATTCAATGGGCATATCCATGATTGGGATACCCACCTGAACAAGCTGGTGGATTTCTGGTGTGCGATCTTGTTGGGTAGTCGCCGATTCTCGGGGACCCCTATGCCTAAGCATATCGCCTTGCCGGATTTGAGTGCGGAATTGTTCGAGCACTGGCTGTCTTTGTTTCATCAAACACTGGCCGAACAGCCTAATCGTGCCTTGCAGGCGCAGGCCGAGTTGATGGCTGGCAAGATTGCCAATAGTTTATGGATGGGTTACCAGATGCAGCATAAACTTGGGGAGTTATCTACTGAATTGGAAATTATTAAGGATTAAAGGTATTTATTTGGGTTAGTAATAATTTTAGGGATAGTTTGAACAAAATGAAGTAATAGGTAGCTGCTTAAAAACGAATGAAGATTATATTCTGTAGTTGTAGTGAGAAGTTTTACAACGAAGATTTTAATATTTCATTACACAAATGTTGTGCATGATACTTTCTAACTTCACTTGTAGGTCCACTCATATCTACCACAACCCCATTTCTAATGATAAACGCCCAAGCCTCAGAGCCTGTGTAGCCACCATAGCTATTTTTTGCATTCACTAGAGCACAAACGCCATAGCCAAATTTTCTTGAAGACTTAGAACCTATCCAGAATTTTTTTGGACTATTTTGAAAGTTAATTTTTGCACTATCAGGATCTTTTAATGAGTATGTAAGAGTGTTTTTTACAATATCCTCATAATTTTCTGGATACGTTCCATAATCTGCATTAGATATTTCTGTTAAGGTTGGAGGAGTACTAGAGCATCCTGTGAATAGGACAATACTAAGAAATATAGCGGGAAGTAGTGATTTCATTTTGAAAATTCTCCAACTTGACTTTTGATGGTTGAAAAATAACGTTCCGCCTCGGAAAGGGTATAGAAAATTTTAGGCTGGCTGGGAATATCAATTCGTTCTACTGTGTAGGTAGTTGAATGACCATCAGGTGTTGGGATCGCTTTTAATCGGATGCTATTCTCTTCTTTTAGAGTTTTTATTGTCATGTTCGTATTCTCTACAAGTTTTTGTTCAGCAACTAAACATCTTATAAAAAGTATGAAGGTTGCAATTGGATATTGAATTACAACCTTCAGTATATATTTATAGTACTGCCAAGGCAGCGTCGTAATTTGGTTCGTTGGCGATCTCGGAAACTAGCTCGCTATGCAGTACCTTGTTGTTTTCATCTAGCACAACTACCGCGCGTGCGGTCAAGCCAGCCAGACTGCTATCAGCGATCTGTACGCCATAATCCTTGGAGAATTTAGCGGTATCACGGAAGGTAGAGAGGGTCACGACATTATCCAGGCCTTCAGCACCGCAAAAGCGACTTTGCGCAAATGGTAGGTCAGCAGAAATGCACAAGACCACGGTATTGGCGATACCACTGGCCTGCTTGTTGAAGGTACGTACGGAAGTGGCGCAGGTTGGCGTGTCGATACTAGGGAAAATGTTCAATACCTTGCGTTTGCCAGCAAAATCAGCCAGGCCAACTAGATTGCGCTTGGCATCTGCCAGCTGAAAGTCGGGAGCGGTTGCGCCTGGCTGTGGCAGGTTGCCGCCGATCTGTACTGGGTTGCCTTTGAGGGTGACGGTTGCCATTAATATAGTCCTTTTCTATCTGGTTAAGTGGGGTTGGATGCCTGACCTTGCATCAAAGTTTCGCGATCACTCAAGCTTCGCCATCATACAGCTTCGCTCAAGTAGCCTATGGTCATGGTCTGGTTATGCAGCACATTATCCGTGGTATTGGGCCGCGGACAGAATTCCCCATAAGAGTAAAAGCCGGTCAATACGGTCTGGTTACCCAGCGTTTGTTGTACCGCATGAATCTCATCGGCGATCTGGTCGGCCATCACCAGTTTGCGCCCGACGCAGCTGACACACAAGGCTAGTCCGGGCTGATTGGTGTTCAAGTTGCCAGTGACCAGTTTGGCAGCGCCTCCTGCACCTTCTACCAGACGGTCATGTGTGGTCTGGCAGAGGCGCACGGTTTCGCCTTCTTCCACGTTGCCAGCAAAGGTCAGGCTATTCTTGGCGGCGTCGATTGAAAGTAGGGTACGGACTTTTTCTACCTCACGCTTGCCTTCTTCAATCACTGCAAACGGGAAGCGTAGGCCAGAGCCAGGTAAAGTCTTGGCGTTTTGCTCGCCAATATACATGCGGTAAAGTGGCAATGCAGGTTTGCCATCCATTTCGTAGACGACGTTTTTTTCCGACTTGGTGATCTTGCGTGGCGGGCCGTAAGGCTTCCAGCCTCCGAGTGCACCGCTGGCGGTAATCAAATGATCACCATAAAGGCCGATAGCAATCACCAGCCCTTCTTCTACACTGTCGTTGAGGAGTTGCAGGGTTCTGGAGAATTCGGCATTGTCACCGGCCATGCCGCCAACGATAGGAATATCGCCCAACACGCTCTGAAAGCCTTGTAACAACTCGGAACCATTGATGTGCAAGCCGTCAGAGAATACCAACACAGTGCGCAGGCTTTCTGACTTCAGTTGTTTTGCAAGGTTGACGGCGGTATCGGCAGAGCTTTGCATATTGTTGGCACGAGCGTAGGTTACGCGTTGCATGGTTTTATCCCATGCGATGGCGGTAATTTGCAGGCTGTCGTCGCTGACACCGTGTGGGCCAATTTCACCTGAGGTGGTACAGCCGACGATCTGGGCAGAGGGGTAGCGCTCCTTGAGCTGAGCTGGCAGCTTGGCATCGCCGAATCGCCTGACTGAGCCAAATACCAATACCAGGTTGGCATTGGGTAGTGGCGATGATGACGGTAAATCCTTGATACTCATCTTCGCCGTGAGGGCTTCCTGTCTGACTAGCATGATCTCCGTTCCCTAAATGCCGCGGCCCATAGACGCGCGACGCTTCTGGTTATTGTTGTTTTATGCGACTATGCAGATGACAAATCAAGTCATCATGCCTGATTTCAGCAGGTTATTTAACCTTTTTGTCTGCAGATTGACAACCTGCTTTTTGTGTTGCCAGTATTGCACGGCGTTGAAGTCTGTAGATAGAATGGTACGAAAATCCGGTGCTCGCCTTGAGCGCCAAGAACAAGCCTGCTGCTCAATGCAGCCTGTCAATACAGGGGATAAAGGGTGGGGGAAACGGATATATCAGGTGTGAAAGTAATGGTGATTGACGACAGTCACACCATTCGTAGGAGCGCCGAGATTTTCCTGAAGCAATCAGGGTGTACTGTGTTTCTGGCCGAAGATGGCTTCGATGCCTTGTCCAAGATCGCGGACCACCTGCCAGATGTCATTTTTGTCGACATCATGATGCCACGCCTTGATGGCTACCAGACTTGCTCCCTGATCAAACGCAATGCACGTTTCAAATCCATTCCCGTGATTATGCTTTCCAGCAAGGATGGCTTGTTTGACCGTGCCCGCGGACGCATGGCGGGGTCTGATCAATACCTGACCAAGCCTTTTACCCAGAATGCCTTGTTGGATGCAGTGCGCCATTACAAGCTCAGCCCAGGTGCATTAACAACGGAACAAGAGTAAATGACGATCAAGAAAATCCTGGTGGTAGATGATTCAGCAACTGATCGCTTGTATTTAAGCGAGTTATTGCAAAAGGCTGGTTTTGAGGTGAGTACGGCGGAAGATGGTCAGGATTGTCTGGATAAGGTCAGTGTTGCCATACCAGACTTGGTATTGATGGATGTGGTCATGCCTCGCCTGAATGGCTTTCAGGCGACGCGAGCTTTATCCAAGAACCCTGCCACCGCGCATATTCCCGTGATCGTCTGCACTGGCAAGGAGCAAGCAACTGACCGCATGTGGGCATTGCGACAGGGCGCCAAGGACTGTGTGATTAAGCCTGTCGATGCCGACGAGCTACTGACCAAGATTGCGGAGCTAGGCTGAGGTGGCTAAATCCAGGCTCAATCTCCAAGCCTATCAGAAAGGTATCCTGGAACGCCTGCAACAGGTGACGGCTGAGCCAGGAGCAAACCGCTCCAGGTTGGCTGTGTATGCAGGTAGTGAGCGATATTTGCTGGATTTACGCGACATCAGTGAAGTCTTGCCCGTGCCGACAATCCAACCAGCACCATTGGTGCAGCCTTGGTTCTTGGGAATGGCGAATATTCGTGGCAATCTCTATGCAATCACTGATCTGGCAAGGTTTCTGGGGGTAAGCCAGCAGGCTGCCGTTATCACTGTTGAAAGTCGTGTGTTACTTGTGCATGGTGATTTTGGCATCAATGCTGGTTTTCTCATCGATAACCTCGCCGGCCTGCGTAGCCTGGATGAGTTCAAGCTGCTGAACATGGTGGCGGATGTGCCATCCCATGTGGTCGGGCGTTATGAGGATCAGCAGCATTATCAATGGGAGGTGCTGGATATAGCCCTCATTCTTGAGAAAAAAGAATTTCTGCAGGTCGCTGCCTGACAGAAAGCGGGAGACAAGTATGGCGCTGAACTTTGCAATATTCAGGAATCTGTTGGGTAAGAGGAAGGTCGCTGATCAGGTGCTTCCTGAGGTAGGAAAGACCAGTCGGGGAGTGTTGGGCGCTTTACTATTGGCCTTGGTGCTGGCTTTGTTGGGGCTGCTGCTTAATCAACTACAAGTTGCGCGTAATCATCAATTCACCGATCTCGTCACCAACCTGAAGGTGGAAGCGCAGCAAGTTGCACGCGATGCTGCGCTAAGCGCTGGAGGCGATGCAACTGCCACAGGTCGCATCTCTACTACCCTGGAGCAGGCTGCCGCTCATCTCACGCAGTTACATGACTTGCAGCAATCCGCCTTGCTAGAAACTGCAGAGGTGAGTCAAAAGCTTAAACAGTTGGATGAGGCTTGGGCTGATTTGCGTGCACAGGTATCTTCATCTGGTGGGCTAGGGCAGCTCGCGACCACAAGCGATTTGACGGTGCAGGCGACACACCAGGCCTGGCAGGCTTATCTGGAGCAAGGCAAGGCTGGCTGGTGGTTGGCCCTATCTGTGGTGTCTGGCCTCCTGGCATTGGCGTTGCTGGTACGTATTGGTTATCAGCAGGTGGGCACTGCCCGAGGCCGCTTCGAGGAAATTGAGCAGACTAACCTGAATAATCAGGAGGCCATCCTTAACCTGCTGGATGAAATGGGTGACCTGGCGGATGGTGACCTGACGGTAAAGGCGGAAGTGGCTGAAAACATCACAGGCGCGATTGCCGACTCGATTAACTACACGATAGATAGCCTGCGTGATCTGGTGACCGAGATCAACCGTGCGACTGAGCAGGTGAACCAGGCCACGGCCCAGGCGCAAGAAACCTCCAGTGCGCTCCTGAACGCCGCGGAGTTACAGTCGCAACAGATTACGGAAACGGGCGAAGCTGTTAACCATATGACCCAGTCCATCATGCAGGTGTCGAGTAATGCGGAAGAGGCTTCTGACGTGGCACGGCGCTCATTGGATGCCACTAATCAAGGAACGAGGGCGGTACAGAATACAATTGTTGGCATGAATGAAATTCGTACGCAGATTCAGGAAACCTCAAAACGTATCAAGCGCCTAGGTGAGAGCTCGCAAGAGATTAGTGAAATTGTGGACCTGATTTCCGATATTACCGAGCAGACGAATATCTTGGCATTGAATGCTGCCATCCAGGCAGCTTCTGCCGGTGAGGCGGGTCGCGGGTTTACCGTGGTGGCGGAAGAGGTGCAGCGTCTTGCCGAGCGCTCTTCCGAGGCGACCAAGCAGATTGGTGCGATTGTGAAGACTATTCAGACTGATACCAACAGTGCCGTGGCGGCGATGGAGAAAAGCACGGAGGGTGTGGTGGAAGGTGCGCGCTTGTCCGATGCGGCCGGGAAGGCACTGGGGGAGATTGAGAGTGTAACCAATAACCTGGCCCGCTTGATTGAGGAAATCTCGCATGCGACTGAAGCCCAAACCAAGGCAGCTGCAACGGTGAGTTTAAATATGCAGCAGATTCATAGTATTACATCTCAAACTTCAGATGGAACTAGAAAAACAGCCAACTCTATTGGCCAGCTTACTAGCCTTGCTGAGGAGTTGCGTGCTTCGGTGGCGGGTTTCAAGCTCAACTAGGATAGAGTGGTGGAAGATTTCGACATCGGCCCGCTTAGTTGGGTCAAGGGTGAAATAGACCAGGCTTTGGAGCAGGTATTGCTACAGTTAGCAGCCCTCAGCACCAATCCTGGGGATTTGTCGCCCTTGCGTTTTGCCAAGACCCATCTCTATCAAGTCAATGGCGCGCTTGACATGGTGGGATTGGAGGGCTGCAAGCGCTATTGCAGCGAAATTGAAAGCATTGTTTCCAAGCTAGAGAATGTTGAACTCGCTTTTGAGCCTGAATACCTTGATGTGCTCAAGCATGCCATCCTGCATTTGCAGCAATATTTGCAGGATCTGATGCATGGGGAGCCAGACCAGCCGTTGCGGTTATCGCGCCCATTGCAGCAATTGGCTGCCTTGCATGGGGAGCCGCTGGAAGACTCCGAGCTGTTTTTTCCTGATACCAGCCAGCGCCTGCCACGCGATATCCCTACCGCAGCATTGGAGCCGCAGGCCATATTGGCAATCCTCAAGGAGCAACGAGCCCAGTTCCAGAAATCCTTGCTCGCCTGGCTGAAGGGGGATGAGCAAGCCTTGCAGGAAATGGTGGCTACGCTGGACCGTGTGCAACAGGTGCACTCTCAGGTTGTCCAGAAAACCTTGTGGTGGGTGGCGATGGCATTCATCGAGACCATGGCGGAGGAGTCGCATCGCCATGATGCCGGTGTCAAGCGACTCTGTCGCCGCCTAGATCAGGAATTGCGCTCCAGCAGTGAAGGCACCAGTCGCCCGGCCAGCGTTCTGTTGCGTGATCTTTTGTATTTTATTGCCACCAGTACCCTCGCTAACGAGCGCATTGCCCAGGTCAAGTTGTTGTTTGAACTCGATGCCTTGATTCCCAAGGCTGCGACTTTTGTTCCTGATGTCGAGGAGCAGCAATACATTAAGCAATGTCGCATTGCGCTTGAGGCGCTCATTGAATTGTGGGCGCGTGCGGATGCGGGCGAAAGTGTGCTCCATGAGTTCATGACCCGTTTTGCCGGTATCCTCAATACCTATCCTGCACTATCGAATGCGCCGGTGAAGAAGTTGTTTGCCGCGGTACATGAATTGGCGTCTGTCTTGCAGCAAGGGCCGCATCCTCAACAAGAGGTTGCCCTGGTGGAGGTTGCTTCTGCCTTGACCTTGTTGTCTGCTGCCTTGCAGCATTATGGCCAGCAAAGCGAGCAGGCCGAGCTTGATATGCACCTGCAGCAACAACGCTTGCAAGCCTTGGCACAAGGGCAGTTGCCGGAACTGGCACCAGCACCTGCGGTGCAACAAGCGGCACAACAGGCATTGGCCCGTGAGACCGCAGCCTCTCTGCAAGCAATAGAACAAGCCTTGGATGCCTATTTCCGTCAGCCAGAAGAGCTTGATTCATTAGCGCAGGCGGTCATGCCATTGAATCAAGTAGTTAGTGCGCTGGATATTTTGGAAATGCCAGAATTGAAAGCGCTGGCGCAAGAGGCGCAGCAAGTGGTGTTAGGGCTGCAAAGCAGCCAAGTGGAAACTCGACAGGACGTGTTCGAGGCACTGGCAGATGGCCTGAGCTTGGTTGGCATGTATGTCGAGCAGTATCCGCATAGAGTGAGTGGTACCTTGGCACTTGAGGATGCTTTGGTGCGCTTGAAGGCTGTGCATGGTGAAGATGTGGATACCCGGCCTGCTGACACGATAGTTACGCCTGCTCCCCAGACATTTGCTCCCAGCTTGCCCGATGATGAGCTGCTGGATATTTACCTGACAGAGGCAGAGGAAGTATTAGCAAGTGTGGCGCAACACTTGCAGGCCTTGCGCATCAATGCGACGAACCACCATGCCTTGGTCGAGGTGCGGCGTGGATTTCATACCCTCAAAGGCAGTGGCCGTACGGTTGGCCTACTTGATCTTGGCAATGTGGCGGCGATTGTCGAGACTTTACTTAATCGCGTGATTGAAAGCAGATTCATGCCGAGCAGCGCCATGATGGCATTTGCCGAGGATGCAACCGCTGCATTCGCGGGCTGGGTGGAAGCCTTGCGCAAGAATTCACACCAACTTGTGGAGGATACGCTGTGGCAGGCGCGTGCAGATGAGTTGGCATCCAGTTTGTCTGGGGATCAGGTCAGTGAACAAGCCGAGGAAGTTCTGATCGGTGGCACACGCAAAATCAGTCGCGCCTTGTTTGAAGTGTTCCTGCAGGAGGCTGGGCAGCACTTGGAGCAACTACAGGATTGGTTGCAAGTGGTATTGCATCGTAGCGAGCCAGTGGAGGCTCCAGATCAAGATACCTGTCGGGCAGCGCATACTCTGGCTAGTAATGCTGGTGCGACGGGTTTCAAGGCATTATCCGATCTTTCTCGTGCGCTGGAGCATTGGCTGGATGTGCATCAGGGGAATTGGACTGAGCAAACCGTTACTTTGCTAGAGAATACGGTGAGTGCGCTGGAAAAAATGTTGGATAAGGCGCGTGAGCGTAAGCAGTCGCGTGCGGCGACTGCCTTGCTGCGCGCCCTGAAGAAAGCCGCGGCAGATGCAGTGATTCCTTCGATTGATGCCAGCACTGGCAGTAATGTGGTGCCATTGGCGCCACGTATTGCCAAGGCTGAAGATGTGATGGTCAGCCTCCTGGAAGCTGAGGCTAAGGTCAACAGCTTGATAGATCAGGTACAAGAGCCTGATCTAGGTGCGGCAGTCGCGGATACGGCGCCTACAGCCTCTTTACCAGAGCAAGCTGAGGTTGAGACACTGGAGGATGTTGTTCCCACTGCGCAGCAGGCGGTAGACCAAGAGCTTTTTGCCTTGTTTGTTGAAGAGGCCAGCGACCTCATGCCAATGATAGGGAGTGAGTTGCGTGCCTGGCAGGCTTATCCGCATGAAGCTGAGCATCCTGATATGTTGCAGCGCGCACTGCATACGCTTAAGGGTAGCGCCCGCATGGCAGGCCAGGGTGCATTGGGCGATGCCGTGCATGGTATGGAAGACATGGTGATGCGAGCTTTGAGGCAATCACCGCAGCCTGACGACTTTGCCGAGATGTTCGAGGGCCTGGACCATGTGGGAGGCTTGCTGGAAGAAGCTTTGGGTGGGCAAACTACGCTGGTGACAGGCAGGCAGTCGCTTGCGCAACGTACCGGGCTGGATCGCCGTACGCAATACTTGCGGTTGCGTGCCGAAATGCTGGATGGACTGATTAACGAGGCTGGGGAAGTCAGTATCGCGCGGTCACGCCTGGAGCGTGAAATGCAGGCATTCAAGCAATCTTCGCAGGATTTGACAGAAAGTGTGCAGCGTTTGCGTGGCTACCTGCGTGAGCTGGAGATTGAGGCGGAAAGCCAGTTGCAATCACGTATGACCTTGTTGCAAGAGTCGAATGAGACATTCGATCCGCTCGAGTTTGACCGTTTTACCCGTTTGCAGGAACTGACCCGCATGATGGCGGAAAGCGTCAATGACGTTTCCACCATTCAGCAGGGCCTGCTGCGCAACTTGGATGAGAGCGATGCTGCCTTGCAGCAGCAGGCACGCATGAGCCGAGACCTACAATATGGGCTGATGAACATACGCCGTGTGCCATTTTCGGTGATGACGGAACGTTTGCATCGCATCGTACGCCAAACTGCCCGCGAACTTGATAAGCAGGTTGAGTTGGCGTTGCTGGGGGCTGATACTGAGATTGACCGTAGCGTGCTTGACCGCATGGGGGCCGCCATTGAGCATATCCTTCGCAATGCGGTAGCGCATGGCATAGAAGCGCCCGAGGCGCGGCGCAAGCAAGGCAAGTCGCCGCTAGGCAAGATTACACTCAAGGTACGCCAGGAGCATGATGAAATCTTGCTCACGGTGAGCGATGATGGCGCAGGGGTAGACTTGGGGCAGGTACGTGAACGGGCGCTGGCGCAGCATCTCTTACATGCGGAGCAAGAGGTTAGCGATCAGGCCTTGTTGGCATTGATTTTTGAGCCTGGCTTTACTACCGCCCGCACTGTGTCACAAATTTCAGGCCGTGGAGTAGGGCTGGATGTGGTGCGTAGCGATATTACCTCACTTGGTGGGCGTATTGATGTCAATAGCACCCAAGGTACCGGTACCCTTTTCAGCATTTATTTGCCTGTGACGCTTTCAGTCGCGCAGGCGGTGCTGGTCAGGTATGGCAGTCGCCAATTTGCCCTACCTGCCGCCTTGGTAGAGCAGGTAGTCAAACTTAAACCCGATGTCTTAAGCGCCGCCTATGCCGATGGCAGGTTAAGCTGGTCTGGCCATGACTACCCGATTTCTTTCCTGGGTAGGCTGTGTGGCGATATGCAAGCTGCTGCAGAAAACCAGCGTTATACCCCGGTGATGTTATTGCGTAGTGGTCAATATCGCATTGCTCTGCATGTGGACGACATCCTAGGCAACCAGGAAGTGGTGATGAAGCACATTGGCCCGCAACTGGCACGTGTGCCAGGCTTGATGGGAGCCACGGTGCTCGGTGATGGTGGCATTGTCTTCATCATCAACCCCTTGCAGCTTGCCAATCGCGAAGCCTTGTCGGCAGGTAGCCTTAATCTTGCTATCACGGTTGATAAGCCCCTACCACCTGGCAAGCCACTGGCATTGTTGGTGGATGATTCCTTGACCATGCGCAAGGTTTTGGGGCGCTTCCTTGAGCGTGAAGGCTATGAGGTTGTTACCGCCAAGGATGGTATGGAAGCGATCCAGGCGATGCAGCAAACCCTGCCCACCGTGATCCTGACAGATATCGAGATGCCACGCATGGATGGCTTTGAGCTAGCGCGCAATGTGCGGGACGATGAGCGGACACGCGATATACCATTAATCATTGTCAGTTCGCGCACGGCAGAAAAGCACCAGGCACTGGCCAAAAGTCTGGGGGTGAATGCCTTCTTTGGCAAGCCGGTACAGGAGGACGATCTGGCGGTGACGTTGCGCCAGTTGCTAGGTTGAAACTGGTCTATTGACCACTCCGATTTCTGGCCGTTGATGCAATCTCCTGACATCAAGACAGCCCGAATCAGGTAAAATTGGCGCAGTATGTCGAATCCCTCATTCATCCATCTGCGCTGCCATAGCGAGTATTCCGTGGTCGATGGCACCGTGCGCATTGGCGATTACGTCAAGCAGGCGGTGGCAGACCAAATGCCTGCCTTGGCATTGACTGACCTGAACAATCTGTTTGGTGCGGTCAAGTTCTATAAATCATCCCGCGGCAAGGGTATCAAGCCACTCATTGGTGCCGATATCTGGCTGGAGAATGAATCCAAGCGTGACCAGCCATACCGCCTGCTTCTGCTATGCCATACCCATGCTGGCTACTTGCGCCTGTGCGAACTATTGAGCCGCGCCTTTTTGCAAAACCAGTATCGTGGACGTGCGGAAGTTAAGCGCGAATGGCTGCGTGAAAATGCGGAAGGCTTGATCTTGCTTTCAGGCGCCATGAGTGGCGATATTGGCCAAGCATTGTTGCAAGGCAATCTAGCCCAGGCAAAAGTGTTGGCAGAGCAATGGTCAGCTTTGTTCCCGCAGCGCTTTTATATTGAGTTGCAGCGTGCCGGGCATGCGCAGCAGGAAGCCTATATTGCCAGTGCATTGGCCTTGGCTAGCGACTTGGAGCTTCCTGTTGTTGCGACGCATCCAGTGCAGTTCATGACGCCTGATGACTTCAAGGCGCATGAGGCCCGTGTCTGTATTGCAGAAGGTTATGTGCTAGCTGATAACCGTCGTCCCAAGGTATTTACTGCCGAGCAATATTTCAAGACCCAGGCACAGATGGCGGAACTGTTCGCCGATATTCCCGAGGCGCTGGCGAACAGCGTGGAAATTGCCAAGCGCTGCAATCTCACCCTGACCTTGGGCAAGAACTACCTGCCGCAATTCCCCACACCGAATGGCGAGAGCCTGGATGAATACCTGGTGGCCCAGGCCAAATTGGGTTTGGAAGAGCGTCTCAAGGTGTTATACCCCGACGAGAACAAGCGCGAGGCCCAGCGTGCGGAATATGAAGCACGCCTGGCGTTCGAGACTAATATTATCATCCAGATGGGGTTCCCAGGTTACTTCCTCATCGTGGCGGACTTCATCAACTGGGCCAAGAACAATGGCGTGCCAGTGGGGCCGGGCCGGGGTTCAGGCGCTGGCTCGCTGGTCGCTTACAGTTTGGGGATTACCGACCTCGACCCCATGCAGTATGCACTGCTGTTCGAGCGCTTTCTTAACCCAGAGCGGGTTTCGATGCCCGACTTCGATATTGACTTCTGCCAGGAAGGCCGTGACCGCGTCATTGATTATGTGAAGCATAAGTATGGCTTGGATTCGGTGTCACAAATTGCCACCTTCGGTACCATGGCCGCCAAGGCCGTGATCCGTGATGTGGGCCGGGTGCTGGACCTACCATTCAATTTCGTCGATAGCGTGGCAAAGCTTATCCCTAACGAGCTGGGTATCAGCCTCAGCGATGCCTTGGAAAAAGAGCCGCAGCTCAAGGAGCGCCGCGAACAGGAAGAAGAAGTTGGTGAGCTGCTAGAGCTTGCATTGAGGCTGGAAGGCCTGACCCGCAATATCGGTATGCATGCAGGTGGGGTATTGATCTCTCCAGGCAAGATTTCCGATTTTTCACCAGTGTATTGCCAGGCTGGCGGCGAGAGCGTGGTTAGCCAGTACGATAAAGATGACGTTGAGGCCGTGGGACTGGTCAAGTTCGACTTCCTGGGCTTGCGCACGCTGACCATTCTCGACATGGCGCTGGAAAGTGCCAACCTGCAACGCGCAGAAAAGGGTCAGGAACCGCTGAGTTTTGAAACCTTGCCGATTGATGACAAGGCAAGTTACCAACTGCTCAAGGCGGCCAATACCACGGCCGTGTTCCAGCTAGAGTCGCGCGGCATGAAGGACATGCTGAAGCAGGCCAAGCCGGATGTCTTTGAAGACATTATTGCGCTGGTGGCGTTGTATCGCCCAGGCCCGATGGACCTGATCCCGGATTTCTGTCGTCGCAAGCATGGCCTGCAACGCGTGGAATATCCCCATCCAGCGACCGAGTCTATCCTGAAAGAGACCTATGGCATCATGGTCTACCAGGAGCAGGTGATGCAGATCGCCCAGGTGGTAGCAGGCTATAGCCTAGGTGGCGCGGACTTGCTGCGCCGCGCGATGGGTAAGAAAAAGCCCGAGGAAATGGCGCAACAGCGCAGCATTTTCGTGGAGGGCGCAGTCAAGAACGGTACCCCGGAGAAGCAGGCGGGTGAGCTGTTTGACCTGATGGAAAAGTTCGCGAGCTACGGCTTCAACAAGTCACATGCTGCTGCTTATGCGCTGGTGGCTTACCATACTGCCTTCCTCAAGGCACATTATCCTGCAGCCTTCCTCGCCGCCACTATGTCGGCGGATATGAACAATACCGACAATGTCCATTTGTTCTTCGATGATTGCGTTTTCAATGGACTTGAGGTGCTGCCGCCGGACATTAATGCCAGTGAATACCGCTTTAAGCCCATCAACGCCAAGCAGATTATCTATGGCCTGGGTGCGATTAAAGGCACCGGTTGGGCCGCGATCGAGCTGATACTCGCCGCTCGCAAAGAAGGTGGGGACTTCAAGGATCTCTTCGATTTCTGTAGTCGCCTGGACTTGCGCAAGGTCAATCGTCGCGTGATCGAATCGTTAATCAGGGCTGGCGCATTTGACAAGCTGGAGCCTAACCGAGCAGCCTTGCTTGCTGGCGTTAGCCTGGCCATCAGCGCTGCGGAGCAGAGTGGGGCCGCGAGTGGGCAGGATAGCCTGTTTGGCTCCATCATCGATAGCGCTGCACATGTGTTGCCGGAAACACCACCCTGGCCAGAAAAGCAGCGCTTGCAGGAAGAGAAGATCGCACTGGGCTTCTATTTCAGCGGGCACCCTTATGCGGATTACCAGAAGGAAGTTGCGACCTTTGTACGCCAGAATCTTTCTAACCTCAAGCCTAGCGATCAGGCACAGTTGCTGGCTGGTGTCGTCATGGGTGTGCGTGTGCGCATGACTGGCCGTGGCAAGATGGCGATTGTGACCCTGGATGATATGGCAGGGCGCGTGGATATCGTGGTGAGTGGCGAGGTGCTGCAAGAGAGTGTCTCCTTGATCAAGGAAGATCAGCTTCTTATTGTGGAAGGCCGGGTTAGCCATGACGACTTTTCGGGAGGCGTGCGTGTGAATGCGCGTCGTGTTACCGATATTGCCGGTGCCCGCAATATGTATGCCAATTTGCTCAAGTTGAGCTGCAATGGCCAATCCGATGCAGATAAACTACGAGGCTTGCTGGCACCTTATTGCTCAGCGAGCACACCGGAAGCCAAGCGGGGTTGTGCCGTGAAAATTGCCTACCATAACCAGCAGGCGCAGGTGGAGCTGATGCTGGGCGATGCCTGGCGTGTGGAATTGCAGGATGAATTATTGCATGGGCTGAAAGGATGGCTCAGCGATGAAAACGTGAAAATACTTTATAATTGACGCCCTATGAACGCCAAAACCAACAACGTAAAAACCAGCTTCCTCGATTTCGAGCAACCGATTGCCGAGTTGGAAGCCAAAATTGAAGAGCTGCGCTACGTGCAGGATGACTCCGCACTGGATATCTCCGAAGAGATTGAGCGCTTGCAGCAGAAGAACAAAACACTGACCAAGGATATCTACGCCAAGCTGACTGCCTGGCAGATTTCCCAGGTGGCACGCCACCCACAGCGGCCTTACACTCTGGACTACATCCGTGGCATCTTCACTGATTTTGAAGAGTTGCACGGGGATCGTGCTTTTTCCGATGATCCTGCCATTGTTGGCGGTCTTGCCCGCTTCGAGGGCCATCCGGTCATGGTGATCGGCCACCAGAAAGGCCGTGACGTGAAGGAGCGTCAATACCGCAATTTTGGTATGCCGCGCCCAGAAGGTTACCGCAAGGCTTTGCGTCTTTATCGCCTGGCTGAGAAATTCAGGTTGCCCATCATTACGCTTATTGATACCCCGGGTGCTTATCCAGGCATTGGTGCGGAGGAGCGAGGTCAATCCGAGGCGATTGCCCGTAATCTCTATGTGATGGCTGAGCTGACAGTGCCGATTATCGGTGTCATTATTGGCGAGGGTGGCTCTGGTGGTGCATTGGCGCTGGGTGTGGTTGATCATCTCATGATGCTGCAATATTCCACTTATTCCGTGATTTCGCCAGAAGGATGCGCTTCTATTCTTTGGAAGAGCGCAGACAAGGCCTCTGAAGCGGCAGAAACCTTGGGCATCACGGCGACGCGTCTCAAGACCCTGGGCCTGGTAGATCGCATCGTGCCTGAACCTATGGGTGGTGCACACCGTGCGCCAGAGGACATGATGCAGAATTTGCGTCGTGCTTTGGCTGACGAACTTGCCCATTTGCAGGTCAAGTCGGTTGATCACTTGCTGGAGGCGCGTCATGAGCGCCTCATGAGCTACGGCAAGTTTAAGGAAGTCCCTGTCAAATAAATCATTATCCGTGAATGGAGGGCAGCCCCTCCATTCACGTGAGCCTGTAGTAATGCCCACCGGCTTGCCCGAGTTGGTGCGCCGCGTCTATCGTTTCCTCTCACTTCACACCCAGCCTGGACAGCGCTTGCTGCTTGCGTTCAGTGGTGGCCTGGATTCTCGTGTTCTCTTGCAACTACTCGCAGAAGCCAGACCTAGCCACAATATTGTGCTGGAGGCTATGCATGTCCATCACGGCCTAAGTCCGAATGCCGATGATTGGTCAGTATTTTGTGCAACAGAGTGCGAAAAGCTGGATGTGCCATTTCATTGTGCCCGTGTGGATGTTGAAAAGCAGTCAGGCTTGGGGATAGAGGCAAGCGCAAGGCGTGCACGGTATGCCGCCTTGTTGGCGTATCCTGCTGATTATGTCTTGCTGGCGCATCACCAGGATGATCAGGCAGAAACCCTGCTGCTGCAATTGCTGCGAGGTGCTGGTGCCAAAGGTTTAGCTGGGATGGCGATGCACGATGCTTCACGTCGTTTGTTGCGTCCTTTGATGGATGTGTCCCGTAGCGAGATTGAGACTTATGCCAAGCTGGCAGGCCTGCAATGGATAGAGGACGAAAGCAACCTTGATACGCGCTATGACAGGAATTTTTGCCGTCATGAGATCATCCCCTTGCTGGAACAGCGTTATCCCGCAGTAAAGAGCACTTTGGCCCGCTCAGCAGCACATATAGCTGAGGCCATGGCCTTGCTTGATGAACTGGCAGTCATTGATGCTGATGCCGTGATTGTTGATGGCAATATCCGAGTGGCTAGCTTGAGAACTTTGTCTGATCAGCGAGCACGCAATCTGTTGCGTTGGTGGCTGGCCTCTTATGGCTTGCCAATGCCCGGTTTGCCACGCTTGCAGGAAATGCTGCATCAGTTATGTCATGCAGGAGATAAGGCGCTGCTGAAGGTCCAAGTGCATGAATACACTTATCTGCGGCGTTACCAGGGGTTGGCTTACTTGAGTATGGAGCCACCATTAACAGGATTGGCCACTTTGCAATGGCAAGGTGAGCAAAGCTTAAGGCTACCTGCTAATGGCGAATTGCTGCTTCGATACGATGTAACGGCCGGGCTGGCAATCTCCAGGCTGCAAGGACGCAGCTTGACCATACGCTACCGTAGCGGAGGCGAGCGTTTCAAGCCAGATGCTCGGCGACCAACGCGCACCCTCAAACAGCTTTCCCAAGAGTTCAATATTGCTCCCTGGCTGAGGGAGCGCATGCCCTTGATCTATCTGGACGATGAGTTGGTACTGGTGCCTGGCTTTGGTGTAGCCGCAGGCTGGCAAGCGCAGCCCGGCGAGCAGGGGGTGCTGCTGGATTGGCAGCCTCTGCAACCAAGTGCCATCATGCCTTGATTGTACAGGCCAACGTAGATCGGGCTAATAGCGCCGCTATTTCACTGTCTTGAGCAGAGGCTTGAGTTGCTTCCAAACATTGTCCAGTATGCGTTCCTGGGCATTAGCATTAGGGTGCAATCCATCAGCTTGTGTCAACTCAGCCTTGCCAGCAACACCGTCCAGCAGAAAATCAACTAGTGGCAATTTGTATTCTTTTGCCAGAGTGGCGTAACTGCTGGTGAACTCTCGCGTATATTTAGGGCCATAGTTGGGTGGAATCATCATCCCGACCAGCAAGACCTGCGCTTTTGCTTCCAGGCTGGCTTTGATCATGCTGGTGAGGTTATTGCGCATGCCAGCGATAGGCAGTCCACGCAGGCCATCATTGGCACCCAGTTCCAGAATGACAATGTCGGGTTTGTGCTGCTGGAGCGCGGCTTTGATCCGGCTATTGCCGCCGCTGGTGGTTTCCCCGCTGATGCTGGCATTGATCACCTGATAGCTGGGATACTGCTGCTTGAGACGGTTTTCCAGCAGGCTTACCCAGCCGTGTTCGCGAGGTATGCCGTAAGCCGCAGACAGACTATCGCCATATACTAGGATAGTCGCGGCATATGCAGCATTGCCGCAGCATGTAAGAGCCAGACTGAATAACAATATGAAACGGAACATCATTGATGCAAACACCTTTGGCAGTTGAGGCGGTTAATCTCGATAAATATATAGAAAACGGGGCTGGTAAGCTTGATATTTTGCAGGCGCTTTCGCTCCAGGTAAAAGCCGGTGAGAAGGTTGCTATTATTGGTAGTTCGGGGTCAGGGAAGTCAACCTTGCTGAGCCTGCTTGCCGGGTTGGACAGCCCAAGTCATGGAAAAGTGCTGATCAATGGTACTGAGATCAGCGATCTGGATGAAGATGGTCGTGCTGCTGTACGTGGCAGGAGCATGGGCTTCGTTTTTCAATCCTTCCAGTTACTGCCATCTCTCACTGCGCTAGAAAACGTCATGCTTCCCTTGCAACTTGCTGGCCGCAAGGATGCTCGGGAAAAATCCAGTGCCGCCCTCGAACGTGTAGGGCTGGGGCAACGTCTCTCGCATTATCCCCGCCAATTGTCCGGTGGTGAGCAGCAGCGGGTAGCGATTGCACGTGCCTTTGCTCCACAGCCCGCCATCCTGTTTGCCGACGAGCCCACGGGTAACCTTGATGAACATACCGGTGAACGTATTGTGGAGTTGCTGTTTAGCCTCAATGCTGAATCTGGCACGACCTTAATTCTCGTTACCCACGATATGAAGCTGGCAATGCGTTGCCAGCGTCGCTTACGTCTGCATGATGGACAATTGCATGAAGAGGAGGCTGCATGACAGCCTTCTTGATCGCCTGGCGAAAGTTGCGTAGCCAGTGGGCTGCTGGTGAGGTAAGGGTGCTGGTGCTTGCCTTGGTGCTTGCTGTTGCCGCTACAAGCTCGGTGGGGTTTTTTACCAACCGTATCGAATCAGCCTTGGTCAGGCAAGGTGGGATGTTGCTGGGCGGTGACCTCATGGTGGCCGCAGATCATGTTATGCCAGAGCGCTATGCGCTTGAAGCCAATCAACGTGGCTTGCAATTGACGCGTGCGGCGGAGTTTCCGAGTATGGTGCTCTATGGCGACGATAGCCAGTTGGTGGAAATCAAAGCCGTGGAGGCTGATTTCCCCTTGCGTGGTGAATTAACGATATTGCAGCACAAGGTCGAGCCAGCCTTGATGCTGACAGGCGGGCGTGCCGCCCGAGATATTCCAGCGCCGGGTACGATCTGGATAGAGCCTCGCCTTGCAAGTCGTTTGGGTGTGAATATAGGTGATCAACTTGAGGTTGGTGAGCGACAGTTGCTGGTGTCTGCCATCCTGCAACGCGAGCCTTCCCGTGGCGGCGATATGTTCAGCATTGCGCCGCGATTGATGATGAATATGGCAGATGTAGCCTCAACTGGCTTGATTCAGTTCGGTAGCCGGGTTAAATACCAATTGCTGCTCGCTGGAGATGCTGAGGCGATTGATGATTACGCCAGCTGGCTCAAGCCTCAGCTCGCACGTGGCGAGCAAGCGCAGAAAGTGACCGATGCACGGCCTGAAATGCGCAATGCCATGGAAAAGGCCCAGCAATTCCTTGGCTTGTCTGCCATGGTGAGCGTGATCTTGGCGATGGTGGCTATGTTTCTCGCTAGCCAGCCGTATGTACAAAAAAGCCTGGATGGTTATGCCCTGATGCGCTGTTTTGGCGCTTCGCGTCGCTTTATCCTCGGTATCCTCATCAGCCAGACCTTGATGATCGCTGCGTTGGGCAGTGGGGTAGGCGTATTACTTGGTTTTGCGGCCCAAGCAGGATTGGCTGTGCTGGCTAGCCGCTTGTTGCTCGAGACTTTGCCTGCTCCCGGCATTGTGCCTGCGTTTGCAGGTCTGGCAGCAGGGTTTGCCACCATGCTGGCTGTGGTGTGGCCACACTTGCTCCGGCTCCGTGATGTGCCTGCACTACGCATTCTGCGTCGCGATCTCGGTGAGCAATATCAGGCACGTTGGCTGCATTTTGTCCCCGCACTATTGGTGCTTGCGGCCTTGATTTTCTGGCAGGCCGGGCATGTAAAGCTAGCTGTGATTGTGTTGCTGGCCCTGCTGGGATTGTTGTTGGTCATTGCGTTGGTCGCTTGGTTGGGTCTGCGCTTGTTAATGCGCTTGCCACCCAATGTCACAGGCGCTTGGTTGTTGGGGTTGGCAGCCTTGAAACGCAGGCCTGGCTTGGTGATCGCTCAAGTGATGGGCTTTAGTTTGGGGCTCACTGCACTGATATTGCTGACGATTGTGCGCGGGGATTTGTTGTCGAGCTGGCAGCAAACATTGCCAGAAGATGCGCCAAACCGCTTCATCATCAATATACAGCCAGACCAGATCAACCCGATCAAGCAATTCTTTGAGCGAAATGACTTGCAGCATGTCGAGATATTTCCTATGGTGCGCGCACGCTTGCTGGATATCAATGGCAAGGCACTTAATCTTGATGGGTATCAGGATGACAGGGCGCGCAGACTGGCAGAGCGTGAGTTCAACCTCTCATGGGCGGCCGAGATGCAACAGGACAACCAATTGCTAGAAGGGCGTTGGTGGTTGCCTGCGGAGCATGGCAAACCCTTGCTTTCGCTTGAGGAGGGGATCGCCAAAGACTTGCACCTCAAATTGGGTGATGTGCTGACTTATGATGTGGCTGGCACAAAGCTGGCACTGGAAATCAGCAGCATACGTAAAGTGGAGTGGGATACCATGCGGGCGAATTTTTTCGCAGTCACACCTCCCGGTGTGCTGGATGGCTATCCCGCCAGCCATATCACCAGTTTTCATTTGGCTGCTGGGCATGAGCAACTGCTCAATCAATTGGTCAGGGAGTTTCCCAACTTGACTATTATTGATGTAGCGGCATTGCTTGATCAGGTGCGCGAGATCATGAACAAGATGAGTCATGCATTGGAATATGTGTTTACCTTTAGCTTATTGACCGGCTTGGCAGTACTGTATGCCGCCTTGGTGGCAACTCGCGAAGAACGTGTCAAGGAGGCGACCTTGTTACGTGTGCTTGGCGCTTCCCGGCGGCAAGTGGTGCAATCACTATGGACGGAGTTCGCCGTGATAGGTGCATTGGCGGCAGTGGTGGCGACATTGGCTGCCGCGATCATGGCGTATTACTTGAGTAGCCAGGTATTCAATATTCCCTATCATTTCAACATGCAGGGGGCGATGTTTGTCATCATGCTGGCAGCGCTGTTGGTGCCTGCTGCTGCGTGGTTTGGTATGCGCCGCTTCCTTAACCTATCTCCTCGGGCTGTATTGCAAAGCATCTAACCATATTGGCTATATACAGCCAATATGGTTGCATATAGCCATGTAAATTGGTTGTATATAACCAATTTACATGCGATGCTTACGCCATGCTGCATAGAGTTCCATTAATACAATCACTTACCATCCAGCTGAAATCAGGCATGAAACTTGATAGTTGGAGGTGCTGGACCAAAAAAAACAAACTAGCCCATCATCACTACTATGGAAGGATTGTATGTTAAAGAGAGAGAGCCTGAGGCTGAGCACGGTTGCCGTGCTGGTAGCCAATGCCTGTATCAGTTTCCAGGCACACGCTGCGGATGCCATCACGACTGACAAGATCAATGTCGTGGGCACCACACCACTGCCATCACTTGGTTTGCCATTGGAGCAGGTGCCTGCTGGTATCCAGCTGATTACTGGTCCCCAGTTGAAAAAACAGCGTAGTGTCACGATTGCAGATTATCTGCAAAACAACATTGCTGGTGTCAATGTCAACGATACCCAAAATAACCCATTCCAGCCGGATGTCAGCTTTCGCGGCTACTCCGCTTCTCCATTGCTGGGTACGCCACAGGGCTTGTCAGTCTATGTGGATGGCGTACGTGTCAATGAGCCTTTCGGCGATGTCGTAAGCTGGGACTTGATTCCCGTGAATGCGATTGCCAGCACCTCATTGATTCCAGGCTCCAACCCGTTGTTTGGCCTCAATACCCTGGGCGGTGCTTTGTCGATCCAGACCAAGAGTGGCCGCGACAACCAAGGTGCAGCGGTTGAAGCCAGTGTTGGTTCCTGGGGCCGCAAGACTGGTTCAGTGGAATACGGTGGTGTATCTGAAGATGGTTCGGTTGATTTCTTCATCACCGCGAATTCCTTCCGGGAAGATGGCTGGCGTGATTATTCTCCAACCGATGTGCGCCAATTGTTTGCCAAGGTGGGTTGGCAGAACGAAACCACCAAGCTGGACCTGAGCTACACTGGCGCTGACAACGATATGATCGGTAACGGTCTGACACCATCCGAGATGTTACGTACACTGGGCCGCAAGACTATTCTGACTCGCCCGGATCAGACACGTAATACACTTTCATTCCTGAACTTGACTGGCTCGCATTGGTTTAATAATGACGTGATGCTGAGCGGTAATGTTTACTATCGTCAATCCAGAACTCGTACGCTAAATGGCGATGGCAATGATGATGTTGATGAAGATGCGATTGATGATGTCGGTATTTGCGGGACAGATATTAACTGGGATATTGAAGACTCATGTAATGGTGCTTTGAATCGCAGTAAATCTCGTAAAGACTCTTATGGATTCAATACTCAGCTAAGCTTCAATCAGGATTGGTTTGCACGTAAAAATCAATTTATCGTTGGTCTAGGCTATGACCAAAGCAAGACACGCTTTAGTCAATATACAGAATATGGTGTTGTAAATGCCAGCCGTGGTGTTGATGGCATTGGTGTGTTTAATGAAGAAGATGAGCAGGTGCAACTGACTGGTCGTACTAAAACCTATAGCGTATTTGCAACTGACACTCTGTCGTTGACAGATCTATGGCACTTGACACTGTCTGCTCGATATAACCACACGCGGGTGGAGAACACCGATCACATTACGCCTAGTGGTGATGAATCCTTATCTGGTGATCACAGCTTCAACCGTATCAACCCTGCGATCGGCTTGAACTTTACGCCAACCAAGGATTGGACATTCTATGGTGCCTATAATGAAGGTAGCCGAGCACCGACTGCGATTGAGCTAGGCTGTGCTAATCCTGATGTACCGTGTAAGTTGCCAAATGCGATGGCTGGTGACCCACCGCTTAAGCAAGTGGTCGCCAAGACCTATGAAGCAGGTGTGCGTGGCAATCTGACTGAAGCATTGCGTTGGACAGCGAGTGTCTACCGGGCACAGAACTATGACGATATTCAGTTCATTTATGCTAATGCTACCAATGGCATGGGATATTTTGACAATGTTGGCAAAACACGTCGTATGGGTCTTGATACCAACTTAATGGGCAATCAGGGGGATTTCAACTGGATGCTGGGTTATAGCTATATCAAGGCAACATATGAAAGTGATTTGAGCTTGGCCAATGAGGTCAATACTTCATCTGACGGTGACAGTATCAGTGTTAGCAAAGGTAGCCGTCTTGCAGGTATCCCAGCCCATCGCCTGAAGTTCCGTGGTGAATATGCGATTACACCGAAGTGGAGCGTAGGTACCAACATTCTGATGTTCTCTGATCAGTATTCTCACGGTAATGAGAATAATAAGGATCAAGGTGAAGGTGCCAAGCTCGGTGGTTATACGGTTGTTAACTTGGATACACGCTACAACTTTGGTAATGGCTGGCAATTATTTGCCAAAGCCATCAACATCTTTGATCGTGAATACAGTAGCGGTGGCATGCTTGGCGAGTCATATTTCCAAGCAAATGGTACATTCGATGGCGGTGACGACCATCGTACCAGCCTGCGTGCTCCAGGTGCTCCACGTGCAGGCTGGATTGGCGTGCGCTGGGAGTTTGGTGGCCCGAAGAACGTAGCCTCTTCCAACTAAGTTAAACAGGTTGTATTAAGGAATTACCTCACGATGCAGGCGCAAGCACCAGGACAAGAGCAGAGGTTTAAGCCAGGGCGGGTAAGCCCCAAGGTGCGTGTCCTGCTGGTTGAGGATGAAGTGATTTTTGCACGCGCCGTCGCCAAGCGCTTGCAGCAGGCCGGGTATGACTGTGAGCATGCTGCAACGCTTGAGGATGGCCGTGAACTTGTGCGTCAGATGGTGCCAGATCTGGTATTGCTGGATATGCGCCTACCTGATGGCAATGGTCTGGATTTATTGCCTGAGCTAGTTAGCAAAGGTATAGCCGTCATTTCCATGACCGCTTATGGTGAGGTGACAGATGCCGTCTATGCCATGAAATTGGGCGCTACGGATTACCTTAAAAAACCAGTCGATTTAGAAGAATTATTGCTGGCGGTTGAAAAAGCGCAAACCGCCACGCAACTGAAACATCATCTTGATTACTCCCGGCAGCGCAATATGCATGCTAGCGAGGGGGTCGAGCTGCTTGGCGATAGTCCTGCGGTGAGTAGTGTGCGGGCACAGATTGAGCGTTTTGCGCAATTAGTCTCGTTCTCTGATGCCATTCCTCCTACCGTGCTGATTCAAGGGGAAACAGGAACGGGTAAGGACGTGGCGGCACGTTTGCTGCACCTCTCTTGCGCTAATAGTGATAGACCTTTTGTCCATGTGGATTGTGCCTCCTTGCCAGCAGAGTTGATCGAGAGTGAGTTGTTTGGCCATGAAAAAGGCGCGTTTACCAGTGCGCAGGCTTCACGTTACGGCCTGATCGAGGCTGCCGAGGATGGCACCTTGTTTCTGGATGAAATTGGCGAATTGCCTTTGCCCTTGCAAGCTAAGCTGCTGAATGTACTGGAAAGGCGCAGGGTACGACGCTTGGGCTCTACCAAAGAGCATCCCGTCCAGGCGCGTTTTGTGGCAGCTACCAATCGCGACCTGCATCAAATGGTACTAGAAGGGCGCTTTCGCTCTGATCTATTTTATCGCCTGAATGTGTTGACCATGCAGATGCCGCCATTGCGGGAGCGCGGCGACGATATCTTGTTGCTGGCCAAGCACTTCGCAACCCAGACAGAGCGTCGCTACGGCTTGCAGCCTAGACCTTTTTCCATCGAAGCCAGTCATATGATCCGCGATTATCAATGGCCCGGTAATGTGCGCGAACTCAAGCACCAGGTGAGTCGTGCGGTACTGCTCAGCCGCGAAAGCCAGATCATGTCTCATGACTTGGCTTTGCCAGGCAGCTTGCAAGCCTCACCTCCCATGGTGGCACCAGAGCCTGGCGTGACTCTGGAATCTGCCGAAAAAGTCCTCATCGAGAATGCATTGCGTCAGTCCAACAACAATGTTTCTGAGGCTGCGCGCCAATTGGGCATTACTCGCATGGCGATGCGTTATCGCATGGAACGCCACGGCCTTAAATTATAAGCTCCTCTAGTCGCTCCAATAGCGCTAGGCCTCAACGGTAGCAAGGTGCTCGTGGTATCATTCCGGGCAATTCCACGCATTCAATTCCGGAGAGTTCATGAAAATCGGTACCCCCCTCAGCCCTGTTGCCACACGTGTCATGTTGCTAGGCAGTGGAGAGTTGGGCAAGGAAGTGATCATTGCCTTGCAACGACTGGGCGTCGAGGTGATTGCGGTGGATCGTTACCAGAATGCTCCTGGTCATCAGGTGGCACATCGTGCTTATGCGATTGATATGACTGACCCGGTTGCCTTGCGTGCTGTCATCGACCACGAAAACCCACATCTGATTGTGCCTGAGATAGAGGCCTTGAATACGCAATTGTTGGCAGAAGTCGAGTCTGCTGGACATACGCGTGTGATTCCCACAGTCAAAGCCGTGCAACTTACCATGAATCGCGAAGGCATACGCCGACTGGCTGCGGAAGAGCTCCAATTGCCTACTTCGCCTTATGCCTTTGCTGATAGTGAACAGGCATTGCGTGCCGCCATTGAAGGTGGTATTGGTTATCCCTGTTTCATCAAGCCCACGATGTCGTCATCCGGCAAAGGGCAGTCGCGCTTGACTGGCCCGGAGCAGATTGCCTCTGCCTGGGAATATGCAGCAACGGCGGGTCGTGTGAATCAGGGCAAGGTCATTGTGGAGGGCCAGATAGATTTTGATTATGAAATCACCTTATTGACCGTACGCGCCCTGAATGCCAAGGGTGAGATGGAAACCAGTTTTTGTGAGCCTATCGGTCATTTGCAGGAAAAAGGTGATTATATTGAAAGTTGGCAGCCGCAGCCGATGATGGCGCTGGCTTTGCAGCGTGCCCAAGAGATTGCGCATGCAGTGACGGAAAGCCTGGGAGGGCTTGGCTTGTTTGGCGTTGAGTTATTTATCAAGGGTGACCAGGTATGGTTCTCTGAAGTCAGCCCGCGTCCGCATGATACTGGCATGGTGACGATGGCCAGCCAGCGTTTCAGCGAGTTTGATTTGCATGCACGTGCTATCTTGGGGTTGCCTGTGAATGTCTCCCTTAGTCGTCCTGGCGCCAGCGCCGTGATCTATGGTGGGTTAGATAGCGAGCAGTTGGTGTTTGATGGTGTCGAGCAGGCGCTTGCCGTGCCGGAGTCGGATATTCGCCTGTTTGGCAAACCCGAGTCATTTGAGCGACGCCGCATGGGGGTCGCACTTGCCAACGCCGAGAATGTTGAACAAGCAAGAGAGCGTGCTCGCCAGGCTGCTGGTTTGGTCAAGACAAGAGACGGACAGTAGACATGCTGGGCAAGATAGGTGAGCCAGGGAGCAGCAAGGCAACCCTGTTTGATATGTTGGGTGGAGTAGAGCAGGTGCGTGCCATCGTGGAGCGCTTCTACGACATCATGGATAGCGATCCTCGCGCTGCAGGTATTCGTGCCATGCATGCCCCTGACCTGGCTTCTGCCCGCGAAAAACTGTTCATGTTTCTTACTGGCTGGACTGGTGGCCCACAGCTTTATATTGAGCAGTATGGGCATCCGCGCTTACGCATGCGGCACATGCCATTTCCGATTGATGAATCGGCCCGTGACCAGTGGATGTATTGCATGATCAAGGCGATGCATGATACTGGCGTTGAAGAGGTGATGATTGAGAAGATGGGTGCTGCGCTATACGGCGTTGCCGATTTCATGCGTAACCGCCAAGGTTGAGTTGCCTGTAGCAAGCGTCTGTTGACGCTTTTCCCGGCGTTGGGGTTGCTATGCAGCCGTTCAAGGCAACCGCGCAATGCAATCCTGATCTCCACGCGAATACCGTGTCGTGTGTGCATCCAGGCTATCATTGCAGGGGTGGGCCGGGTTCAAGCCCGGCACAGCAGCAAGCCAAGCCCTAGAGAAAACTTCCTCGCCAGACCACGCGGCCGACGATATTGATGGCTGTACTGTCGATTTCTGTAGTGGGGTAGGCCGGGTTGTCGTTGATGAGTTGCAGCTTTCCCCCGAGTTGGCGGTAAATGCGCTTCAAATGCAGGGTATTGTCATCTTGTATGGCATAGATGCCGCCATCAATGAGCTCTGCTTTCTTGATATTCATCAGGACGATGTCACCATTCTTGATCGTGCTGTCCATGCTGTTGCCGCTTGCAATCAGCGCGACTAGCTCGCGGATATCAAACTCTTTGCTGGCCAGCCACCGATAACAGAATGCCATGCTGGTCAGGTTGCTTTGTTCTGCCGCAGGCTGCTGCACCTGGTAGAACGGGATGCGTACCAGTGTCGTGCTGTTGAGGTCGGCAATGGTGGCAGGGATGTAGGAATCCATTTCTCCATAGCCTGTGATCAGCCAGTGCAGATTGATATTGGCGGCTTCAGCCAATGCAATCAGCATTTTCCTCGTGGGTTCGCCACCCGCGAAATAACGTTGTATTCCACTCTGGGAAATACCGGCTTTTTTTGCTAAAGCACTTACACTACCTACTTTAGCGGCAACTTTGCGCAGGCGATTGATAAAGGCCTGCGTATCTTGGTTTTCCGTTGATTCATCTATTTGGTGTGGGCTTTTCATATCCAAATTCCAGAATATCTATATGCAATTATAGTATAAAAAATTTCTTGACTCCTAATGTTATGAATAATTAATATCCCTATAGAGATTTTTTTATCTTTTTAGGGGTTATTAATACTTTATAGAGTTTTGTCACCTGTCTTGCAACTGTTGATTCGGGTGGTACGCCATGGCATGGGAGCCGAGAAATGCATTTTTATAAGAAAGTAATTTATCAGGCGGTGCTGGCATCGCTGGCGGTGATGGAGTCCAGCGTGCTACTGGCCGATGAGGCGGGAGAATCGCTGGACTCCATCGTGGTGTTGGGAACAGCACGCAAGGATCAGACGGTGTTGACCAGTGCTGCACCGATAGACGTGATTACCAGCCAGAGCCTGCAAAAAACCGGGGCTGCCCGCCTTGACCAGGCCTTGCAGCAATTATCCCCCTCATTCAATTTCCCGCAGGGAGGCTATGTCAACAATGGCGTCAAATCTGCCACCTTGCGTGGCCTGGCACCTGACCAGGTGCTGGTGCTGGTGAATGGCAAGCGTCGCCATGCGTCTGCTGGCGTCAATACTTCGGGTTTTGGCCGTGGTGCGCAGCCGGTCGACCTGAGTACCATCCCCATCAGTGCGATAGATCACGTGGAAATCCTACGCGATGGCGCTTCGGCGCAATACGGCTCCGATGCGATTGCCGGGGTGATCAATATCGTGCTGAAGGAGGCGAAGGAGGGCGGTTCGGTTTCTGCACAGACCGGTGTTTTCAAGGCCGGGAACCAAAGCCTCAATGGCAACCTGAATGGTTGGTATGGCTTTGAGCTGCCCGGCGACGGCTTCCTGACACTGAGTTTTGATCTCTACCGCGAAAGACATCCAGAATCTGGCGTTGATGATCCACGCCAGTGGTACTTTTCAGGGGATGCGCGTGAAGCCACGGCTGACAAGAGCAATGTGAAATGGGGATATTTGCCTGACAGGAATTCTTATAACATCCTGGCCAATGGCGAAGTGGGCTTGAGCGACCGTGTGCGCACATATAGCACCTTGTCTTTCAGTCATAGCGTCAACTGGGCGGCAGAAAATTTTATTACCCCCCGTGACAATGGCAACGTACGGCAACTTTATCCCGATGGATTCCAGCCCAAAGGGCGCTTTGAAAAAGAAGACACCACCGCTGTGGTGGGTGCCCGCTACAGCGATGAGGCGCTGGGCAATTTCGACCTGAGCGCGAGTTACGGTATCAACCACCAATGGCTAAGCGTCAGTCCCTCGGTCAATGCCACCTTAGGCACTGCAAGCCCGACATCATTTGATGTGTCCACACGCGTCAATCGCTTGTTCAACTATGCGCTGGACTACCAGAAAGATGTGGCGGTCGCTGGCTGGGCCAAGCCGCTCAGTATCTCCTCCGGTATTTCATACCGGGACGAGAATTTTTACACGCGTGCTGGTGATTATGGCTCATGGGCCGCAGTGGACGGGGCTGTCATCCTGGACGGCCCTAACGCCGGCCAAACGCCATCACCCGGAGCGCGAGGCAATACCGGCTTGTCCCCCCAGGACGTAGTCAATTACAGCCGTCACGTCAGCGGCATCTATCTGGGAGCTGAAGCCCAGATCACCAAGCAGTTCCAGTTAGGTGCCGTCGGGCGCTACGAGCATTATTCCGATTTTGGCGGCACATCGACCGGGAAGATTTCAAGTCGCTACGAAGTGACACCCTCTTTTGCCGTGCGCTCTTCTTTCAGCACAGGCTATCGTGCGCCTGCACTTGGCCAGTCCGGCTATGCGCTGACGGGTATCCAGGCGGGTACAGGCCTGACATTTGTCGAAACACGCGGCCTGCCGGTGGATAGCGCGGCTGCCCGTGCCCTGGGGGCTACGGATCTCAAGCCGGAAAAATCAACCGATTTTTCCCTGGGTTTGGTCTGGCAACCGGTGAGGAATGCATCCGTCACACTGGATGCCTATGTCATCAACATCAAAGACAGGATTACATTGTCCGATAACCTTGGCGGTTCTTTTGTTACCAACATCCTGACGGCAGCAGGATACCCGCAGGTGACCGTTGCCAATTTCTTTACCAATGGCGTTGATACCCGCACTTCAGGGGTGGATCTGACCTCGGCCTACCAGCTTGACCTGGAAAGCCATGGCCGACTGACCTTGAATGCCGCATTCAGCAGCGCGCGTACCGAAGTGATCGATATCGCAGCCAATCCGGCTCCACTGGCTTCTTCTGGCCTGGTCTTGTTCGGGCGCCAGGCCATCGGCTATATCGAAGATGCGGCACCTAAGAACAAATGGGTCCTGGGCCTGCGCCACCAGCTGGCGAATTGGGATGTCACGCTGAACACCATACGCTACGGGACTTTCATCGACAGGGATGCCAGCAATGCAGCCTATGACCAGAAGTATTCGGCGCAGTGGGTGACCAACCTCGATGTTGGCTATCAACTCAGCGATGCCTGGCGTGTGAACCTGGGAGCAAACAACCTGTTCGATACCTATCCAGACAAGCAGATTCCGCAACGGCGTACCTTGGGCCAGACCAAGTATTCCCCATTGTCACCGGCAGGCTATGACGGCCGCTTCGTCTACGCACGCCTGACCTTTGATTTCTAGGAGGCCATCGATGGCGCAAGTGGATGCACAGAACCCGCGTGTGACGGTCTGGTACACCCGTTGCCCGGTGCCGACCGGAATGGGGCTTGCCATCCATCTCGGTTTGCTGGAGCGGGAGTTTGCCGGCGATCAGGCTGCCGAGTTGCGCTTGTTGCAAAGTGCGACCCAGCCGCAGATACTGCAATCGCATTTTACCCACACTCTGGACAACTCGCTGCGCCATGGCGGCAATATCCCCGCGATCTGGGCCAGGGCCAATGGTGCGGATACGAAGGTCATCGGCCTGTCCTTCGTGCGTGGCCCGCAAACCGTCCTGGCCTTGCCTGGCTCGGGCATCCGCTGCGCCGCAGACCTCAAGGGCAAGCGTCTCCTGCTGCAACGCCGCCCGGATGAAGACATCGATTTCGTCTATGCCACTGCCTTGCGCACCTATGAGCAAGCCTTGCAGTCGGTGGGCCTGGGCTTGGATGATGTCGTCCTGGTCGAGCAGGTCATCCGCCGGCGCTTCGTCGCCGACCGCTTGAGCAGCCTGGCGACAGGCGGGGGCGCATGCACGCCGCCAACGGGGGCCGTAGGGCGGTATAGCGAATTGCTGTTTCCCCTGATTCGCGGCGAGGTCGATGCCATTGCCTCCGGCACCATAGGCTCGCCTACACCGCAGATGGAGTTCTTCTTCGGCCTGCAGCGGGTATTCGACCTGGCGGACCTGGATTTGCCAGCGCGTGCGAACAACAGCACACCGCTGACGTTTGCGGTGAGCCGCTCCCTGATCGAGCAACATCCCGCGCTGCTGGAGAGGATACTGCTGCGCATCTTGCAGGCGAATCACTGGGCAGCCGGCCATAACGAAGAAGCCCTGCGCCTGATTGCCAAAGAGCAATCCACCGCAGAAACCATCGCCTCGGCAGCATTTGGCCAGGATATTGCCAGCAGCTTGGCGCTGGATTTTGATGCTTACAAGATAGCGGCGCTCAAGGCGCAAAAGGATTACTTGCTGCACCTGGGCTTGCTGCCTGCAGATTTTTCCGTGGACGACTGGTTGGACCCGCACCCGTTGCAACAGGCACAGGCCTTGTTTGCCAGGCGTGTCGCTTGAGCCGGTTTACCCGACACTAATTTCACTCTATTAAGGAACGCATCATGACAAGCAAGACATTGCCGACAGACAAGCTGGCATTCAGCCAATATGTGGATCGCGAGCTCATCGAGGCCTCTCGCATTTTTCGTGAAACCGGCGTCTATCCCACCCTGATCGGCAACGGTGCCTGGCGCGTGCCGGGCGCGGATGACCAGCTGGCGATTGGCGGCTTCCAGAGCCCTTTATCCAGTAAGCGTGCCGGGGTGGTGATCCTCAACTTCAAGGGCGAGGTGCTGCATGGCGAGTTCAACCATAGCTTGCTGGAAGTCGTGCCTATCTATATTGCCATTTTCCAGACCCGGCCCGATGTACAGGCGGCGATCCACACCCATTCGACCTATCTGGCGGCTTATTCCGTGGCTGAGCGGCCATTGCAGAATCACCATATTTCCCTGCCCAGGTTTGGCATTCGCGACGAAATTCCCGTGGCTGCCTGGAGTACGCGCTACGACGGCACGACCATTGCCAACATCCTGCAGGAAAAGCCCGATGTTCCTGCGGTGCTGCATGCCAATCATGGTGCTTTTATCTTCGGCGACAGTATCGTCGAGGCAACACGCCATGCCGTCTTCTTTGAAGAGGGAGCCAAGATCCTGCTGCTGGCCGAACAGCTCGGTGGCATCAAGCGCTTGCCTCCCGATGCCTATGAAGCGATCCAGGCCGGATTGCGTGCACCGGCACCCCAGATTGTTTCCCCTAATTAATACAGGCAAAAGGATAGTTTCATGAAGGTCTTGTGGTACATCAGCCCGGTGGATGGGCGTTTTCCCTGGCATGCAGAAGGACGCTACGAGGTGGATCATCATCGCCTGCGTCGCCTGGCGGCCTATATCGATCGTGCCGGTTTCTATGGGGCCCTGATCGGCACCTATGCCCATGATGTGCTGGTAACGGCTGCATCGTTGATCGCCGTGACCGAGCAACTGCGTCTGCTGATCCCCATCTATCCCGGCGTGACGCCGCCGGCCTTGCTGGCACAACAAGCGCTGACTTTCGATGATTATTCCGGTGGTCGCTTGCTGCTGAACCTGGTAAACGGTACCGATACCGTGCTGGCGAGGTATGGCGTGTTTATCGAGCGCGATGAACGCTATGCGATGAGTGCGGAGTATTGGAAGCTGTTCCGGCAATTGTATGCGGGCGAAAATGTGAGCCACCAAGGGCAATATCTCGCACATAAGGGCTTACCCAAGCGCGATGAAAACAATGCCTTCCCCCCCACGCAGCTCCCGCTCGGCCCCATCCAGCTGCCCTCCATTCCTCTGTGGGGTGCGGGAGCTTCTGAGGCCGGTATAGAGCATGCCGCACAAGTGGTGGACACTTACCTGACTTTCCTCCAGCATCCGGAACGGCTGAGGCCGCAGATCGAGGCAGCGAGAACGCGTGCCGCCGAGCTTGGGCGCAATCTGCGCATCGGCACCCTGGCCAGTGTCATCGTGCGCGAGACCGAAGAAGAAGCCAAGGCGCACCTGCGTTGGCAATTGCAGCATACCGATGCCCAGCGCCTGGCTGAGCAGATTGATACCAGCCTGATACAGCGCGGTATTGAAGGCGGTCTGGAAGCACTCAAGCACGACGACCCCAAGGTGCAGGCCAGGATTGATGCCCTTAAGGCCGGGCGCCTGCCTACCCTGGAAGAACTGGAGATCGCCCCCAATCTGTATGCCGGGCTGGCTGTGTGGTCGCAGTTCGATGTGCAGGATACCGGCGGCGGCACATATCTGGTCGGCAGTGCAGAGCAAGTGGCAGCCCGCATGCGCGAGCTGCAGCATGATCTCGGCATCGAGGCCTTTATTCTTTCTGGCTGGCCCCTGAATGAAGAGGCGGGTTACGTGGCTGAGCTATTGCTGCCCTTGCTTGAGCTGGACCATGAGCCGCCAGTGCTAGCATGAGAAAGGCCGCGATGAGCTATTGCCGTGATGTTTCCCCCGTGACCAGGAGTGTATCGTCTTGCAGAGTCTGATAAACAATCGTTGGTTCGTGCTGGTGTTCTTTTCTCTTCTGGCCATGGTATCCACCCTGGATCGTTTCATGATTGCCCCCCTGATCACCCCGGTGAAACTGGATCTGCAATTGAGCGACCAGGAAGTGGCCAGGGCCATGATGGCATTTACCTATACCTATGCATTGCTCGGGCCGCTGTTTGGCTTTCTGGGCGATAGAGGCAAGCGCAAGCCCATTATCATCGGTGCCTTGTTATTGTGGTCTGTGGCCTCGCTGGGGTCTGGTCTTGCAACCGGCTTGTTCAGCCTGCTGCTGTGGCGTGTGCTAGTTGGTGCGGGCGAGGGCGCGCACAACAGCCTGGCATCCAGCTGGGTGGCCGATAGCTTTGCTTCCGGCCATAAGAAAATCGCGTTTACCGTCATTTCCATCGTCGGGCCCATGGGATACTCCCTGGCCTTGATTGCTGGTAGCGCCATTGCGCAGTCCCATGGCTGGCGCACGGCCTTCTTTATCTCCGGCGTCCCCGGCCTCATCCTGGCCGTCATCCTGTTTTTCATGCGTGAGCCGGTACAGCAGGCTTACCGCGATCCGCAGGATCATCCCCCCAAACCCAGCAGCACCGATATTCGTGCCCTGATCAGGATGCCGGCGTTTTTATTGATGATCCTGGCAGATACCTTGCTGGAGGTGGGCCGGGGGACCGCCAGCTTCTGGGGGGCGACGCACCTGCACCGGGCATTCGACATCCCCAATAGCGAGGCTGCCGCATTCTGGGGTTTCGCATACCTGATCTTTGGCCTGATTGGCCCTGTCGTCGGTGGCTTTGGTGTTGCCCGGTTGTTGAAAACGCGCGGTGTGTCTGCCTATCCCCTGTGGAGTGCGGTCAGCTTGCTGCTGTGCATTGCAACCGGTGTTCCTGCCTTGTTGGCCGATACCCTGGCGCAGGCAAAATTCTGGTATGCCCTCAATGTATTATTTGCCACAGCCGGGTTTGCCCTGCATGTCCTGTTCCTGTTTGAAGTCGTGCCGGCCAACCTGCGCGGCACTGCGCTCGCCATCAAGGTATCGGTCATGACAGTCGCTGCCAACCTGATGATCACGGAATTGGTGGGTGCCTTGTCAGACCGCTTTGGCCTGTCGCTGGCCATGTGGACCAGCCCGGTAGCCTTTACCTTGGCCTTGTTCACCATGTTGCTATTGGCGGCATGGTTGGCGAGAAAGTGACAAGGGATGGAAGGGTAATAAAAAAGCGCCATGAGGCGCTTTTTTATTACTTGCGATTCAAGCCGCCAAGCAATGCTGGGATTTCTTTCTTCGATTTTTCCCTGGAGTGCATGGGCTTGGGAGCTGGGGCATCGGTGGATGGCTCATAAGGTTTGAAGAACCACTCATCTTCCTTGTTTCGCGGTGCCATGCGCGGACGTGGGCTAGAGTGAGTAGGGGCGCTAGGTGCTCTTGTGCGTTGACTGTCATGTCGATCGCGCTGGCCATCGTGGCTATGACGTAAAGACTGGGGAACACCGGCTTGTTCCTTGGGGAGTTCACGCTTGATGAGCTTTTCGATTTCCTTGAGGAATTTTTCTTCTTCGCTTGCCACCAGAGAGATGGCAATCCCGGATGCGCCTGCGCGACCGGTACGACCAATGCGGTGGACATAATCTTCGGCAGCGCTAGGCAATTCGTAATTGATCACCATGGGTAACTGATCAATATCCAGGCCGCGCGCGGCAACATCAGTAGCAACTAATGCCGTGATCTTGTTTTGCTTGAAGGCATCCAGCGCCTGGATGCGCTCAAGTTGGCTCTTGTCGCCATGGATCGCACCGGCTGCAATGCCTTCACGCTCCAAGTGGCGTGCCAAACGACTGGCCGATAGTTTGGTCTTGGTGAAGACGATAACCTGGGTAGCTTCCTTGCGTAGCAATTCAGCTAATACATGCTGTTTGTGCTCGGTCTCCACCAACAGGATTTTTTGTGTAACGTTTTCAGAAGTCGCATTGCTGCGTGCAACTTCGATCAATGTGGGCTTGCTCAGGAAGTCTTCGGAGAGCTTCTTGATTTCTGGTGAAAAAGTGGCAGAGAACATGAGGTTCTGGCGCTTCTTCGGTAGCAAGGCAAGAATGCGCTTTAGGTCGGGCATAAAGCCCATATCCAGCATGCGGTCAGCTTCATCCAGTACCAGCATCTGCACTTGGCTAAGTTGCACGGTGCGTTGCTCAACGTGGTCAAGTAGGCGGCCTGGCGTTGCCACCAGAATCTCCACCCCTTTCATAAGGGATGGGGTCTGGGTCTTGATGTCAACTCCACCGAAAACAACGAGTGAACGCAATGGCGTATGTTTGGCATAAGCCTTGACACTTTCTTCCACCTGGATCGCCAGTTCGCGGGTTGGCGCAAGTATCAGTGCGCGAACCGGGTGTCTCGCGGGAGAGGCACTGGTGCTGGCGAGCGGAAGCAGTTTTTGTAGCAAGGGCAGGGTAAAGGCAGCGGTTTTTCCGGTGCCGGTTTGTGCTCCTGCCATCAGGTCACCACCCTCAAGCACCACAGGAATTGCCTGGGCCTGGATTGGCGTTGGGGTGGTGTAGCCTGACTCATCCAGCGCCTTCAATAATTCAGGCGCGAGGTTGAGTGATGCAAAGCTGATAGTGTCTGTATTCACGTTGTCTTCAGGTTGAGTGGTCACAAATTAACGATACGATTAGGCAAAGCTACGTGGGCGGCGTGCTGGACGATCACCATCATGACGCTTGGCTGGCGCACGGTTGGCATCGGTGCGGCCACTGGCAGCACGGTCACCAAAGGTACGGCCTTCTGAGCGATTGCCGTCACGTTGACCGTCGCGGTTGCCAAAGCCTTGTCCACGAGACTTATAGCCGCCGCCATTACCACCTGGGCGTTGACCAGGGCGACCACTGCGTGGCTTGTCGTTGCGCTCCATACGAGGCGCTGGGCGCTTAGGCTCCAGGCCTTCAACTACGGAAATTTCCAGACGCTGGCCGGTGTATTGCTCGATCTTGCGCAACTGGTGCCTATCCATGTGGGAGGCGAAAGACAAAGCCGTGCCTGTGTTGCCGGCGCGGCCAGTACGACCGATACGGTGAACATAATCTTCTGCAAATTTTGGCAGATCATAATTAATCACATGCGTGATGCCATGTACGTCGATACCACGTGCCGCCACATCCGTGGCTACCAATACACGCACATCGCCATGACGCAGCTTGGTCAGGGTACGGTTACGCGCGCCTTGGGTCATGTCGCCATGCAAGGCGGCTGACTTGTGGCCTGCGGCGTACAAATCTTCTGCCAGCAAGTCTGCGTGACGCTTGGTTGAAGTGAACACGATGGCTTGATTAACTTCAGGTGCAATCAACAAATGCTCCAGCAATTTGTTTTTATGTGCCATGTCATCAACGAACAGCAGCTTCTGCTCGATGTTGGCATGCTTTTCCTTGACTGCAGCAATCTGGATTACCTTAGGATTCTTGAGCAAAGTCTTGGCGATGTTAGCAATCTGGCCTTCGAAAGTGGCAGAGAACATCAATGTCTGGCGCTCACCAGGCAATGCAGAGGAAATACGCTCGATATCGGGCATGAAGCCCATATCCAGCATGCGGTCAGCTTCGTCAAGGATCAGCATCTGCAGGCGGGACATGTCAATGCGGCCACGCTCCATGTGATCCAGCAGACGGCCAGGAGTAGCGACCAGGATATCAATCGGTTGTGACAGCAGCTTGTTTTGCAGCGGGTATGGCATGCCGCCGACGATGCTGACAGTACGAGCGCGCAGGAACTTACCATACTTACGTGCGGCTTCATTGACCTGAGCGGCCAGTTCACGTGTTGGCGTCAATACCAGGATGCGTGGGCCACGGCTCTTGGCTGGGTGTGGTGTTGCCAGCAGGTTGAGTGCTGGCAGGGTAAATGCTGCGGTTTTGCCAGTGCCGGTCTGGGCAGAGGCCATCAGGTCGTGACCTTCCAGCACTTCAGGAATTGCCTGGGCTTGGATAGGGGTAGGAGAGTTGTAGCCAGCCTCGGTTAATGCACGCAGGATGGATGGGTGTAGGTTCAAGCTTTCAAAAGACACAAAATTCCCTTTCAAGGAAAACTGACAAGGCCTTGAGTTCAAGGCCCAAAAGGGCGCAAGCAGCCATAGTGACCCTGCCTGGTGGGCAGTATCAGTATTAGGCGCAATGACTAAAATTTTTTTAGCATTCTTACCGGCGCACGGGCATAGCCACTAACCGGTAACAAATACAAGAGAGCCGTAAAATTGCACAGGCTTCGAGAGGCTAGGGCGATGAATCATCAATTCGTCTGAATTGAATCAGACCGGCAGTATATAGCTTGTCCTTAATTTGTCAAAGGTTTTCACGCGGATTTAATCAACTCTGTGTTAAAATCGCGCACTTTTTCGCCAATAGAGTAATTACACATGTCGCGCGCCCTTCGTAATATCGCCATCATCGCTCACGTTGATCATGGCAAGACCACCATGGTGGACAAGCTCCTGCAACAGGCTGGCACATTTGCCGCCCACCAGCAGGTTTCAGAACGTGTCATGGATTCGGGAGATATTGAAAAGGAACGCGGTATTACCATCCTAGCCAAGAATACCGCCGTCAATTACGAAGGCACGCACATTAATATTGTTGATACACCAGGCCACGCTGACTTTGGTGGTGAAGTTGAGCGCGTATTGGGCATGGTGGATGGCGTTGTGCTGTTGGTTGATTCCGTAGAAGGACCGATGCCTCAGACTCGCTTCGTCACCAAGAAGGCGCTTGCACTTGGCTTGCGTCCTATTGTTGTGATTAATAAGGTGGATCGTCCCGGTGCGCGCCCTGACTGGGTGATCAACCAGACTTTCGACCTGTTCGCCAACTTGGGCGCAACAGATGAGCAGCTCGATTTCCCAGTTGTCTACGCTTCCGGCCTGAACGGCTTTGCAAAGATGGATCTGAAGCAAGAGTCGGACAATATGCGTCCCTTGTTTGAGACCATCCTTAGCCACGTGCAGCCGCCTGCAGGTGATAGCAATGCCGGATTGCAACTACAGATTTCTGCACTAGATTACTCTACTTACACTGGTCGTTTGGGCGTGGGCCGCATCCGTAATGGCCGTATTAAGCCTGGTCAGGTAGTTTCCGTGATGAAGGGTGACGAGCAAGTTGCCCAAGGCCGTATTAACCAGGTACTGGGTTTCCGTGGTTTGGAGCGTGTGCAGGTAGAAGAAGCTGAGGCTGGTGATATCGTTATTATTTCCGGTATCGAGGAAATAGGTATTGGTGTGACCGTGGCTGACCGTGACAATCCTGTCGGCCTGCCTATCCTTGCCGTGGATGAGCCTACCCTGACCATGGACTTCATGGTGAACACTTCACCACTGGCCGGTACCGAGGGCAAGTTCGTGACTAGCCGTCAGATCCGTGATCGCTTGACCAAGGAACTGCTGACCAACGTAGCGCTCAAGGTGGAAGATACAGCCGATGCTGACATATTCCGTGTGTCTGGCCGTGGTGAGTTGCACTTGACCATCTTGCTGGAAAACATGCGTCGTGAAGGCTATGAAATTGCTGTAGGTAAGCCTCGCGTAGTGTACCGTGATATTGATGGCCAGAAGTGTGAGCCTTATGAAATCCTGACGGTTGACCTGGAAGATGACTGCCAGGGCGCTGTGATGGAAGAGCTAGGCCGCCGTCGTGGCGAATTGCAGAATATGGAATCCGACGGTAATGGTCGTACCCGCCTGGAATACAAGATTCCAGCGCGTGGCCTGATCGGTTTCCAGAGCGAATTCCTTACTATGACCCGCGGTACAGGCCTGATGGCGCATATTTTTGATGAGTACGCGCCTGTCAAGGCTGATATGCCTGGTCGCCGTAACGGTGTACTGATTTCTTCTGAGCAGGGTGATGCAGTCGCTTATGCGCTGTGGAAGTTGCAGGATCGCGGTCGCATGTTCTCCGTACCTGGCGACAAGCTGTATGAAGGCATGATCATTGGTATCCATAGCCGTGACAATGATTTGATCGTTAACCCGATCAAGGGTAAGCAACTCACTAACGTGCGTGCGTCCGGTACTGACGAAGCTGTACGTTTGATCCCGCCAGTGCAGTTGACTCTGGAATCTGCTGTTGAGTTTATTGATGATGATGAATTGGTGGAAATCACACCTAAGAACATCCGTATCCGTAAGCGTCACCTGCTGGAGCATGAGCGCAAGCGTGCGGCTAAGGATTAAACTTCCTTAGTATGTTTCCCAGAAAACCCCGGCTTGCCGGGGTTTTTTCTTTTCAGGCGTCGAGATGACAAGCCGTGCTAAAATTGTTTCAAAATTGTAACAACAACTATTGCCATGGGGGTATGCCTTCATGCAGAATGCACATGTATATACAAAATTGTATATAGCCCGGCCCCGCTCAGCGGGACGGTTTTGCATGAGCAGCCATCAGAGCTGCAATGCATATAATGGACTATGGAGATGTGCAATGAAGCAAGGTGTGCAGACGGCGAGGCAGCCTGGGCAGGGAGAAGTGCACGCGCTTTTCAACCTATACAATACGGGCCAACTTCAATCGGCGGAAGCAAAAGCCCGTGCCTTGATCAAGCAATATCCCTCCGCGTTGGTAGTCTACAACGTATTGGGTGTCGCGTTGGAAGGACAAGGTAAGTTTGAAGAAGCGGTACAAAGCTATCGCAGGGCGCTAGCCATTAACCCAGCTATTTCTGAAATGCATTTTAACCTGGGGTCGGTGTTGTCGCAGCTTGGGCGAGATGATGAGGCGATGACCGCTTATCAGCGAGCGATTGCGATCAGCCCCGGCTTGGCTGTTGCGCATTTCAACCTGGCGGCACTACTACAAAAAAAGCAGTTGCTGGAAGATGCCATCAAACATTACCGGCAAGCTGTGGTTATCGAGCCAGGGTTTTTTGAAGCTTATGGTGCCATGGGTACTGCCTTGCAACAGCAGGGGCATCTTGATGATGCGATTGCATGTTATCGTCAATCACTGGCAATTTCTGACCATGCCTTGGGGCATTTCAATCTTGCGACTGCATTGCGTGACCGCGGTGCCTTGGAGCAAGCTGTGTCGCATTATCGCCAGGCGATTGTTATGCAGCCAAATTATCCTGATGCTCACAATAATCTCGGTGAGGTGTTCCGGGATCAGGGAAATATGGAAAATGCAGTGGCTTGCTATCTGCAGGCGTTACGCATGCAGCCAGGCCACCAAGCTGCCTCGTTCAATATGGCGCAATTTCTCTATGATGCCGGGAAGTTCATTGAGGCTATTCCGTATTTTGAGGATGCACGTCAGGAGGATTGGCAGGAGCGCATTCTCTATTGCCTGTACAAATCCGAACAGTACGAGATTTTTCGCCGCCGCTTGATACCGATGCTTGAGGTAAAAGAGCATGTATCACCATTCCTGGCGACCTTGTCCACGCATTACGCGACCAATTTTCATATCGATGATAGCTATCGCTTTTGCAAGCAGCCCATGGATTATGTATTCCATCGGAGTATCAAGGCATTAGCCGAACCGGATAGCCCGCTACTGGAGCAATTGCTGAGAGACATCAACCTGACCGAGATTGCCGAGCGCAAGCAAGGACGGTTGCATCATGGGATGCAGTCCGCGGGTAATCTGTTCAAGCGCAAGGAAGATGCATTCTGCGAATTGGCAGATTTGATTCGTGCGGAAGTGCTTGCCTATGCGGAGCAGTTTAAGGGGCAGAATTGCGATCTCATGCGACACTTTCCTGAACAGGTAGAGTTTGCAAGCTCCTGGTATGTGCGTATGCGTCAGGGTGGGCATCTTACTTCGCATATTCATGAGATCGGCTGGCTGAGTGGATGTGTATATCTGGCGCTGCCGCAGCAAGTGCAGGGACAGCATGATGGTTGCATTGAATTCAGCACCCATGGCGATGACTACCCCAAGTTGCATGATGATTTTCCGGCCAAGACAATCAAGCCAGTCGTGGGGGATATCGTGCTGTTTCCCTCCTCGTTATTTCATCGCACCATTCCGTTTCACTCTGACGAAGAGCGCATTTGTATTGCGTTTGATATCAAGCCAGCGACAACATTTGCACAAAAGGCATTAAGCTTCAATAGCATGAAAGTGCTGCTGTTTACAGCGTTCAACCTGGTTGTGGCGGAAATTGCCGAGATAGCGGCCTGGTCACTGCGTTTGGTGGTCTAGCCAGTTTGCTGGTTGCTCCGGGATTCTCCTTGCTTTCCCTGACCTAGCCCGGGGCGACCATTTTTCTCAGTGGGTTTTTGGCTAACTGCCGGATGCATGGCGGCTGGCTGGCGAGGGATGCGCTATAATTCCATCCCTATGATAGATACATTGCTTCTCATCGCCGCGCTAGTCTCACTGATTATTCTGCTCTGGCTTGCCTATCGTCAGTTGAATAGCGCTAATGCCAGTCAGCAATTGCTGCAGCAACTCGAGGCAAAGCACCGCGAGATGCTGCGCGACCTCAATGATGGCCTCAACAAATTGGGCGATCGCCTGAATCAATCCTCAAATGAACAAGCCGAGCGCTTGCGTGCTGCAGTAGCGCAAGAGCTGCAACAAACACGTGATGCCATGAAGGTGCTGGAGTTGAGCCAGACGGAAAGCCTGGCTCACACGCGTGAGACGATGCTGGAACGTCTGCATGTGACACTGGCAGAGCAGGGCAAGGCAGAGCAGGCGTTGATTCAGGATACGATGCTCAAGGCGACTACCCAACTTACCAATAGTATTGAGGCGTTGACCAAGACGGTAGATGGTCGCCTGGAGCAAATTGGCGGCAAGGTGTCAGAGCGCCTGGATGAAGGTTTCAAGAAAACCAACGATACCTTCGTGCGCGTCATGGAACGCCTTGCTACTATCGACGAGGCACAGAAAAAAATTGATGGCTTGACGACCAATGTAGTGAGCCTGCAAGAGCTACTGGGTGACAAGCGTTCACGCGGCGCTTTTGGCGAAGTGCAACTAGAAGCCTTGGTACGTAATGTATTACCTGTCACTTCCTATGCCATGCAGCATATGCTGGGCAACGGTACGCGGGTAGATTGCGCGTTGTTCCTGCCTGAGCCTACAGGCACGGTGGCGGTTGATTCCAAGTTCCCGCTGGAAAATTATCATCGCATGCTGGATCGTGACATCACTGATGCCGAGCGTGTGACGGCGCAACGTCAGTTCAAGGCTGATGTCAAAAAGCATGTGGATGATATTGCCAGCAAGTACATCATCCCGAATGTGACGTCAGACGGAGCGGTGATGTTCATCCCTGCGGAAGCCGTGTTTGCCGAGATTCATGCTTATCATCCTGACCTAGTTGATTATGCGATGAGTCGTCGGGTATGGGTGGTGTCGCCTACAACGCTGATGGCAGTACTGAATACAGCACGTGCAGTGCTCAAGGATGTGGAAACCCGCAAGCAGGTGCATATCATCAAGGATGAGCTGGGCAAACTTTCCAAGGAGTTTTCGCGCTTCGATGTGCGCATGAAGAAGCTTGCTGACCACATTCGCCAAGCCCATGAGGATGTGCAGGATGTGCACACCACAAGCCAGAAAATCTCGCGCCGCTTTGCGCAGATTGAGCGCGTAGAGCTCGAAGGCGAGGCGCAGGGCCTGGCGTTACCGGATAACGATCTAGAGGAGTAGTAACATGAGTGATGAACAAGGCTTGATCATGCTGATCCAGCAATATGCCAGCAAATTTGGCATTACCTTCAGTTCCAGCTTGATGGACAACGAAGAGCACAAGCAAAAATTATTGATGCTGATGATGGATGCCATCAACGGCAAGCGCGGTCCGGTGACCGATCAGGATGTGACCGGCGCATGATCCAGTTGCTGTACTTTGCCAGGCTACGTGAGGCGTTGGGCAGTGATGGCGAAAGCCTGGACTGGCAGGAGCCAGGTACAGTTGCTGAACTGAAGCAAAAATTGGCCATGCGTGGCAGTGTTTGGCAGCAGCAATTTGCTGGCAATGCCAGTTTGCGTGCAGCTGTTAACCAAGTGTTGGTGCCGGAAACGATGCTCGTACAGCCTGGTGATGAGGTGGCATTTTTTCCACCTGTGACAGGGGGCTAGATGATGGTGCGCGTACAGCAAGAAGATTTTGACGTTGGGACAGAAATCACCCGGCTACGCTTGCAATACCCCCAGGCAGGGGCTGTAGTTTCCTTCACTGGACAAGTACGCGACCTGAATGACGGTCAATCCGTGGCGAGCCTGACGCTGGAGCATTATCCCGGGATGACCGAAAAGTCCCTGGATGCAATTGTTGTGCAAGCCAGGCAACGCTGGCATATATTTGATGCTCTCGTCATCCATCGCATTGGTACCTTGCCACCACAGGCACAAATCGTGCTGGTGATAGTCGCAAGTGCCCATAGAGGCGACGCTTTTGCTGCCTGCGAATTCATCATGGATTACCTTAAAACCGAAGCGCCATTCTGGAAGAAGGAAGTCACGCCAGAAGGAGCCAAGTGGCTGGATGAACGTGCGAGTGACTACGCTGCACGCGAACGCTGGCAATAATTACTTTACAACCTCAATCTCATACTTTCCCATCTGAATGTTAAGCAAGCTTACAGCGCCACAACTCAATATATCCATTGATCCAACCAGCCTGGGCTTTGCAAGCACGGCTGAATTATTAACCGAGATCGATAGCGATCACCTGGCCTGGATTGGGCAGGAGCGTGCATTGTCCGCCGCTAGCTTCGGCCTGCGCATGCAACAACCTGGCTATCACATGTTGGTTATTGGCGAGCCTGCTTCCGGGCGTACCTCATTGCTCAAGAGCGTGGTCGGGCAAATGCTGAAGCAGCAGCCTGTGCCGCCTGATCTTGTCTATCTGCAGAATTTCCTGCTGCCAGAAAAGCCGCTGTTGTTGCGCTTGCAAGCAGGTAAAGGCGCTGAGTTGCGCCAGTTGTTGGAGCAATTTGTGCGTAGGCAATTGCGCACTATTCCGGCATTGTTGCAGATCAAGCGATCCCCCGAGAGGCAGCCAGAGACTTTGCATGGCGACAGCGTTCCCGCAGCCAAGCTGAAGTCTTTTCTGGAGCAGGAACTGGCAACCATTCGCGAGCAGATATTGCCAAACCTGATTGATCATGCTGTGTTTGAGCGCTGGTCAGCGCGACTGGTGCAAGAGGTGGTTGATAATGCAGACCTGTTTGCCACGAGTAATGAAACAGACGACATGCTTGAGGCTTTTCTCGGACGTTGTCGTGTCAATCTGCTATTGAGCCATGATGCTCTTGGCGGGGCACCCATTGTGTATGACGATGACCCCAGCCATGCGTCCTTATTTGGTGGTATAGAAGCTTCGGCTGATCACCTTCCTGATTTCATGCGACTCAAAGCAGGTAATCTGCTGCGGGCCAATGGTGGTGCGCTGATCTTGCATCTGGAAGATATTCTCGCCGATCAGCAATCTGGAGCGAATCCATTGTTGGAAAAGCTGGGGCGTGTGTTGCGTAATCGCAAGTTGCAGATCGAGGATAGTGGCAGTGCCTCAGGCAATGCAGCGTTGAGTACCTTAACCCCCGATGCTTTGCCATTAGACTTTAAGTTGATTCTGATTGCCAGCCGCGACGATTACTATCATTTGCACGAAGAACATCCAGCCTTTTTAGAGCATTTTCGTACCAAGGTTGAGTTTGCCGACAATGCCAGGGCCACGCCAGCGCTATATCGCCAGCTTGCTATCTATCTTGCGCGCTATTGTGCTGAATCTGGGTTGCCGCACTTTACAGCTGCTGCCGTATCACGCTTGTTGCAAGTCTTGCATGAGTGGGAAGAGGACCAAGCGCGTGTCAATCTTGCATTGGGGGCGTGGTTGCCCTTGGTGCAGGAAGCGGCTGCTTTGGTTGCCGATGATCAGCTCGTTGACGTGGCAGAGGTTGAGCTGGCCCTTGCGGCAATGCGACATCGGCATAGCTATGCCGAGGAACAAATTCGTGACTCTATTCTCGATGGCGAGATCAAGATTGCCGTGACGGGGCAGGCAGTCGGCCGTATTAATGGTCTGACGCATATTGATATGGGTGATGCAGAGTTTGGTTCACCGGTACAGATTTCCGCCCGTTGCCACCCTGGACGGCAGGGCGTGATTAATATAGATCGCGAGGTTAAGCTCACCGGGCCGCAGCACGACAAGGGCATGTTTATTTTGCAACACTGGCTGGCAGCCATGTTTACCCCGCAAGCGCCGCTCTCTCTCAATGCCTCGTTGGTGTTTGAGCAGGAGTATCACGGGGTAGAAGGCGATTCTGCTTCTTGCGCAGAGTTATATGCATTGCTTTCCAGCCTGTCGGGTTTGCCATTGTCACAAGGCATTGCGGTGACTGGCGCCTTGAACCAGCATGGGGATGTGCTGCCGATTGGTGGCATCAATGAAAAGATTGAAGGCCATTTTCGCTTGTGCGAAAAACTGGGCCTGAATGGAGAGCAGGGTGTGTTATTACCTGCAAGCAACCTGCGGCATGTGCTATTGCACCAGGATATTATCAATGCCGTGACGAATGGCATGTTCCATATCTACGCCATGGAGCATGTGCTGGATGGTATTGCGTTACTCACCGACCTGCCAGCGGGCGTGGCAGATGCTGATGGCGCTTACCCTGATGGCACGGTGCTGGGCCATGCACAGCAAGGCTTGCAGGTGTATCGGGATATTTACCAGCGTAACCAGCAGCCTCAAGGGCTTGCACATGACTGAGCAGGATAATAAGTGTCGCTTGGACAAATGGTTATGGGCGGCACGCTTCTTCAAGACGCGCAGCTTGGCAACTGATGCTGTGGATAGTGGCAAAGTACATGTGGATGGCGACCGTGCTAAGCCAGCCAAGGAAGTTCGCCTTGGGCAGGTAATTCATATCCGCCGTAAAGAGCTGGAAGTAGAAGTGGTGGTGCGCGGCTTGAGCACTCAACGCCGTGGTGCGCCAGAAGCGGCGCTATTGTATGAGGAAACACCCGAGAGTATCAGCAAGCGGGAAAATCTGGCCGTGACACGTGAACATGAGCATGGCCAGCGTGAGCGTGGGATGGGCCGCCCGACCAAGCGCCAGCGCCGTGATATCAAGAAATTCACCGGTATTGATTGGTAGTTTTTTTAGCTGCTTTCACTCTATTAAATCAGAGACGTAGTTAAAGCTCTACCTGATTAAAACAGCCCCAGTTGCTCTGGCCTTTCGGGTGGTTTGAAGAGCGCAGTGTTCATCTCCAGGCTACGCTTGTTAAGCCCAAGTTTCTTGGTCATCAGGCTAAACCGTTGCCTGATCATATGTGCGAACAATCCGGTACCACGCATGCGTTCGTGAAAGTCAGCCTGATTGTTTTTACCATCACGGCTTTGGCGGATGATGCTCATGACATGATTGGCCTTGAGTGGATAATGGTGCATCAGCCACTCCTCGAATAAAGGCGCAACCTCCAAGGGTAGCCGTAACAACACATAACCCGCATTGGTTGCACCGGCTTCATGGGCTGCTGTTAATATTTTCTCAAGCTCGAGGTCAGTCAGCACAGGAATAATGGGCGCTGTCATCACCCCGGTGGGAATACCTGCCTCATGTAACCGCCTGATGGTTTCCAGCCGGCGTTGCGGTGCAGCTGCTCTGGGTTCAAGGGAGCGGCTGAGTTTGTTGCTCAAGGTGGTAACAGAGATAAAAACCTGCGCCAATCCTGCACTGGCCATCTCAGCGAGAATATCAATATCACGTTCTACCATGGCTGATTTGGTGACTATGCTCACCGGGTGCTGAAACTCTGCCAACACTTGCAGCACTTGCCGTGTGATTTGCTGCTGTTTTTCCAGTGGTTGGTATGGGTCTGTATTCGTCCCCATGGCGATGGGCATGCAGTGATAATGCTTGTTGCTTAACTCCTTGCGCAGTAGCTTGGCTGCATCAGGCTTGATTAAAATCCTGCTCTCAAAATCCAGCCCAGCTGATAAGCCAAGATAGGTGTGGCTGGGGCGGGCAAAGCAATAGATGCATCCATGCTCGCAGCCTCTATAGGGATTGATCGAGCGATCAAAGGGAACATCAGGCGAGTTATTCCAGTTGATGATGCTACGTGTGTTGTCGATCAGCACCTCGGTGGCTATCGGTGCCAAGTCTTGTTCTGGATTGTCCCAGCCGTCATCGGCATCCGTATGCTGCAACTTCTCGAAGCGGCCGCTATGGTTGCTTATCGCGCCACGCCCTTTGTAGATAAGCGGGCGCGGCATGTCATGTGGGTTGTTACTACCAGGGGATTTCTTGTCCATCATATGCATAAAACTTGCCTGCATCGGCAATCGTGGCCTGATCAATTACTTTGCGTAAGCCGCTGATACTTTGCTCGGTGTTGATCAGCGCATTCGGCCCACCCATATCCGTTAATACCCAGCCAGGATGCAATAGAAGGGTAGTAATGCCATCTTTTGCTAATTCGATAGACAGGCTCTTGCTGATCATGTTCAGTGCTGTTTTACTAGACCGGTAGATGTAGCTACCACCGCTGGTGTTGTCGGCAATGCTACCCATTTTGCTGGTCATGTTGACCAGTTTCTTGAGCGTGCCTTGTTGCAGGTGTGGCGTAAAAGCCTGTGCTACCTTGAACGGTGCTACGCCATTAATACGGAACGCCTCCATCCATGCGGCATAATCAGCTTCGCTAAATACCTGGTTCGGGCTATCAGGATAGATACCTGCATTATTAAGCAAAACATCAATTGGCTTGTCTGCCAGGGATGCCGCCAGATTATCTATCTGCTGGAAGTCACCCACATCCAGTTGATGTACGCTAACCAGCTCTTTGAACTGCATAGCAAGTTGCAATAGTGCTTCCGAAGATTCCGGCTGGCGACAACACGCCAATACCTGCCAGCCAGCTTCGGCATATTGTTTGGTGAACTCAAGGCCCAGGCCGCGATTGGCACCAGTGATCAATACGGTTGGCATAAGTCAAAACTCCTTGTCATAGCTTGTTTCTAGCATACCATTTTGCCTGTGAATTTTTCAGGCTTGTGAGCTAATGTGAGTTTAGGTACACTGCGTTCATCAATTGAACGAAGTATTCAATATTTCATTTCCAATGCTCACCGACGAATATCGTTACAAGATACTCAAGCTAGTTCAGGAAAAGCCTGACATCAGCCAGCGAGAGCTGGCTAAAGCCTTGAGCATTAGTCTGGGGAAAACCAATTATTGCCTGAAGGCATTGGTTGAAGTCGGCCTGCTCAAGGTATCCAACTTCCGTAACAGTCAGAACAAGCTGGCCTATATGTACGTGCTGACCCCAACAGGTATTGAGCATAAAGCCGCTGTGACCATCAATTTCCTCAAAGAAAAAATCAAGGAATACCAGCAACTGGCCAGTGAAATTGAAGAGTTGCGCAGTGAGGTAGCGAGCGACGTGGAGAAGTAGGGAGATGACAATTAAACAGGATAAAGGTATGACAAAGAAAGTCGCATTGATTACCGGAGTGACCGGTCAGGATGGAGCCTATCTCTCAGAGTTTCTCTTGAAAAAAGACTATGAAGTTCACGGCATCAAGCGCCGTGCATCCTTGTTCAATACTGATCGTATTGATCATCTGTACCAAGATCCGCATGTCGACAACAAAAACTTCATCCTGCACTACGGCGACCTGACCGACTCCACCAACCTTATCCGCATCATCCAACAAGTCCAGCCAGACGAAATCTACAATCTCGCCGCCATGAGCCACGTAGCCGTTAGCTTCGAGACCCCCGAATACACTGCGAATGCCGACGGCATCGGTACCTTGCGCATCCTCGAAGCCATCCGTATCCTTGGCCTGGAAAAAAAGACCCGCTTCTACCAAGCCTCCACTTCCGAGCTCTATGGCTTGGTACAAGAAGTCCCGCAGAAAGAAACGACCCCTTTCTACCCACGTAGCCCCTATGCTGTGGCTAAGCTTTATGGCTACTGGATAACCGTCAACTACCGCGAAGCCTATGGCATCTACGCGTGCAACGGCGTCCTCTTCAACCACGAAAGCCCGTTGCGTGGCGAAACCTTCGTTACCCGCAAGATCACCCGTGCATTGGCTCGTATCAAGCTCGGCCTGCAAGACAGTCTCTACCTTGGCAACCTTGATGCCCTACGCGATTGGGGCCACGCCAAAGACTACGTCGAAATGCAATGGCTCATGCTGCAACAAGACCATCCAGAAGACTTCGTTATTGCCACAGGCGTGCAATACAGCGTTCGTGACTTCGTCAATGCTGCTGCCAAGGAACTCGACATCGCCATCACCTGGAAAGGCCAAGGCGTCGAAGAAAAAGGCTATGACAGCAACGGCAAAGCCATCGTCCAGGTAGACCCACGCTACTTCCGACCTACCGAAGTCGAAACCCTACTGGGTGACCCGACCAAAGCCAAACAAAAACTCGGCTGGACCCCCAAGACCACCTTCCAGGAACTTGTCTCTGAAATGGTGCGTGAAGACCTCAAGAGTGCCCAGCGTGACGAACTCGTCAAAAAGCACGGCTTTGCTGCCTACGACTACAACGAGTAATCTGCATGGACAAACACGCACGCATCTATGTGGCAGGGCATCGAGGACTCGTTGGCTCTGCCATTGTCAGAAACCTCGAAGCTAAGGGATACACCAACATCCTCAAGCGCACCCATGCCGAGCTGGACCTCACTGACGACAAAGCCACCGACCAATTCTTTGCGGAATACAAGCCGGAATACGTCTTCCTGGCCGCGGCCAAAGTGGGGGGTATTGTCGCCAACAACACCTACCCAGCAGAATTCATCCGTGACAACCTCGCCATCCAGAACAGCGTCATCCATAGTGCCTGGAAGCACGGAGTCACCCGGCTCCTGTTTCTCGGCTCCAGCTGCATCTACCCCAAACTAGCGCCACAGCCGATGCAGGAGCAACACCTGCTCACAGGCCCATTGGAACCGACCAATCGTCCTTATGCGCTTGCCAAGATTGCTGGCATCGAAATGTGCTGGAGCTACAACCGTCAATACGGCACACAATACCTGGCGGCTATGCCGACCAATCTCTATGGCCCTGGTGACAACTACCATCCCGAAAACAGCCACGTCATCCCGGCCCTGCTGCGCAAGTTCCACGAAGCCAAGCAACACAACCAACCAACTGTTACCGTTTGGGGCACTGGCACCCCCAAACGCGAATTCCTCTACAGCGACGACATGGCCGATGCCTGTGTCTACCTCATGAACTTGCCAGCAGACCAATACCAAGCCTTACTGGGCAGTGATGAAAGCAAGACTGGTAGATTTGAACCGCCCCTCATCAATGTAGGTGTGGGTGAAGACGTCACCATCAAGGATCTGGCTGAGCTCGTCAAGCAGACAGTGGGTTATGAGGGTAGCATTGAGTTTGATACTACCAAGCCGGATGGCACGCCAAGGAAGCTCATGGATGTAACAAGGCTGGGTAATGCAGGATGGAGCGCGATAACATCTTTAAGTAATGGACTAAAGTTTGCATATACGGATTTTTTACAATGAAAATTGCTATTGCTGGAACGGGGTATGTTGGATTATCAAATGGAGTATTGCTCGCTCAACATCACGAGGTCGTTGCATTAGATATAGTCCCAGCAAAAGTTGAGATGCTTAATCGCGGGGAGTCACCCCTCATTGATGATGAACTACAGTATTACCTCAAGAATAAGTCCCTAAATTTTAGGGCTACTCTTGATAAGAGTGATGCTTATACAGGGGCAGAGTTCGTCATTATCGCAACGCCAACAGATTACGATCCAGACACAAACAATTTCAATACTGAATCAATCGAGGCGGTTATTCGTGATGTAATCTCAATTAACCCGACTGCTGTAATAGTTATCAAATCGACGATACCGGTAGGGTATACACTCAAGACCAGTGAATTGCTTGGTACAAGTAATCTTATATTTTCTCCCGAGTTTCTACGTGAGGGGCGTGCCTTGTATGACAACCTGCATCCGTCAAGGATAGTGGTTGGGGAAAGGTCAGAGCGTGCAGAGCGGTTTGCGGCACTTATGCAACAAGGGGCAATCAGCAAGGAAATTCCTGTGCTGCTAACCGACCCAAAAGAGGCTGAGGCTATCAAATTGTTTGCCAATACCTATCTAGCAATGCGCGTATCATATTTCAACGAACTGGATACTTATGCCGCAGCCCACGGGCTTGATAGCAGGCAAATTATTGACGGAGTCTGCCTGGATACACGGATTGGCCATCAATATAATAATCCCAGCTTTGGATATGGCGGTTATTGCCTACCCAAGGATACCAAGCAATTATTGGCGAATTACAATGATGTACCGCAAAATCTCATTCGGGCAATTGTGGAATCAAACACCACGCGCAAGGATTTTATTGCAGATGAGGTTATTCGCATGAAGCCTGCGATCGTCGGTGTCTATCGGCTCATTATGAAAGCTGGCTCAGACAACTTCCGATCCTCCAGTATTCAGGGAATCATGAAGCGCATCAAAGCCAAGGGTATTGAAGTGATAGTGTATGAACCAGTGCTGAAAGAAGACAGGTTTTTTAACTCACGCATCGTCAATGACCTTGAGCAGTTCAAGGCTGAGGCGGATGTCATTTTGACCAATCGCCACACTGATGCCCTCAGTAGTGTTCAGCACAAGGTATATACCAGGGATTTGTTTGGCAAGGATTGAAAGCCGATAACCCCTTGGGGCTGGCTGGCTTTTCAGCTACCTGAAATATGACGGGTTGTCTTGTGTAATACCATGTTGGATAAAAGTGATTCAAGTTTATTCATCAATTTTGAACGATTGAACTCTCTGGCAGCATAATCTTGCCCACTGGAGCCCATCCTTCGTCTATCCTCATTGCTTAGAACTGCCATTTGCTCGATATTTTTCGCAAGCGTCACCCAATCACCAGCGGGTGATACATAACCTGCCTGTGCTTCATTGATGATATTGGCTCCTTCTCCATCCAGCATGGCCAGAAGTGGAATGCCAGATCCAAAGTAGGCTTGTACTTTTCCGGGAATGGTCAGGGAAAACACTGGGTCTGGCTTCAGACTCACGAGCAATGCATCAGCATGTGCAAAAAATGCGGGCATGCGCTCTAAATCATGTCTTCCTACCATGCTGATGCGTTGCTCCAGTCCGCGGGATTGTATTTGCTCAGCAACCCAACCTGACATGCGGCCATCCCCTACGATGATCCAGCGAATATCGCTGCGTACTTTAAGAGCCTCGGCGGCATTGAGAATGGCAGGAAAGTCTTGAGCCTCCCCAACGTTACCTGCAAACATGATCGTGAAAACACCAGGGGCTAATGTAATCTCAGGTGCGGGATATGCAGGTATGCCTGTGTCAAATACCTCATCTGCCCAGGCTGGGAAATAGGTAATATCAGCTTTTTTTGGAGCATGTCGGGCAATGCTGGCAGTAAATTGCCGTGATTGGCCCAGGATCAAGTCACAGTGGCTATAAATCCAACGCACCAGGCCTTGTATCAAGGAGAAAACATACCGGGATTTCACTACCCCAACGGCATGCAAGGTTTCTGGCCAAAGATCCAGTACCCAGAAGGCCATTGGACATTGCTTGATGGCTCGCAAGAGGATTGCTGGTATCCCGACAGTGATGGGGGAGGGTTGATAGGCCAGGATGGCATCAAATACCTGTCCGCGTAATTTCCATGGTCCCAGCAGGCTGGCAAATATTGCAAAGGATAGGTAGTTAAGCAACAGGCATAGCGTGCCTGAACCCCTGGCTAGTAAGGGAACCCGGACAATATGGACTCCTCGATATTGTGCATATGCACCCGGATTATGTTGGAAATGGCTGTCTATTTTCCCAGATGGGTAGTTAGGCCACCCTGTCAGCACCGTGACCTCGTGCCCCCTGATGCGGAGATCTTCAACCAGTTCATTGATTCTGAAGTTTTCCGGCCAGAAGTATTGGCTAACGATAAGCAAACGCATGGGGAAAACCTAGTACTTTTTCCAGACAACCCGGTTAATGTAATCAGTATAGCTATGGATAATGCGTACGACCTTATCACTGACGTTTGGCATGCTGTAGTCTGAGACTAGGCGCAACGTGCGTTCTGCTCCGCGTGACTGACCTTGGAGAATAGAGAGGCCCTGCCTTACACGATCCATCTCAAGACCTGTCATCATGACAACAGCTTCCTCCATGCCTTCTGGACGTTCGTGCGCTTCACGGAGGTTCAGTGCAGGGAAGTTCAGGATAGATGATTCTTCATTGATGGTGCCACTATCAGACAACACGGCCCGGGCTTGTGTCTGGAGTTTGACGTAATCATGAAAGCCCAGTGGCTTGAGCAATCGTACTTGGGGGTGGAATGTTGCACCTACGTTGTCGACGCGTTTCTGGGTGCGTGGATGAGTCGATACGATCACCGGCAGATCATGGTCTGTGGCGACCGCATTAATGACGTTGACCAGTTTCGCAAAGTTCTGGTCTGACTCGATATTCTCTTCACGGTGGGCACTGACGACGAAATACTGCCCTGGCTTCAGGCCAAACCGAGATAGGGCATCTGAAGCCTCAATTTGCGTAAGGTAATGATGCAATACCTCATACATGGGGCTTCCAGTCTTGATAACCTGATCTGGAGGTAATCCTTCTCGTAACAGGTAATCGCGCGCAATCGTGCTATAGGTCAGGTTGATGTCTGCAGTATGGTCAACGATGCGCCGATTGGTTTCTTCTGGCACTCGCTGATCGAAGCAGCGGTTGCCTGCCTCCATGTGAAAAATGGGTACCTTGTGGCGCTTGGCGGGAATGACGGAGAGACAGCTGTTTGTATCGCCCAATACCAGCATGGCTTCGGGGTTAACTTCACTGAGCACACTGTCAATCGCCGTGATCAGGTTGCCTATGGTATTAGCTGCACCCTTGCTACCTTCGGCGCTATTCAGGAAATAATCTGGCTTGCGTATACCCAAGTCGTCAAAAAACACCTGATTGAGTTCATAGTCGTAATTCTGGCCTGTATGCACAAGAATATGCTCGCAATGACGATCTAGGGCAGCCAGTACACGGGAGAGGCGGATAATTTCCGGGCGTGTCCCGACCACGGACATTACTTTAAGTTTTTTCATCTTCAAACCTTGCTTGCAATGGTATCGGGGTGTTCGCGATCAAAGTTTTCATTGGCCCATAGCATAACCACCATTTCACTCGTGCCGGTATTGGTGATGTCATGCGACCAGCCAGGAATTGTATCGACTATTTGCGGCTTTTCCCCGCAAGTGCGCAATTCTATTCGTTCATCAGTCAGCAAGTGACGAAAGCGAAATAATGCCTCACCCTTGATGACCAGAAACTTTTCGGTCTTGGTGTGATGGTAGTGTCCTCCACGAGTAATACCCGGGTGAGCGGTAAAGTAGCTGAATTGGCCACTATCAGGGGTTTTGAGCATCTCGACAAACACACCTCGTGCATCTCCATGCTGGGGAATGTCGTAATGGAAACGCTCACTGGGCAGATAACTGATGTAGGTGGCATACAAGGCACGCAGGAAGCCTGTGCCGACATGATCGGTATACAAGCTAGTGCGGTCTTTATCAAACGATGAAATGTGGGCAGCCAGCTCTCCCAGCGTCACCGTATACTCTGGAGTGATTTCCATGCTTGTCACTCCGATGGGCGCTTTATGTATTGCTGAGATCAGTGCCTGTGCCACATCGTCGATATATGCAAGTTGCAGTGCGCGAGCAGGGTCATTCACCTGGATAGGCAGGCCCCTGGCTATGTTGTAGCAAAAGGTAGCCACGACAGAGTTGTAGTTCGGTTTGCACCATTTACCGAATACCCCCGGTAAACGGAAGATTATAGCCGGATTGCCAGTTTCCTCAGCCAGGGATCTAATACTGTGTTCTGCAGCCAACTTGCTGCGACCATAAGGATTATCGATTTCCGCCTGGGTGGATGAGGCTAGAATCAGCAATACATTGCGCCCAGTAGAAACTTTATGTTTCTTGATGACATTGCACAAGGTTGCGGTGAGGCCTGCATTGACGATAGAGAATGCCGCTTCATCCTGTGGGCGGTTCTCGCCTGCCAGGTGAATGACGGCATCAGCTTCTGCAATGAGCGCAGGCAGGCAGGCTACATCGTCGCCACGGGCGAAGGTCGAAACAATGTATTGTGCAGACTCTCCAAGCCTGGCCAGCAGGTTCTTGCCAATAAATCCCTGGCTTCCCGTGACGAGTACGCGGTAGATAGGGGAGGGCGTTACGCTCATTCTTCGGGCTCCACATCTTCTCCCTTTATCGCGGCCTGCATAAAGCGTAGCTTGGTGAGGAGGTTTTTCATGCCTTCCACATCAAGGCGCGTTGTGTTGTGTGAACTGTACTCTACAGCCTCGGAAATCTTGATTTCACCTTGCTCCACAAATTTGCCGTAATTCAAGTCACGGAGGTCTGGCGGTACACGGTAGTAACCTCCAAGATCCTGTGCCGATACCATTTCTTCCCGGCTCAGTAACACCTCAAATAATTTTTCTCCATGTCGGGTACCAATAATATTGATTGGGTGCGATGGTTGTTGCAGCAGTTCGGTCAATGCCTTGGCAAGCGTTTCTATGGTTGCGGCTGGTGCTTTTTGTACAAAAATATCGCCTGGATTACCATGCTCGAATGCATAAAGCACCAGATCAACGGCATCATCCAGAGTCATCATGAAGCGCGTCATGAGCGGGTCAGTAATGGTGATGGCCTGGCCAGCACGTATCTGTTTGGTAAATAGTGGAATCACCGAGCCGCGGGAGGCCATGACATTTCCATAGCGGGTAGCACAGATGATGGTACTGGTACTCGAGCGAGACTTTGCGACGATGACTTTTTCCATCATCGCCTTGCTGATTCCCATTGCATTGATGGGATATACCGCCTTGTCAGTGCTGAGACATACAACATGCTTGACGCCACAATTGATCGCTGCTTCCAACACATTCTCGGTGCCCAGCACATTGGTCTTGACTGCCTCCATGGGATGGAATTCGCATGATGGCACCTGTTTGAGCGCTGCTGCATGGTAAATATAGTCTACCCCACGTACCGCATTCAATACAGATTGATAATCTCGTACATCGCCGATGTAGAACTTGAGCTTGGGGCTGTTGTACTTCTTGCGCATATCATCCTGCTTCTTTTCGTCACGGCTCAGGATGCGAATTTCCTGCAGATCTGAATCAAGGAAGCGGCGCAGCACTGCATTGCCAAATGAGCCTGTACCGCCGGTAATCAGCAGCGTTTTGTTTTTAAACATTAAAATCCTCCTTCGTGCTGACGCACGACATGTTCGATAAATTCAAAAGTGTCGTTTGCACATGTTTTCCAGGAATAGGCATGTGCTTTTTGCCACGCGGCTTGCGCCAACTTTGCACGCATTGCATGATCCTCAGCCAATTGTTGCAGTGCATGAGTGATGGATGCTACCGATGATGGATCAAAATAAGTACCCGCATCGCCGAGGACTTCTGGCATGGGGCCTAGGTTAGAGCAGGCAATGGGCAATCCGGCTGCCATTCCCTCAATCAGGATGTTGGGCAGGTTTTCGCAACTGGATGCAAATACAAAAGCGTCTGCCTCATGGTACAGCTCGTGGAGTTTCTCGAACGGAGCATGGCCGGTATATTTCAGCATTCGTGCTTCGGGATCAAGCTTCCGCAGCAGTTGTTGAAATGTTTTTCCATATTGCCCCCAGGGTGCACCAATAAAGTTTGCTTCAATCGGCATCCCCTGTTTTTGCAATGCTGCAATGGCTTGTGCAACCTCAATCTGGTGCTTGTATGGCATTAATATCGAGACATAGATAACACGGAACGGCCGTGCTTCACTGCAGTCCTCCAGCCGCCGTTGTGGTCGCGGCGCACGCTTGAAACGTTCTTCTATTCCATGCGGTATCAGTGCGGTACGGGGTGTGACCGTTTTCAGTAGACCCTCAATGGCATTGCGTGCGTAGTTGGTCAGGAAGATCAGGCCTTGTGCACGCGAAAATGATGCACCCTGGCTGTATCTCAACAGTTGCATCTTCAGGCGCATCAAACTCCAGCGACCAAATAAATCAGCCTGCAATGGTTCAAAGGGCAGCATGTTCTGGGACATCGTGACCGTAGGTACCGGGCACTGCCAGGGCAGAGTGCCTCCCGGTGAAAACAGTACGTGGCATCCAGCAATTTTCAGCTCTCGAGGCAAATGATACTGCTGCCCTATGGCTTGATGCAGGAGGCCACCATTGCACCAGGCAGGCGTGACCGGGGTGATCCATGCATGCCTGGGTAGTTGCTGGGCCGTCCTTGAACTGGTCCAGATGGTGACTCGTGCCAGGGAAGTCCCGTCCTGGTCTGCAGCATTCAGCAGGCGAACAAGGTGGGTCAGCCCGCCGCCGGAGCGGATGTTGCTGGCATCGATACCAATATGCAGCTTGCGTCGTGACAGGCTCATTTAGTCTGGGGTTCGTTCATGGCGACCAAGCCATTGCGTACCGGATACCGTGTTTGGCAGTTCTTGCATTCCAGATGCTGTACCTGATGTTCAAGTTGATCGCATCGGCAGGCTGGGCATAGCAGTAGTGGGAAGACGTCAATGATCTGATTTCTCTTTCTTTGTGACAGCAGGTTGCGGATTCCCAGCCTGATCCATTCACGGAAGCGGGACTTCAATGATAGGAATGTGTCGGGACGTATCTGTTTTGGAGGTGTCCAGTTGGCATCTGCATCCGGATTGGTCACACGGTAGGCAATGCTGTCCTGCCAGTAATACCGCACGTGGAATTCAAATGGACGCTTGGGCATCAACAGGGTGGTCATGTAGCGCTTGACACGATGTTCATACAACTCGACCAATCCAGGGTCATTGATCCAGGCTGTTTTCTTGGTGATGATCAGGGTGTTGTCTCTGACCGTAATTTCCAGTCGATGATCGCGGTAAGGATTTAGGCGTTCAAACAAGGCATCCGGAACTTCGATATATCCTGCCTTGGCAACCCGTTGCAACTCAGTGAGAAAGCGCTCGGGATCGGTTGAGTGTTCCAGTACATGCGACGCGATCACGAAATCAAACGCCTTGTCCTTGAAGGGCAGATTTTCGACAAAGCCCAATACCGTTGGCCGATCTGATGTGAGTGGAACCCAATGTCTCTCACGCGTATTCTCGTAGGCATCCAGCAATACGTTTGCACGGGGGTAAGGGTTACCACCCGATCCAACTTCCAGTACCAGGGCATCTGGATGTACTGGTGTATGGAATCGTCGCAGTGCCCAAGCCATTGGCTGGAGACGCAAGGCTAGCATGAGCTTCATGGCTCTAGAATATTGATGCATGGTGTTTTCCTGTTTCTTCTTTAATCCAGTTCATCAGCATAGCCGCCCTTGAATCAATGTCATGGCCTGCGCTGATGACTTTTCTGTAGCCAGCTTCAGCCACCTGGGATGCTTTGTCAGGGTTGTTTATGTAATAGTCAATCTTGGCCAGCATTTCTTCCCGCGAGCGGAAGTAATCGGCCTCTACGCCCTCCAGGTACAGTGAAGCCAAATCTTCTGAATATTCCGACAGCATCAGTGTTCTCGTGGCAGGGATCTCGAAACAGCGGCGTGTGTAGGTATCCCGGTTCAATTTCGAGAAAAAACATAGCGCAATTCTTGCACCACAAAGAGCACGATTATAATCTTCACGCCACACCATGCTCGTTGGCGCAAGGTGCTGAAGCACGGTGGAATGAGCCAATGGCTTTTTCCAGTATTTTGTCGGGCCGAATAATCTTAATTGATGACCATGCGTGACAATGGCTTCCAGGTAATCCATACGTTGGTCGGGTTCGTAGTGTCCTATGAATACCACATCTGTTTTAAACATGGTTTGCTCTTCTGAGGTCAGTGTTACGGGATGGCTACGATCCGGTACATACCAGGAACGCAACAACTCAACCCGACGTGCACCCGCCTGCATGAATTCCGGCAAGTTGGCGTGCCGGTAGGCAAGCATCAAGTCATAGTCCGGGATAGCTGCCATGAAGTGCCGCCACAGGTAGCGCGGCTGAGTTGGTGAAAATGGGTCGTCATTGTTGTAGCCAACTAGCACGCATCCAGGTAATTGCTGGCGAATGTTACGCAGCGTGGCGGCGGTAATGTGGGTGCCCCGATAAATAAAGATAGCGTCAGGCTTTTGTGCGAGTGCCAATGTCAGGAGATCCTGATTGATCAGGTCAATTACCTTGCCAATAACAAATTTGTTCTGGATACGCTGCAGCAGACCCGAGAGCAAACCTGCATGCTGGGAAGCATCTGTAAAGTAGTGAAACCACTTGAATTCGATCACGTCATGGCCGAGGCGACGGAAGGACCGGCTCAATTCCTCCTCATGCAAATCGGAATGCCAGTCACCAGCAATGAGCAGCTTCACGAGGATTTTCCCCTCGCTGCGCCAAGCCGTGGAGTGTGTCCCAGCTTATTTTTGATCCATATGATCAATCGATCCAGTCGCTCGGGACCTACCAGCAATAAGCCCGTGAAATAAGCATGAAAGAGCGGGGAGCGCCAGAATCCCAGGCGTGCTAGCGACACGCCATACTTCAGGAACACGCCTAGTGGTTGTTTTGCCTGGATGGCAAGAATTGGGTATGAATAGGCTCCAATATCAGCACGGATTGCATTATATACAGCCATGCCAGTCTGGATTTCAATATACCGGGCAATATCTAGCATCCCGTGCATGAAATGCAGGGAGGATGCCGGGGTCTGGTTCTGTGGAACAAACTTGCCGCGCTCGGCCGCGCTATTACCGAAGTCTGGCGGGGTACCATCCCGTCGCAGTGCGATGATGTTTGGGGTGAACACCACGCTGTGGTGGGCCAGAATCATACCGACCAGATAGAGCTGATACAGTAGGGTGCCATCAAACCGATCGGTGGAAAATCCTGCCGCGGCATCACGTTTGATGACCATGCCAGGAATGACGACCGAACGTCGATAGCCGGCAGCAATGGCAGACTGGCCCGCAGGGAAGACATGCTCTTCAGCATAATAGCGAAATACTTGCTTATGTATCGATGGGTCAGTATCAAATGTGGCGTAAGTGCGTACGATCACTCCGCAGTCATCAATCCGTTGTGCGATGTCAGCAATAGAAGAGAGGGCTCCTGGACATAATAGGTCATCATTGCCCATAAACACGCAGAATTGTCCGCGACTGCATTCCACCAATTCACGAATGTTGCCATCATAGCCGAGGTTATTAGCATTCTCACGGTAACGAATCCGGCCCGGATATCGAGCGCTGAAATTCTCCGTGACCTGTCTGATCGCATCGCGCTCAGGCGAGCCATCCTCGCAGATAAGAATTTCAAAGTCCTGGAAATCCTGCTGGACGATGGAATTCAGCAATGGTGCTAGAAGCTGTGCCCTGTTGTATGCAGGGATGCAGACGGTAAGTAATGGTCTTGTATTCATTTTCAAGCGTTTTTCAAGGCAATCGCCAACATGATTAATGCAAACAGGCGGCCACCATTGGCCCTGCCTGCCATGTGTCCCCTGACCAGGGCACGTACTTCATCAAGATTGAATAGCGTTGGCAGGCTTTCCATGCGGCTCATCAGGTCTGCTTCCCCGGCCTGGCGCAACCATTCGTTCAGCGGAATGGAGAAGCCTTGTTTACGCTTGACATCCAGATCGCCGGGTAGCCAGCGACGTGCCAGTATACGCTGCAGGCGTCTTGATTCCCCATTCTGAACTTTCCAGCTGGATGGAACGCGGCCGAATGCAAACTCGATCAAGCGATGGTCGAGAAATGGTGCCCTGACCTCAAGACTGTGCGCCATGCTTGCCCTGTCAACCTTCACCAGGAAATCATCCGGCAATATGCTATTGAAGTGCGTACGCGTCATGGAGTCTACGGGATCACTGCCTTGCAGAAACTGCTGCAATAAAAACTGTTCTGCCTGGCCCAGCTCTTCCCCGAGTGCATTCACAGCATCTCGGTGCAGGATACGTTGCCGCAATGTCATGTCGAAATATGGACGCCCCCATATCATCTGCTGCAATGGGCCGTGCCGTAATGATGCTAGGCGGTTGCGGCCGCGAACCCCGGCAGGCAGCATGGCCGCTGCGCTGGCAGCTCCCGCCATTATCGTCGATGGAACCCAGCCCCAGCGGCTGGCGTCGGCTAAGCTGGTGGTGTAATCGGAATAACCGCCAAATAATTCATCACCGCCATCCCCTCCGAGGGCTACCGTGACCTGTTGGCGCGCAAGGCCAAATACCATCCAGGCTGGTAGGATCGAGGAGTCGGCGATGGGTTCATCAATAAATGGGGCAAGCCCATCCAGTAATTGCAGGCTGGTTTCCTGTAAAGGCAGCACGTGATGACGAGTGCCAAAATGCGATGCCACTTTTTGCGCATGATGCGCTTCATCCAAGTGCGAGCCGGGAAGCGAAATTGTGAATGTTTGAACCGGGTTGGCGCTAACGCGGGCAGCCGCTCCTACAACAAGGCTGGAGTCCAGTCCGCCAGATAGCATTACCCCAACTGGGACATCGGCTACCAGCCGAAGGCGTACAGAGTCTTCGATGAGTGCAGCAGCCTCGTCTGCGAGTGCTTCGCCATCCTCCAATCCTGAGGATTGATTGGGTGGCAATGACCAATAACGCCAGATATCCAGCTTGAAGGTATTCAGTGAGAGCTTGGCACAGTGTGCCGGGGGTAGTTTTTGCACACCAGAAAAAAGACACATGCCTGCTGGAATGTATCCCAGCGATAAATAATGGTTGAGTGCTTGCAAGTCAATCGCAGACTGGTGGGGCAGGGCCTTGAGTTCAGATGCGAACCAGAATTCGCTCGCGGAAGGTGCAAAATAGAGTGGCTTCTCGCCCGCACGATCGCGTGCAATAAATATGGAGGCAGGTGTATGCGCATTTCCTCTGTCATGGATGGCAAAGGCAAACATGCCGTTCAGGTACTCTAGGCAGGCAGGTCCCCAGTGAATGAAGGCGGCAAGCAGAACTTCAGTATCACCTGTTGATTGAAAGCTGTGCCCAATACTGGATAGTGTGTGGCGCAATGCCGCAAAGTTGTATAGCTCTCCATTGAAAATAATCGTGTAACGCCCATCCGGGCTGATCATCGGCTGCTGGGAGTGGTTTGATAGGTCAATAACGGACAGGCGGCGGTGACCAAAAACAACCCTGCCACAATGGGATGACCATAGTCCATTGCCATCGGGTCCGCGATGGATAAGCTTGTTCAGCTGTGTTTCCAGCCTGGCTGGGTCAGCAGACGTAGAATGGATAAATCCGGCGATACCGCACACGATATTTAGTCTTTTCCCTGTTGGCAGCAATTGGCTGGGCCATTGCCGAGTTGATGAACAGATTTGCCCGAACGACACCAGGGCATGGGTAATGTCATGTTGTTAACGCTCATGCAGGCCTCTTGATGCTGTACCAGATATGCCTGAGGCCGATCTCGCGCGTAAATAGGTAATGATGAACATGCTGCCAGCGACAAGGTGGCCGAGAATTAATGTCAGGATAGCACCGTCAAGTTGATATTCCTGGACTGCACCATAGCCGAAGGCGAGGCTGAAAATCCCGGGTAGAGTATTTGCCAGCAATAATGAAGATATACGGCGCTGGGCATAGATGGCGTAGATCAGGATGGAGCAGATGGCACTAAAGGATGCAGATGCGACAATCCACGGCAACATGTGGGAATGTACTGCATATTCAGCCGCAGAAAGCAGTGAAACCAATTCCTTGTGCCACCAGCCTGCAGCCAGCACGAGCATGGAGAATGCTGGTATGCAATACACTGCCACTTTCACGACAGCATCCAGCGATGATCCCTGATGCTTGTTTTCGCGTTCATACAGGATGGGCACAATGTATGTCACGATCACGCCGAGCAATGCAGTGACGGGAAAACTTGCAATGGAAACCAGGACGCCATACTCCGCTACTACTGAGAGGTCAGTGAAATAATCAAGTAGCCAGCGATTGGACATGTTCTGTAACCAGCCGAACAGGCCCCATATGATCATGGGCCAGCAGAATGTCAGTGAGTCGTGGAGCGTAATTCGGATGTCCGTCCAGGAAAATCGAGCGACAAGATCACGCTGCCCCAATAGATAGACGGATGATGCAGCCAGGCTAGACACTGCCAGTAGGCCAATGATCATCGTCGGGCTGGGGGATGTATACAAGGCGAGCAAGGATAAAATCAATATCCTGCTTGTGTAATCAACCCCAGTCGCGATGGCGATCAAGGTGCGGGAGCGTAGCCCGCTTGCCACTGTCAGGTTGAGGTTCTTGATTGCATCGCAGGCTAGCCAGAATACCCATGGTATCAACACCGTGTGCAGGGAGTTGCCCAATGACCCCATAGTCATGATCAGGCTTACTATTACCCCAAGAGTCAAAGCCAGTAATGCATAAGCAGTCACCATTGCGGAATAACGCCGAGGCAGAATAGTGTGCTTGCTGTAATCGGCGATATTCCGCAGTAAACCCTGGTCAAACGCGGAAAACGAGGCGGTCAACACCACGGCAAGCAGCGACGATGCCAATAGGTAGCTACCCATGTCGGCTTTGGTGATGGATATGGCTAGCAGCTTGAGAAACATAAGGCTGCCCAGTGCATCAATCATTCGACCAACTACAACAATGATTTTTTCCGATGTCAATTTCATAAGTGAAGTGGAAAGCCCTGATTTCCGTATTGTGTTGGTGGGCTAGTCGTCATGCAGCCGTTGCGTGGAGGCTGAATGAATTATTGGGCATCATGCTTGTGGGCCTGAACCATATAGCCGTAACACAACAATTGACTGCTGCCCCGGTCTTGCTTGCTCAGAATGCCGAGTAAAGCGCGCATCGGATAGGATGCTGCAAGTAATAGCCATCCCAATAAGGGAGAGGCATAGCTGTGACTCACGAATCGGGCACGGCTCAATTCTTGACCGACAAATTCGAACCAGTTGCCATTGGCGGTGATTTCTTTAATGACCATGCCACGACGTGGCAAATGCTCTTCATACCAATATCGGTTGAGGCCGGAGGCGAAATGATAAGGGGCAAAGTGTGTCAGCGAGCAGAAGGGGGCTGTGAGTAACAGGATGCCACCGGGTTTCAGGATGCGGCAGAACTCTTCAACTGCCGTCACGGGGTTGGGGATATGTTCAAGCACCTCTGTGCAAAGTACTACATCAAACGATGCATCTGGCACTGGAATCGATGCAATGTCAGAGACAATATCAATGTGTGTGGTATCCCATGCACCAACCTGTAGTGCTTGACCATCGCCTTTCCCTTCATACTGGCAAAAATCCTGTGATACGTAATCGAGATGCGCACAATAGGGTTTCATACGCAATTCACCAGCACCTGCATCCAGAATGCGCTTGCCTGTCGGAATGTTACTCAGGGCTTGGATAACCCATTTGATGCGGGTGGCGTCACTATTCGATCCTGCAAGTGTCATGGCGTGTTCTCCTGGGTCAGGTTGAGGTTCATGAAGGTATGGTGTAAACGGTTGATCCAGGTGTCACGTGTCAATGCCTTGGCATGTCCTGCAGCTGCTACAGACTCCAGCGCTTTCGGATGGGCGAGATAGTAGTGGATTTTAGTGGCTGCTTCATCCGGAGTCATGTAACACTCAATCTCTACAGCCTCTTGGTATAACTTCAGCAAGTCTTGTGATCTGTGCGTGAGGTATAGCGCGCCTGACATGGGAGCATCGAAATCCCGTAGCTTGAGTGTAAACACGTCATCACAATAGCCAACGGTACCTACGCCAAGAATAATGCGGGCACGCTTGAACAATACGGCAGATTGTTCGGCTGTCGCAGGGCCATTGGGCCAGCCCGCACCATAGCATTCCACTTGAATGCCATGCTGAGCCAGGCCATCAATGATCTCTGCACGGATCCCGTATTTATTGCCGATGAAGAGCACGTCAATATCACGGGGCGCCTCGGTATCGGGCTTGAATACGGAGGGGTCGCTTGCCAACGGCCAGAAGATGGCGGGGCAACCCTCGACTGCATACCAGGCGCAGGTTTCGGAAGAGGTGGTCAGCATCAGGTCGGTATGTTTTGCCAGTCCAACTGCGCCAAGCCTGACACCCTCGCGATGAGACCAATTATCGGGCAGCCTGTCGTCCATGGATATATTGATGACAGGTATTCCCAATGCCTGGACCTTGGCGAGTGCTTCTTGCGAAATATAATTTGCCCACATCTGCCCCATCAGGAGATCAATTCCACCATCCTCGAGTGCTGATGTCAGCTGGTTGAGCAACTGCTGGTCGTTTAATTCAATGATGGTTGGGTCATAGACTTGTACCCGGCCATACTCATCCTTGTACCATTGTCCATAAGTGCCAGTGTGATTGTAAAACTCCGTTACATGAGCCTGTTGCCGCAGCGCCTGTAGAAACCCAGATTTATCTTGGTCCCTGTTGGCACCTACCCAGAATATGCGCAATGGCATTTGGGGGAGGGTGTCTCGCTGACGCCATCGTGCCGCCAGGCGCTGTCTGGCTTCCTGCCAGGCGGTATTCTCATCATATGTGATGGCTTGCGCAGTAGCCATGCGCCCATAGTGCGAGTGAAGCTGGCGCAGACCCGCTTTTAACTGATATGCCTTGATAATGCTGTTGACCCTGCCCAGAATGGGCAGGCGACGGGCTTGGTCCTTGGCCAGGGCAAGATGATGTTTCAGGCGTTGGGATAGCATTGTGTAATCGGTATCAAGCTTTTTGCGGCAAATAGTGGTCCAAATACCACTCAACATATTGCGCAATACCCTGCTTGACCGGAGTTGTGGGGTGGTAATCAAACTGAGCCACCAAATCGCTGACATCTGCATATGTGTCAGGCACGTCTCCAGGCTGCAGGGGCAGAAAATCAACATTCGCCTTTTTATTTAGCGCGGATTCAAGTGCATCGATGTAATCCATCAGTTCGACAGGCTGGTGATTGCCTATGTTGTAAATTCTCCAGGGAGCGAGGCTGCTGCTGGCATCAGGCGCATCCCCAGTCCAGTCGGAGTTGGGTTGGGCAGGCTGGTCAATCACCCGTATAACGCCCTCCACGATGTCATCAATATAAGTGAAGTCGCGCCGATGTTTGCCATAATTGAAAGCTTGGATATTTTCTCCAGCCAGGATTGCCTTTGTGAATTTGAACAAAGCCATGTCTGGCCGCCCCCATGGGCCATACACAGTGAAGAAGCGCAAGCCAGTCGTTGGCAGCTTGAAAAGATGACTATAACTATGGGCCATCAATTCATTGGATTTCTTGGTTGCTGCATAAATGCTGAGCGGATGATCGACATTGTCATGCACGGAAAACGGCATGCGTGTGTTGGCACCATACACACTGGAACTACTGGCGTATACCAAATGCTCTACCTCGTGGTGCCTACAGGCTTCAAGGATATGGGCAAAGCCAAGAATATTGCTATCTATGTATGCAAGTGGATTCTCAATGGAGTACCGCACTCCCGCCTGTCCGGCCATGTTGATCACTCTTTGCGGCTTGTGAGTGGAAAAGCAGTCGAAAATCGCGCTCCTGTCAGCAAGGTCTATTCTCATGTGGGTGTAATGCGGGTGATGGGAGTGTCTTGCCAGTCGAGCATCTTTTAATGCTGGATCGTAATAGTCATTGTGATTGTCAATGCCAATGACTGTATCACCTCTTTCTAGCAGACGTAGTGCTAGTGCGGAACCTATGAATCCTGCGGCACCAGTGACAAGAACTTTCAATTGATCGCTTTCAAATAGGTGGTAGTGGGATGTTGAAGTACCCACTTTGGGGAAATATTCTGCATACGGTGATATGGGCTGTAACGATAATAATTGAGCAAGCTTTTCTGTTCATCAGTGTTCAATTAATGAACGCATTTTCTCACAGCATTATCTGTTTGAGAAGTTTTGCATTTGAGAATAGCTGCTAGATATAATCATTAGCATTAATTTAGAGACATAGCTTACAGATTATGTAGTGTTCAATTTGAACTAATCATGCGGTGTGTTGCGAGAGTCCGCTAGAGGCTTAAGCACGGCGTGATAGTATTAGACAATTGATATTGATTAATTTGAATGTATCACTATGTACTGTAACTATTTCATAGCAATTGCAATTTGTAGTAAAGATTACGCTTGATATTTTCATGAAATATATATTAATTACTGGTGCCACAGGATTTGTTGGGAAAGCCCTATCTGTTGCAGTGCAGCAGAAATTTGCTATGGTTCGCAAAGTTTCACGTTGTTCCACAATAGATAGTCTGGAGCAGTATGTGCAAATTGACGACATAGACCAACATACTGATTGGGCTAATGCTTTGCACAATGTAGACATTGCCATTCACCTTGCTGCCAGGGTGCATATTATGAGCCATGAGAAAGGTGGAGATTTAGCTACTTATCGAAGAACTAATGTTGATGGAACATTGAAGCTTGCTCGTCAAGCAGCACAGGCTGGGGTGAAGCGATTTATTTTCCTCAGTTCTATTAAGGTGAGCGGTGAACAAACTTTAGGTTCCAGACTTTTTAGTGCTGATGATCTGCCAAGTCCGGAAGATCCATACGGTATTTCCAAATATGAGGCGGAAGAGGGTTTGTTAGCCTTAGCTAGGGAGACTGGGATGGAACTGGTAATTATTCGCTCTCCACTGGTTTATGGGCCCGGGGTTAAAGGTAATTTTGCCAGTATGATGAAGTGGGTACAGACGGGTTGGCCATTACCTTTGGGGGCGGTTAAGAACAGGCGTTCATTGGTGTCTCTGGATAATTTGATCAGTCTGATCATGACTTGCATTGATCATCCGGCAGCGGCAAATCAGATTTTTCTTGCGAGTGATGGTGAGGATTTATCTACTTCTGATTTATTGCGACGCTTGGCGGATGCTGCTAGGGTTCCATCCCGACTGATTCCAGTGCCCGTTGGCGTGTTGAACACTGGTTTAAGTTTGATTGGGAAAAAGGCAATTGCCCAGCGCTTGTTGGGGTCGTTACAGGTAGATATTGCCAAGACTCAAAAGCTACTGGGGTGGACTCCGCCTATTACGGTAGATGAGGGTTTGCGGCGCTGTTTTGTGACAAAAGGTTCATTGTGATTCGATTGTTTGATGTGATGCTTGCTGCGCTAGGGTTGATTCTTGGTGCGCCGGTATTGTTGTTGATTTATATCTTGGGGTTGATGGATACAGGGGAGCCTTTATTTCGTCAGGTACGTGTGGGACGTTACCAACAGCCTTTTACATTGGTGAAGTTCCGTACTATGCGATTAGATACTGCCTCTGTTGCCAGTCATTTAGCGTCGTCTTCTTCTATTACTAAGTTGGGACGTTTTCTGCGCAAGACTAAGCTGGATGAATTACCTCAGCTCTGGAATGTGTTGAAAGGCGAGATGAGTCTGGTGGGGCCTCGCCCGAATTTGTTTAACCAAGAAGAGTTAATTTCGGAGAGAGCCGCGCGTGGTGTATATGATGTTCGCCCAGGTATTACAGGGGTTGCACAGGTGAATGATATTGATATGTCTACCCCACAACTGTTGGCTGAAACAGATGCGTTGATGGTGCGCGATCTCCGGCTACCACTCTATTTTAAGCTGTTATTGCAAACACTCCTGGGCAGGGGGCGTGGTGATCGTGTTGTACGTTGACTCTTGGGGCAATAGTTAATTGTTGTGAAGAATGGGTTATTGGGAAACGGTTTTTAGTAGAATGCATTTATTTCATTTTGGGTTTTGTGCGTGCTGAATATTCATCCCATCTTCAAGTGGTCGAATTATATTAGTGTGAGAAACCCACGGTCTTTAAGCGCTTGGTTGCACGATATCGTGGTAGCCATGCTGGCATGGTGGGTAGCCTTTCTTTTCCGATTTAATTTTGACATCCCTGATAATTTCTCGCAGAGCATGCTGGAAAGTGCTGTTTGGGTAATTCCCCTGCAAGCCCTAGTGTTTTTGTTTGCTGGTCTTTATCGTGGGGTTTGGCGCTTTGCCAGCTTGCCTGATTTACAACGCTTGATACGAGCGATTGCTATCAGTTCGGCGTTGGTGGTTGCGATTTTGTTCATGTTCAAGCCGCACGGCGTTGTCCCAAGGTCTGTGCTGATTATGGATCCTATGCTGCTGTTATTGCTTATGGGGGGTAGTCGTTTTGCCTATCGTGCATGGAAAGAGCATCGCCTGTATGGATCTGCGCAGTTTTCTGGCAAGCCAGTCTTAGTGTTGGGGGCAGGAGAGGCAGCGGTTGCCTTGCTGAAGGATCTTTCCAAAAGCCGGGAGTGGAATGTAGTGGGCTTGCTGGATGACAAGAAGGCGATGCGCGGTCGTGAGTTGCTGGGTATCAATGTCCTGGGGAGCATTGAGCAGCTCCCGAAATTGGCCCATGCCTTATCTGTGGAGCATGTGATCGTCGCAATGCCTTCTGCTCGCCACCAACGCCGCCGTGAGGTTGTGGAGTTGGCTAATCAGCATGGGTTAAATGTCCTGACCGTGCCTTCGTTTGATGATTTGATGAGTGGACGCGTCAGTATGGCGCAGCTTAGGCCTGTCGAGGTAGAGGACTTATTAGGCCGGGAGCCTGTCACATTAGATGGCGAGGGCTTGCAGCACTTGATTGAAGGTCAAGTCGTGCTGATCAGCGGAGCAGGTGGCTCCATTGGTTCAGAGTTGTGTCGCCAGGTGTTGAAATATCATCCGCAGTGCCTAGTTTGCCTAGATCAGTCTGAATATGCCTTGTATCGTTTGGAGCAGGAATTTTCAGGCCTTGCAACTCATACCCGTATTGAGTATTTGGTGGGTGATGTCAGGAATGCGCGGCGTGTTCAGCAGGTGTTGGGTCGTTACAAGCCCGATGTAGTTTTTCACGCTGCGGCTTACAAGCACGTGCCCATGATGGAAAACTGCAATGTGGCTGAGTCATTGTCAAATAATGTCAATGGTACTTACACCATTGCGCAGGCGTGCAAAAATACAGGCGTTGCCAAATTTGTACTGATTTCGACTGACAAGGCGGTGAACCCGACCAATGTCATGGGGGCAAGCAAGCGCTTGGCGGAGATGGTGTGTCAGGGGTTGCAGGAGGATGCTGGTACTCGCTTTGTGGTTGTGCGTTTTGGCAATGTTTTAGGTAGCAGTGGTAGTGTTATCCCTAAGTTTCGTGAACAAATTGCTGCAGGTGGACCGATCACGGTGACTCACCCAGAGATTACCCGCTATTTTATGTCGATTCCAGAGGCCTGCCAGTTAGTGATGCAGGCAGGTTTGATGGGGGATGGCGGCGAGATTTTTGTGCTGGATATGGGAGACCCTGTCAGAATTGTGGACTTGGCGCGTGATATGATTCGACTATCCGGTTTTAATGAAGATGACATTGAGATCGTATATTCTGGGTTGCGTCCCGGTGAGAAGCTCTATGAGGAACTTTTGGCCGATGACGAGCTCACTTTACCAACGCCACACGATAAATTGCGTATTGCCGTGGCGCGTAACGTAGATGAGGCTTGGGTGCATGCATTGCTGAAGTGGATCGATAGAGCATCGTTAATAGATGAAACCGTGATCAAGCAAGAGCTGGGTATGTGGGTGGAAGAGTATGCGGGGGACATCCATGCTAACCCAGCGTTAGTATTGCCACCTGAGGTTGAATCTCCAACCATACATTAACAAGAAAGATATGAAGAGATGACCAAAAAGATTACCAAGGCAGTATTCCCTGTGGCTGGTTTGGGTACCCGCTTCTTGCCAGCAACTAAGGCAAGCCCGAAAGAAATGTTGCCTATTGTGGATAAACCTTTGATCCAATATGCAGCAGAAGAGGCTGTGGCGGCGGGCGCAACTGAGTTGATTTTTATCATTGGTCGTAACAAGCGCTCTATCCCAGATCATTTTGACAAGTCGTTTGAGCTTGAGGCAACACTGGAAGCTGGCAAGAAGACTAAGATGCTAGAAGACATTCGCAATATTCTGCCCAAGAATGTTTCTTGCATCTATATTCGTCAGGCCGAAGCCCTAGGCTTGGGTCATGCCGTGTTGCTAGCTAAATCCGTGGTGGGAAACGAGCCATTCTCCGTGATCCTGGCAGATGACTTGATTGATGCTGACAAGCCTGCGATGCAGCAGATGACCGAGCTTTTTGCACGGCAGGGTGCCTCAATCCTAGGGGTTGAGGATGTGGATCCTAGCGAGACTGCGAGCTATGGCATTGTTGATGCAGCAGAAGTTGATGGCCCAAATGTACTGGAGCTGAATGGTATTGTTGAAAAGCCTCAACCAGAGGAAGCGCCATCCAACCTTGCCGTGGTGGGGCGTTACATTCTCACTCCAGAAATTTTTGCATGCCTGGAAAATGTCAAACCAGGCAAAGGCGGTGAGATTCAACTTACCGATGGTATTGCCGCCCTGATGGAACAGCAAAAAGTATTGGCTTATCGTTTTGATGGCAAGCGTTATGATTGTGGCAGCAAGCTAGGTTACGTTAAGGCCAATGTTGAATACTCCTTGAAGCACGAAGAGTTTGGCACAGAGTTTGCCGAGTATTTACGTGACTTGACGAAGTAAGCTCGTTGACCGCATTGCATTCCAACCCAGCTATTATCTTTCAACAAGCAAGCTTGGTTCACGATGAAGCAACTGTGAACCAAGCTGTCACTAGGCTTGCACAAGGCATCACAGAGATGTTGCATGATGAAAAGCCTTTAGTACTGTGTGTAATGGGAGGCGGAGTAGTATTTACCGGCCAATTATTACCGCAATTGCTATTTCCCCTTGAGTTTGGCTATGTGCAGGCTAGCCGCTATCACAATCGCACACATGGTGATGAACGGCTGGTGTGGAGAGTTAAGCCTGGTGAGGAGGTAAGAGATCGGACGATCCTGGTGCTGGATGATATCTTGGATGAGGGTGTGACGCTGGCCGAAATCAAGGCACAGTGCCTAGCACTTGGGGCTAAGCGTGTTGTAGTGGCTGTATTGGTTGAGAAGTTGTTGGGTCCGGATAAACTGAAACCAATCAAGGCTGACTTTGTTGGTTTGCAGGTGCCTAATCAATATGTCTTTGGTTGTGGCATGGATGCTTACGGTTGGTGGCGTAATCTGCCGGCCATTTATGCTATTGCAGACTGATATGCGCCTAATGCTATCTGTATTGCAAACGCTGCCCAGACAATAGCGATTCTACAATTTCTGCCAGTTTGATGGGGCTGAATGGTTTGACCAGATACTCGTCACATCCTGAGCGATATCCATCCAGCATGTCTTGTTCTTGCGCACGAGCGGTTAGGAAAATAATTTTTGTGTTTTTGAAGTCATCTTCGTTTTTGAGTTTGTCACATATCTGGTAGCCATTCATGAGCCCAGGCATCATGATGTCCATTAATATCAGGTCTGGTTTGAATTGTTGTGCCAATGCCAAGCCACTATCTCCATTGTTAGCTTCGTAGATTGTATATTGCTCATCGCCGAGGCTAAGATGAATAAGTTTACGCACATCCTCTTGATCTTCAATAATGAGTATCTTGTGCAATTCTTGCTCCCCGGATTCTTGATTTATTTTGCATGGCACTATTATGATTAATGATTTTTATCATTTTTATCATATTGGTTTAATATGTCAACGTGTTCTGTGGCGGGGTCAATCTATCTGATTGATTTTTATTTGTAAGTAAGGATAATGTGAATATATTACATTCCAATAATGTCGTCATGGTTAATCAAGATACAGGGAAGGAAGAGTTCATATCCACAAGAGATGCCTCTAAAGTATTAGAGGTTTCCTTGCGAACAGTACAGTTATGGGTTGAGTCCGGTGTCCTGAAAGCATGGAAAACAGCGGGAGGTCATCGCCGGATCGCGCGTTCTTCGATTGACCATATTCTCAGCCAGCGTCGACAAGCCATTATCCCAGCAACTGGGCAGACCTCGGAGAAGAGGGTATTTCACATTCTCTTAGTGGAGGATGATAGCGCCTTACGGAATTTATTCTCTTATTTTTTCTCTAGCTGGAAATACCCTGTCCGTATCAATGTGGCTACAGATGGGTTTGAGGGTTTGATTAGCTTGGGACGCGAGGTGCCAGATTTATTGATCACGGATTTGAATATGCCGGGAATGAGTGGTTTTGAGATGCTCCGTCACCTGAAGAGTTCAAATCAATTCAGTAAGTTAAACATTATCGCCTTGACCGCTTTGAATGATGATTATATTCAGGACAAAGGCGGGCTACCGGAGGGCGTGTTATTGTTTCGTAAACCTGTGGCATTGAGCCAGCTTGAGCCACTGATTGAGGCGATGATTGCGAATGTCACAGGGCAAAGTCAGTTTAAAGCGCATGCGTCAATTTAGGCCCGCGCTACAGCTTCCTAGTCCCACGCCAGATTTCCTGGCTTTTTTCCCCTTTCATGTCATTGTTGATGAGCATTTAATTATTCAGGAAACAGGCCATGGTCTGCAGTCGCTGGATTTTGCTCAATGCCATGGACGTAACATTGCAGATCTATTCGATATACTGGCGCCGATAGAATTTTTCTGTCTACAGGTATTATTATCTGAACGAGAGCAGACCTGCCTCTTGCGCCACAAAGCGACGGGTGTTTTGCTCGGGGGGAAGGTGACGAAGCATCATCAACGCTACGTTGCATTCTTGTTGATTCCTTGGGTTGCAGATACCGCTGATATCAAACATATTCCTCTCCAGCCCAAGTCCATTAAGCGTGCTCAGCGACAGTTGTTTTATTCCTCTCTGTTGAATACACGCAAGTTGAATGTGCAGAAGAAGCAATTGTTCCAAGCGCATGCTTTGCTATCCATGCGTGAATCTGAGTCAAGGACGCTGACACATATTGTCTCGATGACGGATAACTCAGTCATCATCGCTAACGCACTGGGATATATCGAGTGGGTGAATGAGGCTTTTGTGCGCCGTTCAGGGTATCTGCCTGAAGAGGTGATGGGTCGTTATCTAGGCGACTTGATGGATGGTGACGAAGATACCGCGGAGCAAATTAAGCGGCAGCTTCAGCTCAAGCAAAGCTATCATGCCGAGTTGCTGAGGACGGCAAAAGATGGCACAAGCTATTGGGTTGATCTGGATATTGAGCCTTTGTTTGATGCGAATGGGCAAGTTTTTAATTACATTGCTGTTGCGCGAGATATTACAGAAAGAAAAACAGCACAAGAAACTTCTAGTCGCCTGCATGGCATCATGCAAAGCACCTTTGAGTTGAGCCCGGATGGTTTTGTCACCTTTAATAAAAAAGGCGTATTGAGTTCGTTCAACCCTGCTTTCCTGAATATGACCGGTTTGCAACCTGAGCAACTGTATGCCATTCCCCAGGATGAATTTGTCAGGCTATTAAAGTCGCTTTGTCAGGACGATGAGACTAGCGCTGCACAGCGTTTGCCCGATGCAGTTGTATTGCGCATGACAAAACCTAAATTAACAGTCATCAAGCATTCTGTGCGCGAGGCGCAAGATTCCGATGATCGTTTTGTTGGCACTATCCATTATTTCCGTGATATTACCCAAGAGTCAGAGCTGCATCGCATGAAAGGAGAGTTCCTGTCGATGGCAGCCCATGAGTTGCGTACCCCCATGTCCAGCATCCATGGATTTACTGAGTTACTCCTCAAACGGGAGTTTAATGCTGATCAGCAAAAGGATATGTTGGCAACCGTGCATCGACAGTCCGTGCGGTTGACCAAGTTAATCAATGATCTGTTGGATTTGGCCAAGATTGAGGCTAGAAAAGGCATGAGTTTCGATATCAGGCCTTATCGTCTGACAGATATCGTTGATACAGCACTCAAGGAGTTTCTTGTCAGCGGCGAAGGTAGGGCGATTAGCTTTAATTTTAATAATCACGCGTTGAAGGTGTCGGCCGATTTCGACAAGCTGATACAAGCGTTGGTCAATGTGCTATCCAATGCACATAAATATTCTGATCCAGGTACGGAAATCCGCTTGCATATTCATGAGCAACAACAATATCAACATACCTATGTGGGTATTGCTGTTGAGGATCATGGCATCGGGATGAGCAAAGAGCATATGGATCATTTATTTGAACGCTTTTACCGTGCTGACACTTCCGGCAGTATTCCTGGAACAGGTCTAGGCCTTTGCTTGGTCAAGGAAATCATGGAGATTCATGGTGGCTGGGTAGACGTTTCGTCTGTGTATGGCGAGGGTAGTGTCGTGACGCTCTGGTTAAAGAAACTGAAAGACTAGTTGCTAAGAAGACACACTTTGCAAAGTTTCAATTTCTTGCAGTAATTTACTTCTCAAATTTAGTAGCGAAGCCATTTCTCGAGTGATTCGGGAAATGGCTTTTTTCATTTCTAGATGTCCTATCTCTTAAAATAATTGACACTTTTGATAAAAGTGATAAAAATGATAATTATGTGGCCCGTCAATAAGTTTTAAGAGCCACTTGATTGACAGCAAGCAGCCAATAAATAGCGCATGTTTTTAGGGCTACTTGAGGTTATGTACGGAACGGAACCAAGTAGCAATTGGCTCCATTAACGCTTGAAGGGGAACGAAATGTCCACCAAATCAAAAGTGCCGCTGAATAACGCCATCAGTCTGGCTGTCATTTGTTCTTCCATCGCATTGATTGGTTGTGATGGAGGGGGTAAAAGCAATGTTAGGCCGACAACATCCAGCAATCCACCGGTTGTGACGACAACCAGCAATACACTGAATGACACCATTGATACGGTCAATAATCTCACCAACAATGTAGTAGAGCCTGTCACCACTGCTTTGCAACCTGTGACGGATCCATTGGGTGGAGCGTTAGAACCAGTGCTCAATCCGGTTGTATCTGCGTTGCAGCCCGTGCTGAATCCCGTGGTGAATACCGTTAGTCCATTGACAGCGTCACTCGCGCCAGTGACGGATAGCTTGTTGCCTATTACCGGCGCCTTGGGCGATGTGGTGGCACCGGTCTCAACAGCACTGGGGCCAACCTCCGAAGCTTTGTCCGGTGCAGTGGCACCATTGGCAACAGCACTTGGGCCTGTGGCGGACGGGTTGAACACCGCATTATTACCTGTGACATCTGCAACCGGAAATGCAATTACACCTGTATTAAGCGGGGTGGGAACCGTGCTGGAGCCAATTGCCGGCCCACTGGCTCCTGTGATCAATACTGCAGGCGGTGTGTTACAGCCTATGCTTGAACCAGTGGCTGGCATACTTGCACCAGTGGCGCAAACACTGGCTCCGGTGACAGACACACTTGCACCTGTGGTGAATACCGTGGCTGGTGTGGCTAATCCTTTGCTTAACACTGTGACTGGAGTGACAACACCGTTAGCTTCAACCCTGAGTCCTACTCTAGAAACCGTAGGCAACACCGTCGGTTCACTGGCGAGTGTCACTGGCACAGTTGGTAGTACTGCGGATGGTGTGGTTACTCCATTGACTACAACCGTCGGCGGTGTGGTTGGTCAACTGGGTTCGACGTTGGCTGGCGCTATACCAGGTGCTGAAGGTGGATTGAGTCCAGTGACTGATTTACTAGGAGGTGGTCAAGGTCTGCCAGGTCTTGATAGTGGGTTAGGCAAGGGCTTGATCGTTCAGGTCGCTGATACCAGCAAGTATGCGGTGGATAGTGTGGCAGGTCTTGCCAAGGGATTAGTCGGTGCTGTTGCCGGCAATGGTGCCTTGGCACCTGTCACCCAGGTATTGGCGGGTACTAATGGTGTGCTTGACCCACTGATTGGAACCAATGGTGTCCTGCCTTTGACCACTGCAGGAGGTGATCAGACATTGCTAGATCCATTGGTCGGCAAGAATGGCGTATTGGCACTGACCAGTGGTCAGGCCAGCAATGGTCAGCCTGCTTTGCTTGACCCTCTGATTGGTGAAGGTGGTGTACTGCCACTGACCAGCTCAGAAGGTAATAAGACTACATTGGACCCATTGATTGGCCAGGCAGGAGTTTTACCTCTAACCAGCAATGTGGCCGCGAATGGTAATGGCGGTGTCCTTGCCCCGGTATTGAATCTTTCCTCAGGTAACCTGGGGGGCTTGGGTAATGCACTCGCACCTGTCACCAATGTACTGGCTGGCGGCAACATCAATGGCTTGAATGGATTGTTGGCACCTGTGACCGGCTTATTGGGAGGTGGAGCATTGCCGAATAGCAATTTGTTAGCGCCTGTCACTGGTTTACTGGGAGCTGGCACATTGCCTAGCGGCGGGTTATTGGCTCCCGTTACTAATGTGTTGGCGCTGGGTTCTACCGAAGGTGGCGCTCCTGCGACAAATTTACTGGCACCAGTCACTACGCTGCTGTCAGGCAATAGTGGTGGTGGTCTGCTTGCTCCAGTGACCAATATTCTGGGTGGCCTTACCCAGAGTGTGGGGGGGACTTCTGCAAGCGCATCTGCGTCTAATAGCGGGAACGTAACGGTAAATGGTTTGCCTGCGCTGTTAGGTGCTCTGTTCGGGAACTAATACCCGAAAGCCATAAAATCCCGGCAGTAGTTTCTACTGTCGGGATTTTTATTGGAATTGCATATGGATTGACTGCATAGGGGAGAAGATGCAGAAAACGAAGAAAAGCCCAGGCAGGGCAGTGATTGCTGTGCTGATTGGCAGCATATTGATTAACCCGCCTTACTTATTAGCAGTAGAAAATCCAGTGGATACTTTGCCCAAGGCTGAGGCCCCCAAGACTAGGCCACAAGCTGAGGTACAAGTGGAGAAGCAAACTCAGATTTCTCCTGAAGTACAAAAAATATTGGAGACGGAAGTACAGCCAGCCAGTTTTGGTATTTATGGAGTTAAAGCTGTACCGTTTGAAGAAGTGAGTGCTTTTTTTGCGCCTTATGCCAATAAGAAAATCACGATTGCTAAGATTATTGAATTATCCAACCAGGTCACAGCTTTTTATCAGCAGCGCGGCCTCCCTTTATCCTTTTGTTATATTCCTGCTCAAAATTTTAATGAGCCAGTGATCACGGTGGTCGTGATAGAGGGGCATATCGGCTCAGTCAAGATTGAAGGAAACCCGGGAGCGACTGAAGGCAAGATACGCGAGATTATCCAGCCGTTATTGACTGAAAAACCGCTGACCCGGCCAACAATGGAGCGTTATACGACCATGCTGGGTTTGTTGCCAGGACTGAAAATCCAGGCTTCCTTGCCACTGCCACAACAGATGGATGGAGCATCAGAATTGACGCTCAAGGTAGATCGCAAGCCGATTGAAGCTTTGGGACGTTTGGAAACTGTGCAACCATTCACGCGAGGTATTTTTACTGTCAAGGCGAGTGGCAACACTAGCTTGGCGGAAGAAATCACGGCATCTACCCTGATCTCTGCCGAGAATGAACAGTATTATGCACTGAGCTATGCACAACCTATCGGTAAAGAAGGATTGATCGTCAGGGTAGATGCCTCCGATTATGATGGCAAGCCCACGGCGGAGCTGGCATCGGGCCTGGGGCGCAAGGTGAATTCGCAGCGCTTAAGTATAGGGCTGAGTTATCCTTTGATGTTGCGGCAAGATAAAAGCCTGCTGCTTTCAGCATCTTTGACAGCCAACAACTTTGAAGATGAAATCCGCAGCAAGCAGAGCGGTGCTGCAATTACGACTACTTCCGATATACGTACAGTTTCCGTAGGGGCAAGCTACAGTGATACGACCGCGCGCCGAGGCCGTCGATTGCAATTGTCCATGAGCCGTGGTTTGGATGCCATGGGGGCTTCCAAGGAAATCTCTACCAATTTCCCATCGCAACCGATTACCAGCAACATTGACTTGAACTTCTCAAAGTATTTAGTCAATTTTGTGCAGCGCAATTATTTGGATGGTGCGTGGGGAACATCAGTGTCCGGCACGGTTCAATATTCACCCGATGATTTACCGATTACCGAGAAAATACAGTTCGGTGGTTACCAGCACGGGCGTGCTTATCGTCCTGGTCGTCTGGTGGGTGATTCGGGGTGGGGAATTACCCTGGAGTTGAATCGCACCATACCATACAACTACACATTGCCCTTTTACCAGATGGTGGGCTTGCAACCTTATGTATTGCTTGAATCGGCGCGTATTTACGAGCATACCCAAACTCAAGAGTTAGAAAAAATGAGTTCCGTCTCGCTAGGTGTACGCTTGATTAGTGATCAACCTGATCGCACCAACCTGGATTTTTCGATTTCCAAGGCGATCACGTCAGGGGGACGCAGTAACGCGCTGAAGGACCTGGCGTTTGGTTTCAATTTTGGCATACCGTTCTAGCCGAGTGGTAACGGCCAGGAATAAAAAAAGAGCACCGGAAGGTGCTCTTTTTTATCTTCGTACTAATAGATGCTTAGATCACACCCTGCGCCAGCATGGCATCTGCCACTTTGACGAAGCCAGCGATGTTAGCGCCATCTACGTAGTTGACGCTACCATCTTCCCGTGTACCAAACTTGACGCAGGCATCGTGAATGCCCTTCATGATGTCGAACAGGCGGGCATCAACTTCTTCGCGTGTCCAGGAGAGGCGCATGGCATTTTGCGTCATCTCAAGGCCTGAGGTAGCCACACCGCCGGCATTGGTTGCCTTGCCTGGAGCGTAAAGAGTACGGTTTTCATCAAACAGTTTCATCGCTTCGGCGGTACATGGCATATTTGCGCCTTCCGCGACACAGAGAACGCCATTGGCGATCAGGGTGGCTGCATCATCCTTGTTCAGTTCATTCTGGGTAGCACAGGGCAGGGCAACTTCCGCTTTTACGCTCCATGGGGAAGCGCCTTCTACAAAACGTGCACCAACACGTTCTGCATAATCTTTGATGCGACCATATTCCACATTCTTGATCTGCATGAGGACTTGCAGTTTTTCCGTGGTGAAGCCGGCTTCGTCAATCACTGTGCCGCTGGAGTCAGAAGCAGTAATGACTTTTGCACCCAATGCCAAGGCTTTTTCGATGGCATATTGCGCGACATTGCCAGAGCCAGAGACGGCTACGCGTAGCCCTGCAATGGTACGACCACTATGACGCAGCATCTCTTCAGCAAAGTAAACAGTGCCGTAACCTGTGGCTTCTGGGCGAATCAATGAGCCGCCATAGCTCAGGCCTTTACCCGTAAAGACACAGTCTGCACGATTGGTGAGTTTCTTGATCATGCCTGCCATGAAGCCGATTTCACGCGCACCTACGCCAATATCACCAGCCGGTACATCTGTATCGGAACCGACATGACGGAACAACTCGCTCACGAAGGCTTGGCAGAATCGCATGATTTCGCCATTGCTCTTGCCTTTGGGATCAAAGTCCGAGCCGCCTTTACCACCGCCCATAGGCAATGTGGTTAGTGCATTCTTGAAGGTTTGCTCGAAAGCCAGGAACTTGAGAATGGAGAGGTTAACTGAGGGATGGAAGCGCAAACCGCCTTTGTATGGGCCAATCGCACCATTATGCTGGATGCGGTATCCACGGTTTACCTGGACTTCACCTTTATCATCCACCCAGGAAACGCGGAACAAAATAGCGCGTTCTGGTTCGACCAAGCGGTCGAGAACGCCATGCTCAGCATAACGTGGATTTTGGCTGATAAATGGCCACAAGCTTTCCACCACTTCAGTGACTGCTTGTAGGTATTCGGGTTGGCCGGGGTTTTTCTTTGCGACGACGGCTAAGAAATCATGTGCCGATTGATACTTCATTCCCTCTGTTCTCCATGGTCATGATCAAAAATAGTGCATTTTCTCTTATTGATTATAAAAATGCACCAAAATAATTCATTTTCAGATGGTTGTGGTGCCCTAAATGAGTGCATCTTTGACGTGGGAAAGAAAAGCTACCTTGATCATGTGGTCGAAAACGGATTTTTGCTTGAATAGGCGCCGTGATAAGCTATGTCCCACGATTAGACTGAATGCTAATACGATAGCTTCGCCTCGTTTTATCTCTTCATTTTGCAAAGTACCTTCTGATGACCACAGCGCCATTTTCCACCTTAACGCCAGACCTGATCCTCGATGCAATGGGTAGCGTTGATATATTGGGTGATGGGCGCTTATTGGCATTGAATAGCTATGAAAACCGCGTTTACCAAGTGGGTGTGGAAGAGCAGCCTCCGGTAGTAGTCAAGTTTTATCGTCCTGACCGCTGGAGTGAAGCACAGATATTGGAGGAGCATGCTTTTTCGCTGGAATTGGCAGAGGCAGAAATCCCCGTGGTGGCACCGCTCATGCTGGGAGGCAAGACGTTGCAACAATATCAGGACTTTCATTTCGCGGTATTTCCCCGGCGTGGTGGGCGTATCCCTGAACTCGATCAAGAGGGTAGGCTTGAGTGGATAGGCCGTTTTCTAGGACGTATTCACGCGATTGGGGCACAAGCCTCTTTCCAGCATCGTCCTGCGATAACGATTGATAGCTTTGGTGAAGAACCAGCCCAGTGGTTGATCAACCATCAGTTTATTCCTGCTGACTTGCTGCCCGCCTATCGCAGTGTTGTTACGCAGGCCTTGGACGGTGTCAGGGCCTGTTATGAGCGTGCGGGTGATTTGGCGGTGCTTCGCCTGCATGGGGACTGTCATTTGAGTAATATGCTATGGACAGACGATGGCCCACATTTTGTCGATTTCGACGATAGCAGGATGGGTCCTGCGATTCAGGATTTATGGATGTTGTTGTCTGGCTCACCTGCGGAAATGAGTCAACAATTTGCCGAAGTGCTGGAGGGCTATGAGTCTTTTTATGATTTTAATCCAGCAGAACTGCACTTGGTTGAAGCATTGCGTACCTTGCGCCTTATCCATTATTCCGCCTGGTTGGCCAAGCGCTGGCATGATCCTGCTTTCCCGATGACATTCACTTGGTTTAATACCCAGCAGTATTGGCAAGATCGTATCCTGGAGCTACGCGAGCAGGTTGCCTTGATGCAAGAACCACCGCTGTCGATCGCTGGTGGCAATCGCTAATTTCTTTATTTTCAGGAGATTGATATGAGCACGATTAAAGTTGAACACCATCCCACTGAAGAGCAATTAAATGCCTTGGGTGTTTCCGGTTGGCCCACGTGGTCCAAGGAGGTGTCCGTATTCCCTTGGCATTTTGGTGAGCAGGAAATCGCCTATATTTTGCAGGGCGAGGTAACCGTTACTCCTGATGGCGGGGGTGATCCAGTGAGCTTCGGTAAGGGCGATTTGGTGATTTTCCCTGCAGGCTTATCTTGCAAATGGAATGTCAAGCAGGCATTACGTAAGCATTATCAATTGGGATAATGGTTTAATTGCAACATTGTTGCAATTTTGGAGTGAAGCAGGGATAATTGGCCTATCCATATCGAGGGGGCATTATGAAAATCCTGTCATCACTGAAATCTGCCAAGACACGTCATCGGGACTGCAAAGTCATCAGACGTCATGGCAAAGTGTTTGTCATCTGCAAGAGTAATCCGCGCTTTAACGCTCGTCAGCGATAGTATTTTTTTCAGCGCATATTGCATATTACAAAGGGAAGCTAACTAGCTTCCCTTTGTTGTTTCTGTGTTGTTTTTGATCTAGTTTTCCAGCACAAAACGCTGAGCACCTGCTCGGCTGCCGTGGTACAGGCCCACCAAGACAATTGCCGTGATCAACCAGCCTGCATCATGCCAATGACCGCTAGCTTCATGCATGAAGCCCATGAGTAGTGGTCCCAACGAGGCCAAGATATAACCTAAACCTTGTGACATGGCAGAAAGCTGCGCAGCTTGTGCCGGCGTGCGAGTACGTAAGACGATCATCGTAAGCGCCATGGCAAAGCCACCGCCTTGACCCAGCCCCAGCAACACCATCCATGACCATGCTTGTTCAATAGGTGCATAGATGGCGCCCATCAGGCCAATATAAATCACGATGAACATCAGTTGATTCATGATTTTCTGGTTCCGCATCAAGGAACATAGCCATGGTACCAATAGTGCAGAAATAACCTGCATCATGACAGAAGCCGAAAGTAGCAGGCCAGAGTCGGCAGCTGTAATGCCTCGATCTTGCAGGATGGTTGGTAGCCAGCCAAAGACGCAGTAAGCCAGCGCACTTTGAGCTGCCATGAACAGGGTGACTTGCCAGGCTGTAGCATCACGCAACAAAGAAATGCTGTTAGTCTGTTGTGCACCACTGACAGGGGGGTCTCCCAAACGGCGAAGGGGCCACCATAGCCATGCTGTGACTAATGCTGGTAAAGACCAGAGTGCCAAGGCCAGTGGCAAACTACCCACCGTGTGTAGTAATGGCACGGCAAGTCCTGCTGCGAGTGCTGTTCCCAGGCACAAAGCCATGGTGTACACCCCAGTCATGAGGTCAGGGTGTTGGGGAAATTCTCGCTTGATGACGCTAGGCAGCAAAATACCCAGCAATCCTATGCTGATGCCTGCCATGCTTGTGCCGACAAAAAGGCTAGTGGTGTTCCATATACCTCGTATAGCAAGCCCTGCCGCCAAGAGTAAAAGTAAGGGGGCAAGTAGTTTTTCTACACCGTAGCGTTTTGCCAACCATGAGGCAATAGGGGCAAATAATCCGAGCAAGGCGACGGGCAGGGTGGTGAGTAACCCTGCGGTACTGCTGCTCAAGCCCAAGCTGAGACGGATATCGGCTAGCAGTGGAGAGACACTGGAGAATGCCGGTCTCAGGTTAATGCCGATTAAGATAATAGCGAGCACTACTAATGCAGTGTGTGGGCGGGGATGAGGGGTCATTGGTCTTGGCTTTATCGTATATCAACGTCAGCCCTGTCTGACGAGCGATTCAGAGTAGGCTGATAGGGTAAGGGTTTATTCATCATTATGCTATCTGCATGTGGATAGCTCGCAGTTCAGCGTTAATGATGGAGGCTATATGCGTCAATTTTTCACAATGATCTTGGGTAGTGTGTTTGCTATAACCGCCATGCATGCGATTGCGGTTGAGTTGGAGCTTGATCCCCCAATTTCTCCTGATAAACGAGGTTCTGAAGTGCAGCCTCCATCTCCTCCTGATAACACGCGAAATAAAGACAAACTTCAGCGCCCGGCACATCCTGGTACAGGACAAAGAAAGCCAACTGGCGATATACATCCACCAGATCGGATTCCTCCTGCTATTGACCCAGATGCAGAGCAGGTCAATCGTGGTGCAGTTAGCCCTCAATAGATGTGGAGGCATTGGCAATTTAGCGAATCGAAAGGAACCAGCATGTCAGAATATCTGGATAGCGTGACGGGCATTTATCCTACGCTTGATGATGCTCAGAAGGCAGCTCAAGAGTTAATTGATAAAGGCTTTAGCCGGGACCAAGTTCAAGTGGCCATCGGACGTACTGACCATATTGAACAGGATGAAGATGACAAAGAGGCATTGAAAAATGTTGTTGTTGATGGTGCGATTGGCACTGTCGTTGGCGCAGGGGTCGGCGCTTTGGGGCAAATGGCCATTGTCGCAGCTAATGTGAGCTTGTTTGTAGCCAGCCCGCTTGTAGCTCCCTTATTCATGGTGGGATGGGGAGCAGCGATCGGTGGCTTCATTGGTGCCGGTAAAGGTATTTCTAACCAAGATCGCCGCTATTCAGAACTGCTCGCGAATGCAGTGGAGCAGGGCCATGCAGTCTTGGTTGCCAATGCCAAGACGGAGGAGGAGGCCGAAACTGCCCGTGCGGTTATCGGCTCATCCATGCAGCAGTTTGCTTAACAGTAATATAGATAAATAAAAAGCCGTTGCATGCAACGGCTTTTTATTTAATCAAGTGCAAGTCGGATGATGCTTAATCTACCTTGACCTGATGCTCAACGACTGTAGGCATTCGCGCGGCCACCCAGACGCCATCCTTACGTGGTTCCTGAAAGTCGATCGACATCATGACGCTCAAGGCAGTAATGGTGACGATAGAAAACATGAACAGTTTTTTTGCCCATACTTGGTCATCGTTGGTTTTGTAGCCTGCCAACGCCATGCCCAGCCAATAAATACTGATCACGCCAGCAACCACGAGGTAATGGTTCCCCGTATAACCGCTGAGCGTCAGCATGACAGCGGCGATCACGAAGGCCACGATCCATAGCACGATATGCTTCTTGGTAGCGAGAATGCCTTTCTTCACTGGCAGCACTGGAATGGATGCCGCCGTATAGTCTTTCAACCTGAAGATGGCAATGGCATAGGAGTGCGGCATTTGCCAGAGGCTGAAAATCACTAACAGGATAACAGCACCCATATCGAACTCATTGCTGACAGCACAGTAGCCAATCACCGGAGGTGCGGCACCTGAGAGGCTGCCAATCAATGTGCCATAGACTGAATTACGCTTCAGGTAGAGGCTGTAGGCCCCGACATAAATCGCAAAGCCGAACAGGGACAACCAGACGGTCAACATATTGGTAGTCGCGTAGAGCAGGGCGATGCCGATGATACCCAAAAGGCTGCCGTAGATTACGGCATTCTTGGCTGGAATCAAGCCGCGGACCAGCACGCGGTTGCGTGTGCGCTCCATCTTGCTGTCGATGTCACGATCAATATAGTTGTTAAGGACGCAGCCAGAGGCAATGACCAGCGAGATACCGATAGCTGTAGCCAGAAACAAGGCAACATCAATGTCGCCGCGTGATGCCAGAAAAAAACCTCCGGCAACCGAGATCAGGTTGCCGAAGATAATGCCTGGCTTGGTGATGAGTAGATATTGCTTCATCAGTCTGGCTTTAGAAATGCCTCATCATATTGTGGTTCAGATGGAACATGACCCACAAAGAACCCACTACCACGATCGCGAGGATGATGACGGTGAAGATGAAGGCCGTGACGTTCCAGCTTTGCTCGGATGAGGTGTTCATGTGCAGGAAGTAGACAAGATGCACCACGATCTGTACCACGGCAAATATCAGGATAGTTGCCAGGATGGTGGATGAAGACAGTTCGTTGGGGAACATCAGTAACCCGAACGGAATGACCGTCAGAATCACGGAAAGAACAAAGCCGATCAGGTAAGACTTAACGCTACCATGGCTTGCGCCTGCGCGCTCAGCGTGTCCGTGTGACATTTACAGCACCCCCATCAGATAAACAACAGTAAATACGCAGATCCAGACAATATCCAGGAAGTGCCAGAACAGGCTTAGGCACATCAGGCGTGTATTGTTGGTGTCGGTCAGGCCTTTGCTCCAGACTTGTGCCATCATCACAGCCATCCAGATCAGGCCGCAAGTCACGTGCAGGCCGTGAGTACCGACCAGAGTGAAGAAGGCAGACAGGAATGCGCTGCGGTCAGGACCAAAACCTTCATGGATCAAGTGATGGAATTCATTGACTTCCATCACGATGAAGCCCAGGCCGAAGAGGAAGGTGACGGCGAGCCAGTTCAGCACGGCCTGCTTGTTGCCCTTGTGTTGGGCAATCATGGCAAAGCCATAGGTGATGCTGCTGAACAGCAACAGGAAGGTTTCGCCGAGCACATAATCAAGCTCGAAAATATCCTTACCAGTGGGGCCGCCGGCAAAGCTGTGGCTCAGGACTGCATAGGTCGCGAACAGGGTCGCGAACAAGATCAAGTCCGTCATCAGGTAAATCCAGAACCCGAATATCTTCGTGGCTCCAGCGTCGTGGTGGTGCTCATGCCCATCGGCATGAGCGTGTTGTGTATGCAAAGTTTGACTAGACATGATTACGCCTGACTCGCTTGTTTAACTTGAATATGCTTGTTTTCAATGGCCTTGATTTCCTCAACCGGCACGTAGTAATCGACATCTTTGTTGTAGCTACGTGCAATGACGGTAATCAACATGGCTGCTGTACTGACGATGACCAACCACCAGATGTGCCAGATGAAGGCAAAACCGAATACCAGGCTGAATGCACTGATAATCACGCCTTCAGATGCATTCTTGGGCATATGGATTTTCTCGTACTTGGCAGGTGCCTTGGTAGCGCGGCCATCCTGTTTCATTTCCCACCATTCATCAAGGTCCTTCACTTCTGGTACATGAGCGAAGTTGTAGAAAGGAGGTGGGGAAGAAGTCGACCACTCCAGCGTGCGGCCACCCCATGGGTCACCAGTCAGGTCGAGGTTCTGCTTGCGGTCACGTACGCTGACATACAACTGGACTAACTGCACCAGGATCGCAGCACCGACGATGAAGGCACCACCCAATGCAACATATAGTAATGGGGTCCAGGCTGGGTTGTCGTAGTTGTTCAGACGGCGTGTCATACCCATGAAACCAAGCATGTACAGCGGCACGAACGCAACGAAGAAGCCGGAAATCCACAGGTAGGCAGCAATGCGGCCAAGCTTTTCATTCAGCTTGAAGCCAAATGCCTTGGGGAACCAGTACACAAAACCAGCCAAGTAACCGAACACCACGCCACCAATAATCACGTTATGGAAGTGGGCAATCAGGAACAAGCTGTTATGCAGCACAAAGTCTGCGCCAGGCACGGCCAGCAATACGCCCGTCATACCACCGATGGTGAAGGTGATCAGGAAACCAACGGTCCAGATAATAGGCGTGGAAAACTCAATCCGGCCACGGTACATCGTGAACAGCCAGTTGAAAATTTTCACACCGGTCGGGATCGAAATGATCATCGTGGCAATGCCGAAGAAGGCGTTGACGTTTGCACCAGCACCCATAGTGAAGAAGTGATGCAGCCATACGACGAACGACAGGATGGTAATCACTGCGGTAGCCCATACCAGGGAAGTGTAGCCAAACAGCTTCTTCTTGGTGAATGTGGCGACGACTTCGGAGAAAATACCGAAAGCAGGCAGGATCAGGATGTAAACCTCAGGGTGACCCCAGATCCAGATGAGGTTAACGTACATCATCTGGTTACCACCAAGCTCATTGGTGAAGAAGTGGGTGCCGAGGTAACGATCCAGCGTCAACAGCGCGATGGTGGCTGTCAGCACAGGGAAAGCAGCCAGGATCAGGATGTTGGTGCACAGAGCCGTCCAGGTGAATACAGGCATCTTCATCAGCGACATGCCAGGGGCACGCATCTTCATGATGGTGACGAAGAAGTTAACACCCGTGAGCAATGTTCCTAAGCCTGAAATCTGCAAACTCCAGATCCAGTAGTCAACACCAACGCCTGGGCTGTATTCAATGCCTGAAAGCGGAGGGTAGGCCAACCAGCCAGTTTGGGCAAACTCGCCGACGCCAAGGGAGATGTTGATCAGCGCAACGCCTACCACAAACAGCCAGAAGCTCAGGGAGTTGAGGAAGGGGTAAGCAACGTCACGTGCACCAATTTGCAGTGGCACCACGATATTCATCAGGCCCACCATGAATGGCATAGCCATGAAGAAAATCATGATGACGCCGTGGGCGGTGAAAATTTGGTCATAGTGGTGTGGTGGCAGGAAGCCTTCAGCACCGGAAGAAGCAACAGCAAGTTGACCGCGCATCATGATCGCATCGGCAAAACCGCGCAACAGCATGATGAAGGCAACAGCGATATACATGATACCGATCTTCTTATGGTCAACTGACGTAAACCATTCAGACCAGAGCCATTTCCATTTTTTGAAGTGGGTCAGGGCAGCAACGATGCCCAAACCCAGCACGCCGACGACTGCCAGCGTGATCATCACAATCGGTTCATGGTAGGGAACCGCATCCAGGGTTAATTTGCCAAACATTTTTACTCCTTACCCTCCGAGTTTGAGAGCGCATGCGAACCAGTAGAATGGGTGTACTTCGCAACAATGCCGTCATACAGGTCGGGCGTTACACTGGAGAAACGCTCAATCGGATTGTTGAAAGAAGCTTTTTCGAGAGCGGTGTACTTGTCAGCATCTAGCGTAGTCGAGGCTTGCTTGACTTGCTGTACCCATTCATCAAATTTTTCTTGCGAAGTCACATTGGCATTGAATTTCATGCCGGAGAAACCGTGACCGCTGTAGTTGGCAGATAACCCGCGATAAACGCCTTCTTCATTGGCGATCAAGTGCAGTGTGTTTTTCATGCCTGCCATGGCGTAGATTTGGCTACCAAGCTGCGGAATGAAGAAAGAATTCATTACTGAACCGGAGGTAACTTCAAACCTTACTGGCACATTGGCAGGGAAAGCCAGTTCATTGACGGTGGCAATGCCTTGTTCTGGGTAAATGAACAGCCATTTCCAATCCAGCGAGACAACTTGCACTGTCAGGTGTGGTTGCTCGGATTCTATTGGTTGGCGCGGATCAAGGGAGTGCGTGGTTTTCCAGGTGATGGTACCCAGTACCAGGATGATGATGACCGGAACCGTCCAGACAACAGCTTCGATTTTATTGGAGTGTGCCCAATCTGGGGTGTAGGTGGCTTTGGTGTTGGAAGCGCGATAGCGCCAGGCAAATACGATCGTCATGATGATGACCGGAACCACGACAATCAACATCAGTAATATCGCGGTAATGATAAGAGATCGTTCTTCAACTCCTATCTGGCCCTTGGGATCTAGTAGCACAAAGTCACAGCCGCTTAGCAACAACGTGATACCTAGCGTAGACAATAGACTGAAAAGTCTGGGATATCGCTTTTTTATCATTTCAGCATCTCAACATGTAAAAGACATAAAAACCACTGCCACACACCCCTGGACGGTATTGCTGTGCCGTCTCAAGGATACCTATCATCGGCTGGTAAGCCGCCGATATTTGAAATGTCGCTGGTAAGAGACATTTCAGGCGGGTCATGAATTGCCCCCATCGATATTACTCAAGGATAGGGGTAATCTTTAAGAAGGGAGGAATGTTTCTCCCCATGATTGCCCCTGACTCCTAGGGCAATCTCCTTAACCCTATAGTTTATACGATTAAGCGAATTAGGCCCATATCAAATAAGGACAATCTCCATTCTGGAGGCAGGTTTTGGAGGGCTTTTTATAATAAATAGATGTTTCTGTCGTTGGGCGGGAACAGGTTGCGATAGTTTTGCTCTGTCCAACTTGATTGGGCACAGAGTTACTCTGACGTAATTGCTTGAAACTCCTGAGCGGGTTGCCAGGTGCGGTATCTCAATTCAAAACCTTTGGGGATATAGACCACTACTGGAAGCTTGCTGTTGTAACGCACGATAAAGCCTGTCCCATTGGCGGCAACAAACTTGGTGGTTTCTGCGCCCTGCGGGCAGGCCATGCGGGTGGAAATTGGGCCGCTGATATTCTTCACTTCATAATATGGGTAGCCCCACCCTTGTACGGTATGTTCAACGAGTGATGCGCCAAAACTATGACGATTGCAGTCGACCTGCATGGTTTTCCCGACTTGCAATTCCAGCTTGATATCATTTTCTTCTGCTAATGGTGGCAGTTGTAGGACATGGCGCTGACTATCTGCTCCGGCTTTGGGGTAGGGGACCTTATCATCAAGCTTGGTGGCATTCGCGCAGCCATTGGCGCTGGCAAGTAAGGCGAGGGAAGCGACAATAGTCGTAAGGCGACGTAATAACATGTCTAGGGTCTCCGCAAGTGGATGATGCCACTACTTTACCTGTTGGGCCTAAGTTTGATAAGCCGCATGACATCTATAACAATCGCGTTTTAGGGCTGCCTGGATAACTCAATGATTTCCACCACCCAGTAAGCCAGAATGAAAACAAGGATGGCGGCAATAGTGAGGATAAGGGTTTTATGCATAGTCGTACTCCGCAGGATGCTCAACTAACATTGCATGATGAGGAGTTGGGGAGCATCTAGTATTCGGTGAATCTCCGAAACTCGTGTCGGATAAAGTGACTGTTCAGATACAAAAATGGCGCCATTCGAGGCGCCATGGTGCATCATTCCTACGAGATATGCTTATACGCGTTCAGGTTGGAATGGCTCCAGTACGCAACGTATTTCCAGTACCTTGGCTTCATTCTCTACGCCTTCCTCCTTGGTAAAACTTACCTTGGTATTGCGTGGAGCGGTGTAGACAATGTTTCCTGCCTGTTTGATCTGTTCGGCAGTATTTTGCAGGCGGGCAGAGCAGGATTCAATATCGTCATGCACCGATGTTTTAAGCAGGTAGTGGTTTTCTAGGTGGTCGAAAATTGCAATCACTGTGCTCCATTGACCAGGCTGGGGATTAAGCTTGGATACGTCTTCAGCGGCATAGGCCTGTGCGGAAAAGGCACCGATCATGGTCAGCGCGGCAAGAGTACGTTTCATCATGTTAGCTTTCCTTATAATAGGTTATTCATTTATTGGTTGTTGCACGAGTAACTAGACCATCTGTTACGCAAAAAGTGCCCATATTGTTCAAACTGCATTCGCTCACATATTCTGTGGATAAGATTGTGGGTGGTATCAGGATTAGCGTCTTAAGTGCTTGTCATGACAATACAAGCTCAAGCTGATCATATTTTCAGCAAGGCTGCATAAGGCTTTTAGGGCAATTGGGAACTTTATGTTGGATAAAAGGTAAAAGAGGGTGCCGGATACAATGTTGGCAATTTGATGACATAATGCGCTATGGTTTTTGTCCCTGATCTCCTCTCTCAAGCCAGCGAGCAAGGGGTACTCGATATCGAGTCCTGGCTTGCCTCGCTGGATAAGCAATTTAGCCCTGAAGATACCGCGCTCATCCGTAAGAGCACGGAATTTGTTGCGCCATGCTATGCCGATAGCCATGAAGTGACTGCCGTGCCAGTGTTGCACCATGTGCTGGGAGTGGCTTCTATCCTCGCGGGCATGGGCATGGATGCTGAGACAATTGCTGCAACCATCCTCCATGCCTGCCCGGAACACCTGGCTGATTGGAAGGAAAAGTTGCAGGAAGCCTTTAACCCACAAGTTGTGGCATTGGTGGAAGGCATTGCCCGCATGGAGGAAATCCAGGGATTCAGCCGCCCCGATATCGGTCACGCCAAAGATAGGAAGAAAGATAGCGAGGCCCAGCAGGCGCAAGTAGAAAGCTTGCGCAAGATGTTGCTGGCTATGGTGGAGGATATCCGCGTAGTGCTGATCAAGCTGGCAGATAGGGTGGAAACCTTGCGTAGCCTGGCTGGCGCATCCGAGGCGGATCAGCAGCGCATTGCATATGAAGCGAAGACGATTTTTGCCCCTTTGGCTAATCGCTTGGGTATTTGGCATATCAAGTGGGAGCTGGAGGATCTTTCCCTACGTTTTCTTGAGCCGCAGCTATATAAAGAGGTTGCCAAACTGCTGGCGGAAAAGCGTGTCGGGCGTGAGCAATATATCAAGGAGGTGCTGGATATATTGCAGGATCAACTGCAGGTTGCCGGGATTAAGGCAGAGATGATGGGCCGTCCCAAACATATATATAGTATCGTTAACAAGATGCGCCGTAAGCAGCTTTCATTTAATGAGCTATATGACGTGCGAGCGGTACGCATCTTGGTGGACGATATCAAGGATTGTTATGCCACACTTGGGTTGATCCATAATCTTTGGCAGCCTATTCCAAAGGAGTTCGACGATTATATTGCTCGCCCCAAGAGCAATAACTATCGTTCATTGCATACCGTGGTGATCGGGCCGCGCAACCTGCCACTGGAAATACAGATCCGCACACATGAGATGCACCATCACTCAGAGTTGGGTGTGGCAGCACATTGGCGCTATAAAGAGGGCAGCAAGGCTGATAGCAAGTTTGATGACAAGATCGTCTGGCTGCGGCAAATCCTGGAGTGGAAGCAGGATGTTTCGGATGATGGCGGGGCGATTGGCCAATTCAAGAATGAATTGTTTCAGGACAAGGTGTATGTATTGACGCCGCAGGGCAAGGTGGTTGATCTGCCACGTGGGGCTACGCCTGTGGATTTTGCCTATATCTTGCACACCGATCTTGGGCACCGCACCCGTGGTGCCAAAGTGGATGGCAGCATCGTGCCACTCAATTACAAGCTGCAAAATGGCCAGCGGGTCGAGATTCTCGCAGCGAAGCAGGGCGCGCCCAGTCGCGACTGGCTTAACCCTAATCTCGGCTATCTGCAAAGCTCGCGTGCCCGAGCCAAAGTAAGGCACTGGTTCCGTTACCAGAATTTCGAGGAAGATGTCGCCCAAGGGCGTGCCCGTCTCGACAAGGAGTTGCATCGCCTAGGTGCGGTTGACATCAATCTGGAAAAAATTTCCCAAAAGTTGCATTACCCCAAGCTGGAAGAGCTGCTGGCGGCGATTGGACGTGGGGAAGTTGGGGAGCACCAGATTACCCAGGCCGTACAAAGCGAACTGCCGGCCAAGCCTGAGCAGGACGTGCCGTTCTTGCTCAAGTCGGGAAGTGATACTGATTCTTCAGGTGTTTTGGTAGAAGGTGTCGGCAACTTGATGACGTATATGGCAAAGTGCTGCAAGCCTGCACCGCCAGATGCCATTGTTGGTTATGTGACCAGAGGGAGGGGAGTGACGATTCATCGCCAGGCTTGCCCCTTCATTAAACGCTTGCCAGAAGAAAAAAATGATCGTTTGCTAGCCACTCAGTGGGGTAATCGTCAGGAAAAACTGGCCGCCGTTGATATTGATATTGAGGCTTATGACCGCCAAGGCCTACTGCGGGACATTAGCGATCTATTCGCGCGCGAGCGGGTGAATGTGACTCAGGTGAAGACGCAAAGTCGCAATAACCAGGCGAGAATGAGCTTCTCTATCGAGATTGCAGACCTGGATCAATTGACCAAGCTATTGACCTTGTTACGCCAGGTACCCAGTGTCAACGTGGCAAAACGCCATTAAACTTTTCTTGCGCCTGCTTTTTAGTCAACTGGTGTAGTCACGGGGCACCTGCCAGAGGTACCAGGCAGCAGTGCTGCGGTACGGACGCCATGCCAAACCGATCTCTTTCAGGCTACGTGCAGTAGGTGCGGTGCTCAGGCCTTTCATGCGGCGATACCCTTCCCTTACGCCAAGATCGTCAACTGGCAGAATGTCAGTACGGCCCAGGGTATGCATCAGCATCATTTCTACTGTCCAACGACCAATGCCCGGCAAGGCAGTCAATTGGGCGATCAGCGCTTCATCATCCATCGCGAGAGCCGTTACATAATCTGGAATTTCCCCCGCAAGGGATGCCTCGGCCAGATTGATAATGTAGCTGATCTTGCGACCAGAAAACCCGCACGCACGTAAATCTGTAGTATCGCTTGCGAGCAAGGCCGCAGGTTCAGGGAATCGCCCGCCGTACAAGGCGAGCAGCCTGCCAAGTATGGCAGCGGCAGCTTTGCCATGTAATTGCTGATAAGCCACCGCCCTGATCAGGGCTTCATAAGGTTCCTGTTGCGTCGGCGTGCTGTCAGGTTTTAGCCCTATAAGCTTGATCAGCCTGGCCCAATCGGCATCTATAGCGGCGAGGAACTGGCTGGATTGAATCGAGGATGACATTGCTACTATCCATGAAAAAGTGTTGATAAAGCATCAGGATAGCGCGCTTCAGAGGGCCTGTGACAAGGTAAATGCAATAGCAAGAAACGCGAAGCTTACCCCGTGCCAGTTTTGCTAGACTGCTTGCATAAAGGAAACAGCGGCTTTAAATAGTGAGTTAAATATCACATGCAAGATGACAAGACAGTAATCAACCCTGATGCCAAGCCAGTGCTTCATACGATCATGATTGCTGAGGCATGCAGGTTATTGGATGAGAATCCGGCGATGCTGTTGAGCCAGCTGGCGCGAGCTGTGGGTATCAGCCAATTTCATTTCCATCGGGTATTTAAGGCCACAATGGGCCTGACGCCCAAGCAATATGCCAATGCCGTGCGTATGCGTAAGGCTAGGGAAAGCTTGCAGCAAGGAGTAAGCGTGACGGAAACAATCTATGAATCAGGGTTCAATACCGCTAGCCGCTTCTATGCCCAGGCAGAAGGTGCCATGGGCATGACACCATCCAGCTACAAGCAAGGTGGGGCGGGGCAGGCGTTGCATTATGGCTTTGCCAGTTGTAGCTTGGGGAAGTTGATTGTGGCGGTTACCGCCAAGGGCATTGCTGCTATTTTACTAGGCGATAGCACCGAGGCATTGTTGAGTGATTTGCGAGCCATGTTTCCGCGCGCTGAATTGTTGCCTGGGGAGAGTGGGTTCCATACATTGTTGGCCGAGGTGGTCACGCTGGTAGACGAGCCCGGCCATGCCATGGCACTGCCTCTCGATATTCAGGGCACTGTGTTTCAGCAGCGAGTTTGGACACTATTGCGTAGCATCCCCTCAGGCCAAACTCTCAGTTACAGCGAGCTTGCACAAAAACTGGGCAGCCCGCGTGCCGTACGCGCTGTGGCCAGCGCCTGTGCCGCCAACAAGCTCGCAGTCGCAATACCTTGCCATCGTGTAGTACGCACGGATGGCAAGTTGGCTGGGTATCGTTGGGGTCTTCACCGTAAGCAAGCCTTGCTGGACAAGGAATCTCAATAAGCCGAGATCAGGGCAACCGGTATGCATGACGATCTGTTTAGCCATCTTACTTCCATACCCGCCGAGCCACTCGTGCCGGGAGCTTACCTACTGCGTGGCTTTGTTGGCCAGCAAGACCACCAATTGCTGCGTGAGCTGCAACAGATACTGGCGCAAGCCCCGTGGCGACATATGCAGACACCAGGCGGCTTGACGATGTCGGTTGCCATGAGCAATTGTGGAAAGTTGGGTTGGGTGTCTGACCGCCGAGGTTATCGATATGCAAGCGCAGATCCTTTATCCAGCCTACCGTGGCCGAAGATGCCGCCATCTTTTGATGCGTTGGCTCAATCTGCAGCTGCTATTGCGGGGTTTGACAAGTTTAAGCCTGATGCTTGCCTGATCAATCGCTATGCATCTGGTACCAAGCTCAGTTTGCATCAAGACAAGGATGAGCGGGATTTTGCGCAACCTATCGTCTCCGTATCGCTGGGGTTGTCCGCCATATTCTTGTTCGGCGGATTAAATCGTAGTGATCCGGTATTACGCACTGAGTTAGCGCATGGCGATGTCGTGGTATGGGGTGGCCCCAGCAGGCTGCGTTATCACGGCATTGCGCCGCTTAAACCTGGGGAGCATCCATTGACGGGGCGGGTGCGTATCAACCTGACTTTTCGTGCGGCAGGCTAACGGCCTGTTGATCACTTAATGCCCGAAGTTATGCGGCGCTAACGAAGTGATTCATTCAGACGATGATAGGCATTAAGCCTCTATCGTTGAGGCTGAGTTTGTTGTTAAATGCAGCCATTGTGCTCCATCATGTTGCACCGACAGCCCCATTACAAGCCGCCGCCATTACAAGGAAGATGTCATGAAAACCGCGATTGCCTTGCGCCACATTGCATTTGAGGATCTTGATGGTATTGCACCATTACTCACTCGTGCTGGCTATGATGTGCATTACATTGATACGCCCAATGCTAGTGGTAACGAGCTGAAGCAAGCGCGAGATGCCGATTTGCTCGTCGTGTTAGGTGGCCCGATCGGTGTATACCAGACGACGGATTATCCTTTTCTACAACCCGTGATAGACCTGACGGAAGAGCGCTTGCAGCACGGGAAGCCTACCTTGGGGATATGCCTAGGTGCGCAGATCATGGCGCGGGCATTGGGGGCAAAGGTTTATGCTGGTGACGCAGGCAAGGAGATAGGCTGGAGTCCACTGACGTTGACATCCGAAGGTCATGAGTCGCCATTGGCAGCCTTGGGGCAAGGGGATGCGGTGCTGCATTGGCATGGCGATACTTTTGATTTGCCGCAAGGGGCGGTCAGGCTGGCTTCTTCTGCGCTATATCCCAACCAAGCTTTTTCTTATGACAAGCATGGGCTGGCTTTGCAATTTCATATCGAGGTGACGGCTGATGGCTTGGAGCGCTGGTATGTTGGGCATGTAGGCGAATTGAGCGGTTTCTCGGTGCCCGAATTACGTCAGCAGGGGCAGATGCTGGCGCCACGCTTGGCACCTAAGCTAGATCAGGTGATGTCGCAGTGGTTGAGCCAATGTGCTTAAGCAGATGAATCAGCGCATGAATGAATATGGGCAGCCCATTGGAGAGGCCCTGCCAAACTGGGTGTCGCCACCATTTCCTTCCCCTGTGGTCTTGCAGGGGCAGTATTGCAGGCTGGAACCTATCGCTGATCGCCATGCGGATAGCCTGTTTGTAGCTTACCAGCAGGCCCCGGATCATCGTGACTGGACTTATATCCCGCTGGAGCGTCCAGAAGATCTTGCACAGTTTCGTCAATATGTAGCGTCATTGGCCTCATCGGTTGACCCACAGCATTATGCGATCATCGACCCTGCAAGCTCTCAGGCAGTGGGGACATTGGCCCTTATGCGGATCATGCCTGTGGTAGGCTCAGTCGAGGTTGGCTTTGTCATCTATTCTCCGCTGATACAACGCTCCACCATGGCAACTGAGGCCCAGTTTCTGCTGATGCAGTATGCCTTTGACAAGTTGGGTTACCGGCGTTATGAATGGAAGTGCGATAGCCTGAATAGCCCATCACGTAAGGCGGCTTTACGGCTGGGTTTCCAGTTTGAGGGTATTTTCAGGCAGGCGGTGGTGTATAAAGGACGCAATCGAGATACCGCCTGGTTTTCCATCATCGATCGCGATTGGCCAATGTTATCGCAGGCATATCAACAATGGCTTGCACCTAATAATTTTGATGCAGCTGGCAAGCAGCGGCAGCGTTTGCAGGATTTTATGCCGCTGCGTAACGTGCTTGAGGAATAAAGTCCTGGTTTGATGGCTGCATGAGCAAGCGTCGTTTGATGTGGGTGAGTGAGTCCAGGTTTTGCTCGGTCAAACCCAATAGTGGATTGCATTTAACCAGGCGATTAAACCGCTCAGGAAACACGCCATCATCCAATATCAACCATTCTTGCTCGCTACCGCAGTATTGCAGCCAATCGAAAATTTCCGTCAAGCGCCAGTAATCGTCATTTGCCTGGTGGCGCACCGCCGGGGTGACGCCCACAATCCTGAGCTGAATATCCTGGCTGAATAATCGTTGTAATTCAGTCATGCCCATGTGATGACGCCATTTGCTGCTGATGACGATATCAACATCGGGATGCTGCCTGAGCCATTGCTCAAGCAGGCCCAGCTTGGTGAAAGTGGGCTGACGGTTTCCTGTGGCGTGTAATACACCATCGAAGCTTAGAAAAAGAATCATCCTGGTCTCATGATGCTACCTTTTCAGGCGGGATCATTGTATTAAATGGATGCGAGGAATATATCGGGTAAATGTGATCTCAATATGACAGTGGGGGATAAAGTACAAATGGCCCGTCAAGGGCCATTTATATTTATTGAAGCTCGTTCAGTTTGCCGAGTTCTTTGATGAACTCCGTAATGTTGTTCTGGATGGATTTTTCATTGGCGATCCTCAGACGGGCGATTGCAACCGCAGCATCGGAGAAGGTTGCAGTGCCAGTTGCCTTGATAGGTAAGATCTTTTCAAAACCATCCTTGTAAACACGGTAATTAACATTGGATACTACGTCAAATGTAAGTCCCACTAGTGGCTGATCCAAGGAGACGAGGTTGGCATCAATCTTATATTGACCAGCTTGTGTGTCCACTGCGGTTAAGCCTGCGATTGCCAGAGATTCCTTTAATGCACTTTCAAAATTCTCCTGACTGACTTGTGACGTCCACATTGGGTTTGTTGCTTTGCCACCTGTCACAGAAGCAACTGTAAATTTCCCCTTTTGAGCTGGATTGGTATATTGAGTAACTGTTGGTGAAATAAGCATACCTTCTTTGGTTGCTGGAGATGCGCAACCGGTTACTGCAACAACGAGTAATGCAAGAACAATATTATTTTTCATTTTATTAACACACCCTTGAGTTATCAATTGTGATGCAAATGCATCGCATTATATTTTATTGTATATCCAGCCTCATGTCCTGATGAATTGCGGTTGTTAGCTAGATTGGTCAGCTTTTTGTCAGCTAATATTAAGGTTGGTGTATGGTCCTGCTACTTACACTCAAGGCATCATGCAGAAAAGATGCCATCGTTTGCTTTGCCTGGCCTTGCTCTCGTCGATATCCTTATGGGGTACTAGAGTAACGCTGGGGTGGGCGGCAGAACCTGAAGCACTGACTTTGCGTCACCTCGCGCAGGAGTTGCGTGCGCGTAACCCGCAGTTTGTACAGGCCGAGCAGGAGCGGGCCCAGATCGAGGCACGTATTCCGCAAGCGCTGGCTTGGGATCAACCCATGATAGGCATGGAGCAAACGCCAATGCCGCGTAGCCCGCTCAATATCAACGGTTCGCAAGGTATGAGTTACCGCCTGACGCAAACTATGTCCTTCCCTGGGAAAAAGCGCCTGGCGGCAGATATCCTCGAAGCCGAGGCGGGCAGTGCGGGAGCGCAGATTGACGGCTTGTACGTGGATTTGCTCGCAGAGCTCAAGCGCCAGTATTACCAGTTGCTGGCCTTGCAGCAACAAGCTGCGATTAACCACAACACCCTGGAGCGCCTCAACCAGATCAAGCAGGTCGCCAAGGTGCGTTATGCCAACAATGCGGCGGCATTTGTTGATTACATGAATGCTCAGGTGGCGCACGGTAGCGCCGAAAATGATGTCTACCAAACGCAGCGCCAGATCGAGCAAACCCAGCAGGCGCTTAATACCTTGATTGGGCGCAGCCCAGCCCAACCATTGGCGGTTGCAGTGGAGCCATTGCTTGACTTGAACTTGCCACCACTTGCCGAGCTGACTCATCAAGCCCATAGCTTGCATCCCAATGTACGTGACTCTGCCTATCGCCTACAAGCCGCCCGCAAGAGCCTGGATCTTGCGAAGAAAGCCTATTACCCCGACGTGCAGGTCATTCTCACCAAGAACAGCAACCATCCGCCCTATGGCCTCTCTGGCAACGAATATGGCGTGGAAGTCGATTTGATCTTGCCTACCTGGTTTTTCGAACGCGAAAAAGCCGGGGTAAGCGAGGCCAATGCAGGGGTAATTTCTGCCCAGGCTGGTGCTGAGCTGGCCTGGCGTCAAGTGCAATTGGGCATCGCCAATGCCTATAGCCAGTTGCAACAGGTGATCAAGGAAAAGGAGTTGTTGCAGCAACGTCGTATGCCAGAGGCGCAAGCGGCTTATCGCCTGGCGTTGAATACTTATGCCAACAATGCGGGGGAATTCAACGGTTTGCTACTGGCCCAGCAAAACCTGCGCGATACCGAGCTTTCAGCTGCCTGGGTTGATAGTGCATTACAACAAGCCAAGGCCGCACTGGACGCTGCTGTAGGGCTGGGAATGGAATCACCATGAAAAAACTACTGTTGCCACTGATCTTTATTCTCGGGATCGCTTTAGGGGGCTGGCTAGTGCCACTCACCTATAACACTTCGCATGCGCCTGAAGCGGTGATGCCGGTACCGCAAAAGCCAGAAGTATTGAGCGCAGACAAAGTGGCCGCAGATTTCTTTGCCAGTGCCTTGCCTGAGCAGCGTGAAATTGATGACGTGGTGCCATTGATGGGGCGGCTGTCATTCAATGCTGAAAAGATACACCTTGTATCAGCACGGATTGCAGGCAGGCTGGATCGCATTCTGGTATTCGAGGGGGCTCAGGTACGTCAGGGACAGCCGTTGGCTGCGCTGTACAGCCCTGAATATATTTCAGCGCAGAATGAATTGCTGCTGGCACGTAATACCTGGCGCACGTTGCAGGCAAGCAAGGCAACCCAGGAGCTGGCGCAGGATGCAGAATCTACACTGCAATCGGCACGTGAGCGCATGCGGGTGATGGGGGCATCCGAGCAGGATGTCGCTACGCTGGAGCAAAGCGGGCGCGTGAATGAGCATTTGCTGTTGCGTGCACCGATTAGCGGTGTCGTCACGCAGCGCAACCTTGACCCCGGTGCTTTCATCAATTTGGGTGACAGTTTCATGTCGCTGGCCGATACTGCCACGCTGTGGTTCTTCGGCAATGTCTATGAACAGGATTACCAGCGCATCCGCCAGGGGCAGTCATTGCAACTGCATGTGCAGGCACTACCGGGCAAGACCTATCACGCAAGAGTGGATATCCTCTCGCCCACTCTGGATATAGAAACCAACACACTGCGCGTACGTTGTCTGGTGGTCAATGATGGCACTTTACGCCCGGATTTGTTTGCTACCGCCAGTCTTAGTGTTGGTAAGCATCGCGCCTTGTTGGTTCCTGTGGATGCGGTGGTGCGTTCGCAACAGGTGGATTACCTGATCATCGAAACAGCGGATGGGAATTATCGTAAGCGTCAGGTGAGCATTAAGCCGTATCAGGAAAACCTGGTAGCTGTGACTGAGGGCTTGTCTGCGAATGAGAAAGTGGTGATCCGCGGCGCAACCCTGCTTAACCAGAAACTCTCGGGAGCGATGTAATGCAGGCAACGGGCGCGTTCATCGCGGGCGTCTTGCGCAGGCGCTTGCTCATACTCGGGCTGTCACTTGGCTTGCTGGTGCTGGGTTATGTCAGCTTTACCAAACTGCCGATCGAGCCTTACCCGAATATATCACCGCTCAATGTGCAGGTGATTACCCAATGGCAGGGGCGCGGCACCAATGAGGTGGAGCGGCAGATCACCGTGCCGGTGGAAACAGCATTAGCTAATTTGCCCAAACTCAAGACATTCCGCTCAGTGTCGTTGTTCGGCTTATCGGTAGTGACGCTGCAATTCGAGGATGGCACCGACTCCTTCACTGCGCGGCAAAACGTCCAGCTTCACCTTGATAGTGCGGAACTGCCGGATGGCGTGCAGAGTGAGCTAAGCCCAGATGCCGATGCGCTGGGCGAGGTGCTGCGTTATCGCGTTGCCTCGGAAAGCGGCGACGATGTCATGGTGCTCAAATCCTTCCAGGATTGGGAAATTTATCGCCAGCTCAAGACAGTGCCTGGCATTGCCGACATCAATAGCTTTGGCGGCCCGACCAAGCAATATCAGGTGCTACCAGATATACGCAAGCTGCAATCCTACAATATCTCGCTCAACGAGCTTGTTGAAGCCTTGAGTAATGCCAATGCCAATGCGGGTGGCGGCAACCTGAGGGCAGGGGAGCAGCAGTATGTGGTGCGCGGCATTGGCCTGATCAAGACCTTGCAGGATGTACGCAATATCGCGATTGTCTCGCGCAATGGCCTGCCTATCCGCGTGGGGGATGTGGCACGCGTTGAGTTTGGTTTTGCGCCTCGGCTGGGCGTGGTGCAGTACAACGACGACCCGGATGCCGTCGAGGGCATTGTGCTCATGAGGCGCGGCGGCAATGCCTCGGAAATGCTGGAGCGGGTTCACAATAAAGTGGATGAAATCAACCGTGGTGGCATTCTGCCGCAGGGCATCAAACTTGAGCCTTTCTACGATAGGCAGGAACTGCTCGACCTGACCATGGGCACGGTGCACCACACTTTGCTGTTTGGCATGGCGCTGGTCTTGATCGTGTTGTTTGTGTTTCTTGGCAGTTTTCGTGCCGCGCTGGCAGTGGCCTTGGTGATTCCGCTTGCGCTTAGCGTTTCTTTTGCCGGCATGGTGCTCGCTATCCCGGCGAACCTTATCTCGCTAGGGGCCATTGATTTTGGCTTGATTGTAGATGCTGCCGTGATTGTGATCGAAAACATCATGCGCCGTATGGAAAATAGCACCAGCAACCTGCGTCAGACCATCGTTGCAGCAGCGGCAGAAGTGCAGCGGCCAATGATTTTCTCCACCATGATCATCATCATGGCCTATGCGCCGTTGTTTATCATGGGCGGTGTGGAGGGCAAGATTTTCCACCCCATGGCTTATACCATGGGCTTGGCCTTGCTTGCTTCTATGGTACTGAGCCTGACCTTCATTCCCTCTGCGGCATCCTTCCTCTTCAAGCCCGATAAACTTGAGCATCGCCCTGGCATGATCAATGTGCTGATCAAGCTCTATCGACCTTTACTGGCAAAGCTGCTCCGCAATCCAGCCCTTGTGGCTGTGGCGGCCTTGCTGGCTTTTTCTATCGCCCTATTCGGTGCAAGCCGGCTAGGCACCAGTTTCCTGCCAACGCTGGAAGAGAACAATCTCTGGTTGCGCATCAGTCTGCCCAATACGGTTGACCTGCATTATTCCTCTGATTTTGCCACCAAGGTACGCGGCTATCTGCTCAAGCAACCTGAGGTGAAAACTGTTGTGGCGCAAATCGGTCGCCCAGATGACGGTACTGATGCTACTGGCGTATTCAATGTCGAGTTTGGCGTCTACCTGAAAAAGCCCGAGCTATGGCCCCAAGGCGTCACGCGTCTGGACCTTATCCGCCGGGTCGAGGGCTATTTGCAGGAAATCCCTGGCATTGAGTACAACTTCTCGCAATATATTCAGGATAACGTCGCTGAAGCCTTGTCGGGAGTGAAGGGGGAGAACTCAGTCAAGATTTTTGGGGATGACCTGGAAGTACTGCATGCCAAGGCCCTGCAAGTGCAGGCTATCCTGCAAGGCATAGAGGGTATGACTGATGTTGGTATCTTCCGCGAGCTGGGCCAGCCCACCATGAACATCCGCGTGGATCGCGAGGCGAGCGCACGTTTTGGCCTCAATGTGGCTGACGTGCAGGCACTAGTGGTACATGCCATTGGTGGTAACCCAATCAGCAAGGTGCTCGAAGGCGAGCGTACTTTTGACCTGGCTTTGCGCTTTCCTGAAGGCCAGCGCAACCGGTTGGACCTGATCCAGCGCCTGTTCGTCGATACGCCGGATGGTCAGCGTATCCCGCTTTCCATGGTGGCGCAGGTGGAGCTGAGTGATGGACCATTCTTTATTTACCGTGAGTCTGGGCGGCGCTTTATCGCCATTCGTTTTGGCGTACGTGATCGCGACCTGGGTAGTGCCGCTGCAGAAGCGCAGAAGCTGGTGAGCGAGCAGGTTGAGTTGCCACGTGGTTACCGTACGCAATGGGATGGGCAATTCAACCAGATGAAGGAGGCACACAAGAAGCTGGCGATCATTGTTCCACTCACCTTGCTCGCGATCTTCATCATGCTGTATTCGGCTTTCGGCTCAGCCAAGGATGCCAGCCTGGTGCTGCTCAACGTGCCATTCGCCACTATAGGCGGCATTGCCGCGCTATACCTGGCAGGTGAGGAGCTATCGATTTCCGCAGGCATTGGCTTCTTGTCTCTATTTGGCATTGCCATCCAGGATGGGGTGATTCTCATCTCCTATATCAAGAGTTTGTATAATCAGGGCGAGCATGCGCTGGAAGAGGCGATTCTGGAGGGGGCATCCATGCGTTTGCGCCCGGTGTTGATGACTGCCATGCTTGCAGGCTTGGGATTATTGCCCGCAGCCTTGTCGCAAGCCATAGGTTCGCAGGCGCAGCGCCCATTAGCGCTGGTGATTGTCGGCGGCATGGTGACTACTACTTTCCTGACCCTGTTGGTGTTGCCAGTAATCTTTGGCTGGATTTATCGCCATTATCCCAAGAGCGTGAACACCCAGAGCGCCTACTAGTGTCTGTTAATATTCACCACTCGTTGCTATCAACCTCAAGGAGGACTATGCGCATATTGGTTGTTGAAGATGATGCCATTCTGGCAGAGGGTACCTGTGAGTCGCTGACCAAGGCAGGTTATGCCGTAGACCTCGCAGAAACTGGCACCAAGGCCAATGCCATGATAGAGGCGGGGCAATATGACATGGTGTTGCTGGACATCGGCCTGCCCGGCATGGATGGTTTTGAAGTCTTGCGGCGCTTGCGTAAGCACAACAGCAATATTCCGGTGCTGATTATTTCTGCGCGTGATGATGTCGATTTCCGTATCTACGGTCTTGATCTGGGCGCAGATGACTTCATGCTCAAGCCCTTTGTGCTAGCTGAGTTGCATGCGCGTACCCGCGCCTTGCTGCGCCGCCATACCCTGAGTGAACGTAATACCCTGGCTTGCGGCAAGCTGGTGGTTGATCTTGGCGCTCAGCGCGCCAGCGTTGATAGTGAACCCATTGAGCTTTCCATCCGCGAGTGGGACGTATTGGTTTACCTGCTGCGCAACCTCGGCAAAGTGGTGCGCAAGGAAGCCATCATCGAAACGCTATGTGATTGGAAAACTGATATCAGCCTCAATGCTGTCGAGGTTTATATCTCGCGCCTGCGCAATAAGCTTGATGACCACGGCATTCACATCCGCACCGTGCGTGGTTTTGGCTATTTGCTGGAAGAGCCCGCTGCATGATCAAAGCTGCCAATAGCCTCAGGCAGAAGCTGTTGCGCTGGCTGCTGGTGGCGCTGGCCGCGCTGGTGGCTGTCGGTATCCTGACTGATTATTTCATGGCATTGGAGCCAGCCAGGGAGGTATACGATCAACACCTGCTCAAGCTCGCGTATAACATGGAGCGCTCTCTGCCGAATGAACCGGAAAAATGGCATGACGCCTACCCGCAAATTGAGCATAACTTGTTGCGCAGCGAGCAAGATGACTATGACTCGGCCAAGGCCGCTATTTTTGACGTGCAAGGACAATTGATCGCGGGCGTGGCAGATCTGCCTATCCAAGTACCCACGGCAGACAACAAACCGTATTTCTACGAGGCTGAATATCAAGGTGTTCCGATTCGCGTAGTTGCCATCAAAAGCCCAACGTTGAATGCCGTGCTTTACCTCGCGGAAACTACCTACAAACGCAATCGCCTAGTGCAAAAAACGCTCATCCACATGATCGTGCCTGAGTTGATCTTCGCAATTTTCTCCATTGTGGTGTTGTGGGTTGGTGTGGGGCGTGGCTTGCAACCCCTTGCGCAAGTTCGCGCTCAGATCAATGATCGTTCAGAAACCGACTTAAGCCCGATTGATGAAGGCCAAGCCCCGGTGGAAATTCGCGAGATTATCGTTGCCCTCAATTCACTGCTGGCGCGGCTGGATCACTCGCTTAAGCTGCAAAACCAGTTTCTTGCCAATGCCGCGCACCAGCTGCGCACACCGCTGGCAGGCCTGCAAATGCAACTCGAACTTGCCTCCGAGCAAACCCCGGAAGAACGTGCACAATCACACGATCGCATGCTGGTGAGCACGCGGCGCATCGTACGCCTCGCCAACCAGCTACTGGCGCTGGCACGCGCGGAGGGCGAGGGCGAGGTCAATAAATTCATTACCCTGGACATCAGCACCGCTATCGAAGACATGGCGGCAGAGTGGCTATCTCGCGCTTATGCCAAAGGGATAGACCTTGGCCTAGACCTTCAACCTGCCAAGGTCAATGGTAGTCTATGGCAAATTCAGGAAATGCTGGCCAACCTCGTCGATAATGCCCTGCGCTATACCCCAAGCCATGGCAACATCACTATCCGTTGCACGCAGCAACACCAAGATGTGTTGGTGGAGGTGGAAGACAATGGCCCTGGCATCCCACAAGAGCAACGCGAAAATGTCTTTAATCGCTTTTACCGCCTCGATGAAGGCCCCGAAGGCTGCGGCCTGGGCCTAGCCATCGTTCGCGAAATCGTCCGCCATCACGGCGGATACATCACGCTAGAACCAGCCAGTCAGGCGCAAGGCCTTATCGCTAGGATAAAGTTACCTAGCATGACAGTGGAGTGATTGAGATAGCTTCTTGTAAAGGTATTTGTCATATTTAAATGTTGCTGCTTATGACTCATGCAGATTCGGCTGGGAACAGCTTCCAGGCTAGGCTTAGTTAATTTTATCTACTCAATAATGACAGTCCGGTGATAGAATACGGCCTCGCTTTGTTCGAGGCGATTCAAGCACCCTTGCCCGGGTGGTGAAATTGGTAGACACAAGAGACTTAAAATCTCTCGCTCTTTGGGCGTGCCGGTTCGATTCCGGCCCCGGGCACCATGAAAAATCAATGACTTAGATTTTTCACCTTCGTTTCAAATTCCTATTGTGTCAATAAAGTGTCAATCTTCAATCGTGCAAGCGGATTGAGTGTCTTTGCTTCTTGCAGATGATCTGGTGCCATGTGTGCATAGCGCATGGTCATGGCCAGGGTGGAATGTCCAAACAGGCGTTGCAGTACCAGGATATTGCCACCGTTCATCATGAAGTGGCTTGCGAAGGTATGGCGTAGCACATGGGATAGCTGACCTCTTGGCAGTTGTAGATTGCTTTTTCGATAGCGCAACCAAGTGAAGTGCCGCCGGGCCCGGGCATTATTCAGATATTGGTCTTTAGTATGTGTCTGCATGTTACATTCTGAACCTAGTTTTATATTGATAGTCTCTGGATGTGACATCCAATCATTAGGTCATCATGAAAAAAATCATATTCTCTGCGCTTTTGCTTGCTCTTGGCGCATGTGCTGGAGTTCCCTTACAAGGTATCTCCAGTAAACCTGTGCCGCCTGATCGGGTATATGCCAGTTATCCGAAGTTTTTTACCGGGGCTTATGTGACAGTGCGTCGTGATGCTTCGCCGCAGGAGATTGGAATAGGCTGCGAGAATGAGCTTTATATCGACAACATTCGTTCTTTTACGATTATGCCGGGGGAGTATGTGACGTTTTTCCTCACCGATGGCAAGCATGTGCTCAAGGTGGATACTGGGCGCGGCTCTTGCCAGGGTAGGCCTGGCTCAGAGGAGATCAGTGTTTCGAATGGTATTTCGCAGGAATACAAGATTTTCAGCCCGCCGGGCGATACCTTGCGCTTGTTCCGCATCATGTGAGGTTGATGTGTGCCACATGATGCGATCGGTGGTGGAATGTGAGTTAAATGAAAAAAGTGATAATCTTGCATTTCGCGACTCAATGTCGTGCTTGATAACACCATTTGTAAGAGGAGATCGTCAATGCTGAAGAAAACACTTGCTATCTGTATGTTGGTCATGTGGGGCAATGTTTATGCTGCTGCACCTTCTGATGAGCTGATTTTCAAGTTCATGGAGGTTTCTAACGTCAAGGGTGCATTGGACACCATGCGTGCTAATGCCGATACTGCATTGCGCAACAATCTTTTGCAGTCGCTGCAATATCCGCAGTTGAATGACAAGCAGAAGAAAATTGCAGAAGAGGCTGGCGATAAAGCAGTGAAGATTCAGCAAGAGAATTTGTCTTACGATGCCATCGTCAAGCTGGTGTTGCCACTGTATCGTCGCACTTTCACGCAAGAGGAATTGCAGGCGGCCATTAATTTCTATAGTTCTCCTGCTGGTCGCTCTATCAATCAGAAGATGCCGCAGTTGGCGACTGGGTCCATGAAGCTGACTACTGAGTTAAATCAGAAGGTGATTCCGCAATACCAGAAGATTGCGCAGGAGGCGGTTGAGCGTATCAAGCAAGCTAAGTGACAAGGAAACAGATTAGTCTGCTTTTTTCTTTTCCGGGTCAGTTGCGGGAGCATTATCAACGGGTGTGCCGATGGAGTCAATGCTTTGCGGCTCTGTACGTAGCATCATGATAGCGTCCAGGCCCTGTTGCTCCTGCTCGCCGAAATGAGGCTCTCCAGGCTGTAGCAGTGAGTGCCAATGCGATTGCACGACACTTTTAACCTGTCGTGCCTCTTGCTGCAAATCCAGCAATACCGGTAATTTGATGAGGCCGGTATGAGAGATGGCAAAGAATGCGATAGCAATCGTTAGTGTGGCGATGACGAACTGAATGCGTGCGCTGTCGCGATGTCGGCGATTTTCTTCCTGAAAATCGCTCAGGCTCTTCCATGCCAAGCCTGTCACTTTGTAGCTGCCTTTGGCAGTGATTTCCAGATCATGTGTTTCTACCAGCGAAGCCAGCTGGTATTTCATTTTTTGCAGATACCAAATACGGTCTTCTTGTGTGAAACAGAGGTAGCCGACCATTTCTCCCATGAGTTCATTTAGCGTAAAAGGTGCATCTGAGACGGCTTTGTGCGCCACGATATATCTGAGTAGCTCATAGCGTTCGCGGGTTTCGGCAGGCCTACGGTTGAAGAGTGCACTGGCGATAAAGTGCTTGATATTGGCGGTCCAGCGATAGATAGGTGTCAGGATAATCGGCAGCTCAAATAGCAGGCGGGCGATTGAGGTGTATCGGCGGAAGCGATTGGTGCCTGCGACGGCATAGCGGTATTCGACGACAATATTCTGGTAAGGAAAACGCTCGATTGGGCTGGCAATCACGTTGCGTGACAGTGCCCCCTCAGGGTTAAGGGATTGCCCGTAAACGTTGCTGCCATCAACTGCCAAGATTTTCTGTACGCCATATTGCGAGGTGGTGGCGACGATGTTGAAAACCCGCTCGCGCCTGCCAAGTAACATGATCATCAGTAACCAGAGGTTGAGCTTCATCAATAAGCCGCGATAGTCAATAGTGTCATTGGAAGTTGGCTATTTTACCGCGTAATCGTAACTAGTTGAGAAGCTATGCAGTTTTCCAAGTTTGATGGAGATTTTCATCAATTGGACAATGTCTTCCCGCGTGAGGTGGGCTAGGTTCCTCAGGCCGGTGGGATTGTCCTGAATCATGCCGATGAGCACATTGTAGCAATCTACCGCATAGCCGATTTGTATTTGCTCCAGCGAGGAGGAAAACTCGGCACCATAAATATGCCTACAGGCTTCCATACAGTGATGGAGCAATCCCTTGTTTATCTGAAGGCTGGATGTGAGTCTTTCAGCCTGCACGGGCGGAGCGCTTGGCGGCGGAGGCTGCCCGCTATCAGATGTCCACCATTCTTTTGCAATGCCGGTCGTCTGGATCAATAGCTGGAAATTGGCTCCGCGCGGCTTTCGATCATGTTTTATCCATTCATGAACCGTTTGCACTGGCAAGCCATTTTGTTCGGCCCAGGATTTTGCAGATTGATTGCCAATGACCTGGAGCAACTTCTTTGAAATTCCACTCATCCGATTTTTTATACAAGTCGGAAATTTCGGGGGGGAGGGGTAAATATCAAGAACTTATTGATAGATTTTAATTTCAACGTTTGTTTTTCTCCGATATTGCAAATAACTTTCCGACTTTTTACTATTGACATCCGAATTAGGATGTTTTTAAATAGCCCATCTTTATTGATCATCTATCAGGGTTGTTTGACAACAAGTCGCTATGAATGATGAAAAAAAATTGACAACAAGAGATTGGCATCGGGCAGACATTATTGCTGCCGTGCGCAAGACCCAAACCAACTTACAAGCGTTGTCCAGGCGACATGGCTTGTCGCGCACAACGCTGAGTAATGCTCTTTACAGCCCATGTCCTCGCTATGAGCGACTGATCGCCGAGCAAATAGGCGTAACTCCACAAACAATCTGGCCTAGCCGCTATCATCTTGATGGATCTCCCAAAAGTGGCAAGGGAGAGCGCAAGTCGGATGCGTGTGACCATTACATGGGTAATGTTAGCATTGCCAGTGATTCTCGCAATCCATATCCGACCCAACCCCAGCAATTATTTGTTGCTGGCGCTTTGAATGATGAGAAGTACTGCCTCCATGTCTCTGATCCCGCATATGACATGATAACCGGCTTGCCGGGAAAACCGCTTTTTCTAGAACATCTTACCCAATTTGTGCATTACGCCAAGCAGAGTTCTGTGCGTAAGGTAGCTGTCTTGGTGGTGAAGGTGGGGCGGTTTGAACATGCGGCAGAAATTTTGGGGGATAAAGCAGCTGCGGCTTTGCTGAATGATATTGCACTGCGTTTGAATGAGCGTATGCCGGTAGCCCATCTCAGGCGGGATGAGTTTGCCGTGTTGCATACCAGTCATGACGTACCTGATGCCGGTGTTTTCAGGGCTGTGGAAGAAATCAAATCAGTTTTTTCCTCGCCTTTCAAGACCGACGGTGGCGAGGTACTTCTTTCATGCAATATTGGTGCATCGGTATATCCATGGCATGGGGATGAAAGCCAGGAGTTGCTTGCTCATGCTACTTCTGCGCTGTTGTCATGTCGTAATTTGAGCTGTCACGGTGTTCATATCTATTCCGAGCAGGCGATAGGGAGTGAACGGGAGCATTTGTTCCTTGAGGCGGCTTTACATCGTGCATTGGAGCGGAACGAGCTTAGTTTGCATTTTCAGCCGCAAATGGATGTGCAGGCCAACAGCATTATTGGCGCAGAAACCTTGCTGCGCTGGAATCAATCTGAACGAGGCATGATTTCTCCTGAACGCTTCATTCCCATCGCGGAAGAAAGCGGCCTTATCTTACCCATCGGCATCTGGACTTTGCGGCAGGTATGCAAGCGTCTGCGGGTATGGGATATGCAGGGAATGAGGCTGGAAAGAATAGCGATCAATATTTCTGCCAAGCAGTTCAGCGAGCCACGTTTTGCGGGCATGGTGGAAAGCATACTGCGCGAATTCAATGTTGACCCCGATCGCCTTGAGCTAGAGGTGACGGAAAGTCTGCTATTGGAGGATCTTGATGTCGTCGTGGGTATCATGACCCAGTTGCGCAAGCTAGGGGTGCATATTTCGCTCGATGATTTCGGCGTGGGCTATGCCAATCTTTGTTATATCAGTTGTCTGCCGGTCGATAGCATCAAGATCGACAAATCCTTTATTAGAAATATTGCTTCTGACCCTGCAAGTATGGCGATTGCCGAGGGCATTCTTGCCATTGCCAAGCGTTTGGGGCTACGCGTGATTGCCGAAGGTGTCGAAACGCAGGAGCAGCTAGATATCCTTACCAATAGCGGCTGCCATCTGGTCCAGGGATATTACTTCCATAAGCCCATGCCTGATCATGTTTTTTCTAAGGTGCTAGGCCAGGCTTGCATAACCCGCTGCCATATCCCACTTCGTGCCAATTAGCTTTGTCCGGTTGGTCTTGCCTGACCGGACAGCTTTTCGTTTTTTCACTCATTCATCAATCCTAAGGGGGGACTACGGTGAATAACACTTATAAAACCATATGGAATGCGGCTCGTCAGATGTATCTGGTGGTGTCAGAAACAGTAGCTAGCCAGGGCGGGCGAGGGGTGCTTGCTAGCAGCATGATGACTGCTGGGCTGGTATATGCCGGGAGCCATGCTGCAATAGCGCTTGCGGATTCCACGGTATATACCCCTTACGAAGTGAGCATGAATCCATCCGCCTGGACACAGGATAGAGGTGGAAGTCCGGCGTTGGCTTTGGTCGAGTGGGAAGGGCGCGATGCGTTGAAGTTGTCGGTCAATCCTCCAGCAACAACTGATTCCTTCAATAATTGGCAGGGTTATTCTCAGCGCACCACGGTTTCCGCAGGCGCTTCTTTCCTGCGTGGCGACTTGTGGATCAATAGCGATTGGCAAACTGGGACTTCGACTGATTTTGTTAACACGGGTATGTGGGGCAGTGCCATGCCCGAGTCAGTGGCGGCGGCAGGCAGCTATGTGAACAATGAGGCTGCATTTCCCATCATTCATTTCAGTAATCAGGATGGTGCTGGCCATTTGCGTGTCTGGGATGAAGGTGAATGGGTCGACTTGCTGCAAACCGCCAGCCTGATCAATTACGGCAGCTGGAATACTCTGGATTTGAGGCTGCTGCCTGCTGAAAATCTGATCGAGTATTACTTCAATGGTGAGTTGGTTTATTCATGGAACCCACCTGAGACAGCCAGCGGTACGCCATCGCAATTCTGGGCCATGTATCTGAAGGCTAGGAATAATGGCGTCACGGTCTTTGATACATATTGGTCGAGATTGCTGGCTGGGCAGGTGTATGTCAATGGCGATATCGTCGGCGATACCAGCGGTGATGTTGTTGTCGATGCTGGTGCCATAGCGCAGGTGGCTTCCGGGGCGACTATTGCAGGTACTTTGTTGGCGGAGGGGAGTACAACACAGCAGGCTGGTGCTAATTTCGCTGGCAGTGCGGTTGTCACTGGTAGTTTGATCGGCGATAACGCTAGTTTTGTGTTCAGTAGCAATGGCAATGATGTCGTTAGCATTGAAGGCAATGTCGAACTGGAAAATGGGGCATCAGCCAGTGGCGGTAGCAGTACGCAACCTATCCAGGTTGGCGGCAACATCAAGCTTGATGGCGCAACGTTGGGCGGGAGCTGGGCGGTGGAGCATGGCTATCTCATTGCTGCGAACGATTCTGTAGCCTTGCTTAATGCAAGCCATTTCAGTGGCACGGTGAATGGAGCAGCGAATGGCGTTGTGAAATCCGATGCCAGTGGTATTGTCATGAGTGGTGGCTCGGTGAGTAATGCTGGCACCGGCAGTGCAGTAGTGGCTGTGTCTGGTGGCAGTTATGAGGGTTTGGGGGTAGATATTGCCACGACAGGTGCAGGTGCTTATGGTGCGGCTGCTTATAGTGCAGGCGAGATCAATCTGCATGATGGTAGCGTACAAACTTCAGGGCAGGCCGCCCATGGCCTCGTTGCTGATGGCAGTGGCAGTGTGGCCGAGGCGACGAATACCGAGATTAGCGTAGCAGGTAGCCGTGCCTATGGTGCCAATGCCAGCAATGGCGGCCAGGTTAACCTGGAGGGCGTGACCATTAACCAGAGCAACCTGGGTGCCTATGGACGTGGCGTTAGTGCGACAGGCACTGGTTCAAGTGTTGCCGCGCATAACACCGAGATCATCATTAGCGGGACTGGCACCAATGGCAGTGATGCACCTGTTGGCGCGGTTGCTACCCGTGGTGCCAGCGTAGTGCTGGAAAATAGCACCATCAGCATGATAGGCAGCAACCGTAGCTATGGTGTGCGTGCTGATAGTGGCGGTAGCATGACGCTTAACGGTGTGCAGGTTTCCACTATCGGTACAAACTCTCATGCTGTATTGGCCTGGGCTGCGACTAGCGGTGATACAGTAGGGCAGGAAACGACAGTTAATATCGATGGCGTGCGTATCTTGACCAGTGGCGAGAACTCCTACGGCCTGTTTGCGCAAAATGCTGGTGCCCAGGTAGAAGCGGCCAATATTAGCATCACGACCACGGGTGCAATTGGTCGCGGTTTATATGCCTACAACGGGGGCCAACTCGAGGCGACGACAGGTGTGATCAATACCTCGGGTGATGATGCTGTTGGCATACAGTCTAGTGGTACGCACTCCTTGATCCACGCGAACGGGATAGCTGTTGCGACCAGTGGTGAACGCGCCCTTGGGGTATCAGCTGGCTGGCCTGATGGTGCTGAAGGCATCGTGGTGTTTGACCATGGCAGTATTATCACTTCGGGGCAAGATGCTTATGGGGCATCAGCTATCTTGGGTGGCCTGGTGCGCTTGCAGAATTCATCTGTCGTGACTACGGCAAGCAATGTGGCAGCGGCATTTGCTACGGCCGGCGGCCAGCTTGAGATCAGCGGTTCTAGCCTGACATCCCAGCAGGGAGCTGGCATTTATCTGCTGAATAATGCCACTGCTACATTGATCAGTACTCGTGTCAATGCCGTTGGTGCTTCCATTTTGTCGGAGTTGACTGAGGCAGGGCAGGTGCAGAATATCGTGGTGGGCGCAGGTTCGGTACTGACGCAGAATAACGGTGTGCTATTACAGGTTAATCGCAACAATGACGGGCTGGATGGCATCATCAACCTCACGCTTGCCAATGGCTCGGTATCCAGCGGCGATATTGTCGACCTGGATGGCATGGAAGCAGGCCGCACTGGCCTGACTAATCTCGTAGTTGGTGCTGGTGCGCAGTGGATAGGCGTAGTCAGGGGCATACATGATGTTAGTGCGGAAGATGGTGCTACCGTGGTCAATACCGATGGCAGTCCGATTGCAGGCAGTGTCAGTGGCGGAGAGGGTACAACTATTGTCTTCACCAACGGTGCGGATATTGAGGGCGGTGTGGTGGCAGGCTCCGGTTCTACCGTTAATTTTACTGGTACGACGACCATTGCTCAAAGTGTGGCAAGCGATGGTGCAAGTTACACATTTAATGGCGATACCAGCATTGGCAGTAATGTCAGCGCCACTGATCATGCTCAATTGCAATTTAATGGCAACACCACGACGGTGGCTGGTGGGGTATCAAGCAGCGACAGTACCGCCCTGCAATTTAACAGCAGCACAACCACTATTGCTGGCGAGCTTAACCTTACTGGTGCATCCTCCGCTGTGTTCAACGGTGCGGTTAGCATTGATGGTGTCGTGAATGCAAACCAGAGCGCCCTGACCTTTGCTAGCGCCACGACGTTGAATCATGGATTGATTGCCGAAGGTGCGCAGGTGTTGTTCAGCCGCACTGCGGCGACCACGATTACTGGAGATGTAAGTCTCAGCCAGGGTGCGGTGACGCACGGCGGTACCATTGCCACACCTATCGTGGTCACAGGCAATGCGGTTGTTGATACGAGCGCCACCCTGGGGGGGAACTTCATCTTTAGTGGCACACTGACTGGTAGTGGCACCATAGGCCCAGGTAACTCTGTTGGTACCCAAACGTATGGATCAGTTGCAGGTTTCAGCGGCACTTATGTGGCGGAAGTCAACGCTGCTGGTCAGTCTGACTTGGTGCATATTACCGATACCGGTGTTTCCAATCTTGGTGGCATCACATTGGCTGTGACGCAGGAAAACGGTAATGGCGGCTATTTGCTCAACCATCGCTACACCATCTTGACGACTGATGGCACTTTGGGCACGCCGTTTTCGTCCAGCTCATGGACGGGTGGCGGATTAGTTAGCCTGAACACTTTTTATAATCTCGATAATGTTGAAGTCAGCTTATCCATCGACCAAGCCGCTGTTGATAACGTGCAATCCAGCCTGAATCACAATCAACGCGCTGTGCTTGGTGGTGCTTTAATGGTGGCCGGCAGCAACTCGTTCCTTGATGCCGCACTGCAACAGCAGGATACTGCGGCCGCATTGGATCAATTATCGGGCGAGATCCATGCCTCAGCGCGCAATACCTTGATCGAAGACAGCCGTTTTGTACGCAATGCCTCTTTGGATCGCGTGCGCCAGGCGTTTGGCTCAGTCGCCGCTATGGGCAACAACAGTACCGTGGATGGCGGTGCATATACCACCTGGACGCAGGTGGTTGGCAATTGGGGGCACGATAGCGGTACCCAGAATGCAGCACGGTTGAGCCGACGTACTGGAGGGTTATTGTTTGGTGCAGATACTCAACTGAGCAATAACTGGCGCGTGGGTGCTTTGGGTGGATATACCGACAGTAATCAAAGCCTGAGTGACAGGCGCTCTTCTGCCAGCGTGCGCAGTTATCACTTTGGTGTTTACGGCGGAACAGAGTGGGATCAGCTTAGCCTGAGGCTTGGGGCTAGCCATAGCTGGCATGACATCAGCACGCAACGCAATGTGGCTTTTTCCGGTCTTTCAGCACAAAGCAAATCTGACTATGATGGCCGCACTATGCAAGGTTTTGCTGATTTGGGCTATCGTCTGGATGCTGGTCGCCTGGCATTGGAGCCATTTATTACACTGGCGCATGTTTACGTGCATACCGATGCTTTCCAGGAAAAACAAGGTGCCGCACTACATGGCCGCAGTCAGGGCACAGATACTACCTTTGCCACTCTGGGGCTACGTGTAGCACAGCAGTTAGGGCAGGGACAAGGTAGTGCCGTTTTGCGTGGCTCGCTCGCTTGGCGTGCTGCAAGTGGTGATACCCGCGAGCGTGCCCAACTTGCCTTTACCGGCGGAGATGCGTTTTCCATCTCTGGTACGCCAGTGCGTCGTGAGAGTGTGGTGCTCGATGCCGGAGTCGATATCTATGCGACAGACCGCGTCAACCTGAGCTTCTCCTACATCGGGCAATATGCACCCAGGGCGGAGGATCATAGCGTTCGAGCTAATCTGAGTTGGCAGTTCTGATGACATCCGCTTGAGTATTTGCATCACTAATAAAAAAGCCTGCTTGAAGCAGGCTTTTTTATTAGTGATTTATTTTACTTCGACTTAAGCCAAGGCGCGCTCGATACGTGCAAGTGCGTTTTTCAGGTTGTCCATCGAGGTTGCAAAAGAGATACGGAAGTAACCTTCTGCACCAAATGCCGAGCCAGGTACGACGGCAACGCCTTCTTGTTCCAGCAGGTATTCAGAAAGGGCCATGTCATTGGCAGCCTTGATTTTGCCTGCAGCGAACAAATTGTTGATCGCTTCGCGAGCATCTGGGAAGGCATAGAATGCACCACCTGCCTTGATACATTTCAGGCCCTTCATTTCGTTGAAACGTCGGACGACAAATTCATGGCGTTCGCGGAAGGCTTCCAACATGGGGGTGATGCACTCCTGCGGGCCTTCCAGTGCGGCTTGTGCCGCTACTTGTGAGATAGAGGCCGGGTTGGAAGTGGATTGTGATTGCAGGATTTCCATGGCCTTGATGATATGGGCAGGGCCAGCGGCATAACCGATGCGCCAGCCAGTCATGGAGTAAGCCTTGGAAACGCCATTTAGCACGATGCAGCGATCCTTGAGCTCTGGGGTAGCATTGAGAATGTTGTAGAACTGTTCGCCAGTCAGGTTGACGTGTTCATACATATCATCCGTTGCTACCAGCACATGAGGATGCTTTTTCAATACTTCACCCAGCGCCTTCAGCTCATCCAGCGAGTAGACTGCGCCGGTAGGGTTGGAGGGCGAGTTGATCATGAACAGTTTGGTTTTTGGGGTAATCGCCGCTTCCAGTTGTGCAGCCGTAAGCTTGAAACCTTGCTCAATACCGCACTCAATGATCACTGGTTTGGCACCTGCCACCAAAGCGATATCTGCATAAGAAACCCAGTAAGGAGCAGGCACGATGACTTCATCACCTGGGTTCAACACTGCAAGGGCAAGGTTGAAAATACATTGCTTGCCACCCACGCCGACGATCACTTCTTTGTCAGTATAGTCAAAGCCGTTTTCGTTCTTGAACTTGGCAACAATGGCCTTTTTCAGTCCGGGAATGCCCGCAACAGGGGTGTATTTGGTAAAGCCCTGATCAATCGCTTTTTTTGCAGCGTCTTTAATATGCTGTGGAGTATCGAAATCCGGTTCACCTGCACCCAGGCCAATAATGTCACGGCCTTCTGCCTTGAGTTTTGCGGCACGGGCGGTGACAGCCAAGGTAGGTGATTCTTTGATGGATTGAACGCGCTGCGAGAGTTCCAAGATCTAAAATCCTATAGATAAATAATGAAGACGACGGCAAAACGTTAATTTTACTCACATTATCCATAATGCGGAATATGAAGCTGCACGATATTTTGCCGGGAGAGGTGCATATGTGAGCGCGACGATCTTTTAAGGGCACGCCTGAGTCGATTATGCCCTGGATGTTACTACTAACACTTTGACGTTGTGGATGTGATTCACACTGTCGGCCAGGCATTAAGGGGTCGCAGATGTTGGCTGATCCGGTGTCACAGGGCAATCCGAGGCGCAAGTGGTGGCTTTGCGTAACTCCATAGCCAATTGCTCGCTAATACGACTTAGCGATTGCGTCATGGCTTGGACTTTGGCTTGATTACCTTGTTGTGCAGCAAGCAAGCCTAGGCGGAACATGGCATCAGTGTTTTGTGGATCGAACGTCAAGGCATGTTGATAGCTGCCTTCAGCATCCTTAGCCTGCTTGAGTTGTTCTTGCGCGTAGCCCAACTCATACCATGCCTCGCTATTGTCAGGTTCGGCTGCTGTCCATTGCGAAGCAACTTGGAGTAAAGCGGGCCAGTTTTGCTGGATTTCAGGCATTGCTATCATCAGGAAATAAAGTCGTGACTGTTCTGTTGCTTCCCATAAGGTTTGCCCGATCAGAGGAAAGCGTGTTTGCGGCTGACGCATTTCCACTTGTTTTAACCATTCGATAGGCAGGGCATAGTAATAAGCTTGGCGCCCCAGCGTCTTGAACGTATTGATACCAATCAATTCACCGGCCTCGTTATACAGGCCGCTACCGCTGGCGCCTAGGGCAAAGCGTGCGCTGCTACGGATGATGTGGGCATCGTCCAAGGCATAGAGGGACTTGATGTTTCCTGCCGAGATTAAAGGTGCAGCTACTCCGTTGGAGTGTCCGATAGCAATGACTTGCTCGCCTTTCTTCAATGCATTGCTTGATCCCAACGTCACAGGCTTGAAGGGAAGGGGATCTGTGTGTAGCAGGCAGAGATCGTGCCAGACATCTGCCTGTACAGACTGCACGTGATAAACATCTTCCCCTCGCGATATCCAGGGCTTGCCGGATTCACGGAGTACATGGCAATTGGTCAATACCTTGTCACTGGCGACGATGATGCCAGAGCCATAGCCCAGGCCGCCATCGGTGCGATAGGCACGCACCATAACAGTGGAGAAGAATGGTTCTATGAGCTTTTCCCGGTCAATCGCCCAGGCAGAGGCAATCGGAAAAAGTAACCATGGCACGGCAAACAGCAGCAGATAAGGCATATTCGCTCCAGGCTAACCCAGGAAAAAGATGCAACATGCTGGAAAGAAGCACAGGAACAGGCGCGCAGAAGGGCATTGGCCTGTTAAAATCCTGATTCCTTCTCATAGGTGATTGATGTGATTGTCACTTTCCCAAACAGTAAATACAAGCTTTTTCAGCCATTCCCACCTGCGGGGGATCAACCTACAGCTATAGAGCAGTTGACCGAGGGAATCAACGAGGGCTTGAAGTTTCAGACCTTGCTGGGTGTTACAGGCTCCGGCAAGACCTATACCATGGCCAATGTCATTGCCCGCACAGGTCGGCCTGCGATCGTGATGGCACCGAACAAGACGCTGGCTGCCCAGTTGTATTCCGAATTCAAGGAGTTCTTTCCCGAGAATGCGGTTGAGTATTTCGTTTCCTATTACGATTACTACCAGCCTGAGGCTTATGTGCCGTCGCGTGACCTGTTCATTGAGAAGGACTCCAGCATTAATGACCATATCGAGCAGATGCGGCTTTCTGCCACTAAGGCATTGCTTGAGCGTGAAGACAGTATCATCGTGGCGACAGTGTCAGCGATTTACGGTATTGGCGACCCAGGTGAATATCATGGCATGGTGTTACATATTCATCTGGGCATGAAGATCAGCCAGCGCGATATCGTCAATAAGTTGATCGCGATGCAGTATGAGCGCAATGACTTCGATTTCTCGCGTGGCGCGTTCCGTGTACGTGGCGACGTGTTGGATGTATTCCCTTCGGAAAATAGCGAGACTGCAGTACGTATCAGCCTGTTTGATGACGAAATTGAAGGGATCACCCTGTTTGACCCACTCACCGGGCAGATTTTCAACAAGATTCATAATTTCCGCATTTTCCCCTCCAGCCACTACGTGACAGCCCGCGAAGCGACCGTGCGCGCGATGGAGACTATCAAGCAGGAGTTGCGCGATCGTGTCGATTTCTACATCAAGAACAATAAATTAGTAGAGGCGCAGCGTATTGAGCAGCGTACACGCTTTGACCTGGAAATGCTCAACGAGATAGGCTTCTGCAAGGGTATTGAGAATTACAGCCGTCATCTGACGGGGCGTAATCCAGGGGATGCGCCGCCAACCTTGATCGACTATCTGCCGAAAAATGCTCTGATGATCATTGATGAAAGTCATGTCACCGTGCCTCAAGTCGGCGGCATGTATAAAGGTGACCGCGCACGTAAGGAAAACCTGGTCGATTACGGTTTTCGCCTGCCATCGGCGATGGATAACCGACCGCTGAGGTTTGAAGAGTTTGAGCGCATTATTCCGCAATGCGTCTTTGTGAGTGCGACTCCGGCTGATTACGAAGCGGCGCATCAGCAGCGTGTGGTCGAACAAGTGGTCAGGCCAACTGGCCTCGTGGATCCTGAGATTACGATTAAGCCTGCCGACACTCAGGTTGATGATTTGCTCTCGGAAATCAAGCTGCGCGTGGATGTGGGCGAGCGTGTGCTGGCGACGACATTGACCAAGCGCATGGCGGAAGACCTGACTGATTACTTGTCTGATCATGGAGTGAAAGTACGTTATTTACACTCTGATATTGATACCGTGGAGCGGGTCGAGATTATTCGTGATCTGCGCCTTGGTGAATTTGATGTTCTGGTGGGTATCAATTTGCTGCGTGAGGGCTTGGATATCCCCGAGGTGTCTCTTGTTGCAGTGCTGGATGCTGACAAAGAGGGCTTCTTGCGCTCATCGCGATCGCTGATTCAGACAGCAGGCCGTGCTGCGCGTAACCTGAATGGCAAGGTGATTTTCTATGCCAACACTGTCACACGCTCCATGAAGCTGGCGATGGATGAAACCCAGCGTCGCCGCGAGAAACAGATGGCTTTCAATGCAGAGCATGGTATTACGCCCAAGGGGGTTAATAAGCGCATCAAGGACATCATTGAAGGTGTCTACAGCAAGGAGGATGCGCAGCGCGAGCGCAAGGCTGCCGAGGAGCAAGCCAGCTATGGCCAGATGAGCGAGAAGCAGCTAGTGAAGGAAATGAAGCGTCTGGAAAAAGCCATGCATGATAGTGCCAAGAATCTGGAGTTTGAAAAGGCTGCTGATTATCGCGACCAGTTGAAGAAGCTCAAAAACAGTTTTTATGGTGCGGATGTGCCGGATGAAATGGCAGAGTAATGACGCGTGATCTGCTTTGATGATCTGACTAGCTTAATAGCCTCTGCTTGTCTAAGGTACTAAGTAGTTAGAGCCAGCCCTTGGAAAGAAAAAAGCCCTGACAAGTCAGGGCTTTTTTATGGTGGTTTATTTTACTTCTGTGTTTCTACCATCACCAGTTCTGCGCTGCCAGCTTCATCCTTGGCGGCCTTTTGCTGCCAGGCTGCGGGTTTGCGTGCTGCACGTTTTGCAGGTGCTTCTTCTACAGGAGCTGCGGCTTGAGCTGTATCCGCCTTGGTTTCTACCAGTTGCAAACCTGAGTCAGCCAAGTCTGCAGGCTTTTCTGTTTCAGCCTTGCGGCGACGTGGTGCACGAGGCTTCTTCTCAGGCTTCGCAGCAGCAGTTTCCGTTGTAGCATCCTCAGTTGCAACCTCAGTCGCTTGGGCTGGCTCAGCGGTTGCAGGTACCTTATCTCCAGCAGGCTTTTTGGCAGATGTTTTCTCTGCTGGTGCTTGCTTGGGAGCTGTCTCCACTACAGTCAAGTTTTCTTCAACAGCTGCCGCTTCTGTTTTAGTCGCAGGCAATGATGCTGGCGTCTCAGCTGTTGTTGTGGTTTCAGCAGGAGCTGTTTCAGCCTTTTCCTTGACGACCGGAGTAGGGGTGGTTTCAGCGATCACAGCTGCCTTTGGTGCTTCCGCGGGCACTGGTGTCTCTGCTGGAGCTACGGCCTCAGGGGTAATACGTACATCTTCTGCCACTTGTTGACGGTTTTCACGATTCGCATTTTCGTTGCGTGGCTGACGCTCACGACGACCATTACGACCACGACGATTACCGCGTTGCTCCTGGCTTGCCTCTACAGGTGCGTCTGCTTGGGCCGATGGATTTGCCAACGCTTGTTGCGGCTTAGGCTGGCGTTCGTTTCGTTCTGGACGCTCTGCTTTTTCCTGGCGAGGCTGCTGAGCTCGCTGTTCAGGCTGTTGCTGGCGGCGTTCTTGCTGATTGCCACGTTGCTCTTTGCGCGGTTCTTGGCGAGCTTCATTCTGCGGCTGACGCTCATTGTTGCCATTACGTTCGCTGCCGTTACGCTCATTACGACGGTTATTATTGCGTCGCTGGTTACGGTTGTTGTCGCGTCGCTGGCTTTCTTCCTGTGGCTTAGCTTCTGGCTTGGTCGCAGTAACACTTGCCAGCCAGGACTTGAAGCGACCAAGTAGGGAGGTGCTGCTTGGCTTTTCCTTGGCTGCCGGAGCAGGTGAAGCCGGGGTAATACCCTTGACGGCTGCTTCTGGCTTGGCAGGCTTGGGTGCTTGTGCGATAGCGGTTTCAATGGTGTCGGACGGTAGCTCGACCATTTCATAGCTGGCACGACCAGTTTCTTCTACATCATCGTGACGGATGCGCAGGATGTTGTAGTTAGGGGTTTCCATGTGGATATTGGGGATCAACACCACTTGTACGCCCATGCGTTGCTCAATCTTGTGGATTTCAGAGCGCTTTTCGTTGAGCAGGAAGGTAGCGGCTTCGACAGGCAGTTGTACCTGGATGATGGCGCTGTTTTCCTTCATGGCTTCTTCCTGTGTGATGCGCAGGATATGCAATGCAGTCGATTCAATACCGCGAATATGGCCGGTGCCATGGCAGCGTGGGCAAGGAATGTGGTTGCTTTCACCCAAGCTAGGGCGCAGGCGCTGGCGGGAAAGCTCTAATAGGCCAAAGCGCGAGATCTTGCCGGTCTGTACGCGGGCACGGTCATGGTGCAGTGCATCGCGCAGGCGGTTTTCCACTTCACGCTGGTTGCGCTGGCTTTCCATATCAATGAAATCAATGACGACCAAGCCACCCAAGTCGCGTAGGCGCAATTGGCGGGCCACTTCATCCGCAGCTTCCAGGTTGGTATTGAATGCCGTTTGTTCAATGTCGCTACCCTTGGTGGAACGGCCAGAGTTAACGTCAACCGACACGAGTGCCTCGGTGTGGTCAATGACGATAGCGCCGCCAGAGGGTAGGCGTACTTCGCGGGCGAATGCTGATTCGATCTGGTGTTCGATCTGGAAGCGGGAGAATAGCGGGATTTCATCGCGATACAGTTTGACGCGTGACACATTATTGGGCATCACATGATTCATGAACTGGATGGCTTGTTCATGAATGTCAGGGGTATCAATGAGGATTTCGCCAATGTCAGGCTGGAAATAGTCACGGATAGCGCGAATAACCAAGCTACCTTCCTGGTAGATCAGGAAAGGACCACTCTGGATGGTAGAAGCGCTTTCTACAGCAGTCCAGAGTTGCAGCAGGTAGTTAAGATCCCATTGCAGCTCTTCCACGCTACGTCCAATACCAGCGGTACGGGCAATAATGCTCATGCCACTTGGCACTTGCAGTTGAGCCATGGTGTCGCGCAATTCGTTACGCTCTTCGCCTTCAATACGGCGAGAAACACCACCGCCCCGTGGATTGTTAGGCATCAATACCAGGTAACGGCCTGCCAGTGACACAAATGTCGTCAGAGCTGCGCCTTTATTGCCGCGCTCGTCCTTGTCGACCTGAACAATCAGTTCCTGGCCTTCTTTCAGTACATCCTGGATGCGTGGGCTACGGCCTGCATCGCCATCATTCTGAAAATAACTACGAGCAACTTCTTTGAAAGGAAGGAAGCCATGGCGATCAGTGCCATAGTTGACAAAGGCGGCTTCAAGGGATGGTTCTATGCGGGTGATGACACCCTTGTAGATATTACTTTTGCGCTGTTCTTTGCCGGCGGACTCGATGTCGAGATCGATGAGTTTTTGTCCGTCGACAATCGCGACGCGTAATTCTTCTGATTGCGTCGCATTAAATAGCATGCGTTTCATTGTGGGCTCCCGCGCTCTTCAAGCGGGTAGCAGGCCGTGGCTTTGGGGCAGCAGCGGTATGACTGAAACTTCAATGTATGCGCCTGCTCAATGTAGGCGGGCGATAACAACACGATACGAGCAGATCAAAGTCCGCAGGAGGTAACGCGAAGCAATAGTTTCTCAATTTTTCACCTAGGCAGTTCTTTGCCTTCAGGCTGCTTTTTCCTAATGTGCGTTTTAGTGCAGTTTGTAAGGTGTCGTCTTGGGCCACCCGGAAAAAGATTTTCTAACACCGTTGTGCCACGGTATCAGCTTGAATTTGTTAACGAAAGCTTTCGTAAACTATTGGGTCTAAACCCCGGTACGTCTATTTCTGTCTCGGATTAGCCGTCATTATCGGCTAATATGCTATTTTTTCAGTATATCCTGGGCTGATGCGCCACATGAGCTATTTGGTCTGCGGCGGCTAGAGCGCATTTTTATTGCAAATCGCTACTTGATGTTCATTGGCGAGCGAGTTAACCAAGGTATTTTTTCATTCCAGTTGTCATTCTTGAAGAAGCGCTTAGCGCATTTACCTCAAGATGGTCGTAGTATAGGTGAGATGACTAATTTAAGCAAAACAAGAAATCAATTTAATCCCGCCGCTGTCAACCTGCTTACCGTAGATGAAGCCAGTGAAGGTCAACGAATTGATAATTTCCTGGCCAAAATCCTCAAAGGTGTCCCCAAAAGCCATATTTATCGCATCCTGCGCAGTGGTGAGGTGCGTGTAAATAGCAAGCGTGTTGATTCCAGCGCTAAGTTGAATCTAGGTGACCAGGTACGTGTGCCCCCGGTGCGTATGGCGCAGCAGCCGCAGGTAGAGTCTGTGGCCAAGCCACAGGTGTCAAAGTTTGATGACGCCATTATTTTTGAGGATGAGGCACTGCTGGTAATCGATAAGCCTGCAGGATTTGCCGTACATGGCGGTAGTGGCATCAGTCGTGGCGTGATTGAGCAGTTGCGCCTAGAGCGCCCTCATGCCAAGTTTTTGGAGCTGGTACATCGCCTGGATAGGGAAACTTCCGGTGTGCTGCTACTGGCCAAAAAACGCGCCGCACTCGTTAACTTGCATGATGCGATTCGTAATAACCAGACTGACAAGCGCTATCTGGTGCTGGTGCATGGGAAGTGGACTGACCAGAAGCGTCGAGTTAAGCTGCCTTTGCATAAGTTTGTACTGTCCAGTGGTGAGCGTCGAGTAGCGGTGCAGGATGATGGGCAGGACTCAGAAACAATTTTTTACCTGCGTAAGCCGCTTGGTGAGTTTACTTTGCTGGAGGCTCAACTTGTGACTGGTCGCACGCATCAATTACGTGTGCAATTGTCGCACCTGGGCTTCCCGATCGCGGGGGATGATAAGTATGGAGATTTCTCCTTAAATAAATCCCTGCAAAAACGCGGATTAAAACGCATGTTCCTACATTCTGCCGAAACGAATTTACGACATCCAGTGAATGGAGAAAAATTGAAATTAATCGCACCGTTACCGAAGGAACTTGAGAAATTTGTTCAGGTGTTAAGCGCGGAGCCTACACATGACTAAGCGTTTTGACCTGATTGTTTTTGATTGGGACGGTACGCTGGCCAATTCCACGCAGATTATTGTTGATAGCATTCGTAAAGGGGCTGTTGAGGCGGGCTTACCTGATCCAGGGAATGAGGCTGCCAGCAGTATTATCGGTTTGGGGCTGAGAGAAGCCATTCAGCAATTATTCGGTGTGATTAGCCAGGAACAAATCCAGCAGATGGCAGCGCGTTACAATGTACATTACAGTGCGCATCAGGATGATGTCGTATTGTTTGATCAAGCGTACGATACGGTTGCCAGGCTTAATCAGCAAGGGTACATGCTGGCTGTGGCGACAGGTAAAGGTCGTCGTGGCCTGAATCACGCACTGGAACACAGTGGCTTGGGTGAGTTCATGCATGGAACGCGTTGTGTAGATGAGTGCCAATCTAAGCCTCATCCGCAAATGCTTCTTGAGTTGATGGATGAGTTTGGCGTTGAGCCTGAACGTGCCCTGATGGTCGGTGATACAAGCTTTGACTTGCAAATGGCGCAGAATGCCAAGGTTGCTAGCTTGGGCGTGACATATGGTGCACATCCCCTAGAGCGCTTGCTCGCGCATTCTCCGCTGGCGCATTTCGATGATTTTGCTACACTCGGTCAATGGCTGGAAACGAACGCCTGATTTGCTTAAGCCAGGATTTGGTAGATGGAGGTAATGGTGTGCGCTTCGATCTTCCGGAGCTTGGTCAGTATGTCACTGGATTTGTAGTCCGATTTGGTGGCAAGGTCTATGCCTACGTCAATCAATGTGCCCATGTTCCGGTAGAGTTGGATTGGAATTATGGCGAATTTTTTGATTTCACGCGGCAATATCTGATCTGTGCGGTGCATGGTGCGCATTTCCGGCCTGAAACTGGTTTCTGTGTTGCAGGTCCGTGCCATGGACGTAAGCTGCGCTCTGTACCAGTGCAAGAGTTGGGACAGCAAATATTGATTAACCTGGAAAACTTAACGAATGTCTGACAATTATCCTAATAGCTCCAACTGGGAGCGTGAAACATTGCATCAGCTTGCCTTGGCTTCGGTCAAGGAGCAGCGGCGTTCACGGCAGTGGGGCATTTTCTTCAAGTCGCTTGGGTTTCTTTACCTGTTTATCGTGCTTTTTTATGTCACGGGTTGGAGCGAAGGGTCTAGTGCCTCGGTGGAGCATACGGCATTAATCGATATCAATGGCGTGATTGGCAGTGATGATGTGGTGAATGCGGATACCGTGATTGCCAGCTTGAAGTCTGCCTACGATAGCAAAGGCACCAAAGGTATCATCCTGCGTATCAATAGCCCTGGTGGTAGCCCAGTACAGGCGGGCATGATCAATGATGAAATTAAGCGTCAACGTAAGCTGCATCCCAATATTCCGGTTTATGCTGTGGTGCAGGATATTTGTGCTTCAGGTGGCTATTACATTGCCGTTGCAGCCGACAAAATTTATGTAGATAAAGCCAGCATTGTGGGCTCAATTGGCGTGTTGATGGATGGTTTTGGGTTTACTGGGGTCATGGAGAAGGTTGGTGTTGAGCGTCGTTTGATGACGGCAGGTAGTAATAAAGCCATGCTGGACCCGTTCTCTCCTGTGAATCCTAAGCACAAGGAATTTGCACAGCAGATGTTGGACCAGATCCATGCACAATTTATTACCGTTGTGCGTGAGGGGCGTGGTAAGCGCCTCAAGGAAACTCCAGAAACCTTTAGTGGTTTATTTTGGAGTGGCGAGAGCAGTGTGGAGATGGGCTTGGCCGATGCTTTCGGTAGCTCTGATTATGTTGCTCGTGAAGTGATCAAGCAAGAGAACTTGGTAGATTTTACCGCCAAGGAAGGCTTGGCAGATCGCTTTGCCAAGCGACTGGGTGCAAGTGTCAGTGCAAGTTTTCTCGGTAAGAAATTTGGTTTGGAATAAATAATTTCAACTAGACAGTGCAATAAAAAAGCCACGAATATTCGTGGCTTTTTTATTTTTAGATCAATACATTATTTGCTGAACTTGAAGTAATTCATCAATCCGTTGGTGGAGCTGTCATACTCGGTGGACTCCTTGCCATCGTCTAGCTGAGGCAGGATCTTCTTGGCGATTTGCTTGCCGTATTCCACGCCCCATTGATCGAAAGAGTTGATGTTCCAGATAATGCCTTGCACAAATATCTTGTGCTCATAGATAGCAATCAGCTTACCCAGCATCCTTGGGGTGAGCTTCTCGAACAAGATTGTGGTGCTGGGTCGGTTACCTTCAAAGACCTTGTGAGGCAGTAAGGTTTCCAGCTCTTCGCCACTGAGACCTTGTGCAACCAATTCAGCCTTGGCTTCATCCAATGTCTTGCCTTGCATCAATGCACTGGTTTGTGCGAAGCAGTTGGCAAGCAAAATCAGGTGATGTTCGTTGCCGCCTTTGCCCACACTATATTGGCTTTCCAGCGGCATCATGAAGTCGCAAGGAATCAGGCGATTGCCTTGGTGGATGAGCTGATAAAACGCATGCTGGCCGTTGGTGCCAGCCTCACCCCAGATGATAGGGCCAGTGGTGCATTGCACGATGCGGCCATCGCGGGCAACGAACTTACCATTGCTTTCCATATCTGCCTGCTGCAGGTAGGCAGGAAAGCGTGCCAGTCCTTGATCGTATGGCAGTATGGCAACACTGTCTGCACCAAAGAAGTTGTTGTACCAAACACCCAGCAAAGCCATGATCACAGGAATGTTTTGTTCCAGTGGTGTGTTCTTGAAATGCAGGTCAATATCATGGCCACCTTGCAATAGTTCCTCAAAATGGTCCATGCCGATGTAAATGGCAATTGATAATCCAATCGCAGACCAGAGCGAATAGCGTCCGCCCACCCAGTCCCAGAATTCAAACATGTTGTCAGCATCTATACCAAACTTGCTGACTTCATTTGCATTGGTGGAAATGGCAACAAAGTGTTTTGCAACGTGTGCTTCATCCTCGGCTGCTTGCAAGAACCATTGGCGCGCGGAGTGCGCATTGGTCATGGTTTCTTGGGTGGTGAATGTCTTCGAGGCGACGATGAATAGCGTCGTTTCTGGATCGCATTGCTCCAGTGTTTGTGCAAGGTGGGTGCCATCAATATTGGAAACGAAATGGACGTTCAGGTCAGCTTGAGCATAAGGTTTGAGGGCGCCGCAGACCATCACTGGGCCAAGATCAGAGCCGCCGATGCCGATATTGACAATGTCAGTGATGCGCTTGCCTGAGTAGCCTTTCCATGCGCCAGAACGGATGCCGTTGCTGAATTTGCGCATTTGCGCCAGCACACGGTTGACCTCGGGCATGACGTCCTTGTCGTCAACATATATAGGTGTGTTGCTGCGGTTGCGGAGGGCGGTGTGCAATACGGCACGGTTTTCGGTGAAGTTGATCTTCTCGCCGGCAAACATGCGGTCACGCCATTCTTCTACCTTGGAGTCGCGTGCCAGCTTGAATAGCAGCGGCAATGTCTCATCGGTGATGCGGTGCTTGGAGTAGTCCAGCAGCAAGCCTTCGGATTTCAGGGAGAATTTTTCAAATCGACGCCCATCCTTGGTAAACATATCCCGCATTTGCAGGGGAAGGATTTCTTGATAGTGGGCGCTAAGGTCATGCCAGACCGGACAGTTTGTTGGGTTTGTCATTGCGGCTTATAGGTTTATTGGTAATCTTTTTAAAGTGGGTTGGTCATCGCGTGTTGAGGTATTGGCGTAAGCTGGCATGTCAATCCGAACAGCTTGCTGCATATAAATGACCAGATTCAATCCTAATGATTCTATTCAATTCTGAGTAAATAGACAATTTTAGTATGTGGGGCATTATTTTGAGGGTAATGGCGCGATGCAGGTTGTGATTGATTAATTGATATTTTTTAGCTATAGTTGCGGGTTTTCCACCTTGCCTTACCGTTGCGCATACGGGAGGCTGTTAATCCAAAAGGAGTTTCTATGCGACATTATGAAATCGTTTTTATCGTCCATCCGGACCAAAGCGAGCAAGTGCCAGCGATGATCGAGCGTTATCGCACACTGGTGACTTCCAATGGCGGTACTATCCATCGCCTGGAAGATTGGGGCCGTCGCCAACTGGCATACCCAATCCAGAAAATCCACAAGGCACATTACGTGCTGATGAATATTGAAGCTAGTCAAGCAGTGTTGGATGAGCTTGAGCACGCATTCAAGTTCAACGATGCAGTATTGCGTCACCTGACACTGAATACTAGCGAAGCAGTCACTGCGCCATCCCCAATGATGAAGGAAGAGAAGTCCAAGTCATTGTTGGCTAAGGATGATGCTGCCCCTGCAGCAGAGCAAGCTACAGCTTAAGTAGTGAGTTTAAATCGGCTGGAGTTGAGTGGCGAGTTCGCGCAAGTTGCCGAACTGCGATACACCCCAGCAGGAATACCAGTATTGAGTTTCGTCCTGAAACATTTATCTGAACAGGTCGAAGCGGGAATGAAGCGCAAGGTTGAATGTGATGTGTCCAGTGTGGCCATAGGGCCGTTGGCACTGGAAGTGCAGGAGATCAATTCGGGTACCCAGGTGAAAGTCACCGGGTTTCTGGCAAAGCGCAGTCTCAAAAGCTCACAACTGGTATTGCATATACAAACATTAGAAAGAATTATCTGAAAGGTTTTTATCATGGCACGTGACATGTTCAAACGCCGCCGCTACTGCCGTTTCTCGGCAGAGGGCATCAAGCAAGTAGATTACAAGGATGCTGATCTGTTGAAGGATTTCATCAACGAAAATGGCAAGATCATCCCAGCTCGTATTACTGGTACCAAGGCCAAGTATCAGCGTCAGCTGACTACTGCAGTGAAGCGCGCTCGCTTCCTTGCTCTTCTGCCATATACTGACAAGCACTAAGAGGTGACACCATGCAAATTATTTTGTTGGAAAAAGTAGTTAATCTGGGCAATCTTGGTGACATCGTTAAGGTAAAGGACGGCTATGGTCGTAACTTCCTGATCCCTCAAGGCAAGGCCAAGCGTGCAACTGAAGCTAACAAGGCTGAATTTGAAGCGCGTCGTGCAGAACTGGAAAAGCAACAGGCTGAGCAATTGGCTGCTGCACAAAAGCGTGGCGAAAAGCTGGCTGGCTTCCTGCTGCAAGTGTCTCAAAAGGCAGGTGTGGATGGTCGTCTGTTCGGTTCTGTGACTACTGGTGATATTGCTGAAGCTCTGACTGCCCAAGGCTTTGAGACTGCTAAGGCTGAAGTTCGCCTGCCAGACGGTCCTTTGAAGGTGATTGGTGATCACCAAATCAACATTGCGCTACACCACGATGTTGTCGTTGAAATCACGGTTTCCGTACTCGGCGAATAAAATTAGACAAGGCTTTTACGCCATTGAAAGGGCTGCTTCGGCAGCCCTTTTTGTTTTTTGTCGACGACTTATATTGCAGTGCAGCACCAAGCCATAAGCCTAATTGCTATAATGCGCCATGGCTGATGACACACTAGAATCCCTAAAACTTCCCCCGCATTCCGTAGAGGCCGAGCAATCCGTATTGGGCGGCTTGTTGCTTGAAAATGAAGCGATGGATCGCATCGCGGATGTTCTCGGGCCTGATGATTTTTACCGGCATGACCACAAGCTGATTTTTCAGCATATCGGCCGCCTGTTCGAGCGCAGCAGGCCTGCGGATATTGTAACCGTAGCAGAGTCGCTGGAAAACTCTGCTGAGCTTTCCAGCGTGGGCGGCTTGGCATACCTCGCGGCATTAGCGCAGAACACGCCGACCGCAGCCAATATTCGCCGTTATGCCGAAATCGTGCGTGAACGCTCTGTGATGCGCAAGCTGGTTGAAGTTGGTTCCAATATTGCCGAGAGTGCTTACAACCCACTGGGGCGCGATGCCCAGCAATTGCTGGATGAAGCCGAGGCCAAGATTTTCCAGATTGCCGAAGGCGGCAAGCGCTCGACGCAGGGTTTTCTGGATATGAAGACCCTGTTGCCTCAGGTGGCTGACCGCATTGATTACCTCTACCAGCGTGACAATCACAGCGATGTGACGGGTATTCCTACCGGCTTTACTGATCTGGATGGCATGACCTCAGGTATGCAACCGGGCGATTTGATCATCGTGGCAGGGCGTCCATCCATGGGTAAGACTTCCTTCTCGCTGAATATTGCCGAGAATGTCGCCCTCGATACTGGCAAACCCGTTGCGGTATTCTCCATGGAAATGGGTGCCACACAGCTCGTGACGCGTATGATTGGTTCTATCGGCAAGCTTGACCAGCATAAAATGCGTAACGGTAACCTAGAGGACGAAGACTGGGTACGTTTGACAACGGCGCTGGGCAAGCTCAATGAAGCGCCTATCTTTATTGATGAGGGTGCAGGCCTCAGTTCTTTTGAAGTTCGCGCACGTGCGCGCCGGTTGCACCGGCAAGTAGGCGAACTTGGCTTGATCGTCATTGACTACTTGCAGTTGATGACTGGCACATCCACAGGTGGCAAGAGTGAGAACCGTGCCACGGAAATTTCTGAAATCTCTCGCTCGCTCAAGGCCTTGGCGAAAGAGCTGAATGTCCCTTTGATCGCTTTGTCACAGCTTAACCGTAGCGTGGAGCAGCGCCCGGACAAACGCCCGGTCATGTCGGATTTACGTGAATCCGGGGCGATCGAGCAGGATGCTGACTTGATTTTGTTCATCTACCGCGATCAAGTCTATAACCCGGATAGCCCGGATAAAGGTACTGCTGAGATCATCATCGCCAAGCAACGTAACGGCCCAATTGGGCGCGTGCGCTTGACCTTCCTGGGCGAAAATACCCGCTTCGAGAATTTCGTTGGGCAATATCACGATAACTATGATGAGTAAGCATGCGCGCAACCAAGGCGACAATTGACCTAGGCGCTTTGCGCCATAATTTACAATTGGTGCGGCGTCATGCGCCTGCTTCCAAGGTATTGGCTGTGGTTAAGGCTGATGCCTATGGGCATGGTTTGTTGCGTGCCGCACCTGGCCTGGAAGATGCCGATGGCTTTGGCGTGTTGCGCCTGGGCGAAGCATTGGCTTTGCGTGAAGCGGGGTATAGCCAGCAGTTATTGTTATTAGAGGGCGTATTCAGCGCAGATGAGTTAGATGCTGCTGCCATGCATGATGTCAGCATTGTGGTGCATCATGATGCCCAACTAGCCATGCTGGAGGCGAAGGCCGCAACACTGCCCAAGCCTGTTTCAGTGTTTCTCAAAATGAACAGTGGCATGAACCGCTTGGGATTTAAGCCGCAGACATATAACGCTGCTTTGCAACGGCTTGAAGCCTGCCCAGGGGTAGCTGCTATTCAATTGATGACGCATTTTGCGACAGCAGATGATGAGGGCGGTATTGCTAGCCAGTTAGGTGTGTTCGATGAAGCAACTGCAGGTACATCTTATCCCGTAAGCCTGGCAAATTCAGCCGCTATCTTGCGCTTCCCGGAGGCGCATCGCGACTGGGTCAGGCCAGGTATTATCCTTTATGGTGCCACACCGGTAACTGGTGTGACGGCTGCCAGCTTCGGTTTGCAGCCAGCCATGCATTTCACGACTGAGGTGATTGCAGTTCAAACCCTGGAGCCCGGTGAAATTCTCGGTTATGGCGCTAGGTTTACTGCTACACAAACCACCAGGGTGGCGATTGTAGCCTGCGGTTATGCAGATGGTTATCCACGCCACGCCCCCAATGGCACGCCTATCGCAGTTGATGGGCAACTGACACAAACGCTGGGCCGTGTTTCCATGGATATGCTGGTCGCGGATATCACTCACTTGCCCAATGCTGGTGTCGGTAGTGTTGTTGAGCTGTGGGGCGGGCTAGTCCCTGTGGATGCCGTGGCAGAGGCGGCGGGTACGGTTGGATATGAATTATTGTGTGCCGTGGCGCCACGTGTAGTGTTCAAGGTGACGGGCTGATGGCAAAAGCAAAAACGGTATATAGCTGCACCGAATGCGGTGGGCAAACCCCAAAGTGGCAAGGGCAGTGCCCTTCCTGCATGGCTTGGAATACACTCGTTGAAAGCGTAGTTGAAACTACCACCAGTCAGAACCGCTACGCAGCTCTTGCCCAATCCAGTGGCTTGCAAAAGCTAGCTGATGTCGAAGCGGCAGATGTGCCACGACATCCAACAGGTATCCATGAGTTTGATCGTGTCCTCGGTGGCGGCTTAGTACCCGGTGGTGTAGTGTTGATTGGTGGTGATCCAGGCATCGGTAAATCTACCTTGCTGTTACAGACCTTATGCCATATCAGCAGTGCACGTAAGGCGTTATATGTGTCGGGAGAGGAGTCCGCACAGCAGATTGCCATGCGCGCCAAGCGATTAGGCCTTGACGCCGGGCCGGTAGAGCTATTGGCCGAAATCAGCCTGGAAAAAATCCTCGCTACCTTGCAACAACACAAACCCGAGGTTGCGGTAATCGACTCAATACAAACCCTGTATTCCGAGGCTTTGCAGTCTGCTCCTGGTTCCGTAGCGCAAGTACGTGAGTGTTCCGCGCAACTGACACGTTTTGCCAAGCAGGCTGGCGTCACCATGATCCTAGTTGGCCATGTGACCAAAGAAGGTGCATTGGCCGGGCCACGTGTGCTGGAGCATATTGTTGATACCGTGTTGTATTTTGAGGGTGACCAGAACTCCAGCTTTCGGTTGGTGAGGGCTTTCAAGAACCGCTTTGGTGCCGTGAACGAGCTGGGCGTATTTGCCATGACGGAAAAAGGCTTGCGCGAGGTCAGCAATCCTTCCGCCTTGTTCCTGTCGCACCATGCCGAAGAGGTAGCAGGCTCCTGTATTACTGTGACGCAGGAAGGTAGCAGGCCTTTATTGGTGGAAGTGCAGGCATTGGTTGACGAGGCCCATGCGCCTAATCCCAAGCGACTGTGCGTTGGTTTGGAACAAAACAGGCTCGCCATGTTGCTCGCTGTCTTGCACCGTCACGCCGGGGTTGCCTGCTTTGATCAGGATGTATTCATCAATGCAGTGGGCGGTGTGAGAATCAGTGAGCCTGCGGTAGACCTGGCCGTATTGCTTGCTATTGTTTCTTCGCTGAAAAACAAACCCCTGAACAATAAATTAATCGTGTTTGGCGAGGTCGGTTTGGCAGGGGAGGTTCGCCCAGTCCAGCGTGGACAGGAGCGCTTGCGCGAGGCAGCCAAGCTTGGCTTTACTCATGCGATTGTGCCCAAGTCTAACTTGCCTAAACAGGCGATTGCTGGCATGGAGGTCAAGGGCGTTGAGCGTCTGGATCAGGCCTTGCAGTTATTGCGTAATGGTTGAGAGCTAGTTAATTGATAACGCAATGATTTGGCAGCATTTATGATTTTTTGGGAGCTTTATCAACATAGATTGCATGATAAAAATAAGCGTTTTTAGCCAAAACACTTGGTCTGTTCCGGAGATTTAATATATAATCCGGCCTCGTTTTGCGGAGAGGTGGATGAGTGGTTTAAGTCACCACCCTGGAAAGGTGGCACAGGGGCAACTCTGTCGAGGGTTCGAATCCCTCCCTCTCCGCCAGGATATTAAAAAGCCCCGATCATTGATCGGGGCTTTTTTTATTTGTGCAGAGCATTTGTTGTTTCCTTTTCTTGCATGGGTGCTTATTCAGTAGGCATGGTGCTGTTATCCATCTCTGGCATATAAGCAAATATCCAATCGATATAGGCTTTTTTCTTTTCAAAGTCTTGGTAGGGTGCAGGGAAGTTACGTGTTTTGAAAGGGCGTCCCCCTGATAGGCTGTAGATGCCCATAATACCGCCGCTTGGGGCGTAGAGCAGGCCCCAGCCTTCTCGTTGTGTCACGGGGTCGATATAGAGCTTGCGCAGGTGGCGTTGCGGGTTGGGGAAGCGGTCATCTTTCAATAATGATTCCAGTGTGGGAGGGAATTGCTTCACCATGCCGGGCGATAAATTGTAATAGCTGCCTATGGCCTTGCGGATGGTATCGCCGACCTTGAGCAACTCTTGCTCGCGTTCACGTCTTTGCATGTTGCTCCAGCGGTTGCCTGCCTCTGCCAGCGCCAACCCCATGAGTAGAATGACAAATAGCGCTCCTATCAGCGCCATGCCTTGTTGCTTACCACTCCGCATAGTAGCTGCCGTCCAAGGCCATGGCTTCCGAGCCACTGCGAATATCGTAGACCTGACCGGGAATATTGGCGTCATCCGGTGGGACAAGGAGCCAGGTTTCTGTGCTTTCGGTGATGGGGTCTTCCGGGATGGCGCGTAGGTATTTGCGCTGCACAAGGTCGAACAAAGTGTCTGGGTAACGCCCGGTATCGCTATAAAACTTGTCGATGGCATCGCGCATGACAATCAGGTCGTGCTTGAGCGAGTGTTCGCGGGCGCGGTCTATGCTGGAGAAGTAGCGCGGCGTGACAAGGCTCAGGAGCGTGGCGATGATGGCTAGCACCACCAATACCTCGATCAAGGTAAATCCTAGTCTTTTGTCTGTTGCTCTCTCTCGCCTTGGTTGCATGCTTACCATTCCCGATAAGGCTGCTGGTTGAGCCCGGTATCGCTGGAAAGGGAGTAAACGTCGTAGACGTCATCGCCCTCTGCAGGCTCTTCAAACGAGCTGGTGTAGCTGCGTTTTCCCCAGCTCGCCTCGTTGCTTAATTCCGGATCGGGTACAAATGGGTCACGCGGAATGCTGCGCAGGAAATGTATCTTGCGTTTCTTGGGATCACGCGGGTTTTCCACGCCCTGCACCAGTATTTGCAAGTTGGGTGGGTAGCCAGTTTGGCCTGGGCTTTTCTTGATCAGGCCGTCATCCACGGCTTTCTTGTAGGCATCGATGGCATCACGCAGTTGCCAGAGGTTGCGCTTGAGTTCCTGCTCTTTGGTTCGCTTGGCTGTGATTTGCATGACAGGCGCAGCCGAGCTTAGGATCAGCGCCAGTAATACTAGCGCCACCATGAGCTCGATCAATGTAAAGCCGGAGGGTCTTTTCGATGACGGCTTCATCGTTGCTCGTCCGGGCTGGCAATATCCTCCACGGGCCGCATGACAGAACCAGCAAATGAACGGTCCGACTCTGCACGTTCTGCCTGGATTTCCTGTGCGCTCTTCACCGGGGCAGCAGGTGCAGCTTGGGCGGTGACGGCGGCTGATTCTCCACTGCTACGTCCAGAGCGTGATGCACTGCGATCAATGCCAGCGGGAAATGCAGTGTAGACAGCACTTTCGGGAGTGAGGTTGTTGATGATGCGCGGAGTGATCAGCAGGGCAATTTCCTTTTTGCTATGGTCATTGTTACGGTCACTAAATAGTTTGCCGACCAAGGGCAGTTTGGACAGTCCTGGTACGCGATTGGAAACTTTTTGTTCATCGTCGCGCAGCAGGCCGGCAAGAATTTGTGTTTCACCATTTTTCAGGCGCAGGATTGTGCTGGCATTGCGGGTGCCGATGGTATAGGTCACAGTCCCCGAGCTGGTAGTCATGCGGTCTGTCTGGTTGCTTACTTCCAGACCAACCTTGATTGACACTTCGTCGCGCAGCAAAATTGTCGGCTCAACGTCGAGCTTGATGCCGACCTCAATATAATTCACTGTTTGTGAGACAAAGCCGGTGGAGTTGGCGACGCTGGTGAGTACGGGGATGCGGTCACCAACGTGTATCTTGGCCTTTTCACGGTTCTTGACGCGGATATGCGGGTTGGCGAGCAGATTGGTATCAGTGTCCTGCTGTAACAGATTCAAGGCCAGCACAGGGTCGCTGATACTAAACACCCCGAGGTTGGAGTTGAAGTTCTTCAGCTCATTGATTGTGAGTTTGCCTGGAGAGAGGGTAGTAGTGCCATTCACTGTATCGCGCCCTTGCACGCCTATGCTGGCCGTTGTCGGGTAACGGATACCAATGTTTTCCAGGCTGCGGCGATTGATCTCCAGCACTTCCACTTCCAGCATGACTTCTGGCTCTGCCATGTCTTGCGACATGATGAGTTTTTCTGCGGTGCGGATCGCTTCAGGCGTGTCGCGCATTACCAGTGTGTTGAGCTTCTCGTCGATATAGATATCCTTGGTTTTGACTACCGTCTTGATCATATTCATCAGCTTCTTGGCATCTGTATTGCTGAGATAGAAGCTACGTACGAAGGTCTCCTGGTATTCCTGGCTCCGGCTCATTGGATAGATGAGCAGGGTGTTGTCGTTAAGGACTTTCTTGCCAAGTTGGTTACTCGCGAGGATGACGTCAATGGCTTCCTCAATAGGAGTATTGCGCAGGAAAACACTGGTACGCTGGTCGCCGCGTAGTTCCTGGTCGTAGGTAAAGTTAATTGCCGCCGCTTGGGAGATAAACTCGAATACGGATTTGATGGCGACATCCTTGAACTCAAGCGAGATGGGGCGCTTGAAGGCGGAGCGGATGTGGGGCGGGTTCACTACTTTATCCATGCGTTTTTGCTCGATCTGCTCGAATAGCGCACGTGCACTGCGGTTGCTGGAATCTTCTGCCAATACGGTGCGGGCCAACAACTGTGCACCTTCCCAATCTTGTTTGGCTAGCATGTCATCTGCACGTTGCAGCATGGCTTCATGTGTGGCCGCGATGCGTATCTGATGAATACCGTTTTGCGCACGCTGGTTTTGCCCATCCAGCTCCAGTACGTGCCGGAAAGCGATCTCGGCCTCGCCCCAGCGTTGTTGCTGCTTGAGCTGGTCCGCGTCCCGTAATTGGATAGCAAGCTGGAGATCTTGTTGTTGCTTCAGATAGTTGCGGTATTCCGGGTTGTCGGGAAAAGTCCGCACCAGGCTTTTCAGTCGCTCTATCCCAGCCTCTGTCTGCCCGGCGTTGATCATATCCCTGGCTTGCTGTAATTCCAGGTTGCCTTGGTTTTGCCGCATTTCTGTAGATGAACAAGCGACCAGCATGATGGCAAGCAATACTGTGCTGAGTTTTGTCATGGTGTGCAGTGAGGTGTTCAATGGTGTTCTCCAATCAGCAATGGCACATCAGCACGTAATGGCTGATAGCTCAATATCATGCGGTTTGCGTCAATTTCCTTGACCTTCCAGTCGCCGACGGTATCCCCGGTCTTGACGCTCATGTTCTTGTCTCCCATCGAGAGGAAGACAGTGTATTGCCCGTGATCTTCCAATTTGCCTGCATAAGTGAAAGGTACGGGTGGGATCTCCATGGCCTGCTGTACGATGGGTTGTTCAGGCAGTTCGGCTTGTGCAACGATTTGGGCATGACTGAATAGATTGTGCTCGCTGTCTTGCCAAGGCGTACGTTGCAACTGCCTCATATCGAGCATGGGTGTATCTGAGTGTTTAACGCTACCGGCCTGCGTTCTTGTAGTTTGGGCTGCAACAACACGATGCTGTGCGGCGGCAACCTGCACGGTATCGGCTTCTTCGTCGTGCAAGGCTGTCCATAACGTAGTCGCTAGCGTGATCATCAAGCCTGCCCAAATCAAGCGTTGCCTTTGCACTGGCTTCATTGCTTATCCTTGCGCAGGTAAAGTGTGAGCCTGAGCTTGGCTTCCACTTGATCGCTCATCATGTCTTCCCGCTTGAGTGCAATATCATTCAGGGCTGCCGAGGGCAGGGTGGCCATGACTTCTGCAATAAAGTGCCGGATATCCAGATAGCTTCCATGCACAGGTAGGCTGAGTTGATACTTCGAGAATGAGGCTATAGGTTGTCGGCTCAGGGCATAATCGACTTTTTCTGGCACAAGCCCATGCTTTTCTGCAATATCCAGCACCTGATTCAGTAAGGTGGTGGCTTCATGCTCGGGCGGTAGAAATTGGTAGAAGGTGTTGAGAGAGGCTTGCGGCGAGCGATCTATCCACTGCCCTTGATGCTGCGGCATGGCATGGTGCATGTCAGCAACATCCAGTTGGAGCTGCTGTAGGGCCCTGGCTTGGGGCCACGCATAGGTCAGGGCAATGAGCAGGCAAGCGAACAATAGGCCAAAGGCCAGCTTGCTCAAACCATCGAGCTGGCTAATGCGGTAACGTAATTTGTCTATCTTGCCAAAATTCATGGTTGTGGCACCCATGCGGCCTCCACGACAAAATGTACCGGCATGGGCTGATCGTGATGAAACTCATGCGACATGAGCAAAACATCATTAAAAATAGGCTGTTCGGACAGGCTACGCACATACTTGAACATATTGACGACTTCATTGGTGTTCGCGGTAATGCGCAGCTTGTGCTGCCTTGGATTAGGCTCAATGCTCGCCAACTTGATCTCGTTGTCCTTGATGTTTTCCAGTGCCAGGAACAGCCTTTGCCAAGGTAGGGCGAGTTCATGCATCGCGGCTTGCACAGCAGCGATTTCCTGTTGCTTGGCCTGGCTTTCCTTGCCGTTAAGCTTGGGCATAGCAGTCGGGGCCTGCATCTGTTGCAGGTCGGCATTCAGCCGCTGTTGCTCGGTATTGAGTTGTTGCAGCCAGGCGAACAATCCCAGGCTCGCAACGATGCCTAGGGCAAGCAGTACGATACCCTTGATCGCACGGTCATGCTGGATCGGGGCGTGGTTGATGGAAATGATGGGTAGCATTATTGCCATGCCTCCATGCCATGTTGATCTTGTCGGTGCGGTACGATGTTGTGCACCTTGCGCTGAGGCAGCTGGAGTGATGTGAGGTGATTTGCGCCTGCGGCATAGAACACCACCGGCCACTCGCTATTGTCGACACCGGCAATGATGGACTCCCTGTCCAGCAGTGCCTGCAATTGGTTTTCAATATCGCTTTCTGCTGCATAGCTTTGCAGGCTTAGCCATTGTCCATGTTGAATCAGGGCAACTACTATGCGGTCATTTTCCAACATGACGAAGTTCAAGGCATTGGGTAATGGCGTACGCGCCAGTTTTTGCCTGATGACATTGGCAGCTACCATCAGGTGTGGATGGATATGATGGACAGGTAGCCCGGCCCGGGAAAACTCCTCGCGCAAGGCCTGTAGCAATTTCTCGTCAATTGCACTGGCAAATGTGGAGTGACCATAAGTCATGGGAGTGGTGCGGATATCCCATGCGCGGGCGAAATCACCATAAAGCTGGGTGAAGTAATGCCTGACGAAGGCGCTTTGCTCCTTACGGCTATGCAAGCTGGCATTCCACGGCACGATCGCATAGTGCGCAAATTGGTTGGATACCACTACCTTGGGCTGGCATCCGCGCCATTGCCGTGTTTGTAATTGCTGATGCAAGCTGGCAATGGCTGGTTGCCAGAACTCCCCGCTTGTTGGTGTTTCACTATTCGCCTCCAGGGCAATCTCTTCCCTAGCCACGGCTAGTGGCTTGATGCCACGCTTTATCCTGAGCAGGCTGAGAGAATGGGGCTGAATGAGGACACGCAACTCGTCCCGCCATGGGAAGCTCCATGATGCTGATGGCCAATTAAACGAGCGAGGTAACACGATTGATCTCCTGTAGGGTGGTTTCGCCGCGCTTGACCATCTCGAGGGCGGCTTCTCGCATGCTGCGGGTTCCATTGGCGCGGGCGGCTTCCTTCACCTTGCGCACAGGTTCTCGCGTCACAATGAGTTCGCGGATGCTGTCGTTGAACACTAGTAGCTCGGCTACGGCCTTGCGGCCCTTGTAGCCAGTGCCATGGCACTGTCCGCAGCCTTGGCCACAGCGGAAGCGGTATTCATGAATGGACTCCGGAGCAATGCCAGATTTGCTGATCAATGCAGCATCCGGGGTATCGTTGATCGCACAATGCTGGCAGATGGTGCGCACCAGACGCTGCGCCATGATGCCGTTGATCGCGGAGACAAAGCTGTAAGGGTCGACATTCATATTGGTAAACCGGCCAATGACGTCGAATACATTGTTGGCGTGTACCGTTGTCAATACCAAATGGCCGGTGAGCGCCGACTGCACAGCAATCTGTGCGGTTTCAGGGTCACGTATTTCCCCTACCATGATTTTGTCCGGGTCGTGACGCAGGATAGAGCGCAGGCCACGGGCAAAGGTAAGGCCTTTTTTTTCGTTCACCGGGATTTGCAACACCCCTGGCAATTGGTATTCCACCGGGTCTTCAATGGTGATGATCTTGTCCTGGCCATGGTTGATTTCCGAGATTGCGCCATACAAGGTGGTGGTTTTGCCTGAGCCGGTGGGACCTGTAACCAGCAACATGCCATAAGGCTCTTCTGCCAGCAGGCGGAATCGCGCCATGATCTCGGGTTCGAAGCCCAGCACATCCAGGCTTAATCCTTGTGCTTGGTCTGAGAGCGCCTTGCGGTCAAGGATACGCAATACAGCATCCTCACCGAATACGCTGGGCATGATGGAAACGCGAAGGTCTACCTCGCGCCCCTGCGCCATGACCTTGAAGCGGCCATCCTGAGGAATACGGCGCTCGGCAATGTCGAGCTCGGACATGACTTTGATGCGCGAAACTGCTTGTTCGGCCTGCGTTATGCCGTGAATACTGCCGACATGACTGAGTACGCCATCAATCCGGTACTTGATGCTCAGCCCTTGCGCGTCGGTTTCCATGTGGATATCGCTGGCTCCGGCCTTGAGTGCGTCATATAGCGTGGAGCGCACCAGCTTGACCACGGGCGAAGTGTCTTCGGCGATGGAGCGTAATGAGATATCCTCAATTGCACTAGTGCCGCTTTCGCTATCCGTGTGTTCCGGCAGCAGGCCGTCCATGGCGCGCATGCTTTCCTCAAAGCGGGAGAGGAAAGCAGCAATGTCCTTGCGGTGGGCAATACTCCATTGCGTTGGTTGCCGTAGCAGTTGGTTCATGCGGCTGTAAAGCTGCGCATCGAATGGGTTGGCAAATACCATATGCAGCTTGCCATTCAGATCACGTAAGGCGATACATTCCTGGCGACTGGCTTCGGCAAAGGACAGTAATTGGAAATCCGGCTGCCATTCGTAAAGCTGCAATATGCCCAGCACGGGATAGCGCATGAGCTTACCCAGCGCCTGCATGAAGGCTTCGCTATCTAGCCCGGAAATTTCTTCCAGTACATCCAGCAGCGGTTGTTGGCCTTGCTGTGCAAGTGCACGCGCTTGTTGCACTGTTGCCAGGGTGATTTGGGCTGGGCTGGTTTCAGCAATGGCTTGCAACAGGGGTAGCTTATCCATTGGCTGATTCATTGGATGCTGCCTGCCAGATCGAAGATGGGCATGTACATGAGCACCACCACGATGCCGATGATCAGCCCGATTACTACCATCAACAGTGGTTCCAGCAGGCGGGTAAACCAATCCACGGCGCGGGCGATTTCCTCATCGTAAAAGCTGCCGATGCGCTCCATCATCTCGCCCATGCGCCCGGTGCGCTCCCCGACGCGCAACATACGTAAAGCAATAGAAGTTGTCATGCCATGTTCCTCCATGGCGTTAGATAAGGGCTTGCCCTCGCGGATGTCATGCTCAGCCAATTGCAACTGGTGCCGCAGGCTGGGTTGCAATAAGGATGCGACCATCTGCATACCGGTGACCAACGGGATGCCACCTTGGAGCAGCATACCCAAGGTGCGGTAAAAGCGGGCAAGCTGGTAGATGCGCATGGTTTCGCCCAGGGCAGGTATCTTCCATAATTGTTGTAGCAGAGTGTGGCGCACCATGGGGCGGCTTAATACGATAGCCAACAGGGCCAACACGATGACAGAGGCAAGTAGCGCAAGCTGCCCATGTTCATGCAGCAATCGTCCCCAGCCCAACAGCAGTTGTGACATCCATGGCAGGTTATCGCCTGCACTTTCGTAGATGGCGCTGAAACGTGGCACGACATAGCCCAGCAGGAACAGCATAACTAAGCCTCCTACCGCAATCAGTAATACCGGGTAGATAGAAGCAGTGGTGATTTTCTTTTTCACCGTATCGATCTGTCCTTGATAAGTCACGTGACGGCCTAAAGCCTGCACCATGTCCCCGGTGCGTTCACTGCTGCGGATCAGGGCCACGTAAAGCGGCGGGAAGGTGGCGGGAAATTTCTCCAGTGCGCCAGAGAGCGGCAAGCCTTCGTAAAGCAATGCCAATATCTGCTTGAGCAGCGTGCGCGATTCGGCATGGCCTTCTTTCTCTGCAAGGGCCTCAATGGCCTCTACCAAGCTGAGGCCGGAATCAAGCAGCGATAACAGCTCCTGACTGAATAGCATCAAGTTGAATCTCGGCTTGCGTAAACGTGTGCCTATGCCTGCAGTACCTAATTGCTTCAGTCCGAGCACGCTATACCCCTGGGATTCAGCTTGCAATTGTGCTTGCAGGACGTTGCTGGCCTCCAGGGTTAGCGATTGCACTTCAGTGCCGCGTGCCACTTTAAGCTCGAATTTCATGCGGGGTACGCTCCGTGCAGCCTATTGCCAGCTCACGATATCGGCAGCTTCTTCGGTGCCGCCCAATTGTCCATCCTTGCCGAATGACCATAAGTCGTAATCGCCATGTTCACCGGGAGAGCGATATTGGTAAGCCTTGCCCCATGGGTCTTGTGGCAGGGCTTTTTGCAGGTATGGGCCATGCCAGCGCGACCCATCTGCAGGTGGTGCATTGAGAACTGCTAGGCCTTGTTCCGTGCTGGGGTAGCTACCGGTATCCAGGCGGTATTGATCCAGAGCCTTGCCCAGGGCCTCAATTTGCGCCTTGGCAGTCTTGGCTTCAGATTTGCCGATCTGGGCGAAGTATTTGGGGCCAACATAGCCTGCCAGCAGGCCGATAATGACCATTACCACCAGCAACTCAAGCAGGGTGAACCCCCGATGGCGCAGACTGCGTGTCTGGGAGTTTCTGATGAGCGTATCTGGCGAGTATGTTGCGGGCAGTGGCATGGCGGTATCCTCAAGGTTGCGTTGTTTCAGTGGAGTTGGAGTTGCTTGGTACGAAGCCAGGCACATTAAGCTCAATAAAAGGGGATATAGCCTGACGTAAGCGGATGGTTTCAGGCTGTTCTGTTGGAGGGGCGCTGCTACAGGCGGCCTTGACGTACATCATGGGCGAAGCAGGGCGCTTGGGTAGCCCGATCAATGTAGTGAAGTTGACCCAGTTTTCATTGAGCGAGGCACTTTGCTGCCGGAACTCAGGGGTGATGTGCTCTGTCGAGTCCACGCCGTTGATAGCATTGTGGAAGGCAGGTTCGATCAGTGGCTGGCGCTGGTAACCCGGGCGTTTGTAATACTGGACCGCCGTATAGCTGCGTCCGACACGATAGATAGGCTCGGCACCCGATGCCGTCAGGGCATAGGCAACCTCAACCTCTCGGCCAGCAAAGCCACCGCGGGTAATGTCGGTAATACGAAAATACTGCTTGCCGGGTAGTTGATCGTTGTAATCAGCATCTGCGCTGGAGAATGCCAGCACCCTAGTGCCGTAAATGCACTCGCCACTGGCCTGATTACGCCAGACAATATCCAGCACACTGGCAATTTTTTTATCAGCATACCCAGTCAGTGCGTTTTTCATTACCACTTGGCGGCTGGCGTGTTTCAGCAGGTTAAAACCGGGCAGTGGGGCGGCAATGTCATTGGCCGGGAAAATAGCGCAGGTATTGCTCTGGCTGGGCGTAGGCTTGCGCGGGATGTTGTGGTTCTTACTCTCATCAAATTTACCACTAGCATTGCAGAGAATATAGGCGCTGGTGCCGTCGTCACGCAGCACGCCGCTGATGGGCAATGGTTCAAAGCCTGTAGCAGAGGTAGTCAGGGGAGATAGCCATAATAGTCCGAACCCAGTCGTGGTGAGAATGCCGCTGGCCATCTTGAGCATCGTGCGTAAAACTTGAGGAGTAGGCTTTACGGGCAACATTCAATTCACCGCAAAATACTGGTTCAGGGCGTGTAGTTGGGCCTCGTTGAGCATTCCCGCAGCCTGCTTGAGATTAATGATGTCATTGACTAGCACGTACTGCACACGGCTTAGCTCCAGGCGGCTACGGAATAGTTTCTGCTGTGCGTTCAATACCTCGATATTGGTACGTGTGCCTGCAGCGAAGCCTTTTTCTGTGCCCTCCAGAGCAATTTCGCTGGATTTCACCGCTTGACGATAGGCAGAGAGTGCCAGCAGGCCGCTGCGTATGCTATTGAGGTATTTCTTGGTATTGGCCTCGATGTCACGTGTACGCAGATTGAGCAACTCCTCCGCAGCATCTACCTTGTTGAAGGCCTGACGTACGCTGGCGCTGGTAAAGCCACCGGCGAACAAGGGCATATTGAGTTGCAAGGATACGGTGGTAGTGTCGAAGCGCGAGCCCAAGGTATTGTTACTGTCGTTTTCGCTGAATGAGCGTACACCTACCAGATCCAGCGTCGGGAAGTGGCCAGCGCGCTTCTTTTCGACATCTTGGCGAGCCACTTCGACTGACAAGCGGGCAGCGGTGATTTCGGGATTATTACCCAGTGCCTGTTGCAGCCAGAAATCCAGCTCTTCTGACTCCGGCACTGTCATGGGCAGTTGGGCAGTATTGATCGGCGCAATTTCTTCCACCTGGATGCCAACCATGTTACTCAGGGTCTGCTTGAATACTCCTAGCGAATTCTCCGTGGTGATCAGTTCAGCCTGGGCGAGTTCAAGGTTGGCCTGAGCTTCATTGACTTCGGTAATGGTGCCTTCGCCGTGGTCATAGCGGCGCTGTGCTTGATCGCGCTGTTGGCTGGTGGCCTTGATGTTGCTGCGCAGAACGGTAACTTTTTCTTGCGCGTACAGCGTTTCAAAATAGGTGGCAGCTAGCCGTGTGATCAAGGTGGCGTTTTCCTTCAGGAGCAAGGCTTCCTTGCTCTGCACGTTTGCCTCTGCACCACGATAAGTGGCCATGGTTTCCTTGTTGAACAAGGGTTGGCGCAGGCTCAAGGCATAGTTGTGGATGTCATAGTTGAGCTTGGTATCAATCGCACCCAGGTTGGTTTGCGTGGTACGGTCAGTGTTGCCGCGGCCAACGCTGGCACCAAACTGCACCCGGGGCATGAACAGGGCGCGGCTCTTGTTGATCTCCTCACGTTCAGCGGCCATATTCGCTTCGGCTGTCTTGTATTGCGCATCGTATTGCACGGCTTTTTCGTAGAGGCTGAGCAGGTTTTCCGCTGCTTGTGGCGAACTAGCTGCACATAAGAGCGCTACACCCAGGATGCAACGTGATATAAAGTGGAGCAGTTTGTGAAAGCAATGACTCATGTGGCTAATCCCTTACTCTTCCTTCATCGAGGCGGCAATGCGTTTCACCAGCGGATGCATCAGGTAGGTAAGCAGGGTGCGCTCCCCGGTGCGGATGACTACCTGCACTGGCATGCCAGGTTGCATACGGCGCTTGCCCAGGGTTTTCATGCCTTCTTCAGTGACAGAAATGCGTGCTAGGTAATAGCTGGTATTGTCTGGGTCTACCAGCAAGTCATTGGATACGGTCTTGATCTTGCCTTCCAGTAACAATTGCGGCGTATTGGCAAAGCTGGAGAAACGTATATCGGCATCCTGACCAGTATGGATTTTGTCGATGAGGTGAGGAGGAATGCGTGCATCCAGGATCAAGGGTTCATCGAAAGGCACGATGTCCATGATCTTCTGCCCAGGCTGGATCACCGCGCCTATGGTATGTACCTGCAAGCCGACAACCTGGCCGCTGACAGGCGCGCTGACGGTGACGCGTTGCAATTCATCCCATAATGGCTTGTATTTCTCGGCATCCGCCTGCACGGCAAGCTTGACCTGTGCCATTTCGGTATCAATTTCCTTTTTCTCGGTTTGCTCGCGTGCGGTAATGCGTTGCTGCAACTCAAGAATGGCTTTGCGGCTGCGCAGGATATTGGAATCATTCGTGGCAATCAGCCCGTAGGTTTGTGCCAGCTTTTGTTCCAACTCATTTTGCTGGTTGCGCGGGGCATAGCCTTCGCTGACAAGTTGCTTGATACCCGTCAGTTGTTGCGTCAGCAAATCCACTTGCGAGCGATAACTGCTTGCTACGCCCTGATAGCCCTCTATCAAGGCCTGCTGGCCCTCGATAGATTCGCGCATGGCTTCCACATCGGCACGTAACGCTTGCTGGCGGGCGCGTAATAATTGGGATTGATTCAGCATCAGCTGTTGCACATAAGGGTCTGCTTGCTGCTTGATCAGTTCAGGGTGGAAGGTGATGCTGCCTGCAGCGGATTTTTCTGCCAGCAGGCGGCTTTCATGGGCGAGCAAGCCCAGATAGCGTTGGCGTACTTCATCAAAGCGTGCCTTGCTGGCAGTCGCATCTAGCGTAAACAAGACATCTCCCGCCTTGACTGGCTGGCCTTCGTGCACCATCAATTGGCTGACAATACCGCCTGTGAGGTGCTGTATGGTTTTATGTCGCCCCTCCACGGTAACGACGCCTTCAGTGGGTACCCCCTCGTCCAATGGTGCCAATGCTGCCCAGGCGAGGAAGCCGCCAAAGCCAAGTAGTAGGATGATCAGCCCCAGTTTTGTTGTGCTGCGTTCATGCCCGATCTCATTTCCCTGTTCATGCAGGGGTACTACATTGGAGGTGGGTGCAAGCATGCCGGGCAATGTGTGTTGTACAGCTTGAGTCATGTTGTTCATCCCTAGAGCCTGTTCAATATCTTTTCATGGGCACGCATGGCTCCAAAATGCGTCCGATCAAGGCGCAGTCCGCAGGTAATGCTCATTGCCTTGCCAAGGGCTGCAACGTAGAGCGGGCGCGTTTTGGAGCTATGCCCGTAGGGTTGCCCCGGCAGCGCAGCCGCTGCTGCGTTGCAAATCCTCGCCGGGCAATAAGCACGTCTGCGGTTTGCGCCTTGCATCACCTGCCCTGCCGGGGCAACGTGCCCATGAAAAGATATTGAGCAGGCTCTTGTGCCACCTTGCTTGCCGGGCTTTGCCTGGCATGATTGATTTCCGCAAGCACTTGTTCACGCGGGCCATGCCACAGCATGTTGCCTTGGTCGAGTACCAGTAACTTGTCCGTGATATTGAGGATATGTGTACGGTGCGAGACGAGGACGATGCTCTTGCCCTGGTTTTTCAGCAGCAATAGTGCGGTGATCAGGCTGGCTTCGCCCTGATCGTCAAGGTGGGCGTTGGGCTCATCAAGCAGCAGGATGGCGGGTTGCTGGTAGATCGCCCGCGCCAGGCCAACTAGCTGGCGCTGCCCACCTGAGAGCACGGGTGCTTCGGCGCTCAATCGGGTGTCATATCCCTTGGGCAAGCGCAAAATTGCCTCGTGAATGCCTGCGGCTTGTGCAGCCTGTATCACTTTCTCAGGTTCCGGCTGCGTAAATCGCGCAATATTTTCGGCAATACTGCCTTCCAATAAGGCGGTTTCCTGCGGTAGATACCCGATGGCTGAGGCATAGAGGTTTGCGGGCAAGCGAGAAAGCGCAATGCCGTCGACCAATATCTCGCCCTCGCGCTGATCGCAGGTGTTAGCAAAGCAACGTAGCAGTGTGGTTTTGCCGGAACCAGAAGGGCCGAGGACGCCGAGAATCTCGCCGGGCTCGATCTCAAGGTTGAGCGGTTTTAACAATGGTGTGCCATGATTGGTCTTTACCGCCACCTGCACCAATGACAGCCTGCCCTTGATAGCCTCATTTGGCGTTACCAGTTGGGTAATGTCGTCATGATCGGTGCCAGTGGCTAGCAATTGGTCGATGTTGCCTGCTGAAGTCTTGGCTTGGATAAATTGCTTCCAGGTGCCCACGATCACGTCAAATGGCTGTAATGCTCGCGCGATCAGCACATTGGAGGCAATCATCGCACCAATGGAAATGTCTCCCTTGACCGCTAGTAGGGCTGCCATGCCCAACATGCCGGATTGCATGGTATAGCGGGCAAACTTGTTGACCTGCTGATTGCGGCTTTGTACCTCGTTGGTTTTTGCATCCAGCGCGTGCCAGCGGCCCTGAATGGCTAACCAGCGCTGCCTGAGCTGTGGCAGCATGCCAAGCACATGCAGGGTGTCAATGTTACGCAGCTTGCTATCGAGGAATTGCAAGCCATGTTGGCGTGCTTCTGCTGTATCCGCTAGTGGTTGCGCAGTGCTACGCTGGTTCCACAGTGCAAGGCCAAATTGCACTATACAAAGGGCAATGGCCAAGGCTCCCAGTATCGGGCTGAGGATGAATAACACGGCAATATAGAGCAAGGTCCAAGGCACATCGAAAAAGGCAAACAAGCCGTTACCAGTGATGAAGTGGCGAATGAATGTCAGGTCCTGCATGGCTTGCTGTGTGCCTTGTGCTGCTTGCCTCGTCAGGCCTAGCGAAAACAGCCTAGACGTCAAAAGCTTGTCGAAGCGCACTCCTGCCTTGATCGCGACCAGGGAGCGTACCCAGTCGGAAAATGCCATCACCAGGAACAGGAAGAGGGTGATCAAGGTCACTGCCAGCAGTGTCATCTCGCTACGGCTCAGCAATACACGATCGTACAATTGCAATAGATACAGCGTGGGAGCGAGCATCAAGACATTGGTCACCATGCTGAACAGGGCAATACTCCAAGCTTCATGCTTGAACAATGCCAAGTAACCGCGCAGGGAGATGGGCTGGGTGCTCATGTCTGCTTCCTTTGTGGAGTGGCAGCTTGTTGCAACGAGGCTAATACTTCCTCAGTCTTGCCATAGCGGAGCACTTGGCCTTTCATCATCACCATCATGCTTTCGGCCATATGGCGGATGCCTTGCAGATGGCTGATGATGATAAAGGTGGTGCCTTGACTCTTGAGCATGCGCACAGCTTGTTGCAGGCATTGCTCACTAGCCTCATCCAGGTTGGCATTGGGTTCGTCAAGCACCACGATAGTGGGTTTACCATACAAAGCTCTTGCCAGGCCGATGAGCTGCCTGCGACCACCTGATAGCAGGTAACCTTCATGGCCTATGTGGGTATCAAGCCCATCGGGCAAGCTCTCTATCCAGGTCTGTAATTGCAGCAGCTCAATGACCTCGGTCAGCTTGGCATGGTCTGGCGTGCCAAAACGGCAGATATTCTCGGTAATGGTGCCATCCAGCAATTCAATGTCTTGCGATAGGTAACCCAGGTATGGCCCAAGCTCGGCCTTATCCCATTGAAAGATGTCTACGCCATTGAGTCGCACCTTGCCCGTACTAGGCTGTAATAGGCCTACCAGCAATTTGGATAATGTGGTTTTGCCAGAGGCTGAGGGGCCGGTGATGAGTAGCAATTCGCCAGGACGCAGGCGGAACTGGATATTACGCAACATAGGCTCGCGGGCGTTTTCTGTCAGGGAATAGCTGAGGTTTTCCACCGTAAGCTCGCCTGTTGGTGCTGGTAATGCCATGCCTCCCTGTTTGGTTGGATGCTGCTCTAGAAGCTCATTCAGGCGGTCATATGCCTGCAGGCCATTGGCAATGCTGCGCCATTGCGCGATCAATTGGCTGAAGGGGGCCAATACGCGTGCAGCAAGAATGGATGCAACGATCATCATGGCCGCGCCGTTGATCAAGGTTTGGCTGATCACCAGATAACAACCTAGCCCTAATACCAGAGAGGTGAGGCTAATCTGGAGAAACTTGGAATATGCCGCATGTTGGCCAGCAATCTCCGAGGCATTCGCCTGCTTGTCGAGAAAGGCTTGCTGTTTGTCTTGCCAGCGGGTTTCTAGTGCCGCTTGCATGCCCATGGCACGTGCCACTTCTGCATGCTGCTGGATATTGCTGAAATAACTCTGTGCTGCCAGTGCATGCTGGTTGGCCTCTTGCAGCAGTGGCTGCACGCGCATCTGGTTCAGCAGGGCGATAATGGTTTGTACTGCCAATCCAAGTAGGGTCAGGTAGCCCAGGCTGCTATGAATAAAGAAAATAGCGACAAGAAAAATCACGATAAAGGGAATATCAATCAGGCCTAGCAGGGCAGGGGAATAGAGCATTTCCCTCATGCTGCGATAATCGGCAAATACACGCTGCGCAGGGAAGCCGGCATTGCTTAGCTTTGCTGCGAACGCTGCATTGAAAATAGGTTGGCTCAAGGCTTGATCAAACCGGTTGGCGGCTTGCAGCATCATGCCGCGGCGCACCCATTCCAGGCTTTCCATGATCAGGTAAATAAAGATCACCATCATGGTGAGCATGAGCAAAGTCGCAAGATTACGGCTGAAAATCACCCGGTCATAGACTTCGAGCATGTACCACGATGGTGCCAACACCAGCAGGTTGGTAAAAAAACCGAAGAAAATCACTCGATGAAAGAGAGAGGTAAGATCCATCAAGGATTTCTTCAGTACAGCGGAGTTATTATTTTTAATCACGTATGCAGTATTCCTGGTGAAAATCAGGACACTGCCGGGCCGGTGTTGCCAGCCCGGCACCCCTAATTAAACAACCACGATATCCGCTGCTGTGATTGAGCTAACGCCAGTCAGGATGGCGATGTCAATGGCTGCGCTACCACCGTTACCATCTGCGTAATACTGAAGGGTATTGGTGGAAGTGTTGAACACCAGGTAGTCATCTGCATCAAGCGGACCAGTGCCAATCACCAGGTTGCCAGCATTGAAGCCGACCAACGAAGCGAATTGATCCGCATTAAGCTCAATCTTGTCCACGCCGCTAGCGAAGTCGGTGATGGTGTCGGTATCAGCGTTGGTGAGATCAACCCCAACATTTTCATACCATTGCACTTCATCATCATCGCCAGTCACGGTTTGTGTCCAAATCTTGCCGAAGGCGAACGTATCGGACCCAGAGCCACCAGTCAGAGTATCGTGCCCGCCATTGCTGACGAAGCGGTCATCCTGAGTGGTGCCAATGAAGGTCTGGGTGTTGCCGTTACCTTCAAAGGTCAGGCCGTTGGCTGTTACGCCGGAAGCATCAACGACCACATTGTTGATCGTGCCGCCATTATTGCCCTTGGCATTGGAGAGATCGGCTACCGTACCGCCAGCATTGAAGTGGTAATTGTTATTCAGCAACTGCAAGGCTGTGTTTTCCACATTTAGGCGACCAACAGTACCACCCACTTGCACCACTTCCATTTCCTGGAAGTTAGCGTCGTTGAGGATGATAGTGCCAGCAGTTTGGTTGTTAGCACCGATGCCAGTAGTAATACGCAGGGTATCAGTTCCTTCACCGCCAACGATCACATCATGCTTAGCGCCAGTGGCGATCCACTCAGGGTTACCATCGTCAGCCTTGGATGTGGTGCCTTGCACGCCACTACCAAAACCAGTGATCAAGAAGATATCGTCGCCTTCACCGCCGTCAAGGTAATCCGCACCGCCGTGACCAACCAGCAAGTCGTTACCACCATTGCCGTAGACCACATCATCACCCAGGCGTGCAGTGACATAATCTACGCCATCGCTACCCAGCACAATCTCGCGGGCACCATCGGTTTCATTGGCACCGTCGATACGAACATAGCTGCCAGCTTCGCCTTCCGTGGCATCGTAGATGATGTCCACGTTGTGGAAGAGCTCGGCAACAGAGTAGTCGTCTACCTCAAATTCAGCTGCCAAGTACTCTACCTCGTCTGCACCATCGACATCAGGCTCGAATTCTTCCTCCTCGAACTCCAGCTTGATGGTGACGGATTCGGTAGGGCCGCCAGCGACGCCGTAGATATGCGTACCTGGGTTGAGCTCTCCACGACTCAATGATTCGCCGTTTTCTTCTAACTGCTCAGCGGACAAAATAATATTGACACCACTGGCCAACTCAATGCGCTCGATTCCGGAGAATACTAATGACTCTGAGAAGTCGCCGGACTGAGTAAATTCAATAGTGTCTACTGCGTTATAACCAGCAATTGTACTGGCTGCTGTACTGATTTGACTTGAGCCTGGGCGAGTAACAATGTTAATGCGAGCATCAGTTTCAGTTTGCTCAGAAATTTCAATGTCATCAAGAAGAACAACTTGGCCGGTAACCGTATCGTAAGCAAACAATTCTTCTGTTTCTTCGTTTTCTGTGACATCAACATAGCGAGCTTCATTTCCTGAGTTATCCAGTCCTGATACACCACCCATGATGACAACATTTTCAGCTTCGGCACCAATTCTGAATGTGTCGTTTCCACTTCCGCCAATCAAAATATCATTGTCGGTAACTAAATAGAGGTTACCAACAACTGTTTCGTCACCAAGTGTGCTTGCGCCACCATAAACGATGTCAAAGCCCTCACCACCGCTTAATATGTCATCGCCATCATCGCCAAAAATGACATCGTCACCACTGCCTCCGAATATGATGTCGTTCCCAGCACCGCCAAATATGTTATCTGAACCACTGCCGCCAAAAGCAATGTCATTGCCAGCTCCTAAATCAATGACATCATCACCTCCACCACCAAAAACAATATCATTGCCATCGCCAGCAAAGATGGCATCATTACCACTGCCGCCAATAATTAAGTCATTTCCGCCCGCACCATCGATAAAATTTCCTAAATTATTGCCGATAATCAAATCAGCATTTGCTGTACCGGTATATTCAGTTTCCGTTGCATTGAAAATCTTGATAGCCATTTTATTCTCCTAAAATGATTTAATTCGCAGCGAAAATTTAGTTATTTCGCTGCGATATTTCGATTCAATAACGTATTAACTATTGTTTAAAATGGTGCAACGCTTGACGGTGTTATTGCTGGTTGTCCAGGCAATACGTAACCGCTTGTTCCCACTGATATAAATGGTGATTTTTCCTGTGCTGTTTGACGCAGGCGAATAGCATCAGCCCTTGTCCAACCACCGGGATTAGTAGTTGGGTTGTAGACAGAGTTAATGGTGGCTGCTGTATCGGTATTGCAAGCAATTTTTACGTAAGTCATTGCTGAAACAGGGTTTGAACTGCCATCGTCATCTACTGCATTGGCATCAAATGTGAAGTCAACCCAAGCATCATCTACATTGGCTGTTTGTTCTGCTGCAACTGGGTTGGACAGTGGCAATGCATTCGCTGTAGTTCCGGTGAATCGATTGACACCATTGATTGAAGCAGTAGACCCTGGTGTGGTCGGTAGGGTTAGATATCCTGTTCCCGGAAGGGCTCCGCCTTGATCACCAAAAGTTGGCGAGGCTGCAAAAGCTCGATGTTGAACTGAGGTATAAGTTCGACCTATTCGATATACAGGTGATGCTGTTGATGTAGTTAAAGCATATGCAGCATCGACTGTTAGACCATTTAGGCCACCACGTGCCAAATCATTGACCTCAAATCTTGCACCTGCTAAATCACCAGCGCTACTGTAGGCGATATTGGTTAACGATACTCGCGCACCAATGATGCACATAGGTGTTGCTGTTACTGGGGCGGAGGCGGCAGGTTTACGCCATACGACTTCGAAAACATTCCCCACAGTGACATTGCCGGCAGTGTAAATGTTATTGATGACAATAGGCCTTGTTGCTGAAGCTACAAAAGCATAATTTGTCTCAGGGGAGCCTATATCGCTGGAGGGAGCGGGAACAATAGCGCAAGTATTGTTGGCGCTAGTGGTTGGTGTTGGTGCTGGATTGCCATTGCCAACGCTGCCTGAGCCAAAGTTGCCAAAGGTGGTAGGGTTCCCTCCAATAGTCGTCGGTTGCGCCATGCAAGGGGTATATGCGCTAGTTCCAAAGCCAGCGGTAGGAATATTCACAAAGGCAGCACCGGACTGAGCTGATGCCATACTGAAAACTCCAAGAACAGCTAATTTTAATGTAGCGTTTTTCATTGGTAATTCCTTTACGGTACAATTAGCAGGCATTATGGTTGCCTGCACCACCAGTTCTCCTAATCAGTTCAAGTCGTTGAGTGTGCTTTAGTTGATCAGGTCGAACGCTGAAGGGCAGTCATAATGCCCTTTAATCTTTTCTAGATTGATTTTATTTAAGTCATTGATTTTCAAAAGTTAATTATCTTTTATTCGGTGAAAATTCATATCTCAAAGTGAACCATGCTGCTCTAGGTGCACCTGGCGCTAAAAAGTTAGAGCTTAGCCACTCATCTGAATTATGGTTGTAGCCACCAGCACTAATAGCACCATTGATACTTGGTGAAAACGGGTTGCGTCCCAATCTACCTGCTGTGAAATATTCTTTATCGAAGATATTATTAATTAGTAAAGTGGCGATCCATTCAGAATTGAATTGATAACTTGTCTGGAAATTAAATATTGTATAACCATCCACTTTTCCAGGATTGTTGAATGGTTGTCGCGCAACCAGGTCACCGACATTGTTAACATAATATTCAGTTACTCCTGCTTGATGTTTGTTATTCTCATTTCCACGAATGAAGCTTTCGGAGTGTAATACAGCGCTTAAACCCACTCGCCATTTATCCGTTATTTCGTAACTTACAGTCGCATTTAAGTTATGCAAAGGTACTCCTGGCATACGGTCCCCTGGCTTAACAGTAATGGATCGGAATGCTTCTCCATTTACTCCCGCAAGCCCATTTGCAAGGTTTACCACAGCACTACTGTTATGGTCTGATATCATGTCAAAAGTATCTTGGAAAGTGGCATCAGTCAGTGCATAGTTCATGCCAAAGCTCAGCTTATTCCATTTGCCAGATAGTCCGGCCTCTATACCCCTGCGACGAGTCTTACCAATCGTGTCAAAGAAGCTGTTAGCGGCTCCAATAGTGACTAAATAAATATCGTCTTTTAAATCTGTTTGGTAAGCACCAATATTCCAACGCAAGTTTTCACCGATAATGCCTCGCAGACCTATGTCATAAGTTGTTGCTTTAATTTGCGGCAGATAAGGATCGCCAGATAAGGTAGTGGGTAAAGTGCACGAACGATTCTGGGCAAGACTATTTGGGATATCTACCATTTCCTCTGGATCAGGCAAACCATTGCCATTTTTATCCCCGCCCCATGTCTTACTACCACTGGGTCTACCATCGAATGCGCAACCAAGTTCTACAACACTAGGTGTGCGTGTACCTTGTGCCCAGTTGACATAAAAATTGAGATCTTTCTTGACATCCCAAGTTAATCCGAGAGAAGGATTAAGGGAATAAAAACTAAATTTTTCTGTTTCAGCCGGCTTTAATAGACTGCTACCATCGCTACGTCTATATCCTGTAGATGGACAGTTATCTGCGCTACCTAGGCACAGGTTAAAATCGTCAGGCCTTGCAATATAAGCGCCTAATTGATAATAGGTAAATGCTGTCCGTGTTGCGATTTTATTTTTTACTTGTGTGGCGTTATAGCGTGCTGATCCGGTAATGTGTAGTGTTTCAATAGGACTCCAGGTTTCGCTGGCATAAATACTTTTTGTTGTAGAGGTGCCACTAAAATTATTATTGGAAATTGGGGAGTCTGCTGCGACATACATGTCAAGAATATTTTCTGGAGATAAATACGCTTTTCGATCTTCATTAAACAGTCCAAAACGTTGACTATTGGAATAACTAGCTTTAGCTATGTCAATAGAAGCGCCAACCATGAATTTATGTTTCTCAAAGTTCCAATTAAACTGTAATGAAGCACCTTCAACTTGCTGTCTAATTTTGTTGTCAGTTAACACTGCTACTGGTATACCATCTATTTGCCCTGTTCCTCCATGTCCTGCACCATCAGCATTAACTGGTAATCCATTCCCACTCCTTGTGTAGTCTGTCAAATCAGCTTGTGCTCCTTGACAAGTATTTTTATTAAGAGGAGAGCGAGTAAGTACTACGTGTTTCACACCATCTTCCGTGTAGAAGTAATTCATTTGAGGTTCAAATCCTGTGTTATCAATATCGAGAACATTAGTTCTGAAAACATCATATAAATTACCCAGTGTCATATAAGAAAAATCTCCATTAGAGTAATCCGTTGGATCTCCCCATTGTGATGGTGGTGGAATATTATTTTTTTGAAATAATGTTGAATCCAATGAGTTTTTCCAATAATTGAAATTATCCTTAACACCTTTTGCATATTCCGCTGATAAATTTCCATTAAGTGCATCAGGTGCATACTGCGAAAGTGCAGCCTCTAGGTCATAACCTGGGTTATTACTATTGGAAAAAAAGTCTTGAAGAAATGGATGGGAGGTTGTGTCCCATTGGTCAGATAGTGCAAAAACATAATAGTCGGGGATCCCGTAGGAGTTGGTACTGAGAAATTGGCAACTTACCTCCTCACCCGGTGCTAAATTACGCTGTAATTCTTGCGTACTGGGAAATCCATCTGTATAAGCATCCGCACCCAACGCACGTCGATTACTATTTCTCCTATATATTTGGCCCGTTATTGTGAAGTTTTCATTGACGAAGTAGCTACTGGAAAGTTGGAACTGAGTGAGTCTGTTTTCAGTCGTGTCTTCTGAGGTAAACGATGCATTACGGTCTTGCTGGTACATTTGATTAGGAATTAAACCGTTGCCTACCAAGTCGGTGCCTACCCATAGTGTGCTCAGATTAAGGTCAAGTTTGTCACCACGGTAGCTGGCTTTACCAAAAAACTGGTTTACTCGACTTGGCGAATTTTCCCGCCAGCCATCTTCCATGAAAAAATTTCCTGCACCGAATAGAGCTATTGTTCCATTATTCCATCCAGCTTCAGCTTGAAGATATTTTCTACCAAATGATCCAGTCAATACTTCTGCACTAATGCCAGTATTATTGAAGCCATCCTTAGTTTTCATGGTGAGTGCACCACCCAGTGTATTCAATCCAAAAATCGGATTTGATCCTGGAAATACATCGAAACTCTCCAAGGCATTCATGGGAATCATGTCCCAGTTCACCACGTCACCGAAAGGTTCATTTACCCGGATACCATCAAAAAATACGGATAATCCTTGTGGTGTGCCAATCTGTGGTCCTGCAGTAAAACCCCGATACTGCAAGTCCATTTGAAAAGGGTTTCCTTGATAATCATTAACGGTAACCGACTGAAGTTTTTTATTCATTAAGTCTGTGATGCTTAATGAATGAGATTCTTTAATTTCCTTAGCCGATATACTTTGAACATTGCCAGGGATTTGTTCTTTTGTGAGACCTAAACCAGGCAACGGACCAATCTCGTAAAATCGCTTCGCGCGCACTTCAACTGCATCTACTTGCTGAAAATCTATCGCTGGTTGTTCTGCCGCAGCTTTAATGACGGCATTGTCTTGATTGATTGTAGATTCCAGGCCACTACCTGCAAGCAGCATTTTGAGGGCTTGGTCTGGCTTCATGCGGCCCTTGACTGCGGGAGCGGTCTTGCCTGTGGCAAGATTGCTGTCGAAGGCGACGCTGATGCCTGTGGTGCGTGCAAGTTGCTTGAGTGCGGCATCTAAAGGTTGGCTGGGGATATCAATGTTGCTGGGCGCGAAAGCGCCGGTGCTCGCATTGCTTTTTGGCAATGTGGTATCAAGTTCCGCTGCTTGTGGTTGAAGTGGCATGACTCCTACCATTGCTGTCAGTATTACCGCGCGCTTATGGCTATAAGCGCGGCACAATGCGCGTGATAGCTTTTTGAGTGGTGGTGGTTCATGAAAAATTCTCCCTCTCCTGGTCATCCCATTGCTCCATGTATTTAATAATTATTTATTCTTATTTTTATGATCTAACTTTTAATTATTGAAGGTTCTACCTGGCAAGAAGCAGGCTGATTAACCTCGTATGCAGGCGACAAAATTCGCCTTACATGCTTGTTTAACTGTTCAGTTCAAGAAACCCTGATGGGTTTTTTTTGAGAAAAACTAGAAATTGATGAACTTGGATAATTGTTTATTAAAATCAATTGTTTGTATTGATGGGAAAGTTTCCTGATATTTTTGGGATTTGCGGAAATGCGGTTGGGACGTGGGGAATTAATATTGATGAGGTGTCGCAGTGTGGAGGAGATGTAGGGATCAAAGGTACGGACGGGATGGGAAGTTTGGCTTTGCAGTCCTTGATGCCTGCTTAGTTATAGAGAAAGCGAGAGGGTGCCGAGCAGTATGATGAATAGTAGCCCTACCAATGCGATGACTATGCGGTACATGATCTTGAAAATATCCAATTCATTTATCTCCTTAAAAATTATTCCTACTATCGATATAACCTTTAGGAAAGCAAAACCCTGATGTCTTGGATACAAGTTTGGAAATATTTTTATGGTGAAGTGAAGCTAAGGGGGGGGATTGGTAAGTTGAGTTGTATTGCCATGCATAATTTGTAGGGCATTTTGTTGCAACTAGTGTTTTACCAACGGTGATGCTGCATGAAGCAAGTTATCGTGCAGATGTTATGGCTTGCGGGAGGTTTGCATCTTCTTCGGGGTTAGGAGAGTTGCGTTGCGATCGGTGTTGACCTTGACCGGGGCAATGATGGGTAATTCGCTGATGAAGCGTTCTATATATTTAGCTTGAATGACGGCAGTGATACTGACATCGTTTGCCGTATCAAATTGCGCTGTGACCGGGAGCTGGCGATAGCGCGAAAGGGTTTCTGCGATTTCTTCCAACCCGGCTTGGTCAAACGTAATGGTGCCAAATTCAAAGCTGAAGGCATCGGCTGCCGGGCGTTGCAGGCGCTTGGATTGGCCATTGAGGTTGAATTCAGCTACTTCATTGTCGCGTAGCGTCAATACATGCTCAGCGTAGCGATTCACCCCGGTCAGCTCGGTGGTGAGGTATTGCTGAGGTTCTACCCGCACAACGCCATGATCCACGCTAATACGTACTTTGCTGCTGAATTTATTGACGGCAAAACGTGTACCCAGCACGGTGATTCTGGCAAGGCCGCTATCGACGACAAACGGGCGGTCAGGATTTTTGGCAACATCAAAACTCGCTTCGCCTTGTTTCAGGATGACGCGGCGTTCTTTGCGGGTGTAGGTAATCTCAATATCGCTATTGGCATTGACCATGAGCTTGGTACCGTCTTCCAGCACTTGGGAGCGGATTTGACCGATTGCCGTGTTGGCCACCATGTGCATGGTTGGTTGGCTCTCCCAGGCTTCATAGCCGTAATAAGTGCTGATACCAGCCACGGCAAAGAACATGACGCTCAGTGTGCGGGTAATGATAGTGCGGATTTTTTTGCTGCGGTCGGTTTTCTCGATAAAGATTTTCTGCTGCATGGCACTTTCAAGGTGCAGCAGGCGATCAGGCGAATCAAGGTCTTCCCATAAATTGCATACTTCTTGATAAGCCCGCTGGTGTGCCGGATGGGAGAACAGCCACTCCTCGAAACGGCTACGCTCAGGATGCTCAATATCGGCATCTTGCATAATGACAAACCACTTGATGGCGGCCTGGCGTGCGCTGCGTTGTAAAGAGATATGGCTCATGCTGGTGAGATTCAGGTCGTGCCGATAGGAGGCCAGAACGGTTAGTTGATGAGGTCCTTGGCTTCAAGCAAATCTAGCATGGCACGCATGATATGTTTTTGCACCATATTAATGGAAATGCCTAATTTCTCAGCTATTTCCTGTTGCGATAATCCTTCGATGCGGAAGAGCAAGAATACTTCCTTGCAGCGTGCCGGCATGTGGTCAATGATGTTGAGCAGTGCGGTGAGCCTCTGTTGCATGTCGATGAGGTGTTCGGCAGAGGGCGCTGCTGGTTGATTCAGTTCATGGTTTTCCCCGGTTTCTTCATCCACCAAAGGTAAAAAGCGCGATTGCTCCTGATAACCATCAATCAGTAGGTTGCGCACGATGGTGCGCAAATAGGCATGGGGTTGCTCCAGGCGGCCTGGGCTGCTCGAAATGGCAAAGCGGATCAAGGCATCATGCAATACATCGCATGCGATTCGATGATAGCCCGTGTGACGATAAATGGAGGGGAGCAGATCTGAATAAGCCCATTGTAAATCGATGCCATGCCAGGTTGGATTGAGTCTCATGCTGATCTGCTCTACAAAAGATAATCTTGTGAGAATAGATAGCAATAAGCGGGCCTGATACGTCAGTTTTTTGTCAGGTTGCGATATGGCGGGCGATTGCGCCGGTATGGTGATGATTATTGAGCGAGCATTTGGTTGTAGTTGGTGGCTGTAAACAGCCAATTGGTTGTTTACAGCCACCAACTATTGGGATTTGCTTAATCTGATAGATGCCATGACATTGCAAAAAGCGTGGCTAAACGGGGATAATCAGTCATGAGCCTTCATTTTGAATCTATATCATTCAGCGGCGTGCAAGCTGGCAAGCGCCTCATCGTATTGGGCGGTGTGCATGGCAATGAGCCGTGTGGCACGATGGCGATTCGCAGGGTGATCAGCGACATACAGCGTGGCGAATTGAGCTTGCTTGCTGGCAGCGTCACCTTTGTGCCAGTGTGTAACCCGCTCGCTAGGGCGCAATATACCCGTGTTGGCGAACGCAACTTAAATCGTAAGCTATTCCCGACCGAGCATCCTCAAGAGTTTGAGGATCATGTTGCCAATTGGCTGTGCCCGTTGCTGGCTAATCATGATGTGCTACTGGATTTGCATTCCTTCCATACGCCAGGCGAGCCATTTGCGATGCTGGGTCCCAACAATAATCAGGGTAGCCTGGAGCCTTTTGCTCATGAAGCCGAGGAGGAGGCATTAGCACGGCGACTGGGCGTCAAACTATTTGTGGACGGCTGGTTGGATACTTATGCCAATGGCGTGGCGCACCGACAAGCCCGGGCGGCTGGTGCGGACGCCGATGTACGCTATGGCGTTGGCACCACGGAGTATATGCGTAGCCAAGGTGGCTATGGCTTGACGCTGGAATGTGGGCAACATGAGGATGTGTCAGCGCCAGAAGTCGCTTACCAAGCGATTTTGAATACCTTGGCATGGCTGGGACTGAGTGATCAGGCTGTTCCGCTCGAAACGCCTGGGCGTAGAACCTTGCGTTTATTCGAGGTGGTGGATCGGGATGCACATGCAGACACTTTGGCGCAGGAATGGCGTGGTTTTGAACGACTGGAGCCTGGTACATTGATAGGCACGCGTGCAGATGGCCGGGAAATTCGAGCGAGGGAAGCTGTCTATATCGTGTTTCCCAATCCAGGGGCGGAACCAGGAAGTGAATGGTTTTACCTTGCCAAGGAAATTGACCGAGTTTAAACATGAATAACAATCAATATAGTAATGGAGATTGAGATGAAAAAGTTTTCTGTAATTGCCATGGGTATGCTGGGCATGGGGTTGTTGTTTTCTCAGGTCGCTAGTGCAGATTGGACCTTGAATAACGATAGTTCAGTCTTGAATTTTGTATCCATCAAGAAAAACACCATTGGAGAGGCGCATCGTTTTAACCAACTGGCTGGCACACTCAGCCAGAATGGCGCTTTCAAGGCAACGATTAATCTAGCAAGCGTCAATACCAATATCCCCGTGCGGGATGAGCGCATGAAGAGCATGTTGTTTGATGTTGCCACTTTCCCCCAGGCGGATATTAGCGGTAATGCCGTGAATACATTCAAGGCACCTGCCGCTGGTGAAGCCAAGATCGAGGCGGTGAAGCTGCAGCTGGTGATCAACGGTAAGACAATTCCTCTGGAAACCAGACTGCGCGTGGTTGGGCTGGGCAAGCAAGGCTTGCTGGTCAGTACGATAGAGCCTTTATTGCTGGATGCAGCAGCGTTGGGCTACAGCGAAGGTATAGATAAGCTGCGCGAGATCGCGCAACTTCCTTCTATTAGCACCGTGGTGCCTGTCACTTTTAGCTTGGTCTTTGATCACGCGCATTAACCATGACGGCAAGTCATTAAAATCAATAAGCTAGCGGACTGGCGAGGAGAGCACTCATGGCTGATAGGAAGATCATTGCAGGAAACGTCTGGCAGGCATTGACTAGCCTACCTTTCCTGATGCTGCTTGGTTTCTGGGTGTCTTATCTTCTATTTGGCTATTTTGCTGTCAATCCGATTGCGCAGCGTTTGTTGCCTTGGGTGGCTGAAAACAAGCTGACCAGCCGCTTGCAGGTTGAACGCGTCGATTTTGATCCCTTGCGCCTGGCCGTGACGGTCAAGCAGTTACAGCTCACAACCCCTGAGGGTGCTTCACTTGCTAGTGTTGAGCGTTTGCATGCTGATCTTGAGTTAAGTGGTTTGTTCCGTTTTGCATGGCGGCTCAAGGATATTCACTTGGCCGCGCCTCATGTCAGCTTTGAGATATTGCCAGGTGGTGAAAGCAATTGGGCGGCATTGATTGCCAAGCTCAATGAAAAGCCGGATGAGCCCAAGAGCGAGGGCATGGCACGCTTGTTGGTTGACCATATCTTGATTGAGCGGGGCGATGTTGAGTATGTTGACCGCAATCGACCAGAGGCTTTCCGGGCAGTACTAGAGCCACTGGGGCTGGAGTTGGATGGTTTTTCCACATTGCCGGAAGATCTTGGGGATTACGCTATCTTGGCGAAATTACCTGAGCAGGGCGGCACCCTGAAATGGAAGGGCGAGTTGGGACTCAACCCCGTGGTGTCTAGTGGCAGGTTTGAGCTGGAAGGTCTCAAGCTTGCCAAGTTACTGGCAGTGTTGCCACCTGATGCCCTGCCGATCAAGCTAGCGTCGGGACAACTCAAGACCAAGCTGGATTACCAGTTCGCCATCGTGCAGGACAAGCCCGAGGCCACGATCAACAATTTTAGCCTGGTGCTGGATGATGCTGCAGCAATATTGCTGCAATCGCAAGCACAAGAGGGCAAGCTGGAACTGAAGCAATTGGCAGTTGAGTTGCCCAGTTTGCAGTTCAAGATGCAGGAGCAAGCACAAGTGCAGTTTGACGCACTCAAGCTTGCATTGGCAGATATCAAGCTAACGCAACATGGTAAGCCTTTGCTGGCGCTGCCATCTATCACGGTAGAGCAAGTGGGCCTGGATTTGCAGGCACATCAGCTGGATATAGGCAGCCTGGCTGTGGCGCAAGGGCAAGTGAATGCGACACGACTAGGCGATGGTCGTGTCAATTGGCAACAGTTACATGCGGCATCAGCGCCGGATGATGGGCAGCCTAGTGCAAGTGAGGATAGTGATCATGCCAGCCCTTATCCATGGAGCATTCATCTCAATCAAGCCAACATCGATGGCCTCAAGCTGGACTACACAGATGAGACTTTCAAGCAGCCACTGCAAGTTGCAGTTGATAGTTTATCGCTCAAGTTGAAGTTTTCCAGTGAGCAAGGACAAAGCCGCGTTGAGGAGATTGAGAGCAATATTGGGCCATTCTCGCTACACTCGGGAGCTAATAACAAACCAGTGGCTCATCTTGAGCGCTTGGCTTTGCAGGGTGGGCAAGTAGATATTGCTGCGCAGAAAGCCAGCCTGGAAGCGCTTATTTTAAAGGGGCTGGGAGCCGATGTGCTACGGGATGCCAAGCAGGTGAATTGGCAGGCCATTCTGGAGCCAGCGCAGCCCACTGCGCAAGGCCAAGCGCATCAGGCCAAGACAGCACAAGCCAGGCCTGATGTGGAGAAGGGGGCACCTTCCTCCTGGGCATTCGACCTCAAGCGTTTTGCGCTGGAAAATGCTGGCCTACACTTCAACGATACAAGCACTAAAACCCCAGTGGCGTTGGATATTGAGCAGGCTAGCCTGGAAGTCAAGGATGTCAGCCTGGATACCAAGCGTACGCTGCCTGTGAGTGTTGCTTTCAAGGTCAAGCAAGGTGGTAGTTTCAGTGCGAGTGGCAAGCTGGCACCGGAGCCTATGAGCGGGGATATCAATCTTAAGCTTGCAGGTTTCTCGCTCAAGCCTTTTGCGCCTTACGTCAATCAGTTCGCCATGCTCAAGTTGAACAATGGCGCGGTGAGTACGCAAGGTAAGCTTAACCTTAAGCAGGCTGAGCAACTGGCTATGCAATATCAAGGTGGCTTTAGTGTTGATCAGCTCGATATCGTGGAAGAGGACACCGGGCAGGCGTTCTTGGGGTGGCGCAGCCTTTCCACCAACAGCCTCAAGCTGGCCTTGGCGCCAGATAGCCTGCATATTAACGAACTCAAGGTGAACCAGCCGCGTGGCAAGTTCATTATTTATGAAGATCGCACCCTGAATGTCCAACGTATTCTGCGGGAGCAGCCAACCGGCACAGCGCAGGCTACGCCGGTGCAAGCATCGACAAAAGCTGCCGATCCCTTCCCGGTCGCCATTGAGCGCATTCGCATTGACAATGCCAATCTAGAGTTTGCCGATTTGTCGCTTACTCCGCAGTTTGGCACGCATATCAACACCTTGTCGGGTGTCATCAATGGTATGTCCACCAAGCCCACTACGACGGCGCAAGTTGAGCTGGATGGCAAGGTGGATGATTATGGATCTGCGCGCATTCGCGGTTTGGTACAACCATTCCAGGCTACCGAGTTCACTGATCTCAAGTTGATATTCCGTAACCTGGAAATGAATCGCCTAACGCCATATTCCGGCAAGTTTGCTGGTCGTCGCATCGACTCGGGCAAGCTGTCGGTAGACCTTGAATACAAGATCAAGAATCGCCAATTGGCCGGGGCGAACAAGTTTATCGTCAACAAGCTCAAGCTGGGCGAGAAAGTGGCGAGCGAGGATGCGGTTAACTTGCCGCTAGACCTGGCGATTGCGTTGCTTGAGGATAGCAACGGCGTCATTGATCTTGATCTGCCAGTCGCAGGCAGTTTAGATGATCCTGAATTCAGCTATGGCAAAATCGTTTGGAAGGCGATCGTCAATGTACTGGGTAAGCTGGTGACCTCGCCGTTCCGTGCGTTGGGCAACTTGCTCGGTATTAGCTCGGATAAGCTGGAAGCGTTGGTGTTTGATCCAGGTAGTGCTGAACTTGCACCACCAGAACAGGAAAAGCTCAAGGTCATCAGCGAGGCCTTGGCCAAGCGGCCTGCATTGGTATTGCAAGTGGCTCCAGTGCTTGATGACAAGGCCGATGGTCGTGCCTTGCAGGTGCAGTTTGTGCGTAACCAGGTTGCGGCGAAAATGGGTATCCAGCTACAGCCTGGTGAAAAGCCGGGGCCAGTTGATACCCACAATAAAAAAGTACGTTCAGCACTGGATAAGCTTGGCAAGGAGCAGTTGGCACCTGAAACCCGTGACAGCATCAAACAGGAGAAAGATGACGCTGCTTATTATGAAAAATTGCTAGATGCCCTCAACAAGCAAGCCAAGTTGGAGCCATCGTGGCTTGAGGCGCTGGCAAATGCACGTCAGGAGGCTGTGCGGCGCTACCTATTGGAGACATTATCCTTGGATACTGGCAAAGTGCAGGTGAAGCCTTTAAATCGAATCTCGACGGATGAACATGAGGTCAAGATGCCGCTGGAGCTGGGCGTGGAGCGGAAGGACTAACACTGCACTAGCAATGGCACTTCTTCTTGATCATGTGGTCATATCAGGGTAAATAGCTTGGCTAGCAATGCTTTTTTGAATATCAACCAGGTGGAGATCATCATGAAAGTCGATATCTATAAGAGTGCGACCAGTAGTAATAAATATATCTCGGTGAGGGCAGGGGCTGATGTTTCCAAGGTGGATGTGTCAGACCCGGATTATGCCAAGTTGATTCACCAGACTTCTGATGTCGAGGTGAACAAAGAGGATAGGCACCAAGATTATGATGCCAGCCTGATTATCAAGGATATTGAGCAGCATGGTTATCATCTGCATCATGTGAAGAGGAATTTCAATTGATTAAATAAAAAGAGCGGTTAACCGCTCTTTTTATTTGTGTACTTCGCTAATTACAGCTCGCCAAAATCTGGGCTCTGCATCTCTGCCTGCGAGAAAAAATGCCCTAGTTTGTCGCGCTTGGTCAGTAGGTATTGCAGGTTATCCTGGTTAGGCTGGATCACCAGTGGAATACGTTCATGAATGGTCAACCCAGCTTGTTGCAGGCTGGATACCTTCTCTGGATTATTGGTGAGTAGGCGCAAGGAGTGCACGCCCAGATCCTTGAGAATATCTACGGCAGCCGTATAACTACGCTGATCAATCGGTAGACCCAGATGCAGATTAGCATCGACAGTATCCAACCCTTGGTCTTGCAGTGCATAGGCGTGGATCTTGTTGGCAAGGCCGATGCCGCGCCCTTCATGTCCCTTGAGATACAGCAGAACGCCTTGTCCTGCTTCGGCAATCATGCTTTGTGCCAGCACTAATTGCTCGCCGCAATCACAACGATTAGAAGAGAAAATATCGCCCGTCAGGCATTCTGAATGCACCCGCACCATGACGTTATCATTATTAAGCACATGGCCTGCCACCAATGCGACATGTTCTTGGCCGCTTTGTATATCGTGATAGACATGGATGATGAATTGACCGTACTTGGTAGGCAGGGTAGAGGAAGAAATTTTACTGATCGTGCTCATGTCGAGTAGTGCTATGGTTGAATGCTGCTGCAAAATGCAGATAGGCAGATTAAAGTAAATCAGCCCTTGATGCTACCGTTTTATTGGGTGCCGCCGTGCTGTGATGATGCAACGGCGGCTCATCGCTAATATCCAGGATTATTTCAGCGCAGAAATTGCGCCCATCTTGATCAGCCTTGCCCGCACGATATTGCGGCTGACTCCCAGCAAGCGTGCTGTTTGCACCTGATTATTGTGGCAATAGTGATAGGCTGTGCGGACGACAGTATCTTCTATATGTTCGTAAAGAGTTTCGTGTCCGGCTTCAAATAGCTGATGCAAGGCATGTTGCAGTGAGTCGCTACCACCATGGCCATCATGTTCATGGCGGCTGCGGTGGAATAATTGCATGGACGATAGTTGCAAGTCCTCGTTACGCAGCCGGTTGCCCTTGCAAATCAGCAGTGCATGGTGAATTGCATTTTCTAGTTCGCGGATATTGCCAGGCCATGCGTGTGCAAGCAATTTGCGTTTTGCATCCTCGTCGATTTCTACTTCGCCATAGCCGAGGCGGCGGCGGTATTCGCTCACAAAATATTGCGCCAAGGGCAGGATGTCGCCAGGACGGTCACGCAGGGTAGGAATTTCCAGATGTGCGACGCGCAGGCGGTAGAACAAGTCTTCGCGGAAATGCCCGGCTAATACAGCTTCCTCCAGTCGCACGTTGGTCGCAGCAACCAAGCGTACATCTATTGGTGTCGGCTTGCGTGCGCCTAAACGCACGACTTCGCGCTCCTGCAATACGCGCAGCAATTTGACCTGGATACTCAAGGGCAAGTCACCAATCTCATCAAGGAAAATGGTGCCGCCATTGGCAGCCTCGAACCAGCCTGTCTTGGCCGAGAATGCGCCGGTGAATGCGCCTTTTTCATGGCCAAATAGTTCACTTTCTACCAACGTCTCGGAGAAAGCACCGCAATTGACGGCGACGAAAGGCTTGCCCTTGCGATGGCTGAGATCGTGCACATGGCGGGCGATCAGTTCCTTGCCTGTGCCGGTTTCTCCAATGATCAGCACATTGGCATCGCTAGGTGCTATTTGCTGAATGCGTGCAAGAAGCGCTAGCGATTTCGGGTCTTCAAACACCTGGGCTGTGGCACGTATTGAGGTGCTGAGCGACTGGGAGTTGGGTAGGGTTAACAAATTCATGTCGTCCTCTTTCGAGTAAATGCTGTCAAATTCGCGATGGGTCAGTCCCATATAGTCGTTGTCCAGTAAGTTCATGAGTAGAATGTTGGCGTCGGGTACTGTTGTTTCAGTGCCCATTCGCCTAGCTCCTTGATTTTGTAATCGAGAGGGTCGTGCAATGTGTGGGTACGCAGGTTGCGCCAGTGCCGATCTAGCCTTAGGCCAGCATGGGTGGCGCGCGAGCCAGCCACCTCGAACATGCGGCTGGTAATGTCTAGCCCGATGCGTGTGGCAATAATCTTGGCTGAGGTGATGTCGATAGCGACTTCACCGCGTTCAGCCTCTGTCAATTGCTCTTGCTTACTCCATGCTTCGTCAAATTTGCGGGCAGCGATGTCGGTAAGCACACGTGCGCTTTGCAGGCTCGCCCAGAACTCGCCGTAATGCGCTAGGATGTAAGGATCGTCCGCTGGGTACTCTTGTCCAGAGCGGTGCCAAGGCCTTGCTTCATTGAGTGTGTAGTGGCGCGCATCGTTGAAGGCACCTTCCGCAATGCCAAGATAGATATTTGTCAGGATTAATTGGGCGAGCAATGGGCGCAGGCAAGAGAAGGGTGTGCTGAGCGGCCCAGGGTCAGCCAAAATATCGCTAGCCTCGACACGTACTTTCTCGAAATTGACGCTGCCGCTATCTGTCTGGCGTTGGCCGATGTTGTGCCAATCCTGCAATACACTGATCCCCGTCCTGCCTGTCGGCAGGGCGGCAACAACCAGCTCGCGTGTATCTTGGGCATAGGCAGAAACAATCAACATTTCTGAATCTAGCGCACCAGAGCAAAAACTTTTCTTACCGGAAAATTCATACCAGTGACCTACGTGCCGACTGATAGTGCGTTCGTCCAATGGATTAAGCGCATTACCCCAAAACCAGTTCAGGCGTGCGGTATGCTCAAACCAAGGCTGCCATTGGTCCGGGCGGGCGAATAGCCTGATGGTTGCCAGCATGAGGTGATGGAAGGCAAACACATGCGCAATAGAGCTATCTACCTGGGCAAACTCTCGAACGACTTGCATGACATCCTGCCAGTTGGCCCCCAGGCCACCTTCATGTTTCGGGATGGATAAAGCGAGTAGGCCACTATGGCGAATCAGGTCACGCTCGGCCTTCGGTGTGCCACCTGCTTCGTCACGTTCCACAGCGGTGAGGCGGAACTCGGCCACCAGCGCTTGCGTAATATCTCGAATAGATAGCGCTTGCGGCTCTTCGATGTTGCCCTGCAGTTTAATATTTGAAATAGCCAAAAGTTATATCCGTCAGTTAATTAATAAGGATGTAGCAGCTATCGTGCCAAAATTCAGTACAGGGGGCTGATTGATTTGCTGCTGCCTGGGAAGCAGCCTGCCAGGCCAATCTGGGCTTGGTCCCGAGGAAGAGCTGTTGCTATCTGTATTGTTAACTGTTGCTGAATAATCAGCACCGGCGCGTTATTCTTCAGAGGCAGTGTGCTGGCATATCAGCAATTGAGCAATTTCTTGCTGATTAAGCAGCAGTTCTTGAAAAGTGGTTTTTATAAGTGTTTAAAAAACATTTACTTAGCTGATGGCATGGAGCTTGCTGAAACTGGGTAGTTGGTTTTTTGATGTGTTTACTCAGACAAGGACAGCAAGATGGATATTTTCTGGTTTCTTCCTACTCATGGCGATAGCCGCTATTTGGGCACGAGCCATGGTGGTCGTGCCGTCAGCCACCATTACCTCAAACAGGTGGCCCAGGCGGCGGATGAGCTTGGTTTCAAGGGCGTTCTGATCCCGACTGGACGTTCGTGCGAGGACTCCTGGGTGGTAGCATCATCGCTGGTCAATTTCACCAAACGACTCAAATTCCTCGTTGCGATCCGGCCAGGCACAATTTCTCCGACAGTGTCTGCCCGTATGGCCGCAACATTGGATCGTATTGCGGATGGCCGCTTGCTGATTAATGTCGTGAGCGGAGGCGATCCGGATGAGCAGCATGGTGACGGCAGCTTTCTGAGCCACGAGGAGCGTTACGCTGAGGCTGATGAGTTCCTGAAGATTTGGCGTGGTGTTGCTGCTGGCGAGTCTGTTGATTTTGAAGGGAAGTATTACAAGGTCAAGAATGCCAAGAATATGTATCCGCCGGTGCAAAAGCCTTATCCACCATTATTTTTTGGCGGCTCCTCGCCTGAGGCTGTAGAGCTGGCAGCGGAACAGATTGACGTTTATCTCACCTGGGGTGAGCCGTTGCACGCAGTGAAGGAAAAAATAGAAATCGTCAAGGCAAAGGCTGCTGCACATGGGCGTACGCTCAAGTTCGGCATTCGCATGCATGTGATTGTGCGCGAAACGAGCGAGCAGGCCTGGCAGGCTGCGGATGAGTTGATTTCACATGTTACCGATGAGACCATTGCTGCGGCGCAGAAGGCATTCTCGCGCTTCGATTCAGAAGGCCAGCGTCGCATGTCCTCCCTGCATGGTGGGCGGCGCGATAAGCTTGTCGTGGCTCCCAACCTTTGGGCCGGGGTTGGCCTGGTTCGTGGTGGTGCTGGTACTGCACTGGTGGGTAGCCCGCAAGAGGTGGCAGATCGCATCCAGGAATATGCCGCACTGGGGATAGACTATTTCATCTTCTCGGGCTATCCACATCTAGAGGAAGCTTATCGCGTCGCTGAATTGTTATTCCCTTTACTACCTATCGACCAGCAGCGTGCGCTGGGTAGTATTAACCTTACTGGCCCATTCGGCGAGATGGTCGCGAACGATATCGTGCCCCCGCCAGCCGCAGGTAAGCTGACGGCAGTCAAATAGGAGCAAAGTCTTGAATCAAATTGAAGCATTACCCTTGGCAGAGATGAGGCCTGCTGAGCCTGTTGATCCCAAAACTGTAGCCCAGGCCTTGGCGAACGAATTTGCCAAGACAGCTGTCACCAGGGATCAATTAGGCGGCACGCCCAAAGCTGAACGTGACCAGATTCGTGCCAGTGGACTACTAGGGCTTATCATTCCTTCGGATTTGGGTGGCTTGGGCGCCAGCTGGACCGAGACCCTGGATATCGTACGCACCTTTGCTCGTGTGGATAGCTCGATCGCCCAAGTGTTTGCCTTCCAGCACCTCATGCTGGCAACAGTACGGCTTTTTGGTACCGAGGCGCAATGGCATCCCTGGTTCCGCCAGACTGCGAAAAACAACTGGTTCTGGGGCAATGCGCTCAACCCGCTGGATACCCGCACCAGTAGCGAGATTGTTGCCGGGCAGCGCGAGTTTCACGGCAAGAAGAGCTTTTGTTCTGGTGCTACCGATTCCGATATGCTGATCGCCTCCGCCATCGATGCCGAGAGCCAAAAGCTGCTGATTGCCGCTATCCCGACCACGCGCCAAGGCATCATTCTGCATCAGGATTGGGACAATATCGGCCAGCGCCAGACCGACAGCGGCAGTGCTGACTTTGAGCATGTGCGGGTGGACGAGGCTGAGTTGCTGACGCAGCCCGGCCCGCTCAGCACGCCTTTTGCCTGCCTGCGTCCGCTTATCGCCCAACTGATTTTTTCCAACATCTACCAGGGCATTGCTGAAGGGGCGCTGGCTGAGGCGCGGCAATATACCCTCAAGCAGTCGCGCGTCTGGTCTGCTTCCCTGGCGAGTGACATTGCGTCCGAGCCCTATACCTTGCTGCATTACGGTGAGTTCTGGGTACAGCTGGAAGGCGCAAGGCTGCTGACCAACCGTGCCGCCGAGCTGCTGGACCTGGCCTGGGGCCGGGCCGAAGCGCTCACGGCAGCAGAGCGGGGCGAGCTTGCGGTGGCCGTGACTGCGGCCAAGGTGGCCACCACCAAGGCCGGCCTGGACATCACCCAGCGCATGTTCGAGGTGACGGGCGCGCGCGCCACCACGGCTGCTTTGCGGCTGGACCGTTTCTGGCGCAACCTGCGGGTGTATACCTTGCATGACCCGGTAGATTTTAAGCTGCGTGAATTGGGCGATTGGGCCTTGAACCAGCAATATCCCAATCCTTCATTTTATTCTTGAAGATTAAGTTTTAGTGATTTGATTCTATAAGTAAAAAATCCCGGAAATCCGGGATTTTTTATTGCTGCAGCAGGCTAGGCACACTATGCTGGGGCAAGCCCGGCATGGTGATGGCGGTCCGGGTGTTATACCTGGGCCAGGGCCTGTTCCAGGTCGGCAATCAGGTCGTCGATATGCTCGATACCCACCGACAGGCGCACCATATCCACGCTCACACCGGCATTGGCGAGTTCTGCCTCGCTGAGCTGGCGATGGGTGGTGGTGGCAGGGTGGCAAGCCAGGCTCTTGGCATCGCCGATATTCACCAGTCGCGTGAATAGCTGCAAGGCATCGATGAAGCGCGTGCCGCCTTCGCGGCCATCCTGTACGCCGAAGGAGAGAATGCCGGATGCCTGCCCCTTGAGATAGCGTTGCACCAGGGCATGCTCGGGGTGGTCTGGCAGCCCGGCATACTTGACCCATTGCACCTTGGGATGCTGCTTCAGGTATTGCGCCACCTTGAGCGCATTCTCGCTATGGCGCTCTATACGTAGCGCGAGTGTCTCCAAGCCTTGCAGGAAGAGAAAGGTGTTGAAAGGGCTGATAGCGGCACCGGTATTGCGTAATGGCACGACGCGGGCACGGGCGATAAAGGCGGCGGCACCCAGGGCCTCAACATAATTGACACCGTGATAGCTGGGATCTGGCGTATTGAGGCTGGTGAAGCGCTCTTTGTGTTCGCCCCAGGGGAAGCGGCCGCTATCGATAATGGCACCGCCGATGGAATTGCCATGGCCGCCGATGTACTTGGTGAGCGAGTGCACGACGATGTCCACGCCATGATCGAACGGGCGGCACAATAGTGGCGTTGCCACGGTGTTGTCGACGATGACAGGCACGCCATGCGCATGGGCGATGCTGCTGATGGCTTCCAGGTCGACGATATTGCCCAGCGGGTTGCCTATGGTCTCGGCAAATACCAGCTTGGTGCGGCTGTCGATCAGCTTGGCCAGGCTGGCCGGGTCGCGATAATCGAAGAAGCGTACTTCTATGCCTTGCTTGGGTAGAGTGTGAGCGAAGAGGTTATATGTGCCACCGTAAAGCGTAGAGACGGAGACAATATTATCGCCTGCTTCGGCAATGGTCTGGATGGCATAGGTGATGGCAGCCATGCCAGAAGCCAGGGCCAATGCACCGATGCCGCCTTCAAGCTGGGCCAGGCGCTCTTCCAGCACTGCATTGGTGGGGTTCATGATGCGGGTGTAGATGTTGCCCTGAACCTTGAGATCGAATAGGTCAGCCCCATGCTGGGTGTTATCAAAAGCGTATGAGGAGGTTTGGTAAATCGGAACGGCAACAGCCTTGGTCGTCGGGTCTGGTTTGTATCCGGCATGAATGGCCAGAGTTTCTGCTTTCATGATGTCTCCTAGTTGATTGATTTTTATTGTGCTGGATATGATAAACGCTGGGCAGGCCAGCGTTTATATTGATTGCTTGTTTGCTTATAGCCAGGGATGTCTGGGTGGATTCACCTCGTTCAGGTAGTAATTGCCAATCGCATGGTATTTCCAACGCACAGGGTCATGTAGCGTGTGGGTGCGGGCATTACGCCAATGGCGATCAAGGTTGTATTCTTCCAGCGTGGAGCGCGTGCCAGACAATTCGAACAGCTTGTTGCTGGCCAACAAGGCAATCTCGGTGGTGAGTACCTTGGCTTCAGCCACAGCAATCGAGGCAGCCGCTACAGTTGCTTCTGTTGCCTGTGCATCCGCAAGCTGGATTTTATCGGCGGCACGATCAAGCAGGGCCTCAGCCGCATGCAGGCGTAATTTCAGATCGCCTACTTGCTGCAGTGTGTATGGGTCATCGCTGGCACGCTGGCTTTGCTTATCGTCAATCCACGGACGAGCGTGCTGGCGTACATATTCAATGGTCGCTTCAATAGATGCCTGGGCAATGCCAGCATCCACCGCAGCCTGAATGAATTGCGAAGTAGGGCCTCCAACTGTCGGGCGTGCAAACGCCTGGTAAATCGGGACGACATGTTCCTTCGGCACTTTGACCTGATTGATGACGACAGTGCCGCTGGCCGTTGTACGTTGTCCAAAGCTGGACCAATCATTGATCACTTCCAGGCCTGGGGTGCCATGCTCTGCCAATGCCAGATGAGGCAAGCCAGCCACGTCAACGGTGACAATAGGGATCCAATGGGCAAGCAGGGCGCCTGTCGAGAAGAATTTGGTGCCATTCACCACATAGCCATTGTCCTCCGGGGTGATCAGGGTGGCAAACTCGGCGACGGTTCGGCTGCCTTTTTCTGAAAAAGCATTACCAAAGCGTGCGCCCTTGAGTACCAGATCAAAGAAAAAGCGCTTTTGCTCTTCTGTCGCATCCAGCTTCAGATGCTCTACCACGACCAGATGATTCTGTGGCAATTGCCCGAGTGATGGATCTGCGGCGGAGATGATGCGAATGACCTCACCCAGCGTGCGATAGGAAACATCTGCACCTCCATATTCTTGGGGGACGGTAATTGCCCATAAACCGCTTTGGGAGAATGTATCAAGTTCAGTGATGGGCAGTTTTCTGTGCTTGTCGCGTTCTGAGGCACCCTGGCGGAACTGATCTGCCAGGCGATGCGCGACTTCTATCGCCTCTTCATCACTGCGGATAACGTGGGCGACTGTGGTCAGGCGCGGTTGTTTAATCGTGAGTTGAGTCATGGTGATTGCTCCTCATTAAAATCGATAGCCAACATTGAGGGTGTATACGGTCGGGTTTACTTGAACATCACCGACATCGGCCCCGTTGATCTTGACCGGCGCAATGATGCGGGCATAGCGAATGTCTGCGCCTATGGTCCAATGCTCATCCAGCGCAAAATCCAGCCCTGCCTGCAATGCAGGCCCCCAGGAATCGCCGACTTTAAGCTTTGCGCCGTTATCCAACTTCTCATCGAGAAACGTGGTGTAGTTGAGGCCAACGCCTACATAAGGACGGAGCGTTGCCTCTGGCCTGAAATGATATTGAAGGCTCAGGATGGGTGGCAGGTGCTTGGTTTCACCAGCATGGCTACCATTGACATTGATCTGGTGTTTGAAGGCCAGCCCGCCGAGTAGGTCAATTGCCCAGTTCGGTGTAATGAAGTAAGCAATATTGAAGGTGGGGCCTGCACGATTATCGATCGACAGGTTGGCAGTGTGATCAATGATCGCCCCATTGTCAGATTTGGGTGCAATCAGGGAAACACCGGCACGTAGTTGCCAGGGAGATAAGGCGCCTATATCAGCGCTAGCGGTGATGGGCAGTAAGCTGCCAACAAAGAGGGCCAGGGGTAAAGATTGCTTGAGCATGTATTGTCCTTTTGTAATTATCGAAATAATTGCAAAAGTGCCAGCCATTGGTAGAGGTATTGCACTTAGCAATACGTGTTTACGCATTTTGCATGCCATTTTTAATTTATTGATTTTATTGTGATTAATTGTTTTTGTGCCGCTTATATTTCAGCAGATTGCTGATTTTCTGCTGAAAATGATGATGTTGTTATAAGGACGTAAAAAAACAGCACCTGGCATGGGTGCTGTTTTAATTGGTATTACCACGCAGGGTGAACTTAAATCCAGGGATGGCGAGGTGGCTTGGCTTTGTTCAAGGCGTAATTGCCTACCGCATAATACTTCCAGCGCACTGGGTCATGCAGGGTGTGGGTGCGTGCATTGCGCCAATGGCGATCGAGGTTGAACTGGCCCAGGGTGGAGCGTGTGCCAGCCAGCTCGAACAGTTTGCTGCCAGCAAGCAGGGCGGTTTCTGTGCTCAGTACCTTGGCTTCTGCCACGGCGATGGAGGCCGCGGCCACCGTGTCTTCATTCGGTTCGCGCTGGGCAATATCAAGGAACTCGCCAGCACGGCGCAACAGGGCATCGGTGGCGTGTACGCGGATCTGCAGATCGCCAATATCGCGGATGCTTAACGGGTCTTCGTAACCATGTTCCTGTTGTGTGCTGTCTATCCATGGGCGGGTGTGGTTGCGCACGAAATGGATGGTGTCGCGCAGCGCGGCGCGGGCAATGCCGGTATCCACCGCGGCCTGGATGATCTGTGCCACCGGGCCCATGCTGGTAGGGCGATCGAAAGCTAGGTGGTGCAGCAGGATGTAATCCGCAGGCACAAAAATGTTTTCCAGGATGGTGGTGCCGCTGGCCGTAGTACGCAGGCCGAAGCTGGACCAATCATCAATGATGGTCAGGCCGGGCGTGCCTTTTTTGACGAAAGCAACAATGGTGTTGTCATGCTCGTTCTTGGCAATCACCGGCACCCAATCGGCGAGCAACGCGCCAGAGGAGTAAAACTTCTTGCCCGAAAGCAAGTAGCCGCCTTCAGTTGGCGTGATGCGCGTCAGCACGTCATTGACGCTCTTGGTGCCGACCTCGGAAAAGGCATTGCCGAAGCGTACGCCCTTGAGCACCAGGTCAAAAAAGAATTTTTTCTGCCATTCGGTGCCATCCAGGCGTATGCCTTCCACCATATAGAGGTGGTTCTGTGGAATCTGGCCGATGCTGGGGTCGGCTTCGGAGACGATGGCGATAACTTCCGCCAGCGTGGTGTTGGAGACGGCAGCACCGCCGTATTCCTTGGGCACGGTGATGCCCCACAGGCCGCTTTGCGAGAACAGGTCAAGCTCGGGCTTGGGCAGGCGGCGCTCCGCATCGCGGATGGCGGCTTCCTTGGCAATCTCTGCCGCCACCTGGTGCGCCACTGCTATCGCCTCGGCATCGTTCTTGATGATGTGCGCAGGCGGTCTTGGCAATGCCTGCTCCTGGGATTCTTCTATTGCTAATGATGTCGTTGTCATGGCTAGCCTTTCAATGATGAACTCAATAGTCGGTATACGACGATGTTGCATCAGGCTTGCATATAGCGTGCCATGGAATAAAGTCATTAAAAATCAACAGATAAGAAAATAACGTGTTGTATTCCCTCATGCGCAAGCAGCAGTTTGCTGCCTGGCTGCTGATTATCCAGCAGTCCTCGACAGAGATTAACGGTGCCTCTTCAGCAGTAGCTAGTCTGGGTTGCTGGTATAGCAGCACATTTTCAGCATTCAGTCTGCTTAGCAACAGGGTGAATTGCTTGAATATTTTAATAAGATATTGAATTAAAAGTAATTGTATCGCTGGCACACTTGCTGCTATCTACTTATTGTTATTTGCGGATCAGAAAAACACCGCATTTTGGAATAAGTGGACAGGAGCAGGCATGAGTAAAAAATTGAAACTGGTGGCCGTATCGGGAAGCTTGAGCAGCCCATCGCGCACCACCGTGCTATTAAATGCCATTGTGGCTGAGTTGCAGCGCAAGCTGCCCCTGGAGGTGCATCTCATCGAGTTGCAGAAGCTGGGGCCATTGCTAGGCGGCAGCCTGAGCCGCCTGGAGCTGCCGCAAGCTGCGATCAAGGACATCCTCAAGATAGAAGAGGCTGACCTGCTGGTCGTTGCCACCCCGGTCTACCGCGCCTCCTTTACCGGCCTGTTCAAGCACTTGTTTGATTTTGTTGGCCACGAAAGCCTGACCAACATCCCTGTGCTGCTTGCCGCTACTGGCGGCAGCGAGCGCCATGCCTTGGTGATTGATCACCAGTTGCGCCCCTTGTTCAGCTTCTTCCAGGCCTTGACCCTGCCATTGGGTGTCTATGGCAGCGAGGCGGATTTCGAGACGCTCGACCTAGGTGGTTATGCGATTGCCAGCGAAGCCCTGCATGAGCGTATTGCGCTCGCGGTAGAGCGAGCATTGCCTTATCTCGCCGTGTCATCTCAGACCATCGCTTCTGCGGCAAAGGCCAGGGCATGAGCAAGACCATACGCTTCAGCGCTTTTGAAAGAGGTGGCGTTGAGTTTTTGTCCCAGAGCCTGCCATCTCTATCACAGGTTAGCGTCACTATGGTTTTGCCTAATGCCGATCAGGAGACCTGAGATGAGTGCACGAACCCGGGCGTTTCCAGAGGCGGCAGGGTCGCTGCATGCTGAACAGCAATCGGAAGCGCTGTTGCGCGTGAATGACATCGAAGTCATTTATGACGGAGCCATCCTGGCTGTGAGCGGTGTTTCGCTGGCTGTACCGAAGGGTAGCATCATTGCCCTGCTGGGCGCCAACGGCGCGGGCAAGAGTACTACGCTGAAGGCGATTTCAGGGCTGGTGCGCGCCGACCGCGCTGACATCAGCCGCGGCAGCATTCACTTCAAGGGCCAGCTCAGTACAGATACGTCGGCCAATCTGCTGGTGCAGCAGGGCATCGTGCATGTGCTGGAAGGCCGCCATGTGTTCCCTCACCTCACGGTAGAGGAAAACCTTATCAGCGGTGGCTTTGTGCGACGACCCGGCCGGCCGGCACTGCAAGCCGGGCTGGAGCGTATTTATGCCTGGTTTCCGCGCCTGAAGGAAAAACGCAAGGTGCAGGCAGGCTACACCTCGGGTGGCGAGCAGCAGATGGTGGCCATCGGCCGTGCCCTGATGACCAAGCCTTCGCTGGTATTGCTGGACGAGCCCTCCATGGGGCTGGCACCGCTGATCGTGGAGGAAATCTTTGACATCGTCAGCCAACTCAACGCCCAGGAAAACGTCAGCTTCCTGGTGGCTGAGCAAAACATCCCTGTAGCGCTTAAACATGCCCATTACGGCTATGTGCTCGAAACCGGCAAGGTGGTGCTTGCAGGTAGTGCAGCAGCCCTGCTGCAAGACAGTGCTTTGCAAGATGCCTATCTAGGCAAGAAGCAATGAATATTTAAGTGAGTCAACGACATTAATTGAAAGGATACATCATGAGCAGCAATCGCAAGGAAGACATCAAGTTTGCCTATTGGGTGCCCAATGTGAGTGGCGGCCTGGTGGTGAGCAAGATCGAGCAGCGCACCAGTTGGGATATTGATTACAACATCAAGCTGGCGCAATTGGCAGAGCAGAATGGTTTTGAATATGCCTTGAGCCAGATTCGCTTTACCGCAGGTTATGGAGCGGAGTTCCAGCATGAGCCAGTCGCATTTTCCCATGCCTTGTTGGCAGCCACGACCAAGCTTAAGGTGATTGCTGCCATTCTTCCTGGCCCATGGAACCCGGCGGTGGCAGCCAAACAGTTGGCAACGATAGATCAACTAACCAAGGGCCGTATTGCCATCAATGTGGTTTCTGGCTGGTTCAAGGGGGAGTTTCAGGCGATTGGCGAGCCATGGCTTGAGCATGATGAGCGCTATCGCCGCTCAGAAGAGTTTATCCGCGCCCTGAAGGGAATCTGGACAACGGATAACTTCACCTTCAAGGGTGATTTCTATCGCTTCCATGATTACACGCTGAAACCCAAGCCCTACAACACCAATCCGCACCCGGAGATTTTTCAAGGGGGTAGTTCTCGTGCCGCGCGCGACATGGCATCCAGGGTATCTGACTGGTATTTCACCAATGGCAACACGGTAGAAGGCATCAAGGCCCAAGTGGATGACATCCGAGCTAAGGCTGCTGCCAATGGTCATCAGGTCAAGGTGGGGGTCAATGCCTTCATCATTGCGCGCGATACAGAAGAGGAGGCACGTGCAGTGCTGAAGGAAATCATTGATAAGGCTGACCCGGAAGCCGTCAATGCCTTTGGTGATGCTGCGAAGCAGGCAGGCAAGGCCAGCCCTGAAGGCGAAGGCAATTGGGCAAAATCAACTTTTGAAGACCTGGTGCAGTACAACGATGGGTTCAAGACCAACTTGATTGGCACGCCACAGCAAATTGCAGAACGTATTGTTGCCTTGAAAGCCGTGGGTGTTGACCTGGTGCTATCTGCCTTCCTGCATTTCCATGAGGAAGTCGCTTATTTCGGTGAAAAAGTCTTGCCGCTGGTGCGTGAACTGGAACAAAAACAGGTCGCATTGGCTGCTTGAAGCAAGGAAATGCATATGGCAAGCAATACCTTACCGCACTGGCTGATTCAGCATGCGAACACGCAGCCACATCGTGTGGCGTTGCGTTACAAGCAATTGGGCATCTGGCATGAACAGCACTGGAAATCGCTGCATGAAGAAGTGGCGCAATTAGTGGCAGTGCTAGGCCAGATCGGATTTGAGCGTGGCAACACGCTGGTATTGCTGACGCATCCACGGCGAGAGGCCTTGCTACTCTCGATTGCGGCGCAATGGTTGGGTGGCATAGCCGCGCCATTGGATCCATCAATGGAAGAGGATGCGCTTGCCTTGCTGCTGGCGCACCTGGCACCCGCATTTGTATTTGCCGAGGGCCAGCAACAGGTGGAGCAAACCTTGGCAAGTAGCCCTCAAGGTGTGCGTGTGATTTATGCCGAGGCTCGCGGCCTTGCAGGGCAGCAACCATCGTCATTACGCCACTATTCATCGTTGCTGACAGGAGGCAGTTTGATAGCTTGTGAACCCGTGTCAGAGGCCGGGCAGACTGCGTTTGCGCTATATCGTGTTAACGGCGAACGTAGCGTGCAGGTGGAGCATTTTCGACATGATGAGCTGTTGGAAGAAGGGCGCCAATTGGTATTGGCCGAGCGTCTCGGGCGCTACGAGGAGGCTTTTGTTGCTCGCGTGTTTGCCACCAGTGGCCATCTACGTTACTTGTTGTCACCATGGCTGACGGCGGGATTTACGCTCAATTTTCCCGAGAGCATCGTCACAAGAGATACTGATAGGCGTGAGCTTGGGCCTACGCTGGTTGTTGGCACGCGAGAAACCTATCTCAGGCTTGAAGCCATGATCAGGGAGCGCCTGCCACTGCCAGATAGTTGGCTTGGTCGGGTGGTGACTTATGCCTTGCATCGGGATGGGACGGTGTTACAGGGTTTTCTTGGATATTGGCTAATAAGGCGCCCCTTGCGTGACGTCATCGGTTTTAGCCGAATCAGGGTGCCATTGCTGATAGGCCCGGCCTTAACGGCAGACTCAGTGGCCTTTTTCAAGAGCCTGGATATCCATATCCGCACCTGGGATAAGGTCGCCAACTGGCGTACCTTGCCAACCACGACCACCAGGCAAATTCCAACCGTGCACGATGACCTGGTAAGCACTGTAAGGAGAGCATCCTGATGACAGCCCCTTTGCTTGAGTTGCAAGATATTTCCCTTTCCTTCAAGGGTGTTAAGGCAATCAGCGATATTAGCTTTACTGTGAAACAAGGCGAGATATGTGCGTTGATTGGTCCGAACGGAGCGGGCAAGAGCTCTTTGCTTAACATTATTAATGGTGTCTACCAGCCTGACATCGGGTATATCCATTTCAATGGTGCTAGTCATCGCAAGATGCGTGCGAATCTTGCTGCAACACAAGGTATCGCGCGTACTTTCCAGAATATTGCCTTATTCAAGAGCATGACGGTGCTCGATAACGTGTTGACTGGCCGCAATCTGCAAGTGAAAAGCGGTTGGCTGGAACAGGCCTTGCGTTTTGGTCGCGCAATCCCGGACGAAAACGTACAGCGTCGCAAGGCAGAGGAAGTGATTGATTTTCTGCGTATCAATCAGTGGCGCAACAGTATTGTGAGCACCTTGCCTTATGGCTTGCAGAAACGCGTAGAGCTTGCTCGTGCCTTGGCCTCGGAACCGAGGTTGCTGCTCTTGGATGAACCCATGGCTGGCATGAACAGCGAAGAAAAGGCCGAGATGAGTGGTTTTATCCTGGATACCCAGCGTGAGTTCGGCACCACCGTGGTGTTGATCGAGCATGACATTGGCGTGGTAATGAATCTCTCTGACCATGTGGTGGTGCTGGATTATGGCCGCAAGGTTGGCGATGGCACGCCCGATGAAGTGCGCAATAATCCGGAGGTGATCGCCGCCTATCTTGGGGTAAAACATTAAGAGTGATGGATAAGGAAATGAAATAATGGAATTTTTCCTTGAGGTTTTGGCGGGTGGCCTGCTCGCTGGCCTGATGTACTCCCTGGTGGCGATCGGCTTTGTGCTGATCTACAAGGCCTCGGGCGTATTCAACTTTGCACAGGGCGCCATGGTGCTGTTTGCCGCGCTGACTTTTGTCAGCCTGCTGGAGCGCGGCGTGCCATTCTGGGCGAGCTTTGCCATCACCTTATTGGCGATGGTGGCGCTGGCATGGGGCATAGAACGCGTAGTGCTGAGGCCCTTGGTCAACAAGCCGCCGATCACGCTGTTCATGGCTACCCTGGGCCTGAGCTACATCATCGAGGGGCTGGCGCAGTTTCTCTGGGGTGCACAGGTGCACGGCCTGGAGCTGGGCATCAGCGATGAGCCGCTGGAAGTCGGCGGGCTGCTGCTATCGCAGTTCGACCTGTTTGCCGCCACCACCGCTGGCGTACTGGTGTTGCTGCTGTCTTTGCTGTTCAACAAAACCAGGATGGGGATTTCCCTGCGTGCAGTAGCAGATGACCAACTGGCGGCGCTATCAGTGGGCATCAAGTTACAGCGGATATGGATGATCGTTTGGGCAGTGGCGGGCTTTGTCGGTCTGGTGGCTGGTCTATTGTGGGGCGCTCGCTTGGGTGTGCAGTTCTCATTGTCGCTGGTCGTGCTCAAGGCCTTGCCGGTGTTGATTATCGGAGGATTCACTTCCATCGGTGGCGCGATAGTCGGCGGCCTGATCATAGGCGCATCGGAAAAGCTGGCCGAGGTCTACTTGGGGCCGCTCATCGGCGGAGGCATCGAAAACTGGTTCCCTTATGTGCTGGCCTTGTTGTTTCTGTTGGTCAGGCCGGCCGGGATTTTTGGCGAACGCGCCATTGAGCGGGTATAGCACCGCGTATAGGACACCATCATGATCTATAGAGAATCCGGACAATTCATCACCTCGTATCGCGCTGACCAGCGTATCTTTAAGCTCTGGCAGCAGCGCTGGGCCTTTTATGCCTTGCTGGGCTTTGCGTTTGCCGTTGTGCCCTTCATCGGCAACGATTACTGGTTCAGCGCCATCCTCATTCCTTTCCTGGTGCTGTCGCTGGCAGGTCTGGGCCTTAATCTGCTCACGGGGTATGCTGGGCAGCTCTCATTGGGATCGGCAGCCTTCATGGCGGTAGGTGCGTTCGCTGCCTATAACTTTCATCTCCGCATAGAAGGCTTGCCGTTACTGTTGAGCTTTGGCCTTGGTGGAATCACGGCGGCCTTGGTTGGCGTGGTGTTCGGCCTGCCCAGCCTGAGAATCAAGGGGTTTTACCTGCTGGTGTCTACGCTGGCTGCGCAGTTCGTCGTCACTTGGGTGCTGACCCAGTTCGGCTGGTTCTCCAATTACAATGCTTCCGGCGTCATCAGTGCGCCGCCGCTGGTGATTTTTGGTCATGATTTCAGCTCACCAGCCGGGCGCTACCTGCTGACCCTCGGTGTAGTGGCAGCACTGGCACTGCTGGCACGTAATATCGTCCGCAGCGAGCTTGGCCGCCACTGGATGGCGGTGCGCGACATGGATACGGCAGCCGCCGTCATCGGCATCCCCATTCTCAAGACCAAGCTTCTGGCCTTTGCCATCAGCTCCTTTTTCCTGGGGATCGCCGGTGCGTTGTGGGCTTTCACCTATCTGGGCACGGTAGAGCCGCATGGCTTTGATCTCAATCGTTCGTTCCAGATACTGTTCATCATCATTATCGGCGGCATGGGCAGTATCTTGGGCAATTTCCTCGGTGCTGCCTTCATCGTGCTGCTGCCTATCTTGCTTTCCAATCTATTCTCCAGCCTGCTGGCGGGCGTGGTAGACCCCGGTCAGCTGGAAAACCTACAGAAGATGATTTTTGGCGCAGTCATCATTTTCTTCCTGATCAAGGAGCCTGCCGGCTTGGCGCGCCTATGGCAGAGCTTCCGTGAGCGTAGCCGTATCTGGCCACTGCGTTTTTAACGTGGCTATCAATGTCGCAGATACCTATTTCCTGATCGCCATCTAGATCGCGCCATGCCTATGGCATGGGTAGGGGATTTTACGTCTTGTTTATATATAAACAACTTTAGGAGAGTGTTTTAATGTGTTGAATTTTAATGATTATAAAATCTCATGAATATAATATTTGAATAGGAGTATCAACATGTTGTCTTTGATTAAAAAGCCAATCTTCCTGCTAGGTGCAATGGCATTGGGCCTAGGCCTTGCTGCCGGAGCAGCGCAGGCAGCCAACGAGCAATACTTCCCCTTGCAGAGCTACCGCGTCGGCCCTTATGCCGCCGGTGGCACCGGGTTCTTCGGTGGTTTCATCGATTACCTGCAATACGTCAACCTCAAGGAAGGCGGCGTCAATGGTGTCAAGTTCACCTGGAGCGAGTGCGAGACCGAATACGTGGTGGAAAAGGGCGTGGAGTGCTACGAGCGCCTGAAGAAAGGCCTCAACGGAGCACCTGCGGCCGCAACCAATCCGCTATCCGTAGGCATCGCCTATGCCACGCTGGAACGCTCCGCTGCTGACAAGCTGCCGCTGATTACAATCAACCACGGTCGCACCGACTCCACTGACGGCAGCGTCTTCCCCTACGTGTTCCCGCTACAGCTTAACCCCTATAGCGAAGTATCCGCCATCATTAACTACATCGCGGACAAATCCGGCGGCCTTGATAAGCTCAAGGGCAAGAAAATCGTCACCCTGTTCCACGGCTCACCCTACGGCAAGGAAACCAACCCCATCCTCGAACTGCTGGCGAAGAAATATGGCTTCGAGCTGACCTTGCTCGAAGTGCCGCACCCAGGCAACGAGCAACAATCGCAATGGCTCAACATCCGCCGCATCAAGCCGGATTGGGTGATCCTGCGCGGTTGGGGCGTGATGAACCCGGTGGCGCTGAAAACCGCGCAAAAGACCGGCTTCCCCGCTGACCATATCATCGGCAACATCTGGAGCAACTCGGAAGAAGATGCCGCCCCAGCCGGCGCTGCTGCCAAGGGCTTCATCTCCATCACCACCCATCCTTCCGGTACCAACTTCCCCGTGCTGCAAGACATCGACAAGACTGTCCTTAAGGCAGGCAAGGGTAACCTGCAAGACCCTAAACGCTTTGGCACCGTGTATTACAACCTCGGCGTGGTGAACGGCATCCTCAATGTAGAAGCCGTGCGTGTGGCGCAAGCCAAATTCGGCAAGCGCCCATTGACTGGTGAAGAAGTGCGCTGGGGCTTCGAGAATATCCGCCTGGATGATGTCCGCCTCAAACAACTCGGCGCTTATGGCTTGGTGCAACCGCTGAAATTGTCTTGCTCTGACCACGAAGGCGGCGGCGCAGTACGCTTCCAGCAATGGGACGGCAAGCAATGGAAAGTGATCTCGGATTGGGTACAGGCAGATCGCAAACTGCTGCGCCCGATTATCGAGGAATCATCGCATAAGTACGCCAAGGAGAAGGGCATTACGCCGCGTGATTGCAGCAAGGAGTCCTAGCCTCCTAATAACACAGGTCTTCCTGCGCCTGAGGGGGACCTATGTTATATGTAGATAAAACAGAGTCGTCGTTCCCTTTCATGAATGCCATTGTGTATTTTCCTGCAAAATTTTAAACGATCTAAATCTTGATGTATCAATGATGATATTTAGATCATAGGCAAGTACGTTGACTTAGCTCTACCTCATCCCATACGATCGGGCTATCTAAAATATTGTTGAGTCTATGAGGAGAATTTTGATGTTTGAAAGTGGAATAGAAAAAACGATCATCATCACCGCTATCATTATTTGGTTTGCTCATGGATGGTACCTCAATGAGCGCCTTAAGAATGTGCACGAAAAACTCGACCGTGTTCTCGACACTTTTGACGGTTTGCGCGATTACCTTTACGACATCGACCCACAATTTAATGATGAACGCCAATTGCTCGAAGACTTACGCGAATCGCTTGATAACGGATCTGTAAGTTTTTCTGGGATGAACCATATGGAACTAATTGAGAAGAAAAAGCATGCAGGTAAAAGAACGCTCGACATACCTTTTATCCGGTAAAACTTATGGTCCAATAAATCATTCTAGCGGACTGTCAAAAATCTACACTTTTTGCCGTCTGCTGAATTCTCAATTGCTCGGTTTATGTCTTTGGATAAGTTATTTTTAAATGTAATCCAGATACGTCGCTGAGGTTCTGAAGAGAGCGAAAGATTATTGTGATATCTGTAGTAATTCCTATGCCATTTCTTCGCGCAAATTGTTCTTGTGTGTGGCATTTGCTTTAAGTGCTAGGACTCTACACGGTGATATAAACCATGAGTGGTTCCACTCATGGTTTTTTTGTTTTTAGAAAAAGTGCGCGATATGGAAACGCACTGCAATACCGTCAATATCAGGCTGGCCCAAGTTACGGGTTTCCTTGTAGTAGTAGGTGTCTATGCGTAGGTTGCTGCCATTGATGAGGTAGCTGAAGCCTAGGTCGTAGCGTTTGCGTTCTAAACCTGCTATGGCGAGGGCATTGTTTTCGTCGTTTTTGAATTGTTCATAGACGAACTTTGGCTGGATCTTACCGATGCCGATCTCTTGCGGGAAGGCGTAGCTGCCCGTGAGGAAGAAGCCCTTTCCTTTGGCTATATCTGGGTCTTGGGTATTGTCGTTGTCATAGCGGTAATACGAGCCTTCCGCGCCGATGACTCCGCCGCCGGTGATGGCTTTTTCCAGCCGTCCATCCACGTTCCAGTAACGGTAATCACCCGGGTTGGCCAGTGTACCTGCTCCATCTTTCTGGAAGCGGTAGGAAGCGCCGACCGCCAGAATATCTTTTGCGCCGTCATAGCTGGCGATGTTGTAAAAGCCAGGTTCTGCATCCCAGAAATTGTAGGAGAGGCGACCAGAGAAGGAGAGGTTATCGGATTGATTGGATGTGGTTGATCCGCTGCGCCCCTCGAATGCGCCAACGTGGTATTTGAGCTTCTGGTTCAGCAGCACCCCCCAGACCGAGGCTCCGTTATCACGGCCAGCAAATTTGCTGGGCGCCTGCTCCGAGAATGGGTAATCGAAGGTTGGTGGATAGTAGGGCGCAGATGCGGAAGCGCGGCTGGCCGGTGGCAGGAAGCGGCCAACGAAAATGTTGAAGTGTTCATTGAGTGCCAGCCCGATGCGGCCATCCAGTAGCTTGATGTCGTCGTTGGCGTCTTTTTCGGTATTGAGCTCGAAAGACACGTATTTGTGCAGTTTGCCGTTGGTGTAAAGACGGGCGCTTTCAATATCGAAATCGTTGGATCGGTCCTTGCCATTGGGGGCCGCGTCTTTTTCTGAGCGGTAGCTGGCACGTGCGGCTACGCCAATATTGATGAACTGGTCATCGTTGCGGGCAAAGGTGGGGTCGGCATAGGCCGGCGAGGAAAGTACGCCCAGGCTCAGCAGTGCGGGCAAAAGCCTCGGTCGGGAAGGAAGTTGCTTGTCATCATGTTCTATACACCCTGAAATTAAATGGAAAATTCGGCAGGGCTGGCGATGTAAGCCGCCAGGATTTACCTGCGCTAAGGGGTGTATAGGCATTTAGTGTGCCTGTATTAAATTGTATTTAAATTCAATGCATTAAATTATTTATTTCAAGTGATGTGTTGCTGGTGAAAAAGCAAGGTGAGGAATGCATGCTGGCCTGTCAGCAGGCAGCTTGATTGCGCAAGCCATCCGCTGATAATCATTAGCTCAGGAGGGCTGCCACTCTCCACCGAGCACCTTGAATAAATTAATACTGTTGGTCAATGAGAGTTGCTTGAGTTGGACAAGTTGTTGTTCAGAATCAAACAGGCTACGTTGAGCATCCAGTAGCTCAAGATAATTGGCAACGCCTTTGTCATAACGACGCAGGGCTAATCTCAGGCGCTCGCGATCTGCATTGGTGATGCGAGTTTGCGCTGCAATTTGTGCCTCGACTTGTTCACGGCTTAGCAACACATCTGAGACTTCGCTGAAAGCGCTCTGAATAGCCTTTTCATATTCGACAATGGTGATTTCCTTACGCACGCGAGCCAGATCCAGGTTAGCCTGGTTACGACCATAGTTGAATATCGGCAAGGTAAGCTGAGGTGTGAATGACCAGGCCTTGTCACTGCTGCCGGAAAATAGTCCGCTCAGGTGCTCATTAACCAGCCCAACATTGGTGGTGAGCTGAATACGCGGGAAAAATGCGGCACGTGCTGCGCCGATGTTGGCATTGGCCGCCTTCAGCCTATGCTCGGCGGCGCGAATGTCTGGCCGCCTTTCCAGCAGGGTGGATGGCAAACCAGTGGGCAAGGGGCTGAACGCCAGGCTATCCAGTTGCTCCTGCGGCACGGCTACTCCCAGGCCAGGTTTGCCAACCAGTAGCTGCAATCCATTGATGGCTTGTGCATATTCGCGCTGCAAGGCGGCAATGCTGGCTTGGGCCGTTTCCAGCTGCATTTCTGCAGTCTTGAGGTCCATGGCATTGTCCAGGCCCGCCTGTTGGCGCCGCAGGATGCGGGAATAGGCCAGGTTACGTGCCTGCTCGGTGTCCTTGGCAAGTGTTAATCTTTCCGCGAGCGCGCGTACATTGACATAGGATGATGCTACCTCGGCAATCAGGCTGGTGCGTGCGGTTTGCTGCGCCTCCTGTGTGGCGAGATATTCTTCCAGCATGGCTGTCGTCAGGCTTTTGACACGGCCAAAGAAGTCCAGCTCGAAGCCGCTGATGCCGACACCAACGCGGTAGAGGTTTACGTCAAAAGTTTGCCCTTGGGAAAAGATCATCTTGCTACGATCGTAAGTGCCTGTAGCTTCAATGGTCGGCAATCGGTCTGCACGCTGGATGCCATATTGTGCCCGTGCCTCTTCAATACGCAGGGCGGTGATGCGTAAGTCACGGTTATTGGCTAGCGCAGTATTGATCAATGCTTGCAATGCTGGGTCGGTGAAATACTCCTGCCAGCTTGTAGCCTGTACATTGGTTTGTGTTCCGTCAACAGGATATTGGGCGGGAACGGGGGCTTCTGGCCGCTGGTATTGCGGGTTGAGCGAGCATGCTCCCAATAGCAGGCTAATGGCAACCACCAGCGGTTTCACAGCCGGTTTTAGGGGGGATGTTAATGCAATGTTCATGCTGGCTCCTGCACATGGTGCCGCGGGCGCTTGATATAGCGGCCAATCACGGCAAAGAACAAGGGAACAAGGAAAATAGCGAGTAGGGTAGCGGTGATGATGCCGCCCAGAACGCTGGTACCGATCGCAGATTGCGCGCCGGATGCAGCCCCTGTCGCGATGGCGAGTGGCAATACGCCAACGCCAAATGCCAGCGAGGTCATCACGATGGGGCGTAGCCGCAGCCGTGCTGCTTCCAGTGTGGCATCAAGCAAGCTCATACCATCGGCATACAGATCCTTGGCGACCTCGACAATCAGGATCGCGTTTTTGGCTGATAGGCCGATGGTCGCGATCAGGCCGACCTTGAAGTAAATATCGTTGGGCATCTCGCGTAGAGTCACGCCTAGCAAGGCCCCCAGGACACCTAGTGGTACCACCAGGATGACCGCCAGAGGAATCAGCCAGCTTTCATATAGGGCGGCAAGTGCCAGGAAGACGATAAGTACCGACAAGCCGAACAGTATCGGGGCCTGGGCGCCTGAGCTGCGTTCTTCCAAGGATTGGCCGGACCAGTCATAGCCGATGGTGCGGGGCAGACTACGTGCAATGTGCTCAATCGCTTGCATGGCTTCACCACTGCTGTAGCCTGGAGCTGCACTGCCATTGATAGTGAATGACGGGTAGCCATTGTAACGCGTGAGCTGCGGCGGACCTGAAATCCACTCCATCTTGACGAAAGAGGCGAGTGGCACAAGGTCGCCATTGCTATTGCGCACCCTGAGCTTGCGGATATCCTCAAGCTCCAGTCTATCCTTGCCATCTGCCTGCATGATGACGCGCCGCACCTGATTGCCGTGCATGAAGTCACCGATATAGTCAGAGCCAAACATCGCCGCCAGGGTGGAGTTGATTTCATCCATACTCACGCCCAAGGTCGCTGCTTTGCGGCGGTCTATATCCAGGCTTACCAACGCTGCCTCGGGCAAGCCCGCGAACATGAGGTTGGTGAGCACGGGGCTTTTCATACCTTCAGCCATGAGTTGATCCTTGGCTGCCAGGAATGCCTCATAGCCAGCTGATCCGCGATCTTGCAGGCGAAGGTCAAAGCCATTGGATGAGCCAAGCTCTGGCAGGGGCGGCGTATTGATGGCAAATACCATGGTGTTCTTCATCCCCATGAACTGCATGTTGACGCGGTCAACGATGGCCTTGACGTGCTGCTCGGCACTCTTGCGATCTTTCCAGTCCTTGAGGGTGGCAAAGATCATGCCGCTATTGGAGCCGGTGCCATAGAAACTGAAGCCACCCACTTCATAAACATATTTCACGGGTTCATGTTCATTCAGGTAGCCAGCAATCTCTGACAACGTGCCCATGGTTTCATGCATGGTTGCACCGGCAGGCAGCAACACCGTGATCATGAAGTCGCCCTGGTCTTCATCGGGCAAGAAGGCGGTAGGCAGGCGCACAAACATGAAGGCGACGACTGCAATGATGGTGCCATATACAAGCAGCCAGCGCAGCGGCCGCCTGATAATGGTGGAAACGCGCTTCTGGTAACGACCTGTCAATGCAGCAAAACTGCGGTTGAACCAGCCAAAGAATCCACGTTTTTCATGATGGTCCTGTGTAATTGGCTTGAGCAGGGTGGCGCATAGTGCGGGAGTCAATGAGAGCGCCAGGAAAGCTGAAAAGGCAATCGACACTGCCAGCGACATGGAAAACTGGCGATAGATATTACCCACCGCGCCGCTAAAGAATGCCATGGGCAGGAATACCGAGACCAGCACGACAGTAATGCCGATGATTGCACCACTGATCTGCCTCATGGCTTTCTTGGTCGCCTCAAAGGGCGAGAGACCTTCCTCCGCCATGATGCGTTCTACGTTTTCCACCACGACAATGGCATCATCCACGACGATACCAATCGCCAGCACCATGCCAAACATGGTGAGCACGTTGATGGAAAAACCCGCCGCAAACATCACGGCAAATGTGCCCAGCAGTGCAATCGGCACGACGATGGTAGGAATCAAGGTGGCGCGTAAATTCTGCATGAAGAGGAACATGACAAGAAACACCAGTACCACGGCCTCGACCAGTGTACTGACGACTTTCTCAATCGAGATTTCAACGAAGGCAGAAGTATCGTAAGGGATCTGGTAATCCACGCCAGCGGGCAAATAGCGCACCAGCTCATCCATGGTGGTGCGGATGCGCTTGACTGTGGCCACGGCGTTGGAGCCTGGGGCCATCTTGACTGCCATGCCAGCTGCATTGTTCCCATTAACACGCGAAACGAAAGAATAGTCGCTACCACCGTATTCGATACGTGCGACATCCTTGAGCAAGATGGCGGAGCCATCGGCCTTGCTACGCAAGGGGATGTTCTCGAAGTCTTCAGGCGTTGTCAGGGCGTTGTCGGCAATGACATTGGCACTAATGGGGGCACGATCAGGCACAGCACGATTGCCAAGATCACCTACCGTGACACGGGCATTTTGCGCACGAATGGCCGATGCAACGTCTGAGGCAGTCAGGTTCATCGCCGTTAGCTTGGCTGGGTCAGGCCAGATACGCATGGCATATTCCGGGCTCCATAACTGCACTTTACCGACACCTTCAACCCGGCGCAGTGCCTGCAACACATTGGCAGATGCCAGCTCTCCAAGCTCGATTTCACTCAAGCGATTGCCTTCCGAAGTCAGGGATACGATCAACTGAATGCTATCCGCGGACTTTTCGATGAAGATGCCATTGCGGCGAACAACTTCAGGCAAGCGGGCTTCGACCGTTTTTAGGCGGTTTTGCACTTCGACCGCGGCAAGGTCTGGGTTGGTACCCTGGCGGAAAGTCAGGCTGAGCGAGGCGGTTCCCGGGCTACTGGTCGCCGAGATATACATCAGGCGTGGCGCGCCATTCATCTCGCGCTCGATAATCGCAGTGACCGATTCCTCGATCACTTTGGCAGAGGCGCCAGGATAGCTTGCGGAAATATTGACTACTGGCGGGGCGATGTCAGGGTATTGGGCAACCGGCAGGCCGCGAATCGCCAGCAGGCCAGCGAGGATGATCAGCAGTGAGATCACCCAGGCAAAGACCGGGCGTTCAATAAAAAATCTAGCCATGGAATTCTCAGTTCAAAAAATCATTAAGGCTGTGTGCCTGTTGTGTCAGCTTTACGTACCGAGACTTTGGTGCCTGGGGCCATCATGGCCGGATTAGTCACGATGATGCGTTCACCGCCCTTGAGGCCGCTGGTGATCATCCATTGACCATTAAGCATAGTCGGGGCCGTAACGGGTAAAGCTTGTACCTGATCCTGCTCGTCAGCAATCATGACGCTACTGGATTCTGCAGTCCGTATAAGAGCATCGCGCGGCACCAGCACCGTGGCAGGATTTTCTGCCTGCTTTAATTGCACTTGTACATAACCGCCGGGTAGCAGCTCGCGGTCAGGGTTGCTGAATAGGGCACGCATAGCCACAGTATCTGTGCTGCTATCCACAGCAATGTCGGAGAAGAAAAGCTTGCCTGCATGGGCATATTCAGAGCCATCCGGGAAGACCAGCTTTACCGCGATGCTGTCGCGTGCAACACCTTTCATCTTCCCGCTCTTGATTGCACGCTGCAGTGCCATGACCTCGCTGGCTGGCTGCGAGAAATTAACGTAGATCGGGTCGATCTGTTCCACCGTCGTCAGTGGAGTGGGGGAGTCTAGCCCGACCAAGGCACCTTCCGTCACCATGGCGCGGCGGGTACGACCATCAATCGGGGAAATTACCTTCGCGTACCCAAGGTCCAGCTTGGCCTTGTCCAACTGTGCTTTTGCCGTCAGCACTTGTGCCTTGGCTTGCATCTCCTCGGAGACTGCTGCCTGGTAATCGCGTTCACTCACGGAGTGGTCAGTGGCAAGGTCACGGTAGCGCTCCAGCTTGTCGAGGGCATTGCGGTGATTAGCCTCTGCACTTGCCAAGGTGCCAGCCGCCTGGTCACGTGCCGCTGTTAATAACTCAGGATTGATCAGAAATAAAGGTGTACCTTTCTTGACCTCTTGACCTTCCTGGTAGAGGCGCTCGGTGACGATGCCAGCAACACGTGCCCGCACTTCTGCCTGCCGATAGGCTTCCAGGCGACCGGGTACGGATATTTCAATAGGGCTGGTTGTCATCTCTGCGATATACACCTCAACTTCAGGAGGTACGGCATTCTCTGCCTGCTGTTGCTCTTGGCTGCATGCTGATAGGCCAAGAATAATTGACGCACATAGCCAGGTGGTTTTACGCCCAAACAATGGTGATGACATAAGCTTGCTCAATGAGGTGTTAAGTTGAAATGTTAGCTGGAGTTAATTTAACAGCTGAATTTTTTGCACTATATCATAATCAATCATGACTGATTAATTAATTTTTTGTTATGATATCCGAATGATGAGTAGGGTAATACGGAGTTGCTGTGGCTAGGAAAACTAAGGAAGATTCACTGCGTACGCGCTCAGCGATCCTTGATGCTGCTGAGCAGGTAATCCTGCGGCGCGGTATCAGTTATGCGACGATGTCGGATATTGCGGATGCAGCCGGCATCTCGCGCGGAGCGGTGTATGGTCATTTTGATAACAAGATCGACTTGGCTACCGAGATGTGTCAACGCGCATTGACATTGGCTATCCCTCCGGAACGCGACCCAGCATTATCGGCGCTGGAGGCTTTGCATCAAGAAGGAATGTATTTCCTCAAGCTCTGTGGCGAGCCGGGGCCAGTGCAGCGTGTATTGCAGATACTATATATGCAGTGTGACTGCAACGAAGATAACAAGCCCCTGCTGGATATCCGCGATGACTGGGAGCGTCAGTCCAGGGAGGGAATAGAGGTGATGATACGAGAGGCGATGTCGGAGGGGGACTTGCCCGCGGATATTGATATCCATCTTGCTACGCTTTATCTATTCTCGCTGTTCGATGGCATCTACAGCACGCTGTTTTGGGTCAACCGTGTCAAACAGGATCGCTGGGAGATCGCAGAGGCTTTGTATCGTGCTGGATTTGCCGCTTTCACTACCGCACCTGGATTACTTGCCAAAAAAGCTTAGCCAGCACCAGACAAATGTTTGTATAAGATCAGGCTGCCAATACCAACCAAGATCAGACCGCCTATGATTTCTACGGTATGTTTGGAGGCCGCGCCCAGCATACGTCCCAGCATGACGCCGATACTTACCATCAGGCAAGTCACCAGGCCAATGGCGAACGCTACTGGAATAATATCAACGTCAAGAAATGCCAGGCTGGCACCAACGCTCATGGCGTCAATACTGGTGCCCAGCGCAGTGGCAGCTAGCAGGATAAATGAATGGCTTTGAGGTTTTTCCACAGCCTCTTCATCTGGTCGTAAGCCCAGCCAGATCATGCGCAAGCCCAATATGGAAAGTATGCTGAAGGCAATCCAGTGATCCCAGGCTGTCACATAATCAGCCGCAACCCGGCCCAGGCTCCAGCCCACCAGTGGGGTGATAGCCTCAATGACACCGAAAATCAAACCGGTGCGCAAGGCTTCCAGCAACCTGGGGCGTTGCAGCATGGCACCTTTGCCAATAGCCGCAGCAAAAGCATCGGCCGACATGGCCAATGCCAAAAACAAGATAGAAATAGTATTCATGGATTCAGTACGTGAGGTTGGGCACAGTCAAATGGTGACTAGGACGCCCAACCTGAACGTACTAGCCTCCATTAGTCTCGCCAACCAGAATGGCTACCCGCACCACGACAAACGTCGATTATGTTGATACGGGCGCTTCGGAAAGAAGCAGGCTACTCCCTAAAAGATGTGCGCATTTTACTCATAAAACTCCTGAGGCGCTATCTCATGTTGATGTGCCGTAGCTTGTTGAAGTGCTGCCAGGATGAGGATTAAGCTTTTTTCTTGCGTTCAGAGCGAGCATGGATATGCTTCGCTATCCACTTCATCGGAGAGCTTAGCTTGCTTGCACCATAATACTGCTTGAGAAAATAGAGCCGGGTAGTGCGGCTCAGGTGTATGAGATCTCGGTTAAGTGTAGCCAAGTCTTGTAGAGTGCGTAGTACAGGAAGTAGCCTGATACGTGCTTTTTCCAGGTCAATCAGGACGCTTTCGAAATGACCATCTGGCATTTCCCTGACGAAAATATGCTTGGGGTAAAGTGCACGATGCTGAAAGCGCGCATGATGCAGTTTCATGATGGTTGCGGCAACCGAGGCAGTGAGTTTACGTTGTCTTGAGACACTGACTCCTGGCTTGAAAATGCTCGGAGCGAGTTGATCCAATGGGGTAAAGCCAACCAATTCGGCGGTCAGTAGCACGGCATTGACATCATCACCCTCTTTCTTTTCCGAGAAGAAAAGTGGTGCCGGGACAGGAACTCCGCGTTTGGAAAGTTGCAGTAGATTCTGGTATTCGCAATTAAATGTCGAAATGCCGCTCCATGGGTGGCGCCACGTTTTGCGCATGAAGTTGTGCTGGCGCTTGAGAAACGCATACAACGGCCTGCTCTCATCCACAGTCTTGAACATAATACGGCTGACGCCACTCCATCCCTGGCGGTGTTGATTAGGCGTCTCGAACCAATCCGCGGTATGGTTCCAAAGGCTATCGAAGTCGAGTTCAGGCGTAGCGGGTAGTTTGCGATAGGGCATAAATGGCTTCAGTGGAATCAATGTCATCAAATATTCCTTCATGCTACTTAATAATGTCGTTAATCAGTGTTAAAGGAGTAACGGGCGATGAGGTTTTTTTGTGTAAAACACAACGGTGTTGGTATAAATACAACAGTTATCTAGGCTAGGTGAATTTTTGATGTCTCATTTTTCGGTAGAGCTGCTTTTGGGCTTGGTCATGTTTTCCTTTGTGTCATCCATCACCCCAGGGCCGAATAACTTGATGATGATGTCATCCGGGCTCAACTATGGATGGCGACGATCAATGCCTCACTTGCTGGGCATCAGTAGTGGATTTTTTGTGATGCTGTTTGTCGTTGGGATGGGAGCCCAAGGTTTGTTTGCGCACTATCCTTTTGTGCAGATAGTAATGAAGTATGTCGGTGCCGCTTATCTATGCTGGTTGGCATTCAATATTGCAAAAGCCCCCATTCACGGTCAGCGAGGCGAAGTGGAAACATTAGGAAAGCCATTCAGCTTTTTGCAAGCGGCGGCATTCCAATGGGTCAACCCCAAGGCGTGGGTAATGGCGTTGGCTGCACTGGCAGCCTATCTGCCACATCCCTCAAGCATGCTGGATGTAGCGATATTAAGCGCAGTGTTTACCTTGGTGGGCGCACCTTGTGTGGGGGCTTGGGCTGGGTGTGGTGTGATGTTGCGCAAGCTGCTCAATGATCCGCTGAGAATGCGTATTTTCAACGTGGTCACCGCTTTACTCTTGCTGGCGTCTATTTACCCGATACTAACGATATGAGCACCATGAAGATATGACACGTAATAGAACATGACCGGGCTGAGCAGTAAATTCAGGATGCTCAGGCAATCCACTGCCTGGTGCAGGCGTAGCAGGTGGTGATGGCGTTGCAGAAAGCGCTGCCTAAACTGGCTCCCATCTTCTTTTTTCACAGTCTTGATATCAAAGATGTAGCGATCGGTGATGAAGTTTAGGCACATGGCGATGGCAGTGCATAGCACCATGAAGCCCAATGCAATGAAGAATACATAGGGATCATCAAGAATATCCGTCATCAAGAAGGCAATGATCGGAAAAATATAGCCAACAAGCAGCATAAAGAAGCTTGAATAAACATATCGCCTGGCCAGGGCTCTGAGCTCACTCATCGGGGGGGAAGGGAGGTAAATGGCAATGCGTGAATATATCACTTCAGCCCGATCTACGGGGATAGCCAAGCGAGATATTTAGCGTGGCTAAATCAATTCCATTACCTTTTTATCACTGCTAATGGCTAATCGATGAGGTGTGTCGATGGCATCAAGCTTACGTCGGCTGAATGATGATGCCTCCTAGAGGCGGGAGTGTGACCAATAACGATTGCTGGTGATCCATCCAGGCTTGTGGCTCCGTTTGCAAGCCATTGCCGTTGCCTTGGTTGCTACCGCCATAATATCCCGCATCGCTATTGAAGATTTCCTGATAATGCCCGGCGTAAGGTACGCCAATCCGGTACCCGCTTCGCAATACCGGGGTAAAGTTGAGTAGCACCAGCACGATGCTGCCATCCCTGCCGCGACGCAAATAGGTGAGGATGGATTGATCGCTGTCATTGCAATCTATCCATTCAAAGCCCTGAGGATCAAAGTCGAGCTCATGCAGTGCAGGCAATTGGCGATAGAGGTGGGATAAATCCCGGTTCAAGTGTTGCACACCTTGGTGCCAGTGCAGGTCTAGCAGTGGCCAATCCAGGCTGCTGTTGACGTTCCATTCTCGCCCTTGTGCCAGTTCATTGCCCATGAAATTGAGCTTTTTGCCGGACATGGTCATTTGGTAAGTCATGAGCAGGCGCAAGTTGGCAAACTTCTGCCACGCATCGCCAGGCATTTTATCCAGCAGAGATCGCTTGCCATGTACAACTTCATCATGCGAGAACGGCAAGACAAAGTTCTCGCTATAGGCATACAGCTGGCCAAAGGTGAGTTTGTCGTGATAGTAGCGGCGGTGAATGGGATCATGCGCGATGTAAGCCAGCGTATCGTTCATCCAGCCCATATTCCACTTCATGGAAAATCCCAGCCCCCCAAGATAGACCGGACGTGAAATCATAGGCCAGGAGGTGGATTCTTCGGCAATCGTCAGGGCTCCTGGGAAATCCTCATGTACCATGATGTTGAGCTGTTTGAGGAAATCGATGGCCTCCAGGTTTTCACGCCCGCCATGTCGATTAGGCAGCCATTCGCCAGGCTTGCGCGAATAGTCGAGGTAAAGCATGGAGGCGACGGCATCCACGCGTAGGCCGTCAATGTGGAACTCTGAGAGCCAGTAATGAGCGCTCGCCAGCAAGAAATTACGTACCTCATTGCGACCATAGTTGAAGATGTAGGTGCCCCAATCCTGATGTTCACCTAACCGTGGATCTTCATGTTCAAACAAAGCTGAGCCATCAAAACGTGCCAAGGCCCAATCATCTTTGGGGAAATGTCCAGGAACCCAGTCTAGGATGACGCTTATCCCTGCCTGATGGCAGTGGTCGATGAAGTAACGCAGGTCATCTGGGCTCCCAAAGCGATTGGTCGCGGCAAAATACCCCGTCGTTTGATAACCCCATGATTCGTTGAGTGGGTGCTCGGAAACTGGCAATAGCTCAATGTGCGTATAGCCCATTTCCTGAGCATAAGGCACCAATTCATGGGCAAGCTCGCGGTAGCTCAGGAATCCGCCCGCATTATTGCGACGCCATGAGCCAAGATGAACTTCATAGCAGTTGAAAGGCGCATGCAACCAATCGGCCTGCGCACGCTGCTGTAGCCACTTTGCATCCTGCCAGGTGTGGTGGCCATTGTCAGTGATTTTTGCTGCTGTGCCTGGGCGTGCTTCAAAGCTGAAACCGTAAGGGTCAGTCTTGGTCAACACCTGCCCGCTATGGCGATTGCGTATCTCGAATTTATAGAGGTCGCTGGTGGTAAGCTCGGGAATGAAGAGTTCCCAGACGCCGCTGCTGCCATGGACACGCATCTGGTGGATACGGCCATCCCAGTGGTTGAAGTTGCCGATGACGCTGACGCGTTCTGCACTTGGTGCCCAGACCACGAACCTCACGCCATTGACACCTTGTTGCTCACACAAGTGTGCGCCAAAGGTACGGTAAGCCTGTTTCAGGCGGCCTTCGCCGAACAGGTATAACTCATCTGGTGACAAGGCAGTCCAGAATGAATAGGGGTCATGCGTTTCCCATTGGTGTCCTTGCTTCTCTAGCTTGATGCGGCAAGGCACATGCGGTGGAGTGCTGCCTTTCCATTCAAACAGCCCGGCATCATGGCTAAGCTTTAGCGGTTCCCAGCCTGATGTAGTTTGTAGCCATATTTTTTCTGCAAATGGCTGGAATACGCGCAGGACATACTGGTTCTGGACTTGATGCAGTCCAAGATAGGCAAATGGATCATGGTGCCGCGCATTGAGTATGTGGCTAAGCTGAGGGTCTTGCTTGGTTTTGGTCAACATGGGATTCCAGTACTCTGCAGAGATGGTAAGTTTCCTAAGCGCTAGCTGGGAAGCGCTTTTCCAGTCATTTGCCTATAGCTTAGTAAGAGGCTTCGTGCCTATAATGGTTCTACAGAAGCTGAAATAGATCAATGCGAATAGGCCCGGTTCGCACCCTGTTGTTACAACGTATGTCCAAACTATAAATCAGGAGGGGCAAAAATGCAGCAGCATGAATTGAGTTCTTCTCGTTTTGTGAGCACTTTGACCAAGAACACGGTCGCGCTCATCCTCGCTGGCGGTAAAGGCAGCCGTCTCAGGGATCTGACTAACTGGACCGCCAAACCAGCCGTACCATTTGGCGGCAAGTTCCGCATCATTGATTTTCCTTTGTCCAACTGCATCAATTCCGGCATTCGACGCATTGGCGTGGTGACGCAGTACAAGGCGCATACACTGATCCAGCATATCCAGCGCGGCTGGGGTTTCTTGCGTGGCGAGTTCAACGAATTTGTCGAGCTATTGCCAGCCCAGCAGCGCATTCAGGAGGAGTGGTATAAAGGTACGGCTGATGCGGTATTCCAGAACCTGGACATCTTGCGCCAGACCAGTGCGGAATTCGTTCTGATCCTTGCTGGCGATCATATTTACAAGATGGATTACGGTCAGATGTTGGCGGCCCACGTGCGCAACAAGGCAGATATGACAGTGGCCTGCATCAATGTGCCCCTGAAGGAGGCTAGCGCCTTTGGTGTCATGGGGGTAGATGAACATGACAGGGTCGTGGATTTCAAGGAAAAGCCTGCCAATCCTGACGGTTTGCCTGATGATCCAGAACATGCCTTGGCCAGCATGGGTATTTATGTATTCAATGCTGCTTTCCTCTACGAGCAATTAATCCGTGATGCTGACGATCCAAAGTCATCCCATGATTTTGGTCATGACATCATTCCTTACCTGATCAAGAAATACCGTGTGTTTGCCCATCGATTCACGGATAGCTGCGTCGGTGCAGCGGATGGTAACTATTACTGGCGCGATGTTGGTACGGTAGATGCTTATTGGGAAGCAAACATGGAGCTGACCAAGGTCGTCCCTGAGCTCAACCTTTATGACCGGCAATGGCCGATTTGGACTTATCAGGAGCAATTGCCGCCTGCCAAGTTCGTTTTTGATAATGAAGAGCGCCGTGGGCAGGCGACAGACTCGCTAATTTCAGGTGGTTGCATCGTGAGTGGCGCGAGCATCAGAAACTCTGTGCTGTTTTCGGATGTCAGGGTAAATAGCTACAGCAGCATCGAACATTCGGTAATCTTGCCCAAGGTCGATGTGGGGCGCCATGTGACATTACGGCGCGTGGTGGTAGATAACGGTGCACGTATCCCCGATGGCATGGAAATCGGCATGAACCTGGAGCTGGACCGTAAGCGTTTTCACGTCACGGAGGAGGGCGTAGTGTTGGTCACGCCCGATATGTTGGGGCAAAGCCTGCACCATTTTCGTTGACCTTTAAACCCGGCGCAGATCGGGCAGCATGATCAAGACTTTATTTACGAGTAACAACAAGTAAAGGGTGATATGACTGCATCGCTTCCAAAGCTGTACCTTAATCTGTATTGGCACATGCACCAGCCGGATTACCGCGACATTACCAGCGGTGAATATGTGCTGCCCTGGACGTATCTGCATGCCATCAAGGATTACACGGATATGGCCTATCATCTGGAAAGCAATCCAGGTGCGCGGGTCAGCTTCAACTTTGTGCCAGTGCTACTGGATCAACTGGAGGATTACGTCGAGCAGTTTGACAGTGGCAATATCCGTGACCCTTTGCTAGCCCTGCTTGCCAAGGATGAGATGAAGTCGCTGACCCAGGATGAGCGTTGCCTGATCCTGCATAGCTGCTTCAAGGGGCATCATGAAAAAATGCTCGCACCCTTCGAGCATTACCAGTGCCTCTACAATATGTACGTCAAGCTCGAGCCGCACGGCAAGAGCATGTTCAATTATCTTTCAGGCCAATACATGGCTGATTTGCTGGTCTGGTATCACCTGGCCTGGACCGGCGAAAGTGTGCGGCGTAATAGCCCCGAAGTGCAGGCACTCATGAATAAGGGGAGCCAGTTCACGCCAGAAGATAGGCAAACCTTGTTCAAGTTGATTGCCACACTGATGCGCGACCTGATTCCCCGTTATCGGGCGCTGGAATCTGCAGGGCAGATCGAGATTTCCACAACGCCGCATTACCATCCCATCCTGCCTTTGTTGCTGGATTTTCGATCTACGCGCGATGCCATGCCCTATGCGCCATTGCCGCATTATCAGCATTATCCGCACGGCAAGCAGCGCGCACGCCTGCATATCGAAGAAGCGCAGGTTTCGCACCAGCGCCGCTTCGGCAAGCCAGCCAATGGCATGTGGCCAGCGGAAGGTGCAGTGTCACACGATGCCTTGTTGCTGCTGGCTGAACATGGTGTGAGCTGGACGGCAACGGGTGAAGGCGTGTTGGCGAATAGTTTGTATAAATCATTTGATCGCAGTGAGCTGCCGCCGCGACACGAATATCTCTACAAGCCTTATCGGGTGGGTAATGCTGAGCATGAGATTCTTTGCTTTTTCCGTGATGATCACTTGTCGGACAAAATTGGGTTCGAGTATGCCAACCAGCATGCGGATAATGCTGTCGCCGACTTTATCGGCAGCCTGGAAGCTATCTATGCCCAGAGTAACGGCGAGCAATCTCCTGTGGTCAGCGTGATTCTCGATGGTGAAAATGCTTGGGAATATTATCCTTACAACGGCTATTACTTCCTTAGCCAGCTTTATGCCGCATTGAGCCAGCATGAGCATATTGTCATGTTGACGCCTAGCGAGCTGGCTGAGCGCTCCCTGAATGGCAGCTTGCCACTGAGTGAGTTGCCAGCTGTGGCTGCAGGTAGTTGGGTATATGGCAGCTTTAGCACCTGGATCGGTAGTGCCGATAAAAACCGGGGCTGGGATTTGCTTTGTGCGGCCAAGGAGGTATTTGATAGTGTTACTCAGCAAGGGTTGTTGACGGAGAAGGAAACCCAGGCAGCCAGCAGGCAATTGGCGATTTGCGAAGGTTCTGATTGGTTTTGGTGGCTGGGAGATTACAACTCGGCCTTGAGCGTGAGCAGTTTTGATCAATTGTTCCGTCAAAACCTTGCCAATCTTTACAGACTCCTCAAGCATCCGGCCCCAAGTAACTTAGGCTTGGCAATCAGTAGTGGTGCAATTGACTCTACAGCCGCCAATGCCGGCACCATGCGCCGCGGCCAGGCTGCGGAATCACCCACTTAATCTCATCAAACAGGAGCAGGAATTGGCTAGAACCATTGCATTGCTACTTGGTGTGCATGCCCACCAGCCAGTGGGTAATTTCGAAAGCGTGTTAGAAGATGCGCATGCCCGCTGCTATGGACCGTTTATCAGGGTGTTGCATGAGTATCCGGCGTTTCATTTTGCTATCCACATCAGTGGCTGGTTGCTGGAATACATGCTGGAACATTTCCCTGAAGATATGGTCTTGTTGCGAGAAATGGTGGAGCGCGGGCAGGCTGAGCTCTTTGGTGCTGGTTTCACTGAGCCTGTGCTGGCCTCTATTCCGGTTCAGGATAGAGTAGGGCAGATCAATGTTCTTTCACGCTTTCTCAAGAGCGAACTGGGGCAAGCGCCGCAAGGCGCATGGTTGACGGAGCGTGTCTGGGAGTCAAGCGTGGTGCCTGCCCTGGCAGAGGGAGGCATTGAATATGTGACGGTTGATGATTACCACTTCATGTGTGCAGGCAAAGAGGCTGGTGTATTGAATGGTTTTTATACGACAGAGGAAGATGGCCGTCATATCGACTTGTTCCCTATCTCCGAGGCATTGCGTTACCGCTTGCCCTTCTCACCTGCGGATGAGGTGGTGGCTTATCTTGAAAGCTTGGCAAGCGAAGATGGCCAGGCGGCTGCGGTGTACTTTGACGATATCGAGAAATTCGGTATCTGGCCTGAGACTTATCAGTGGGTATATGAACGTGGCTGGTTGCGCCAATTCATAGAGGGCGTGCTGCATTCAGATGTGATCAAACCTATGCGCTATGCCGACTACCACCAGCGTGCGCGGACAAAAGGCATTGTCTATTTGCCCACTACCTCTTATATCGAGATGAATGAGTGGACATTGCCGGTGCCTGCTGCCCACCATTATGCGGACTTGGTTGCCCAAGAGCGGGAGCACCAACGATATGAAGTGACCAAGCCATTCGTGCGTGGCGGCATCTGGCGCAATTTTCTTATGCGCTATCCAGAGTCCAACTGGATGCATAAGCGCATGTTGGGCTTATCCAAGCGTTATCACAGCCTGAAGCCCAGCCAACACAGTGTCGAGATGCTGAAGCTGCTGTATGAGGCCCAGGCTAATGATGCCTACTGGCACGGCTTGTTTGGCGGCCTTTACCTGCCTCACTTACGTCGTGCCGTCTACCATGCCATCATCAGGCTGGAGGGTTTGCTTGACCAAGTGGATAAGCGTGCGGCAACAGAGATCGTAGACATCGATATTGATGGATACGATGAACTGTTGATCCAGAACGGGATAGTGCAAGCAGTGATAAAGCTAGATGATGCCGCTGCGATCGTTGAGCTTGATAGCTATACATTGCATCATAATTTTGGTGATACGCTGACGCGGCAGGCGGAGCATTACCATCGCAAGATTCACGCTGCGCCAGAACATCACCAGCCAGGTGAGGGGATTGCCAATCCTCATGAGCAAATGGGTTCCAAGCATGAAATCCTGCCTGGTGATCTTGAAATCGATCTTTACCGCAAGGCCTTGTTCCATGATAGTTGGCTGGATCAAGGCGCTAATATTCCGCTGCGATACCAGCGAGAAAATGCAGAAGCCATTCGCTTTGTCGGACATTTGCCTGATGGCTCTGCTCCCATTTTGTACAAGCAATACAAGCTTGAACAAGAGACATTGCAAGTCCGCTATCAATTACAAGAGGGTATGCAGGTTTCAGGCAGACTGCGTGTTGAGATCAATCTTGCCATGCCTAGTTGTGATGGCCCTGCCGGACGTTTCCGCCAGGGGCAGGAAATTTTGGGTGGCTTTGGCCAAGCGTTGAGTCAAGATGACTGGCAGGAGTTATTTCTGGATGACGATGTGTTGGGTGGTACCTTGCACCTGCAAACTAATGCTCCGGCGAATTATTTCAGCTATCCACATTTTTCCGTTTCTCAATCTGAAGCCGGGTTTGAAAAAATCATGCAAGCTGTGACGATCGTGTTGGAATGGCATCATGAGCAGTTAATTGATGGTATAAGCGTGAAATTAAAATTTATTAAAAACAACTAATTGTTATTTACTCTGAATCTAATAGTTAATATGTGACTAAGGCTTTATGGCAAAGTTAAACATAGGCGTGGATATTGGTGGCACCAATCTCAGGGTAGGGGTGGTGCAAGATAAAAAAGTCATTCATGAACAAAGATTTCCTGCTGATTTTTCATCCATTTGCAAGCAGCATGCCTCGGCGATTGCGTTGCAGGAAATTCTCAGGATCAGTTTGTCGGCATTGCAGCAGGCAATGAAACAGTATCCTGACGTGAATGGTATCGGCATTGGTTTTCCCGGCTTTATTGACCCAGTGGCTGGGCATGTCGTGCAATCTCCCAATTTGCCAGGCTTGCGCCATGTCGATATTGCAGGGGAGCTTTCGCGATTGATCGGGTTGCCGGTCGTCATGGAGAATGATGCTCTGGTGGCGGCGTTTGGGGAATTCCTGCTATTGCCACAGGCTCCGCGCAGTATGGTCTATATTGGCCTGGGGACAGGGGTTGGTGGCGGGTTTATTCATGCCGCAAAACCTTATCCTGGCGAGCATGGTATTGCCATGGAAGTCGGTCACTTGATTACTGAGCCCAAGGGGCGCCTCTGTGGTTGCGGTAATCATGGGTGCCTGGAGCAATATGCTTCAGCTCCTGGTGTTTCCCTGAGCTACCACCAGGTGACAGGGGAAAGCCTTTCTGCGCAAGATATTGCAGAGCGAGCAGCACAAGGAGATAGTGCGGCGCTTGATGCCTATGCGCTTGCAGGTCGGCATCTTGGCTTGGCTATTGCCCACCTGGCAAAAATACTTGACCCCGAGGTAGTGTTGATCGGGGGCGGAATGAGCCAGGCATGGCCATATTTTTCGCCGACACTGTTCCAACAGTTGCATGATGACTCTATTCCCGTACTGCGTGACAAAATTGATGTACGGGTATCCAATAGCAGTGATCAGGCAGGCATTATTGGGGCGGCGCATTTAGTTAATTATTGATCGTAATACACCTTCGTCCAAGATAGCGTTCACTCTATCTTACAAATAGAAACTACCTTAGAATAATAATAATTCGCATTTTTTAACTATCCCATCTATGAAAAATCCGCAGGCCTTGAGTCTGTGCGCCATCAGCCAGCTCTATACGGAGCATCATCGCTGGTTAGTGCAGTGGCTGTATCGCCATCTTGGCTGCCCGCATCATGCGGCTGACTTGGCTCAGGATACCTTCACCCGCCTCCTGACCGCGCGTGAACGGCTCTATATTGATGAAGCCAAGGCCTTGCTGACCGTAGTGGCCAAGGGGTTGGTGATTGATTATTTCCGCAAATCAGCATTAGAGCAGGCATTTCAAGAGGCCCTGAGTCAATTGCCAGAGGCCGTTGTGCCATCGCCAGAAGCGCAAGCCCTGGCGATGGAGGCTGTGGTGGCGGTTGATAGAATGCTGGCCCAGTTGCCTAGTAAGGTGCGTCAGGCTTTCTTACTATCTCGTATTGATGGCCTGAACTATGGCGAAATTGCACAGCAGCTGGATGTCTCTGTCAGCTCAGTGCAGCAATACATGATACGGGCATATGGTGCTTGTTACGCCGCTGCTTTCCCCGCTTGATTGATGCAAGCTGCTCCTTCTCCACAGGTGATTGAGGAAGCCATCCGCTGGATGGTGATCTTGCAATCTGGTCACGCTAGCCCCGAAGATTATGAGGCTTGCGAGCGCTGGCAAGAGGCGCACCCACTACACCAGCTTGCCTGGGATCGTTTGGGACAACTTGATCAGCAGGTAAGGCAAATCCCTGCTCCACTGGCTAGAGCTACCTTGCATGACGAAAGGCGTATGAGCCAGCGCATGAATAACATGCTGCAACGTAGGCAGGTGCTCAAATTGGCAGTGTTGGTAGGAGGTAGCGCAGGGTTATTGGGCTTAGGGTACCAGAAGGTGCCATGGCGCCCGATGTTGGCGGATTACACAACCGCTGTTGGTGAAAGCAGGCATGTGGCATTGATGGATGCCACCGACATTCACCTCAATACTGCCAGCGCTTTGGATGTTGATTATGATGCCAGCGTGCGACTATTACGCTTCTATCAAGGTGAAATCCTCTTGACCACGGGCCATCAGCAGGCATTTGCCCAGCGCAATTTTATTGTCGAAACCAGCCATGGTCAGATACGGGCATTAGGAACTCGCTTCCTGGTGCGTGACCATGAGAATGGCATACTGGTCAGTGTCTTTGATGGAGCGGTTGAGGTGGTGGCAGCGGGGATGAAGCGTATCGTACAGGCCGGATATTCATTGGTTTTTAGTCGGCAACAGCTTGGCCCTTTGCTGGAAGCCAGCCGTGATAGCCTAGCCTGGCTGAATGGCGTTATCGTGTCGCGCAATATGAAGTTGATCTCATTGCTGCAAGAGTTGGAACGTTATCGCCATGGCACGATACGATGCGGCGCAGAGGTGGCCGAGTTGCGTATTTCCGGTGTATTCCCCGTTCATGATATCGACAAAGCGCTAGATGCCGTGGCAGATACGCTAGGTTTGGAGATCAAGCGCTCTTGGTTCTACCGGACCCAACTTGATCGCGTACGTTAATTATCAGTCGCCACCATATTGCTCAATATTTTTTGCAGCGGACTGTAGTTTTTTATTCCTGCTTCGGTATGTCAGTTGAACCACTTCATTTTGATTGAGGAAACTATCATGACATACCAAGTGCAGGGACAATCTTCCCAGCCACTTTCAACCAGGAATAGCATCCGGCAGGCTGTATGCCATGCTTTAGTAGCACTATCGCTAGGGGGCAGCTTTTTGCCACTTTCCCATGCTCAGGAAATTGTGGCAGAGCAACAGCAATATCGCATTGCCGCAGGCTCTCTGGAAGATGCTTTGGCTGAGTTCGCCCAACAGGCAGGCATCCTGATTTCATTCGAGCCAGAGCTGGTGGTGGGTAAGCAAAGTAGCGGCTTGCAAGGCAACTACACTGCTAAACAGGCACTCAGCAAGCTATTGCAGGGCACGGGCCTTGATCAAATTGCGCGCGACAACGGTAGCTGGGGGTTGCGGAGGATTTCCACTACACCATTGCAGCATGGCGGCAGCCTGCCAGAGGTTAAAGTTCGTGCTGCAAAGCAGAGTGAATCCCTGGAGGATTTGCCATCAGCCTATCGTGGTGGCCAAGTTGCCACAGGGGGGCGTGTGGGCTTATTGGGTAATCTAGCCTACCAAGACACTCCATTTAGCATCACGAGTTACACGAGGGAACTGATACAGAATCAGCAAGCCACAACGATTGCAGATGTGGTGGCAAATGATGCTTCGGTGCGTAGTGCCAATCCAAGGGGCGGGCGTTTTGATCAGTTTTCCATTCGTGGGTTTACAGTAAGCAATGGTGATATAGCCTTGAATGGCTTATATGGCTTGCTATCCAATTATGCTGTAGCAGTGGAAACGATAGAGCGTGTAGAGGTTCTCAAGGGCACCAGTGCTTTATTAAATGGAATGGCGCCAAATGGTGCTGTCGGAGGTGCGATTAATGTTGTGACTAAACGTGCGCAGGATGTTCCAATCACTCAATTGACGACGACCTATGCCAGTAAGGCGCAGTGGGGTGCGCATGTCGATGTGGGGCGCCGCTTCGGTCCGGATAATAGTGTGGGTATCCGAGTTAATGCGGCATACCGCTCGCCCGGTGAAACTGCATTTGATCACCAATCAACTGAGCAGAGTATTGGATCAGTTGCGCTTGATTACCGTGGTAATGATTTGAAGTTATCGTTGGATATGGGACATCAAGAACGCAATGTTGATGCACCACCAGAAAAAGTCACTTTGGCTGCAGGTGTTGCAGTGCCTGATGCAAAACGGATCGGGAAAAATTTTGCTCCGGCTTGGACGTATACCAATACTCGAGATACATATGCGGCCATTCGTGCGGAGTATGACTTTAATCCCAACTGGAGTGTATATGCTGCTATTGGTGGTAAACGGGCTGATTCTGACTTTTTGCGAGTGAATCCCAGAGTCAGTAATAATGCTGGTAATTTTACTGCATCACCATTTGTCTATTTGCGCTACGAAGATGTGTTTACTGCTGAGGCGGGGTTGCGTACCAAGTTTGCTACTGGAGATGTGCAGCATGCTGTGAATTTGGCTGGCAGTAAGTTCCGCCTGGATCATGGTGGTGCTTTCTATTATTTTTCTAATAGCATTTCCAATATCTATCAACCTCCAACTCTTGCACGCCCGAATACCCATGGATTATCCCAGCATATTCCGAAAGCCGGATTAGTGGAGTTGAACAGCATAGCCTTGACGGATACTTTATCCATGATGAATGATCGACTGCAACTCATCATTGGTGCACGCTCACAACAGGTACAAGTGGATACTTTTGATAGCTCCACTCGTATCAGTCACTACGATAAGCAGGCGTTGACGCCTGCTACTGCTGTTGTTTTAAAGTTAAATCAGCATGTTTCTTTATATGGAAATTATATTGAGAGTCTCTCTCAAGGACAGACCGCACCGACCAATGGCACTGTAGATAACGCGGGGCAAGTATTACCTCCAATAAAATCCAAGCAGCTTGAAGCCGGAGTAAAGATGGATTGGGGGCATTATGGTAGTACTCTGAGTTTATTCCGCATTGAGCAACCTAGTGCTTTTGCCGAGAATCGTATATTTGCGTTGAATGGTGAGCAACGCAATGTAGGTATCGAATGGAATGTGTTTGGTGAGCCAGTGGCAGGTTTGCGTACATTGGGAGGCATCATGTTGCTCGATAGTAAGCTGACCAGTACCCAAAATGGCACCAATGATGGTGCTAAAGCACCGGGTACGTCGCGTAGCAATTTTAACTTCGGTGTAGAGTGGGATGCTCCAGCAGTTGAGGGATTAACACTGACTGCTCGCACCCTTTACAGCAGCTCGCAATATATGGATGTGGCTAATACTCAGAAAATACCAAGTTGGGTCAGATTTGATATCGGCGCAAGGTATGCCATTCATCAATACCATTGGCCTGTGACTTTACGTGCATCGGTGGAGAATTTGTTTGACAGAAGTTATTGGGCATCTGCTGCTGCACCATCTGGTGCAAGTGGCTTGACCATTTCAACACCAAGAACGCTATTGCTTTCAGCCACAATTGATTTCTAGGTAATGACTCCAGGCTATCACAATTGGGATAGCCTGGCATTGGTCATACATAGTCTAATATAATCACGCCCATCTCTTTGAATGTAGCTATTCTTCATGACAGTGAACTCAGCGCAGCAGGATAAGAAACATAAACCAACATCCTGGCTAGCGATCTTTTTTCATATTACTACTACCGTGATTGGCGGATATTACCTGACTGCGCTCGTGGTGCAGTTTCTGGCCCTGGGCTTAGCTAAGCTTGGCATGCTTCGTAGCGAAGCCGTCGTTGCCAGTGCATTGTTGGCTTTCCTGATTTACCTCGTTATTCTTCTATGGGCATTTGCCGAGCGCCGTTTGCTGCGCATCTTTATGATGTTGTGCCTGTTTCCCTGTTTACTTTATCTGCTGGCTGACCAGTTCAGTAGATGACCACTGTTTGTATTGTTGATCATTGCTGATGGAACCCTCTTTGCGTAAATCCATGGCGCTGTTGCACACCTGGGCAGGCGTTGTGTTGGGTAGTGTGTTGTTTGCGATCTTCTGGATGGGGACCTTGTCTGTGTTTGACAAGGAAATTGACCGCTGGATGATGCCTGCAACGCGGGTAAGTATGCCTGATGCCCCGGTGTCGCTAGATAAAGTAGTCTTGCCTCTGATTGAGGCAAGCAAGTTGTCTGGTAATCAGTGGGGCGTTACCCTGCCTAGTGAGCGTGCCCCAGTGTTTACGTTACGTTATCGCACTGAGCAGGGTGATAATGTCCGCCGTTATATCAACCCACATAATGGTGAAATCACGGACGAGCGCTATACGTTGGGCGCCACCGGGTTTTTCTTTCCATTTCATTTTCGCTTGCATATTCAATGGCTGAAGCTGGGGTACTGGATAGTTGGTCTTGCCGCGATGGGTATGTTGGTGCTGCTGGTTTCAGGCGTGATTATTCACAAAAAGATATTCACGGATTTCTTCACTTTTCGCCCGCAAAAGGCGATGCAGCGCTCAGCGCTGGATTTGCACAACCTGAGCGGTGTGCTGGCCTTGCCTTTTCATTTCGTGATCACGTTGTCTGGCCTGATCATTTTTGCTGCCACGTATTTTCCCAATACCAATAAGCTGGTTTATGCGGGTGATGAAGCGGCTTATGAGGTTGAAATGACCGGGCGCTACGATATCAAGCCAGCAGGTGAACCTGGTCAGCTAGCATCGCTGGATGCCATGTTGGCGCAAGCGAGGCAGCTGTGGGGTGGTGGACAGCCTTATTTCCTGCGTGTGCGTAATGCCGGGGATGCCCATGCCTATGTCGAAATCCGCCGTTCCTATGAACAAGATGTCACCATGAATCTTGATACCATTTATTTTGATGGGATTTCTGGCGAAGTCTTGAGCCGATTCGAAGCCAAACCCGTACTGACAGTTCAACGCTACATCGCGGGGATGCACTTCATCCAATTCAATCATTGGCCATTGCGCTGGCTGTATTTCCTGGCTGGCCTGTCGGGATGCATATTGATTGCCACTGGTTTCTTGTTCTGGCTGGAGGCGCGTCGCGTGCGTCATGCCAAGCAAGGCTTGAAAGGCGTAGCGATTGTGCACGGCCTGACCATAGGCAGTGTCACTGGCATCATCATCGCTACGCTGATGTTTTTGCTAGCCAATCGATGGCTGCCTGCAAACGCAGCCCTGCTGGGCTATGAGCGTGATGCACTTGAAGTCTGGGTATTCTATTTAACTTGGCTTGCCACCTTTGCCCATGCCTGGTTGCGTAGCCGTGCAGCATGGCGTGAGCAGGCATGGTTAATAAGCCTGTTGGCATTATTCGCTGTCGTTTCCAACGCAGTAACAACTACTCCGTTATGGCACATCCTGGCAGGGCACGACTATGCGACGGCAGGCATGGATATTGTTTTGTTGCTCGGAGCTACTCTGGCCGCTTATGCGGCTTGGAAGCTAGGGCAGCGCAATAGCACTAGCCAGCGCAAGAAAACTACGCCAGTTTCACCCTCCAGCATGGGGCTTGGGAAACATGAGTAATACCATGTGGATACATGCTATCGGGCTGGCTGCTGCCTATTTAGGCTGGGCCAGTTTGGCCTTGTCGCAGGAAAAACACAGATTAACGGTCACTGTGTCGATAGTTGCTCGAGTCAAGCAAGCACGCCTGCTGGGTGCAGGTTTGTTGCTGCTGAGTATGGTGGCTAGCTGGGTGACAGATGGCGCCAGTTTTGGCTCCTTGCTGGGAGTCATACAACTCAGCTTTGCGGCCATGATGGTTGCGCTGACCCTGGCTTGGAGGCCGGCTTGGTTGCGATGGTGGGCGAGGCGGCTATCTTGAAGATGGATTAGTTATAAAAAAACGGCGGCGAGATACACATCTCACCGCCGTTTTTGTTTGCCTGCAATAATAAAAGCTATGCTTGTTCAGGCTTGCTATCAGGCAATTGCGCGATGATCTGGCAGGCCAGGGTGCTCCAGTAAGGCATGGATTGCAAGGTCAGCATGGTCACCCAAAGCTGTGCATCCAGGTTGCTGAAGCCGCGGGAGTAGAGCATGGCCCCAGCAGCAACGATCAGTGCCAACAGTAGCAGCACTTCTTCGCGGATGGGTGTGAGCAGGCCGAAGATACTACCCTTGACTGCCTTGCCCTTGTTGGTGGTCTTGAATACGCCACGCTTCTGGATCAGGCCCATCATGATGCCGCGTGCGATGGTGTGCGAAAGACCAAGGCCTGCTAGCGATGCTCCCAGGATGTCAGACCATTTGCAGTCTTTCATGGTTTTGCGATACAGAATGGGGCCTAATGCTCCCTTGACCACAAGGAAGCATAGTACCGGTGTCAGCATGATGGAAACCGGCAGGCTGAATGATTTAGGGAAGGCAAGCATGGCCAAAGTCCAGCCAATGGAACTCATGGTGAAGATCAATTGCAGGCCGTCACCCAGCCAGCTTAGCCAGCCAGTCAGGAAGTGGTAGCGTTGACCGAAGCTGAGCGTGGATTTGCCGAGCAATTTTGGCAAGTGGTGCTTGAGGATCTGCATCGCACCAAATGCCCAACGGAAGCGCTGTGATTTCAGCGCTTCAAAGTTGGCGGGAGTAAGGCCGCGTCCAAAGACACGGTCAATATAACGCAGCTCGTAACCGCCTTCGAGCAAGCGCAAGCCTAGTTCGGTATCTTCGCAGATACACCACTCAGACCAGCCGCCGAGATCAACCAATGCTTTGCGACGCACCAAAGTCATGGTGCCGTGCTGTATGAGCGCATTGCGCTCATGGCGGTGATGCATGCCGATACGGAAGAAGCCTTCAAACTCCCAATTACTCATGCGACGGAAGAAGTTATTCTCAAATTCGCGGTGTGCCTGTGGTGCTTGCACTACCGCAACGCCTTGATCCGAAAAGTGAGGAATCAACACAGCCAGCCAGTCGCGCGTGACGACGTAATCGGCGTCTACTACACCAACGACCTCTGCTCTGGGATCGGTTTCCTGCAAGGCAAAATTAAGCGCCCCAGCTTTGAAGCCCGGCCATTGTGGCAAGTGGTAGAACTTGAAGTTGTCGGGCAACTTGGCCATGTATTCTTCTACAGGCTTCCACTTGCTTTCGTCCTTGGTGTTGTTGTCAATCACCAGCACTTCGTAATTGGTGTAGTCAAGCTCTACTAGGCTTTCTATGGTGGCAATCACCATTTCCGGCGGTTCGTTGTAGCAAGCCAGATGAATAGATACAAAAGCCTCTTTTTCCGGTGGCACTGGTGCCGCAGGCTTGTAGGCGCGAATCCAGTAGCCCTTGAACATGACCTCGCTGAACTCAACGGCATAGGTCATGAGTACGGCTGTGGTCATCAGCAGGGCAAGAATCAGCCCCACAAGGATGATCATGTCGCGCAATGAATAATAGTAATCACCCGGCAGGTTCCAGGTTACAACCAAGACGGTAATACAGGCTTGCAGCAATACCGCCAGTGAGACCTGTGCGCCTGTACCCCAGCTACGGAATCGTACTGCTAGGAACAATATCGGCAGGAAGGCTAGAATCGAACCCCAGAGTGCTTTGGAAACCCAGCGTAGATCTTTGGGCACTGCGCCGTGCAGGGAGTACTTTTCCTGGCGCTCAGCATCAAACATGCCCCAATATGCACCAGCCCAACCTTCGATCTTAACCTTCCATGGCTGATCAATCGCTTCCATCAGGTAGTAGTCGAAAGGCTCATGAGCGGTTTTGGCCAGGAATTCGCGCACAAACCGTGCCTGGTTGACGTTGGATGCAACCGAGGCATCAATGGTTGGCCCTTTGCTTGGCCAGCCGATTTCGCCAATCACGATCTTCTTGCGTGGATACTTGTCCAGCAACTCGTGATAGCGCTCAAGTGCGTAATCTACGGCCTTTTCGGCAGGTAGGCCTTCATGATAGGGAAGCAAGTGCACGGTGATGAAATCGACATGCTTGACCAATTGAGGGTAGCGTAGCCAGACATGCCAAGGCTCTGCCGTCGACACCGGTACGCGCGCTGTGCGCTTGGCTTCCTCAAGATAGGCAACCATTTCATCGGCTGTAAGGTCACCGCGCAAGATCGCTTCGTTACCAACGATAATGCGCTCAATATTGGGATAGACCGCTGTCCTGGCCAGCAGGGCATCCAGTTCACGCTTGTTGTCATCGTGATCTGGCCCCAGCCAGGCGCCTGCGGTGACTTTAAGACCAAGGCGGGCGGCCAAGGCGGTGGTTTCAGGGTTTTCCAAGGCGCCGTAGATACGGATGCGGTTGGTATATTTCTTCATCAGCTCCAGGTCTTTCAATATCTCAGCAGTGCTGGGATATTTACGTTCCTGTGGGCTTTGCCCAATCTGGTAGCCACTGTAAGCAAAGCCATTGACGATAGGGGGCGCATCAATCAATGGCAGTGCGCGATTGATGACTTCCCATATACCAAAATGCAGCAGTGTGACTGCCAAGGCAATAAAAAGGGCTTTGCTATATTTATTGATAAATTTCATATGCTTGTCTTTTATTTTTCACGGATGATGCCAGATGCCCCCTCAAACCCTGGCTCCCTTGCGTGGCCAACTTGCATAGGCCAGCAAGATGATCACGCCTAGCCATAAGAGTGCATGTGTGTTCAACGGTTCCAATATCAAGCAAATCAGTGCCGTCACCAGGGCAACTATATTGAGTTTGCGATAGCGCCCGAACGTAGTGCGATGCAGTAGCCCCAGCAAGCTGAAACCAATGGCATATTGCAATGCGGGCAGGGCATACAATGTCAGCGGGAAATTGCGATAACGGCCATCCATCATGTAAATGACGTGCACAATCATGGGGTGTAGCTCAACATCACGCGGAATGAAGCTCATCTTGGGAATCAGGAGGAAGCTCGTGATCATGCCTGCCAGTACGAGGATAAACAGTAGGCTGTGTGTAAGCTTGTTTTGGCCGCGTGTAATCAATGATGGGATATTGAGCAGGGCAATGATGCCAACCAGGCTAATGCCGATCAAGACAGTCCACTCCGTTGTATCGCGGCAAGCGGCAATCAGGTATCCCCACTGCACATAAGCCGTAGCACCCGTCAGGGCACCCAGCGAGCCAGTCGCCAGCAAAGCCGGCAACCTGTTTTCCTTACGTGCCAAGGTGAGGATGATGAAAATGATCAGGCCTGCAAATCCCCAGATCAGCGGTTTGACGCCATCTTGGCGTTCAGCCACTGGACCCTTGAAGTCAAACTTGCTATTCAGCTTGGTATCGTACAGCCCCCAGTAACCACCAACCGTACCTTCAAGATCGCGCTTCCAGGGTTGGTCTATTGCTTCAATCAGGTTGTAGTGCCAACCTTTATTGTGAGCAACCTGGATAAACTGGCGCAAGTAGGATGCCTGATTGACTAGGCTGGGCACAGAGGCATTGCGGTGCTTGCCGACAGAAGGCCAACCAGTTTCACCGATAAACAAAGGCTTGGTGAATGTGTGGCCCAGCTTATCCATGACATTTTCTGCATGCTGGATGGCATTGTCCACGCTTTGCGGATCATCTTCCCAGTAAGGCAGCACATGCACGGTAATATAGTCTACAGTTTGTTCGAGGCGAGGGTGCTTGAGCCAGAATTCCCATACATCGGCATAGGTGACGGGCACTTCAGTACGCTGTTGCGCCTCTTGCAGGTAGGCTAGCATGACTTCTTCTGTCTGTTCTTTGCGTAGCAGTACCTCATTGCCAATGATCAGCCCCTTGACCGTGTCGGGATAGCGGTTTGCCAGCTCAATCGCCCGCTCGAACTCCTTGTCGTTCTCAAGCTTGGTGTAGCCTATCCATGCGCCAAGCAAGACCTTCATTCCTAGCTTGGAGGCTACCTCGGGTACATAATCCAGCCCTTGATTGACCGAGTAGGTGCGAACGCAATCAAAACGCTTGGAAAGCAGGCGCAAATCCTGCTCCACTCTGGATTTTTCCGCCACGGTTGTCGCAATGAAGGGCGTTTCGCCTTCGCCATAATAAGGTGCGTAGGAAACACAGTTAAGCTTCCCATTCGCAGGCAGCTCGGGTTCAGTGAGCGCCACTGGCTGGTTTTGTTGCCAGAACCAATGCGCGAGGAAAGCAATGAGTAGAAAATTGAAAATACTGTAACGCCACAAGGCCGCAGTTTTTAGCATGGTTGAATTTTGAGAGTCTGTTGGTATTGTTGAGTGTCGCGAGAGTATTGTTTGATCAATGGTTTTGCGACGCAGCTATATTAAATCACCTCGTCCGCAAATACAAAAAATGCAGGGTGTTGAGAGAGGGCAATCTCGCTGGATATCCCGCGAAATATTTGTGCAGGCTTGCAGAGATGACATATATACGCGTTACAATAGGCCGCTATTGCAACAATAATTCAGAGCCCTTCGGATGAAAAAAGTAATCATCGTCTCTGCCATGCTGGCCTTTTCCAGTTTGGCGCAAGCAAAACCAGCCTTTACCGGCGTCAATTACACAGGACTTTATGAGTGCAAGGGTGAAAACTCCGCTATTGGCGCTTATGACCTAGTCGTTGCCTTGCGCCTTAATCGCGTCAGTAGCCATGGTAAGTTTGGTGCTTATTATTATGAAACTGAAACCGTGAATTCCACGGTTTACCATGGACAAGCCGTGGTTGTGGGCAATCGCATGGCGATTAGCTTCAATATTCGCGACAAGAAAAACAACGTCGATCATAGTACAGGCCTTGCCACGATCAAGAAAGTTGGCAAGGACAGGTGGAGCTTCCGCAAGGAGTATTTCGAGCCCGATGACAGCGGCGGCAGCTATGGCACAGAAGAGTGCATCATGAAGGTGCTAAGCCCGGAAGAAAAACAGGCCCTGGAAAAGAAAAGCCAAGATAAGTCCCCACCCAAGCCAGCTGCAACCACACCCCGCAGCAGCAAGGCGCAATAAATAAAATCACAGGCCCTTTGGGGCCTGTTTTGTTATGCCTTGGCGAACAACTCACTGCCTTTTACCGGAATGATATTCAAGGCAGCCAAGCTCTCGTTAAAAGCATCACTTGCTAATACTTCATATTCAATTGGGCGGGCCTGGCCGATAGGGTCTGTCTGATCTGCACTCACTAGCCCAGGGTGGCACATGAGTGCGTATGGCTGACCTTTTGCATTGCCACTAGCAACTACTGCAAGCCATTGATTGAGTTGTTCAAGGTAGCTCTCGGCATTGCTGTTGAAGCCATACACCCCGAGCAAGGTACGCGTGGTAGAAAATCTGCGCTTTAATGCCAGCTTGCGCATCGTGCGGCTGCCTAATGCCGAGATGACAAGCCCCTTCATGCCATCATGAGCAGGGTGTGAAATCCTGAGCCATGGTCGCTTGCCTGAATAGCGAGATTGCAGTTCGCTCAGCAAGGTATCCCGGATTTGCGGGAGCTGGTGTACATGCTGATGGCCATCAATATAATCGGGCGGACTACCGATTTCTTTCTCAAAAGCATCCAATTGCAATCTGATAGAAGCTTGTATTTGCTCCTGATTTAGTTGTCTGAGCAGGCTGCGGATTACCAACTGCGGGTGTGGGAGTCTCAGCGGATAAGAGAATTGGGTGAAATCCAGGTGCAAGCCTATGTCTGCCTGTTGGCGGATATCTGGGCTAATCGCAGCTGCAGCCTCACGCCAATGCGGACTGAGGCTGAGGCAGGAAGTCGCGGTGAGGCGGCCCATGCGGATCAGCTTGAGAATGCCATGGTCAATGTCTACTGACTGAGCATAATCATCAGCACTGAGTATCAATGGAATGGCCACCTTAAACTCCTTGTTTGAAGGCCCAGAAACGGCTGAGTAGATAGGTCGATACTGCCACGATAACCATGACGATTGCTAGAGCAAGCCAGAATGGTAATGGCGTGAATTGCAACAAGCTCAGCAAGAGGACTTGATTGCCAATAAAACCAATACAAGCCACCAGCAGAAAGCGGGGCAGAGCATGTCTATGCAGTTGTCGACTACCGGCAAAGGACAAGGTGTGATGCCCGATATAGCTCACCGGAAAAGCTAACAGGAACGCAAAGAAGTTGGCATTACCGGGGCTTATTTGCAAGCAACTTTCAAAAAAAATGGCGCTGACATAATGGACTAAGGCGGCCACGGCTCCGACGATGGTAAACCAGGATACCGAGCGTGCATGTGAGGCCGCACTCATGCCTGTGACTGTTCCTCAGGTTGGGGAGGGGCAACTTCGGCAACGATATAGGTCGGGCGGCCCTTTACTTCATCATAAATACGCGCGATATATTCACCGAGAATACCAATAAACAGGAGTTGTACGCCGGAAAAGAACATCAGGCTGGCAACGACGGTAGGCCAGCCCGGGATGGACTCATGGAAGAACATTTTTTCCAGGATCACCCAGATACCGTAGACGAAAGCCAGCAATGCCAGCAGGCCACCTACGGCGCTAGCCAGGCGTAATGGGATGACGGAAAAACTAGTGATGCCTGTCCAGGCCAGCTGCATGAGCTTGAGACGGGAGAAAGTGCTCACGCCATGGCTGCGAGGTAGCGGGGTATAGGGAATGCCGATGGATTTGTAACCCACCCAGGCGTACATGCCCTTCATGAAGCGGTTACGCTCAGGTAGTTTACGCAAGGCATCCACGACATTGCGGTTCATAAGGCGAAAATCACCGGCATCACGCGGAATGCTGATACGCTCTCCTAGGGTCATGATGCCGTAAAAAACGCGTGACCCCCATAGCTTGAAGTGCGATTCAACTTTGCGATCCTGGCGCACGGCGTAGACCATGTCATATCCCTCGCGCCACTTGTCCAGCATGTCGTTGATCAAGGCAGAGGAGTGCTGGCCATCTGCATCCATGCAGATCACGATATCGCCACTGGCATATTCCAGCCCTGCGCTAATCGCGTACTCCTTGCCAAAATTGCGTGAAAAACGAATCAGTGTCGTACGCAAATAAGCAGGCAGCACCTTGATAATGTCGGCGGTTTGGTCACGGCTACCGTCGTCAATGACGACGATATCCCAATGCGGACTCAACGTGGCAAGCTGGTTGGCAATGTTTTCCACGGTTGATGTAATCGCAGCTGCTTCGTTGTAAGCAGGAATGATTACGCTGATATGTGGGTTGGATTGGCTACGATCTGTTGTCATCAATACGCCCTCGCGTCTGAACGGCATTTTTGAGTTTAATGGGCGCTACCCGGGATGCGCGGTTTACGCTGGTGAGCCAGCAATTGGCGCCGGTCTTTAACCACTGCCAGCACTACTCCCATGCGCTCCACTTCACCAATTGTCGTGCCTTTCATGACATCATCACAGCCCATATTGGTGGTGGAAAGGTAAAAGTCGGCTGCTTCCCAGTTCTTGGTCACGGTGAAACGGTTGTCAAGGTATGCTGTCCCTTGAATGTTCTCGGCACACACAGCCACCAAGTACGGCACAATCTCACCATTAGCATCGCGTCTAGGCTTGCTGGAGATTTCCTCCTCCAAGATGTCTGCGGCCTCACGCAGGCTGCTGGACCAATAATCGCCTTCCCATTCCTCCTCAGCCTCGGCCATGGAGCCGGCAAGATTGTTGTAGTAGATATATTCGTAAGGATGTAAGCGCCAAAGCGTGGCAAGCGTCAAAAGGCATAATGCGGCACAACCTACGGTGAGCCCTTTGCGCAGGCGGGGGAAACTATGCAATGCATCCCAGCTCAAGGAAAGCCCCAGGCCTGCCAATACAGCAATCGGCGGTACAACAAAAGTGAAGTGACGGATGCCATTGTATAAAGCAGGCTTATCAATTACGTTGAAGGCGATCGGGAACACGGCAGCAATGATCAGCGCCAGCCAAGGCAAGAACTTATCCTGGTGAGTAGATAGCTTGTGCAAGCGAGTCGCGGCAATCAAGACCAGGCCGAGCAATCCCAGCAGGAAGATTTCCGGCAAGCGAACGAGGAGGTAGGCAGGTAAGTAATAGCGAGGCACATCGCCGATGGGCATGACCCGGCCATCCATGATGGTGAGCATACTGAATGCAAAGTGTGAGAAAGACTTGGCTGCCAGCAGCGGATTCTCAGGTGACATCACACCCCATGGCCAGAAAATAGCCATCAGGATAAAAGCAACAATACCTGCCGGAATCAGGTGAATGACGCTATTCAGCCAATAGCGCAGGCGCGCTTGCCAGCCTTTTACCTGGATAAGCCCTGCGAGGCCCAGTAACAAGAATAAGTAGATGACGGCAAAAGCACCACCAATACGTAATCCCAGCGCACAACCTACCGCAACGCCCAGCTTGATTGTCAGCTTGAGCGGTGGGTGCGGCAGCTTTTCCATGATCAGCATCGTGTAATACAAAGCCCAGGCCATACACGTAGCAAAAGGGACATCCTTGGTGTGTGTGAACATGGCGCCAGACCAGGCACCAGTGATGGCAAGCAATAAAACCGTGAAGAACCCTGCACGCTCCCCCCTCAGGCGCCGTGCAATCTTGTAGGAAGCGATAATCCCAGCCAACCCGAACAAGGCGGATAGCAGGTGACGCATATCCCAGACCCAGATAGGCAATATGCGCTCAAGCAGCGCAGCAATCAGGTCGAACAGGCCACCGTAAAGGAAGAGGTTGCGGTATTCGAATGCAGAGTGATCTGTGAAGCCAGAGCTATAAAAATCCAGCAGCAAGCGGCCATAGATATGCTGTACTTCCTCATCGTTGCTAATGCCATACTGGAAGAAGGTAAAGGCAATAAAAAGGCCCAGGGCTGCAAACAGCGCTAGGCTCAAACGGCGAAACACGGATGGCGTGAACATGTGCCGATCTTTATTCAAATTTGGAGCGGCGATTATACAATCGGGCCAGATTTTTTTAATACGGTTGAATAAATAATTTTCATCGTTGTTTTGCATGTTGATTCAATGCCCATATCACGTGTTCACGAACCAGTTCAGAAGGATCATTGCGCCGGCATTCCAAAGCCTGGATCACCTCGGGAGAGGTGGCTGCATTACCCAGCCCCACCGCGATATTGCGCAACCATTGTGCATAACCGATACGGTAGATGGCACTGCCTGCCATTTTTTCCATAAAGGTCTTTTCGTCCCACTGAAACAACTCGACCAGGCTAATGTTATCCAGGCCGTGGCGTACCTGGAAATCAGCTTGTTGCGTCAGTTGCGCAAAACGATTCCACGGGCAAGCCAGTTGACAATCATCACAACCATAGACACGGTTGCCAATCAGTGGTCTCAATGATTCGGGAATACTCTCCTTGAGCTCGATCGTGAGATAAGAGATACAACGCCTGGCATCTACTTTATACGGCTCGATAATCGCTTGTGTCGGGCAAACATCAATACAGGCCGTGCATTTGCCGCAATGTCCCGAGGTGGGCTCATCTACAGGCAGTGGCAAGTCAGTATAGATTTCGCCAAGGAAAAACCAGGAGCCTGCGTTCCTTGATAGTAATAATGTGTGTTTGCCGCGCCAGCCCAGGCCCGCTTTCTGCGCCAGCTCAACCTCAAGCACGGGAGCGCTGTCGGTAAATACGCGATAACCGAATTCGCCAACTTGTTGCGCGATTTTGTCGCTTAGTTGTTGCAGGCGGTTGCGCAACACCTTGTGATAGTCGCGCCCCAAGGCATAGCGCGAAATAAACGCAAGATCAGATTGCTGCATCACCTCTTCACTATCACGCGCTGCAGGCGCCATGTAATCCATGCGAGCAGAAATGATGCGAATGGTGCCGGGCACCAATTCCGCAGGGCGTGTGCGTTTCTCGCCATGTTTTGCCATATAATCCATGGCACCATGAAAACCTTGCGCAATCCATTCCTGGTGGCGTGGTTCGGCAGCCGAGAGGTCTGTATCGGTGATACCGACCTGGCCGAAGCCCAGCTCCAGCCCCCAGCGCTTGATATCCGCTGCGAGAGTTTCCAAGTTGTTTAAAGTTTGAGGCATATGAACGAGAATTTTACACTGGCCTTGGCCGATGAGGCAGCTACGCTGGCATTTGGTGGCAAGCTTGCCGAAGTGTTGACGCCGGGAACCAATATCTACCTGCATGGCGACTTGGGCGCAGGCAAAACAACCCTGGTGCGTGGCCTGTTGCGAGCACTTGGGCATGCAGGAAAGGTCAAAAGCCCGACCTACACACTGGTTGAACCTTACACCATTTCTAGATTAAACTTATATCACTTTGATTTATACAGATTTGTTGATCCGGAAGAATGGGACGCTGCCGGATTCAGAGATTATTTCAATCCAGAGTCCCTATGCCTGGTCGAATGGCCGGAAAAGGCGCAAGAGCTTTTGCCTGCGCCTGACATCGATATCCGCCTCCAGCCTGAAGGTGAAGGCAGGCGGGTCATAGCAAGTGCCAATACTGATTCAGGAAAGCAATGTCTTACAAAACTCAATCTTATTGCCTAAGCTGTATGTTGCTGGCCTGGACGCTGGTTCTAGGCCTTTTGCCTGCTAATGCTGCCGACATTGTGCAGGTCGCTGCAGCACGAGTATGGCCCGCCGAAGACTATACCCGAATCACGCTGGAAACCAGCAAGCCTCTCAATCACAATATGGTGATGCTGAAAGATCCTGAGCGCTTGGTACTGGATCTGGAAAATGTTGAGCTGGGGGCCGTACTCAAGAGCTTGGGTGAGAAGATCAACCCTAATGACCCGTACATTCGTCAGGTACGTGTTGGCAACTTTAAGCCGGGCACGGTACGCATCGTGGTTGATCTCAAGGCTGAAATCAAGCCACAGGTATTTACTTTGCCACCTGCCGGTGAGTATCGCGATAGATTGGTACTGGATATTTATCCGGCACAAGACCCATTGATGGCAATGCTGGAGCAACGCGACAAACCAGACAATGCCCAGGCACCTTTGCCGGCATTGCAGGTCGCCCCCGAGTCGCCAGCGATTGCGAATGTTTCCCCAGATGTGGTGCCTGAGTCTCCTGCGGCAAACAAGCCATCGGTAATTGTGGCACCTCCCAGTAATAAAAAGCCCAGTGCTCGCATGATCACCATCGCGATTGATGCCGGGCATGGTGGCGAAGATCCTGGGGCCAAGGGAGCCAAGGGCTCTTACGAAAAAAATGTCACCCTGGCGATTGCACAGAAATTAAAGGCTGCTATTGATGCGGAACCTAATTTGCGAGGGGTATTGACCCGCGATGGCGATTATTTCATTCCCCTGCATGGTCGCGTGGTCAAGGCCCGAAAAATGCAGGCTGACTTGTTTGTTTCCATTCATGCCGATGCAGCATTGAGCGCGCAAGCAAGGGGGTCATCGGTATTTGCCCTGTCTGAAACCGGGGCGACTAGTGCCATGGCACGGCTGCTCGCGCAGCGTGAAAATGAATCAGACCTCATCGGTGGGGTCAGCTTGGGTGTGAAAGACCCCAACCTAGCCCGTACATTGCTCGATTTATCGCAAACCGCCACGATTAACGATAGCCTTAAACTTGGTAAATTGGTGCTTGATCATATGGGCACCATTAACACCTTGCACAAGCGCCATGTTGAGCAGGCTGGCTTTGCTGTGCTGAAATCTCCCGATATTCCTTCTATCCTGGTTGAAACCGCGTTCATCACCAACCCGGAAGAGGAGCGCAGGCTCAACGACGGCGCACATCAGGATAAACTGGTGAATTCCATTTTGTCGGGCATCAAGAAGTATCTTGCAGCAAATCCACCCTTGGCTAATACCAGAATGGTAGAGAGATAAGCATGAACATCACCTTCCTGGGCGCTGCTGGCACCGTGACTGGCTCCAAGCATCTTGTGACCAGTGGCAATCGTCGGATTTTAATTGATTGCGGCTTGTTCCAAGGCTTGAAGGTATTACGCCTGAAAAACTGGGAAAGACTGCCTGTTGATCCAGCCTCGATAGATGCTGTTGTATTAACTCATGCCCACATCGACCACACCGGCTACCTGCCGCTGTTGGTGAAACAAGGCTTCCGCGGCAAGGTCTATTGCAGCGAAGTCACCTTGGCGCTATGCCAGCTGTTGCTGCGTGACTCGGCCCACCTACAGGAAGAAGAAGCACGCTATGCCAACAAGCGTGGTTTTTCCAAACACAAGCCCGCGTTGCCGCTTTATACCAAGGAAGATGCCGAGGCTGCACTGGAGCACCTGGTAGCTGTGCCATTGGGGCAAGAAGCCACAATTCTGGACGGCATCCATATCAAGCTACAACTTGCTGGTCATATTCTTGGTGCATGTACAGTGCTGTTGAGGGATGAACAAACATCTATCCTGTTCTCGGGTGATCTTGGCCGCATGCAAGACCCCTTGCTCTACGCGCCCACGCCGCCGGAGGCCGCCGATTACCTGGTGGTGGAATCCACCTACGGCAACCGCCTGCACGAGAAAGCCGCGCCTGAAAGGCAGCTGGCCGAGGTCATCAACCGCACAGCGAAGCGCGGCGGCATTGTATTGATACCGGTCTTTGCCGTGGGGCGCGCACAAGAGGTGCTGTATTACCTGCACAAGCTCAAGCAGGAAGGGACAATTCCCGATCTGCCGGTTTACCTGAACAGCCCGATGGCAGTCGATGCCACGCTGATTTTCCTCAGCCATCCGGCCCAGCACAAACTCACTGCAGCGCAGTGCCGCGAGCTGGCCAAAACTGCCAAGGTGGTGAGCTCCATCGAGGAGTCCATGTCCTTGAACGAATTGCGCCAACCTGCCATCATCCTGGCTGCCAGCGGCATGGTGTCCGGTGGTCGCGTGGTGCATCACCTCAAGGCACTGGGCCCAGATCCGCGCAACACCGTGTTGTTTGCTGGCTTCCAGGCGGCCGGCACACGAGGTGCAGCATTATTGGACGGCGCGGAAAGCGTGAAAATTCATGGTGAATATGTTCCTATGCGCGCAGAGATTGCTTCCATCGATAATTTATCTGCGCATGCGGACTATCAGGAAATCATGCACTGGCTAGAGCAATGCCCCCAAGCACCTAAGCAAACATTCATCGTGCATGGTGAACCTGTAGCAGCGGATGCACTCAGACACAGGATAGAGGAAGAAAAGAAATGGAAGGTAACAGTTCCCGAGTATCTACAAACGGTGGAACTGCGTGGCCATTCCTAGCCAGCCAACCTATGCTGGCATAAAAGGTGCGTACCAAAAGTACGTGAATGCGGTAATCAAGGAACGATGCAATGAGTAAATATGCGCTGTACATCAAGTTGGAAGCCAGGCCTGAAAAGCGCCAGGAGCTTGAAATTTTTCTAAAACAAACCCTGCCGACAGTGAAAGAGGAAGACGAGACCAAGACGTGGTACGCCTTCAAGGCAGCAGAAAATATCTATGTCATTTTCGATACATTTGGCAGCAAGCTTGGCCGTGATGCACATTTGCAGGGCAAGGCTGTCGAGGCATTGCACCAAGTAGCGGATGACTTGCTGGTGCGTCCACCCGAGTTTGTGCCTGTAGATCTACTGGCACAAAAAGTGGGCCTGGAGAGTGAAGTACTCTCAGATGTTGATGTGAAGAAATACGACCTACGCTTCATTGACGGACTGTAGACCGACGCTAGATTCGCCTATATGGCATGCTGAAGGTAGAATAGGCGGCTTGATCGTCAGTGACCCTGCCTTCCCAGTATGCCATCCATCAAGCTATTACCAGACCAACTTATCAGCCAGATTGCCGCGGGTGAGGTAGTCGAGCGACCTGCATCTGCACTGAAAGAAATCCTGGAAAACAGCCTTGATGCAGGGAGTACCGACATTGCCGTGGCCTTGCAATCTGGCGGCATCAAGCAAATCAAGGTTAGTGATAACGGCAGTGGCATCGTGCGCGACGAGCTCAATCTTGCATTGACGCGCCATGCCACCAGCAAGATCGCCAGCCTGGAAGATCTGGAATGCGTTGCTAGTCTTGGTTTTCGTGGTGAAGCCCTGGCGAGTATCGCGGCTATCTCCCGCACCCAGATTACTAGCTATCATGCCGATGAAAAGCATGCTTGGCGGGTTGCCTCCGAAGGCTCTTTTTTAACCGATATCGAGCCTGCTGCCCTGGATGTTGGCACTATCGTCGATATTCAAGATCTCTATTTCAATACGCCCGCGCGGCGTAAATTCCTCAAGACTGAAAATACCGAATTTGGTCATTGCGAAGAAGCTTTTCGCCGGGTAGCACTATCCCGCCCCGATGTGAGCCTGTTATTACAGCACAATGGCCGGGCAATCATGCGCCTTGCTACAGGCAGTGCAGAAAAGCGGTTTGAGGATATTCTCGGCAAGGATTTTGCTGCTGAGGCGTTTTACCTGGATGAATCGGCAGCCGGTCTCAGGGTGTGGGGGATGGCGGCAAAACCCACATTTTCGCGTCATGCACGTGATACGCAATATGTATACGTTAATGGGCGCTTTGTACGTGATAAATTGATCAGTCACGCCATCCGCCAGGCATATCAGGATGTCTTGCATCATGATCGCCACCCTGCATTTGTATTGTTCCTGGAGCTTGATCCGGCCCTGGTTGATGTCAATGTGCATCCCAGCAAGACCGAGGTGAGATTCCGCGATGGACAGGCTGTGCATCGCTTCATCTTCCATGCACTTCATAAATCATTGGCAGCGCCTGTTGGCTTGCCAAGCTCATTAACGCCAGATGTTGCGGCGACGCTTCAGCAGGCAGCGCCAGTGCCTGAAATCAATTATCCGCGCTTCCAGAATAATATTGACCTGCGGGCCAATGAGGCCTCGAGCCAGTTCTATCAAACGCTATTTGGTAGTCTGCAACCTCAAAATACCAATAATGGAGAGCAAGCCAGCCGGGATACTGGAATACCAGATAATGCTGCTCAAGTCCTGCAGGCAGCACAGGGCGTAGCCCAAGGAGAGGATTTCCCTTTGGGCTTTGCCGTGGCGCAGATTCATGGTGTTTATATCCTGTCGCAAAATAAGCTTGGGCTGATTGTTGTTGATATGCATGCCGCTCATGAGCGCATCATGTACGAAAAACTTAAAAATGCACTGGATGCCAGCAGGGTGGCGATGCAGCCATTATTGCTGCCCGTGAGCTTCCATGCTGACCGACTGGAAGTGGCAACCGTACAGGAACAGCAAGCCCTGCCAGATAATGGCTTGACCCAGCTTGGTTTTGATATTGCTGTGCTATCCCCAACCACGCTTGCCGTGCGCTCCATTCCCGTGATGCTCAAGGATGCCGATGCTGTCGCGCTGGCGAGAGACGTATTAGCAGACTTACGCCAATATGGCGCCAGCAGGGCCTTTACCGAGCGGCGCAATGAACTGCTGGGCACCATGGCTTGCCATGCCGCTGTGCGGGCCAACCGTATTCTCACCATCCCGGAGATGAATGCCTTGCTACGCGACATGGAGGCGACCGAGCGTTCTGGGCAGTGCAATCATGGCCGCCCAACTTGGTTCCAAATGACCATGGGCGAGCTGGATAAAATGTTCATGCGCGGCAAATAAGGGAGTTGGTTAACTGATGCCTGTTGCACATCCTCCCGCTATTTTCCTCATGGGGCCAACCGCTAGTGGCAAAACGGGACTGGCTGTTGAGTTGGTACAGACCTTGCCGTTGGAAATCATCAGTGTCGATTCGGCGCTGGTCTACCAGGACATGGACATTGGTACAGCCAAGCCAGAGGCCGGGATATTGCAGCAAGCACCTCATCACCTGATTGATGTGATCGACCCAACCCAAGTCTATTCCGCAGCCCAGTTCCGTACTGATGCCTTGCGCTTGATGGCGGAGATTACTGCGCGTGGCAAAGTACCATTGCTGGTCGGCGGCACCATGTTGTATTTCCGTGCGCTGGAGCAGGGCTTGAGCGGTTTGCCGGAGGCAGACGCTAGCGTACGTGCCGCACTAGACCTAGAGGCAGCCGAGATAGGCTGGCCCGGCATGCATGCAAAGCTTGCCACCATAGACCCTGACACGGCCGCACGTTTGCAGCCGACTGATTCACAACGGATACAGCGTGCGCTTGAAGTGTATCAACTGACAGGGCAGACCATGACGGCGCTGCACCAACAGCAGGCCGCTGAAACCCTGCCTTATCGGTTACTTAAAATCGCTTTGCAGCCATCTGACCGTGCGGTGCTGCATGCACGTATCGCAGAGCGCTTTAGCATCATGATGCAAGGAGGTTTGCTAGAGGAGGTGCAAGCTTTACTGCAGAAATACCCTGGCCTGCATCCAGATATGACCTCCATGCGCTGCGTTGGGTATAGGCAAACACTGGCATACATTGCGGGAGATATTGATGAGGCCGACTGGCAAGCGCAGGGCGTTGCAGCCACTCGCCAGCTCGCCAAGCGCCAGCTCACATGGCTGCGGGGAATGGATGATACCCTGGCACTGGACTGCCTGAGCGAGAGCCTCTATGCCCAAGCGTATCAAGTGATCAAAGATTTCCTGGATGCTTCTAACTAGCCTTGACTCTTGGCTAGTTGACGGATGCGCTCTGCAGCTTCAACACATTCTGCCAGTGATGCCACCAATGCGATGCGTATAAAGCCTTGCCCCGGGTTAACGCCGTGAGCCTCGCGCGCGAGGAAGCTACCCGGCAGCACAGTGACGTTGTAGTCGCGATATAGCTTCAAGGCAAACTCAGTATCAGATTGCCCGGTATAGGCCCAGAGATAAAACGCTGCATCTGGTAATTCGACTTCCAGCACGTCTTGCAGCATAGGCGTGACTACTGCGAATTTTTCTGCGTAAAGGCGACGATTTTCCACCACATGCACTTCGTCTTGCCAAGCCGCAGCGCTGGCGGCCTGCACGGCAGGGTTCATCGCACAACCATGGTAAGTACGGTACAGCAGGAATTTCTCAAGTATCTTGGCGTCACCAGCAACAAAGCCTGAACGCATGCCAGGTACATTAGAGCGCTTGGAAAGCGAGCTGAAGACAACCAGGCGACTGTAATCTCGACCAAGCTGATGTGCAGCCTGCAAGGCACCCAGTGGGGGGGTAGCCTCGTCAAAATAAATTTCCGAATAGCACTCATCAGCAGCGATCACGAAGCCATAACGATCAGACAGCGTGAAAATCTCTTTCCACTGTTCAAGGCTTAATACCTTGCCCGATGGGTTGCCCGGGGAGCAGACATAAACCAACTGTGTGCGTTGCAATACACTCTCGGGCACAGACTCAAATGCCATGCCGAAATCATTGCCGGGCAGGGTGTTAAGGAAATACGGTTCAGCACCTGCCAGCAAGGCAGCCCCTTCATATATTTGGTAAAAAGGATTGGGGCTGATCACCACCGGTTGCGGCAAGCTGCTGTCAATCACGGTTTGCGCAAACGCAAACAGGGCTTCACGACTACCATTGACAGGAATGATCTCGGTTTCCGCATTCAGTGCCGGGATCTGGTAGCGCTTGGCAATCCACGTAGCGATGGTTTCGCGCAGCTTGGCAACGCCCAGGGTTGTTGGGTAAGTCGCCAATCCGGCCAGGTTGTCCGCAAGTGCTGATGAAATCAGCGTTGGGGTGGCATGTTTGGGCTCGCCAATTGACAAGTTGATCGGTGAATAATCCGGATTAGGGGTAGTGCCGGCAAATAAATCACGCAAGCGCTGGAAAGGGTAGGGCTGGAGTTTGTAGAGATCTGGATTCATGGTACACATTATAAACGCTGTCGCTGCGTGACAGTAATAAGCAGAAGGCAGTTAAGAGCTAAAGCCTCCGGTGGCGCCTTGGTGACCAAAGCGGATTTTCAATGACAAATCGTTGCGGGAGTCAGCGCTTGCCAAGGCATTGTCCTCAGTGATATTACCTTGGCTGAATAGCTCGAACAGCGATTGGTCGAAGGTTTGCATACCGATATCCTGGTTATTGGCCATCACCTCCTTGATTTCTTCGAGCTTGGATTTGAGGATAAGCTCGGAAATATAAGGCGTATTGATCAGGACTTCAGTGGCAACGACGCGCTTGGTCTTGATGCCGGGCACTAGGCGCTGCGAAATGATGGCTGCGAGGTTGAGCGAAAGTGAAAGCTGGATACTTTGCTTACCATCCGGCGGGAAGAAGGAGAGGATACGCTCCAGTGCCTGGTTGGCATTATTGGCATGCAATGTTGCCAGGCAAAGGTGCCCTGTCTCGGAATAGGCAATCGCGTGCTTCATGGTCTCCATGTCGCGGATTTCGCCAATAAGGATGACATCAGGTGCCTGGCGCATGGCGTTCTTGAGGCCATTCTCGAAGCTCAAGGTATCAATACCTATTTCACGTTGGTCGACAACAGATTTCTTGTGGTCGTGAATAAACTCAATCGGGTCTTCCAGGGTGAGGATATGCCCATCACGGGTGGTATTACGGTGGTCTATCATGGAGGCGAGGGTAGTTGATTTCCCCGAGCCTGTAGCCCCCACGACTAGCACCAATCCACGCTGGCGCATGATGAGTTCGTTCAGCACAGCAGGTAAGCCCAGGCTTTGCAGGCTGGGGATGATGTGCTTGATATAGCGCACCACCATGGCAACTTCACCACGCTGGCGGAAGACATTGATGCGAAAACGCCCAATACCATGCAGGCTAAGGGCGAAGTTCATTTCCAATGTTTGTTCAAATTCGTTTTGCTGGGCTGGCGACATCAGGGCATAGGCAATCTCACGCACCATGCCTGGGGACATCACCTGGGTGTTAATGGGGACCGTTTGACCTTCGATATCGATATGAATGGCAGTGCCGGTACTGAAGAACAGGTCGGAACCATTTTTCTCGACCATGAATTTGAGTATGGGGGTGATATCGATAGCCGCCATTGTTGCTTTCCTGATTTTTATTGGAGGCTACTTTATCACAAGGAGCCAGCGCCATGCTGGTGCACGCATCGCACTCAACATCAGCATGCGCACCAAAGCAAGGCACAACTTTCTTAGGGGCTTGGCTAGGTGCTCTTGCATTTAGGCTGAGAGCCTAGTGTTAGCGATATTTTCCCTTCAATAACAGAGCAGAAACTCAAAAAAGGGGCTTTAAGCCCAATATCGTTATTTGGCTGGCATAAGGATTGCATTGTCTTGCTCAAGATTTCCCATTTTTCGTATGAACAGGCCCATGCAGCTCTATATCAAACTCCTGAGTCACCCCTTGCAATCTGCTCCACAAATGCTGGCCACTCAAGGGGCGGCACAGCCTTGTGTCATGGCCTTTGCATGCCAGGATGACCAAGAGTTGTTGCAAATCCTCGACAAGCTATCTGCGGAACATTCGGAGCAGGTGCTGGACGAGGCTTATGTCTGGTATGGCGAAGAGGGCAAGCTAGACATTGAGGAAGTGATGGCAGCTATCATGCCATTCAATACTTTTTATGCTCGCATGCGCCATCCATGGCTGCTGGAAGACTTGAGCCGGCATGTAGAAATGCATTTCCAGCCTATTGTCGACTTCACCCAGAACGGCAAGATTTTTGGTTACGAGGCCTTGTGCCGCTTACGTGACCCTGATGGCAAGATGCTGAATGGTGAAGATGCGTTTCGTCTTGCCAGGCAGGTGAACCGCGCCGTTGAACTTGATATTGCCTGCCAGAACCTGGCTTTGGCAGGCAAGGCCAAGGCAATTCCTCATGGCACTCCCTTGTTCATCAATGTGTTGCCGCAAACCATTATGCGTGGCGATTGGCTGTCGGTGATGCTGGATGCACTTGATCGCCATGGCATGGAGCATCGCGACGTCGTGATTGAGATTGTAGAGAGCGAAGAGGTCTCGCCGGATGTACTCGCCAAACACTGCGACATGATACGCACCCAAGGCTTACGCATTGCGCTGGATGACATGGGGTCCGGGTTCAATGGCCTGAGTACGCTCGCTGTCGTCAAGGCCGATTTCATTAAGATAGACAGGACGATCGTCCATGAGGCGCAAGGTAGTCGTGTGCGCACTGTGCTGCTAGAAGCCATTATCTCCATGGCCCAGCGCCTGGGCTGCACAATCGTGGCAGAAGGGCTGGAGCGGGTAGAGGATATTACCTATTGCCAGGATTTAGGGCTGGTCTATGCGCAAGGGTATTATTTCGCCAAACCCGAGGCAGTACCAGTGCAAAATGTGACAGCGCTGCCGGCTCGGGATGAATCGCATCGCTCACCTATTCCTGATGAGTTCCGCATTAATGAGTTCGTTAGTCGTGGCCTTACTATCGAGGTGAATACGCCTATCGATCATGCAAGGAAAACCTTTATCGAGAATCCCGATATTGCTTGCGCAGTGGTGCTGGACAGCTTGCGCCCTATCGGCTTATTGAAGCGAGGCAAGGTATTCACGCATCGCAACGATGCACTGGGCAATTACTGTGATCCCTTGCCACGCATGATCACATCTCGCATGCCTTCTTCTACCTTGGCAAGGGGGCTTTACCTGGAACGAGGGGAGATTGAGCCATGGATCATGGTCAGCGACGATGGCGTGTATATCGGCATTGTCCATCCACTGGAAATCATGTCACAAATCATCAGTCGCAAAACCAGCTCTGGCAACCTGCACCCCTTGAGTCACCTGACCACAGGGCCGACATTGCGTCAGTCACTCGATGTGAGTTTGCGTAACAACCCCACCACGCAATTGGTGTATATCGACCTTGATCACTTCAAGGCCTATAACGATCGCTATGGCTTTATCCGTGGCGATGCCATGATTCGCCTGCTGTCAGAAATTGTGAGGCAGGAATTCCACAATCGTACCGGTGTATTGGTTGGTCATATTGGCGGTGATGATTTTGTCTTGATTCTTGATCATGAGGATCCCGGCCTGGTCAACTTGCTGTTGAAGGTTGTAAGCCATTTTCAGGCCTTGGCGGTACATCTCTATGATAGTAGCGATCTGGAGCGTGGCTTTTTTACCACCGAAGATGGCAAGGATCACCCAGTCGCCAGCGTATCCATTGCCGTAGTCAATGGTAGCCAGGGACGCATTTCGAATAGTGTGGCCGCAGCGGAAAGAGCCGCTACGCTCAAGAAAATTGGCAAATCCAATATCGGCAGCATTATCGTGGTTGAGTCTACTCCGCCACGGCTGATCATTCCGCGTACTGATGAATACAGTAACTGGCAAGCCAGGGCGCTGAATGCACTCAAGACATTACAAACTTTACCGCGCAATGCCGATGCACACTGCCTGGATAGCTGTTTCTCGGATTACCCATTCTTTGAAGTCGTGTTCGAGCTCAACCCCGATGGCACCCAGCGTTTTGCCAACTGGATCAACCCTAATATGTACGGCAAGATCAAGGCTGGCGGGGCAGGGGCTGACCGTAGCCTGCAAACCTATTACAGCGCCGTACGCGATTCAAAGAACCCCTATATTTCGAGCATTTACCTTTCTACGGCAACCGAGGACTTTTGCCTGACAGTGTCATTGCCATTGCTTGATACCAACGGTGCCTTGAGCAGCATTTTGGTGGCAGACATCAACATCGCCGCCATGGCCATGTTGAGCAACCTGCCTAGCGAGGAGTCAGAGCTTACCTTGGCGTTGACTGCGACAGCCTGAGATACAAAGCCTCCAGGTCGCGGGTAAAGCGCGTGGTATCAAACAATGTACTTGTTTCGCGTTGGCTGAGTAGGTGCTCGCGATATGCCTGTAATTGCTGGGGATGATGAGCCAGTTTCAAAGCCAGGGCCTCATAGGCAGCAAGATCTGTTGTGACGAGCTCAGCCAGCCCAGCCGCTTGTAGCAAACTGGCTGCCACTCGGCTAGCAAAAGTATTGCCACGGTATGTAATCAATGGCAGCCCCATCCAGAGCGCATCGCTGGCAGTGGTATGTGCATTGTAAGGGCTGGTATCAAGAAACAAGTCAGCGTGGGCATGCCGGGCGAGGTGCTGTTCCATGGGTACGCGGGGAGCAAAAATGAGGCGCGTCGCATCTATGCCGTAGCGTTCTGCAGCGAGTCGCAAGTGTTGACTGGCACTGGCATGGCTTTCCAGTAACCAGAGCACACTGTCAGGCGTGGCTTGCAGTAATCTCATCCAGCATGCGAATACCTCAGGCGTGATCTTGAAGCCCTGGTTAAAACAGCAGTAGACAAACGCCCCCTCTGGCAAGCCGCAAGATTCCCGGCTAGGAAGATCAGCCACAGCACGCTTGCGATCATTAGGCTGATAGGCATGCGGCAACAACGCCAGTTGTTCCGAATAATATGCTTGATCAGACTCCGGTGAGATGACGGCATCACTAATCAGGTAATCAACAAAAGGCGCGCCCATGCTGCCAGGAAAGCCCAGCCAGGAGGCTTGTATCGGCGCCGGACGGAATGCCAGGATGCCGCTACGGCTAGCCTGGGTATAGCCGGTGAGATCAACCAGAATGTCTACCTGATCAGCCTGGATTCTTTCTGCTGCTGCTTGTAATGATAATGGGCGAATATCAATAAAATGATCCACGGCCTTTTGCAACCGCAACCGAGCAGGCGTTTTGTCGTCTATGCCATAAGAGTAAGCGCTGATGTTGAAGTTATCACGATCATGCAGTTCCAGCATTTCGGTCACTAACGAAGCCAATGGATGCAAGCGAAAGTCGCAGGATAAGTAACCGATATGCAGTTTGCCTTGGCGAGCTAATTTTTTCCTGGCCAGGGGCCGGGTGGATAACAGCTTGCCGTGGCGACTATTTGTCCAGTTTTGTGCGCATTTAAGTTGCTCCGCAGGCGTGGTGCCTGGCATTGCCAGGAAGGCAAACGGGGAAACCTGTGCGGCGGGCACTTCTTTAACCCAGCGACGTATTTCGGCGATCTCCACATCAAGGCCTTGCCAATCGCAAAGATGCTGGCGCTGATGCACGAGGTGAACCCTGGCGTGATATAGCTTGGGGTTGATTGCCAGGGCTTTTTCATAGCAGGCAATGGCTTCAGGTAATTGCTGCAATTCACGGAGCACATTGCCGAGGTTGTTATGCGTATCGGCGTCATGCGGGCTGATCGCCAGGGCGCGACGATAGCTTTCTGCAGCCTGCGCGGCCTGACCTTGTTCGCGCAGCGCATTACCCAAGTTGTAGTGCCAGGCCGCATTGCCAGGCTGTAGTGCCACAAGCTCACGAAAATGATGCTCGGCTTCGGTAAAATTTCCAAGCTGATGTGCCTGATTACCCAAGGCTTGTAATGCAGTGCATAAGCCAGCATGGATGTCGCTATCCTGCGGTGAACGCTGTCTGGCTTCAAGATAGCTGGTTTTAGCAGCGCCAAGCTGGCCTAATGCGAGCTGTGCGCCAGCAAGGTTTTGCCATAAATCTGCATCATCGCTTGCCAGTGCAAGCCCTTGGCGGAATTGGTCAATCGCGGCATTCAGCTGACCACTGGCACGCAAAGCTAGGCCCAGGTTGTTATGCTGATCGGCATCGCCGGGATTGGCACGAATTGCCTGGCTTATTAGTTGAATAGCCTCCTGCGACCGGCCAGATTGGTAGCAGAGTACGCCGTAATAATGCAAGCCATAGGCATGCCGCGGAGCCAAGGCCATTAACTGTTGATAAAGATGTTCTGCCTGCTTGAGTTGCCCCTGGCGGTGTGCATCAAGTGCGGAGTGGAATAGCTGGTCTGGATTCATGCTCTGCATTAAACCATATTAGCAACCATCACCGTAGGGGATAGCAGGCCAGCCCACGCACCATCCGCTTCAAGCCTAGCTTGCGGAGCAAAAAGCGGTTGGGGTCCAGGGCCGCAAGTAGCTCACTATCAACGGGTGCAGGCTCCTGATGAATGGCGCAAGCCAGCATTTCCGCAGCAATAGGCGCGGTAGTCAGCCCCTTGGAACCATGGCCGGTATTGACGTAAAGACCTGGCAACCATGGCAGATTTGAAGCAGGGTCGGCGGTATAGCGAGGTGGCTTGCTCTCCAAGATTTCGGCGTCCAGTACCGGGCCAACCAGTGGAAGATAATCTGGACTAGTGCATCGGATGGCGGCACGCCCTGTAGGCATTTGCGGCATTAAGGCTGCATGTAGCGCAGGGGCCATACGGTGCAGCATTTCCAGGTTTTGCTGGTGCTCTTCGGCGCGCACTGTGGTGGTGGTATCTCCCGGCACAAAAGTGGCACCCAGGCAGTAACTTCCGTCAACCGGGGGGCTGATGTAGCCATCGGTGCATAGCAGCGTGCGAAGGGCGGGCATGCCCGTTATCTGCTTGAGTTGGCTAATTTGACCACGCACCTGCTCCAGGAGTAAGTGACGCGTCTGCGCGAAATTGGCGGCTTGGCCCGCATTGGCAATGACGACGATATCTGCTTCATCGAGTAACTGCCCGCCTGCCCAGACTTGCCAACTATTGCCACATTGCCTGAGCTCGGTAGCGTGGGTTGAGAGGGTCTGCGTGATATTGGAATGCTGGGCCAGCGCGGCACAATAGGCTTGTGGCTTAACCCAGCCTGCCTCAGGGAAAAACAGCGCTCCGTGCGACAGTGGAACGCCTGCCATTTCGCTTGCCTCATCTTTTTCCATCCAATATAACAACTCAGCGGAAAATCCTTGCGCAACAAGCCGCTGGCAACGCTCAAACTCTTGTTCATCAAACGCAAGCTGCAACATGCCGCATCTCATATGCGATGCTTGATCCAGTGCAAGCCGCTGTAATAGCTGTAAGCTATGCAGATAGCCTGTCAGGGATAAGCGGCTCAATGGCACATCATTACGTGCAAGCTTGGGGTAGAGCACGCCGACTGGGTTGCCTGAGGCATGTTGGGCCAAGGCTGACTCTTGTTCGATCAGGTTGACCCGCCAGCCTCGTTCCGCGAGCGCATAGCTAGTGGCAGTACCTGCAATGCCACCGCCTATTACAATTGCACGCCCAGCCTGGATGGCAGGGCGCTCATGGCGGGCGAAAGTGCCGCACAGCATTTCACGCTTGCGGCCATGGCCAGCCACCTTGTTTACCTCAAAGCCCGCAGCTTGCAAGCCACGCTTGACGACACCCGCACTGGTGAAGGTGGCAAATGTAGTGTGCTGGTGTGAAAACATTGCCATCTGGGTAAATAGCCCGTCCTGCCACATATCGGGGTTGCGCGATGGCGCAAACCCGTCAAGAAACCACGCATCAGCTCGACTACTCAACCGCGGCAGCAGCTCAAGTACATCACCAACCAGCAGCGTCAGTTGAACGCGTCCCTGGCAAAATACCAATCGTTGCCAACCGGGCACGATTTGATGATATTGCGTCAGCAGGGCCTGACTGTACTGCCTTAGCTCAGGCCATAAATCCAACGCGCGAGCGAGGTCGGCATGGTTGAGCGGAAATTTCTCAATGCTGACGAAATGCAATCTCGCATCTGCTGGTGCTGTTTGCTCCCAAAGCTGCCAGGCACAAAGAAAGTTGAGACCAGTGCCAAAGCCTGTTTCCACAATGGTGAACGTCTTATGTGACAAACTCTGCCAGCGCTCGGCTAGCTGGTTGTGGTGAAGGAATACGTGCCGCGTCTCCTCCAGCCCACTTTCGCGCGAGAAATATACGTCCCCGAAATGTGCAGAATAAGGTTGGCCTTCATGCCACTCCAGCATGGCCTGAGAATGGGGTTGTATAGACATGTTCTTTTTTGGCTGGGTTTATTATAATATTTCGTTATATTTCAAAAGAAATAATGAAGTGTTTTTCTAACCACCATCATTCCCGCAGAAAGCTGATTCCATGCATCATATTGTCTTACGCCTAGCGTTATCTTTGAGTTTAATATTCAGTACGTTGGCATATGCAGAGCCAGCGCGTGTTGCTGCCGCAGCTGACCTCAAGTTCGTCCTCGAAGAACTCACCCAGGCTTTCGAGAAGCAGGGTGGAGAGAAGCCTTCAGTCACCTATGGATCATCTGGCGCGATTACAACTCAAATCAGCAACGGTGCTCCTTTTGAATTGTTTCTCTCTGCGGATGAAGATTACGTCACCAAACTCAACGCTGGCGGTTTTACCAAGGATGAGGGCGTATTGTACGCTACTGGCCATCTGGTGATCGTGGTACCCAAGCAAGCTGCATTGGAAGTTGACCCAGAGCTGAAAGGTTTGCAGGCGGCATTGAAGGCTGGCAAACTGCAACGCTTTGCTATCGCCAACCCAGAGCATGCGCCCTATGGGCGTCGTGCCGTTGAGGTGCTCAAGCATGCAGGCATCTGGGAGCAAATCCAGCCCAAGTTGGTATTGGGTGAGAATGTCGCCCAGGCTGCCCAGTTTGCGACCAGTGGCTCCACCGATGGTGGCATCGTGGCACTATCCTTGGTGAAGTCACCGCAATTAATGAATAGCGTGAAATATGCAGAAATCCCCGAAAGCTGGCACAGCCCCCAGCGCCAACGCATGGTGTTGCTCAAGAACTCAGGTAGCAATGCCAAGGCATTCTATGATTTTCTCCAGCAACCAGCAGCTAGACAAGTGTTCAGCCGCTATGGTTTTGTCCTGCCGGGAGAGTAGTGACTGATGGATTGGGTTGCCTTAGGGCTGTCACTCAAGCTGGGGGGCATGACCATTCTTGTGCTCATCCCGCTGGCGCTATTGGCAGCCCGGTGGTTGGCTTATCGCCAATGTATGGGTAAACCAGTGATCGAAGCCTTGTTGGCAGTGCCCTTGGTGCTGCCACCTACTGTCGTTGGTTATTACCTGCTAGTAGGGCTTGGTAGTCAGTCATGGCTTGGGCAATGGCTAGCGCAATGGACAGGCCACTTGCTCGTCTTTCACTTTTCCGGTTTGTTGATTGCCTCCATCATCGTCAACATTCCCTTTGCTGTGCAGCCTATCCAGCGAGGATTCGAATCTATTCCACAAGAAGTGCGCGACGCTGCTGCGTGTTGCGGCATGTCCTCTTTACGCACGCTGTTGACAGTTGAACTGCCTTTGGCTTGGCCAGGTATCGTGACAGCCATGGTACTGACTTTTGCCCACACCCTGGGCGAGTTTGGCGTTGTCTTGATGGTTGGTGGCAGCTTGCCAGGTGAAACCAAGACGATTGCCATCAGTATTTATGACCGTGTACAAGCACTGGATTTTGAGGCGGCAGGTAACATGTCGCTGATGTTGCTGGTGTTCTCAATTATTGTGCTGGCGCTTGCCAATAGTCTCTCACGGCGCTTTGGCCGACGCGGTAATTATCATGACATCTGAACTCCGGCTCGACATTAGCCAGCAACGGCCTTTTGCATTGAAGGCTACACTGAACTGCAAGGCAGGGGAGTTGTTGGCATTGCTGGGACCATCAGGTTGCGGAAAATCGACTTTGTTACGCATGATCGCAGGCTTGCAGCATGCCGAATCTGGATATATCCGCCTGAATAATGAGATCTGGTGCAATGAGGTAGTCAAGTTAACACCTCAGCAACGTCATATTGGATACGTCCCGCAGCATTATGGCCTATTTCCTCATATGACCGCGCTGCAAAACGTAAAGGCTGCGCTACATGGTTTGCCGAGCCAGGAGCAATCAACCCGCGCCCAAACATGGCTGAAGAAAGTAAAACTCAGTGACTTGGCTCATCGCAAGCCAGCCACGCTCTCTGGAGGGCAACAACAGCGTGTTGCCCTGGCCCGGGCGCTTGCTGCCCATCCAAGCATGTTATTGCTGGATGAGCCATTTTCAGCGCTAGACAGCATGACACGGGAGGACTTGTATCGTACCCTGGCAGAGCTAAAACCTCAGCTCAACATTCCCATGATATTGGTGACTCACAACCTGCATGAAGCTCAATTGTTGGCAGACCATATTGCCGTAATGGGGCAGGGTTGCATTTTGCAACAGGGTACGCCTGATGCAATCATGCAGCGTCCAGTGAATAGGGCAGTGGCTGCACAGGTTGGGCTGCGAAATATTTTCTCCAGCACGGTTGTATCTGTAACGGAAAACCATAGCCTACTATCGCTGGGCAGCCAGACACTAGCAGTAGCACACAGGCTTTCTGTTGGCTCAACGATAGAGTGGTGCGTGCCTCACCATGCTTTGCTTTTGACTCATCAACATGAAGAAGCCACTCATCTCACTGGGAACATTGATCAATGCCTTCGCTTGGGAGATCAGTGGCTGGTCAGTATCAACCTACCAGGTACAAGCCAGCGATTTGAACTACAGTGTGCGAGCTCCATGCCACTGGCAACTCATCAACCAGTCAGCATGTTATTAAACACTAAACATATCCACATTCTTCAGGCTTAATCTCGTGAATCATTCAGCATTAATGACATCACAGCCCTCCGCGTGGCTTATGCAGTATAGCCATTACATCAAAACAGGAGGAAAAGTTCTGGATGTCGCCTCAGGGCATGGGCGTAATGCAATATGGCTTGCCCAGCAAGGGTTTAGGGTCACTGCTGTGGATCGCGATGCAGCTGCGCTGAGCATTCTTAAAAACCAAGCGCCTAGTGTTGATACCCAGCTACAAGACCTAGAACAAGGATACTGGCCTTACTCGAAAGAACAGTTCGATGCCATTATCGTCTGCCGCTACCTTCATCGCCCTTTACTCCCCTTGCTGGCGAATAGCCTCGCATCTTCCGGCGTACTGATTTATGAAACCTTTATGGAAGGTCACGAGCAATATGGTCGACCAAGAAACCCAGACTTCCTACTAAAAAGCAATGAATTATTAATCAGTTACATTCCCTTTCTTAAAGTCATTGCCTATAGTGAAGGGATAGTAGAGCAAGAAGAATCTCCTGCCGTTATTCAGAGATTGGTCGCTATCAAGACGAGTAATCGGTTGAGTTAAACAAACCTCAAGAAAAGCACGATCATGCATATGATCAGGTGAGGGCAGATCCCGCAGGATTCACCTGAATTGAAGATAAGGCCCCTTTCGGGGCTTGGCTCGATGAAAGCGTCTCTAGCTTTTTCCTGCGCTGGATCGTTATGAATTGCTTGTCTTCATTATCAAGGCGTTACCGACGTCCAGACTGGGTAAGTCACAAGCCGTACCTGTGGTATTTCATGCTGCGCGTGGAAAAACCAAAATCGGCAAAGCGTAGAAAGCTCTATAGATGGATTGCCAAGGAAAAACTAAGACTTGCTGAAATGGGGATTGATCAAGAGTTGATAGAAGTGACTTCCAGATACTTATGCAGCTATAGCGTCGTTGCTGGCAGAAAAATGATCGAATTGATGGATGCACCCGTAGTGCAATTGAGGCTCGATTTTCACAACCATGATGATTTTTAGCTGATCATCATGTTTCGTATAATGGGTAATTACGTTATCTATATTAAATAAAAAATGATTATTTCCGATTTTTAACAGTTCTAAGCTGCATCATCAATGATTTACCAGAAGAAGTTAATTGCCAGAAGAGTGCATATCCATTATTTACAGTTTTTAGACGGTTAACTTCAATTAATTTCAACGCCATAAATTGAATTTTAATTGTATTGAAATTTTGCTCAACGATATCGCCTGAGTAGAAAAAACCACCTTCTAATTCAATTAACTGTCTTGCAATATATGATTGCATGTATGCATCTGTACGGCTTTCCAGTAGAGTCGGACTAAATATAGCAAATAGTTCACGCCAAGAAATTTTTACACTGCGTGTTGTTTTTGATCTGGGGTTGTAATCTTTTCTATACTCAATTGAGAGCGTTATAACTTCATCGATATTTACAAGGTCAATTTCTTTCTCTATCACAGAAGGAAGCTTATCCAGCTTTTTCTTCAATTCATTATTTTCATTAGAAATTCTACCAATCTGCTCAATTAGTGGGGAAATGTCAGGCTGTTTATCTGAGCGAACCCATCCATGTAAATTGTAGCGCCTCTCTAATTCTCGGATTGATTCCAATATGGCAATTTTAATATCTTTACAATCATCTACTGTCTTAGATATTCTTGATAATACTTTGCTTTTGAAAGATTTATATTTTTCCACTTCGCTTTCAGTGAATTCTTTTTTCTCAATAGCATTCTCACTAAGCACGACTGCAAAAACTGGCTTTCCTTTACTGACTGCATAGTCATATTCATGTTCTGTATAGCTAATACCATTTGCTGGGTTTATGGAGCCATACCTTGAACCTAATATCAGCATGTAAATATCTGAATCATCAATCCATCTCTCAATAACGACAGTTTGTGCATCATTTCCTGCTGCAAACAATTCCATGCCGGCTGGTATATGCCCGGAGGACAAAATTGCTTCAACTGCTGCTTGTCTTTCATCTTTTAAATCGATAAAAGTGGAGGAAATAAATATTTGATGTTTTTTTTGCATAATTATTTAGTTTTTAAAAGGGAATATCATCTTCTAAGTTGTCATTGTTTTCTGGCTTTAATAATACAAATCTTGATTCATTTTCTTCAATCCACTGCCAGCCTTTATTGCTCACCGTTAAAACATTGTATGAATAGCCTGAGTTCTCATCTAGCTCTTCAACTTCTTCGATTAGTTGTTTGCTGGTCAGTTTCCTAATAGCAAGGTTAAAGCCAATATTTGTGATATTAGCTCTTTCGGAATCAGTTTTTGCCTCATAGAAAGTAATCGTTGTACTTGACGAGGATGAGCCTCCTGCAATTACAGCTAACACCATCAACTCATGCTGGCTTAACCCTTCAACAGGGGCTATTGGTGTGGATTCTGAAAGTTTTTGCAACCTATTATCTTTAGCTATTAAAGCCTTTATTTTTGTAGTAATTGTGTGTTTTAGCTTCTCAAAATCACTGGGAGAGTCAGCTTGGTATGGAATGATGTTGCGATGCTGAATATCAAAAGGGTATTTTTTTCCTGGTCTTTCGTCTGAACAAACCATGACAACGGGAGTGTTTGAAGCAAATGCATATCCTAATTCGTACCATACATTAGGATTGTCGGATGTAATGTCAGCCAGACAAAGTGTCGCTTCTTTAATTCCACTCTCAATCGATTCAATAGGAATCGAAACACTTGGGTCTTTATCTACTCTATAGGCTTCATATCCAGCAGCCTCAATAGCCGGCTTGTAAACATCATTGAATCTTTTATCGTACTTTCCATTATCGAAAGGCTGAATAACAAAGCAAATAGGCATTCTAGACCTGTTAATAATTATTAAATTTTGACTATGCCATAGAAATGCATTGGTGTCACAGCTCTCCTGGCATAGGACACACTGACACCAATCGCTAGAACCATTAGAGCAAATAAGCATCAAGACCGCTCTTAAACGGTTTCCTCCCCGCGTTGCGGGTCCCCTCCATTTACGCGCCCCTTCGGGGTTTCAGTCTTGACCCTTATTTCCTCCAATGTTGCTGGTCGGCCATGCCGTATGGCGAGGGCTGTACCCCGTTGGGGTACGCCTTCACCAACGGCAGACCTTCAACGCGAAAAGGACTAATGAGATGGCAAAGCAGCTTGTAGATGTTTCAACCAGGGAGATGGCACTGGATGCGGATTGGCCCAGCATGGATAAGGTGGAGAGCAAATTGCTGGAGGTGTCGGAGAAGATCAGGCAACGGCGCGATGAGTGGAACCGGGTGCAGGCGCAGTTGCTGGCCCTCAAAAAACAGGGCCTCACCTACGCCGGCACAACCTGGAAGAACGGCAAATATTTGTACCTGGTCTATCCAAGCAAAAATGGGGAGCCGAGAAAGCGGGTGTACATCGGCCAGGACGAGGAGAAGGTACGCGAGGCGTTGGCGGGGATTGAGAGGGGAGAGCAGTACTTGCAACTGGAGGAGCGGGCAGAGTGGTTGCAGCGGCAATCGCAGCTTGCAGGGTATCACTGCATGAATCTGCTGGATTATCTGGGGGATGGGGTACAGTATTCTCCTGGACAGCGCTGATCTGACACCAATTGGTGACAGTTGATGATGTACCAGGTAATTATTTGTCACCAATTTATATATAATTGGTAGCAGTATGAGGAGTTGAGATGCCAACGATTTTATTGACGCAAGGCTTCCGGTTCTTCTTTTTCAGCATGGAGGGCAATGAACCTCCCCACATTCATGTGGAGCATGGCGATAAGGTGGCTAAATACTGGTTGAATCCGGTGGAGCTTGCCAGTTCGGAGGGTTTCCGTAGCCATGAGATGAAGCGGCTGCGGATGCTTGTGATTGAAAACCGGGAACTGTTTTTGGAGAGATGGAATGAGTACTTTAGCAATTAGGCTTGATGCTCACGCTGTTGAGGTCAGTTTTGCGAATGATGCGCTGCATATGGTGCTGGCTGATGGCCGCGAGATTTCCGCGCCTTTGGAGTGGTTCCCCAGGCTGCGCGATGCGAACGACTCACAGCGCCATAACTGGCGGCTGATCGGGAAGGGTATCGGTGTGCATTGGCCGGAGATTGATGAAGATATTGCGGTCAGTACGTTGATGCGCAACAGCTAGAACAAAGCCCTCGCAATGAGGGCTTTTTTATTGGTGTCAGATCCCGGCCTGGTCCAGATCTAAATTGACACCAATGGTGTCAGGAAACCGGTTGGCCAGCTCCTGCAGGAGGATTTTTTGACACCAATCCCATTTGATCACATTGGAAGGACATTGCCTGTATCCGTCACGCCACCGCGCAGTGGCGCGGCATCGTGCCGGTTACAGGCCGCGGTGACGTGTGCGCCGTTGAAGAACAGGAAGGCAGAGCATTCATTCGGCTGGTTGATGACGTAGCCCAGGTCAGTGAGGTCTCTGTCCGTCACATCGATGTCCTGGCCGTCGCCATTGCTCAGGCGGTAGTAGGTGACTTTCTTGGTGGAGCTGGTGATGGTCGCCATGATGATGAACTTGTATTGCATATACGGGTGTTCGACCTTGAGCGGTGGTGCCGGCCTGGTGTCGACGGCGTGCTGGAGGTCGGGCGCCTGGTCGCTGCCGATCAGGTTAAGCGATTGCTTGACGTCGAGCTTGGGTGTTTCTTCCTGGACAACGGTTTCGTTGCGGTCAGTGTGGCGCTTATAGTTGCTGTAGACGCCATAGCCCTGGTAGAGGGTGAAGCCCACGGCTACGGGCAGAAAAAGCCATACGTAATGCAGTCGATAAGGCTGCTTGGTGTGGAGCTCAGCAGATTTGTAATTATTAAAAGACTGCTTAGGAGGCTTAAAACGGCGTACAGCAGCATCGGCATAGTTGGCTTTCGTCTTGACGTCAGTGAACTCTGGCCACTCGAACAGCTTGCGGCCGGTGAAGGTGTTGCGGATGTGGATATGACGGCCGCAGAGCTCACGGATATGGGCGTCGATGAGCATGGGCTTTTGCGTCATTAGCCAGAAGTCCACGCCGGTGTGGCGGTGGGTCTCGTGGGCTGCGACATGTGGTGGCACCTTGGTTGTGCTGGCGCGAGGTCGGTATACGCGCTGGGCTTCGTCAATGATGATGATGGAGTTGGGCGGGAAGGTGAAGTAGTCGAGCTCGACGCTAGGGTCATTGGGGTCCGGCCGTTTCTCGGTCCATTCGACAATCGGCGGGACTGGCGAATGATCCAGGGCAAGGTCCGGGATACCCATAACAAAAAACGGTCGTTCGCCCTTTTCCAATTCCTTCATCATCATTGACACAACAAGGCTTGTTTTGCCCATGCCTGGGACGCCGGTAATGATGGTAATCATAACGGGCTCAGTATCTTGAGGGACTTCAAGGCCAGGCGCATGGAGATGGCGCCAAGGACGATCTTGGCGTACTCGATGAAGCCGTACAGGGTGGCGATCTTGAGTATGGAGCCAGGCAGTCCGCCAATGTTGCCATTGATGGCGTTATAGAACTGCTCCTGGAGCTCGGTGACGCCGGTATAGACCAGGAAACCGAATCCCAGGGCGGTGAGGATGCGCCCAGCAGCGTAAACGCTGAGGGCGGTCAAGATGGGGGCGAGTGGCAATGGCATCAGATGGAATCCTTCCTGGCTCCGACGATGATGAAGGCAGCAGAGAGCCAGGCTGCTGCAATCACTAAGGGCTTGAACGCGCTGGCGTATTGGCAGATCGGGTCAAACGATAGGGTGATGGTGTGGCCGCCGATGGTGTAGGTCAGCGGGGCGGGGCAGGAGTTGTCGCTGGGGAGCTCGCGCAGCACGATGCTGCTCATGTCGATTTCCTTGGTTTCCAGTGGCTCGAATTCAGGTACGTCGCCCATGACCTGGCAGCCGATCGCATCGGGGTATTTGTCGCAGTCGGTTTTTGCATCCTCCTGACGACATACCTTGTGCGTCGGGTTGGCCTGACAGAACGCGTCTTGGCTTTGCTGGGTTGATGTGCTTGAGCCGTCTGCATTGGTGGTGGTTTCTGTAATGGTTGGCGCAGTGCCAGCAGGTGAACCCGCTGGCGCTGGCGTGATGGTAATCACCGGTGAGGGTGTTTCCGTCACGACAGGTTCAGGGTTAGGGTTCTCGGGTGTTGGAGCTGGAGTGTGGGTTTCAACCTTGGGCGGGTCTTGTTTCTTGACCGGCTCACTGCCCGGCGTGCCGGGTTCGAGGCAGACGGCGACGCCTTGCATGACGGCGTAGCTTTTACCTTGATCTTGGCAGGCGCACTCAGGGCACGGTACAGGGTCAGGCGTGACGGTTTCCTGCTCTGGGGTGCAGGATGCGCCGGTGTTTTCTTGTACGGTCATGTATGCCCTGCTCTGACCGTTAGCGAGTTCAATTTCCATGCCACCGCCCAGGCGGTAAATGCATTGACTGATGCAGGCGAGTGTGCGCAGCCGGTTGAATGTCTTTTGCTGGCCGCAAGCACCATTGCAACCAGGTTCACATTCCGGGGGCGGAGGAGCACCACAAGAGCCGTCAGGCTGGCGCACTTCAGGAGGAACGCAGACAGGGACAGTGCAATAGTATTTTTCGTTATTGCCAGAGTTCCAGACGGTAAAAGGCGTACAACCCCATTGACGGGATACAGAAAAACTACCATCTACATTGGAAGCATTTTTTACCTGACAAAGACTGGTTTGATTATTAACTGATGTCACAAGGCCAGTGTAGGTATAAGTCTTGTGTGCAGGTAATGCGGCATTATTCTGGTTAGTCGCATGAGTAGGGCCAAAAGCATCGCATGCTTGTTGAGCAGTGGATGAAAAACCGGTTGCACCCGAAGCATTGGCAGACCATCTATAGGTAGCCTCTATTTGCTCTGTTGCAGCCGATGCATGAGCGATGAATAAAAGCATGCAACACATGAATAAAAGACGGGCTATTTGCATAGGATGTAGGTCGGCAGCACGGCCAGCAGGAAGCCAGCCCATTCATAAATATCAAGCGGTGTCATGGTCAGTTCCTGTATGGCCTGATGGCGCGTAAACACCACATCAACACCATGGTGGTAGCGACTACGCCGCCTAGTTCCAATCCGTGCATGAATTGCGCATATGGGTATGCGTCTTCATCGCAGGTATTGAATACCGGGTAGGTAGGTTGGGTCTGGTAGGTGATGGTGCGGTTGCCAGAGAGGTCCATGGTGGACTTCTGGAATATCCATTGGCCTGACACGAGCTGGTATTCGTACATGGTCAGGCCGTTGATGTCCTGGAACAGGATTGGGTTATGGCTACCGTAGAAAGCGTCCAGCGCCTGCTGTTGCGTGGCGTGGCAGAATCCCTTGTAGTCATAACCCATGATGGCTTAGGCCTTGCGCTTGAGCCAGAACACGACGCCTACGACCACGGCCATGCCGAGCAGCAGGTAACCCAGTTCCTGGCCATCTGCCTGGGCAGCGGCCACACTGGTGCCGATATTCTCAGGCAGCGCAGCAAACGCGGACATTGGGGCCAGGGCAACAACTACACTTCCGATTTTTTTCAACATTTTGATTCTCCAAGTTAATGCCAGTGGGCGACTGGCGGCGCTTACAGGCCGCTGATGAAGGCGAGAGCGCCCCCGATCAGCAGGCCAATAACCAGGGCCGCGAGGTTGTTGCGAGCGCGGCGGTTGCGTTTGGTGTCACGGTGGATCTGTACCTGGTCACGATCTGACACCAAATAGGGGTTGCTGCCTGGGTGGTAGTACATGTCAGGCCACCTTTTGGCGGTAGGCGTCGAGCTCGTGGACCAGGATGGTCCTGACGCGCTGGGTCAGGTTCATGACGTTGCATGGTGAGCTGATGTCCACGCCGTATTCCAGGAGCGCAGCGCGAACCCGGTAATAGGCGCTCTTGCTCATGTAGGTCTTGGGGTCTACGCCATCGCGCCACATGATGGCGTGTTGGCGGAGGCGGGTAGGGATGTCAGTCCAGGTCTCGACGGTGGCGTTTTCCGCGAATGCCTGGCTTGCGAACTTGCCATAGACGATTTTTTCCATGTCGTTCTTCCAGTTGATCAGTTTGTTGAGGCCTTTTTGTCTGAGGTACTCGCTGCCTAACTGCACCTCGAAGCGGGCAGTAGTGGCCTTGGGGTGGGGCGTGCGCAGCCCTCCGAGTTCGGCGAGCTTGTCGTAGAGCTTGGCTTTCCAGTACTGGCCGCGCTTGGTGTCATAGCCCCAGGTCGGGCCGTACTTGCCTATGCGGGCGACACGTTGGCCGATGCGACGGGAGGCCAGTTGGTTGGAGAGTTGCAGGTATTCGTCGGTGTGGAAGTTGGCGGCGAGGTCAACGCGGGTGAGGTAGGTGCCGTATTCGCCGATGGTGCCATCACGGACGGTGGTGCCGAGGAAACGCAGGTCTGCGCCGGGCAGGAATGCGCGGATGAAGGTGGCTGCCTTGTCGAAGCATTGTTGCAGGGTGTGGCCTTGCAGGTTGTTGGCTTCGCGGAATCGGCCGATGTTGCCCTGGAACCAGATGTGCTTGCCATCGCATTTGATGCGGATGGAGGTGTCGGAGCTGGAGCACTTGATCTGTTCCCATTGCTGGATTTCGTTTTCGATGACGCCATTGCGGTCGATTTTGAGTATTTTGCCTGCTTCCAGGACAGGGTTTTCCGTGTAGGGCTGGAAGTCATGACGGAATGAAAGCCAGTCGCAAATGACGCTGTTGAATTTCATGTCGTGCATGTGTGTTTTTCTCCCCATTTTTCCCACTTCTGGGAATTACTTGCAGTGGTACTAGCACTGCAAGTTTTTTCCGTTGTACGTTCGTCCAATATTTTGGTGTTTTTTTGACTAGAGCGTTTCGACGAAAGTCAGGGTGTTGGTGACGTACAAATTGCCGTTGTAGCGACGGCCATATCCGCTGATGACGACCTTGGCGCGGATAACGTCGCCTTCGCGGCAGAATGGACGCTGGGAGGCGGGCTGCGATATCTGGATGGAGCCGGGCGCGGTGTACTCGTCGCGGGCCTTGAGCTGGACGGTGAAATAGGTCCAGTCGCTCTCCTGGGGTTGTTCGATGCGCTGCACGCGCCCTTCTACAATCGCTTCCAGGAGGCCGATCTTGCCGGATGGAAGGGGTGAGACGTTGGTTTGTGGGTCTGCCATTTTTCAGTTCCTTAGGTAGTTGTACTACCGAGGTTGGTAGTATGTGTGCCTTTATACTTACAACCTTGGAATATTGTCAACCTATTTTTCAGGTGTATGATGCTGACAACCGTAGGAGCAAAAATGAGACAGATTGAATATTTCGATGAATGTAAGAAAAAGCTTGGGATTACAAGCAACTATGCGCTTGCCAAAGCTTTGGATTTATCGGAATCCCGCGTTAGTGATTATTACAAGGGCCGACACACGCCTGATAATTACGCCTGTTTCAAAATAGCTGAGACGCTAGAAATTGATCCTGCTGTAGTGATTGCTGAAATTAGCGCCGAGAATGAAAAGAACGAGAAAAAGCGAGAATTCTTCAAGGTTTTTCGTGGTGCCTGTGGGAAAGCCGCCGCAGGTATCATCCTGGGTCTGGCCTTAAGTTTTTCCTTGCTGAACGTGCCAGGGGATGGCGCGGTAAATCTTAACGGCAGCCTGGTTGCCGTGACGGCAGCAGCCCTTTTTTATTATCGCCGTTACTTCGCATAATGTATATTATGTTAAATCATCAGGTAATGAGATTATCGTCCTGGCTATTAAAATTGAGCCTCATCTGGGGATTGGGATTGTCAATCACCTCTTGCAGACGCCGGCTGCTAACGATGCTGAGTTCACAGTAATACCTACATATCGCATTCACTAGCTCCACCTCATATCCCATTTCCACCAAACGCAGCTTTTCCTTAAAGACATATCTGTAATAACGCCTACGCTTTACCCTTGAGTGTCGCTCGACACGAATCACCCAATACAAGTGTCTTAGCTTTGTTGCCCAATCCGGCACATCTACATGCTCCGTCTGTTTTGGTTGATAACTCATAAAGCGATTTTTCTTGTTATTGATACGTCCCGGGCAGATTGCGACAGCCGTGATTCGTTGCTCGGTTGCAATGTGTCCGTAATATAAATCTAGCGGACGCGCTTCGCGCCTCCTCGTCATTCTTCCTCGTCGTTGCCTTGCGCAGCCGATAAAAAACCCTTGATAGGATACCTATCGAGGGTTTTAGTGGTATCGGCTAAAAATGTATCTCTTTCTAGTCTACAGGGCGCGTTAAAACGGTTGGTTTAGTACTGTGATATCAACGCACGCGGAAAAAAGGCTTTAAGCACTGGAAACGCCGCTGGTCTATATGGGGACTTAAAGCAGTCCCCATACCCCTGCAAATTTAACCACTAATGAAATCTCGTATCTTTCTCCAGCTTTTAATTAATGCAACGCCAGGCAGTTGAGCTACTAACCCATAAGAAAATGAAATTAAGCCAATTAAAAAATGAGAATCTATAGAGGTAACAAAAGGTAAAAGTATTAAACCTGACAAACACCCCATCATCCCTGCATGATTAGTTGGAATTCCCAAAATCGTAGCTGAAGGTTCCTTGTATTCAAGCCGAACACCTTTTGCGTTGATAGACATGTATATATAAGGATGACCTACGTGATCATTATTTGTAGAGTTTAAATAACCAAATTTAATTGTCTGCCCACGGTTAATAACAGGTATTAAATAACACCTTTGAGATCTGTACGTTTGAATTTGATAGTCAGTAGGTGGCTCACCCTTATCCAAAGACAATAACTCTTTAAACTCTTGAGTATATTGAACAATATCAGGAGTGTTTTGGATATGTGTCTGCTCGGAAAATAGTTTAGTTGTATTGGTATAAATTTTTACAGTTATATTTTCATAATCTTTGGCACTGCGATTTGTTAACTCAAGAGTAGATAAATATAAATTAGGTACAGCGTTACCATTAAAAGTTACCAGAACTTCACCAAAAACAGTGTCATTCGCACTCATCCCAACCGTATTATGAGTTGTGTAATACGTAAATAAACCACGCCGATTTAAAATAACTTGAAGAAACCAAGATAATACCGCCCCTACAATTAAACTTATGAAGCTGGCATATATCGGATCTTTTAATATTGAATAAAACTCCATTTAACACTCCCCGCTAATTATTATGATGAATAATTTTTGCAGGTATATCTTACACTTTAATCTAGATAGACTCTCCATTCTCTTTATCTTTGATAGATGCTTGGACAGGCATCCCTCGACCAGCCCAACGGTGTTCGATACCTGATCTGCAAGCAGTTTCAGGCACATCCAGACGTTCGCCTTCATCGCCATAGCAACGGCATTCACCTTTGAAATCAACGCAGGCCGCAATAGCAGGCCATGCAACAGACGAATCAACCAAACGTAGAGATTTGGTGATCACAACAGGTTCTGACGGTTGGACGCCCTCTTGTTCTTGAAGCTTAGCTTTCTCAGCCTCGACTTGTTCCGGTGACATAGCAGTCACGGTTTGGGTAATGGCTGGGATTAGTTGGTCCTGGACGATTTCCGCGGATTCTTTTTCCTTGAATATGCCCATTTTTCCCATGACGCGATTCACAGACAGGTAGCCCATGATCGGGATGATGATCAGCATGGCAATAAACACCTTAAACATCATCGGTGTCTTGTGCTTGATCTTGGTATGGATGCTGGCAGATTCGTAGAGCGGGAATACATCTTTTGGGATGGTGTACCGGGTAATCACTGCAGTGGATATGGCTGACTTGGTGGACGGGTTTTCCTGCCATTCTGGCCACTCATTCAATGTGCGACCATTCCACGTGCTACGTATATGAATATGCTTGGTGACCAGCGCCCTAACGGTCTTATGAATCAAATGCGGGTATTGCGTCATGATGACGAAATCAAGGCCGTGATGGCGATGTTCACATAGATATTCTATGTATTGCTCCATCGTGGTCCCGCCGGGCTTCCAGCTTTTCTGCACCTCATCGACCACGATCAATGAGCCCTCTTGGAAATTCTTCAATAATTGAACTTCATCCTCATCATCGGGGTTTTTCTTGGGTTCCAGCTCATGCCAGCGCTCGAGGTCTTTACGGCTGATCTGGATAGCGGGTAATGTCAGCTTGGGTATACCGCAGTAGTAAACCACCCTCTTTTCCACTTCTGGCCTGATGTAGTGCCACACCACATGCGAGGTTTTACCGTTGCCGGGCTGGCCTGTAATCAGGGTAATCATTTAGGAATCACCCCCATCTTGGACATGCTCAACAGAGTAACGCGAAAGGCCAGAGCGCCAGCGATCATACCCATGGCCTCCCCTACTCCACCAAGCCCAACAAAGGCAGCAATATAGCCACCCAGCCCAGCATAGGCATTTTGCGCATAGGAAATAGCGGTTTGCATGGCAGTGGCTACCCCTGCATAGGAAATCACACCAACACCAATGGCTGACAACATGCGCTTGGCAATGGCCCCGGCGGAATTGGTGAAGAACGTACCTAATAGGAATTTCATTCTTTCACAGCCCCCACGATGATAAATGCCGAAGCTAGCGCGGCAATAATGAGAACTACAGGACGTAGCATAGTCAGTCCATCGCAAACGGTATGCACCGGAATAACGAGAGATTTACCAAGCACAGATACCGCAGGATCACCGGGACAAGAGCCGCCTCCCCATGAGTCATAAGTGAAGGTGTCAGGGACTTCATACGTCTCTAAATCCGTGTCTTGGACATTGTCGGTTTCAATATCCTCGGGGTCTTTATCGGTCTGATCTTCATTATTTGGCAACGTGGTCTCGGAAACGGTCGTTGTCGTCGTGTTGTTGGTAATGTTCGTTTCAGTAACAGTGGTAGTTTCAGTCACGTTAACGGTAGTAGGACCAGACGGTGTGATCGTGACTGTTGTGTCCGTGGTTTTAGTGCCTATGGGCTCACCCGTACCATTCCTAATAGTTTCAGTAGTGGAGCCAGCCGGGCCGGGAACGGTTTTAGGATCAATGGTCGGCGTATCAACAGGGACAGGCTCACCGCCATCCAGAATGTCGGGTATTAAACCGGGATCATGAAGGCCCGGATTATCAGGAACAGTATCCCAATCGCCGGGCACAACAGGCCGATATTTAGGACCATCATCAGTTTTACGACAAACAGTACCATCAAGCCAATATCCAGATGCACATCCGGTGGTTCTTGCAATATTTTGGACAATGGTTGATGGATTGCTTTGATAAGCACAACCACCATAACCAAAAGCGCCACCTGGCCTAAAAACATATCCACCAGTGGCGACAGGCGGCGGGTAATTAGCTTCAGCATACTTGCAAACCAACTCAGGTGTAGGCTGCAGCCTACTTGGTTGTTGCATTTCAGTATTACAACACCAATAGCCATAAGGGGGCGTTTCACTAGGATAATCTGGATCGGGTTCTTCGACTTTTTCCCAAGTATTAGAACCGTCACGGGCAGGGCAAATGGTTTCCAGACTGCATAACGCATCAGCGATTGTGAAAGCAACACCCACAGGGCCAAGACGCTTAGCCAGATTAACAATCGGGCCACCTAGCTTATTCAGACTAACAGGAGTTTTCTGATTGATAGTGACAGGTAGGCGACCCTTGCTTGTGGGGACGTTAATATCTCGCGGATTGTTTTCCATACCGGGCCAAGCCACGCGAGGAGATTCACGCTCATTGCCGGGGAAATACCAAAGTTGATCACCCACGGGCCGGATATATTGCGGCGTGCCAATTTCAATAGTGGCAGCTTGAGCATTTGCCCCGATCAGGAGCAAGGGAATCAGGGCTAGGAATTTCATCTTGTCAGTACCATGGCGGCGATAATGAGGGTAGCAACGATGGCTTGTGCGTATAGGTCAATAGGCATTATTTGATTGGCCTCTTGAGGATAGACATGCACCAAGCAGCAATGATGACGCCTACACACAACCAAGCCAGTTGCATGGCATCGGCATATTGCGGGACACATTCAATCAGAGGCGGGGTTACGTCGATCTGGCGACTAAATGCACCATCGCTTGTGATGATGGAATAGCCGGTTTGCGTGGGTGTGCAGGTGATGGCCTTGCCATCGTTGGTGCTAACAGGACATGAAGCAGCCATATGTTGATATAGCTGCTCCACTTCTCCAAAACACAGATTGTGATGGAGGTATGCCATTTACTTGATTGGACGACGCATCCAAGCGAAGGCAGCAATACCGACCACAACCGCCAGAATCAAACCACCAATAGTGCCGACATCTTCAACGGCGGTTGTAATGGTGCTGGTCACAGAAGCCGGGACTTCTGCCATTGCTTGCATGGAAGTGAAGCCAATCAAGGCCAAGAAGGTTGCAAATAGTGCTTTCAATGCTTTCATTTTGAATACTCCTTGTGAATGCCAGTGTGCGACTGGTGGCGCTCTCCCCTACTCGGGTTGATCGGTAAAAATCTGGCTTAAAATTGCTACCAAAACGACTAAACAAAATGTCCAAAGACAGAAGAAAAACACTATCTCAGGCATGCCTAATTCAAAATCAGGGGCGGGAATCATGCGGCCCCTAATACCAGCAATCCGCCAATGACAAGGCCAATAGCCAGAGACGAGATATTGATAATCAGCCTTTTCATATGAAGCCCCTTAAAATCAATACGTCTGTTTCGCGATTCCAGAGCTGGTAATCGTCGACACGAATTCCCATCAAGTCAGCAATTCCAACAACTTGCTGCATTGCTTTTAAGAAGGTGCCTTCTTTATGGATGGCTGCAAATGCGCCAAGGTACTGTCGAGTGATCTTTGGTGCTGGAATGCCTCTACTTGCCTTGTAACGACGCTGACCTAGCTGATCATCGTGTTCAAAAGTCTTAGCAATATATTTAGAGAGATAAGCCGCAAGCTGGAATGCTGTATAAACAGGCGTATTACCAGACCAGCGCTTTTTCTGGAAACGTAGGTCAACTTGCCCTTTTGTATTCGCCCCGGTATCAGTGGCATTTCCGCCAATCGCTTCATACCAGCAGGCGCGAAGATAAGGTAAATCTTGAAAACCAACGCAGGCCACATGCATATGTAGCGCCCCACGCTCTTGATATTCTTTGACGGCAACATAAAGCCAATTGGGATATTTGCGTCTTACCAGACGAATAAATCTAGTAAAGTCAGCATTGAGTACGTCTGTATCTTCAACATTTTCACGGTATGTGAGTGTGAGCAGGTGATCAGCTCCAATTGACTGTATTAGCTCCCTCACCTTCTTTTTGGCACGTCTAGCAGCACGTAGACGGTTTTCTGCATCTTTGGCGGCTTGCTCTTCTTCGGTCAATTCTGGCTTGTATGGCACACCACGGAGGCCGTCAGAACGGGCTTTCCGGAGTTCTTCCATAAAGTTGACCTTACGCATGACCATATCAATGATGCCAGTGGCATATTCCTTAATAGTGAGCTGATAATCAGGACAGCCCAAATCCTCATATGTTGGATAATCAGTTTCAAAAACAATGTCTTGTGATAAACTTAGTTCCATGTTTAGCGAACCTCAGATTCGTTAAATTAGAAACCCCGGAAGGTTTGCCGACTTTCCGGGGTTTTGTTTTTTTTAAGCTTGCGCCCTTTGGGCTGGGGTTACTGCTTTCAGATTGCTCAAAGCGAATTCAACAGCGCCACGATCAGCAGCGCGAGGAGCCAACTCCCCCATATACATACCAGGCTGCAAAGCCTCTAGAGCTTCTTTTTCGCCATATACAGAATGATTGCCTGCGATTTGATCAACGAAGACTTGCAAAATGCGGCGGTTCCACGGTTGACCACTACGATTTTGACCAGAGGTAATTTCACCAACAGCAAGAACTTGCAATTTCACTTGAGTAGCCATTTTTTAATTCCCTTTTCGTGATGTTTATTTAGCCTCTAATGGTGGTAGCTCCTAGCCCGAGGCCATTTAGCTGGAGTGTCAATTATTGATTGACACTATGTCATGTATTAACTGACATTGTCAATAGATAACTGACATGACAATATGACGTCAATTAAAAACTGACGAGAATGCTATGGAAGCTCCAGCTAGATACATCGAAACCCCCGCTAAATTCTTAGATGAAGTAAAAGCAATAACGGGCAGCGACAATCAAACAGCCATTACATTAGGAGTGACTAGGCAGACAGTTTCAGCTTGGAGATATGGACACGCACTACCAAGCAATACACACCTCTTAAAGATGTGTTGGATTGCGGGAAAAGATTTTGTTAGGGCTGTAACAATTTTTGAAATGCAAAGAGACTCAGCTACTGGCGACCCAGACCTATGGGAACAATTCCATGAAGATGGTGGTAGCGATTATTTACAAGAAAGAATCAATGGGAAATTTGAAAACACCAAACTAGGTGATATCAAATGGAAAAAAGCAGGATTTGCAACACTACCATTAATGGCGACACTAAGCTCAATTTCAGGACTGACATTGATGACTACGTCATCACTACCCTACGAAGCCCTTGCAGCAGGCCTCGCATGCGTCAGCAGTGTATATTATGTAAAATCATAAGGGCATTTCTTTACAGCCTACGGCAAAGGCTGAAATGGAAAATGGAACAAAAATGTTCCCTACTTTACGTGTAACTGGCACGTAAAGTTTTTTGGAGCCGTCAGCTAACTTGCACCAGATCGCAAACTTCAAAAACACAAAAGCCCCAATCGGGGCTTTTTTCTTGTCTACAGGGCGCGATATAACGATCGGCTTGATACTCAGGTATCAATTCTCGCGTTAAACGCCTCTACGGGCTTGGAAGTCGTCGGTCTACATGGTGGGCTAACGCGCCCCCCATACCCCTGCACACAGTCATTGCAGCGCCGCCTACGGCTGTCGCAGCAATGCCTATGAGCTGGCTTCTTTATATGCCCAAGGGCTTTGTTGCATGCGTTGGCGCGTAATGGCGCTAGGCTTCGGCGTTTCATCCGCTGGCGCTTGTTGCTGGACTTGCACAGGCTGAGCCGCTGGCTTTTCAGCATCAAGCCTATCCATTGATCGCTGATGATCATCTGCTACGCGCTGGCGTTCTGCCGCCTGCCTTTCAGCCACTTCTTGCTTGCGCTGGGTTTCCGCTACGCTTTGACCTGGGTCAAAGTCGATGAAGAACCCCTTTGCGATGATCTGACGGCACAGATGCTCATCCGTGTTGAGTTCTGTTCCTTGCTGGGTGTAACACTTGCATTGCCCCCTGAAATCGACGCAAGCAGCGTTAATTGGGGCCGTCACTGGCTTGGTGATTTCATCATAGGCAGGTTTTGTATGTGGCAAGCCGGGTACGCGCTCGACCTGTTTTGCGTACCAGTCCAGTTGTGGCAGTGGCTGGGCTTGCGCAACGGTCTGAACTTGTTGCGCTTGCTGGGCTTGCGCTTCTTTTTCGGCTTGTTCAGCCGCTACTTGCGCATCAGCATCGGCGCCTATATTCAGAATGACATATAAGCCCCCTGCTATCGCGCTGATTAAAATCAACGGCAGCAGGATGATGAGGAATAACCGGGCCGGGAGGCGTTTTTTTACAGTGTGAAGGTCCGCGGACTTATACCAGCCGAATACCTCTTTGGGATATGGAAACACCTTCTGCATACTGCCCTTAGTGTTCTTATCTACGTTGTCCCTGACTTGTGGGAATTCATGGATAACGGACTTCTGGAAACCATAAAAGCGATTCACATGGTAATGGCGACCAACCAGCCGCCGCAGATTACCATCAAGCAACATAGGATGCTGGGTAATGATGAAGAGATCATGGCCATCATGGCGATGCACTTCGAGCTGGCTTACATGCTTAGGCACATTAGCGCCGTTAGCTCGTGGACGGAATGTCGATTGCGCCTCATCAATCACGATGATTGCGCCCTTGGGACATTCCGTCCAATCCTCAGCTTTTTCCATTTTCTGCCAATCGAGTGACAGTTCAGGAATGCCGTGATAGAACACCAGGCGATGCTCTCTATCAGCCAATTCCTTGACTGTCTTGAGGGTAAACAGGCTTTTACCGGAGCCCGGCAAACCAGTGATTAGGGTGATCATTGTTTAATTTCCAGCTTGGTAAATTGACCGTTTGTTACACCCTTTAAGATCAGCCGCACCATGAAGGCGCTTGATATGACATTCAAGCATTTATCGACTTTAAGCACGCCGAGCATGCCGACCATCTCCGGAGGCAAGCTACCGAGATTGACTTTGATACCGGTTAAAATCTGTTGAATGACAACATCAAGGCCTTGATACATGGCCCAGCCGATACCCATTGCTGTCAGGAATTTGACAATGCCTTCCATCAACCCCTTGGAAAAACCCCCTACTATTGCCGCGACTAGCCACGCGGCTGGCGTACCGAAGATGCCCATTACCATATCCCCACGATTCTCAATGCCCACAGATAGGATGCAGCCAGCAAGGCAAAACCGAGCATTTCAAACAGGCTGCACAGCTTGGATAACGGGAGCGTGAAAGCCGCGCCCATTATGTTGACAGTGAGATCAGACCAGCACTGAGCGCTGAACTGATATTCACCTGATTCCTTAATTTCATTGGCGAGGTTGATAGTGCGTTTTGAATCGCCTTCCTTATTCATCCAGTTTTGAACATCTTCATCTTGTTCACCCATCAAGATGCGCCTGCCCTCTTCTGCTGCTGGGTTAAATTGCTTTAATTCAGCAAGATCGTCACAACGGCTTTGATGAATCTTTTTAGCAATAGCACACTGCACACCATCACCAGAGCAAAGGAAGCCTGATTCACAACTACCCCGGAAGTCACCACCACCAGAACCACCATTGCCAGTGCCTGTTGATTTACAAGTACTGCTGGTTGCATTGTTCTTACAGTATTCGCCCATGCCGGTTGTGGTCGTCGTGGTGCTGCCATCCGGGTTAGTCGTTTCCTCTTTGACCGTAGGTTCACCACCATTGGGATTCGGGATTACTGTGACTGTTGGCGATGGCGTGACGGTTTTTGTGGGGTCTGGATTAGGGTTTTCAGGAGTGGGTTTAGGTTTGTCTTCTTTGATAGTTGGTGCTGGCTTGGTCTGCACCGGCAATGTGCCAGGCGTACCTTTGGGCATGCAGCGATCAACACCATTGACTTGACCCCATGAGCCGCCCGACTTCATACAGTCACAAGCAGGACAAGGGCCACGGTCAGCGGGCGGGGTTTTTGTAGGGGAATTATCCGGTGAGCAGCTTTCGCCCTGATCGATATAGTCACCCGGCAACACGTAGCTGCACACGCCGATCGTGCCAGCACCACCAATGGAACAATCCATTTCAGGCGCACCGCCACCATTAGTTAAATGCGCATAGCAGCCACGGATGCAAGCCAATGGTGGCAATGCACCATCTCCATCGGTATCCGCAAAAGGACCTGATTCCAGAATACGGCCTTGCTGACAATTGACAGGCGGGCCACAGGAACCATCAGGTTTCCGAACCTCAGGAGGAACACAGGCAGGGACAGTGCAATAGTATTTTTTGTTATTGCCAGAATTCCAAGTGGTGTTATCACATGACCACTGACGATTCACCGTAAAACTAGCATCAACATTTAATTGATTCTTGACTAGGCATAAATAGGTCTCGTTATTAACAGCTTGTATGCCGGTATAGGCATAGGTCTTATGGGCAGTAGGAGCTGAGGCATTCTGATTATCGGCATGAGTTGAACCATAGGAATCACAAGCGAGTTGGGCAGTGACATGAAAGCCCGCATTTGACCCCGAAACATTCACTGACCAGCGATATTTAGCCTCGATTTGTTCAGTTGCAGCTTGAGCAATACCAACAACTAAAAAGAGAATTGCAACGATCACGCGTTGAACAATATCCATAGCGCCCCCAGTATCCCCAACATCACAATCCAGCCATCCATACAGCCCCCAGAATAAAAAAGGCCTTGAGGGCTTTACGCTCAAGGCCGATTGGTCTTTTAACCTTAACGAGCGATGAGGCCGAAGACTTTCTTAGTGCCCCATACGCTCAGGACTGCAACACCAATGGCTGTTACAGCAGCCACGCCAGTACCGATGACGGTCACAACAGCAGACACGTCAATTTCAGCACGAGCTGGGATGCTCAACAGGCCAACAGGTGCGGCTACTGCCAAACCGGTTACAAATTGCTTTGCTTTTTGAAACTTATTCATTTGATTCTCCAATCTTTGATGATAGTTGTTGATTTAGCACTCGGAAAACGAATGCCACCGCCCAAATTGTCCCTATTGCGATGGACAATTGAACCCCTTGCGCAGCCGACAGGTGATACATGTCGAACTGCAATTCAGTAGGACTCACCACGAGCATGCTGCAAGTGGTGTAGTCGCTTGGTTGTGGTGCTTGCACTTGATAAGTGCCAGAACCTAGATCAATGAGGCATTGCATTACGCAACCGCCCATAAAAATCTTGATAAAGAAAAGATCAATAAAATGATGGAGCTAAAGAACAGGCCAAGGAACAAGGCAACGAATAAAGGCATTGCGTCATCAAGTAGATCATTGGCTTGCTTAATAAATAGCTTGGTTTTTTCCATCACGCAGCCCTCAATTCAGGCTTAATTTGGCTATTCCAGTACCATGAAGGCTCAACAGCAGCCTTCAATTCGATAACTTGAACTTGGGTGGCAAGTCGAACGGCGTTGGATGGTTGCTTGATGTCGATGCCATAGCCTAGTAGCTGTTTGCGCCATCTGGCGCGTGTTTGTCGGGTGACTGTGGTATCACCCCATACATCAATACCGGAACGCCAATCTCTGGCGATTCTGCCTATATTGCCAGGAATGTCTTCTAGTGGTGTGCGGACTGCTTGACCGCGCTTTAATACGTCACTGAACCTTCTATAAATCACGTTTTCCATGGTCGGCACCTCTTCATGTTCTTCATCCCAAACGACCCACTCATTGTGTTTCCAGTCGTTGATGTGTCTTAAGCCGTTCTGTGTCAGATAGCGGGATTTCAAGCTGATTTCATGGCGCACTATTCCGCTTTCGCGCGCCCATTCTGTTACTTCGGGTGATACGTCATTGCCGAGGGATTCGGCCTTGATATACATCTTGGAATACCAGTACTTAGAGCCTTCATTCCACGTTACGCCGTTTTCACCGTACTGCTTGGCACTGGCTCGGCGGCCTGAATCTTGTCCAGCGAAGTAGTGGATAAGGCGGACAGCGTTCTTGTGCGAACCTGCTGCATAGTTTTTGGTGAGATCGACCCGCGTAATGATGCAGCCGTTTGGTATATAACTATCGCCTCTCGTTGGGATGTTTCGCTCATGAGTGAACGGAGGGAGGCCCAAGATTTCGAGAATCGCATTAGCCCGTTCAATACAAGCGCAGACGCTATAACCAAACACGTTATCAGGCCTGCCCCAGCGCCCGATATTCCCATCGAAGCTAACCCTGTTTCCATCACATTTCACCCTTATTTTGGTGCCATAACTGCCTTCGTAGTCGAAGTGTTTTTGCGTTGTCCACTCGATCTGTGAGGCATCAAAAATCATCCGATACTCGCCCGTTTCCGGGTCGATGAATTTCTTAACTGCATCGGCCTCGAATTGGGCGACACACCCGTTATTGATGACGGGTAAGCCGCCCCCTGCGTGGTCTTGATAGCAGCTAAGCCAGTCGCAGAACGCGAAAGACATTTAAGCCGCCGCTGACACTTTGGCTTGGAGAGGTAGCAGGACTAAGCGCCCTAATGACAGGCGACCAAAGTCACCGACATAAAGGCTAGCAGGGGAAATTTGATAATTGCCTACGGGGTAAGGGGCTTGTCCATCTTCTAGGGTGATGGTGATGCGCTCGGGGTAAGCATTAAGATTACCATTGCGGCTATGTGTATGAGCCCATGCGGTTTGACTACGCATAGTCCAATCACGACCATTTCTGTTACCGCTCCGAGTCTCTACGGTCTGGTCCTTAATTTCAATCTTGATCATTTCTCGGTTCCTTTATTGAACTAAAAGAGGACGATTTGTCCTATGCGAATCATGAAGGACAATTTGTCCTCTTGTCAAGGAAAAAATGGCGTAAAATGCAACAAACAAAAGGAGCACCTAAAATGAGCACTGCCGACCTATTTGAAGAAGCAAAAATAGCCAAGAAAGCAAAGACTTGGGACGATCTTGCGGATGAAATCGGGATTACAGGGAGGGAGCTTAGGTTCTATCGCAAGGGAGAACGGGTGCCAGACGTGTACACCTGTTTTAAATTGGCTGAAATTCTTAACAAGTCACAAGCGGAAGTGCTTGCGGCTTTTCATGCGGAAAAAGAGAAAAACGAAAGTAAGAGGTTGTATTTTAAGCGTTTTTTTTCGACTGCGGCCCTGTGGATTATTCTGGTAGGTCTATCGGGCAGCTTCACAACTTTCTCAGAGAACGCGCACGCCCATGGCACTGGCGAAAAAGTCGTTCAAAATCATAGCGTTACCTGTGTGTTATGTTAAATAATCAGGTAATGAGATTATCGTCCTGGCTATTAAAATTGAACCTCATCTGGGGATTGGGATTATCGATCACCTCTTGCAGACGCCGGCTGCTAACGATGCTCAATTCGCAGTAATACCTATATATCGCATTTACTAGTTCCACTTCATATCCCATTTCCACCAAACGCAGCTTTTCCTTAAACACATATCTAGTGTCTTAACTTTGTTGCCCAATCTGGAACATCTACATGGTGCGTCTTTTTTGGCGTGTAACTCATTTCTAGGAGCGATTTTGTTGTTGTTGCCGATACCTTACCCTTAAGACACCTTTTTAAATGCGTCATGAAACGGGCGAATCTTGGCTTGTTTGCGGTTAGCTGCCAGATTGGCAGGCATGAGACGATGTTTGTCTATAGGACGCGTTGGAAACGCAAGGACGTCGGTCTACATGGGGGCTTAAGGCAGCCCCCATACCCCAGCATCATCTAAATAATCGCTTTATCCGCACTATAAGTTTTTTGGATAAGCTTTCAGAGCGAGGGAAAATTCTTAAGCTATCTTTTAGATCTATGAATAAAGGCTCCGAAACTCTAAAAATTATTCGTCTTGAATCCAAAAAGAATTTCCTCTTCTGAGCATATTCAGCATCAGTTTTTTCCAGATCCTCATATTCAGAGTAGCAACTAACAAATCCCATCAAGAGTTTGGATAACTGATCCAATCTCTCAACAATCTCATCCGTAAAATAGATGTCTGCTAACTGACACTGATAAAAAAAAGTAGTGATTGCGTCATCTGCCTCACTAAAGCTTTTTGCCAGAGCTACATCTGTAACTGTTTGTTTCATTTCTTTATAAAGGTCATAACGCTTTTCATGGATAGCTATTGCATTCTGCCGCCTAGTTTCTTCCAAAGCATAATTTGAACGCTTATAAGCCAACAAAGAAAATACTAAGCCAACCCCTGTAAGTATTAAAGAATATATATCTTTCGTTTCCATTTATCCCTCCCTAGCCAGAGGATAAATACAAATAAGTAATAATGCAAAAGCCCCGAAAGGGGCCTTATATTCAATTCAGGTGGATCCGTAGATCTCGCGGCAAGTGATAATGCTTGGTCTGCGGACTGTATACCGCCTGCGGGATCTGCCCTCTTCTAATCATCTGCATGATCGTGGAGTTCTTCAGGTTGCGCTGCCGGCAGAAGGTGTGCAGCCTGATGTGAAGTATTTGTAAAATAAAAAAGGCTCTAAAAGAGCCTTTTTTATTAGATTTAGATAAAGTCCAAAAGTTAAGGATTTGCCTGATCTGATTTAAGCAATTGATTATTCACTGTGATTTTGCTTTTTTGTTTAAGTGAATTAATGTATGCATGCCTGTATTCTGCCGCCAGTGCAGTTTGTAATTGTGTTTTTGCAGCACGTTGCTCTTCGTCGCTTTCGACTGCAAATTTCACGGCAGTAACTTTAGTTAATAGATATCCATTGCGATCAGAAACACCGTTATAAGCTGGTAGCTTTGAGGCATCTGCCTTAAATGCAGTTGATACAGATAAGTCAGTTAAGCTTTGTGGATTACGGCGATCAACAGTGACAGCCTCTGTCCAGCTTAATGATGGAGTTTTGCCAGCACGTAAATCGGCAAGAGCTGTTTCACCCTTTTCCTTTGCTAGCTTGGAGGCTTTTTCTTGCTTTAAGAAGTCCTCTATGCCAGTCTTCACCTCTTCAAAAGAACGTGCCGCTGCGGGTTTATATTCTGCAACCCTAGCAGATATCAGATTATTTGGCGAAACCTCCACCGCTTCAGTATTGCGCTTTTCTTTCAATACTTCGTCACTGAAAACAGCATCCATCAACTTATCATTTTTAAAGAATTTTGCACCATCAGCTCGGCTTAACCACCCACTGTTTTGAACCTGCAAACCAAATTCCTTGGCAACAGGCTCTAAGCTGTCAGCCTGTTCATACACCATGTTACTGAAGTTCTCTGCTTGCTCAGAAAATTTGGCCAAAGCTTTTTGATACATCAGCTCAGCACGAATTTGACCTTGAGTGCTTTCAAAAGATTGAGCATTACCGTGTATTTCGGTCAGTTTAATGATGTGGTAACCAAAATCAGTTTCTACTAAGTCGCTGATCGTGCCAGGCTTCATTGAGAATACTGCATCCTCAAAAGGCTTCACCATGGCACCAGGACCAAACAAGCCTAAATCTCCCCCTTTGTCTTTTGAACCTGGGTCTTGCGAGTATTGATGTGCCAACTGTTCAAATTGCTCGGGATTTTTTTTCACCAATGCCAAAACTTCCTGGGCTTTTTGCTTGGCTTTTTGTTTTGCATCTGGCGATGGGCTGACTCCAAAGCTGATTAAAATATGGCTGGCACGACGCTGCTCATCACCTTGGAACTGGGCGGCATTCTGAGCGTAATAATCTCGTGCTTCCTGATCAGTCACTTGCTGACTAGCAATTAACGCATTGGCTGAAAGTAGCACGAACTCAAGCTTAACTTGTTCAGGCACCTTGAATTTCTCTTGGTGCTCTTTGTAATAAGCCTTCACTTCATCGTCAGTAACCTTGACCTGGGAAATATAGTCCGCTGTCTTGAACTCAGCAACGCTTACCTCGCGTGACTGATGTTCAATTTTGATGGCATTGTTAGCAACACCATTCGGCACAAAAGCTAATGCAGATAGTCCTTCACGTGCTTGCATTGTCAGTAGATCACCACGTACTTCATTTTCAAATTGGGACGGAGTGCGACGGCGATCTGCCAAGAATTGATCGTATAACTCTTGTGAAAACTTACCGTCCTGATGGAAAGATTCTTCTCGCGTAATGTAATTGGAAAGTTGCTCATCACTGACAATGAAATTTGCGCGCTTAACTTCAGCTGCCAATAATTTCCCTTCGACCAAATGATCAATCACGGCCTGTTTCAATTCAGGACCGTCAATCACCGCCTGGTCAACCTTCCCTTCACTTTGAAGACGATTGCGAAGGTTCTGCAAGGCATTGCTGTACTCTTGTACGGTAATAGAGTCCTTCCCTACTTTGGCCACCGCAACATTTGAGCCGGCATCGCGCAAATAACTATCAACGCCGACAAGCGCAAATGGGATAGTAATGGCTGCCAGAATGGCTTTGGCTAACCATCCTTTGGATCGATCACGAATTGCTTCCAACATAACAATGTGCCTTCTTTATTTTCAATCTTTGAAATGATCAGCCAACCAAGACTGACTTGTAAACCCAACTCTTAAATATACCACACATGCAGTAAGCAAGACATGCCTGAGGCAATAGTGACGTGTTGAGGTGAAATATGAAGTGTATGGGGAAGTGAGAGGGAATAAAAAAAGCGAACCGACTGGTTCGCTTTTTTCTTGGCGGAGCGGACGGGGCTCGAACCCGCGACCCCCGGCGTGACAGGCCGGTATTCTAACCAACTGAACTACCGCTCCTTGACTTTGCGTTGCTTTCTCCAAAACTCAACGACTTTTACGATGATTGATGGTGGGTGCTGACGGGGTCGAACCGCCGACATTCGCCTTGTAAGGGCGACGCTCTACCAACTGAGCTAAGCACCCGCTTCAACCAACGAAGACCGCTAGTTTACAGCATCTTTCAGCGCTTTGCCAGCCCTAAATTTAGGAGAATTGGCAGCCTTGATCTTAATTGTGGCACCAGTACGGGGATTACGACCATTGCGTGCAGCACGTTTACCAACATAAAAGGTACCAAAACCGATCAGGGTGACAAGCTCCCCTTTTTTCAATGATTTGGTAATTGCAGCAGTTGTTGCATCTAAAGCACGACCAGCAGCAGCTTTGGATAGACCAGCAGATTTAGCGATTTGCTCAATCAGTTCAGACTTGTTTGCCATGTAAATCCCCTTTCGACATTGTTTAAGAACAGGTGCGAAAAGACCCTGTGCCCTGCTTTATATCAAGCGGAAAAAGGCTATGTCAAGCCTTTCCCTCGCTTATTACATTGACATTGCTTAATGTTTAGTCACAGGAGACGGTTTAGTGCTTTTACCTTTCGGTTTGACTTCCGCCACAGTATCATCAGCATCAGTTGACTCTGGCACCCTCTCCAGTGCTAGTTGCAATACTTCATCAATCCATTTCACTGGGTGAATATCAAGATGATTCTTGATATTGGCAGGAATGTCACTCAAGTCTTTCACATTTTGCTCAGGGATCAAGACTGTTTTAATGCCGCCACGGTGGGCAGCAAGTAATTTCTCTTTCAAGCCCCCAATCGGCAGCACTTCACCACGCAAGGTAATTTCACCAGTCATTGCTACATCAGAACGAACGGGGATGTTACTTAAGACAGATACCAATGCTGTTGAAATGGCGATGCCAGCACTAGGACCATCTTTCGGCGTAGCACCCTCAGGCAAGTGAATGTGGATGTCATTCTTCTCGTAAAAATCCTCGGAGAAGCCCAAGCGCTTGGCTCGGCTACGCACCACACTCATTGCCGCCTGGATGGACTCCTGCATTACCTCGCCTAGCTTGCCGGTGGTAATCACCTTGCCCTTCCCTGGCAATAGAACGGACTCAATCGTCAACAGTTCACCACCTACTTCAGTCCATGCCAAGCCTGTCACCTGACCAACCTGGTTTTCCTTAGCTGCGACGCCATAGTCAAAGCGCTGAACCCCAAGATACTTTTCCAGATTTTTAGGTGTTACGGTTACCTTGCGCGGAGCAGCCCCAGCTTTAGGCTTGGATGTCAGGATTTCCTTAACCACCTTGCGGCATATCTTGGATATTTCACGATCAAGGCTACGTACACCAGCTTCGCGAGTATAGAACCTGACGACATCCCGGATAGTAGCTTCAGAAACACTAATCTCGGTTTCCTTCAAACCATGTGTCTTAAGTTGCTTGGGCAACAAATAACGCATGGCGATATTGACCTTTTCATCCTCTGTATAGCCCGCCACACGAATGACTTCCATACGATCCAATAATGGGCCAGGAATATTCAAGGAGTTTGCTGTTGCTACAAACATGACATCAGAAAGATCGTACTCTACCTCGACATAATGATCGACGAAGGTATGGTTTTGTTCAGGATCCAGCACTTCCAACAGCGCCGAAGAAGGGTCGCCGCGGAAATCCTGCCCCATCTTGTCAACTTCATCGAGCAGGAATAATGGGTTTTTAACACCCACCTTATTCATGCTTTGAAGAATTTTTCCCGGCATGGAACCAATATAAGTACGGCGATGACCACGAATTTCAGACTCATCGCGCACACCACCCAAGGCTACCCGTACGAATTTGCGGTTTACAGCCTTGGCAATACTTTGGCCCAATGAAGTCTTACCCACACCAGGTGGCCCGACCAAGCACAAGATAGGTGCTTTGAGTTTATCTACACGCTGTTGCACCGCGAGATACTCAACAATACGTTCCTTCACTTTTTCCAAACCGTAATGATCGGCATCCAAAATATCTTCTGCGATACCAAGGTCACGACTAATCTTGGTTTTCTTCTTCCAAGGTAAGCCAACCAAGGTTTCGATGTAGTTTCGCACTACAGTCGCCTCGGCAGACATCGGAGACATCATCTTGAGCTTCTTGAGTTCGGCATTGGCCTTGGTCAATGCATCCTTAGGCATGCGAGCATCGGCAATACGCTTTTCCAACTCATCAATATCAGCATTTTCATCCTGCTCACCGAGTTCTTTCTGGATAGCCTTAACCTGCTCATTTAGGTAATACTCGCGCTGACTCTTTTCCATTTGGCGCTTTACACGGCCACGGATACGCTTCTCCACCTGCAGGATATCAATTTCTGATTCCAATAAACTCAGCAAGTGCTCGAGGCGTTCAGATACGCTGAACATTTCCAGAATTCTTTGCTTTTCTTCCAACTTCAATGTCAAATGCGCCGTGATGGTATCAGCGAGGCGACCAGCATCATCAATAGTGGCTAGTGATGTCAGGATCTCAGGTGGAATTTTCTTGTTCAGCTTGACGTATTGATCGAACTGCGTGAATACAGTACGCATCAAGGCTTGAGTCTGGCTATCATCGCCTGCCGGACTTTCTATCATTTCTGTTTTTGCGGCAAAGCACTCCTGAGTTTCAACAAACTCCAGCACTTTCACTCTATGCAAGCCTTCAACCAGCACTTTGACAGTGCCATCAGGAAGCTTGAGCATTTGCAATACTGTTGCTACGGTACCAACATCATAGAGGTCTTCCGCATCAGGCTCATCCTTGTTGGGAGATTTTTGAGCCACTAACAGGATTTGCTTATCCTGCTCTGAGGCAAGTTCGAGCGCCTTGACGGATTTTTCGCGGCCAACAAACAATGGGATGACAAGATGTGGGTATACCACTACGTCGCGCAAGGGCAACAAGGGCAATAAGCCAGATTCTGGGGAGAAAGCCGGTAATGTTTGTTCTGTCATGGAGAAACTTTCAATGTTGTCAGCAGCTGGGCAACATGCCGAACGCTTTATACATCAATGGGGACAAGCGCTGCCACTTCAAGTGGCAGCGCTTAGATTTTCACATAAAAAAGGCTGCAAAGCAGCCTTTTAATTTGATTGAGTACGTCAAGTCTTAACTTGCAGTCTCAAGTTTAGGTTCATCAGCATAGATGAGAATAGGAGGCGTATCACCTTTGATCACTCCTTCATCCACAACAACCTTGCGCAGGTTTGGTATGGAAGGCAAGTCATACATGATCTCCAGCAAAGAGTGCTCCATGATGGAACGTAAGCCACGAGCACCAGTCTTGCGTTCTAAGGCCTTTTTCGCAATCAGGTGAAGAGCCGCTTCTCTGAACTCAAGATCAACGCCCTCCATCTTGAAGAGCTTGGTATATTGCTTAGTTAGCGCATTCTTTGGCTCAACAAGAATTGTCACCAAGGCGGCTTCATCCAGAGACTCAAGTGTTGCCACTGCTGGCAATCGGCCAACAAACTCAGGGATAAGGCCAAACTTGATCAGATCCTCAGGCTCAACATCGCGCAGTACCTCACCAATAGCACGTGCATCTTCCTTGCTCTTCACTTCAGCGCCGAAGCCAATACCACCCTTCTCGGAACGACGACGGATGACCTTGTCCAGGCCGTCAAAAGCGCCACCGCAAATAAAGAGGATATTGGTGGTATCCAGTTGCACAAACTCCTGATTGGGATGCTTGCGACCACCTTGAGGAGGCACGGAAGCTACTGTGCCTTCAATCAACTTGAGCAAGGCTTGCTGCACGCCCTCCCCTGATACATCCCGAGTAATGGAAGGGTTGTCAGATTTACGTGAAATTTTGTCAATTTCATCAATATAGACAATCCCGCGCTGTGCCTTTTCAACATCGTAGTCGCACTTTTGCAGCAACTTTTGCATGATGTTCTCGACATCCTCGCCAACATATCCAGCCTCAGTCAGCGTTGTTGCATCAGCCATGACAAAAGGCACATCCAGCAGGCGTGCAAGGGTCTGCGCCAACAAGGTCTTGCCTGAGCCAGTCGGTCCGATCACCAGGATATTGCTCTTGGCAATTTCAACATCATCTTTCTGGCCGCCTTGTTCCAGGCGCTTGTAATGATTGTAAACTGCTACAGCCAAATTCTTCTTGGCTTGTGTTTGCCCAATCACATACTGATCAAGGATGGCGCAAATCTCCTTAGGAGTTGGCAATTTCCCACTCTTAGGCTTGAGGCCATCTTCATCCTGAATTTCTTCTCGGATGATATCGTTGCACAAGTCAACGCACTCATCGCAGATGAATACGGACGGGCCAGCAATCAGTTTACGTACTTCATGCTGGCTTTTGCCGCAAAACGAGCAATAGAGTAATTTTTCGCTCTCGGCTTTTGTCGTCATCAAACTATCCTAAATAAACTAAAGTTTTGTCTACTATCTTATGCTTATGCAGCATCCGCACGGCTGGCAATCAACTTGTCCACCAAGCCATACGCCACAGATTGCTCTGCACTCATGAAGTTATCACGATCGGTGTCCTGCGCAATTTTCTCAATTGGCTGACCGGTATGGTGCGCCAAAATGCCATTGAGTTTTTCACGCAAGAAAAGGATTTCCTTTGCATGAATCTCAATGTCAGAAGCCTGACCTTGGAAGCCACCCAATGGTTGGTGAATCATGACACGAGAGTTAGGCAGGCAGAAGCGCTTGCCCTTGGCACCTGCCGTGAGTAGCAATGCCCCCATGCTTGCAGCCTGACCTACGCACAAGGTGCTGACATCGGGCTTGATGAATTGCATGGTGTCGTAGATGCCCATACCCGCAGTCACAGAACCACCAGGAGAGTTGATATAGAAATAGATATCCTTGTCAGGATTTTCCGCTTCAAGGAACAACAATTGGGCGACGACTAGGTTAGCCGTTGCATCATTGACCGGCCCAACGAGGAAAATAATACGTTCCTTGAGCAGGCGTGAATAAATATCGTAAGAGCGCTCGCCACGGCCACTTTGTTCAATGACCATAGGGATATACCCCAGGCCTTGTGCCTCAAATTGACTTTGTGCGGTCGAAGGGTGATGAATCATTAGCTATTTCCCATCAGGTCGTCAAACTTGACTTTCTTGTCGGTGACTTTTGCAGACTTCAATACCCATTCCACGACATTGTCCTCAGTTGCCAGAGCAGCTGGCTCATCCAGGCGCTTGGTGTCTGCATAGTACCAAGCCACCACGTCATCTGGTCTTTCAAAGCTTTGCGCAAATACATCTACCATGGCGCGAATCTGATCAGCGTTGGCTTGCAGATTTTCACTATTGACAAGCTCAGAAAGCACAAGGCGCAGACTAGCGTTACGCTTGGCCTGCTCTTCAAACAATGCAGGCTCAAGGTTGACGTTTGCCAAATCAACTCCACGTTGCTTGAGGTTGTTTTGTGTACTTTGCATCAAGCGGCCAATTTCTGCATTAATAAATGCCTTAGGGACTTCCAGACTAGTACCATCTAACAATGCTTGGAAGGCTTGTTCCTTGAGTTTGGCACGAACACGCTTTTCCACTTCTTGCTTCAAGCTGGCAGTGATTTCCTCGCGCATTTTTTCTACATCGCCATCTTCCACACCTAGGCTACGAGCAAAATCTGCATCAAACTCAGGTAGCTTAGCTTGCTCTACCGTATTGAATGTCACATCGTAGCTGACGGTTTTTCCAGCCAGCTGCTCTGGCTTGTGATCTTCTGGGTAAGCAATCTCAAACACTTTGTTGCTAGCCGGCTTGTTACCGGAAAGCTCGCTTTCAAAAGCAGGGAAACGCCCACCTTCACCAATGACCAAGTCAAGGCCTTGCTCATCAGTACGCTCAACTTCTTGGCCATCAATCGAAGCGATCAAGCTGATGTTGATCTTGTCACCCTTCTTGGAAGCACGCTTAACTGGCTCGAATGTTGCACGTTGGCGCAACAGTACATCAATTGTTTTCTTGACTTCAGCTTCGCCTACCTCAAGTGCAGGACGCTCAATCTTGATCTTTGACAGATCGCCTACCTTCACTTCAGGGAACACTTCAAAAGTCGCTGTGTACTCAATCTGTTGATCTGTTTCAGCATAAGGCTTGTGCTCAATGTTGGGATAACCAGCAACACGCAGCTTATTTTGCTCAACGGCGTCATTGAAGCTACGCTCCACAGCATCAGAAAGCACTTCGTTACGGACTTGCGCACCATATTGTTGGCGCACCATATTCAACGGCACTTTACCCGGACGGAAGCCAGGCAGCTTGGCAGTACGTGCCAAGCGATTGATACGCTCATTGACTTCAGATTCCAGAGGCTGTACTGGTACGGAAACCGTCATCCTGCGCTCAAGATTGCTGATGGTCTCAACGGTTGCTTGCATTGCTGTGTTCCTTAAATCGAGTTTTTGAGCTGACGCTCTACACATCTGGTGCGAGAGTTAATCCAGCCAAGTGATTGAAAATAAAAAATTTGCAAAACCACAATGGTGGTTTTACACCAGCATTCGCCGCCATCTTACCCATCGCTGGTTAAGAATTGGACATGAATATTAACTAGAGATTCTAGCATAGGTTATAAAACATAATATCGGGAAAAGCAGGGAAATCATCGGGAGGGGATCGGGTGAGATTTAATTGGGACTAAGTCCAAGCCGAGGCATGGATAAAACAAAAGGGTTGAGACGATCAACCCTTTTCAACATCAATGATTAAGCTTTTTGAATATTGGAGGCCTGCTTGCCTTTAGCTGTCTGTGCGATTTCAAACTGCACCCTGTCATTTTCCTTGAGACTTTTATACCCACTGCTCTGAATTTCCGAAAAGTGGGCAAATAAATCGTCGCCTCCTTCGTCGGGTGAAATAAATCCAAACCCTTTTGCATCGTTAAACCACTTAACTGTACCAAGTGCCATTTCACTCTCCCAAATAGTATGTGACTGATTGCAACTGCATGCTAAAACAACGACACACTAGGGAAGATAAGCAATAGCTGATTATGATGTAGGCACATTCCTACAGATAGAAACGCTCAGAGCCGCATAGCGGCTCTGATAGAGTTTGAAGAAACTACACCTTATTTGCGCTTGGATTGCATTTCCTCAATCAGGCGGGCCGCCCTCTCCTTGCCTCCCAGGCCAAAAGCAATGGCCAGCGCCAGAAAGATAGCGCCAAAGACGATCACAAATAATGCAGTTAATAACTGTGTGCCAATATCCAATTGTTCCAGGGCAACAAACAAGGCAAAAATCTGGATACCATACTCTACGGTCGTGCTGATTTTGAGCGCACCGTCATACTTCATGCCGTGTAGCCACGCGAATACCAAGCGATTCACGAAGCGTGCTAGCAAGGTACCAAAAATCAACACTAGGATAGCAACAATAATCTTAGGCAGATAATTGGCTAAGTTGTTGAGCATGTGAGCAACTTCGTTGAGTCCTAATGTATTGGCACCAGTGATGACAAACAGCAGAATCACCAACCAATAGATCACTTGGCTGATTACGCCACTCAATGTCAGATCAAAATCACCGTGCTTGAGAAATGCTTCAAGGCCAGAACGATCAGCAAACTTATCAAATTGAGCCAGCTCCAGTATGCGCTTAACACCTAGGCATGCCACCTTGGCACAGATCCAACCAAATCCCAGGATAACAATCACGGCTAGCAATTTAGGAAAAAAGTTAGCGACTTGGGTCCAGAACTCATTGAGGGATGTGAGAAAAATATCAATCTGCTGCTGCATATACACACTCCTTATATATTTATTGATGACCTTGATTTATCAGGTCTTTTGGGCCGGGGCAATAAGCCCAGCGTATCAGGATTGGAGAGGCATTTTCTCGTAAATGCAGATTGTTCGCAAACAAATAACCCATAAAGAATTAAATTACTTGATGAATATTAATTTTTAACTAATTGGTTTTATTGAATTAATATCTCACCAAAAAGCTTTTACAAAGCCGCACAGACAATAGAGCAAAAACGATCATGGCATATAGCAACGGCTGTGATAGGTCTTGCTTTACTAACCAGAAATAATGCAGAACGACCAGAATGGCAATCAGGTAAGTGAGCTGATGAAGTTTTTTCCAGCGCTTTCCCAACGTGCGCATCATGGCATCGCTTGATGTTGCAGCAAGCGGAATGCTCAATATAAAAGCCAGGAAGCCAACCAGAACGTAAGGATGCTTAGCGATATCGCGGGCGATTCCCCCCCAGTCAAACCAATGATCCAGCCAGATATAGGAAATGAAATGTAGGCAGGCGTAAAAAAACATGAACAGCCCCAGCATACGACGAAAGGACACTAGCCACTTCCTGCCTGATAACCAGCACAAAGGCGTGATCGCCAAACTACCTAGCAACATCACAAGGGACCATGTTCCTGTGGAGTGCTCAATAAATTCTACCGGATTTGCTCCCAGCCCATCCACACTCCCCAGCCAGAATAGCCTGACGAGTGGCACCAATGCCAAGCAGAACAATCCACGCTTACCCCAAAGTAACAAGGACTTTTGCGAAGACATATCTAGAAATGCTTGCGCAGATCCATCCCAGTATAGAGATGTGACACCTGATCGGCATAGCCATTAAACATCTGGGTGGGAATGCGTCGAGTGAAAAGGCTGCTGCCGATACGCCGCTCAGTGGCTTGCGACCAGCGAGGATGATCAACATTGGGATTAACGTTGGCATAGAATCCATACTCCTTGGGGCCCGCACGCATCCAAGTGGTTTGTGGCATTTTTTCCACGAAGCGGATACGCACAATAGATTTTCCACTCTTGAATCCATATTTCCATGGCACAACCAAGCGCACTGGAGCGCCATTCTGTGCAGGCAGGAGCTCACCATAGAGCCCGACCGCAAGTAACGTCAGCTCCTGCATGCCCTCATCCAGGCGCAACGCCTCAAGATAAGGCCAATCAAGGATAGGCACGCGAACACCCGGCATGGTCGCTTCGTCCGCGACAGAGACAAATTCGATAAATTTGGCGTTTGCAGTAGGCTGTACCAGCTTGATCAGTTTAGCAAGTGGAATGCCTACCCAAGGAATCACCATAGACCAGCCCTCCACGCAGCGCATGCGATAAATTCGCTCCTCCAGCGGAGCAAGTTTCAATAGGTCCTCTATACCTAACTGGCGTGGCTTGAGTACCTCACCCTCAACCGCAATTGTCCAAGGTGATGTCTTGAATTGACCAGTGTTACGTGAGGGTTGCTCCTTGCTGGTACCGAATTCGTAAAAATTGTTATAGCTGGTGATATCCCGGTAAGAGGTCAGTTTTTCATCCTGGCCATACAGGGTTTTCTGGATGTTGTGGATGGCAGGCTTGTGTAAAGATTCTGTCGTCCAGCCTTCGCGGCTCCACCCACTCAAGCCTATCACCCCACCCAACCCAACGGCCTTGAGCAAGGCTCTTCGCCGCTTGAACAAGGGCTCGGGGGTAATCTCGGTGCTAGCTACATCTACAGGCTTACCTATCAACATATCCTAACCTTTCAATCAGTTAGCTGACGAGCAACAGCCCACCAGGGGGATTAAGGTTGTGATAGATTCTGCAATTGTAAGTTCACTTCTGCCGTTAGCTTTTCTGCACCAATCGCTTCACCAATCTCCAACGCTTGGGCTAGCACTTCCTTAGCTTTCATGGCCTGGTTAGCGGCAATAAAGTTGAGTCCGAGATAGTAGTATCCTTTGGCAACCCAGTAGCCATCTCCGGCATCCTTGGCTTTTGCTATGATTTTATTCAGGTTTTTCTCGGCGCTACTAAAGTCTTTTGCGCCGATATACAAGAAGCCAAGCTCCAAACCAGCATTGGCATAGCTATCAAAGTCCCCATCACTTGCCTGCATTACTAATGCCTTGACTTGATATGCGATCGCATCGTCATAACGACCTTGCTTGGCTTTGAGCTGAGCCAAGTGCTCATTGACATCAGCACGCTCGTTATTGTTGCCTGCCAGCTTCAGTGCACTCTCATAATAACCTTGTGCTTCTAATAGCAAGGACTGTTGCACCAAAGCTTCTCCTGATAGCAAGCTCGCAATCACCTGAAATTTATGATTTTTTTCCTGCTGTGCCAATAACAGTGCTGCTTGATAACTCGCTTGTGCTTCTGCATATTCGCCTAGCGCTTTATAAGCGTTGCCTTTGAACAAATGAACTAACAACCTGTCATTCGCTGTCGCAGCTCCAGGTTCGGCTTTACTAAAGCTATTAAGCGCTTCATTGGCCTTTCCCATACTGAGTGCCGCCCTGCCCTGGCATAGCAATAAATCTCGCTGCATAGGCTCTTGTGCTAATCCTTGCTCTGCTTGGGCCAAGGCAGTCGTCGCATCGTTTTCATTAAGCGCTTGGAGGCAGGCTTCAGCGGGATTGCTAGCCGCATTCGCAGCGTTACCTGTCAACATGAGTATGATAAAAGCTCTAAACAACGGCATTGTTACTCCAGATATTGGTTCCAGTCATGAGCGGTGCGTCCGCGGGCAAAAAACTCGGGGTTAAGGATGGTGTCTTTACGATTGTATTGCAGAGGAAGCCCATGACGATCCACTAATAGGCCACCAGCACTTTCCAGGATGCATTGTGCCGCAGCGGTATCCCATTCTGAAGTCAAACCAAGCCGCGGATATATATCCGCCTTACCTTCAGCCACTAAGCATATTTTTAACGAGCTTCCCATATTGATGACATGCGGCTCACCATGTTGCACTGAGATATTGTGCAACATGGCCTGTATTTTTCTGCCTGGGTGGGAACGACTAGCCGCGACGGTGATGTTATCTAAACATAACTCGCGAGCATGAATCCGCTCGACAGCATTGCCTCTTTGCTGCTTGAAGGCCGATAGACCATCAGCAAAATAATCCAGACCAAGTGCAGGAGCATGCACAACCCCTAGAATGGGGCGACCTTGATCTATCAGGGCAATATTGACGCTAAATTCACCATTGCGCTTGACGAACTCGCGGGTGCCATCCAGGGGATCAACCAGCCAGTATTGCTGCCATCGCTGACGCTCTGCGAAGGAGGCGAGCTCGCACTCCTCTGATATCAATGGCAAGTCGGGTGTTAGATGTTGCAACCCCTCCTGGATGATGCGATGCGCTGCCAGATCAGCCTCGGTCAGGGGTGATTGATCTGCTTTGTGCTGGACTGCAAAATCACCATGATAGACCTGCATAATAGCTTCGCCAGCCTGGTGCGCCAGCTGTATCAATGCCTGAAGCAGGCCAGCTCTCATTCAGCGAGCAGGCTAAGCAGTCCTGCTTCATCCAGAATGGTTAAACCTAGCTCTTGTGCCTTGGTCAGCTTGCTCCCCGCTTCGCTGCCCGCAACCACATAGCTGGTTTTCTTGGAGACGCTGCCGCTAACCTTGCCGCCGGCAGCTTCTATGCGTTCCTTGGCATCATCGCGTGACATGGTGGGAAGTGTGCCTGTTAGCACAAAAGTCTTCCCCTCTAATTGACCAGAGCTTGCCGGTTGCCCTTCACTTTCTGGCCACAGTATGCCAGCCTCGACCAGCTTGCTGATGACTTCGCGGTTATGCGGCTCAGCAAAGAACTCGGCTATAGAGCGAGCCACCACAGGGCCGACATCCGGCACTTGTTGCAGCGCTTCTGCACTCGCTGCTTGCAATGTTTCCAGCTTGCCAAAATATCGTGCCAAATCCTTGGCTGTCGCCTCGCCTACATTGCGTATGCCTAGCGCATAGATAAATCTATTCAGCGTGGTTTGCTTACTGTGCTCTAAAGCATCCAGAAGGTTTTGCGCGGACTTTTCAGCCATGCGATCAAGCTCGGAAAGAGTATCAAGATCAAGACGATAGATATCCGCCAGCGTTGTTACCAACTGGCTATCCACCAACTGGTCTACCAGTTTTTCACCCAAACCCTCAATATCCATGGCCCGGCGAGAAGCAAAATGAAGAATGGCCTGTTTACGCTGTGCTGGGCAAAACAAGCCACCAGTACAGCGCACAGCTGCTTCATCCGGCAGGCGTACAGCATGCGAGCCACAGATTGGACATACATGCCCGATCGCGTCCAGCAGGATGTAAGGCCGGGCATTAGCCGGGCGTCTCTCAGTCACCACGGAAACTACCTCGGGGATAACATCCCCGGCACGCCGCACCACAACAGTATCACCGATACGAACATCTTTGCGGTCGATTTCATCCTGATTGTGCAAAGTGGCATTAGTAACCGTTACACCACCAACAAACACAGGCTTGAGGCGCGCAACTGGGGTAATCGCCCCCGTGCGCCCTACCTGTACGTCTATCTGCTCTAGTACCGTCATTTCTTCCTGGGCAGGAAATTTATGCGCCACAGCCCAATTTGGTTCACGCGAGCGAAAGCCAAGCTCGCGCTGCAAATCAAGACGATTGACTTTGTAAACCACCCCATCAATGTCGTAAGTCAATTGATCTCGCTTGGCTGCAACTGCCTGATGAAAAGCTGCCAGAGACTCTGGCCCCACACCCACAGTGCGCTCCTGGCATACTGGGAAGCCAACATCCTTCAGGGCGTCTAGCATCTGGGCATGAGTAGGAGGCACCTCCCAGCCCTTGGTTTCACCAAGGCCATAGGCAAAAAACGATAAAGGGCGTTGCGCGGCAAGTCGTGGATCAAGCTGACGTATGCTGCCTGCCGCGCCATTACGCGGATTCACGAGAGTAGCCTTGCCTTGCTCACGCTGGCTGGCATTGTAGCGCTCAAAATCAGGCCGGCTCATATACACCTCGCCCCTCACCTCAAGCACCTCGGGCGCAGCGCCATGTAACTGCAGCGGAATCTGGCGTATGGTACGAATGTTATGCGTGACATCTTCACCCATCTCACCGTCACCTCGCGTTGCGGCTTGTACCAGCTGCCCATGCTCATAGCGCAAACTGAGCGCCAGGCCGTCAAACTTTAATTCGGCGGCATATTCAATCGCTGCATCTTCCGGCAACAATCCGAGCTTTTTACGCACACGAGCATCGAAATTGTGTGCACCTTGAGGTGTAATGTCGGTTTCTGTTTCTATCGACAGCATGGGAATGCGATGCCTGACTGGCAATAGCCCGCTCATGGCAGCCCCACCTACTCTTTGCGTCGGTGAATCTGCCGTGATCAGTGCAGGATGTGCTTCTTCCAGGGCCTTAAGCTCGCGGAATACGCGGTCATATTCGCTATCGGGGACGCTAGGTGCATCCAGTACATAATATTCATAGTCATAGCGCTGGATGGTTGCGCGTAAGACAGCGGCCTGCTCAGCCACATTGGAGGTTGTGACTGCTGGCGTAGATTCCGGGAATAAGCCGGCTTGCATATCCGACATACTCAGGAGAACAAGCGCAAGGCATAAGCCTGGCCAGGAACAATGCCGTGGGCAATCATCTTGTCATGAATCAGCTTGATTTGATGACGGATATTGTCGATCTGCGCATCGCTCAACTGGCGCTGTTTATCGTCCACAAGGTGGGCACCCAAGCTATGCTCCATCTGCCGCGCCAGCAATACCATATGGTTATACGCCTCGGTGTAATTCTGTACTCGGGGGATATCCAGCTGGAAGGTTAGGCCACGAATCACTGAGGTGCGCAGCATGTCGACACTGAAAGGCTGGTTATCATGGTTAACTACAGAGAACAGTGCTTGCGGATTGCCATTCCCATCTTCAGCCATGTAGTGGTAAACCCCGTCCTCACCCAAGATCAAGCCTCCCGCCTCTGCCAGGCCACGGAACTTGGTACCTGTGAACGGACCGCTAGCTCCCTGTGTGAGATGAAATCCGACCATCTGATCCACCTCGATGCAGAACTGATCCAGCTCGGTTGCTTGCTGCACTGGGTTCTCGGTATTCAACCATTCGACAGAGGCGTCCAACGATTTAGCTAACTCTTCGACTGCGAGGTGGAAGCGTGACAAAGTGCCGGTCGAGACTGCACCTGAACGATCCGCAAGCTGCAGACTACAAATCGCTGCGGTGAAATAGGCAGACTCTTGTTCCCTAGTCAGCAAGTGCCAGCGCTGATCACCACCTAGACCGTAGGCATAAACAGGCTTATCAATATCGGTAATCGACAACAGGAACTGACGTAATGCTTGGCCACTGGCTGACGCGGGCAAAGATAGTACGCCGACAAAATCAATCTCGGGGTTTACTTCAGGCGGGATGGTAAGCACTGGCTGAGCAATTGCGGGAGAGACTGCCATCGGTGCTGGTTCTATATCCAATTGCTCCTCGTTCTGATGAGCCTCTATATCCTCCTCCCAAGGAGGTAGTTCTGTGGTTGCCGCAATATGCTCTTCCTCAACCCATGCATCTTGCTCAAGGTCAATATCGCTTACAGGAGTATCGACAGCTGCTACTGTTGGCTCACTTACATCTTCCGATGTCAATGATGTCTCATTTTCTGCGGAGTGATCGGCTACAGGATCATATTCACTCTCGGCCTCATCAAGTTGCTTGAGCTCGGTATGTTCGGGCAAATCATCTTCATCATCCCTCACCGCATGCGGGTCTATATGAAACTCTTCATTACGCCGGATGGCATGCGCCTCTTCCATCAGTGCGTCATATTGAGGCTCATCAAAGCGTTTGAAGGTTTCCCTCCTGAACTTGCGTTCCTGCCACCAGTTAAATGCCAGCACAGCGCCAATAATTAATGTGCCCAGTCCCAGTAAGGCCCAATGTAGATCAGTCATTATTTTAATACTCCAAGCTTCTTGATCTGATAAATGATCCAGGTTTATTCAAGAGTGTTGCCGATGCGCCATGCGTAAGCGCCAAGGGCGAATCCTGCCTTATGCCGCTTCATGCATCTGCAATGCAGCCGCAATATCCACCTCCACAATACGGGAGACGCCGGATTCCTGCATGGTGACTCCGATGAGCTGCTGAGCCATTTCCATGGTTATTTTATTATGGCTGACAAATAAAAATTGTGTGCGCTCCGACATTTTTTTCACCAAGGCGCAAAAACGCTCGGTATTGCTGTCGTCCAATGGCGCATCGACCTCATCCATCAGACAGAACGGAGCCGGGTTGAGGCGGAACAAGGCAAACACCAGCGCCAACGCCGTCAGCGCCTTCTCGCCGCCGGATAGCAGGTGGATGGTGCTGTTCTTCTTGCCCGGCGGCTGGGCGAACACCTGCATGCCGGTATCGAGGATTTCATCGCCCAGCATTTCCAGTTTGGCCTGACCTCCGCCAAACAACTCCGCGAACAATTCCGCAAAGTTACGGTTAGCCTCGTCATAGGTGTGCTGCAGGCGGCTACGCGTTTCGCGGTCTATACGCCGTATTGCGTCCTCAAGCGTGGAGATGGCCTGCTCCAGGTCGGCTGACTGACTGTCCAGGTATTGCTTGCGCTCACGCTCGCTTTCCAGTTCCTGCAAAGCAGCGAGGTTGACCGGGCCGAGCACCTCGATTTCCGCACCTAATGTCGTAATCCTGCGTTCCAGGTCGCTGGTTTTTGTATTAACCGTCAGCCCCTGCAACAGCGTGCCTTCCTCCAGCCTGCATTCCTGCAGGTTTTGCTGGCATTGCTCAAAGTGTAGGCGCGTCTGCTGCTCATTAAGACGCGACTGCTCCAGCTTGTCGCGCAAGGGATGCAGACCCTGTTCGTATTGCATGCGGCTGCGCTCCTGCTGCTGCAATGCATTGTCGGCCTCTGCCAACGCATCGCGTGCGGCAGCCAATGCAGTCTCCTGCTGCTGCTTGTGGATGATCGCGGCTTCCAGGTTGGTCTTGAGGTTTTCCATTGCTGCATCCTCAAGCAATGCTTGCGCCTCCTGGTGGCGGATGACGAGGTTTTGCTGCTCTTCCTGGATGGCGTTCAACCTGCTCTGGCTATCCCTTATGCTGGTCGCCAGAAGCTTGTGGTTAAAGGTTTTTTCCTGCGCCGCTCGCTCGGCTTTTTGCAAGGCGATCCGTACCGCATTCAGCTCGTTTTCAGCAGCATGGCGCCTGGCTTGGGTTTCCTGGCGTTCGGCTTGCAATTGACCGAGGGATGCCTGCAACTTGCCGAGCTTTTGCTGCTGCTGTTGACGACCCTGCTGCAACTCTTCGTGTTGCTTGCCAAGGATGGCAATGTCTTTCTCCAGTCCCTGGCGGCGCTGGGCGAGATGCTGCCTTTCCTGGGTGAGCTGCTGGATCTGCAAGCTACGCTGGTGTTGCGCCTGTGTCGTGCCGCGTAATTGTTGCTGCAATTGCTGTTGTTGCTGGCGAAATTCCTGCTGCTTGAGTTCTGCCTGCTGCAAGGCATACTTGGCATCCTGGAGCGCCTGCTGCAATTGCGGCAGGCTCGCCTCAAGCATATCCAGCTCGCGCTGGCGTTCCAGCACGCCGTGCAATTCCGAGTTCTGTGCGTGCAGGCTGATGCTGTGACGGTCGTAGATATCTCCTGCAGCAGTGACCACACTATGCCCGTTTTCCAATGACAAGCACATCTTCCCTGCTTCTTCTGCCGTTTGCGCGACCCAAATGTTTCCCAGCCAGTTTGCCAGCAGACTCTGCAATCCCGGCTCCTGCACCTCCACCATGGTGCTTAATTGTTGCGCATGGACGGGAGTCGACGCTGGATTGCCTGGAAGTACAAGTACCAGCGCTGCGGGAGGACGATCTGCCACAACACGTGCCATGTCCTGCTCCGGCCGGCCGGCAATCGCATTGAGGCGGGCGCCAAGCACCGCCTCGACCGCGGTTTCCCATCCTGGGGTGATTTTAATCTTTTGCCAGAGACGCTGACTGTCATGCAGGCCATGCGCGCGCAGCCACCCCTCCAATTGCCCCTGCTTGCCCAGACTGGCCTGTATCTTGCGCAGGGAAGCAGTCTCGGCTTCCGCCTGCGTCAGACGGCGTTCATGTTGCAGTTGTTGTTCTCGCAAGGCCTTGACCTGATCGGCCTGTTGCTGCTCTTGCTCACGTAATTGCTGCAAGTCTTGTTCAAGCCCGGCTTGCTGTCCAACCGCCTGCTTGAATTCGGCTTCCAGCCCATGCAGCTTAGCCTCATCCGGCATCTTCAGGTTGCTCGCGTCCTGCTGCATGCGCTGTAGACGCAACTTGGCATCCTCCAGGCTACGCTCGGCATGCTTAAGGTTGGTCTCTTCCAGACGTATGGCCTGCTCCGCCTCATGCAATGCCCGTTGAGCGGCAGAGTGGATATGCAGCGCGGACTGGAAGGCGCGCTCCATTTCCGGCAGCTTCTGCTTCAATGCCTGCAGTTGCTCACCTGCCTCGACTTCCTCGGCGCTGGCTACCTGCTGCTGGCCTTGCAGTGCCTGCAGCTTGGTGCTGAATTCCTCATGCTGCTGGTCGAGCTTGTGCGATTGAGACGCTATCTGCTGTAGTTGCGCCTGCAGGCGCGAGCTTGCCTCCTGTGTGTGGCGCAACTGCTGCTCTTGGTTGGAGACTTCCGCGTTGGCTTCGTAATATGCTGCCTGTGCTTGCTGTAATTGCTCCGAAGCTGCATGCTGCTGCTGGCGAAAGCTTTCAAGACCACTCTCCGCTTGCCTTAGGGCTGCCATCTGCGCTTCAAGCTCAACATTAAGCCGCTGCATTGTGGTTTGTGATTTCTCCCACTGGTTGCCGGCATCGCGTTTCTTCAACAACCATAACTGCCCTTGCGCCATCTGCAGGTTGTTTTGCAGGCCCTGATATTGCAAGGTGACCGCGGCCTGCGCTTCTAGGCGCATGATCTGCTTATCCATTTCCTGGCGGATATCCTCTACCCGCACCAGATTGTCGCGCGCGTCTCGCAGGCGGTTTTCGGTCTCGCGGCGACGCTCCTTATACTTGGAGATACCCGCAGCCTCTTCGAGGAACACGCGCATTTCCTCAGGTCTAGCCTCAACAATCCTGGAAATCGTATTCTGGCCAATGATGGCATAGGCACGACCGCCCAACCCTGTGCCCAGGAACAGGTCGGCCACATCGCGGCGACGTACCGCCGTATTGTTGATGAAATAGCTGGAGCCTTTTTCGCGCTCGATCACGCGTTTGACAGAGATTTCGGCGTATTGCGACCACTCCCCTGCTGCGCCGCCCAGGCTGTTATCAAAAATGAGCTCCACGCTAGCACGGGAAGCTAGCTTGCGGTTGCCGGAGCCGTTGAAGATGACATCGGCCATGGATTCGCTGCGCATTTCCTTCGCGCTGGACTCGCCGAGCACCCAGCGTATGGATTCCATGACGTTGGATTTGCCACAACCGTTGGGCCCTACCACGCCTACGCGCTGGCCATGGATGTGCAATGTAGTGGGATCGACGAAGGATTTAAAACCAGCGAGCTTTAGATGAGTCAGGCGCAATTGATGAAGGTCTTGGCTATAATGGCACTTTTTTGATAATCCGATTTATACGGTAGCCCTTATGTCTAGTCAACCCAGCAAAGCTTTGGAAACCTTCGACAACCCTAACCCTGGACGCGATTTCCATATTCATATGGAAATCCCAGAATTCACCTGCCTCTGCCCGAAAACCGGCCAACCGGATTTTGCAGTGCTTTATCTTGATTACATTCCCGATCAACGCTGTGTGGAGCTGAAAAGCCTCAAGATGTATATCTGGTCCTTCCGTGACGAAGGCTGCTTCCATGAGGCTGTGACCAACCGCATTCTGGATGACCTGGTTTCTGCGACTGACCCAAAATTCATGCGCCTTACTGCCAAATTTTATGTGCGCGGCGGCATTTTCACCAATGTGGTTGCCGAACACCGCAAGCCAGGCTGGCAGCCTCAGCCTCGCGTAGAACTGGCTGATTTTGCGCCACAATCCAATATTCGCGGCTAACCATTTATCCCGCTTAGGAAAGAACACTCATCATGGCCAGTGTATTAGGACGTAGCCGCAATTCGCTTTGGAGGTTTGCAAGTCGCTTGGGGCCTTACGCACCTTTGCTGGTCATGACCGTGGTGAGTTTTGCTATTTTCAGCCTTTCCCGGGCAGGTTTATTGCTCTGGCAATATCCCCGCATTTCTGCCGTCTCCAGTTGGCAGGAAATCATGCTCGACGGCCTGCGCGTTGATAGTATCCAGATCGGCTTGATGTGTCTTCCGCCCTTACTTCTGGCCCCTGTACTGGCTGTCGGCAGATTCTGGCGCGCATGGCGTGGGCTGACATTTTTCTGGGTAGTCCTTTGCATCAGCATCATTACGTTGCTGGAGCTGGCAACTCCCGGATTTATTGCTGAATACGATGCCCGGCCTAACCGACTTTTTGTAGAGTATCTCAAATACCCTAACGAAGTATTTTCCATGTTGTGGAGTGGCTTCAGAGCCCACCTATTTGTAGGTGTCATCGGCACTTTGCTAGTAGCAGTCACATCGGGATGGTTGATGGCTCCATGGCTGAAGCAGGAACCACGCTGGAAAAACTGGACCATCTGGCTAAGTTGGCCCCTGATCTTCTTGGTGGCAGCCTTGGTTGTACGCGGCACGATTAGCCACCGCCCTGCTAACCCAGCCATGTTTTCACGCACTACCGACTCCATGGTCAATAGCATCATCCTCAATTCATCATGGTCACTCGTGCATGCGGTATACAGCCTCAAGCATGAAAATAAGTCGAGTGAAATGTATGGCATCCTCCCTGATGAAGACGTCTACCGTATTGTGCGAGAAACCCGCGCACGGTTCGATACCAGCTTTACCCCTGTAGATCATCCCGGCCTGCCAACACTTTCCCAACTCACGCCCTCACGCACACGTGAACGCCCTCTCAACCTCGTCATCATTCTAGAGGAAAGCCTGGGGGCAACATTTGTAGAGTCCTTGGGTGGCGTACCGGTCACCCCCAACTTGGAAAAACTCAAGGAACAAGGATGGTGGTTCGAGCAACTATATGCAACGGGCACCCGTTCAGTACGCGGCATTGAGGCTGTTGTAACAGGCTTTCAGCCCACACCCGCGCAAAGCGTCGTCAAGCTATCCCTGTCCCAGCAACACTTTTTTACGCTAGCCTCCCTACTTGAGCAATATGGCTATAGCACCGAGTTTATCTATGGTGGTGAGTCTCACTTCGACAATATGGTCGGGTTCTTCATGGGCAATGGTTTCCAGCGAGTGCAGGACCAAAAAGATTACGTTAAGCCTGTGTTTGTTGGTAGCTGGGGAGCTTCGGATGAGGATTTGCTTAACAAGGCACATGATGAGATTAGCGCCAGCCACGCTAGCGGCCAGCCATTCTTTACCTTGGTATTCACCTCATCCAACCATGCGCCATTTGAATTCCCAGATGGCCGTATAGACCTTTACGATCCGGTCAAGGCAACTGACAACAATGCGGTCAAATATGCCGACTATGCACTGGGACAATTTTTTGCCAAGGCACAGAAAAGTGCCTACTGGCAAGACACCCTGTTCATTGTTGTAGCCGATCACGATATTCGCGTGCATGGCCACGATATGGTGCCTATTAACCACTTTCATATCCCCGCGCTGATTCTTGGCGCAGATATTGAGCCGCGAAAAATACAAACCGTGGCAAGCCAGATTGACCTGCCAGTGACTGCTCTTTCGCTCATGGGTATCAAGGCGCAGCACCCCATGACGGGGCGTGACCTTAGTATTGGTGACGGCCAGCAAGCAGGTCGTGCCATGATGCAGTTCGAGAACAACTTTGCCTGGATGGAAGGCAATCAAGTGGTTGTATTGCGCCCTGGCAAAGAGCCAGCACACGGCACATGGAATCTGAAGCAAAAGAAATTCACCTTGTCGCCACAATCTACACAAGATAGCCAAGCGTTTGCAGAACGGGCATTGGCAAATTCGCTCCTCCCCTCGTTGTTGTACCGTGAGCGCCTTTACCACGCCCTGCCTCAAGAAACTCCTCACCAAGAATAATTAGATGGACATCATTCATAAAACAACATCCCCACAGGAATACGCTCAGCCCAGCGGCCCAAAGACACAATCGCGTCAACCTTCGATGCTGACCTGGGAAATCATACGCAAAGGATTGGCGTATATCCTCAAGGGTAAAATGATGCTACCAGATAGCCACTTGCCACCGGCAGCACATGATGTTCCTGTTAACTTTGCGGGTGTAGGCGTGGCAACATCGGGCAACCCGGAGGTTGATGATTATGTGATTGCACGCCTGGATGAGCTCGGCCTACGCCAAGTACGGCTCGACTTCACCTATAGTGATATCGGACATGATGCAGCTCGTTTTCTGGAGCGTCTCCTTGAGAAAGACTTTAGCGTCATGTTGCACGTGGTTCAGCCATTTGATGCGGCCATCAATATGGAAAATGCTGCCGCCCAACAAACATGGCATCACTTTTTGCAGCAGGTACTAGCTCAGTATGGCAACCGCGTTGACATGATAGAAATTGGCTCGACCATCAATCGCAAGCGCTGGGCCGGCTATACCCCGCAGGGCTTCCTCAAAACCTGGGAAATTGCCTACCATGAGATAAAACAGCATGGCATCAAGTTGGCTGGGCCTAACATCAGTGATTTTGAACCGCTATATAACATTGGCCTATTGGAAATCCTACAAGAGCGTGGTCAGTTACCTGACGTGCATACTAACAACCTGTTTAGTGAGCGATCCACGGAGCCTGAGCGTTTTGATCATCGCATTCTGAAATATCGACAAGCCACTGCACTGAAATTCAATCTAGTCAAAAAGGCACGGTTGTTGCACAAAATCACGGCAGACTATGGTGTTAAAGAAGTCATGTCGCCATCCGCCTTCTGGACATTGCCGCGCATTCTGCGTCTATTGCCAGATGGCGAGCAAAAACAAGCTGATTACCTGGCACGCTACATGATCCTTTGCGCCGCCTCTGGTGCCTTAAGCCAAGCTTTTTGGGGTCCACTGATCTGCTACCGCGAAGGCCTGATTGATGATGGCAGCGAAAGTTACCCCGAACTGGAACGTATCACCCACTATGCTAGTGTGACGGGAGATATTAGGCAGTTTAGGCCCAGGCCGAGCTTTTACACTATGCAAGCCTTTATCAGCCTGATTCCTGGCCGCCATTATCTAGGCGCTTTGCGCAGCAGCCATGGATTGGAAATACATGCTTTCAAAGACCAGAACACCTTGGTGCATGCGGTCTGGACTACCAACGGTAAAGGCGCGGTACTGGCAGACCATTATCAACTCAATGACCTGCAACAAGCCCAATACACTAGCCGCGAAGGAAAAGAGCCATTGGCAAGGCCTGGTTTGGCAAGCGAATCGCCACTCTATATCACCTGGCCATCGGGAAGGAACATCACCTTGAAAACAGAAAAAGGCCTATTCGCCAACCTATCGATTCAGCGTCATGGTGAAGAAAAGCACCATCACGCTTATCAAGATCATGAATGGCGTGGCATCCTAGTCGCAAGCAATGACGAAGAAGCTGCTTTGCTTAGTCATACCCTGCATCCATCGCGCCTGCCCAAGCCATCCAAGGATGCTATCTTGCGCAAGGCACGCAATGCAATCTGGACGATAGATGATCCACGAGATCCTGGCCGCAAGTTGGTGGTCAAGCAACCGGTCAAAATGCATGCTCACAAAAAACTGTTTGATCAATTCAAGTTATCCAAAGCCAAGCGTAGCTGGAACGGTACCAACGAGCTGTTACGTCGAGGTGTAGACGCCGCGGCACCCGTTGCCTACTTTGAAATGCATGGCGATCGCTCCTTGCTACAGAACTACTATATCTGTGAATTTGTTCCGACAGATTTCTCGATCAGGGATATTTTTGCAGCATTCAACAATGGCGAGACTGCCTATTTGGGAGTGACTGCTGAGCAAATCTACCCGCAACTGACACGCTACCTGCTCAACATGCATGCCAAGGGCGTATTCTTTCGTGATCTTTCTGGCGGCAATATTCTGGTGACAAAGCTCGAGAATGAGCAATTAGGATTCTCCCTGATCGATACCAATCGCGCCCATTTCTTTAACCATGGCACACCTTTGCCCAAACGGCTTTCGGACCTGACGCGTGTATGCGTAAAGCTCCCCTGGCACAGCCGTAATCAACTGGTTGGTATGTATTTAAAAGAGCTCAATCAACCGTTTGGGTGGCGTCAACGACTGCCTTTTCATCTTTATGATTTCAAGGTTGGCATGAAGAAGCGAATTGGGCGTAAAGCGATCAAACGCCTGTTTAAGAAAAAATAGCATTTTATTTGTATTAATTGGCTTGTAAGCGTTGACAGGCAACATCTGGATCATTAATATAGCGGCTCTTTTTCGGGGGTATAGCTCAGCTGGGAGAGCGCTTGCATGGCATGCAAGAGGTCAGCGGTTCGATCCCGCTTATCTCCACCAAAAATAGATATTCGGATTATTCTGGATATCTGACGATGAAGTCCCCATCGTCTAGAGGCCTAGGACATCGCCCTTTCACGGCGGTAACCGGGGTTCGAATCCCCGTGGGGACGCCAGTAAATAAAAAACCCAGCATTAGCTGGGTTTTTTATTGCCTAAAATTACGCCAAATCAGCATTATCGCGTCACAGAAATCCCCAATCTAATCTGGGTATCCCTTTCCTTATCATAATCAAGCAGCGTTTCGCCATAGCCCGAGAAAAGTTGTAGATGGGCAAATGTGCCTGTACGCGACAGGATACGATCACTCAGAGGATATGAAATATCCAGCTGCCCTGAAGCGTAACCCTTGGTACCTTGCCGGTAAAGCCCCGTTACCATCAAGCCATCTTCTCGCCCATACCGTAACTGCCAATCTGCATATCCACGATAATGCTGAATATCAGGGTTTTCATCCTTGTCGAGATAGGCATAAATTTTGGGAGAAAATGTCAATCGACGACCATTGGCGAATTCCATATGCCAACTTGGGCGCAGGTAGGCAATATTAAGCGATCGAGAGTCTACTCCTCCCTGCCCGTTTGACTCATGTTCAATACCTAAACGCCAACTATCAGGAAACAAGCCATGAGAGCTTCCTGCCCAGCGATAAAACAATCCTGGCCTGTAACTGGTATCTCGGAATGGGCTAGAATCCCCTCCAATATCCCAGAGTGTGGTTTGGGTGTAACTGAAATATAAATTACTCAGGAATGGAGCATATTGCGCCACAGATCCTTTAGGCTCAAATGGGCGATATTTAAAACTAATCTGAAAGCGCGCATCTGCACCATGTTCCTCGCCATTGCCGAAGACAAAATAAATCGGCTCTTCCGGGCTTAATGCAGGTTCATCACCTGGGGCAGCAATCACAACCTGCGGTGCCACATTAGAGGATGCTGCAGTCTTATCCAGCTCTTCAGCTTGCAATGCAGCGGTTTCTACAGGTGCATTTTCAGTATTAGCTAATAGTAAAATAGTATTGGAAGATTGCCTCGTCAATGTCGCGCGCACCACGCCAGCAAAGCTTTGTCGAGGCGTTCCGATGTATATCCTTCCTAATGGATTTTCATCACTACTTTCCTGTAGCGTTAACTCGACTTCATCGCTAACACCAGCCCCTGTCAAACTTAACTGTATAACTTGCGGCCACCCTTCATTACTGTTGGGCTTGATGATTTGCATGGATAGGGCTTGCCCGACATTGACAGACTCACCTTGAGCAACCATCAACCACTGTGTTTCAGCCCATGTTAATTGGGATGGCAGCACCAATATAAAACCCATCACTACCGCGCGCAGATAATGAGGAAAATGCATGTTTTTCCTGATCTATAAGTTAAGGATATGTCGACATACTAATCGGGATATGGCTTAACTTGGACAATTCAGGTGATATTTTGTGCCCGCTGCTCATCATCGTCTTGTACTCGATATTCGAGATAGCGCAATGCTGCCTGAAAAATGGCAGCATCTTCAGCACCCCACACATTGCCAGCATATCGCAATATAAAAGCAATCGCGACAATACATCCCTTTCCATTTCTCACCGGTGCTGCCAGATAGCTGCCCCGAATCTTATCGCAACCATGCTTTGATTTTGCCTCCATATACACAGCATAAGAAACGCTCGCATATTGCAAAACATCTTCCTTTGATATGCCAATATATTGCTGGAGGTACAGATATTTTTCCTCAAGAGTATGAGTAAAAATAGCCGATGCAGCCAATATCTGCTGGATAGTTTGAAGTAGTTCGGAGTTACGTGATGGTAGCGAAGGATTTATTAAATACAGTTGCCTTATTAATAAAACAAAAGCATACGGCCCCATATATGGGTTGCATATAGGAACATCAAGAGTATGATAATCCATTGACACTGCTTGCTTTAATTCCAGTTTCAACTGGAGCATAGCTGCATAATTTATTGGGGAAAAGGGTTTAAATTGTATACAACTCTATGCAATCGAATCCAAACACTATAGTAAATAAGCAAGTGTTAATTGTCAAACATTAAATCGATAATTTATTATGAAAACCTCTACCCCCCCTGAAGTTGAGAATGAAGAATCTTATTTCTCGTGCAAAGAACTTGCTGAATTACGCCTACCCGGAAAGCCTGGCACCCGCCAAGGCTGGGATGTGATTGTTAATGCAGAAAAATGGCCTTATATCGAAGTGGCAAGCCGAGGTAGAAAAGGCAGGACAAAGAAATACTTACCACCCTCTATTGTGTTGCAGTTAATCAATAAGCAATATCCCAATGGTCGACCTGCCCCTTATCGATATGCAACAGGCCCAGGCAGCAAAGCACATATAGCCAATGATTATTTTGTTTCCTCCAGCAAAGTTGATCGATACAAAAAACCTAATTATCGCTATGAATCCCTGGATGAATATTTGGTAGAAAGTATTGACTTCAATCCATCCAGCAGCCAGTTAGATACTCCATTTCAGCATCTAAAGATATTCACGGTGAAAGGAACTAGCCTAGAGCCTTCTATGCATGATGGCGATGAGGTGTTGGTTGATATACGCTGCCGTGCTTTCGATGACAATGCTGTATATGTGATTGGACAGAATGACTTTATCCGCATAAAACGCGTGCAATTACGCTTGGATGGCACCGTTGTTGTCAGAAATGACAATGACGGAGATTTACCGCCGGAAATCTACAGTGCAGAGGAAGCCAAGTGCTTCAAAGTCATCGGAAAAGTTATTCCATTCAAGTTTGGCCGCTTCAAGTTATAGTAGAACTATTTTGAAGTTGGGATAGATAAACGGGGTAGCGACTTATGTCGCTACCCCGTTTCATGAATGCCTGCTAATAATCTCAAAAACTATCTCAATAGACTATCAAGCCGCTATTTATGGAGTGGCTACTACAGAAACAGGCTGATTGGGCAAGTTATTCGAGAGCCTAAGGTAAATAAGCGCTAAACGCCCCAAATATGCCCCAAGAAAATTCTGACTTGCTTGAAACCGCTAGCTGACGCGGTTTTATTGGCGGAAGCGGTGAGATTCGAACTCACGAACCCTTGCGGGTCGCCGGTTTTCAAGACCGGTGCCTTCAACCACTCGGCCACACTTCCGTTTTGAGAGTTTAATACCATTCAACCGTGGTTTGGCTGAAAGGCCGCCATTCTAGCACAAGATTAATCGTCTTCCACAACCATCCCGGGGAAAAGTACATCTGTAAAGCCAAACTGCGCCAGATCACGAATGCGCATGGGATAGAGAATGCCATCAAGGTGATCACATTCATGCTGTACCACTCTTGCATGAAAACCGCTCACGAGACGATCTATGGGCTTGCCATATTGATCAAATCCACTGTAATGCAATCGTTGATAACGCGGCACCACGCCACGCATGCCAGGAACCGAAAGGCAGCCCTCCCAACCATCTTCCAGCTCTTCGCCAATCGGGGTTAGCGTTGGGTTGATCAATACGGTATACGGAACTTGCTCTGCATCTGGATAGCGTGGATTATGACCCACGCCAAAAATCACGATGCGCAGGCTTACTCCGATTTGTGGTGCAGCAATACCAGCACCGTTCAGGTGCGCCATTGTGTCCTCCATATTCTTGATCAAAGCGTGGAGTTCAGGTGTATCGAATTGCTGGATAGGAGCTGCTTTTTGCAATAGCAGCGGCTCCCCCATTTTCAATACAGGCTTAACAGGCATGGCCGACCACTACCCTTTCGATGAGGTTACGAACGCGTTGCATGGCTTCATTCAATACATCACCCATGTGATCGTACTGGATTCCATGCACACTGCTCCCCCTGCCTGCCGCATGATTGGCTACCGGGCAAATGGCGGCATAATGCATGTCGAGCTCGCGTGCGAGCGCTGCTTCCGGCATACCTGTCATGCCTACCATGGTTGCGCCGTCCCTTTCCAAGCGATTGATTTCCGCTGCCGTTTCCAGGCGAGGACCTTGCACGCAAGCATAGACTCCCCCATCAATCACTACCTCATCAATATTTACCGCGGCCTCCAGACATAAGTTACGCAACCTTGCACTATAGGGCTCAGTAAAATCAATATGTTTCACTGGCAATTCACCACCATCATAATAGGTGTTTTTGCGACCATGCGTATAATCAATGATCTGGTCTGGCAAGGCAATCGCGCCGGGATTAAGGCTTTCATGAATACCGCCAACGCTTGCGACAGAGACAATATCGCGCACGCCTTCAGAATGCAGCGCCCAGATATTGGCGCGATAATTGACGATATGAGGTGGAATGGTATGCCCATGCCCATGCCGTGGCAGGAAAATGACTTCGTAGCCGCAAATATCCCCATAGGTTAATGGGCCGGAAGGTTCGCCATAGGGCGTACGTACAATCTGCCTGCGTTTAATCTTGAGATTAGCCAGCTTGGTTAGCCCTGTACCACCAATAATACCTAGCATGAAAACTCCACTGTGACGGATGAACACATTGTAGCGCAACAATCTTCACTTGCCACAAGACGCGATGACAGGCGTTTTATGGCATACTTTAGGCCGCTTATGACCACATCCACTCAAGCTACTATCCAGCAGAGCATGGCGCTTGCCAAAGCCCATTACGAAAACTTCCCAGTCGCCTCTGTGCTTCTTCCCAAGGATTTGCGTACTCCCGTTGGCTTGATCTACGCTTTTGCTCGCCAGGCTGACGACTTTGCCGACGAAGGTGATTTATCTTCCGAAGAGCGTCTAGCCTTGCTCGATGGCTTTCGCACACAACTTGATCAAATCAGGAGTAATGCAACACCTGACACTCCTTTATTCCAGGCGTTGCAAGCCATGATCAAGGAGCGTAGCCTGCCACTGGACCCGTTTTACGATTTGCTTTCCGCATTTAGCCAGGATGTTGTCAAAGCACGCTACGCCAATTTTGGCGAAGTCATCGATTATTGCCGCCGTTCAGCCAATCCAGTCGGGCGGTTGATGCTGCATTTATACCAGGCTGCTACGCCCCGCAACATTGCCTTGTCAGACGCAATCTGCACCTCGTTGCAGATCATCAATTTTCTACAGGATGTTGAGATCGACTATCGCAAGGATCGCATCTACCTGCCGCTGGATGAGTTACAAAAATACAAGGTGAACGAACAGCAGATTGCCAATAAAAACACCCAGGGCACATGGAGCTTGTTAATGGAGTTCCAGATCAACCGTACTCGCAAGCTACTGCAATCTGGCGCGCCGCTAGGCTTGGCCTTGCCTGGGCGCATCGGTTTGGAAATGCGCATGATTATTGCCGGTGGGGAGCGCATTTTGAAAAAGCTACACCATGCCCGAGGTGATGTTTTCAACCAACGTCCAGTCCTTAAACCAACGGACTGGGCCTATATGCTGTACCGCGCGGTGAGGAAAAAATGAGTCCGCAAGAATATTGCCAGAAGAAGGCCGCAGCCAGCGGCTCGAGCTTTTATTACAGCTTCCTGTTTCTACCCAAACCTAAGCGTGAGGCTATCACTGCGCTCTATGCTTTTTGCCGCGAAGTAGATGATATTGCTGATGAAGTTCAGGATATGCATGTCGCACAGACCAAGCTTAATTGGTGGCGCGGGGAAATCATCAACCTTTATGCAGGCAAGCCTCAGCACCCGGTCACACAGGCTTTGCAAACACCGGTCAATGCACTCAACCTTAAACAGCAGCACTTTCTCGACATCATCGATGGCATGCAAATGGACCTGGAGCAAAATCGTTACCGTGATTTTGCTGAACTTGAACTGTATTGCTATCGCGTTGCCAGCGTAGTCGGCTTGCTCTCTGCCTCCATTTTTGGCTATAGCAATCCGCAAACCCTGCAATATGCGCTGGATCTGGGCATGGCTTTCCAGCTCACCAACATTACCCGCGATGTGGGTGAGGATGCCCGTAGAGGTAGAATTTACCTGCCGCTGGACGAAGCTGCACGCTTCGGTGTCAGTGAGCAGGATATCCTGCAAGGCAAACCCTCTGACAATATGCGGCAACTACTGGAATTCCAGGCAGAACGTGCTGAGCGCTATTACGATAAAGCGCTGGCTGAACTGCCTCCAGAGGATCGCAAGCCGCAGCGCACCGGCCTCATCATGTCTGCGATTTACCGCACCTTACTCAAGGAAATCAAGGCAGATGATATTCAGGTAGTACTCAATGCCCGTGTTTCCCTTACCCCTATTCGCAAACTCTGGCTCGCCTGGCTAACATGGGTTCGCAATTAGCACCGCGTGTCGCGGTGATTGGCGGCGGTTGCGCAGGATTAGCGACTGCCGTCAGACTGACTGAAGCTGGCATCCAGACTTCCCTGTTTGAATCCAGCCACCAACTGGGTGGGCGAGCACGAGGTATCACCTGGCAAGACACAACACTAGATAACGGCCAGCATATCCTGCTTGGTGCTTACGCGCAGACACTGCAATTGCTGCGCGCCTGTGGTGTGGATGTTGAATCTGCTTTATTACGTTTGCCTCTGAAGCTGGAAATACCAGGTAAATTTTCACTTGCAAGCCAGTCAAGTCTACCTGCCCCCTTCCATATTTTAGTTGGGCTATTGCAAGCTCAGGGCCTTAGCCTGCGTGAGCGCTTGGCCGCAGTACGCTTCATGGCAAGCCTGAGGCTGAAGCGATTTAGCCTGCCCAAAGACATTGCATTGCAACAACTGCTTGCAAACCAGCCACCTAGACTCATCAGCATGCTGTGGGAGCCACTCTGCCTCGCAGCGCTCAACACTCCAATTACTACCGCAAGCGCGCAAGCTTTTCTCAACGTGCTACGAGATAGTTTTGCAGACAAGAAATCGGATAGCGACTTACTCTTGCCTCGCGCTGACCTATCGACATTAATTGCTGAACCGGCCGCCAAGTTTATCAAGTCACATGGCGGCAAGATTTACCTCAATACAGCAGTAGAAAGTTTACGTACGCTAGAGCATGGGATAGAACTGCAACTCAAGGGCGAACGGCAGGATTTTAGCCATGTGATCATCGCTACCTCCCCTTTCCGAGTGGCTGGATTGCTGGCATCGTTGCCGGGTACGGATCATATCGTCAGTCAATGTCAATCTTTGCAATATCAGCCTATTTATACGATATATCTGCAATACTCTCCTGAAATAGCCTTGCCTCAAGCCATGCAAGGTTTGACTGGCAAGCTTGGACAATGGGTCTTCGATCGTGGACAGCTGTATGGGCAAGCGGGCTTGCTCGCGATTGTTATCAGTGCCGAAGGCAAACATCAGGCATTGACTCAGTCCGACCTTGCCCTCAAGCTACACCAAGAACTACAAACTGTTTTTCCTGTACTGCTGAAGACTACACCCCTATGGCATAAAGTCATTGCAGAAAAGCGCGCCACCTTTGCCTGCACAGTAGCGCAGGAGCGCCCAGGCCAAGCCACGATGTACCCAGCCATCCAGCTAGCTGGAGATTATGTGGGTACTGGAAACCCTTTATTAGACTATCCTGCCACCATAGAAGGCGCGATCAGAAGTGGCTTTCAAGCTGCAAAAAATATTATCAACTCACATTAAATTAAAAATACAATATTATGATTTCAAATGATATTTATGATTTTATATTGCACTGGGGAATCATGAGCCTATGCTTATGGATTGCCAGCTTGATTTTCCCTGGCCTCAAATTTTCTTCGCGGCTTTCCTTGCTGATCTCGGCTCTGGCATTGGGTTTCGTCAACGCCGTTATCCGCCCTTTATTACTTGTACTTACCTTCCCACTCACCCTAGTGACATTCGGTTTTTTCGCACTAGTCGTGAACGCCTTGATGATTATGCTGGTAGCCAAGCTTATTAAGGGATTTGAGCTATCCGGCTTCTGGACAGCTTTCTTTGCCAGCATCTTCATTGCTTTGCTCGGCTTTTTGATCGAATGGCTCCTACCCAGCCAAGGCGTTGCACTGACAATGCCTATTGGCAGCAGCCCGGATACCATCTCGATCTAATGCCTCCTGCTCATTCAAACCGCCTTTAATGGCGGATGTTCGCTGCCATGGTTATTTGATATGCTTCAATAGATAACGCACCAACACAGAGCCACTTCTACTTCAAAAAAGCAAAGAGTCCATCATCTTGCGTATCCTTTTTGTCAGTTCCGAAGCTTATCCCTTAATCAAGACCGGCGGCCTGGCCGATGTCAGCGGCTCCTTGCCTGCCGCCATTCGTGATCTGGGTATGGATATCCGCATCTTGCTACCAGGCTATCCCGCAGTGCTGGCAAAGCTGCAAGACAAGCACCTCATTACCCAGATACACCACCTACCAGAAGTTGGCAGCATCAACTTGTTAGCAGGCAAGATGCCTGATACTGGCGTTGATGTCATGGCCATTGAGAGCGCTCAATTATTTGATCGGCCCGGTGGCCCATATACTGACGGCCATGGCAATGATTGGAACGATAATGCCTTGCGCTTTGGCATACTGTCCAAAGTAGGTGCACTATTAAGTAGCGAGGACTCCCCCCTTCGTGATTGGATCCCTGATGTTGTCCATTGCAATGATTGGCAAAGCGGTCTTACCCCCGCATTCCTGCATCATTCAAGCACTCACCACGCGACTTCCATCATCAGCATTCATAACCTGGCATTCCAGGGTAATTTTTCTCCTGATTGGGTACAGCGCTTAGGCTTGCCCGCTCATAGTTACCAGATGAATGGCGTTGAATACTATGGTCAGATGTCATTTCTCAAGGCTGGCATTTACTACGCTGACAGTATCACCACGGTGAGTCCGACTTATGCTCAAGAGATACAGACCGAGCAATATGGTTTTGGCATGCAAGGCCTCCTTGCCGCGAGAGGTCAAGAGATTCGTGGCATTTTGAATGGCATTGAGATTCAAGAGTGGAACCCGGCTACCGATCCCTATCTCGCCAAAACGTATAATCTCGAACACTTGGCTGACAAGAAAATTGTCAAAAAAGCGCTTCAAGTGCAGTTGGGATTGGAGGCCGCCCCTCACAAACCCTTGCTCGGCGTAGTCAGTAGGCTCACGCACCAGAAGGGATTGGATATTTTCCTGGAGGTTGCAGAAAAGCTGTTGGCAAAACATTGCCAAATTGCCGTGCTGGGCAGCGGTGAAACACACATGGAAAATGGTTTCAAGGAACTCGCCAAGCGTCACCCACGTCAAGTCAGTGTCAGTATCGGCTATAAAGAGCCTTTATCGCACCAGATCATGGCTGGCGCGGATATATTCATCATGCCTTCTCGTTTTGAGCCATGTGGGTTAAACCAGATGTATGGGTTACGCTATGGCACGCCGCCTATCGTCACACACACCGGCGGCCTCGCCGATTCAGTGCGCGATAGCAATAGCAGTACCATGAAAAACAACACGGCAACAGGATTTGTCATGGAGTCCGCTGAAGCACCGCAATTATTAAGCGCTGTAGAGCGTGCCTTGGTGTATTACCATGACCCTAGGGCCTGGCGCAAAATCCAGCGTAACGGTATGCGACGCGACGTTAGCTGGGCCAATAGCGCTAAACTTTACCTTGATCTATACAAGGCGTTGGCGAAGCGCCCCTAGAGCAGCAGGCTCAGCAATCCAGATAAAATAGCAAACTGTTACAACTATTTAACAGTTTGCTAACCATTTCACCCGCCTCGGCAATAATTCAGCAACACTTCCGCCCTATTATGCTACCTAACGCAGAGTAAATGACATGCAACACTGCTCTTTGAAATGCGAGCTTTCTCCAAAGCTATACTTCTCCTCCCTTAGTGGGTGCGCCTGACGCACCCCTTTTTTTGCCCGCTATTCCTGACACCTACTCCATGCGAATGAAGTGCTCACGGTAATATTTGAGCTCATCAATAGATTCATAAATATCAGCCAGCGCCTCATGCTTGCTGCTTTTCTTGAAGCCGGCAATCAGAGCTGGGCGCCAACGTCTTGCCAGCTCCTTGAACACACTGACATCCAAGTTGCGGTAATGGAAATAAGTCTCCAGCTCAGGCATATAACGCGCCATGAAGCGCCTATCCTGGCAAATGGAATTACCACACATTGGCGACTTACCCGCGGGTACAAACTCCTTAAGGAATTCGATCATCTGTTGTGAAGCTGACGCCTCATCCAGGGTGGATGCCTTCACCTTGTCGATCAAGCCAGAACGCCCATGCGTGCCCTTATTCCAGGCATCCATGCCATCCAGCACGGCATCAGACTGGTGCACAACCAATACTGGCGATTCTCCTAAAACATTCAGCTCAGCGTCGGTAACCACAGCCGCCAATTCCAAAATACGATCGCTATCCGGCTGCAAGCCACTCATTTCCATATCTAGCCAGATGAGGTTGTCGTTGTGTTGTGCCATAATGATTTCCATTAAAATGTGACCGAATGTAAATAAAGGTGAACCTTCCACCCGGTTCTTGCTTCAAAATAAACACAATATTTTAACTGATAAATAAGCACAATGATGGCTACGAACCTCACTATCCTGTTCATCTCGCTCTTAGCACTGACTACAATGATTCGGCTATGGCTGGGTCGACGACATGTGCACTATATCCAACAGCACCGCAGCAAGGTACCGGATGCATTCAGTGCAAGCATTAGCCTGGATGCCCATCAAAAAGCCGCCGACTACTCATCCGCGAAGACACGCCTGGCTCTGATTGAAACCATTGCGCAGGCAGTGCTTTTGTTGTTACTGACCATTGGGGGCGGCTTACAACTCATCGATAGCGCCTGGCGTGGCATATTGCCGGAGTACGATATCATTCGCGGCGCAGTCGTCATCCTGAGTGCATTACTGGTCAGCAGTATTATTGATTTACCTTTCGACTATTACCGCACATTCGTCATTGACCAGCATTTCGGCTTTAATAAAATGACACCTGCCATGTACTTCAAGGATATGGTCAAGCATGCGATCGTCGGTTTGCTACTCGGTGCTCCGCTACTGTTCGCCGCGCTATGGCTGATGCAGGGAGCTGGTGACTATTGGTGGCTATATCTATGGGTAGTCTGGAGTGTATTTAACCTGCTGATGCTGGCGATCTACCCAACCTTCATCGCCCCAATGTTTAATAAATTCTCGCCACTGGGGGATGAGTCCCTGAAAAACCGTATTGAAGCCTTGTTGACCAAATGTGGTTTCAAATCACAAGGGCTATTCGTGATGGATGGCTCCACACGCAGTAGCCATGGCAATGCCTATTTCACCGGCTTTGGCTCAAGCAAGCGCGTGGTTTTTTTCGATACGCTGTTGGACCGCTTGAGTGGCGATGAAATTGAGGCCGTGCTGGCGCACGAACTCGGCCACTTCAAGCATAAGCATGTAATCAAGCGCATTGCGCTGATGTTTTTCGTCAGCTTCATCGGCTTAGCACTGCTCGGCTGGTTAACGCAACAGACATGGTTCTACGCAGGGCTGGGCGTTGAACAGCCGAGCAACTACATGGCACTTATTTTATTCTTGCTAGTCAGCCCGATTTTCCTATTCCTCTTGCGTCCATTACTGGCTGGCTACTCTCGCAAAAATGAATTCGAGGCTGACGAATACGCCGCGCAAAATGCAGATGCACGTTACTTGGTGGAGGCATTGGTTAAACTATACCGTGACAATGCATCTACACTCACGCCAGACCCGCTGCATTCGGCATTTTACGATTCACATCCGCCAGCCAGCATCCGCATTGCCCGGCTCAGCACCTTTACAGCGTAGTAAGCCTTGTCAAATGCATTATTAAACGGCCTGGTGATTGCCTCATACGGCAAACGCTATGGCGTAGAACTAGAAGATGGCACTGAGTTAAGCTGCGTTACCAGGGGCAAGAAAACCGATCTTGCCTGTGGTGACAAGGTCAAGGTCAAGCTGACTGGCCCGAATGAAGCTGTGGTCGAGCAGCTCGAGCCCAGGAGCAGTTTGCTATACCGCAGCAACAGCTTCCGCAGCAAGATGCTGGCAGCCAATGTGAGCCAAGCTGTGATCGTACTAGCGACACAGCCAAGCTTTTATGAAGAGCTGTTGAATCGCTGCTTGGTTGCCTGCGAAGCTGCCGGGGTCAAGGCAGTGATCGTACTCAATAAGTGTGATCTGGATAATGCCGATGACGTGCTGCTACGGCTACAAGACTATGCTGGATTGGGTTACACCATACAACCACTCTCGGCACGCGGTAACATCGCCCCCCTGAAGCAATGGCTACAAGGTGAAACCAGCGTCTTGGTCGGTCAATCAGGAATGGGGAAATCCACCATCGTCAATGCCTTGCTGCCAGATAAAATGGTAAGAACGCAGGAGGTCTCTACTGTCCTAGATAGTGGAAAGCACACCACAACGGCGGCACACCTCTACCATCTCGATGCGCAAAGCAAGCTGATCGACTCCCCTGGGTTGCAGGAATTCGGCCTCAATCACCTAGATGCCGAACAACTGGAGCTAGCCTTTGTCGAGTTTCGTCCGTATCTTGGCCAATGTCGCTTCAACAACTGCCGCCACTTAAAAGAGCCTGACTGTGCGATCCAGGCAGCAGTTGATGCCGGGGCTATATTGCCACGGCGCCTCGGCTTCTATCAGCAATTGCGGCAAGAAATGGCATGAAAACGGCACTGGTGTCCCATCCTGATACGCTGCTACATGTCATGGATGGCAAGCACCCGGAATCTCCAGCTCGCATCACGGCAATTATGGATGCACTTGCCGAGCAAAAACTTCTTGATAAGCTACAACGCCATGACGCCCCCCTAGCAAGCGATGAGGCATGGTTGCGTGTGCACGATGCCGCGTATGTTCAACACATCCGCAGTATTGCCCCACGTGCGGGTATCGTGCGACTAGATCCCGATACTGCCATGGGACCAATGTCACTTAGTGCCTGCCAGCATGCGACAGGCGCAGTCATCAAAGCCGCCGATTTGGTGATGCAACACCAAGCTCGCAACGCGTTTTGCTGCGTCAGGCCACCAGGGCATCATGCTGGGAAAGCACATGCTGCCGGTTTCTGCATCTTTAACCATATTGCTGCTGGTGTTGCACACGCGTTGGCCAGTTATCAACTTGATCGTATCGCTATCCTTGACTTCGATGTGCATCATGGAGATGGCACCGAGGATATTTTCCGCAATGATCCACGCATCATGCTTTGCTCCACCTTTCAGCACCCCTTCTATCCACATCGTGGCGCTGATACTCGTTCTGAGCATATGATTAATGTGCCTCTGGCTGCGGGAAGCAATGGGCAGGTATTTCGCGAGGCGGTATTGCAGCACTTTGCGCCAGCATTGGAGCGCTTTCGGCCACAGATGCTATTTATTTCTGCTGGGTTCGATGCACATGAAAACGATCCTCTGGCCCAGCTAAAACTCAACACCGAGGATTACCGCTGGATCACCGAATTTGCCATGTCTGTAGCAAAGCAACATGCCCAGCAGCGCATTGTCTCTGTGCTCGAAGGCGGCTACCACCTCCCCTCACTGGCGGCATCCGCCACCACGCATATCCGCACGCTTGCCGGGCTTTAAGAGTCTGAAAATTCAGTGACATGAGGCCGTCACAGTCTTTGCTGCTATAATCGCGCCATGCAAATCACCACCCGCCTTGAATTCGATGCTGGTCATCGTATCCCCAGTCATAAAAGCCAATGCCGTAACCTGCATGGACATCGCTATGCGATGGAAATCACTCTTTCTGGCAACATCATCGAGCTGGAAGGTGCTTCTGATAACGGGATGGTGATGGATTTTTCTGACGTCAAGGCGATTGCCAAGCGCTGCGTGGTGGACCAATGGGATCATGCCTTTCTGGTGTATCAGGACGATACAGCGGTATTAGAGTTTTTGCGCAGCCTGCCCGAGCATAAGACAGTAGTGTTCAATCGCGTTCCCACTGCTGAAAACATGGCCGCAGAAGCATTCCGTATCCTCCAAGCGGAATACCACGACACCTATGGCACCCGACTCAAGCTGGAACGGGTACGCCTCTACGAAACTCCCAATAGCTGGGCGGATGCCTTAGCCTGACATCTACTGGTCATTGCGACCATATACAAGCACCACCCTTGGTCAGTGCCTGCAAATACTCCTGATGAGCTGCCTGCTCAACATCACTGGCGGCCAAGACCCTCAGTGGCTTACTTCGCGTTAATTGAAGCTCGTGAATATTTTCCGCTGGGCCTTGGTCCAGCATATCGATGATCAGACTTTCCTGGCCGCGAGTCATGGCCATGTAGACATCAGCCAGCAATTCCGCATCAAGCAAAGCGCCGTGTAGTGTGCGCGAAGAATTGTCTATGCCATAGTGTCTACATAAAGCATCTAGGTTGTTACGTTGACCAGGCCGCATTTCCTTGGCCATTTTCAGCGTATCGATAATTTCCTCGACGCTCTGCTCAATGTTGCGTCTATCTATCCTCGTCAGCTCGGAATTTAGGAAACCAATATCGAAAGGCGCATTGTGGATAATCAAGTCTGCCCCAGATACGAATTGCAGAAAGTCATCCACAATATCGGGAAAACGAGGCTTATCCTGCAGAAACTCTAGGGTGATGCCATGCACCTCCTGCGCGGCCTCGTCAATCTCGCGGTCTGGATTAAGATACACATGAAAATGGTTGTTAGTCAGCCTGCGGTTGATCAACTCAACCCCGGCAATTTCGATAATACGATGCCCCTGGGCGTGATAAAGCCCGGTTGTTTCGGTATCGAGGAAAATCTGTCTCATGCCCATTTTTATGCCACCTCTCGTCCCAATACCTGATCTACACCCTTATTGGCAAGCGCATCAGCCCGCTCATTACCAGCGTTATCCGCATGCCCCTTTACCCATATCCACTCGATCTTGTGCTGTTGCACCAAGCTATCAAGGGCTTTCCAGAGATCTACATTTTTGACTGGCTTTTTATCACTGGTCGTCCAGTTTCTTGCCTTCCAACCATGTACCCACTCCGTGATGCCTTTTTGCACGTACACGGAATCGGTATAAATCCTAACCTTGCATTCCCGCTTTAAAGCCTCTAGCGCACGGATTACTGCGGTAAGTTCCATACGATTATTCGTAGTATTCAACTCCCCACCGTACAGGTCTTTTTCATGTCCTGCTACCGACAACCAGGCTCCCCAGCCACCAGGCCCGGGGTTGCCTTTGCAAGCACCATCGGCATAAATCTCTACTACACTGCTATCACTCATGTTTTTTCTGTATATCCGTTCTTTGGGTTGGTGTTGGCAACAAGCCAGCTTTGAGCTTGGATTTATTCCAGGCTGGCTTGATGAGGCGCATACCGATAACGCGTTTTTTCGCCAAGACAAAGTATACCCCACCCATCAATGGCCAAAACCGGGATCCCAAGCGCTCAATCGCGCCAAGTCGGCCTTGCCCAGAGCTATTACGCAATGGGGGCATATGACATGCCATCTTTACCTCAATAATTTCAAAATCCAGAAGAGTAAGCCAATCCTTTACCCGCATTAGGCTAAGAAAGTTGGCATCCCAAGGATAATCATCGTTATCGTTCGCCAGCCTGCGCAAGCCCCATGTACTCACAGGGTTGAAACCAGTGATGACGATATGCCCCTCCGCCACCAGCACACGGGCAGCTTCACGCAACGTCTGGTGCGGATGCTCACTGAAATCCAGGGCATGCGGCAATAATAGTAGATCCAGACTATCAGCTTGAATCGGCAACTGATGTGACTCGCATTGTATCGCCCCGTGATCAACATCAGCATTGAATTGAAAAGGAATACGGCAATGTCTTAATAAGGGCATGCCCAACACGCCAAATTGCATGGCATGAAAGCCAAAAATATCATGCACAACCCTGTCAAACAATGCTTGTTCCTGCTCCTGCAGGTATTGTCCTAATGGGCTGGCAAGCCATTGTTCTTGCTTCTCTGTTGACATCAGGGCCCTAACCTATCATTAATAGGCATCATCTATTGCTTAATCACTTCGATGCCTGAAATTATCCCGATTCCCGCTTTTGACGACAATTATATCTGGCTATTACATCATGATGGCCATGCCATCGTGGTGGATCCTGGGGATGCACAACCTGTGCTAGATGTATTAACAGGATTGAATCTACATTTAGATGCCATCTTGGTAACCCACCATCATGCTGACCATATTGGTGGTGTTGAAGCATTAATTGCAGCCACCTCTGCTCAAGCTTACGCCCCGAAAAAAGAACGATACGTTTTCCCTCACGAGGCTGTCAGCGCGGGGGATCAATTAGAGTTTGTTTCATTAGGGCTATCGCTCTCCGTATTTGATATCCCCGGACACACCCTAGGGCATGTCGCCTATTATGCCCAGGGCATATTATTCTGCGGCGATACCTTATTTGGAGCTGGTTGCGGACGTTTATTTGAAGGCACGCCCTCGCAAATGCTGGCTTCATTACAGCAGCTCGCAAGCCTACCAGACGATACCGCCGTTTATTGTGCCCATGAATATACTCAACACAACCTCAGGTTTGCCCTATCGCTAGAGCCTGATCATGCCGCTTTACAGACACGAGCAGAAGCTACAGGCACCCTGCGCGCCCAAGGCTTGCCCAGCCTGCCGTCAAGCATCGGATTGGAGCTTGCCACCAATCCTTTCCTGCGTTGTCATGAACCTGGTTTGGCACAAGCTTCAGGTAGTAAAGATCGTGATGTCCTGAGTGTTTTTACATCTATCCGAGATTTAAGAAATCATTTTTAATCATTGAGATAATGATATGACTTCAAGTGAGATGTTTATTTTCCCCATAGACTTGACGCTGCATTCCCTCATTCGCTACTATCCTAGCACCCGAAGCCATCACGAGAAGTGTGAATGACTGTGAAGTCCCTGCTGAAGCTGGTATTACTAGCATCACCCATTATTACAGCTCCCGCAGCTTATGCTGTCACCAATGTGGTCGGCGACGAAATCGTCATCCTTGGCGATTATCCTAGTGACGATATTGCCGGATACATGCCGGATGGCACTAACCTCAAAAGCCAAGATAGCCTGGCTACCTTTGATCTATGGCAACGTATTCGTGATGGCTATGGCATCCCTGAATTGCAATCGCCAATAACCAGCACTCATGAGAGTTGGTATTCATCTCGCCCTGATTATGTCAAGCGCATGATAGATCGCAGCCAGCGCTATCTCTACCATATCGTTGAAGAAGTGCAAAAGCGTGGCATGCCTACTGAAATTGCCCTGCTGCCCATGATAGAAAGCGCATTCAACCCGCAGGCACTATCCCGAAGCAGCGCCTCTGGCATCTGGCAGTTCATCCCCTCTACTGGCAAGAATTTTGGCCTGAAACAGGACTGGTGGAGTGATGGCCGCCGTGATGTCACCGCTGCCACCAATGCGGCACTCAACTACCTGCAAAAACTATATGTCATGTTTGGTACGTGGGATCTTGCCCTGGCCGCCTATAATGCTGGCGAAGGTACGGTAAGCCGTGCAATTGCACGCAACCGCAGCCTGGGTCTGCCAACTGACTATCAAAGCCTAGAACTTTCTGACGAAACAAAGAATTACGTTCCCAAGCTGCAAGCGGTCAAAAACATCATGACCAATCCACAGCGTTATGGATTAAATATACAAAGCATTCCCAATCGGCCTTACTTCGTCAAAGTCACTGCACCCCAGCAAATTGACGCCAAGCTTGCGGCAGAGTTGGCTGAAATCTCTGCAGAAGAGTTTGCCTCGCTCAATCCTGAATACAATCGTCCTGTGCTAACTGCTAATGGCAAGGTGCATGAAATCCTGCTACCTATCAGTGCAGCCGAAATATTCAGCAACAATTTAGCTGTTTATGACAAACCACTTGTCAGTTGGCAAACCTACCATGCGAAACGAGGTGAGCGTATGGACAGCATTGCGCGGAAATTCGGCATTGACACGGCAAAGTTGCGTGATATTAATGGCTTGAGTGCAAACAATATCGCTAACAACACGCCATTGCTGGTACCTGTTCAGTCAGAGAGTAATCGTGATGCAATGATTGCCATTGCAGACCACGGACAAATTTCCATGCCAAGCACCACCTTGGCTCCTCCCACTACGATCAAACACATTGTCAAAGCCGGCGATACCATCAGCAGCATTGCCAAGAAATACAGCCTAAGTAATCAGCAAATTCTTAGTGCTAACGGCCTAAAATCCAGCAATCTCAAGCCAGGTCAAATCCTTGCTATTACTAGCAGCCAATCAACCCCGAGCCAAGCCAAATCCATAGCAACCCGCCACTATGTGGTTAAGCGTGGGGACACTCTGGATAGCATTGCACGTAAATTTGACGTTCAAAGTAAAGACTTGAGGCGTTGGAACAACCTGACCGGCTCCCAGATATCACCCGGCAATAAACTGACCGTCTCCCGTCCTGGCGAGGCCTAATGCTTATTTTTCATGCGTGAATATTCCTCTGTTTTGAATTATCCCGCCCTATTGAGTCTATTATTGGCAATAGGCCTGTCAGCCTGTGGTCGTCCTAGCGCTGATCAAGTAGTCAATTACGATCTGGAATATCCACCAGAAAATGGTGGAACGATGATTGATGCCACGCGTGGTGAACCCAGCGGCTTGATTACCATGATTGCAGGCGAAGCTGCGGCATCTGCAGTCGCACAGAATATCTTCAGCAGTCTATTACGCTATGACAAGAACCTGGAGTTTGAAGGTGAGTTGGCTGAATCTTGGAATATCTCAGCGGACCAGAAAGTCATCACGTTCAAGCTAAAGCCCAATCTCAAATGGGCTGATGGCAAGCCACTGACCAGCGCAGATATCTTGTTTACCTGGAAACTGATTACCGACGATAAAACACGCACGCCCTACGCCTCCGACTACAAACTCGTCATTAAGGCTGAAATCCCAGATGCCCGTACTTTCAGGGTCAGTTATGCCGAACCATATGCTCCGGCAGTCAACTCCTGGGCAGGCCTTGATATCCTGCCCAAGCATCTGCTTGAGGGTAAGGATATCAACAATACAGCCTTTGCCCGCAATCCCGTAGGTAGCCACTACTATCAACTCGAAAAATGGCGCCCAGGTGAGCAGATATCATTGGTGCGTAACCCGCTCTCGACGCAGGGCCAGCCGCGCATAGACCGGCTAGTGAGTCGCTTTATCCCGGATGAAGCCTCTCAATTCCTGGAGTTGATGGCGAATAATATCGACACCATGGGTCTCTCCCCTGTGCAATATGCGCGTATCTTCCCGGCACGTCCGGAGTTGCAAAAAAAATTCTCGCTCTATAAGGAACTGGGAAATAGCTATACCTATTTAGGTTTTAACCTCAAGCACAAGCCGTTTGATGATATTCGCGTGCGTAAAGCCATCAACTACGCTATTGATAAACAAGAGTTGATTGATGGTGTATTGCTAGGAATGGGTGAACCTGTTGCCTCACCTTACAAGCCAGGCACACGTTGGTCTAACCCCAACCTGAAACCCTATGCTTACGACCCTGCAAAAGCACTCGCCTTACTGAAGCAAGCTGGCTTCAAGAAAAACCAGGATGGTATTCTGGAGCGAAATGGCAAGCCTCTTTCCTTTGAAATCCTTACCAACCAGAATAAACAGCGTGAAATGAGTGCCGTCTTGATTCAGCGTAGGCTTAAGGAGATCGGCATTGATGTGAGAATTCGGGTATTGGAATGGGCCAGTTTCATTGGTCGTTTTATCAAGACCGGTGACTTCGATGTAGTATTACTTGGATGGCAGCTTGCGATTGATCCTGATCAATATGCTATTTGGCACTCTTCACAACAAGCGCCTGGCCAATTCAACTTTGTTGGCTACAAAAATCAACGTGTTGATCGCCTATTGGAACGCGGCCGTATGGAGCTCAACCCTGATAAACGTATGAGCATCTATCATGAATTTGCCGAAATCCTACTGGAAGACAGCCCTATCGTTTACTTATTTGCTGGTTATGGCTTACAAGCCATGCATAAACGCATCAAGGGTATAGACAACCCGGCACCACCTGCTGGGATTGGGCACAACTCGCAGGATTGGTACATTCCTAGGCCATTACGGCGCACGGAGATCAGCCAGTGATATCGATCACCATTTCGACTGATACTCCATTAGCTCGCCTGGAAGCTGCAACATGCTGAAATATTTGTTGAAACGTCTTTTCTGGATGGTACCACTGTTGATCGGCATCAGCTTGGTGTCCTTCCTCATTATCCACCTTGCTCCCGGTGACATTACCATGACCGAGGCTGGTTTTGACCCTAAGGCCAGTGAAGAATCACGCCAAAAACTGCGCGAACTGTACAACCTGGATAAACCCGTCATCGTGCAATATGGGTTGTGGCTGAAGCGTATGGTGAAGCTAGACTTTGGTACTTCCTTTGCCACGCATCAGCGCCCTGTATTCTGGCAAGCCAAGGACAAGGATGGTAATGTCACCCCAGGGATGATCCAGGAGGCCTTACCCATTACCTTACTGATCAATATCCTGAGCCTAGGGCTCATTGTTATCGTTGCGCTACCACTAGGTGTCATCTCGGCGCTCACGCAGAACCGTTTGCCGGACCGTGCCATTAGCCTCTTTGTTTTTGTCGGATTCGCCATTCCTGGTTTCTGGCTAGCATTGTTACTCATGTATTGGACTGGCGTGATCAATGACTGGCTACCTATTTCAGGGCTGCACAGCCAAGGTGCAGAGCATATGCACTGGCTGGCCTATGCCTGGGATGCGTTGAAACACATGGCTTTGCCAGTCTTCATTTCTGCATTGAGCGGCCTGGCTGGCATTTCACTATTTGTACGCAATGGCATGCTGGATGTATTGCATCAGGACTACATCACGACGGCTCGTGCCAAAGGCCTGCCAGAGAACAGCGTGGTGTATGGCCACGCCTTGCGTAATGCCTTGTTGCCGCTGATCACGATTTTTGGCCTCTCCATCCCTGGCTTGATTGGTGGCTCCGTTATTGCCGAATCCATCTTTGCCATTCCCGGCATGGGGAAACTATTTTATGATGCCGTGCTGATGCGCGACTTCCCTGTCATCATGGGCATACTCACCATAGGCTCAGCACTAACGCTTATCGGCAACTTGCTAGCGGATCTTGCCTATGCCTGGGCAGACCCTCGTGTTCGCCGTGGAGTCATGCAATGAAACGTGCACTTTCCAACCCCTTGGCGCTTGCCGGTTTCATCATTATCACCAGCATCTTCCTGTTGGCGTTGCTTGCCCCCTTGATCTCGCCTTACGATCCGGATGCCATTGACGTTAAAGCAATCTTGCTAAGCCCTTCACCCAGCCACTGGATGGGCACTGATGCATTGGGACGGGATGTCTTCTCACGCATGCTGTTCGGTGCACGTATATCCCTGTTGGTAGGCTTGGTCGCTGTTGGCATCGCTACCTTCATTGGCATTATCCTGGGCGCGATTGCAGGCTATTATCGCGGCTGGGTAGATGTAGTGATCATGCGCACTGTCGATGTGATGTTATCTATCCCCACCTTTTTCCTTATTCTGGCAGTGATCGCATTCCTGACACCATCCATCTGGAACATCATGATCATCATTGGGTTAACTTCCTGGATGGGCGTCACTCGACTCGTCCGCGCCGAATTTCTCAGCCTACGTAATCGTGAATTCGTCATGGCATCAGAAACTCTAGGGGCCAGCGATAATCGATTGATTTTCAAGCACCTGTTACCAAACAGCATGACACCGGTGATTGTCAGCTCAGTTTTGGGCGTAGCTAGTGCAGTGCTGATCGAGTCGGGCTTGAGTTTCCTTGGCTTAGGTGTGCAAGCCCCACAAGCTTCGTGGGGCAATATTCTCACTGACGGCAAGGAATATATCCAATTCGCCTGGTGGCTATCTTTATTCCCCGGGCTGGCCATCCTGATTACCGTGCTTGGCTATAACCTGTTCGGTGAAGGCCTGCGTGATGTCTACGACCCACGCTCTTCGCAATCCCGCTAGTGAATAGATTAATGCAGCAGCCCATGAAACTCTTCCAATGGCAAGGGCCTTGAGAAAAGATACCCTTGGAATGCCTTGCATCCGTATTGCCGCAAAATTTCCATCTGTTCTTGACTCTCCACGCCTTCAGCTATCACCTCTAGGTCGAGTGCAGCTGCCATTGCAATAATAGCTCGCACAATCACGGCGTCATTAGGGTTGTTAACGATATTACCCACGAAACTACGATCAATCTTAAGTTGATTCAAAGGCAAGCGCTTGAGATGCACCAAAGAAGAGTAGCCAGTGCCAAAATCATCCATGGCAAAGTGAATGCCAAGTTGCTGCAACTCCAACATTTTCTTGGCATTATCTGAAGTTCCATCCATGACAAGGCTCTCAGTCAGCTCAATTTTAAGCTTGCTTGGATTCACTTGAGTCACCTCCAGTATATCCTTGATCTGTTTAACAAAGTCATCCTGACATAACTGGCGAATACTGATATTGACCGATAATACCAAATCACGAGTACTTTCACTCTGCTCCCATGCCTTGAGTTGTTGGCAGGCACTCATCAAAACATAATGTCCAATCGGCAAGATCAAACCTGTTTCCTCCGCTAGGGAGATAAACTGTGTTGGTGGTACCAGACCGCGCTCCGGGTGCAGCCAGCGTAGTAGCACTTCAGCGCCGTAAGCACGTTGCTCAGCATCAACCTGAATCTGATAATACAGAAGGAGTTGATTTTGATTGACCGCCACTCGTAAATCAGCTTCCAACCCGGCCTTATGCTCTATCATCGCTTGCATCTGTGGATCAAATAGGCAATAAGCATCTCGCCCCGTCTGCTTGGCGTGATACATCGCGGTATCCGCACGACGAAGGACTTCATGAATATTATTATTTCCACCACTCAACAAGCTAATACCGATACTAGCCGTACAGTGATAATGGTAGCCTTTGAGCTCGTAAGTATGGCGAATTGCCTGACATACCTTTTCCGCTACCCTCAAAGCACCTTGCGTAGCAAGTTGCTCATCACTGCTGATATCTTCCAATATGACAAGAAACTCATCCCCACCGAACCGCGCCACCATATCACTCTGCCGCACTGAACTACTTAACCGTGAAGCTACCTCCATGAGTAGCAAGTCACCGAAATCATGTCCTTTGGTATCATTAAGAGTCTTAAAATTGTCCAGATCGATAAACAAAATAGCGCCATAACTTTTGTTTTTCTGGCTATTCACCAACGCCAGTGAAAGCCGGTCCATCAACAGCCGGCGGTTTGGCAATTGGGTCAATGGATCATAAAAAGCCAGACGATAGATGTTCTCGTTGGCCTCCTTCTGCTGGCTTACATCAGAAAATGTGGCGATATAATTAATGACGTGATGGCTGTCATCAGTAATCGCCCTGATCGTCAAAAGTTTAGGATAAATTGTGCCATCCTTGCGCTTATCCCAAACCTCTCCTTGCCAATAGTGATGCTCGCGCAACTCAATCCACATTTTGCGGTAAAAATCTGCATTTTGCCGCCCCGATTTCAACAATGACGGGGTCATACCTAATACCTCGTCCTGTCGATATCCAGTCAGTCGGGTAAAAGCGCTATTGACCTTCAAAATGATATTGTTGGCATCTGTGACCAAGATACCATCCTGACTTTCAAAAGCATGCCGTGTAATCCTGAGTTCATTTTCTGCCTCAAGAAGCTGCTTTTTCAAATCTGAAATCTCCTGTTGTAGGAGGTCATACTGTTCTTGCAGCCCCATACTGGGCAATAAGTGCTGAGCCAACTTCCCTAGCCATTGCTGCCATTTAAAGCTTTGCATCCCCGCCAAGACATCAAAAAACACAAGCCTACTAGTAGTATTCCCCATGAAAAACGTCATTCCATCACTTTCGGTTTTTATTAATAGTGTGACGACTGCAAACATAAAACCATTATATAAAAGTGGTTATATTGGCAAAAATATATCCCAAATTTTTATAAGGCCCTCAATGTGTATCAGATCCTTACAATTTCAGATTTCATCTTAAATTGCTACCAAATAAAGCGTCAATCAATTTCTGCAAATAAGAATTAGTACATTTGGCCTATTCATCATTTTTAATAATGAACTAACTGATTAATACCCCATTGAATTAAATAAAAAAGCCGGGAAATCCCGGCTTTGATTATCTGTTATTAAAGAATGCAATATTGACACATCGGTCATTTACAAACGTCAATTCAATGGTTTTATAAGTTCGCTTAGCATCATACTTAACGAGGTCTTTGTAGTACCACATCTCCACCTGATCTGGCTTTCCCTCTTTATCTGTAGGGCGACCAATCACAGTAGATGCATTACTTGGCTTAACCGACTGTTCTTTCTTGAGTGGATCACCTAATTGCTTGGCGACTACGCTGCGCGTCTTGTTGCCAAACGCACTCAGGAACTCTTCTTCAGTATAGGTTGTTTTTTTAGGCTCGGCCATCACCGGTGCAACCACCATGATAGATGCAAGCAAGGCACCCATGACCAATAAAAATTTCTTGCGCAATACCATTACAACGACTCCTTCTATCCTCTGTGTATCAGGCTTGTCCGTTAGTTGTGGCAAACCCTTGTCATTAAAAATCAGCTATTTCAAGCGTGAGTCCATCATACCCTACCTGTACCGAGGATGGCAGCATTTTGCTGACAGCTTCGTACTCCATTTCATGGGTCATGTGGATGAGATATGTTTGTTTTGCGCCAATGATTGCAGCCTGCTCAAGACTTTGCTCTAGGCTAAAATGCGTGTAATGCGGCGTGTAACGCAAACAATCCAGCAACAAGACATCCACATCGTGCAGCAGTTCCAGCGAAGTTTCTGGAATCGCAGAAGCATCGGTCAGATACGCCAGCTTACCGATACGGTAGCCATACATCTCTAATCGCCCATGCAAAATAGGCACCGGTACAATTTGAGTGCCAAATAACTCGAACATCTGTTCAACAGGGTTAACACTGAGAATCGGTAAATCCCAATAATCCCCGGCTTCACGAATGGCGTAGCCAAATTTGTTGACAATATGTTCCATCGCATCAGGTTTTCCGTATAACGGGATTTGCTGACGCTGCTTCTGGCAAAACGCACGCAGATCATCAATGCCGTGCAGGTGATCTGCATGCGTGTGGGTATAGAGTACGGCATCAACATGTGAAATGCCTTCCCGCAAGGCTTGCAAGCGAATATCAGGACCAGTATCAATCAGGATATTCTTGCCATGACTAAGGGTGATCAATGAAGAGCAACGGCTACGTTTGTTCTTAGGGTTGTCGGACATGCAAGTGGCACATTGGCAGCCAATCACCGGGGTTCCGGCGCTGGAGCCTACGCCCAGCATGGTCAGGCGCATGGACGCGCATCCTTGAACAGGCGAAAGAAGTTTTCCATGGTCACCTGTTCTACTTCCTGATAACTGATCCCTCGTAGATTAGCGATCTCCTCGGCAACGTAGCGTACGTAAGCAGGCTGGTTGAGCTTGCCTCGAAACGGCACTGGAGCCAAGTAAGGGGAATCCGTCTCAACCAAGACGCGATCTAACGGTACAGCCTTCGCCACCTCTTTCAATGCCACGGCGTTCTTGAACGTCACAATGCCGGAAAAAGAGATATAAAACCCAAGCGCTATCGCTGCCTGAGCCACTTCTAGACTCTCAGTAAAACAGTGCATGACGCCACCGACCTGATCTGCCCCCTCTTCGCGCATGATGCGCAAGGTGTCCTCCGCTGCATTACGCGTATGAATCACCAAGGGTTTCTGGGCGCGGATAGCAGCACGGATATGCAGGCGAAAACGCTCACGCTGCCACTCCAAATCGCCAGTCAGCCGAAAATAATCCAAGCCTGTCTCGCCAATGGCCACCACTTTTGGATGTGCTGCCAGATTCACCAATTGATCCTCAGTGAATAGCGGCTCATCTTCATAATCAGGATGCACGCCAACAGAAGCGTAAAAGTTATCATGTGCTTCAGCGACGGCTAACACCTCGGGAAAATCAGGCAAGGTGACAGAGATACATAGCGCATGCCCGACACGCTCCTCCTGCATAGCAGCACGCAAGGCGGGGAGGTTTTGGCGTAACTCAGGAAAGTTTAAATGACAGTGGGAATCAACCAACATAAATAAATACAATCAATAACTTAAAAATATATATAACCTAAGAGATTACATTGTATGTGTAGGACGCTGCGACTTTAATGCATTACCGAGCAAGCCTTCGATCTGGTTGCGAGCCTGCAGACCGCCCTCTTTCTCGCTTAACTGCACGCCTATACCTTGTGGACGATTACCATGCGTCACCGGGCTGATCCAGATAACACGCCCCGCCACCTTGAGCTTGTCCGGACTATCCAGCAAGCTTAGTAGCATGAAGACCTCATCACCAATATTGAAGGCCTTATTGGTAGGAATAAACAAACCACCACCCTGGATAAAAGGCATATAGGCAGCATACAAGGCTGCTTTTTCCTTGATGGCAAGCGACATGACACTCGGCTTTGCCGCTTGCTTACCTACTGTGTCTTGCTCGCTCATGTTGACCTCTAGCTGGAAAACAACTTGCTGTACTGCAACAACAAATACTCAAGTTGCAGCTCATTATTCAAAGGATGATTAGCTGAACGCCTTGCATCATCTACCTGCCGCTGGAAGATCAGTAACTTGCTCAAGTCTACGCGCTTGCTCAAAGCCTGCAAAGCAGCAATATCGCGCACATGATATCTTACTGTTGCATTCAAGCTGACAGCCAACAAGTCATACAGCCACTTCTGTATAGCGGTCATGACTTCCTCCATGCCAATAGCAGAAAACTCACTAGCAGAGGTAAAGGGATCAAGCCTGTGCCCCTGGGCAAGGCGTGTAGCGATTAACTGCACACGTTCATTGCCAGCATGAGCCAATTCTGCAGCACTTAGCGGCGAACCACCGCTATAAGCAAGCCAATAATCCCCCTGCACCACGCCCTGCTGCCCCAACCATGCCAATGCTTCTTGCTCAGAAGGTGTAGGCATTTCAAGCTGCTGGCAACGACTCATGATAGTTGGCAACAGGCGCTGAGGATGACTGGTAACAAGGATAAAGATCACATCCCCTGGCGGCTCTTCGAGCATTTTCAGCAAGGCATTGGCCGACGTCTGATTCAAAGCATCTGCCGGATGAATCACAACGATGCGTACGCCATCTTGCTGGTGGCTGGAAAGCTCAAGGAATCCCGCCAACTCGCGAATTTGCGCCACAGATATTTGTGTACTCTTGCGTACCGGCTTTTTAGTGACAGGTGCAGAATCAGTTGCATCAGGTGATTCTTGCTCAGGCGTCAGCAAGCGGTAATCAGGGTGACTATGTTGTAAAAACCAACTGCAACTAACACAGTGACCACACGCATATCCTGCTTGATCTGGAGCTTGGCACAACAGGGCTTGGGCCAAAGTGTTGGCAAACTCCAGCTTACCTATGCCTTGCTTGCCCCGCAGCAGCAAGGCGTGGTGCCTGCGCTGGCGTGACTGCTGCAAGCGCTGCCAAGTACTGGCATGCCAAGGATAACGCTGGCTCGTCATGCACAAAACTTCTGCAGGATATCCACTACATCTTGTCTAACAGCATCTAGAGGGCGATTGCCATCAATCAGGCGAAAGCGCTGCGGTTGGGCTGTGGCACGGGCAAGATAGCCATTGCGGATACGACGGAAAAACTCGGCACTCTCGCGCTCGAATTTATCGGGCACCCTGGCAGTGGCTAAGCGCGCTACGCTGACCTCTACAGGCACATCAAACAATAACGTCAGGTCAGGCTGCAATCCTTGCTGCACCCAAGTTTCCAGGGTTTCCACCTTTTCACGCGGAACACCTCGTCCGCCACATTGATAGGCAAATGAGGCGTCAGTAAAGCGATCAGAAACTACCCAGGCACCGCGCACCAAGGCAGGCTCTATGACGGTCGCAATATGTTCACGCCGCGCCGCAAACATCAACAAAGTTTCCGTTTCAGCGTGCATGCTCTCATGCAGTAATAGCTCACGGAGCCTCTCGCCCAGCTGCGTACCACCTGGCTCACGCGTGGATACCACCTCTAGCCCTCGCTCCTTTAAGGTTGCGATGATGCTCTCTATGTGCGAGCTCTTGCCCGCGCCATCCATGCCTTCCAGCGTAATAAATCTACCGCGCATTGCCGCCCTTCAATTGATAGCGCACCACGGCGCGATTATGTTCGTCGAGAGTACGGGAAAACTGGTGGCTGCCATCGCCCTTGCCGACAAAATACAGTGCATCGGTCTTAGCTGGGTGCAATGCCGCCGTAATCGCGGCATTGCCTGGCATGGCAATCGGTGTAGGTGGCAGGCCTGCCCGTGTGTAAGTATTGAACGCGGTATCGCGCTGTAAGTCGCGCTTGCGTAAATTCCCATCGAATGTCTCGCCAAGCCCATATATCACTGTAGGGTCAGTCTGCAACCGCATGCCAATGCGCAAACGGTTGAGAAATACTCCGGCAATGACAGGGCGTTCACTGGCCTTGCCCGTCTCTTTCTCTACGATAGACGCCATAATCAGCGCCTCATAAGGGGAAGAATAAGGTAAACCCGCAGAGCGTTGCTCCCAAGCTGCCTGCAGACGATTCTGCATCGCTACATAGGCGCGCTTGAGAATGTCCTGGTCACTCATGCCCTTGCTAAAAAAATATGTATCAGGAAAAAACAACCCCTCTGGCAATTGATCAGCAGCACCTATATTGCGCATGATTTCTTCATCGGTATAAGCCATGGTGAGATGGCGCACCGAGTCATGATTATTCAGCGCCTGGCGCATCTGGCTAAATGTCCAGCCTTCAATAAAGGTAATGCTATCCTGAGTAACATTACCGTTACTGAGGGTAATGAACAACTCATAGGGTGTCTGGCCAGACTCCAGCAAATAGTTACCCGCCTTGATCCCTCCCGCCATTTTCATGACACGCACAAGGAGTATGAAACTCCAAGGCTCATTTAACACACCCTGATCGACCAATTGCTGGGAAATGGTACGCAGACTGCTCCCCATGCGCAGATCGAACTCGACGGTCTTGGTAGGAAACTGTAATGGGGTGGTAACGAAGTAAGCCATCCATGCGGCAAAGGTGATTACCAGCAAAGTCACCAGTACCAACAAACTCTTCAATATGCGCATGCTATTCCTGCAAAAATTGCCGCAACCTGCCAGCCAATTGGCCTAACGGCCAGGTGCGACCATTGAAATCTATGACTTGCCAGACGCCATATAAGCTATTACACATCAAGACCTCATCAGCATTCATCAACTCGGTGAGCGTCAACGATGTAATGGCTGGAATCAATCCAAGAGTGGGGGCGATAGCTAGAATACGTTGGCGGGTAATACCATCAACACCACAACGATCCAGATCAGGTGTCGCCAATATTGTACCTGAGCGTATCAGGATATTGCTCATTACCCCTTCTATCACCAAACCATCCTGATCCAGCATCACCCCTTCACTGATGGCCGGATCACTCCACTCCTGCCTGGCAAGAACATTCTCCAATCGATTTAAGTGCTTGATACCCGCCAGCAAAGGCTGGTGTGCCAGCCTGGTTTTACACAGGTATGCACGTATGCCATGACTTGCATTACGGTCAGGATAGTCTGGTAGCGAGCTACGGATGACGATACGCGTAGAAGTAGCATGATCCCCCACCGCATAACCACGCTCGGCAATGCCTCGGGTCAACATAAGCTTGGCGACACCATCGCCCTGATCTGCGAATAATCGGCCCAAATCCTTTAGCCAGCCTGCAGCTTCAGGACAGGGTAAGTGGAGGCGTCGACTATCCGCAAGCAGTTTAGCGTAATGTGCTTGCCATGCAATTGGCTGCCCATCTATGACGCGGATAGTGCGAAAGATACCATCACCATAGGCTAGGCCTCTATCCAGCGGTGAAATCAAGGCATTAGATACACCATTGATCAGGAATGTCGTTGTGCTCATGGGAGTAGATGAAATCAACAGCCGTTCATGCTAAAGCATATGCACCAGCTTAGAAAGAATTTCTCTCCACAAAAGCTGTGGATAATTTTGTGGATGGAGTTCGGAAAGCATGGCTAAACCACCGTCACCATTATAGTTTTCTAGAATCGCCCAGTTTTTAGGCAGATAATTTTTATTATTAATATCAATAACTTAAAAAAACATCCATATAAACAAGCAATAAAGCCGACTTCTTACTGTCATATGCAACAAATCTGTGCATAAAGGCCCGTGACTCTTATAAAGAGTGCACGGGCCTTTATGATTTTTGCTTCCTATTGAAGCAGGAAAATTAAATCTTGCGGAACACCAAGCTACCGTTCGTACCACCAAAACCAAAGTTATTTTTTACCGCAGCATCAATCTTCAAGTCCCTGGCTTCGTTAGCGCAGTAATCCAGATCACACTCAGGATCCTGAGTGAAGATATTGATGGTAGGAGGCGAAACCTGATGATAAATGGAGAGCACTGTAAATACAGACTCCAACCCGCCTGCACCACCAAGCAAGTGACCAGTCATAGATTTGGTTGAGTTCACCACCAAGCTCTTGGCATGGTCACCAAATGCAGCCTTGAGCGCATTGGTTTCGTTCACGTCACCAAGTGGCGTGGACGTACCATGTGCATTCACGAACTGGATCTGGTCAGGATTAAGGCCTGCGTTCTTCAAGGCATTCACCACAGAGCGGCGAGGCCCATCCATGCTCGGAGCAGTCATATGGTAAGCATCAGCACTCATGCCATACCCCACTATTTCAGCATAAATCTTGGCACCACGCTTCTTGGCTGACTCATACTCTTCGAGGACTAATACACCAGCCCCCTCCCCGATCACGAACCCATCGCGGTCAGTGTCCCAAGGGCGACTGGCCGTTGCTGGATCATCGTTACGGGTCGACAAGGCACGCGCAGCAGCAAAGCCACCGACGCCGAGCTCGGTAATTGGCGCCTCGGCACCCCCCGCCACCATAATGTCGGCATCACCATATTCAATCATGCGAGCTGCGTCACCAATCGAATGCGTGCCTGTAGTACAGGCAGTCACGATGGCAACATTTGGCCCCTTGAATCCATACATGATGGAGAGGTTGCCCGAAATCATGTTGATGATGGTGCCGGGAATGAAGAACGGCGAGATCTTTCTCGGACCAGACTCGTGATAAATCTTGTCTGTATCCTCAATCAATTGCAGGCCACCAATGCCAGAACCGATGGAAACTCCAATCCGTTCAGCATTTTCCTCAGTCACTTCAATACCCGCATCCTTCACCGCCTCAATCGCGGCCGCCATGCCGTATTGGATAAAAGTATCCATACGACGAGCTTCCTTGGCGGGAAGATATTGCGATACGTCGAAGCCCTTCACTTCACCTGCAATTTGCGAGGCAAAAGGGCTGGCATCGAATTTAGTGATGTTGGTGATACCGGATTGACCGGCCACAAGATTGGCCCAGGATGTTTGTACACCGATACCGACTGGTGACACAACGCCTAGGCCAGTTACAACTACCCTACGCTTGGACAAGGCAACTCCAAGTAAAAACGGAAATTGGGAAAAAAGCTTATTTCAGGTTTGCGTTGACGTAATCAATCGCTTGCTGAACTGTGGTGATCTTTTCGGCTTCTTCATCAGGAATTTCGCAGTCGAATTCTTCTTCCAGCGCCATCACCAATTCTACGGTGTCGAGAGAATCAGCACCCAGATCGTCAACAAATGAGGAAGCGTTCTTAACGTCAGCCTCGTTTGCACCCAGTTGTTCGGAAACGATCTTTTTAACGCGTTGTTCGATGTCAGACATCTAAATTATTCCTTTCAAGTTAAGTCGCTTAAAAAAGCTCGGGCTATTCTATCAAAAGTCCCGAGGAATTCAAAAACAGAATGACTAAGTGGTATAGCACGTCATGCATGGCATTAAGCCATGTACATGCCGCCATTCACATGTAATGTTTCACCAGTAATGTAACCAGCTGCCGATGATGCCAGGAAGCCAACTGCAGCGGCGATATCCGCAACATCACCAAAACGCCCTGCCGGCACACGCTTCAATAGTTCCTCACGGACATTGTCAGGCAGTTCGCGCGTCATATCCGTATCAATAAAGCCAGGCGCTACGCAGTTCACGGTAATGCCACGACTACCGACCTCTGCAGCTAGCGAGCGCGTAAATCCTGCCATGCCCGCCTTGGCTGCCGCATAATTCGCCTGACCTGGGTTGCCCATATGGCCGACCACGGATGAAATATTGATGATACGACCATTTCTCGCCTTCATCATCGGGCGTAAGACAGCCTGCGACATGCGATAAACCGATGTCAAGTTCGTTGCAATCACAGCATCCCAATCCTCGTCCTTCATGCGCATCAGCAGGGTATCGCGGGTAATCCCGGCATTATTGACCAAGATACTGACATCGCCAAACTGGTCTGCGATGCTCTTCAATACAGATTCAACCTGGCCCGCGTCATTGACATCAAGCGCCAAACCAATGCCTCCGTGTGCACCCAGCGCCTGCGTGATGTTGGCCGCCCCCGACTCGCTGGTCGCAGTGCCCACTACCTTAGCGCCTTGCTTTGCCAACGCCAATGCAATTGCAGCACCAATACCACGGCTAGCACCAGTGACCAACGCAATTTGTCCTTCCAGCATGATGGCCTCTCCTCTTAATTTCTATTGATTGAATTGTGCCTGAGCTTCCGTCAGCGCTTCTTGATTAACCAACGCCAGACATGGCAACTCGGCGACTGTGCGCTTGACCAACCCAGCTAACACCTTGCCTGGGCCACATTCTGCAGTCGCAACTACACCAGATGCATGTACAGCCTGTACTGTCTCTACCCAGCGCACAGGGCTATAAAGCTGGCGTACCAAGGCATCCTTCACCTTGGCTGCATCGTCATACGCAGCCACATCTGCATTATGCAGTACCGGAATTTGAGCAGATGCAAAGTCTATATCTTGCAGATAACCCGCCAACTCATCTGCCGCCGGCTTCATCAGCGCGCAATGCGATGGCACACTGACTGGCAACAACAAAGCACGTTTGGCACCCTTGGCCTTGGCAGTCTCGATGCCACGTTCTACTGCGGCTTTATGACCAGCAATGACCACTTGCCCCGGGGAATTCAGGTTAACAGCCTCTAGCACTTCCCCCTGCGCTGCTTCAGCACATGCTGCACGCACAGTATCGTCATCCAATCCCAATACAGCCGCCATTGCGCCTACGCCTTCAGCCACAGCACGCTGCATCACCTCGGCACGGAAACGCACCAGAGGCAAGGCCTTCTCATAAGACACAATGCCAGCCGCAACCAATGCCGTGTATTCGCCAAGGCTATGCCCTGCCAACACGGCTGGCAGGCTTCCACCCTGGGCTTGCCATGCGCGCCATGTTGCCACGCCAGCAGCCAACATCAAGGGCTGGGTATTAGTCGTCTGGTTCAACGCATCGTTGGGCTCGGTCGCCATGCGCCAGAAATCAACACCTAAAGTATCGGAGGCCTCAACAAAGGTATCCCTGATGATGGCAAGATCACCAAATCCCTGCATCATGCCGACAGATTGGGAACCTTGCCCGGGAAAGAAAAAAGCAAATTTCATGAATGCGGCCTTTTTAGGTCGTAAGAAATCGTTTGAATTAGTACTTGATTAGCGCGGAGCCCCAAGTGAAGCCACCACCAAAAGCTTCCATCAGGACTGTTTCGCCACGCTTGATGCGGCCATCACGTACGGCAACATCCAGCGCCAGAGGAACGGAGGCAGCCGAGGTATTGCCATGCTGATCCACAGTTACCACCACCCTGTCCATATCCATGCCTAGCTTGCGAGCCGTGGATTGCAGGATGCGGATATTGGCCTGATGAGGTACAAGCCAATGGATATCAGACTTCTGCATACCATTGGCCTCCAGCGTTTCATCAACAATGGCATCCAGCGTATTCACTGCTATTTTGAATACGGCATTGCCTTCCATATGAATCGTTTTACCATCGCCCTGATTGGAAACACCGTTGGGCACATTGAGAAGCTTGGTATAACTGCCATCCGCATGCAAGTGGGTAGAAATGATGCCTGGCTGATCGCTAGCGCCCAGCACTACCGCACCAGCCCCATCTCCCCATAAGATACAGTTACTGCGGTCAGTCCAGTCGGTAATGCGCGACATGGTTTCCGCGCCAACAACCAGCGCAGTACGGGCTGAGCCGCTGCGAATAAAATTATCTGCTGTAGCAATCGCATAAATAAAGCCGCTACACACGGCCTGCACATCAAATGCAGCAGCACCGGAATTACCCAGCTTATGCTGCAACAAACAGGCAGTGCTAGGGAATACGCGATCAGGCGTCGTGGTAGCAACGATTATTAAGTCTACGTCACCCGCAGTAACGCCAGCGGCCTCAAGAGCACGCTGTGCAGCATGCAATGCCAGATCACTAGTATATTGATCATCTGCTGCAATATGGCGTTGACGAATGCCGGTACGGGTATAAATCCATTCATCCGTCGTGTCGACCATGCTTTCAAGATCAGCATTCGTCAGGATCTTTTCTGGCAAGTAGCTACCTGTGCCCAAGATACGCGAGTAAATGGTCATATACCCTCTTTTGTGGGTTCAACATCTTGTAAAGCAGCCTGCGGCTTGAGATGTTCAATTTCAAGTTGTTCTGTAATACGGCTCAATACACCACTACGGGACTCTTCTGCCGCAGCGCGGATAGCATATTGAAAGGCTAGGCTATCCGCCCCGCCGTGGCTTTTTACCACAATGCCACGCAATCCAAGGAAGGAAGCACCGTTATAGCGACGCGGATCCAGCCTGCGCTTAAAGGCCTTGAGTACGGGTATGGAAACCAGCGCCATGAGCTTAGTCAACCAACTGCGCTTAAATTCCTGCACAAGGAAACGGTTGACCATCTGCGCCAAACCCTCAGAGGTCTTAAGGGCAACATTGCCGACAAAGCCATCACAGACGACGACATCGGTAGTCCCTTTATAGATGTCATTACCCTCAATATTGCCATAGAAATTAAGATGGCTAGCACGCAGCAACTCGCCGGCCTGCTTCACCACCTCATTGCCCTTGATGTCTTCCGAGCCGATATTGAGCAAGCCAACACTAGGACGTTCCTTATGCTCGACACAGGAAACCAACATGGCACCCATAATAGCGAATTGCAACAAGTGCTCCGGGGTGCAATCGGCATTGGCACCCAGATCCAGCATATGCACCGTTCCCTTCTGGGTCGGCAAAATGCCTGCAATTGCAGGCCTATCGATGCCTGGTAATGTCTTGAGGACGAATCGTGCGGTCGCCATCAAGGCGCCGGTATTACCCGCACTAACACATGCATTGGCTTCACCACTCTTAACGAGATTAATCGCCACACGCATGGAGGAATCTTTTTTATTCTTGAGCGCACTCTGTGGTGACTCATCCATCGCCACAACTTCGCTGGCATGATGAATCCGGAGACGAGGACCGATGACTGCCTGATGGGCAGCTAACTCCGCCTCAATGACATCCTTCAATCCGACAAGAATGACGTTTAATTGGCTATCTTGCTTGATAGCGTTGAGCGCTGCGGGAATGGTGACATGAGGGCCATGATCGCCTCCCATCGCGTCGATAGCAACAGTTATATCCATGCTCACAATCGGAGGTTAAATACAAAAGCGCCAGCCGTGAAGGCTGGCGCATATACCTGAAAAACCAGGGAGATTACTCACCCTTGGCTGGCAATACCTTACGACCACGGTAGTAGCCATTGGGGCTAACATGGTGACGCAGGTGAGTTTCGCCAGTCGTTGGCTCAACAGCCAATGGTGGGTTTGTCAGGAAGTCGTGTGAACGGTGCATGCCACGCTTGGATGGTGACTTTTTATTTTGTTGAACGGCCATAATTTACTCCTAATTAAACTAATCGTTTTGGCTTTTGCCAGCTTTAAACCCTTTTAACACAGCAAAAGGACTTGGTTTTTCCAACTCAACCCTGCCAGCACCAACACACTCTTTTTCAGCATGCTTAGGGGCCAATGGTAAGGTCAGCAATATCTCGTCTTCTACCAGGTCTATCACCGGCATTTGCGTTTCCGCCACCAAGTAATCCACCTCATCGTCATATTCATCTGAATCTGGCGATGGAATCGCGTCTTCACTGGTGACGATTACAAAATCTGCAGCCACATCCAGCGGGTATTCAAATGAATCCAGGCAACGCTGACAAGTCATCTTGAGCACACCATGCACTTCTAGATGAAGTGTTGGCTTGCCTAACTCGTCAACCCTCCCAATCAAGGTGATCTCCAGCGAACCATTGGTATCGGCCAGATACTCACCCAGGCGAGAAAATCGCAAGAGCGGGAGTATATCACGAAATTCTTGCGCTTTTCTCGAGAAGTCGAGACTGTTGATAACGGGCATATTGATTGCTTGTGCAGTCATAAGCCGCGCATGATATAATTTGCCGGTTTCCCTGTCAAAAATCAGTACCATTTTTCAGGTTTAGGTTTACTACGTGATCAAAAAAATTCTAATTGCCAATCGTGGCGAAATCGCCGTGCGCATCGTTCGCGCCTGCTCCGAGATGGGCATCAAGTCCGTTGCCATTTATTCAGATGCTGACCGTCATGCATTGCATGTCAAGAAGGCTGACGAAGCTTACAACATTGGGTCAGATCCAGTATTGGGTTACCTGAATGCACATAATATAGTCAATCTGGCCGTTGCATCGGGGTGTGATGCACTACATCCGGGCTATGGGTTCCTTTCTGAGAATCCCGAGCTTGCAGAAATCTGTGCTCGTCGCGGCATCAAGTTCATCGGGCCGGACTCCAAGGTCATTCGCCAGATGGGCGACAAGATCCAGGCTCGCACTGCCATGATCAAGGCTGGTATCCCCTGTGTGCCAGGCAGTGATGGCAATCTGGAAAACCTGGAAGAAGCGCGCAAGCTTGCAGCCAAGATCGGCTACCCTGTGATGCTGAAAGCCACCAACGGTGGCGGTGGCCGAGGTATTCGCCGTTGCAATGACGAAAAAGAATTGCTGGGCAACTACGACCGTGTAATATCAGAAGCCAGCAAAGCATTCGGCAAACCTGAAGTTTTCCTGGAAAAATGTGTTGTCAATCCACGCCATATTGAAGTACAGGTACTTGCTGATAGCCACGGTAACGTGATTCACCTGTTTGAGCGTGATTGCTCCATCCAGCGCCGCAATCAGAAGCTGATTGAGATTGCACCATCGCCCCAGCTCAGCAAAGCACAACGTGAGTATATTGGCAATTTGGCAGTGAAGGCCGCCAAAGCCGTGGGTTATAAGAATGCTGGCACTGTCGAGTTCCTTCTGGACTCCGACAATAACTTCTATTTCATGGAAATGAATACCCGCTTGCAAGTTGAGCATACCGTCACGGAGCAAATTACCGGTATCGACATCGTGCAGGAGCAGATTCGCGTGGCCGATGGCCAACGCCTGCAATACAAGCAATCCGAAGTGCAGTATCGTGGCTTTGCGATGGAATTCCGTATCAATGCGGAAGACCCCAAGAACGACTTCCTGCCCAGCTTTGGCAAAATCACGCGTTACTATGCCCCAGGTGGCCCCGGCATCCGGATGGATGCTGCCATGTATAGTGGCTATGTCATTCCACCCTATTACGACTCCATGTGTGCCAAGCTCACCGTTTGGGCACTGAATTGGGAAAGCGTGGTCGAACGTGGCCGCCGCGCGCTCAATGACACCGTGGTCTATGGCGTCAAGACAACGATTCCTTATTATCAGGAAATCCTTAAGCACCCTGACTTCCGCAATGCTCAGTTCAATACTAGCTTTGTAGAAGCTCACCCCGAGCTTGCCAACTATGCGACCCAGTTCCCTCGCGAACTGATTGCTGCGGCGATTTCAGCCGCCATAGCTGCCCACGAGGGTATCTGAGGCTTAATAATTAACACCTTGAAGTGGTAGATAAAGATTATGGCAAAAGTACATGTAACCGATGTAGTTCTACGTGATGGTCATCAGTCGCTGATTGCGACCCGCATGCGCACTGACGACATGCTGCCCATCTGTTCCAAACTCGATGCAGTCGGCTATTGGTCGCTGGAAGCTTGGGGCGGCGCAACATTTGATGCCTGCGTACGCTACTTGCGTGAAGACCCGTGGGAGCGTTTGAAGAAGCTGCGCAAGGCCTTACCCAACAGTCGTCTCCAGATGCTGTTGCGTGGGCAGAACCTGCTAGGCTATCGCCACTACTCCGACGATGTTGTGCGTGCTTTCGTGCAAAAATCCGCAGACAACGGTATTGATGTATTCCGTATCTTTGATGCGATGAACGACTTGCGCAACCTCAAGGTCTCGATCGAATCCGTCAAAGCAGTCGGCAAGCACGCAGAAGGCACTATCAGCTACACAACCAGCCCTGTGCATGACATCCCTTATTTCGTTAACTTGGCAAAAGAACTGGAAAGCTTTGGTTGCGACACCATTGCCATCAAGGACATGGCCAGCCTGCTAACACCAGAGGTAACCGGCGAATTGGTCAAGGCCTTACGCGAAGCTGTCAGCCTGCCCATTCACTTGCATGCTCACGCCACCTCTGGCCTGGCCAGTATGTCGATTCAGCGTGCCGTGGATAATGGTGTTGCGATTGTTGACGGCTGTATCTCCTCATTTGCCGAGGGCGCTAGCCTGCCTACCACTGAAAGTATCGTGGCGGCACTCAAGGGCACCGAATATGATACCGGCCTCGACATCGGCCTATTGCAAGAAATTTCTGCCTACTTCCGCGAAGTACGTAAAAAATACTGGCAATTCGAGAGCGAATTTACAGGTGTGGATACCCGTGTGCTGGTTAATCAAGTACCAGGCGGCATGATCTCCAACTTATCCAACCAATTGAAGGAACAAGGCGCACTAGATCGCATGGATGCTGTGCTGGATGAGATTCCTCGTGTGCGCGAAGACTTGGGCTACCCTCCGCTGGTCACGCCTACTTCCCAAATCGTAGGGACTCAAGCAGTATTGAACGTCATGACTGGTGCACGTTATAAGTCGGTCACCAATGAAGTGAAAAACTATCTGCTTGGTCATTACGGCAAGGCACCTTCTACCGTCAATCCTGACGTGCGTAGCCTGGCTGTGGGCAATGCAGAGGTTATTGAATGCCGCCCAGCAGACCTGCTGACAGCAGAAATGGAAAAGCTGCGTAATGAAGTAGAAGGCCTGGCCAAGAGCGAGGAAGATGTCCTCACCTATGCCATGTTCCCCGATTTGGCCAAGACATTCCTGCAAGAGCGTAACGCTGGCACCCTGAAGCCAGAACCCTTGCTAGACAAGGAAGCCGTGACTTCCAGCGAATCGCACTCACGTTTTGCGCCGACTGAATTCAACGTCACATTGCATGGCGAAACCTTCCACATCAAGCTGACTGGTAGCGGTCACCATGGTGAAGAACAACGTCCATTCTACGTGTCTGTGGATGGTGTGGCAGAAGAAGTGGTCGTGGAAACACTCAATGAAATTGAGGTGTCTGGTGGTCAGGGCAATGGCGAGGCGAAGAAAAAGGCCAGCAGCAATACAGGCAGCGGCCGCCCGCGCCCATCACACCCAGGTTGCGTCACTACCGCAATGCCAGGCACCATCGTTGACGTCAAAGTCAATGTTGGTGACAAGGTCACGGCTGGTGATGCTGTTCTAGTGATTGAAGCCATGAAGATGGAAAATGAAATCCAGGCATCAAAGAGCGGCGTGGTGGTTGCAATCAACGTGCAAAAAGGCGATAGCGTTACTCCAGACGAAACCCTGCTGGAAATTCAGCCAGACTAATATCTCACTAGTCTGTCGTACAAAGCCGGCCCGGGCCGGCTTTTTTATTGGCATTTTTGCCCTCAATGAATACTACATGCCACAATGAAGTTTTAAACGCCGACTTTTATGCAATCTCTTATCCTAGCCTCATCATCACCCTATAGACGTGAACTACTGTCCCGGCTGCAAATTCCCTTTACTGTACAATCGCCTGATATCGACGAAACACCAATGGCAGGTGAAGCTCCCGAGCAAACCGCATTACGTCTTGCCCAGGCCAAGGCTCGTAAGGTTGCCGAAGCATATCCGGCAGCCTTGATCATTGGCTGCGACCAAGTTGCTACCCTGGATGGCTTGCAACTAGGCAAACCCCTGACGCATGACAATGCAGTCAAACAACTCACTTTTATGCGTGGCCGCAGCGTTATTTTTCATAGTGCGCTATGCCTGTACAATGCCAGCAACCAGCAGATGCAGGCTGAGGTTGTGCCTTTTACGGTGACTTTCCGCAATCTGAGCGACGCACAGATCGAGAACTATCTACAAAAAGAACAGCCTTATCAATGCGCTGGCAGTGCAAAATCAGAAGGCCTGGGAATCGCCGTGATTGCGAGCATGCAAGGCGATGACCCCAATGCCCTGATTGGTCTGCCCTTGATCCGCCTGATCGACATGCTGGCGCAGCAAGGCGTCACTGTCATATAACCTTGTCCCTGATTGAGGAGATTCCATGATCTTGAAGCGTACGACTATCGCCATCTGTCTAATGACCACTTTCCAGGCGCTGGCTGCCCAAGACGAGATTCGTAGCACCTTGCATGATCAGCAAAGTGTCGCTGTCACGATTTATAACAACGACCTAGCCTTAGTCAAGGATCAGCGCAAGGTGAATCTGCAATCTGGTATCAATGCCTTAGCATTGCGTGATGTCAGTGCGCAGATTCGCCCAGAAACCGCTTTGCTACGTAGCTTGAAAGGGCAATTGCAGACGCTGGAACAAAATTTCGACTACGACCTGCTCAGCCCGGAAAAATTGCTAGAAAAATATATCGGCCAGACGGTACAAGTCATTCGTACCAATCCGACAACAGGTGTCGAGACTATAGAAAGCGTAGTGGTACTGGCTGCCAACAATGGCACCGTCCTCAAGATGGGTAACCGCATAGAAACCGGCATTCCTGGCCGTATTGTCTACCCCGATGTTCCCGACAACTTGCGCGATCGCCCTACGCTGGTTACCTTGGTCTCCAGTAAGCAATCTGGCCCACAAGAGGTAGAGCTTAGCTATCTGACCCATGGCTTAGGTTGGAAAGCCGATTATGTGGCAGAACTCAATGCTGCAGAAGACCACCTGGATTTGTCTGGCTGGGTCACCCTCACCAACACCAGCGGCACCACCTACCGAGATGCAAAACTGCAATTGGTTGCTGGTGATGTGAATCGCGTTACCCCACCCCCAGCCCCCATGGCATTGATGCGCAAGAATGAATTGATGATGGCAGATGCCGCAGCTCCTGCAATGGCAGAAGAAGCCTTGCTGGAATATCATCTCTACTCTCTGGAACGCCCCACCACCCTTGCCGAAAATCAAACTAAGCAAGTTGCGCTGCTCAGCGCACAATCAGTACCTGTGCGTAAGGAACTGGTATTAAGAGGATCACCTTATTATTACCAGTCCAGCCAAGGAGACCTGGGACAAAAATTGAAACTAGGGGTTTTCGTCGAGTTTGATAATAAAGAAAGCGCCAAGCTAGGCAAACCGCTACCCAAGGGCATCATGCGCGTCTATAAACAAGATAGCCAAGGCAATGCCCAGTTCGTCGGCGAAGATAATATTGACCATACCGCAAAGAATGAAACCGTTCGCCTCAAGCTGGGCGAAGCTTTTGATGTCACCGCCAACAAAAAGCAGACTGACTTCAAAAAACTACCCAGCCCAGCCAAGGGCAATAGCCAGTTCGAGAGTGCTTACGAAATCGTTCTCAAGAATGCCAAGCCACAGCCAGTCACTGTCAAAGTCGTCGAGCCTATTCCAGGTGACTGGAATCTCCTGGCTCAGAGTCACCCAAGCACCAAGAGCAGTAGTAATACCGCTAGCTGGAACATTACTATCCCAGCCAATGGCAGCACGACACTCACTTACAAGGTACAGGTGAAGCATTGAGTACCGGCACGCTATACATGCTCCCAGTCACACTGGGATCAGACAATGTCTTGCAGGTATTGCCACAAGAGGTGATTCAACTGGCGCAAGGCCTGGACACCTTCATTGTCGAAAACGAGAAAACCGCGCGGCGTTTCCTAGGCTTGATCAAAACAGCCAAACCAGTGCGGGAACTCAGCCTGCTGACGCTGAATGAACATACGACTGACGCAGAACTCCCCGGCCTGCTGGCGCCCTTATTGGCAGGAAAGCATGTTGGATTGATGTCGGAGGCGGGTTGTCCAGGCATCGCAGACCCAGGCGCACGACTGGCAGAGCTTGCCCACAGGAAAAATATCCGTGTCGCCCCGCTAGTGGGCCCCTCTTCCATTTTATTGGCACTGATGGGATCTGGGCTCAATGGTCAACGCTTTACTTTCCTGGGTTATATACCAAGTGATAAACAAGCCAGGATTCACCGAATCAAGGAAATTGAGCGCCACTCTAGGCAACATCAGGAAACGCAAATTTTTATTGAAACGCCATATCGCAACCAGCATTTATTGGAAGATATGCTGGAGCATTGCGCCCCGGAGACCAGGCTATGCGTTGCACGCAATATTAGCCTGCCCACTGAGCTGATTCTCAGCAAACCTATTAAAGACTGGAAAAAATCAGAGCTGCCAGAACTACACAAGCAACCAACGGTATTCCTGCTGCTGGCCTGAGACTAGACTCTTCAAGCTAAACCATGCCTGAGCTTAGGCCTAGCACAAATCGCACCTAGATCAGGCCCAAGATTCTCTTGACTGGTGCGTAACTGCGCCGATGAATATCGCAAGCACCATGTTCAGCGAGTAGCTTGAGATGATGGGTGGTAGGATAACCCTTATGCTTGGCAAAATCATATTGAGGGTAACGTGCATGCATTTCGACCATTTCATGGTCCCGCGCTGTTTTCGCCAAGATGGAAGCAGCAGCAATTTCCTGCACCTTGCTATCACCTTTGACAATCCCTTGTGACGAGATGCTAATCTTTGGGCAATGCAGGCCATCAACCAGTACCTGTGTAGGCTGCACAGTCAATTGCTCAATAGCGCGCTTCATCGCCAGCAAACTTGCTTGCAAGATATTGATTTCATCAATCTCTTCAGCACTACAAGAGGCAATCGCCCAAGCCAGCGCATGTTGCTTGATCTCGATGGCCAATGCATCGCGCTTTTTCTCACTCAAGGTTTTGGAGTCAGCAAGCCCGGCAATCGGGTGCCGAGGGTCCAGAATCACGGCTGCCGCATAAACAGCGCCAGCCAGTGGGCCGCGACCGGCCTCGTCCACACCACAGATGATTACGTGATCGTTATTCATTTGATAAACGACAACACAGCCTGGGCAGCCTTTTCTTCGGTGTTCTGCCGCAGTAACTCATGCATGCGACGGAATTCGCTCTGAATATCGGCGATCTGGCTTTTATCCTTGAGCATCTGCAACAAGGTCGCCGCCAGTTTTTCCGGCACGGCATCGTGTTGCAATAATTCAGGCACAATAAAGCGGCCAGCCAAGACGTTAGGCAAGCCAACATAAGGCAGGTATTTCATGCGTTTCAATATCTGCCAGCTCAAGTTAGGCATGCGATAAGTGATAATCATGGGTCGCTTAATCAAGGCAGCTTCCAAGGTGGCCGTACCCGATGCCACAATCACCGCATTTGCGGCCTCCATGGCTCGATGAGCATGACCGAACATAATATTGATGGGTAAATCATAACCCTCGTTCGCATACAAGGCGCGCTCAAAGATGGCGCGTGTCTCACGGGTAATCAAGGGCACAAGGAACCGTGCATCGGAACGCTCTGCCACAATCAACTTGGCAGTCTTGATATACAGATCAGCCAGCTGTTGCACTTCACTCTGGCGACTACCAGGTAGCATGGCGATCACTAGGCTATCAGCTGGCAACTTAAGCTCTTCTCTGGCGCCGTCGATATCAGCCTCCATAGGCAGCATATCCGCCAATGGGTGGCCAACATAGGACACCGGCACACCAGCTTGCTTGTAGATCTCCGGCTCGAAAGGAAAGAGTGCCAGCATATGCGATACGGCTTGCTGGATTTTCTTGATCTTGCCACGCCGCCAAGCCCAGATAGAAGGGCTAACATAATGTACGGTGGGAATGCCCTGGAGCTTGAGCTTGCGTTCCAGCGAAAAATTGAAGTCAGGTGCATCGATCCCGATAAACACATCCGGGCGATGCTCAAGGAAATAGTCCCCTACCTGCCTGCGAATCTTGAGCAGACCTGGCAAATGACGCAGGACTTCAACGTAGCCACGTACAGAAAGCCTTTCCATCGGGAACAAGGTCTCTGCCCCTTCGGCGATCATCTTCGGGCCAGCAATGCCTACAAACTTAAGGTCGGGACGTTGCTTCTTCAACGCCCGGATTAAATGACTACCCAATAGATCGCCAGAAGCCTCTCCGGCCACAATACCAATGGTCGGCATGCAACACCCTGCTTCTAGCGGACAATACCGCGCGTTGAATGATTAAGGAAATCAACCAGGATATTGAGTTCTGGTGATGTCTTTTGCTGTTCTGATAACTGCTGTTTGGCTTCTTCCAGTGTCAGGCCATTACGATACAGGGTTTTGTATGCGCGCTTGATCTGCAAGATATTGTCGGCAGAAAATCCGCGTCGCTTCAAGCCTTCAGAATTAATACCATGCGGCTTGGCATCATAACCAGCAGCTGTGACATAAGGCGGGATATCCTTGAACACCACCGAGCCCACAGCAGTAATCACATGGGAACCAATCTTGCAGAACTGGTGAATCAAGGTGAAACCACCAAGAATGGCATGATCATGCACATCGACATGGCCTGCCAGGGATGAGTTATTGGCAAAAATAGTGTGATCGCCCACCAAGCAATCATGGGCGATATGTACATAAGCCATGATCCAGTTATGACTGCCGATCTTGGTTGTGCCTTTATCCTGTACGGTACCTCGATTAAAGGTACAGAACTCACGGATCGTATTGCCATCACCAATTTCCAGTAACGTTGGCTCGTCCTTGAATTTCTTGTCCTGAGGTACTTCCCCCAACGATGAGTACTGGAATATCTGATTATTCTTGCCGATCGTGGTTGGACCTTTGATCACCACATGGCTGCCCACTCGGGTACCGGCATCAATGCGAACACCCGGCCCCACAATACTGAAAGCCCCGACCTCAACGCTAGAGTCCAGCTCAGCCTTGGGATCAATAATCGCTGTAGGATGTATCCTGGGTTCTGTCATACTTAAGCAATCGCCTTCAGAATACACATCATTTCAGCTTCGGCAACGACAGCGCCATCTACCAGAGCCTCACCTTTATATTTCCAAATGCCACGTAAAACGCGATCAATGCTGACCTTGAGAATCAATTGATCTCCTGGTGAAACCGGCTTCTTAAACCGAACATTATCCATGCCTGCAAAATAATAGACAGACTTATCATTTGGCTTGGTATCCATAGTCTTGAACGACAGGATAGCAGCAGCCTGCGCCATAGCTTCCACAATCAACACGCCGGGCATCACTGGATGGTAAGGAAAATGACCAGGGAAGAAAGGTTCGTTGATCGTGACATTTTTGACAGCCACGATCTCTTTGTTTAACTCCAGCGAAAGCACACGATCCACCAATACAAAAGGATATCGGTGTGGCAGGTAATTCAGTATTTCATGAATATCCATGCTCGTCATAGCTTGTTCAGTCATGGCTTTTCTCGTTTCTCAACATCAAATATTATTTATCGTGCTGGGCGTCAGGTGCTTGCAGGGATGACAATTGCTTTTCCAATTGCTTGACCCGCTCTGCAAGCTCTCCCAGTCTCCTGATACCCGCAGCAGTCCTGAGCCACTCATCATGACTCTGGAACGGCATTAATGCCGTGTAGGTGTCCGTTTTGGTTAACGAACGTGTAATCATACTACCTGGCGACACGGTCACGCCATCAGCGATTTCAAGGTGCCCCAGGATCATGGCTGCGCCACCAATACGGCAATGTTTGCCCAGCACAGCACTTCCAGCAATGCCCACACATCCAGCGATCACAGAATGAGCGCCGATGCGGCAGTTGTGTCCGATCTGTACTAGGTTATCAATCTTGCAACCCTCGTGGATAATGGTGTCGTCGATCGCGCCGCGATCAATCGTGGTATTGGCACCAATATCCACGTCATTCTCAATCACGACACGCCCGACCTGGGGAATCTTCACCCAACGCCCATTGTCCGGGGCATAACCGAAGCCATCCCCACCAATCACACTGCCTGAGAATATGCTACAGCGCTCACCAATCACGCAGTGATGGTATAGCGTGACGTTGGCATGCAATACCGAATCTGCACCGACCTCTACCCCCTCACCAATCACACAGCCTGGATGCACTACAACACGCTCACCTAGCACCACATTCGCACCAATGACTGCGTGGGCCATGATAGTACAACTCGCAGGCACTGTCGCACTTGGTGCAATGCTAGCGCCCTGGTTAACGCCTGCCTCGTATTGAGGCTGGGGGTTTAGCAGGTCTGATACCTTGGCAAAATAGGCGTAAGGATTATCCGTGACAATTCTCGGCAAGGAGGTGATATCACGGTTCTCTGGGGTCAATATCACTGCACTTGCCTTAGTTGTAGCCAGCATGGAGCGATACTTAGAGTCGGTCAGGAAACTAATCTGCCCTGCCTGAGCATTGGCAAGGGAGGCAACGCGAGAGATATGGACATCATCCATCCCCAACACATCCCCTCCCAGCCTAGATACAATCTCCCGCAGGGAATACGACGTACTCATTGAATAAAATAGCGACGAACTGAGCTTACTTCTTGCCCAATGATTTCAATACCTTGTCGGTAATATCAATCTTTTTGTTGGCATACGCGACACCACCGTATACCACCAGATCGTAGCCCTCAGCTTCAGACACAGATGTCACTGCCTTGTTAATACGATCCTGCAACACGCCCAATTCTTCGTTCTTACGCAGGTTCACATCTTCGCGCAATTCACGTTGTTTGCGTTGAAACTCGATCTTAAGGTTGGAAGCATCTCGCTCTTTGTTGCGGCGATCAGCCTCAGACATGGTCAAGCTATCTTTTTCCAGCGCAGTCTCCAGATCACGAATCTGCTTTTGCAAGCGATCCAACTCAGTCGTACGCGGACCAAATTCCTTTTCCAGCTTCTTGCCGCTTTCCGCTGTTTGTGGCGCTTCCTGCAGGATCTTGTCAACCTGCACATAGCCAATTTTCAACTCGGCGGCCTGAGTACTGGCAGCAAAAGATAAAGCACTAGCGACCAACAGACTTTTCAACAACTTATTCAATTGACTTTCTCCTGATATACAAGCTTTTGCTTCAATAATTCAAATTTAACCAAATCATATTTAGACGAGCTTAGAACTGTTGCCCCATCTGGAATTGCAACATTTGTGTACGATCACCATCCTGTTTATTCAGTGGCTTGGCCAGCACTAACTTGATTGGACCAAATGGTGACAGCCAGCTTACCCCAACACCTGTAGAGTAACGAATATCACTGAGGCTGGTAGAGTAATTTAAGCCGGCCTCATTAATACCGTCACCCGCAATAGAACCCGCATCGACAAATGTGCTCAAGCGCAAGGCATTGTTATCCTTCATACCAGGAATTGGGAAGTACAACTCTGCATTCGCAAGTAATCGCTTGGTACCACCGGCGGCAAAATCACGATAGCCTAAACCTGTTGTGTCATAGATACGAGGGCCAATCGAGCTTTGCTCATAACCACGCACCGAGTTCACACCACCGGCATAGAAATTCTTGAAGAACGGGAAATCCTTGTTGCCATAAGTATTACCATAGCCGATCTCGCCATTGAGCATTAAGGTCACGCTCTTGCTGATATCCTTGTACCAAGCATGCTTGTATTCAAGCTTGTAGTACTGCAAATCTAGGCCAGGCAAAGCAATCTCGGAGCTGATACGCTGTAGCACACCCTTGCTTGGGAACATGATGTTATCCCGCGTATCGTGCGTCCAAGCCAGGTTAGTAAACCAAGAACTATTACTGCAACTATTCGCGTCTTCAGAACTGCTGCAATAGCGCCTGAACTGCGGAGGACTGTTACTGCTCAACTCAACATCCGTGTAATCGAACGTCAGACCTGCACTAATAAAATCACGCTCATTCAATGGCATACCGAAGTTTACACCTGCACCATAAGATGCAGTTTTGTAATCACCTGTACGCAGGTAGGTCGTGTCGACTTTGCGATGATAAACATTGAAACCACGGCTGATACCATCAGGTGTGAAGTAAGGGTCAGTATAGGTCAGCGAGTAAACCGTATTGATGCGGCCAGTATTTACCTGCGCAGCCACTCGGTTACCAGTGCCAAGGAAGTTATTCTGGTTGATGGTGACGCCCAGCACAACACCTTCAAAGCTGGAGAGACCAGCACCAAACATCACGCTACCTGTTGAGCGCTCCGTCACGTTGATATTGAGATCAACCTGATCATTGGTACCAGGCACTGCTGGTGTTTCGACGTTGACATCGGAGAAATACTGTAAACGCTCAAGACGCTGCTTGGAACGCTCGATCTTGTCCGCACCATACCATGCAGACTCAAGCTGTCGCATTTCGCGACGCAACACCTCGTCACGTGTCCGCGTATTGCCAGTTAGGTTGATACGGCGAACATAAACTCGACGACCTGGATCAATAAAGAAAGTAAAGGCAACAGTATGCTTTTCCTTATTCACCTCAGGAATGGCGTTAACATTGGAGAATGCGTAACCATCATTACCCAGGCGATCATTGATGGCTTTGCTAGATTCAGTCACACGTTGGCGATTGAACACTTCACCAGATGACACAGAAATCAGGTTACGCGCCTCTGCTTCAGGGATCAACATTTCACCGGCCAGCTTGACGTCCGTTACGGTGTACTTTTCGCCTTCGGTAACATTGATGGTGATATAAATATCACGCTTATCAGGGGTAATAGAGACTTGAGTGGAATCAATATTGAACTCAAGATAGCCCTGATTCATGTAGAAAGAACGCAATGCCTCCAAGTCGGCTGTCAGTTTCTGGCGAGAATATTGATCATTTTTATTCCACCAGGTCAGCCAGTTAGGCGTTGTCAGCGTCAGCTTTTCCAGCAATTCATCCTTCGTGAATTCCTTGTTGCCGACAATGTTGATATTGCGAATTTTGGAGACTGCACCTTCTTCAATATCAAACCTTACAGCAACGCGGTTACGCTCCAGTGGCGTCACTGATGTCTTGACCGAAGCACCATACTTACCCTGAGATAAATATTGGCGCTTAATTTCCTGCTCGGCACGATCCAGCATGGATTGGTCAAAAATCAACCCTTCCGCCAAACCAATTTGCTTTAGGCCTTCCTTCATTTTATCCGTGGGAAAGGACTTGTTGCCATTGAATACCAGTTGGGCAATGGCTGAGCGCTCTTGCACCATCACCACGACAATGCCATTGTCGGATTCAATGCGAACATCCTTGAAAAAACCCGTGCCGTAAAGGGACTTGATAGCCTGAGTGGCCTTTTCCTCGGTCATGGTATCGCCGACACGGACAGGCAAATAGTTGAATACCGTGCCAGCTTCAGTACGTTGCAGGCCTTCTACGCGGATATCCTTTACCACAAAAGGATCCTGGGCTAGTGCCGCAGTGGAATATAGAGCCAGGACAAGTAGTGGGATATGCTTAAGCTTCATGCCAAACTTCATTAAGATCAACCTGTTATAAACCTGGTTATGTCATTGTAAAAAGCAACCGCCATCAATAAAGCCAATATTGCCAAGCCTATACGCTGGCCCACTTCCATAGTGGCTTCAGAGACGGGGCTGCCCTTGAGAATCTCTATCATATAATACAACAAATGCCCCCCATCCAACACTGGCACAGGCAAGAGATTGAGCACACCAAGACTAATGCTGATCAAGGCCAGGAAGCCAATGAATGACTTCCAACCGATGTGGGCACTCTGCCCCGCATAGCTCGCAATCGTTACTGGGCCGCTCACGCCCTTCCACGATGCCTCTCCTGTCACCATACGCGCCAGCATTTTGATACTGAACACAGAGGTTTCCCAGGTCTTATCCACGGCACGGGTAAAAGATTGCAAAGGCCCATAACTGACCGTGATACTCAACTTTTCCATCAAGGCCTCATCCACCTGAAAAGCGGCGCCTATCCGGCCTATCTTTGTGCCATTTTCGTCAATAGCTTGCGGGATAACCACAGCATCCAATTCTTGCTCGTCCCTTTTCAGCCTTAGCATCAACGGCTGCTCAGGCCGCTCACGCACCAAGGTCACAAACTGTTCCCATTCAGTAATAGGCTTGTCATTAACCGCCAGTACCACATCGCCCGTTTGCAAACCAGCCTTGTCTGCCATACCATCAGGCACAATCTCCCCCAGACGAGCAGGCATAGGAGGTCGATAAGGGCTCAAACCAAGCTTCCCAAGAAAATCAGACTCGAAGTCTTCCTTCTCAATACTATCCAGCCTCAACTCCGCATCATGCTCATGCAGTGCTTCATCTCTCACCTTGACGACCACCAAAGGAGACTTGATTGCCTCTTGCAATAATATCCAGCGCACATCCGTCCAGCTGGAGACTGGCTGCCCCGCCACTGCCGTGATTAAGTCATTTTCTTGCAACCCTGCCTGGGCAGCAGCTGTCTGCACTGGAACATTGCCAATGATGGGCTTCATACCAGGTACTCCCTGCATGAATAATACCCAATACAAGAAAATTGCCAGTAACAAATTGGCTGCTGGCCCGGCAGAAACAATGGCTATTCTTTTCCAGACAGATTGTCGATTAAAGGCCCTAGCCAAGTCAGCCTCTGCGACATTGCTAGGGGATGTTAATTCCCGCTCATCCAGCATCTTGACGTATCCACCCAGTGGTAAGGCAGAAATGACGAATTCGGTATTGTCCGCGCCGAAATGCCGCCTGAATATTGGCTTGCCAAATCCAAGCGAGAAACGCAGCACTTTGACATTGCACCAACGCGCCACCTGAAAATGTCCGTACTCATGAACGGCTATCAGAATACCAAGCGTGACAAGAAAGGCGAGTAAGGTCAGCATGCTTCCAACTGCCTCCACTCCATGGCATATGCTCTCGCCACGGTATCTACCTCGATTAATTGCGGAATAGATGTCACCGCCTCAACATCCATGCGCACCAATACTGACTCAATCAAACGAGGAATATCCTGAAAACCAATCTGTTCATTGAGAAAAGCCTCAACAGCCACTTCGTTCGCTGCATTGAGAATAGCAGGAGCTGTACCCCCCTGACTTAATGCTTCGAAAGCCAGCCGTAAACATGGAAAACGCGCCATATCTGGTGCCTCGAAATCCAGCCGCCCAACCTGGAACAAATCCAAAGCCTTGACCCCGGCATCCAACCGTTCTGGGTACCCTAGGCCAAATGCAATCGGGGTACGCATATCAGGGTTGCCCATCTGCGCCAGTACGGAACCATCCACATATTCCACCATGGAGTGAATAACGCTTTGCGGATGCACAACCACCTCAATTTTGTCGGCAGGAGCATTGAACAACCAATGCGCTTCAATCACCTCCAACCCCTTGTTCATGAGGGTGGCAGAGTCAATCGTGATTTTGGGACCCATGACCCAATTGGGATGATTTAGCGCCTGCGCTGGCGTAACGGCAATCAACTCTGCAGCGCTAGCTTTGCGAAAAGGCCCACCAGAAGCCGTTAACAGAATGCGCTTTACGCCGCCATCTTCAAGGGCAGCCAAGCGAGTTGGTGGCATCACTTGAAAGATAGCGTTATGTTCACTATCGATCGGCAGGAGGGTGGCACCACCCTCCTCCACAGCCTGCATAAATAGCTTGCCCGCCATCACCAGCGTCTCTTTGTTGGCGAGCAAAATCCGCTTGCCAGCATGTGCTGCGGCTATTGACGGCCTTAATCCTGCCGCCCCTACAATTGCCGCCATGACCACATGCACCTCAGGGTGAGCCGCTACATCTTCTAAAGCCTCCACACCCGCAAGCACCTGCGTATCGGTTCCTTGCAATTGATGCTGAAGCTTCTGTGCTGCATGCTCATCAAGCATCACCGCATAGCGAGGACGATAGCGTAGGCAAAGCTCAGCCAGTTCATCAACACGAGAGTGAGCAGTCAGTGCAAAGACACGATAGCGCTCAGGATGCCTTGCAATGACGTCCAAAGTATTGAGGCCGATCGTGCCAGTTGCCCCCAGGATGGTGACATTTTGTAGCATGGGCATGATTACGCGGAATGCATCCACGCCTGATAATAAAGAGGGAAATGCAGAAAAAATGCAGCAATAGGCAGACTGGAGGTCAAGCCATCCACACGATCAAGAATACCGCCATGGCCCGGTAACAGACTACCACTATCTTTAAAACCAGCCTGGCGTTTGATCAGGGATTCAAGCAAATCTCCCATAATGCTGAAGACCGTCAATATCCAGAAACCTACGATCAGCAATAGATTGAGCTGAAAAGCGAAACAGAGGGCCAAGCCATACAAGCTCACTACCACCAACGCTCCCAATACACCTTCCCAGGTTTTTCCAGGACTAATATTGACTGCAAGTTTACGCTTGCCAAAACGCTTGCCAGCAAAATAAGCCGCACTATCAGCAATCCAGACCACAAGCATAATCGCCAATAGTAACCAAGGACTAATGGCTCGCAAGCTGATTAAGGCGAGCCACAAGGGCAGCACAATCCACCATCCCGCAAGCATTATAAGATAGACATTCTGGATGCGTGCTCGACTCCATAGCCATAAGGGTGCCAAAAAAAGCCAGAAAGCAGCCGCCAGCGGCAACCCCCAGTACAAGGCATACTCTTGCATAAACGCATTTTCCGGCCCTTGCCAGAAAGTGAAGAACACGCCAGCCACAGCAGATGCCGCGATATAAAGGTAGCGTACTGCAGGCTTGAAGCCAGCCATGTGAGCCCACTCGCTCAAGCCGATCAAGACACCAACCAGCATGAGTAAAGACCAGTAAGGCTCAGGCAGGAGAAACAGGACGGCCAGAAAAGCAGGAATCAGGGCCGCAGCGGTTAATAAACGTGTCTTTAGCATATTAATCTGCAACCAACTGCTCGCTGGTACGCCCAAATCGGCGCTCACGCTGCTGATAAGAAGTAATAGCGCGTTTGAATTCAACCTCGTCAAAATCAGGCCATAAGGTCTCGGTGAAATACAACTCGCTATAAGCAAGCTGCCACAGCAGGAAATTGCTCACCCGCTGCTCACCACCAGTACGAATGAATAAATCCGGCTCTGGAGCATAGTGCATACTGAGGTAAGTCGCCAGATCAGCCTCAGTAAAACTCTCGGCTAACTCCGGCTTCTCTGCCAACAGGCGCTTCATCGCCTGCATAATGTCCCAGCGACCACCATAATTGACGGCAATGGTAAGGGTCAGGCCATCCTTATTAGCTGTTTGTGCCTCAGCCTCTGCAATCTTGGCAACCAGCGCAGGATCAAAACGAGAGCAATCCCCGATCATGCGCAAGCAGATATTGTTTTCAGCAAGCTTCCCAACCTCTTGCTGCAATGCTTCCATGAACAAGCCCATCAGAAAACTGACCTCATCTGCGGGACGACGCCAGTTTTCACTACTAAAGGCAAATAGGGTGAGATATTTCACACCATGATTGGCGCACAAACGCACGACCTCGCGCACAACCTCGACACCACGCTTGTGTCCCGCAACACGAGGCAGAAATCGCTTTTTAGCCCAACGACCATTACCATCCATAATCATGGCAATGTGCTGGGGAACCTCACCCGTTACCGGGATAGTTTGGGTGGAGCTGGAAAAAAGTGCCACTCAATGCTCCGCAGGGTAGAATCAATTAAAACTGCAAATCAAGAAAAACAAAATCAGCGCCGTAATTAAACAGCCATCAGCTCGGCTTCTTTGGTTTGCAACAGCTTGTCAATTTCAGCAACAAACTTGTCTGTCAGCTTCTGCACTTCATCTTGTGCACGGCGCTCATCATCCTCACTGATTTCCTTGTCTTTCACCAGCTTTTTCAAGGCATCATTGGCATCGCGGCGCACATTACGTACTGCCACTTTTGCATTTTCCGACTCACCACGCACGACCTTGATCAGGTCACGTCTACGCTCTTCAGTCAACATTGGCATTGGAACACGGATGGTTTCGCCATTGGTCGCAGGGTTCAAGCCAAGATCAGAGTCCCGAATCGCTTTTTCCACTTTGGCTGTCATGGTTTTCTCATAGGCCTGCACATTGAGGGTGCGTGCATCACCCAAGCTCACATTAGCCACCTGGTTGATGGCTACCATGGAGCCATAATATTCAACCATGACATGATCAAGCAAACCGGTGTGCGCACGACCAGTACGCACCTTGCTCAAGTCAGCCTTTAGTGCTTCTATGGATTTCTGCATTTTTTGATCTGCAGTATTTTTTACGTCTTGTATCATGATGTCTCCTACTAAGCGTGTATGGGGTGGTTATGGCAGAACACGAGTGCCTTCATCCTCACCCAGCACAACCCGTTTCAGCGCACCTTGGCGGAAAATGCTGAATACAGAGATTGGTAACTTTTGATCGCGGCACAGTGTCAATGCCGTCGCATCCATGACTTTCAGGTTCTTGATGATCGCCTCATCAAAAGTCAGCGTCTTGTACCGCATCGCCTCCGGATTGCGCTTCGGGTCATCCGTATAGACCCCATCCACCTTGGTTGCCTTCAATACAATATCAGCGTTGATTTCCATACCACGCAACGCAGCCGCAGTATCGGTGGTAAAGAATGGATTACCCGTCCCCGCCCCAAAAATGACCACACGGCCTTCTTCAAGATAACGGATAGCTTTGCCACGAATGTAAGGCTCAGCCACCTGCTCAATATTCAATGCAGATTGCACTCGGCTTACCAAGCCTACATGCCGCATGGCATCCTGCAAGGCTAGTGCATTCATGACGGTTGCCAGCATGCCCATATAATCGGCAGTAGCTCTATCCATGCCCTCTGCTGCCGGTGCCACTCCACGGAAAATATTACCGCCACCAATCACCACTGCCACTTCCACGCCGAGATCAACTACTTCCTTGACCTCTTCAACAATCCGGGAAATGGTCGCTCGGTTAATACCATAGCTATCATCACCCATCAGGGCTTCACCAGAAAGTTTCAATAAAATGCGTTTATAGGCGGGAGTGCTCATGGGGCTCCTTATTGTTATGCAAATTGTGCAAAACGTGAATCATCCCAACATAAAGATGACCCACGTTCATTGACTACAGGCAGGTCGCAGGTGCGACCATTAGTTTACACCTTTGCTGCAGCAGCAACTTCAGCAGCAAAATCGGTAACAACCTTTTCAATGCCTTCACCAACAACATACATGGTGAAAGAAGCGATGCTGGCATTGTTGGCCTTGAGCAATTGCTCAATCGTTTGCTTGTCGTCCTTGACGAAAGGCTGGCTCAGCAACGTTACTTCCTTGAGGAACTTTTGCACGGTACCTTCAGCAATTTTGTCCAGCATGGCATCTGGCTTACCAGCTTCCTTGGCCTTTTCAATAGCAACACGACGCTCAGCGTCGATCAGTTCAGCAGGAATACCGCTGGCATCCAGTGACTTTGGTTTTGCAGCGGCAATATGCATGGCGATATCCCTACCAAGCGCCTCATCACCACCAACCAGATCAACCAGCACACCGATCTTGGCACCGTGAATATAGCTCGCCAACTTGCCTTGCGCTTCTGTCACAACAAAACGGCGAACAGTGATATTTTCACCGATCTTGCCGATCAATTGCGTACGGATATCTTCAACGCTACCGCCTTCGACATTCAAGGCGGACAAAGCGGCAACATCAACTGGTTTTTCGCTGGCAGCAACGTCAGCCACTTGGCCAGTGAACGCCAGGAAATCTGCATTCTTAGCACAGAAGTCGGTCTCGGAGTTGATTTCAACGATTGCACCCAGCTTGCCATCGGCCTTGATGCTAACAGCGACAACACCTTCAGCAGCAACACGACCAGCAGCCTTGCTTGCCTTGTTACCAAAACGTACACGCAGGATTTCTTCTGCACGCGCCATATCGCCTTCAGCTTCTGTCAGCGCTTTTTTGCAATCCATCATGGGCGCATCAGTGCGCTCACGCAACTCCTTAACCATGCTTGCGGTAATTTCAGCCATTATTTACTCCTTGAACATTATTTTGTTGGCAGTTTGCCAAGTTTGATTTGCCAAATTCAGATACAAAAAAAGGGGGCCAAAGCCCCCTTTGAACAGGGTCTTACTCTGCCGCGGCTTCCTCAACCTCGACAAATTCTTCTTCAGACGCTGCCTTAACAATCTCATTGATACTTTGGTTACGACCTTCCAATACCGCATCTGCAATACCACGTGCATACAGGCGAATTGCGCGACTGGAGTCATCGTTACCAGGAATAACGTAAGCTACGCCATCAGGAGAGTTATTGGTGTCAACAACACCGATCACTGGAATACCCAGCTTAGCAGCTTCAGTTACCGCACCACTTTCATGACCAACGTCGATGATGAAAATAGCATCTGGCAAGCCACCCATTTCCTTGATACCACCGATGGAGCGCTCAAGCTTCTCAACTTCGCGCTTGTAGCCCAGAGCTTCCTTCTTGCCGAACTTTTCAATGCCACCATCTTGCAAGAGTGCCTCGTATTCTGTCAGGCGCTTGATGGACTGCTTAACAGTCTTGAAGTTTGTCAGCATACCGCCCAACCAGCGATGGTTAACATAGGCGCAGTTAGCACGCTGAGCTTCTTCCTTGATGATGTCGCGTGCTTGACGCTTGGTGCCAACGAACAGGATACGGCCCTTGTTTGCAGCCAGTTGACGCACATACTTCAATGCATCTTCAAACAGCGGCAGGGTCTTTTCCAGGTTGACGATATGAATCTTGTTGCGGTCACCAAAGATGTATTGAGACATCTTGGGATTCCAGTAGCGAGTTTGGTGACCGAAGTGGACACCGGCTTCCAGCATTTGACGCATGGTAACGGACATTTTAATCTCCAGTAAGGGTTATTGCTTCCATACACCCAACAACATCCGCATTCTCAGCGGACACCCTGTACGGGGTATATGTGCAGATTTGGCAGCCTTCTCACGCTAGAGTTGGCTGCAGATTACGCCTGACAAGCATTATTCCTGCCAAACGGGTGCGATATGCTACCATAAGCAGCTGTACGAACTCAAGGAAAACCTGGGCGCAAGCCTTGCAATACCATGGCAATCAACATCAAGACTGAAAAAGATATCGAGAAAATGCGCGTAGCCTGCAAATTGGCTGCTGAGGTGCTAGATTTTATCACACCCCATGTTCAACCCGGCATTACCACCGGCAAGCTCGATGAGCTCTGCCACGACTATATGGTCAATGTGCAGAAAACCATCCCTGCACCGCTCAACTACGCTCCCCATGGGCATACTCCATATCCTAAATCCATCTGCACTTCAGTCAATCATCAAATCTGCCATGGCATTCCTGGCACAAAAGTGCTCAAGAATGGCGACACATTAAATATCGACATCACAGTGATCAAGGATGGTTACTACGGTGATACCAGCCGCATGTTCCATGTGGGCGACATTTCCATTCAGGCCAAGCGCTTGTCTGAAATCACCTACGATTGCATGTGGCTGGGCATTGACCAAGTCAAACCAGGTGCGACTCTAGGCGACATCGGCCACGCCATTCAAACTTATGCAGAGAAAAATGGCTTTAGCGTAGTGCGTGAATTCTGTGGTCACGGCATTGGCAAAAACTTTCATGAAGACCCACAAGTGTTGCATTACGGCCAGCCTGGCAAAGGTGCCTTATTAAAACCTGGCATGATTTTCACTATTGAGCCAATGATCAATGCAGGCAAGCGTGACATCAAACAACTGGGCGATGGATGGACCATCGTCACCAAGGACCACAGCCTGTCTGCGCAATGGGAACACACTATCCTAGTCACTGAAACCGGATACGAAGTGCTTACAGTTTCAGCAGGAACTCCGCCAGCCCCTGCATTAATCAAATAACTAATATGCAACCAGCCACTCGCGCAGATAACAATTTGGCACGCCATTGGCGCCTGGAGCTACAGACCGAGCAAAAAGCGCTCCAGCAGGCGTTCATGCAAAAACCCAATGTGAGCCACCTGCTGCAAGCCCAAGCCACATTGACCGACCGCATTCTGCGTGCGTTGTGGCAAACCTTTGAACTGGATAACGAAGCGACGCTCATTGCCGTAGGGGGATACGGCAGGGGTGAACTATTCCCCTACTCCGATGTTGATATTCTGATCCTGCTAGGAAACGAGGCATCGCCAGAGACCAATCGCAAGATCGAAGAATTGATTGGCGTGTTATGGGACACTGGCCTTGCGATCGGCCATAGCGTTCGAACCCTGCAAGAATGCCTGATAGAAGCACAAAGCGATGTGACAGTGCAAACCAACCTGCTGGAAGCCCGCTATCTGGATGGGCATCAGGCTCTCTATGCCAATTTCCTCCAAACGGTAGCCTCTTCAATGAATGTGGCAAAGTTTTTCGAGGCCAAGATAGAAGAGCAGCACCAGCGCCATGCCCGTTTCAACGATACTGCATATAACCTGGAGCCCAACATCAAGGAAAGCCCTGGGGGCTTGCGCGACTTGCAGAATATCATCTGGATCGCACGTGCCCTTCATCTTGGCAGCAACTGGCGAGAACTGGTCAAGAACCGCATTTTGTCCAAGCATGCTGCGCAGCAATTACGCCGTCATGAGCGCAATCTACAAATGCTGCGTACACGCCTACATTACCTCGCAAATCGCCGAGAAGACCGACTACTGTTTGACTTCCAAAACGAGCTTGCAGCCCAACTCGGATTGACCACCACGTCGCGTAGACGCGCCAGCGAACAATTGATGTTTCGCTTCTACCAAAGTGCAAAGTTCGTCGGATTGATCAACGAAATCCTGCTGCAGGTATTGCGTGAACGCATCTATCCTGAACAGCATACAGTCGTCAGCATCACCAACCGTTTTGAAGCTGTTAATGGCCTACTGGAAACCAAGAGCCCTACCCTGCTCTATGATGAACCTTCCGCCATCCTGGAGAGCTTCCTTGTCCTGCAACAGCACCCCGAGCTCAAAGGCATGGGTGCTGAACTATTGCGCGCACTACATCGTACCAAGCATGAAATTACGCCACAATTCCGTAGCAACCCCAAGAACAAAGCCCTGTTCATACAAATCCTGCAACAATCCAGAGGCATCACTCACACCCTGAAGCGCATGAATCGCTATGGCATACTTGGGCGCTATATTCCAGCTTTTGGCCGAGTATCGGGCCAGATGCAGCATGACTTATTTCATGTATATACCGTTGATGAACACATTCTCAACGTACTTGCTAATCTAAGGCGTTTTGCACGTGCGGAATGTGCGCATGAATTCCCGCTCTGCAGTCGTTTATTTCAGGAGTTTCCCAAGCCATATCTGTTATATCTGGGCGCATTGTTCCACGACATCGCCAAGGGGCGTGGCGGCGACCATTCAACATTGGGCACGATTGATGCGCGACGTTTCTGCAAACAGCACCAGTTACCTGCGGAAGATACTGAACTAGTCGCATGGCTAGTAGAGGCCCATCTGGTGATGTCCAGTACCGCGCAAAAATCTGACTTATCAGATCCTGCTGTCGTCGAAAAATTTGCCCAGTATGTTTCTACCGAACAACGCTTAATCGCCCTTTACTTGCTTACCGTAGCCGATATTCGCGGCACCAGCCCGAAGATATGGAATGCATGGAAAGGCTCCCTGCTTGAAAACCTGTTCCGCGCCACACAACGCATCCTGCGTGGCAGCAACCTGAATGAAGAACTCAATGCACGGCAGCAACAAGCCAAGGAAATCCTCAGCTATTACGGTGTGGTAGAACAAGCCTACCAACCTTTATGGCAGCAAATGGGGCCTGCTTACTTCATGCGCCACGAAGCACAGCTAATTGCGTGGAATACCAGGCTGCTGCTCACCCACATCAACACCCAGACCCCGATTGTACGTGCAAGACTCAGCCCGGCTGGCGACGGCATCCAGACCATGATCTACATGCCTGACCAAGCCGACATTTTCGTCCGCATCTGCAGCTTTTTTGGGCGCCTGGGTTACAACATCGTTGAGGCCAAGGTATACACAACACAAAATGGCTACGCATTAGACAATTTTTTAGTTCTTGATCAATCGGATAGAAAAATTACTTATCGTGATTTATTAAGTTTTATCGAATATGAGCTGACACAAAAACTGATTAGCCAAGCGCCACCCGATGCGCCAGTGCAAGGCCGTATCAGTCGCCAAGTCAAGCACATGCCCATCAAGCCTGAAATTACCATTAAGCAGGAAACCGAAAGCCAATATACGCTGCTGGACATTGCCACCAATGACAGGCCTGGGCTCCTTTCCCGCATTGCTCATGTATTGCAGCAACACCATATCCGCCTGCATACAGCAAAAATCAATACGCTAGGCAATCGGGCCGAAGATACCTTCCTGATCTCAGATCAATCCGGACAACGGTTAAACCAAAATACACTCAGCCAATTGGAAGTATCACTTCACACGCAGCTTTAATGGCGCCAAGGCGTAAAAAAAGCCCCGCCATGATGGCGGGGCTTTTTTCATTGCACGTAAACAGATTAACCGTGCTTGTAGTGCTTGCGCAGTGGCTTTACTACTTCCCAGCTGCTTTGCAAGCCAACAGGGAACACAACCAAGTCACCAGGAACAATACGCACTGGCTCGCCACCCTTAGGGGTAACCAATATTTCGCCTTCCAGAACATATGCAGTTTCCTTGATACCGAAATCCAGTGGGAACTTGGAGATTTCCTTTTCCCAGATAGACCAGTTCGCAACGCCCAGTTCCTTCAGTTTTTCTTCACTTGGGTTGTGCTCGATGATAATTTGGCTCATTTAAACATCCTTATTTTCTAAAATTAAATAGCCGCATAAAACGACTTGGCAGAATTCTAGCATGCAGACCACCTCCAGGGGATGATTCAAGCACCGCGAAACTTCATTAGGATTAGAAAAGTTGCTTTCTAATCAATTAGCCAATTGCGCGCAATGCAGGTGCACCAACGTGCCCCCTCACCAATGGCAGCACCTCTTCGCCTACACGATAAGCCTCCTCCAAATGAGGCGTGCTAGCCAATATAAATGCATCAGCTCCCAGCTTGACCAGGTCATCCAACCGCTCTGCCACTTGCTCGTAACTGCCGACAATGCCTTGAGTCTGACCACCTCGTAGCAAGCTCAAACCCGACCAGACATTAGGATGGATAATAAAGTCACGATAGTTATTTAACTCCTTGGGCGCATTGTTGCGTTGGCGGCTAGCCCCTACCGAATCACCTGTCTGCTGCGCAAATCGCTTATAGCGCTCGCGCTCCGCATCACTCAGACTCTCGAATCCTCGCTGCACTTCACGCCAGGCCTCTTCTTCAGTGCGGCGAGCAATAATATCTACCCTTACTGCGCATTTGATCTGGCGACCCAACGCTTCCGTTCGCTCTTTGACGCGATCAAATTTCTCACGCAACTGGTCGAAAGGCTCCAGCCACGAGAGATAATACTCAGCATGCTTGGAGGCTGATGCCAGCGCAGCATCAGATGAGCCGGAGAAGTAAATCTCTGGAAACTCCTGGCCTAGCAACTGTGCCGGCAAGGCTGCATTCTCAACCTGGTAGAACTTACCCTGATAGGAAAAACGCTCGCCACTCCATACCCCACGCAGCACATCAAGAAACTCAGTGGTACGGGCATAGCGATCATCATGACCTGCAACATCTCCCCACCATAACTGAGCAGGGCCACCGCCCCCGGTAATAACGTTATACAACGCCCGACCACCAGTAGCGCGTTGCAGACTGGCCGTCATGCGAGCAGCCACCACGGGATTAAGAAAACCAGGCTGGAAAGCAATCATGAAGCGGAAAGTGCTAGTTTCGCGTGCAAGAAAAGAGGAAATGGCCCAAGGCTCATCCGTCATCGGAAAAGAAGGTATTAACCCTCCCTGAAAACCAGAAATCTCTGCGGCACGCGCCACTTCCGCAATATAGTCAAGATTGGTGAAACCATCGCCATTGCCACCACTCAAGCCTTTGTGCACAATATGGTCACCTTCCTGCTGCGACCAGTCGCCACGATGACGCAACTTATTGCGTAAAGAGCTTGGCTCACCGTGGGTAGGAATTCTCCAGAATACATCAATTGTCATTATTCATTACTCCTTGAATCAAGCGGCCTGCTGGGCTTGCAAACCCAGTCTTGCACGCAGGGCAGGCAAGATATTCTCACCAACACGATAGGCTTCTTCCAGGCTGGGCACGGCCCCCAGGATGAACTGGGTCACCCCGGCATCGGCATAACTTGCCAATTGCTCCTGTACCTGCTCGAAACTACCCACCAAACTCGCCTTGGCACCGGTGTGCGCCGTGGTCAAGCCATCCCACAACCCTGCCCGGCTTAAAACAGACAATTGGGCCTGCGCCGCATGACGCGTGGCATCAAAAATAGCCTCTTCCTCGGTTTCGCGAGCTAACACATCAATGCGCAGCCCCACTTGCAAGCTACGTCCTTCCTGCTTTGCCAACGTTTGTAGTGCTGCAATCGCTTGCTGTATATCCTGCAAAGGCAACGCGTCCAGGACATGCACATCTGCCAAGCGCGCAGAAATACCATAAGCCTCCAGGCTACTGCCCGTGAGATAAACAGGTGGTACCTTTTGCCCCGAAAGTGGACCCTGGAACCCACCTTGCAATACCTGGAAAAAACGCCCTTCAAAATCGTAACCAGTACGCGTAATGACATTCCTGGCCACCGTCACAAACTCCTCGACACGCGCATCGAGATCGGCATCATCAACAAAATCCCCCTGCTGATGGCGGCGTTGTGCATCACGCTCCACCCCGATCTGCCAAGCAAAACGCCCGCCCGTGAAGCGTTGATAACTCACCGCATTCTTCGCGGCATACACAGCAGACCCGCGTGAGGCATCAAACTCGGCAAGCACCGTAATATGGCGCGTAGCACGGCTCAAGTACCCGGCAACGATCCAGGACTCATCCCCTTCAGGATCATTCCTTACCTGCAAACCATCAAATCTCGCTAATTCAACCGCTTTCGCAATCTGGTGCAGATGATCAAAATAATTGAACCGATTGCCCCTAGGGTCTGTTACCCCAGGAAGAAAATAAGGTTCTCCATCCTTACGCTCACCACGAATGTGTTTTTGCGTGTCGGCATATCGCCCATCGCCTGAGGTAGGGACCAACCAAAAAAACTGCGTACTCATGCAACATCTCCTAACAACATTCATTTGTCGTAATGGAATATCGCAGAAAGCATGCCATCGCCATAAAATAACCATAAATAAAAGATGGTATTTTTTACACCATTGTTTTTATTAAAAAAATAGTAATTTCTTCTCCAGTTTTTATAGCGCTCCTCATATTTAATAAAAAATATCGATGTGATAACTGTTGGATATGAAACAGATGCAATGCGTCATGTGTTGTTTTTGAAACAACGGGTGAAAAAATCAACACTGGCTCAATTGTTGCCAATCTTGTGCACGATGAAAGTAGTAGGCAGGCGATTCTGGTTGAAGCTCCTCAATCCCGCCATACCCCCACAATACAGCACCAGACTGAAGGCCATATTGATGCGCCGCACGCAAATCCACGGCTCTGTCGCCGATCATGACACTACGGCTGCTAATACATTCTTGCTGCGTTAATTCGGCGATCTGCTGCCACTTTTGAATCCCGATATCACCGCCGCTGACAAACCTGAAATGATGGAAGATGGAAAAATGCTGGAGGATTTTCTCGGCGAGATATGCCGGCTTCGAGGTACAGATCGCCATCACTGCACCAGCTTCTCCAAGGCGCTGCAAACTTTCGGCGACCCCTTCATATAAACGATTCTCGGCATAACCTATCTGCTGGTATCGCTCTCTATACTTCAGAACCAGTGCAGAAATCTCTTGCTGGGTACATTCACCTATCATTTCCTTAAAAGTTTGATCCAGTGGAGGCCCAACAAAGCGCGCCAGCACACCTTCATCCCATACAGGGTGACCAAAGTAGCTCAACGCATAATTGATACATGCTGCAATGCCTGGCAAAGGGTCACTCAAGGTGCCATCAAGATCAAACAGCAGCACATCATGTCGCATTGGATTCATCAGGAAACTTAAACGCTCCCTCTGTATATAAACTACCCAATGGCTTTCTCGTCGTTGGCGTTTCACGCAAACGGATATCCTCGGGCAACGCGCCAGGCTCGCCCTGCTTACCAATCGCAATCAATATTTCAATATGAAAATCTTCAGGAATGATGAACTCCTCACGCGCGCGGTCACGATCAAACCCGCCAATTGCATGAGTAATCAAGCCTGTATAGGTGGCCTGCAATGCAAGATATGCCCAAGCAGCACCTGTATCGAATGAATGATTGCGTAAGGGAGTCGCTACAGTATCGCCCTTACGAACATGACTGGTTTTGGAGACCAGCAAGGCCAATACACTAGCCTCTTTCGCCCAGCGCTGATTGCCTTCATTCGCCAATAACAACAAGCGTTGCCAGGCCTCTGTGCCTTGATGGGCATAGATAAAACGCCACGGTTGAGAGTTATTGCCAGAGGGAGCCCATCGCGCTGCCTCAAACAAGCTTTGCAACGTCATGTCATCAATGGGTTCCCCAGTAAACGATCTTGGCGACCAGCGACTGAGGAATAAAGGGTGGATGGGATACTGAGACTCGCGATATTGCAAGTCATTGTCATGGTTCAATTTATGCTTCCTTAACAAACTGGATCAGGAAATATCCAGCCTCCACCAACAGGGAGTAAGAACAAAACATCAATACCACTCCGACCACGGCACAAGGCAAGCTCTTCGCAATATGCATGAGTGGGATGATGGGGCTGAATTTATATCTGTATAAGGCAATGCCGAATGCCAATGGTCAGGCAATATCCTCAAGATAACGACCGCTATACTCCTTCGACTTTTCCAACAAGCCAGTGCGCTTCCATTGAAGCTCCAGCGCGCCAGGGGTATAAAGCTGTGCACCGCCAATTTGCTCTGCAATCGCTTGATAGCGTGCTGCTTCCTCTACAAACAAGATAAGTTCAGATGTACGCAGAATGCCCTTACCCCAGAAATTGACCCCACCATTAGACTCAAGCAAGGCAGGAGGTGGTGCCAGTTGAGGGTACTTATCCAAGCGCTCACGAATCACATCCAGCACAGAGCGTGTGCGATCAAGGTGGTTGGGAATCTCGCGTGCCAGGATATGACGTGCTGCAGCAACATAAAGAATGGGAAACGGCTTGTGTGCCAATGACCAGGCAGAAAGGTAATTGGTGTGGACATGAATGGCAGTGTCGGCATCCAGGCGAGCTTCATTCAGGATGTGCTGCTTCTCATCCGAAAAGCGGGTAATGTTAATAGTCGGTGATTGATCCCGAGCCAAACCACCGGGAAAGCGGATATGCAATAACTTATCATGGCCAGGAATGCGATGCGTCACATGGAATGTCAGGGTAGCTGACAAGCTACGATTATCACGCAGCACATTGAATGCATGGATAGCATCGGCTTTGGCATCATCAATATAAGAGATCAAATCGATCTCGGACAAAATATCACTCATCACAAAACTCCTTGGCGTCGATTTATTGATACTTGCGTATGAATATTAAGAACGTCATTCACACACAAATCCAAACAAAGGTTTTGCAAGTGGCATGCCAACAAATTCCAGTGACAATTACCTATAAATTACTTTAATTAATATAAACAAATAATTATTTAATAATAAAAAATTAAAATTTTATTTTATTGATCATAATCGCAGGATGTTGAGCAAGAAACAATTACCTGCACAGAATTCAACACCTGCTGATATTCCCCCATTCATTTCTACCCCTCGTGCTGATTCCAGAACACCAGCAAACTAAACTGCATGAAAAACAACATGTGATGATCAAACAACACTAGACGCTGCTTCCAGATCAGCAGAAACAAACCTAGATAAAATCCATAAAAATAAAAAATAAATAAATTTCAATAAGTTAAATAAAAACATTATCACTGGCATGGTTCCTGCCAATCCTGCTTGACCTCTCACAAGATGAGCTCTCACTTATTCAATTGCAGGGAAATTTATGCCATCACATAAAACAACATCTATCTCGTTTATCCGTAAACCGATCACCAGCGCAGTGATTGGCGCACTGACAGGCAGCTTGATCATTGGCGTTGCTTATGCCGCAGATGAACAAGACAAAACTACAAGCTCTGCCGAAACACAAACGAACGCTCAAGAAAACAGCAATATCACTCCAGCCCAACCCAAGGAGGTCGAGTCTTCCCTGGGTAGCGTTGTTGTTACAGCACAGCGTCGCGAAGAAAATGCCCAGGAGGTACCAACTGCGATTTCGGTACTGGGTGGCGAAGAACTGCAACAACGAGGCATTGGCCGCTCTGCCAGTGAAATCCTGAACAATGTTCCCAACTCGTCGGCTGGTACTATCCAGAATGGCCGCCCACGCTGGTGGATCCGTGGCGTGGGTGCAGGCCAGCAGCAACTGGACTTCCCCAACCCTATTGGCTTCTATATTGATGATGTATTCATCAGCAATGCCAGCGCTACCGGCCTGCCTATTTTCGACCTTGAACGTGTAGAGGTCTTGCGCGGCCCGCAAGGTACGCTATGGGGTAAAAATACAACCGGCGGCGCGATCAATATTGTTTCCAAGAAACCTACTTTCTCGGAAAATCCGGAAGGCTATGCCAAGGTGGATTACGGCAGCTTCGGCGATAAGATAATTCAAGGCGCGGTTGGTGGCACCATTGTCGATGAACGCATCGCAGGCCGTATTTCGTTCTACAACCAGGATCTAGATGGTCGCTTCACCAATCAATTCAATGGAAAAACCAGCGGCGGCGTTGAAGACTCGGTCATTCGCGGGCAATTGTTGTTTGCACTGACGCCTGACCTTGATGCTCTGCTGAACGTTTATCACCGTAAATACAAAACCGACGGCAATGTTGGTACTGTCTATAGCCGCACTGGAGAATTCCGCAATGGTTACAGACCCAGCCGAAATATCAATCATGTCAGCAGCAATGCGGAAGAAAGTAACGATGTCACGCAAAACGGTATTTCGCTGAACGTTAACTGGCAGCTTGGCAAACTAACCCTAACGTCAATTACGGCTTATGCTGATTACAAAACAGAAGCATTCACCGATACTGACAACTCTCCCTTGGAAATTGGCCGCGGTTACACGGATGCAAAAAGCAAACAATGGACACAGGAGTTCCGTCTTGCATCGCCTCGTGAAGATCGCTGGAATTGGTTGACTGGTTTCTTCTACTTCAAGGAGGATATTGACTCCTACTCTGCTGCTGCACGCCTTCCCAATACAGCTGTCGCACAGCTGGCTGGCTCTTCGCAGCCTAATAGCTTTAATGCAACCGACCTGTCTCATGAAACTGAAAGCTATGCGATATTCGGCAGCACCACTTATAACTTCACCGATAAATTCGATACCACTCTGGGAGCACGCTGGACAACGGAAGAAAAGAAATACGATCTCAATCGTATCAACAGCAGTAGCGCTGGAGCTGCCTCTTGGTCTGATTATGGATCATGGTGGAGCAGCTACAACGGCGGCATTGGTGGCTCAGGTACATTCACAGATGCACGCGATAAGCGTTGGAACGCCTTTACGTACGATATCACCCCGCAGTACAAGATTACGGACACTGATCGCGTCTACTTCAAATTCTCTCGTGGCATCAAGTCCGGCGGCTACAACACCGCTGCCGCCAATCCATTGGCCTTGAATACACTGAAACCAGAAGAATTGAACGCTTATGAAATCGGCTATAAGTCCGAGTGGTTGAATGGTCGCTTGAATTTCAATGCTAACGCCTTCTACTACGACTATAGCAATGTTCAGGTTAACGTTGTCGGTACTAATCTGGCAGTGCCTATTTCCTATCTGCAGAACGTAGAAAAAGCCAGCGTCAAGGGTGCCGAATTTGAGGTTGAAGCTCTGCCTACCAATAACCTTCACCTCAATGCCAATATCGGCATACTCAAGACAGAGTTTGAAAAATTCGATATCCAGAATGGTGGCGGTAACCACGATGGCAATGAGTTTGTACGAGCACCTCGCTGGAGCGCTCAATTGCGTGGCACTTACAACATCCCGCTGGCAAACGGCAACAGAGTACTGTTGGGAGCGGATGCACGCTATCAGGGCAAGCAATATTTCTTTGTTGTGCCACAGGATAACGACTTGCTGAACCAAGGAGCCTACACATTGGTAAACGCACGTATCAGCTACCTGACCAAGAATGACAAGATTGAGCTGACTGGCTACGTCAACAACCTGTTCGATAAGGAATACCGCTACCACGCGCTGCCAGCCAGCGCTCCAGCCGGCACAGCGATCTCAGGTAACACGGTTTATTGGGGTAACCCAAGAACTATAGGTGCTTCTTTGACTTTCCGTTTCTAAGCGCTCCACCACTTAGCAACAATAGTAAAGACTGCATGAAAAAGAACAGCCTGATTTCCAGGCTGTTCTTGCTTTAAACCCTTGCTCCACCAATCCAACCGATAGCTTGCCTGTCTGTTGGTCCGTTTATATCCTCATGAGTACTCAGGTCATATGAAGCAATACCCTCTCATCCGCTGCCTGCTTTTGTATCGCTACATGCCATACAAATTTGCATTGACTGCGATCTTATTTACCTTCGTCAATATCGGCATGGCATGGCAGCTATGGCTGGTTGGCCATGCAGTTAACGATGTCCAGAGCGGTAATGCCATTTCCAGGCTGGCAGACGGCAGCCTGGAATATTCACAGACGCTACACTGGATCGTGTTGTTACTGCTAGTCGCACTTGGCAGGGGCATATTGCAATATATCGGCGGCCTGATGTCGCTGGTGATAGGCCAGGATCTGCTCACCATCCTGCGCGAGCGCATCCTGCACCAGGTACAGCGGCTGGATCTTGCCTATCACTGGCGGCACGGCATGGGGGAAATGGTCACACGCACCACGCGCGATGCCGACAAGGTGCGCGATGCGTTGATCAACTTCTGGCGCCAGGTGTTCGAGGCCAGCCTCTGGGTGCTGGTTTCCGTCGCCCTGCTCTCCTGGTATCACCCATGGCTGGGCCTAGGCACGCTGGCGTTCACGCTGGGCGGCATTGCATTATTTGTGACGCAGACAGAAAAACTGGTGATGCTGGATCGTGCCGTAGGCACAGCCTACGACGCGGTCAATCAAGAACTAAGCGAAGGCGTGAACGGCGTGCGCGTCATTAAGTCTTTTGGCCTGGAACAGCAACGCGTCGCAGTTTTCACGACGCTCGTACAGAGCTTCATGCAGAACGCGCGCAGCGCGCTGTCCTATGCCGCCTTGCGTATTCCTCTGCCGCAGACTGTGGTCGCCTTGAGCCATGTCTGGATACTGGCTGTGGGGGCATATCTGGTGCAGCAAGGCACGCTGAATATCGGTGAGCTGGTTGCCTCAGTGCTGGTCGCCAATACGCTGGTGTTCCGCATTGAGGGCATCGGCCGTGTGATCCAGATTTTCGCCGATGCGCGGGCATCGGCCGCCCGCATCTGGGAGCTGCTCGACGAACAGCCGACGATCAAGTCTGGCACCGACTCCGTTCCAGAGGGAGCATTGGGCATCCGCCTGAATCATGTTGGCATTCAATCCCCAGGCCAGGGCAATGCGATATTGCAGGATTGCAACTTGGAAGTCGCCCCAGGCGAAGTAGTGGCGATCGTGGGCATGACAGGTTCGGGTAAAAGCAGCCTGGCAGGATTGCTACCGCGCTTACTGGATGCGGATGCCGGCATTGTGGAAATCGGTTCGCCTTGGGCTGGATGGAAAAACATAAAATTATTTAATCTAAATAGCTTAAGAAAAAATATTAATGTCGTTCCTCAAGAAAGTTTCTTATTCTCCGACACCCTGGAGGCCAACCTGCGGTTAGCCAAGCCGGAGGCAAGTCAGCAACAAATCCTGCAAGCCTTGGAGCAAGCGGGCGCAACGGAAGTGCTCGACCGCCTGAGTGACGGCCTGCAAACCAGGATCGGCGATCGCGGCATCACCTTATCCGGCGGGCAGCGGCAACGTATCAGCCTGGCACGCGCATTTCTTGCAGAGCCCTCCATCCTGGTGCTGGACGACGCCACCAGTGCACTCGATGCCATTACCGAACGCCAGGTTTTGGACAACATCCGCAAGCTGCGCAACAGCAACGGCCAGCCCATCACGGTCATCCTGATTGCGAGCAAACTTTCCACCATCCTGCTGGCAGACCGTGTCGCCATGCTCGACCAGGGCCATATCCGCGCCCAGGGCACTCACGAGCATTTATCCACCACCAACGCGCAATACCGCGACTTACTGGGAGTCAGCCATGGCCAATGACTTTCGCGGCGACAAGCCGCTCAATGACATAGAGCTGGAACAGGCCTTTGCCCGCAAGAAGCTCGACCGCAGCATGTTCTGGCGTTTGCTACCATTGCTTCAGGATGTGAAGGGGCGTATTTTAGCGGTCATCCTGCTCGAAATCGTGCTGGTCGGCGTGATCTTCATACGCCCGTGGTTCCTGCGCGAAGTCATCGATAACGGCTTCATCCAAACTGCGCAAGGCATCGTTCTCAATACCCCGCTCCTGGTCTGGATGTCGGTCGCCACCGGGTTGAGCTGGGTATTGCGCTTCGGCGTGGGCAGCTTCTCGCAATACCTTGCTGGGACGGCAGCCATCAGCATCCTCAACAAGCTGCGCATCCGCGTATTCAGCCATATCCAGGCACTGAGCGTACGCTACTTCGACCAAACCAAGGCCGGTCGCATTATCTCCCGTGCTGACCGAGATATCGATACGCTGGAACCTTTGCTGGTGCAGGGGCCGCCTGAGCTGTTCTCGGCCATGCTGCGCTTGGTCGTGGCCTCAATCGCCCTGTGGTGGATTTCGCCCAAGCTGTTCCTGGCCTTGGCCAGCATCGTGCCTTTCCTGATTTTGGGCACCTGGCTGTTCAAGCGCATCTCGGAGAAAATCTGGGGCCGTGTCGCCGAGGCGCGTGCGCGCTTTACCGCGCACCTGGTAGAAACCGTATCCGGTGTACGTATCCTCAAGCAGACAGTCAACGAATCCAGCAATGCGCGCCGTTATCGTGGATTGCTGGAAGACTTCAACAATATCCTCATCAAGGGTTCAATGAAATCAAGCTGGTTCCTGCCATTGACGCAGGTGCTCAGCACAGTCGGCATGGCCTTCTTGCTCATGGTGGGTGGTATCGGCATCGCGGACCAGGAAATGACGGTCGGCCAGCTCGCACAGAGCTTATTCTACGTCCAGTTGTTCCTCGGGCCGCTGCAGGAGCTGAACGATTTGTTCGAGCGCTACACTTCCGGCGCTTCATCCGCGCAGCGCATTTTCCTGATGCTGGATACGGAACCTGAAATACAGGACCCGCAGACCCCTGCAATACCCAAGCAGCAATCCGGCAAAGTCGAATTCGATAACGTCATCTTCGGATACCTGCCGGAAAAGCCCGTAATACGTGGCTTTAACCTCGATATCCACCCTGGCGAAGTGTTGGCAATCGTCGGGCCAACCGGTCATGGAAAAAGCACACTGGTACAGTTGCTGACGCGCTTTTACGAAGTTAATGCTGGCGCAGTCAAGATTGACGGCCAGGATGTGCGTGAATATGCGCAGCAGGATTTACGCCGCAAGGTAGGCATCGTGCTACAGGACAACGTCCTGTTCTCAGGTACGGTGCTGGACAACCTGCGTCTGGCAGCCCCTGAAGCCGGCGATGAAGCCCTGATTGCCGCCGCACGCGAACTGGGTGCCGATGAAGTGCTGGAGCGACTGCCCGCGGGCTACCGTACCGCAGTCGGCCCGCTAGGTGCATTCCTCAGCCACGGACAGCGGCAACTGGTTTGCCTGGTGCGCGCCTATCTCGCCAACCCGGCCGTGCTGGTGCTGGATGAAGCCACTTCTGCTGTAGATATCCATACTGAACGCCGCATCCAGACCGCCCTGCGCCGCTTGTGCGAAGGCCGCACCGCCATCATTATTGCGCACCGCCTTGCCACTATCCGGGATGCAGATCGTATCGCCGTCATATGGGACGGCAATATTCAGGAACTCGGCAATCATCAGCAACTGATTACCCAAGGCGGCGCCTATTCGCGCCTGTACCAGGCGTACGAAGAAGCCTCAAATACCAACAACCAGCCTGCTTAGGCAATAACCATGGCTACTGCTTCACTATCAACAGTAGCCATGTGGAGTGTTGTTGCAGCATCACAAAAAAATCATAAATAACATTAATAAAATAATTTATTTAATTGATATTTATGTAATTTTAATAATTAAAACCTCCAAGTCTATATTGGCATGGAACATGCCAATACTAAGGCTCCAACCTGCTCATCTGCGCAGGCTCAATTACAAGGAGACTCTTCATGTCGTCAGCAAGCTCTCAAAACACATCCATTGATACCCTTTGGTACACACGCTGCCCAGTTCCCACCCCTCTCGGCCTTGCAGCGCGCCAGGACTGGTTTAAGCAGGAATTCCAGCCAGACAACATTACGATCAACACCCTGCAGGAAACCCGCGACCCAGAACTACTCGAATCACATTACGACCACAAGCTGCCGCACTCCTTCCGCCAGGGCGGCAACGTCCCGGCCATCTGGGCCCGCGCCAATGGCGCAGACACCAAGGTTATCGGCCTCAACTGGGTCGACGAAGCCCAATTGATCCTGGCACTGCCTTCCTCCGGTATCAAGGAACCCAAGGATCTCAAGGGCAAGAAAATCGCATTGCCATTAAACCGCATCAGCATCGACCATCAACGCGCCAGCGCATTACGCGGCATTGTCGTCACGCTGGAAACAGCAGGCCTTTCCACCAAGGATGTGGAATTAATCGATTTTGAAGTACCGCAATCCGCGCCTGGATTTGGCTGGGGCAATGGCACCCGCGTTTCCTATGCGCCCGAGCTTGAAGCGCTCAAGAGCGGCAAGGTCGATGTCATCTTCACCAAGGGCGCACGCGGTTATGAAGCCGCCGAAGCCAACGGCTTGACTATTGTCTACGACGTACGCAACCATCCAGACCCGCAAGTCCGCGCGAATAATGGCGCTCCACGCCCTATCACGGTCGATGGCGAACTCCTGCGCCAGCGTCCTGACCTGGTAGCCCGTTTTCTGCGTCGCATCGTCGATGCTGGCGACTGGGCAGCAGCCCATGAGGCGGATACCGTGGCCTACATTGCCAAGGAATCCGGCTCTACCGACGAATACGTGCGCAAAGCCTATGGCAACGACATCCACCTGCATCAAGGCACCGATCTGAACCCGGAACTCATCGCCGCGCTGGAAGGCTACAAGAACTTCCTGCTGGAGTGGGGCTTCATCAAGGCGGACTTCGACGTCAAGGCATGGATAGACCCGGCCCCGCTGGCCGAAGTTCTGCGCTCGCTTTCGCAAAAGGCAGCCTAATAAGGTTATAACAAACAATCATAACAACTCGTTGTTGGCTATGGTTAAATCAAGGCAGCTTCGCGTCGCATGAAGCTGCCTTATTCATTCCTGGTAGCATCCTGCTCGCCAAGGTACTACCCATTACAGCAACAGCTGTATTTATTTAGGAGGCCTTATCATGGCAACACTACGCTTAGGCGATACCGCACCCGACTTTACCCAGGACTCCAGCATCGGCACGATCTCATTCCATGAATGGCTGGGCGATAGCTGGGCCATCCTGTTCTCCCACCCTGCGGATTACACACCTGTTTGCACCACAGAGCTCGGCGCTACCGCCAAGCTCGGGCAAGAATTCAAAAAGCGCAATGTCAAACCCATTGCTCTTTCAGTTGACCCGGTGGACTCCCATAAAGGCTGGATTACCGATATCAATGAAACCCAGGGCACGGAAGTCAACTTCCCCATCATTGCCGACGCTGACCGCAAGGTATCTGAGCTCTACGACCTGATCCACCCCAACGCCAGCACCACCGCGACCGTACGCTCTGTATTCATCATTGACCCGAACAAGAAAATCCGCCTGACGCTGACCTATCCCGCCAGCACTGGCCGCAATTTCAACGAAATCCTACGTGTGATTGACTCTCTCCAGTTGACCGAGTATCACAGCGTTGCCACACCCGCCAACTGGGAAGATGGTGACGATGTTGTTATCGTCCCGTCAATTACCGACCCAGAAGTGCTCAAGCAAAAATTTCCCAAAGGCTACAAAGCCGTCAAGCCTTACCTGAGACTCACCCCTCAGCCAAATAAATAACAGCACCACCACAAAATCATGCCCGGCACTTCCGGGCATGATGCATTTTGAATGCATAAAAAATGCCGCCCTACCCCAAAAGTATCCAGTCAGCTCACATGACAAGAATATTTGATTCAAAAAGGAAATTTCCGCTCGGGCCAAATAGGCTTAAAACCATCATTAAAAAACTGTCACTTTTTTTGCAGAAAATAGTTGACCACTCCCCGCCAGGCCAGTATAGTAGCGGCTTCTCGATTCCCCGATAGCTCAGTCGGTAGAGCAACGGACTGTTAATCCGTGTGTCCCTGGTTCGAGCCCAGGTCGGGGAGCCAAATAGAAAAAGGCCGGTGCTTATGCACTGGCCTTTTTTACTTTAAGGCCATGACTAAAACGTGAAAACTCGATCACGTTCATTTCATCTTTCCCCTGCTCTATTCTCGAAGCAGCAAACGCAAGATTCTCAGTTGCGTATTTTGCATAACGATCCACCATAGAACGTGTTTTCCACCCGCCTAGGTCTTTCAGTTCATCGCAGCTTGTTCCAGCCTGCCTATGCCATGAAGCCCAGGTGTGCCTCAGATCATGAAAACGAAAGTCTTCAATCCCTGCCACGCTAAGCGCGTTGTACCAAGCAGTGTTGCAGTTACTGCGCTTGATGGGTGCGCCCATATAGGTAAAGCAGTATCGGGAATGCTTTCCGATGTGCTCCTCCAACACCATGATTGCATCGTTATTTAACGGAACACCTCTCGGCGTGCCATTTTTGGTTTGGTTCAACCAAGCAGTCTTACGCTGTAAGTCCACTCGGCTCCATTCCAACTCAGTAATTTCCCTTGCTCGGCATCCTGTAGCAAGTGCGAATTTGACCAATGCGGCTAGATGAGGAGGACAAGCATTAATGAGTTTGCTTGCCTCGTCCTTATTCAACCAGCGATCACGCTCGACTTCGCCTGTTAGTAGCTTGATCTTAGGAATACTGTCTATCCATTGCCACTCGTCCCGTGCCATCTTGAGCAAGTTACGAATCAGCGCAAGATAGCGGTTTACAGTGGCAGGCTTAATACCGCGCTTCAACTCCCCTTGTACGATAGTCCACACCACATCCCCATTAACTTGGTTCAGGGTGAGATTACACATATAAGGATCAAGGAAGCGGCATATGCGCCTGATATCCTGAATACTCCTCAAACCAGCTTTAAGCGTTAAATACCGAACAACGGCTTCCTGCCATGTACGTTGAGGTTTGATACCGAAGTGAGTTTCGCGATAGGCATCCAGCTTAAGTTTTGCTAGATAGGCTTCTGCTTCCGCTCGGTCTTCAGTCCCAGAACTTTGGCGTACTCTCTTGCCGTTTGCGAGTGTTGCATTGATCCACCAATAGCGTGAATCCTCGCGTTTGTAGATTCCGGTTTCTCGGGCCATGTTATTTCCTTTTTAGCCCACCTTCGCTCGCGATGCTTATATTCATCCAGCCATTGATCCAAGTCAACTTTGTCATAGACCAAGCGCCGACCAAACTTCACGGCTGGAATTTGCAGTTCTGCCAATAAGGTCAATCCTATCCCTAGATAATTAGCAGCCTCTTGCTTTGAAAGACAACGCACCTCAGGCAAAGGCAGGTTGCTATCATCACTCCCCATCAGAGGCTTCTCGATAAGCTTTGGCGGCTTCTTCAAGCCAATACTCATCATCCTTGTTTTGATCGTCCAGATTGTTGAGGGTATTGAATTGCCTAGCCTTGATTGAGACTTTATCATTCACTAGGTCTTCAAACGCCAATCCCGAATCCATAGCACGGTTATTAATGAAGGCCACTAAGGCAGACACGAATGCTGGTCTAGCAATATCCCAATCTCGATACCCATGTGCAGCCATCCATGTCGTTAATCCACTAAAAGCGCGCTTAAGAGCAATTCGATCGTCTGGGGAGCGTTGATTAGAAAAGCGGTTTTGCAGTGGCCCACCCTCAGTTTCCCAATCTATAGTGGCCAAGGTCGCCCATAAGGGATGAATTGGCCAACGTGCACGTGTTTTGTCTTCAAAATTAGGGATAGTGAGCTTGAGGCTCTCAGTGGTCGCGTAAGACCATAATCCATCCAGATTAGCCAACACATCACTAAGCCGCGAAACCCTTTTGGGTAAGCAGTTGCCGTTTGTATTCAAACTCCAAACGCCATATAGGTTCACCGATCACCCAGCCTGCCTTTTGCCATAGGGGAATCAGGTAACTCTTATTGCTTTTGGTGATCTCAAGAAGCTTGTCATAAAGGCGGCCAGCCATCACACCACCAAGACCTATCGCCCAACCCGTAAAGTGGTTGTCCACGGCGTAGCTGTTAACACTAGAGGCATGAGTAACCCATGATTCCCTAGTCCAGCTCTCCATATTTAGATCGGAGGAGAAATCTACAAAGAGATCGATGCGGCTTACATTGGCAGATGATTCAATCACACCAAGGTTTGATAGCACCTTATATAAAGCCTCTTCAGCGGCCGCTGGCGTCTTGTAGGTGAGGTATTCACTGGAAAGCTTGATATAGGCCATAGGAGCAGCCTTACTAGGGCGGGAAAGCTGAATTCTGAAAGCATTATCTTCAATGACGTAGCTAAACATCGAAGAGCCTTTATCTTTAACCTCGAAAAGATGCTCTCCAACGCTGAACTGTGCTTTGGCTTGTTCTAAGGGATTTTCTGATTGAGCTAGACGCTTTAGATCTGCTAGCTGCTGATTAACCTCTGGATGTAGGTTGCCCTGATAGGATAGATACAAACTATCTACACCCCATCTTAAAAACTTAATCAGACCCGATAAGCTATTGCAGTTATTAATAGCTGTGTTACTGGGCACCGCTTCCACCACCAGGTCAGCGTCCGCCCGGCTTGCGCCGGTACGGGCGGCTTCCCCAGTGGTGGCTTGATCTAGTATTTCATCATTAATGCTACTCTTAGCTTTTGGGGTTTGCATATCCACTTACTCCGCTTGAGGAATACCAGCATCCCGAATTGGTTACTGGAGTGGATACGAATTTTGTAGAGGTATAACGACTGTTACGATGCCGTCAAAAAAACATTACTGCATTGACACCCTGTTATTTCCCTGATACCTCCGATAATCTCTCAATCTTTTAGTTATGTAATTAACATCCTCTATTCTATTTTGCCATTTGTCTAAGTCGGCCTGCTCACAAATTGTCAAAATCTCAGAATGAGTTAGGTCATTAAGCCAGCAAAGAGAGTCAAGAAGTGAAAAAACCAAATACACTCCTAGATAACGTATCTTCCCAATGAGTCCAGGCGTTGAATTAATTTTTAATAAGCGTGTTAGGAAAAATTTCTCTGCATTAAGCTGAGCCCTCTCATAACGCTGTTTAAAATATTGGATGATTAATGACTAAGGATCGATCAATTTTGGTAGCGCGAAAATAGGCCTCATCATCACCCTGAATAGCCTTAGGAACAAGAGACGTCATTTTTTCTCCATTAACCATCAATGAGAATAAATTATGTAAGCTTGAAAATATATGAAGAAATAAATATGTTCTTTGCTCAATCAAAAGTTTTTGGTCTTCAGAACTCAATGCTTTAAATTGAGATATTGCATGATTTTCTTCTTGTTGAGTATCAGGCCAATCACCCAGAATTTCATCAAGCCAAGTCAAATCACTTTTAATGAAATAACCAGTCCAAGAATTTAAAAAATCACCTTGCTCAGAGGGGGAAAGAAAACCAACTTCCTTTTCCCAATTTAAATACTCACTCTTACCCATAATGAAATACATCAAGCATGCAAGAATTTTTCCTTCGCTCTCATACAATAAAACATAATTATCTATTTTTAGGTTTGATTTAATTTTTTGCAAATGGCTCGGCATGACAAACCAACCACCTGCGTCAAATTGAAACTCTTTGAACAATTGCAAATATAAAGGAGCGAAAGAAACAACTAGCTGAATTGCTAGATCTTTTTTAACCTTAGTCATAGGAACTAAAATTTTCATAAAAATCAATTAGTTATAAAAAAATTGACATTAAATAAATACTTGTTAAAAATACAAGTATATAAGTAGGCGAAAAATGCAAATAGAACTCAATTTTATGAATATTGATATTAATAAAAATTTAAGTCAAATTGAATTGCTTGAAAATGTTCCTTGGCTGGCAAGGGAGCGTTACTCGATAGCAATTAACAACTTATTTTCCGAGTGTGATACGGATGATCAAATTTGGTTAATTTGCAAGCTTTTATCAGAATTTAAATTGCTAAATTCTACAGAATTTACTGACTCTATAACGCTGATTGCCAAACACATAAATTCTGTATGGTGTTTTAAAGATGATGCAATAATATGCGCGACCTCAGACTCTGACAAACCAGATGGATCACAAAGTATAATTCGGGCATTGGAAGTTGATCTTAATCCTAAAAATTACAATGCCATTTACAACAACATCAGTCCTGCATTTTTCAACAAAAAAAATAGTTCAACAATATTATTGGTTGATGATTTTTTAGGCACAGGTACTACTATGCTTAGAAAAATTCAAAGACTTAAAAATCATTTAGAAAAGAAAGATGTTATCCCAACAATATATTTCGCGTGTCTAGCTGGAATGAATGAAGGGTTTGAGAACTTAAAAAAAATACTTGGTGATAAAAATGTATTTATTCCAATTATTTTTACAAAAGCAATTTCTGAAAACATCACAGATGATGAACAAAGAAAAAAAGCAATTAATGCAATGCTTGAACTTGAATATAAGATTTTACCGATAACACCATATCCTAGAAAAATAAACTTTAAAGAATATAATTTTGGATTCAACCTTAGTGAAGCACTTTATTGTCAAGAAGGTGCAAATATTCCAAACAATGTATTTCCAATATTTTGGAAAGGAAATTTAAGTGGCGAATCAAAATCGAGAAAAGCCTTATTTCATAGAGTCTGATGACTTGTTAGAACGTTGGGAAGACGATAGATACCTGATTGATAGAAGAAAAATATTAACACTCTTACTTAAGTCGGAAAAAGTAATTAATTTAAACGAATTATATTTAGCTTCTGAAGTATCTATCGTTAGCTTTTCTAAAGCATTAGTTGAATTAAAAAATAAGAAAATTGTTATCCAAAAAGATAAATTCACTTTAGAGCTATTAGAAAATGCAAAAAAAATTATTTTGGCTAATAGTAAATTTTACTTTTCTCCATCATTAAGTAGATCTTGGAATACTATCCCAACATCAATGCTTTATAGAGATAAAGAAATTAAATAAGTAAATATATAATTTACATAAAAAATATATACAGGTATCATACGTTCGCCTCACTCTTTAGCCAGAGGTGAAGTCGCCTCGGGAAGTAAGGGAAGATTCACCTTCCCACCCTCTCTGATAAAAGGCCATCAGAGAGGGTAGCATGGCAGATAAAGCCTGCCAGCTGGGTAAAGATTAGTATCCACTAATCTTTACCCGTATAAACAACTACTTCACTATCAAAATGTAAAGAGTGAGGCTCCATTGCTTGAAATTAATGAAGAAATTTATGAACATCTCTCATCGCATATGGAGCTAGATCAGCGAGATGATCTTTTAAAGTTAATACAAAAATTTGATGATATGCAAATTCCTGCAATTATCACATTTGATATTTTTGCTAGAACAGTTAATATCAATAAAAAATCTTTAGCTGCAATGTGTTACGGAGCTGAAAAATTTTACAGAACTTTTAAAATTCCAAAACGTAGTGGCGGTATGAGACAAATTGATTCTCCATTCCCCAGCTTGTCTTTAGTTCAAAAATGGATATCTAATAATATTTTAGAAAAATTAGATATCGACAATGAATCTGCCTGCGCTTATATCAAAGAAAAATCCATTAAGAATCATGTTGAAAAACATATTGATTCAGCGTTTATCCTTAAAATTGACCTCCAAGATTATTACCCCACAATTTCTACACGTGACATCATTTATACATTTTCAGAAATTGGTTACCCTGTAAATATTTCCACCTCAATTGCTCATATCCTAAGCTTAAATGGAGGTCTTCCTCAAGGAGCACCTAGCAGCCCTTTATTAAGTAATATTATTACACTTGGTCTTGATGTAAAAATAAAAGAATACTGTCAAAAAAATAATTTTTTATACTCAAGATATGCTGATGATCTGGCTATATCCGGCGAAAATATATCTGAGGATAATATTTTAGAGATTTATAGGCTAATCAGTTCTGAAGGATTTATTGTCAACACAAGTAAGTCTAAGCTCTACACTCCTAAACAACCGGTTCGTCACTTAACTGGATTAATAATTAATAATGGAAAAATTAGAATACCTAAACAAACAAGAAAAATGGTAAGACAAAAATTATTCTATATAAGAAATTATTATTTATCAGATCTGGAATCATCATCTAATCATAACCTTTTTTCTTTACATGACCCTCTATTGTTAGAGAGAGTTTTAGGATATTTAAACTTTTGGTTATGGATTGAACCAGACTCAGAATTTGCAACAGTTTCGATTCAAGAAATTAAATCAATAAAAACAAAACTTCTCGAGTCAATCTAATTACTTCCTCGTATCAAAAATTGTTACTGAGGCTTGCTTTTTTGTCTTTGGTCCTGAAAGCTCTTCTGTGACTGTATTGACGAAAGCTTACGACCACGTGCGAGCGATGGCGAAATTTAATTAAATAAATCAATATTTTATGTGGAATTTTAATCCGTGTGCCTCTGGTTCGAGTCCAGGTTGGGGAGCCAAATAGAGAAAGGCCCACAGCAATGTGGGCCTTTTTTCTTTCTTCCGCAATATTCCACTTTTGCCGCAAACCACTTAAGTTGGCCATAGCCTTAGTGTTGCATTTTTACCACGCTATCGCTTAACCCATCCCTTAGCATCCCAGCTCACACGACCTATCACCAATGGTATATTGCATGGCGAAGCTTGATCTCCAGTCCCAATTTCCTGGTTTTCAAATTTATTAAATTTTTTGACCCGCCAAGTCTTTTGTAGTCAGAACCCAGCCAATATTCACATGGCTGCATAAAAGACCGCTCAATTTACCCACTACATCATGATGTATTTAAATATTTTTCTTGTTGCTTTCCTTGCATTCTCTTTGAGCATGATTTGCGGCGGCGGTGCTGGACTGTTGCTAATACCCATCCTGGGTTATGTCCTACCAGCAGCACAGGTGCCCGCTGCCCTGTCCATCGGAACCTCCATCAGCTCTGTTACCAAGCTATCCCTATTTTTCCGGCAGATTAATTGGCATATTGTGAAACACTTCTTGCCTTTTGCACTGCCGGGCGTGGTGCTTGGGGCATGGCTGCTGAGTTATTTGTCTCCCATGTACATAGAGTTATGCATGGCACTATTTCTTGTGTCCAACTTACCCTATGTATTCAGAAAAGAACCAGCAGCATCACCGAAGAATACCTCTCGGCACTCAAACCACTTTCTAAAATTTATCGGGCTTCTGGCTGGATTTATCTCGGCACTCACGGGTGCTGTAGGCGTTTTATTTAATGGTATATATCTGCGTTATGGGCTAACGAAAGAGGAAATAGTTGCAACCCGGGCAGCTAATGAAATCATCCTGCATCTTGTCAAATTATGCCTATATGTCTCATTTGGGCTGTTTACGCTGAAGGTGTTTTATATCGGCATGCTGGTTGCAATAGCAGCTGTGGCATCAACCTACCTGATGAAATACGTTTTGCCTAAAATCTCCATCAGGGTATTTAGCAAGATCGGTTATAGCGCCATGGTAGTGTCAGGCATATTGCTATTAAACAGTGCCCTAGCTAGGATTCACGAGGCCCACAATCCAGACATTGATATTATCAGAGTATCAAAGGGTTACGACGCTACATTCAACTGGGATGATTTGATCTATACCATTGAATTTAAGTATGGTGAAGGTTTCGAGTTCGAGAAAATCATTCCATTCTCAGAGCTTGATGAGGCACGCCAGGCCTATGTACGCTCACAAGATGCAGCAGCAGCCAAAATTGTGATTGAGAAAGTCTACGCCTTGAAAAAGATTTCTTACGAAGCGTATTACTACGATGACGATAATCAACTGATTAAGAAAATCAAGTTTCCATAACCTGATTAAATATATAGTAAAACAAGAGAAAACTTTTACATCCTATTGAATATAATAAAATTATATTTCTCCCTTTATGTTACCTGCTTACGTACTGCTAGACCTTGAAACCACTGGTGCAACGCCTACCACAGACCGAATCACAGAAATTGGGTTGATCCGGTATGAAGATGGGGTTGAGGTGAGGCGCTGGCAAACCCTGGTCAATCCTGAAAAGCAGATTATCCCCTTTATTGAGAAAATCACCGGCATCAGCAATGCCATGGTAAAAGATGCACCCTTGTTCAAGGATATCGCACATGAGTTGCTGAGCCAGCTGCAGGGCGCAGTGCTATGCGCCCACAACGTGCGCTTTGATTATGGTTTTCTCAAGAATGAATACAAGCGGCTAGGGTCAACCCTACAGCTTAATGTATTGTGCACAGTGAAACTCTCTCGCCGGCTTTATCCTGAATATAAAAGCCATGGCCTGGATGCCATCATTGCGCGCCACGGCATCGTCTGTGTAGCCAGACATCGCGCCATGGGCGATGTGGAGGTGATGACAGAATTCCTGCACATTGCAGAAGCCGAGCATGGACTGGCAACATTAAAAGCCACAGCTGAAGAATTGCTCAAAAGCCAATCTCTACCAGTCGGCATTGACCCACAATTGATAGAAGACATACCAGAAACACCTGGCGTCTATCTCTTTTATGGCGAAAATGCCCTGCCTCTCTATGTAGGCAAGAGCATCAACCTGCGCAGCCGGGTGCTATCGCATTTCAACAGCGATCATTCGCGCGCCCGTGGCATGCGGATTGCCCAGGAAATCAAGCATATTGAATGGATAGAGACTGCCGGGGAGTTTGGGGCATTGTTGCTGGAAGCCAGGCTGATCAAGGAACGCCAGCCGATACATAACCAGCAGTTGCGACGCGAGCAGCAGCTTTGCTCCTGGCATTTGTTACCTTCTGCCGACCAACGCCCCCTGCTGACCCTAGTCACCCAAGATGACATGACACAAGAGTTGCTGGGCACACTCTACGGCACTTATCGTACCAAGCGCCAGGCCACTGCCACATTACGCCAGCTTGCCCAGGCCCACGCACTATGTCCGCAATATTTGGGGCTGGAAAGCGGAAATGGTCCTTGCTTTTCATATCAGCTCAAGCGTTGCAAAGGCGTATGCTGTCACCAGGAGTCTCCAGAATTGCACTACCTGCGCCTGAAGCAGGCGCTGATCAGCCACCAATTGAAATCTTGGCCCTACCCCGGCAAGATCGGCATCCGCGAAAGCAATGCCAAGAATGGAAAATCCGCAGTACATGTGTTTGAGCACTGGTGCTACCTTGGCACGGCGGACGACCACGACAGCCTGGAGATGATGCGCCATACCAAGACGGCGTTCATCTTCGATATTGATACTTACAAACTGCTGCTGAAACAGCTCAACAAACCTGGCCTTCAATTGTTGCAGCTTTAAAACTCCTGCCCGGCCTCATAAGCATGATACAACGCGGCATAATGTCCGCCCTGGCGCATCAATACGTCATGCGCGCCCTGCTCCACCACCTGGCCGTCGCGGATCACGGCAATGCGGTCGGCATCACGGATGGTAGCAAGCCTATGGGCGATGATGACTGCAGTCCGTCCCTCGCATAAGCGCCGCAAAGCATGTTGTATCTTGCGCTCGGTCTGGATATCCACAGCGGACGTAGCCTCGTCGAGAATCAGGATGGCCGGGTCTGCCAGGTAAGCCCGCACCAGGCAGACCAGTTGCCGCTGCCCATGGCTCAGATGGCTACCCAAGGCGCCCACCTCCGTCTGGTAGCCATGCGGCAAGCGGCTAATGATGTCGTGTACGCCCAGTGCCTCGGCCGCGTCGATCAGCTCCTGATTGCTGGCGTGCGGCCTTGCCAGCCGCAAGTTGTCGATAATCGTGCCGCTGAACAAGACGTTGTCCTGCAGTACCACGCCCACATGATGGCGCAATTCATGCTGCGCCACAGACTTTACATCCTTGCCGTCGACCAACACCGCGCCGCCCTGCACCTCGTAGAAGCGTGTCAGCAATTGCACCAGCGTACTCTTGCCATGTCCCGTAGGCCCGACAATCGCCAGCACCTCGCCAGCCCCCACCTTGAGATTCAGGTTGCGGATGACCGGGTTTTCGCCGTCCGGATGATAGGAAAACACCACGTCGCGGAATTCAACATCGCCCTTCACCTGTCTTAACGGTATTGGATGCTCGGCATCACGTATCTCCGGCTGGGTATCCAGCAGTAGGAAGATGCGTTGGGCAGAGGCCACACCGTTGATGTAACGCTCGAACAGGTCGCCCAGCTCCTGCAACGGCCCAAGGAACATGAAGACATAGAACATGCTCGCGGCCATCTGCCCAAAACTGATATGTCCCAAGGCGACTTCGCGGCTACCGAAGACGATGAGCAGCATCATGCCCAGGGTCGTCAACACGCCGGTGAAATGCGAGAACCAGCCCGACATCAGGGTATTGCGGATCAAGGCGTTGATAAAGTCCTGGATCAGTACGCGGTAGCTGGCACGGTTGTTTTCCTCCTGTACTGCCTGCTTGATCAGGCGCACGCCGGCCACCGTCTCGACCAGGTGCGCAGTGAAGCGAGCGCGGTTTTCCGCCACCCGAGCGTAATTTCTCTGCGCCAGATATTTGAACAGCCATGTCGCCCCGAATAACAAGGGAATCACGGATGCAAGACTGAGGAACAATATCGGCGAGGTCAGCCAGAGCAATATCCCAGCCACTACGCTGCGCAGCAAGGCCGACAGCAGCTCGGGCGGCCCTTGTATCATCAACGGCTCTAGGCTGTCGACATCGCGATCTATGCGCGAGACGATGCGGCCAGACTTGGTGCGGTCAAAATACCCAACACTCAAGTGCTGCACATGATTGAACACACTCACGCGCAAGCTGTTCAACACCCGGATCGCCGCCGAGCCGGAAAGATATTGGGAAACGCCTGCCAGACCAAAACGCCCGGCCCAGGAAATGGTCATGCCGACCAAGGCCCACACGATGATGTGAGTATTGAGGCTATAACCTCCCGTCAGGCCTTTCACCAAGGCATGGTCGATCACCTGCTCGATCATGTAGGGCCGCAAAAATACGAGCGCGACCAGCACTATTTCAGCCAGGATAGCGCCAATGACAAAATGTTTCACTGGACGTAGCAAGGGTAATAGACGCCAGAACATACCCCGCTGCAATTTCTGCTGCGCCAGCATTTCCTCCAGCTCAATGTCAGACATGACCCGCGGACCTGATGTTTTACTCATGAGTATCTCCCACTCCCATCAACTCCCTGTACTCCACGCTTTCTGCAACCAAATTTGCGTGCGTCCCTTCCGCAATGATCCTGCCGCCCGAAAGCACCAGTACGCGATCTGCCAACAGGATGGTGGAGAGTTTGCTGGCAATCATCAGTACCGACACCGCCTGGCCCTTGTCCTCAGGCAGGCGGCGAATATTATTCAACACCGTGCGCTCAGTCACGGCATCCAGCGCACTGGTGGCATCATCCAGCACCAGGATCGAGGGCTTTCCTATCAAGGCGCGTGCAAGGCATATCCGCTGCCGCTGCCCACCCGAGAGCGTAATGCCTCTATCACCGATGCGTGTCTCCAGGCCAGATTCCAATCGTGCCAGCACTTCTTCTGCCGATGCCATGCGTAAAGCCCACAACAGCTCCTCATCCGTTGCCTCTTGGTCCGCGAGGCGCAAATTGTTGGCCAGGCTGTCTGAAAACAAGAATCCTTCCTGCGGCACGACATGGATCGCGCGCCTCAAGGCGTCCAAGGTGAAATCGCGAACATCGTGCCATTCATCATCCCACCTCAACTCGAGGTTGCCGGTTTTGGCATCGGCAAGCCTAGGTAGCAAGCTTGCCAGGGTGCTTTTGCCAGAGCCTGTCGCCCCGACCAGCGCTACAACTTCGCCGGGCTTGAGTTCAAAACTGCATTGATCTAGCACCGGGTTGCCTCCGCCTGGAGGCTCGACAGCCACATGCTGCAGCCGGATGCCAAGCGCCTTGCCCTGAGGAATATCCCGCGTTCCACCTTCAATCTCGGGCAAAGCATCCAACAGTTCCCATATGCGCGCCGCCGATGAACGTGCATCGGCAAACACTTGCATCACCCGTCCCACGCCTTCCACCCTGAACACCAGCGTAGTAGACATCAATAGAGAGGCCACCAGCTCTCCGTAATTTAAATGTCCGGTATAGACCAGGTATGCGCCTACGCCGAGCACCCAGACTTGCCCGAGCCCCACGACGAACTGGGGAATGGGGATCCTGCTTGCCGAATAGCGCAATGCCTCCAGGGCCTGGCTGACGAAGAAACGGACATGGCGCTCGAACTGTGCCACGCGGGTGGACTCAAGGCTAAACGCCTTGATCACGCGCACGCCGCTTACCCCTTCCGTCAGGTCCTGGTTGACGCTGTCGAACGCCTGCCCTACGGCACGGTCGAGCTGTACCAAGTGATCGGTCTGGCGAAACAGGATATAAAAGCCTAGGGTCGTCAATAACAAGGGGCCGATACCCAGCAGAGGGTGATACCAGAACAGAAAGCTGACCGCGGCGATGACGATAAACGAAGTATCGACAACCTGCCGCCAGAAGCTGATCAAGGCATCGCGCAACTTATCGGCATCGCGCGTAGTGCGCGTCACGATCTCGCCCGCGCCGTGCAGCCAGTGGTAGGCCAGATCTAGGCGCTGCACCTGCACCAGGATCATCTCGCGCAAATATCCCAGCAGGTCTTGCTGAATTACCAATGATAGCCAACCGACAAAGTACATGAGTAACGCCCGGCCTGCGGCAATGCCCACAATGACCAACAGCCAATGCCAGGCAACGCTGGCATCTAGGTTACCTGCCGCATCGGTGACGACCGCCACGCCCTGCTCCACATCATGCACTGCACGCGCAATCATGCCTTGCTGCCAGGCCAGCATGAAGTTGGCAAGGGCAAACAAGGCTGCGGAAATCCAGAAACGTACGGGCGTACGCCGATACAGCCACAAACATCGCAACAAGGGATAGGAATGGAGATTCACAAACCGGGCTTTCATACGGCAGGGTTATGCGCCATGCCTGGGGAATCAGGCATGGCTAAGAAACACGCTATAACAATTTGAGGGATAGACTAGCGCAGGTTACGCCAGCGGAACAAGTAGCGGCCAGCGCGCTGGATAACCAGGTTCATCAGGTAGCCCAACACACCAATCAAGGCGGTAAGGATGATAAGAATATCCATGCGTGACGCCGCCTGCGCATTCATCATGATGTTACCCAGGCCAGCACCGGCGCTGAACAGGATCTCACTACCAATAGTCGCTAGCCAGGCAAACGCCAACGCAAATGAAATACCGGTAAAAATGCTGGGCAATGCTGCGGGCAGGAGTATCTTGAAGAAGGTCTTGCGACGACCAAGCTTATAGACATCCCCGACCTCCTTGTACTTGCCTTCCACCTGATGCAAGCTTTCATAAGTCGCCAGCACCATGGGATAAAATGCCGACAGGCACACCACCAGCAGCTTGGATGGATCGCCATTACCCAACCAGAGGCTGAACAAGGGCACCAGACCCATCAAAGGCACCTGGCGCAGCATATGGTAAAGCGGCCCGATCAACACATCCGCCACGCGCCATAACGCCATCACCGCACCAACCCCAAAGCCGATTGAGCCGCCAATCAGTAGCCCAAGGAAAGCACGCTGTAGGCTGGCAGCGACACCTTGCTGCAACTCACCTGTCGAGATGATTTCCAGCAAGCCGTGGTAAATCTGAGAGATAGAGGCAAATGCATAAGCATTTTCCGCGCTCTGCCGAGACATGACCTCCCACACCAGCAATAATGCCACTGGGATCAGCCAACCACGTCCACTTTGCAAAATACGGTATCGGGATAAATTTTGCGTTGTCATTTTGCCTCCACCTTGCGCCAGGGAATCAAATTAGCCTCACCCCACTTGAACAGGCGGTCGATGCCGAAACCGATGAGCCCGGTCAGCACCACGCCGACCATTACGATATCAATGCGGAAAATCTCGCGCCCCATCTGCATCATATGACCAAGCCCGCTGTCAGCGGCAAGCAACTCCGCTGCCACCAGAATGGTCCATGAGCGTGCAAACGCGATACGAAAGCCAGTCAGTATGGGTGGCAGGATCGCGGGGATCACCATCTTGGTATACAAGGTACGGTTGGGCAACTGGTAGGCCTGTGCCACCTCGAAATAATGCCTGGGTATGCCCTTGGTAGCCTCGTATGAAGCCAGCGCTACGGTAAAAAAGGCAGCCTTGACCACGATGGCGATCTTGAATACCTCCTCAATACCGAAAAGCAGGATGAAGATCGGGATCAAGGCGATGGTCGGTACCTGGCGTAATGCCTGGAACAGCGGCGAGAAAAAGTCCTCTACCGTGCGCGACAATGCCATGAGGATACCGAACAACAAGCCAGAGCTCGCGCCAATTAAGAAGCCAACACCTAAGCGAGATAAACTGACTGACAAATGCGCCCACAACTCGCCCGAATCCAGCAGCTCATGCAGGCTGGCGAGCACCTCCCACGGTGACACCAGCAATTGCGGAGAAAAAATCTCCAGCTTGGTGACCCATGCCCATAGCAAAAGAAATGCTATAGGGGAAATAAACGCTGCCAAGCGCAACCTGCTGCGACGGCGAAACACGGGGTCGGCCTGATTAATGCCAAGTGCAACCCTGATACCTATGCTCATAAACTCAACTCTTTCCTGCTAGACAATATCAGAGATTTATTCTGCCTGGGTCAGCACAGCCAGCTTGGTAATGCCAGCGCGTTCAATCGCAGCCATCACTTTGGCAACCACGCCGTAATTAACAGCCTCGTCTGAACTCAAGTGCAGTGCCAGATCAGGATTCGCTGCCTGGCGCGCCTTTAACTCAGACTCAAGTTGCGCTACAGGCACTTCTTGCTTGTCTACAAATACCTTGCCTTGCGCATCCACGCTTACCGTCACCGGTTTCTTTGGTTCTGGTGGTTGCGTTGCAGCCGTTTTGGGCAAGTTCACCGTAATGGCATTGTTGAGTACTGGAATGGTGACAATGAAGGCCACCAGGAGCACCAACATCACGTCAACCAAAGGTGTAATGTTGATTTCACTTAATACTTCATCAGATTCACTACTGGTCGAGAAAGCCATTATGCAACCGCCTCATTTTTCAGGTTAACCACGGAAGACGATGTAGCTTCATGCTTGACTGCACCAAGCTCAACAGGCTTGCTGCCAGCAAAGTTTGCCTTGCGGGACAAGCGGATCAGGTCGGCAGCAAAATCATCAAGGTCGCCGTTGATCAACTTGAGACGACGGGTGAAAAAGTTGAATGCCAATACGGCTGGCACCGCAACCGCAATACCGAGGCCTGTAGCCACCAGTGCTTCACCGATAGGGCCAGCAACAACTTCCAGGCTGGCAGAGCCCAATGCGCCGATATTGGTCAACGCATTCATGATGCCCCATACCGTACCGAACAGACCAACAAACGGTGACGTACTACCAATACTGGCCAACACGGCAAGACCGCTGTCCAGGCTACGACGTTCCTTGAGGATTTGCTGACGCAGGGAGCGCTCCAGTAAATCCTGACGATCGCCCGTGTGCTCAAGATCATGGGAAGCATGGCCGTCTACATCACGCAAGGTATTAAAACCGGCCTGGGCAACACGTGCAGCCGGACCGTCAACATCATGAATCTCAGAAGCGGCAATGATATTAGGTGCGCTCCAGAATGCCTGCTTGTAACGCTTGCTCTGGCTGGCTGCACGCCAATGTTGGTAGCCTTTTACCAACAGCAATGTCCAGGTCACCACGGAAAAAGCGATGAGTGCATACAGCACAGTATCAACGATCAATGAATTGGATTCTGCAATATCAAACATCTTTATGTTCCTTCAATTGTTTACGTAAATAAGGCTTTATGAAGCCAATTTGAATTCAATAGGCACCGTAGCCCAGCCATCAATCGGGGTATTTCCGCGCTTGGATGGCGCAAACTCCCAGCCTTTTACAGCCTCTAGTGCTGCATCATCCAATGTTTTGCGGCCACTGGACTTCTTGACTTCAGCACTTTGCACACGACCATTGGCCAACACACGTACCCGCAGTACCACGGTGCCTTGCCAACCTTGCCGTTGCGCAAATGACGGATATTTTGGTGCCGGGTTATTCAAGTAACCTGCATATCCCATTGCCTCTGTCACCGGCTCCTCTTTCACTGGCTCAGGCGGTGGCGGCGGTGCTGGTGGCGCCGCCTCTACTGGGGCTGTGGTTTTTGCAGCGGTCGTGTTTTCCTGCACCACAATGTCATCCGGCTTGATGTCAGGCTCGGCTTGCGGTGTTTTCAATGCCGGTTGCGGCTTTGGCTGCGGTGGCGGCTGCTTCACCACTTTCTTGGGCGGTGGAGGTGGCGGCGGCGGTGGTTTCACTTCGGGTGGTGGTTCAATCACCGGCTTGATAATCTCGATTTCCACCGGCCGGGGCTTGGGCACAATAGGCGCATGTTCTGCATTGATATAAAAATAAGCGCCGACCACATGCACAGCAATCACCACCAAGCCCAGGGCAAGGTAGTTCCTGCCACCACCGGGGATGGCCACCTCATCTTGGAATTCTTTCTGACGTAAGGCAAATGCCTGGTCAAACCGCTTGCCTGCCTCGGCAACACGTTTTGCCAGCTCATCTCTTTTAGGCAAGATGTCACCAGTCTCAAGCAGACCACCAGCAGGCCTCAAGGCAGATGTAGACACGTATATCCTCCTTTGTAAATTCTGTTGCAGCGTGCTAGACGAAATCCGTCAGCACGTCATCCTTGATACGCTGGAATTCCAGCGTGGAACGCACGCGTGGCCGTGGCAGATCGACTGGAACGATACGCTTGATGCGGCCTGGATGTGATTGCATCACCACAATACGGTCACCCAAAAACACAGCCTCCTCCACATCATGCGTCACTAGGATGGTGGTCAAGCCCTCCTGTTCCCACAAGCGTTGCAGTTCCTGTTGCAGCTTCAATCGGGTCAAAGCATCCAGTGCCGCAAATGGCTCGTCCAAGAGCAGCAACTGTGGACGCAATACCAACGCCCTGGCAATCGCCACGCGTTGCGACATTCCGCCGGAAATTTGGTGGGGGTAGGCTTTCTCAAAACCCGACAATCCCACTAGGTCTATCTGTGCCTGCACGCGGCGCTTGCGCTCTGCCTTAGTGATATCCGTGGCTGAAAAAGCCAGTGCGATATTGGCTTCCACTGTCAACCAGGGGAACAAGCGGTGCTCCTGAAACACAATCCCGCGATCAAGATCAGTGCCCTGAATGCGCTTGCCCTGGTACACGATGTCGCCCGCATACTGAGTATCCAGGCCGGCAATCAGCTTCAGCAAAGTTGATTTGCCGCATCCGCTGGCACCCACGATCGAAATAAACTCGCCCGCGCGAATGTCCAGGTTAATGTCAGAAAGCACCTGCAAGCGCTCGCCTGACAGCTGGAAGGCCTTTTCAACACGCTCTATCGTCAAGGCAATAGGCTTCAGAGCCAATTGCTGGTTTGCACTTTGCAACTCAGCATGCAGTGCCTGTTCCCTTTTAAAACTCAGCACTGTATTCAATGCACTCATTCTTGCTTCTTTCTGCCGCCTGGGCTTTTAAGTGCCCTGCGGCACATCATTCCAAATAACTTTTTTCAACATCTCTTAATAAAAACATATAAAGAGAATTAAAAATACAATTTGGTTATATATCTGCAATCACCGTGCCAAACCCTTACCCAGATTAACTTCTTATTAAAATTCATTCACTTGGAAAAATTCAGAAAGGGCGTTAGCGATAAAACTGTTGCTATAGCATCAAAAAACTAGAAAAAGTGCTGCTATAAAAACAGACTCCACTGATGAAAATGAAACAGCAGTGCTAAAGCAGCACTGCCATCTATACCGTATAAGAATCACCCGGGCGCCGACCCTACGTTGCCATACAACTATTCTCCGGCAAGGTACTACCTGGATCACTCAGCTGAATTTGATTGATTGCGCCTAGTGTGGAACCCAAAAACCTTCAAGCTTGAGATCACTCAATGCCCTAGTGACAAAACGCGGATTAAGCATCTGCTGGACGTCCGCTTGCGTTCGCGTCAATCCGGATGCCTGTGCATAGGCCACTGCATTGCGATAATGTTCCTGCAAGGCCGCATCGTAGAGCGGGGACCAGCGCTGACGCCAGATGACATTGTCCTGCTCATATTCTCTGCGGTTCACGCTTTCGGGATAGATCTTGTTGGAATATTCCCGGATATAGGTTTCCTTGTTTTCATCCTGCGCCACCCAGTGCACACTTTTCAGGTAGGCAGTCACAATAGCCTGGGTCACCTCGGGGTTCTGCTTCACAAAATCATTGCGTGCCCATACCCCCCCCATTAGCTTCCAGTCCACCGGGGCAGTCTTGGTGGACCAGATGATTTTGCCCACGCCCCTGTCCTCTAGGATATAGGAGTCGAACAGGCTGAAAAAACCATCGACAGTGCCGCTCGCCAAGGCAGCAGCACCGACCTGTGGGTTAACATTGACGATCTTGAAGTCCTTGAACGTCAGGCCCTCGCTCTGCAACAGGTTAGAGAAAGCCAGCTCCCACGGTCGACCGCGGTGCAAGGCGATCTTTTTACCTTTCAGGTCCTTGATGTTCTTGGCAGTCGAGTTCTTGGGAACCACGAGATATGAATTGGATGTTGTACCCCAAGGCGCCACCAGTTGGACGGTTGGCTTGCTGGCATTAAGAATGATGGGCGGCAAATCGCCGTAGATGCCAAAATCAATCTTGCCACTGGCAAAGCCTTCGTTGATGACTGGGCCGACAGACGCCATCGCCGCAGGCACCCATTCCACCTTGATGCCTTGCTTGCGCAGCTCCTCGGGGAAAGTACCATTAACGACAAGAGAGGCACTGCCGGTATACACCGTCTTGCCGCCGACGTTAGTCGCCACCGAGGCGATACGGACCACCTTGAGGTCTTCGGTATGAGCAATAGGAAAATAGCTCAAGAGCCCTGCTAGTAAGAAAGCAGGCAATACAGTCAACTTCATCATTTCCCCTTACCCACTGCTGGACTAAGCTGAGCCTGCTTGATCTGCTGACTTTGCCAGTAATGCTCAAGGTTCAGCTCTTTAAGCGCATGCTCAACAAACTTGGGGTTAAGCAATTGATCCAACTTGACTTCGTTACGCACAAGACCTGACTGTCGGGCATAGCTTGCCACCCGTTGATAGTGTGTCCTCAATGCATCGTCATAGAGAGGAGACCAACGATCTTTCCAAGCAACAATGTCATTGTCGTAATCCTTGCGTACCACCTCTTCCGGCAAGGCATTGGTAGCATATGTCTTGATGTACTTGTCCTTGTTCGCATCCTGCGAAGTCCAGTAATTGGTCTTCACATAGGCAGTCACAATAGTCTGGGTAAGCTCGGGGTATTTCTTGACGAAATCGTTGCTCGCCCATAAACCGCCCATCAACTTCCAATCAGGCGGCGCATTTTTGGTGGACCAGATAATGCGCCCTACTTTGCGCTGTTCCAGGATATGCGCATCGTTCAGGCCAAAGAACCCGTCTACGGTACCACTCGCCAACGCAGCAGCGCCAACTTGGGGGTTCACGTTGACGATCTTGAAGTCCTTGAAGCTGAGACCCTTGGACTCAATCAGGTTAGCAAATGCCACTTCCCATGGACGCCCACGGTGCAAGGCAATGCGCTTACCTTTCAAATCTTCGATGCGGCTGGCCTTGGATTTTGCAGGTACCACAAGATAAGAGTTGCCGCTGCGCCCCCAGGGCGACACCAATTGTACGGTTGGCCTGGAAGCATTCAGGATCACGGGAGGCAAATCACCATAAGAAGCAAAATCAATTTTGCCGCTGGCAAAGCCTTCATTGATGATCGGGCCCACGGCAGAATGCGAGGCTGGCACCCATTCGATTTTCACGCCTTTTTTCGCGAGCGTCTCTTCCAGCCCGCCTTCGGTCAGCACTGCGGCGCCGTTGAGGTAGGTGGTTTTGCCCGCAATGTTGTATACCACCGCCGCAATCCGCACGACTTTGGGTGTTTCCTCGGCAAAGACAACCGAAGCAGGCAATGCCACCATGGCAGCCAGTGCCAGATGATAAATTTTTTTATGCAACATTTAAATCACTCCAAAACATGTCAGTCCTGTTCCAAAATCCAATGCCGGGTATTTGAAACTCATGAAAATTCAATGAAAAAACAGTGCGCTCGCCCGTTGTCGGGTAAAACACACCATAAAGAGACAGTCTTGAAACTCATTACTGCTGCTCACAACACGACCATCCAATTAAATAGAGCGGCTAACAAAACTCAGGAAGCGGTCCTGGCAAGGCGCTACAAGTAGTACAACAAGGCAAAGCAGCAACGCCAGAGAGTTTTGTGAACCGCGCTTAAGCGACCTTGGCCTCTAATTGCCTCCTGGCCTCCTGCAACGGACGTTGATCCACCCATGCGTCAAAATCGAAATCACGATCCAGCAAGCCATGAATCCACATGAAATTCTTCTGCTTACGAAATAACTCAAGGCGATCCGGTGTTAATGTCGGCTCAAGATGCAGGTGGAAATCGTTGCGATATGCCGTCGCCACGCTCTCGGCGCCGGCAAAGGTCTCGTCCTGCAGAATGCTACGCACGCCTTCCAGGTTGTGTTTGGCCCAATCGGCCGCACGCAGCGTCTGGTAAAGAAAGCGGACCACCAGGTCGAAATGGTTCTCCAGCAAATCCTCGTGCACAGTGATTGGTCGCGGCGTGCCATTGTTCACCCGCACACTCTTGTCGGGATAGCTGTCGAGGTCAATCCCAACCACAAGCCCTAAGCGCTTGGCTGCCTCGACGGCGGAAGCACCCTTGACGTAGACCGCATCGACATTTCCTGTAACCAGTTCGTCCAACCCTGCCCACAAGCTACCCACTACCTCACGGCTACGCCTGCCATCTCCACGACCTGCCCCAGCTGCGGCAACCTCGACGAGTTCGACGTCATCCAACGTCAAGCCTGCGATGCCAAGCGCACCTTTGTATCCATGCAGGCTCATGCCGCGCGCGATGCTACTGCCGCGCACATGATCCTTGATCGGGTGATCAACAAAAGCGGGCAATGCCAGACGTTTGCCCTTGAGCTGGTGCGGCTCGGTAATGCCGGAATCAGGCCTCACCAAGATCGCCTGCCACTCGTCTATCCATGTCAGGCCAATCAGGCGTGTCGGCGCATATTGCGCACGCGCTGCGATCGCCAGCAAATTGCCCCCCTCACGGATGAGGGTAGGCAACTGGTGGTCATAGTGATGCCGGTTGTATTCTCGTGGGCCGTCCTGCAGAGTTGAGACGGTAATGCCATCCTTTGCAAACTCTTCGTCCAGCCAGCCCAGCTTATAAGCAATGCCGGTCGCAGTCGGCACCGGGCAACGGGTAAACCATATCTGGTCTACGCTATTTATTAGTTCGCTCATTGCCGACCCCTCTATTAACGCAGGTCAGTAGCTGGTAACAGGTTCAAGTCCTTGGCCTGGTCATAAATCTTGGCCATCTTCCATTGCTGCGCCAATACGCCAGGGCCGTAATCACGGGAGCCTCCGATCGCGTCAGCCAAGGTCTGGATTTGTGCACCTTCTTCAAGAATTAGGATAAATTCAGCAGTCTTGCGCAACCCCTGCTTGCCCCAGACGGTAGAGCCTCCATTGGCTTCCAGAATTGCGGTGTTATGCGGATTGAGCTTGATCTGATCCAGGATGAAATCCACCTCTTGCTGTCGGCGATCTATATAAATAGGAATTTCACGAATCAGGTTATAACGCTGCACCGGAACATAACGAATCGGCAGTGTACGATGGGTTTGCGCCCAAGCACCCAGATAGGGGGAATGCACATGTGAAATCGTCGTGATATCCGCATGCTCCTTGAAGAGCTTGGTATAACGGGTCGAGCCAGCCCCGGTGCCCTTGCCTAATACCACATTACCCTCAAAATCTACTACAACAGCCTGCAATTCACGGCCATCCCAATTAAATGGGCCTGGGTCATTCACGATTACCAGCTTCTCCTCGCCGGGTACGCGCTCTACAAAACCTACCGTCCCGTTTGCAGTAATGGTGCCGGTGTTGCGAAATGCGGCAAACGCGATCTTGGCGTCAGCCAAGACCTGTGCAGCAAAAGCTTCTAGATCGTTTTCTGTCTCAATTGCGGTTACGGTCATCACTCACCTCTATAGTCGTCATGAAAAGCTGGCAAAGTTGCAAGCATCTTGATGACAAAGTTGGCAAAACACATGCCAAGAGCGAAGGGCATTCATTAAAAACAAAATAATTGTTTTATTTCATATAGATAATTATTTACTTGCAAAAATGACTTCTCATCCAACCTGCTACAAAATCAACACCTGCTGCAGAATCAACAGTGAGCTTCGCCGCTGAACTGCGTCAGAATCAACAACATGCTGTGAGGCGCCACTTCTTTATTTCAAATAAGAATATAGATATGAAAATATAGTTTTAGACCAGCTAAAGGATTATGCGTATATTGGGCAAAGTTTCTACACTGAAAGTCCCCAAGCAATGCATGCTGAACTATGGAATTATGAGCGGGCATTCGAAAGTGCTGATCACGTCATCACGCACCCCAACCCCAGCTCTGTCAGCCTATCTGTGCGCGCAAGCGCACTGGTTTTCAGCGACCCAAGGTCCCAGGCCCTATTGAATCTGATTGAGAAAATTGCCGCCAGCAACGCCACCGCTCTGATTATTGGCGAGACAGGCACAGGCAAGGAACTGATTGCCCGTCATATCCATGCACTGAGTAACAGGAGAGATGGCCCTTTCCAGGCGATCAATTGCGGAGCTTTCTCAGAAACCTTGGTAGAGAGTGAGTTGTTCGGCTATGAACGTGGTGCCTTCACCGGCGCAACCAGTGCCAAAACAGGATGGTTTGAATCAGCCAACGGCGGCACATTGTTTCTTGATGAAATTGGAGATCTGCCCCAGTCAACCCAGGTCAAACTATTAAGAGTGTTGCAGGAGCGTGAAGTCGTTCGACTTGGTTCACGCAAGGCCACGCCAATAGATGTACGCCTGATTGCCGCTACCAACGTAGACCTGGAAGAAGCCGTACGTGCTGGACGATTCCGTGAAGATTTATACTACCGCATCAAGGTAGTACCTATTGACCTGCCTCCTCTGCGCGAGCGCCCGGGCGATATCTTGCCTTTGGTAGAGCATTTCCTGAATGTCTACAAGTCACGCTTGCATACAGATATTCCCAAGCTTGCACCCGACACTATTCAGCAATTACTGCACTATCCTTGGCCAGGAAATATTCGAGAGCTCGAAAATGTCATTCATCGCGCATTACTGATTTCAACCTCTGGAACCTTATACCCAAAAGATTTAGGTTTGCCACCGATAGGAACAGCTCCACTCGAAAAACCAGAATTAAAACCGGTGTTAACAGCGTATGGAACCAGCAAGTTAGAAAATACGACCTCTCAGGCAAGTGATTTAATACCGTCACTGACCACACTGGAGACCTACCAGCTAGAACGCATTCTTAACCAGTTTTTTGAATCACCCCCACCCAACCTATTTGAGCTGGTCAATGCACTTTTGGTAGAAAAGGCCTATGAATTCAGTAACAAAAACCAGGTACATACCGCCAAGCTCTTGGGGATTAGCCGCAATATCTTACGTGCAAGATTAAAGGAACTGAATCTGATTGCCTAAGCACTGAAATAACAAAACCACCCTAAGGTGGTTTTGTTATTTTCTTGAATATTCACGCTTGTGAAGTACTCGACTGATCAGCCTCTCCACGGATGGCGGCTATTTTTGTTGTGAGGAAATCATCAAAACCTTTTTGCACCAGCTCATAGGTTTTAGCAATACCCGCAGCAATATCACTACCCTCTCCCAATACATTCAGTCCAGTCAGGATATCTTTAGCCTCAGCATACCCCTTCTCGAAACCACCACGGATTAATGCCACGAAATCACGCGCTACTGTTTCCGGATCTTTATCCGGGTAACGCGCAGCATAGGCATCAAAAAAACCTGTAGACATCGACAGAATACGTCCAGCTGTAGCTTCGGCACTATTATCCTGCCCCATCGCTCTCCCAATTGCATTCGCACCCAATTCAGGCTGTAGCACAGCATTTAAGTGCTCTACAGCCGAGCGATAAAGCAAGGCCAATCCATCATTTCCTGACTGGATCGAAACCTGTAGTGAAGCTTGCAGAATTTGTGCGTTGAGTACTGATTTTTGCCCACCTGGACTAGATTCTGCAGCTTTTTTCGCCTCATTAAGCGTGTCATTAGCAGATATCGAAGTTACTGGAGTCATGCTGCCAGTAGTGATGCTGTTGCTGGATGCAACCATAGTATCCTCCTCAAATTATCTTGATGGTATTTATCTATATCGGCCACCATCAGAATAAATGAAGGCATTTCTAATCTAATCAATGTAGTACAAACTCAACAAGCAAAAAGGGAGCCGTAAACAGCTCCCTTTTTTGTATAACCCTGCGCTATGTCTTTATGCAACCAAGGTATGCGGTACCTCTTGTCTCAACAAGAAAACTGCCTGCTCAACAGCGACATCTATGCGCTGACGGATAGTATCGCTTGTTAATTGATAATGACTAAATTCGGTATCCTTGGCATAGATTGCCGTAGGAGTGGTATAGACATTGAAAAAACTTGCCAACGTGCGTAGTTGATAGTCAACCACCATGGCATGTTGATCACTACCACCAGTTGCAGCCAAGATGGCAACCTTACCGACCAATGCTTTTGGGTCAAGTAAATCAAAAAAATGCTTCAGTAACCCAGTATAAGAAGCCTTATATACAGGGCTTGCAATCACAAGCAAATCTGCCTCTTGTACTTTCTTATATATCTCCGTTAATTCCGCTGGAAAACTTCCATAAGACACTGTACTACCCAATACTGGTGCAATCTCGGCAATATCAATCACCTCGGCAGGCGCATGTAATTGATGTGATGCACGGGCAGTAACTTCCTCAACAAGCGATTTTGTCCTAGACGGCTGCGACAAACTGCCTGAGATACCTACTATTTTTGCCATACCAACTCCTACTTCCATTAATTGACTCAACTCATGCCAAGGCATGCATTGAATAAATTCAGCAATAAAAGTGCCAGGGCAAAATATGATTATAAATCAATTAGGAGCAATACCAATATGCCAATAGCCTTGAATAAGGTGCTGATTAACCAACATCACTTCAACAGTACTGCTGTTTAATCAGCACATTCTTTAGCTTTATCAAGCAACCTTGAATATTTCTACGGCTTTCTTCAGGTTGTTTGCCTGCTCATCCAATGCAGTAGCTGTCGCAGCTGACTCTTCTACCAACGCAGAATTTTGCTGGGTTGCATCGTCAATTTGTGTGATGGCAATCTTCACATGCTCAATCCCAGTAGCCTGCTCACTAGAGGCAGAAGCAATTTCCTCGATCAAGGTAGCAATCTGGTTTACAGAAGTCGAGACCCCAAGAATCGTGTTACCTGCCGCAGTCACTTTACGAGTTCCAGTCTCAATGACCTCACCAGAAGATGCGATCAACGTCTTGATTTCCTTAGCAGCACTTGCACTGCGCTGGGCTAATGAGCGTACCTCACTCGCCACGACAGCAAATCCTTTACCCTGCTCACCTGCGCGAGCAGCCTCAACCGCAGCATTCAGTGCAAGGATGTTGGTCTGAAATGCAATACCGTCAATCAAGCCAGTGATTTCCTCAATCTGCCCAGATTTGTTACTGATTTCCTGCATGATCTGGACTACCTCGCCCATAGCGCTTTCTCCTTGCCGGGCAACCTGGCTGGCATTTTGTACCATCGCTGTTGCGGCACGTGCGTTCTCGGCATTATTCGAGACAGTTTCTGCCAACTGCTCCATACTGCTCACTGTTTCTTCAAGCGAACTAGCTTGTTCCTCAGTGCGGTGAGACAAATCATTGTTACCTACCGCAATTTCACCAGTACCACTGTTGATCTGTTCAACGCCTGCACGTACCTGAAGCACCATTTTTGCAAGACTCTCTTTCATATCGATCAAGTATGGATATATCTGGCCAGGACAGTTTTTACCGAATGGTTCGATATGAAACGTTAAATCCCCATCGGCAATTTTTTGGAAATACTCTTTTACCTGATCTAGAGGAGTTCTTACAAAATACACAATATACCGATCAGCCAATACCAGAAGAATCACACAGATCAGCAATACCACGGCAACAACCACAATAACCTGCATGCGGTTATTTTTTGCCGTCTGCAGCATCTGGAGATAGCGTTGTTCTAATTGTCCATCCATCTGTTGAATGGTGTTGGCAAACTGACGGCTAGCCCCCACAACAACGGCCATCTCGTGTTGCTTATATTGCGCAAGGTTTCCCTGTTCCAGCAACTCAAGCGAGTTTCCCAAGCCCTCATCCACCAAGGCGTTGTAGTGAGCCTTGAGTTGCTGAATCTGTCCGGGATCCACAGATGCGGCATGCTGCATGAAGTCATCAAAACCATGATTGGCTTGTCCCAATGCTTCCTTGACGCCTCTTACCTCTTCCTGGCTAGCTACGTGATCACCTACCTCAAGACTCTCTGCCAGCCTCACCATCCTCAGCCTTGCACGCAGCAATTGGTCATTGACCTGAGCCAAGGTTCGAGTTTGTTGTAGCATTGAATAACTCAGATCAAGCTCATGCCCTGCTGTCGTCACTCCCTTTAAACCTACCCCAGAGAGCGTAAGGATCATGATACTGATAAACACCAGTACAATAAGCACCATGCGATGCACTGTGATATCTCGTAGGTACTGTTTCATATTGACCCTTCGTTATATGTTCATTTATTGGTAAGCGAAACAATCGCACCATCTAACTAAAATAACGGAGGAAAAAAGGGAAAATTTAACAAAATGTTACAGTTTGTAATATTTTGTATATTTGCTGAATTTACTGATTTTATTAGACTATTCGCATTACCACTAACAATTACTTTTTGCTTTTAAGCCAATAAGTACTCACCACACCCTTGCCTTTAATCTCGACCCCATTGCGAGGCTCGAAAACATAATCCTGACTCAATAACGTGTAAGTGGAAGCAGAAACCTGGATTTGATTAGGCAGGCCTGTATGCTCCATTCGACTGGCAAGATTCACGGCATCACCCCATAAATCGTAGCTAAATCTGGTGTTACCAATGATTCCAGCTACAACTGCCCCACTATTGATACCAATGCGCATCTCCAATGACTGACCAATCTCATGGGAAACCTCCCTCAATAAAGCTGGCATAGCCAATGCCATATCGGCAATTACTTGAGCATGGTCATGACGAGGGTTCGGGGCTCCTGCAATCACCATGTAAGCATCCCCTATCGTCTTGATTTTTTCTACTCCATATTGCGCAGCAAGTTGGTCAAAACGTGAAAATACGTGATTGAGCATGTCGACCACCTGGGTTGGACTCATCGTGGCAGATATCTGGGTAAAGTTAACAATATCGGCAAACAGGATAGTGACTGCCTCATGACTGTCCGCAATGCGAGTACCCTGCGCTTCGTGCAATCGCTGCGCGACTGAATCGGGCAAGATGCTGCGCAATAACTGTTCTGACCGTGATTTCTCAATCGCAAGTGCCTCTAGCACTTTTGCTTTTTGCGATTGAAAATAACGCATCACGATATAAAGGATGCCCGATACTCCGGCCATATTGATCGCGAAAAATGCATCCCTGATGTCGCTGGGAATAGGCATTGCGTGCATAGAAAACAGGGAGTTCAGCCACCATGACAACACGGCCAACACACCAAACAAGATAAACCAAGGGGTTGATTGCCGAGTCCCTAATATCATCAGGGCCCCTACGGGAGACAGGATCGCCCAGAATGCAACGCCACTAGAAGCCTGAAAACCACCAATGATCCACTGCATGAAAAATGGCATCACCAGCAACATCACCAACTGAGTAAAAGTGAACGCATCAAATCGCTTGAAATGGTAAAACACCAATAAACTACTATAGGAAATGATGATGTAGATATAAGGCACAGCAGCCATTACTGCATAACCCTCACCCAGGCTGGATAAGCTGAATATCCAGAATACACAGGCCAAGCTTTCTGCCAACACCAGAATAGATAAGATCACCACCCCAAGCACTACCGTCTTGGCAACCTCAGGTGGCTTACTCCCCAGAAAAGGCTGGATTAGCCGTAGGAAATAACGGTCAGCCTGATGCATGATGACGTTCTCTTTTTTCTTGTAATTCAATTGATTTGATCAATATAGCTCAAGGTCAATCGTTAATCCATCCCTCCCTTGGCCTATGAAAGCACTGGCTGTCACACGTCCATTTGAGTTAGAATGGTGTCTGGCGGGCCTCCCCGCATTGCAAAGTAGCGAACCTGGTCAGGTCCGGAAGGAAGCAGCCACAACTATTGAAGCAAGTGCCGGGGGTTTGGCTCGCCTCTTAAACGAATCGAAAAACCTGCCAGGAAAGATCATGCCGAAGTACTACTGGCATTGCATCAACCGCAAGCAACGGCAGGTACCTGCAACGCATGACACCCATTGAGTTTATACACCTATGAGCTATCAGGTTCTTGCCCGCAAATGGCGCCCAAAATCCTTTGATGCGCTGGTAGGCCAGGAACACGTGGTTCGTGCGCTCACCAATGCCCTGCAACAGCAACGCTTACATCACGCTTACCTCTTCACTGGCACACGTGGCGTTGGCAAGACTACGCTCTCCCGTATTCTGGCAAAATCATTGAATTGTGAACAAGGCGTCAGCGCAACGCCTTGCGGTCAATGCGCAGCCTGTGTTGCCATTGATAAAGGCAGCTTCCTGGATTATGTCGAGATGGATGCTGCATCCAACCGCGGCGTAGAGGATATGACGTCACTGCTGGAAAAAGCCATTTACGCCCCGACACAAGGCCGTTATAAAGTGTATATGCTTGATGAAGTGCACCAGCTGACAGGCCATGCCTTCAATGCCATGTTGAAAACGCTGGAAGAACCACCGGCTCACGTCAAATTCATCCTGGCCACGACTGACCCACAAAAAGTACCAGTCACCATCCTCTCGCGCTGCCTACAATTCAATTTACGTCAGATGTCGAGCAACGGTATCGCCGAGCACCTGCAGCATGTGTTGACCGAAGAAAACATTGTCTTTGAGCCAGTGGCGCTACAGCTAATTGGCCGCTCAGCCAATGGTAGCATGCGCGATGCGCTCTCCTTGCTGGATCAGGCAATTGCCTACGGTGGCGATAGTGTCAATGAAAAAGAAGTCCGTGCGATGCTGGGCGCCATTGACCAGAGCTACCTGTTCGACTTGCTCAATGCTCTACTCTCTCAAGATGGCAACGCCGTGCTGAGCCAAGCCCGCGCCATGGAGCAACGCGCGATCTCTTTTGATGCAGCATTGAATGACTTGGCTAATCTGCTGCACGAGATTGCGATTGTACAAGCCGTGCCTGATAGCATCGCGCACGATCATCCAGAACGCCAATCCATGCTTGATCTCGCATCGCGCATGGGCGCAGAAGAATTACAGCTGTATTACCAAATTGCCCTGTTGGCAAGACGCGATTTGGGCTTGGCGCCTGATGAATTTGCAGGCTTTACGATGGCGCTACTACGTATGCTGGCGTTTAATCCAGGAGAGCAAAAGCCTCCAGCACGCGCAAAACCAACACCTGCCGCAGCCACAGAAAATGTTCCACCTCGTGCCAGTGCGGCCCTGGCTATTAGCCAACCAGCCACCAAGGTGATTGCACCCAGCACCACCGCGTCAGTCTTGGAGACAACACCTCCACCCGCAACAGCATTAACGCCACCTCAGCCAACAGTTGCTGCTACTCCGGCACCTATTGAAGACTCTTCTACACCAACGATTACACGCGCATTTGACGGCAATTGGCGCGCGCTGGTCGATCGCCTAAAGCTGGGGTTGGCACGAGCACTGGCACAAAACTGTGAGCTGGCAAGCTTTGATGAGGAACATATTGCATTTTCAGTACCCCCTTCGCAAAAGCATCTGCTCAATATGGGCTACGAAGAAAAATTGCGAAGCGCAGTTGAGCAACACTTCGGCCGCAAGATCAAGATGACATTTTCGCTAGGCGGTAGCGGCAATACGCCTGCCCAATTAATGAGCCAGGAAAAAGCAGCCTTACAGGCTGATGCAGAAGATGCTATTCATAACGATGGCTTTGTACAGGCACTGATCAAGGATTTTGGTGCCCAAATCATTCCATCCAGCATCAAACCACTTCAATAATTACGTTCGGAGGAAAGACACATGATGAAAGGTGGCTTGGGCAATCTCATGAAGCAGGCCCAACAAATGCAGGAAAACATGAAACGTGCGCAGGAGGAATTGGGCAAGGTTGAAGTTGAAGGCCAATCCGCCTCGGGCCTCGTCAAGATCACTATGACTTGCCGCCATGAAGTGCGCCGCGTCAGCATTGACGATAGCCTGCTGCAAGATGACAAGGAACTGCTGGAAGACTTGATCGCCACCGCATTCAATGATGCGGCACGCAAGGCAGAAGCCACAAGCCAGGAACGCATGAGCAGTCTCACCGCAGGCCTGCCTATTCCGCCTGGCATGAAACTACCTTTCTGATCTAGGTTTTCAACATCAGTACCATGCATAATCCACCTGCACTGGAACAATTGGTTGAAGCCCTGCGCTGCCTACCCGGCGTGGGCCCAAAATCCGCCTTGCGTATGGCGTACTACCTGTTGCAACGGGATAGGAAAGGTGCGGGACTACTCGCTAAATCTCTAGATCAGGCCTTACAGGTCGTCAGTCATTGCAGTCTATGCAACAACTTCAGCGAGCAAGATATTTGTCCGCTGTGCGCCTCTCCCGCCCGCGATCATACCCTGCTCTGCATCGTGGAAATGCCTAGTGATCTCATGATGCTGGAGCAAACCCAATCTTACCAAGGCATGTATTTTGTCCTGATGGGCAGGCTATCTCCCTTGGATGGCATTGGCCCTCGCGATATTCACCTGGACAAGCTGCTCAAGCGCGCCCAGGACGGTGAAGTGGAAGAAGTCATCCTTGCTACCAACTATACAGTTGAAGGTGAGGCAACAGCGCACTATGTCAGCGAACTATTACGTGCCCGCGGCATCAAGGTAAGCCGTATCGCACGCGGCTTACCCATGGGTGGAGAAATCGAGCATGTGGATAGCGGCACCTTGGCGCAAGCCCTATTGGAGCGCCGCAACGTACGCTAGTTAGCTGTGCTTGTTACAGAAACAGAATTGCGGCTCGCTAGCGCTTGCTGCCAGGCAACCAAGCAGGTTTCTATCTCTGGGACCTCATCCACCACATAATCCGCCCCCCATTCGAGTGGACGGTCTGTCTGATCCAAATATCCATACAATGCAACGATAGTTGGCATACCAGCAGCCACTCCGGCCTCTATATCACGCTGGGCATCACCAACATAAATACAATCATCAGGCTGCACACCGACTTGCTCGCACGCCATCAATAATGAATCAGGGTGGGGTTTGGCACGAGGCGCATCATCCGCACAGATCAAGCATGCCATGCGTTGATCCAGCTTCAATGCCGCAAGCAATGGAGCAGAAAACCGCCTGGGCTTATTGGTGACCACACCCCACCGCATACCTGCCGCCTCAATACGATGCAACAATGCATCCATCCCATCAAACAACAAGGGAGCACGTGTATGCAGCTCATCATATAAAGCCAGATACTCATCCCTCATGGCTGCAAAATTCGCATCCTCAGGCGTAATATCAAACCCTATACCCAACAACCCCTTAGAACCGTGTGAGGCATAAGGGCGGATGATTTCCTGATCCAGAAAAGGCAAGCCATGCCGCTTGCGTTGCAGGTTTAATGCTAGCCCAAGATCAGGGGCCGTATCCGCCAAAGTCCCATCAAGATCAAATAACACTAAACTTGCCATACTACTTCACCGTTTGCAGGATATAGTTAACCGAAATATCATCGTTCAACTTGTAATGTTTGGTCAGTGGGTTATATCCCATTCCTTTTGAACCCGTGACCTCCAACCCAGCAACACGTGTCCAAGCCGCTAGTTCTGATGGCTTGATAAACTTCTCATACTCATGAGTACCTCGCGGTAACAGATTCAACACATACTCAGCCCCAAGAACCGCAAAAAGATACGCCTTGGGATTACGGTTGATCGTAGAAAAAAACACTTTACCACCAGGCTTTACCAATTGGGCGCAAGCACGGACAACAGCTGCCGGGTCCGGCACATGCTCCAGCATTTCCATACAGGTCACGACATCAAAGCTTTCAGGAGCCTCTAAAGCCAAGGCCTCTACTGAGATCAAGCGATAATCTACCTTTGCCCCACTTTCATACTGATGCAGTTGCGCCACTTTAAGCGCCTTTTCGCCGAGATCAATGCCCGTAACCTCTGCGCCACGCTCACTCATGGACTCTGACAATATCCCACCGCCACAGCCAACATCCAATACACGCTTGCCAGCCAAACCTGCATGCTCATCTATATAATTGAGACGCAAAGGGTTTATTTCATGCAATGGCTTGAATTCACTGTTCTTGTCCCACCATTTGTGGGCCAACTCGGCAAATTTCTGCAACTCTGCCTGGTCTACATTCATGCCAGATACTGACTCAGTTGGGTTTGCCATTCGGTACTAATCTCCTTTAACTCAGCAGGCTCCATATTGGCATAAATGCCTGCCTGCCCCTGTAACTTCTGATATTTCAATTCACCGGCTACCCAGACATGGGTCACATGCTCACGTCCCGCACTGTAGACCAAATGCGAAATGACATTAAAACAAGGTTGCAGCTCAATGGCAGCCAGATTGACTGCGACAATATCAGCACATTTCCCACGCTCCAATGAACCGATGTCTGCCTCTTGGCCCAAGGCCTTTGCAGCATTAATAGTCGCCATGGCCAAAGCCTCTGCAGCAGATACACTTTCTGCGTCACTACTGGCCCCTTTGGCCAGCAACGCTGCCAGGCGCATTTCCGCGAACATGTCTTGACGATTATTGCTTGCGGCACCATCGGTGCCTATTGCTACATTTACCCCAGCATTAACAAGCGCTGTCACAGGTGCAATGCCACTGGCAAGCTTGAGGTTAGAAGCGGGACAATGTGCAATATGAGCACCATTTGCCGCGAGCGTCTTCATCTCAGCCCCCGTCAAGTGCACTCCATGTGCCGCCACTAGGTTGGGGCCAAGTACGCCAAGCGCCTCAAGACGTTGCAAGGGTCGCACGCCATATTGCTTGATACTATCTTCAACCTCTGTATGTGTCTCATGCAAATGCGTATGGATATTCAATCCCAATTGCTCTGCATAAGTCACAATATTCACAAAAGTGCTATCGCTAACAGTATAAGGTGCATGAGGCGCAAGACTTGCCCTCAACAGCCCGCTGTCACGCCAATCATCCCTGGCCTGCAAACCTTTTTGCACATAATCTTCCGCATCATGTGCATAAGCAGTTGGAAAATCCATGACCACTAAGCCAATATTGGCGCGCATACCAGATTGAGTCGCAGCCTCAGCTACCGCTTGCGGGAAGAAATACATATCACTGAAGCAGGTAGTACCGCCAGCCAGCATTTCAGCACATCCAAGCAAACTCCCTTGGCGCACAAATCGCTCCGAAACGAAACGCTTTTCCACGGGCCAGATATGTTGTTGCAACCACTGCATCAAAGGTTTGTCATCAGCCAGCCCTCTCATCAGGCTCATCGCCGCATGAGTATGCAAGTTAATTAACCCGGGAATCAACACATGATCATTTAGCACGATCACCTGTACCAATGGATATTTTTTCTTGGATTGTTCTGACGGAAGAATGTCGAGAATGCGACCAGCTTGAACAATGACAGTGTGCTGCTCGAGCACTTGTCCATACGGTAGCACTGGTACGACCCATCGTGCCTCTAATGCAAACACATTAGATTGCTCAGCGGAATATTGATGTTTTAAAGTTTGACTCATGGATAACCATATAAAAAAGCCCCGCATGGCGGGGCTTTTTCAACACTCAAGCTTTGATTATTCGCTAGCGCGTTGTACTTCGATTTCAACCACTACACGACGGTTAGGTTGCAGGCACTCAATTGCCTTCTTGCCACGAACAGCTGTGCACTCAACAACAGGCTCGGCTTCACCCTTACCAACAGCATGCAGACGGCTCTCTTCAATACCTTGGGAAACCAGGTACTTCTTAACAGTGTTAGCACGACGCTCGGACAGCTTTTGGTTGTAGGAGTCGTTACCAATGCGGTCAGTATGACCAGTGATCAGAACCAGCTCAACTTCTGGGTGAGCCTTCATCTTTTCAACAACATCAGCATTCAGTGCAGACTTGCCTTCTTCCTTCAGATTGTCCTTATCGAAACCGAACAGAACTTCAGAAGAAAGAGTAACCTTCTCAAATGCTGGCTCAGCAGGACCAACAGGCGCTGGAGCTGGCTCAGCAACTGGTTCAGGAGCTGGCTCTACAGCAGCAACTGGCTCTGGAGTTGGCTCAACTACCGGTGCTGGCTTAGGAGCACCAAAGCGGAAGATCGCACCCAGGTTGAGGTAAGTATTGCTCAGTGTTGAAGTATTGCGATCACCTACAACACCTGTCTCACCACGGCTCCAAACTTGACGTACGTCAGCTTGCAAACCGAAAGATTCATTGAACAAGTATTGTGCACCGAAGCCAACATTAGCCATCCAGGAAGTCTTCTTACCACCCCAGTCAGCGCCAGTTGCAGTTTCAGTGTAATCAATTTTATTACGTGCAGCGCCAACACCGGCCAGTAAGAACGGACGGAACTTGTCACGGCTAAAGAAGTACAGTGCATCTACACCGAACAGAGTCTGGCGATATTTACCATCGCTGAACTGGGAACGGTTTTCATCAGCACGGTTGTGGCTCAAGCCGATTTGAACATCCCAATGCTCGCTGATTTCCTTACCAAACTTCAAGAAACCACCAACACTTTGATTTTCAGCCTTGGCATCGTTGTCGGCATTCAGCACATTAACGCCTGGTAAAGCATACCAAGCACCGCTGTATGCAACGTCATCAGCACTCGCTACGGAAGTAGCAAATGCAAATGCGCCAGCAACTGCAAGACCAATCAGATTTTTTTTCATTCGATTTAACTCCTGATGACTAACGGACGACTTGACTATACTCAATGCATAAAAGCCACGCAACGATATAGTCGAGGAAATCAAGCCAGATCGGCACTTTCAACCGACTTGTTGTAATTATACAACAACACCCTTAACGCAGACACCCTGCTTTTACAGAGTTTTGCAACACGATCAAACCCTTCGCATACCGCGCCACGAACGCCCACGTAAGAGGGTTTCATTTTAACTATATTTTCAATATTTTCAATATTTAACGATCCGGCCAAGCCAGTTTGCATACCTGCGGCTAAATGCACAAACTCTTGGAGTTCTTGTTCGCTCATATGAGAAAGCAAACTACTTCCATCCTTGTGTGCCGTATCAAGCATCACGCCCCAAAAACCAGCCTCTCGCAGCAATGGTAGCAAGGTAAGCTGTGGAGCAATATCCGCCATGAGTACCGCGACCATTGCCAGCTTGTGTTCAGCAATTAACGACTGTAAGGCATGAATGCACGCCGTATTATCGCGCTCATTCCCAAAAAAACCGACCTTAATAATATCCACGCCTGTCATTTTCATTTGCATGACAGCCTGGCAAATCAATTCAGGTTGCATAGGCAGATCACCTGTAGTCGCACTGGTTATCCGCCTACCATCAACTGCCTCAACTGCCTGCTTGACGACCAAATGCGGCAATGCACCTAATGCACCCTCTAGAGGATTTTTCATATCAATGATATCCGCACCGCCTTCCAAAGCCATCAAGGCTTCTTCAGCCGAAGTCACGCTGATCAGCAATTTACTCATGCTTGGTTTTCCCCTGTGATCATGGCTTTGTGATTTTCAACCTTATCGACTAGCCACTGCCAAGCCTCTAACTCACGCTCCCCTGCGGTCTTCTCTATCGCAATTTTCAGGTAATTAAGCTCGGTCTCGATTTTATCCAACGGTAGCATATGCAAACGACTGACTAGCACAGCTAATTCGATCACTGCTGCTTGTGCGCGGTTGAATCCACGAAATGGGGCATGAGTTTCTTCGTGCACAACCCGAAAATAAAGCTCCGGCCGAACCTGATCTTCCTTAACCTCCACCAGTGCCAACTCTCGATGCGTCAATGCTGAACTCAGCACCACACCATCAATCTTGCTGGCTTTGGTTAACGGCCAATCACGATGTCCAGATAAACTACCAGCGAACACGCGTACATCATCCGTAAAATTAAGCACCGCATGCCGGGTCGACAATAGATTATCCAACGTCACTGAAGGGCGAAATGGAGCAATCAATATCAAGCCATTACGCTCCCTCACACCAAAAGGTGCAATGTGTGGAACACCTTCTGGGCTTAGTGTAGTCAGTATGCTTTCGTAAATCATGCGTCTGGCATCTTTCTTGTGCTACGCGGCCCGCAGGTCACATCCTCGACAGGCGGCTCGATATTAGGCTCTTTTTCAATCCGACGGGGGCCGCACGTCGCTTCTGCATTATTGTGCTCGGCCCGCTTCTCTTTTTTATCCTTTAGTGCCGCATCCCGGTGTTCTACCCTGCCCTCAGGGTCTTTCGCCAATGTGGCACACCCCCATTCCAACTCTTCATCCTGGCTATAACGCTTCTTTAACTGCCACGCAATTTGTGCGCGCGCCAACTCAACCCCAAGATAGAAAGCATGTGATCCATCATGATCCACATTGAGGTAAGGATATAACCTGAAGGGATCGGTCTCACAATGAATGCCATCGCGATTGAACACATGCATGCCATCTTTGCTGATAATGATACGAAAGCTGGGATCCTTGATCTGGCTTGCCAACTCTTCCACCTCTTCCGGCGTATAGGTAAAAGGACGCCTATCATGCAGCCCTAACAAGCCATTACTGTAGTCGCGGGGCAAACGGTTTTCTTCGCGTGCAGCATACATGACGCGACGCGCCACATCAGCCTCGGCAACAGCAAACGTGGCATGCGCGCTTACCGAGGTGGCGAGCACAGCATTGATCTTAAGCTCAGTAATCATGCCAAACAACATCGCATTGATGCCGGTAGTATCAGCGTCAGTCAACTCAGTCAGGTTGCCCACGCCCATCATGATCTCGATATCTGGATAGCGTTTTCTCAGACGCTGATAACGCACGATAGAGTCAGTAAAACCAAACGGAATGGGATCAAGGATAGCATCGGCAATGAATGGCTTATTGCGCTTCAACATGCCTTCAATCGCACGATACAAAGATCTAGGATTGGTGGGGGTAGTAGGAATCAGGATGGGGATAGATTCAACCTCATCGGCGATCCACAAGGTTTTTTCCGTCAGGCTTAATAGATAATCGGCCCCTGCCCTGCCCGCCAACAGCAAATCATCTGCATTTAAGGAATCAACGCTGACCTTGAAGCCCTCTTGCTTCAAAGCCTGTATTGACTCCTTAAGGTGAGGAAAAGGTGTATTGGGCAAACAACCCAGATCCACCACATCTGCACCTTGCCGACGAAACTCCTGCGCGCGCGCAACCACGCCATCTACAGAAAGCTGTGGTGCTTCTACAATCTCGGCAAAAATCTTGACGTCGTACATGGATAAATCTGCCTGACGGCCTCCGCGACCAAAAAACTGCGGCAAATCCTTAAGGTCTTCAGGCCCACGCTGGACTGGCACACCATACTTTTCTTCCAGCGGGGCCAAATCACCACGACATAAGCCTGGTACGATAATCCGATCTGCATCACCAGCATCTGGCAACCTGCGCATAATCAGTTGCGGCGTCAGTAATGCCGCCACTGAAACCCCAAGCTGGGCAACTCTATAATTGAATTCCGTCGGCTGCATATCTGCCAGCACTTTGTGCAGGCTTTTTTCCGCAAGCTTTCCGGTCAGGAAGAGGAGGTTTTCAGACATGCGAGTCTGGCCTGGATCGCGGCCTGCAATTGCTGCATATCACTGACTACCGTGGTGTCTTCAAATGTTTGAAGTCTTTCGATATTCTCTAAGTCAACCCTACGCGGATATACCTTGACCATATTGTCCCGAGGCGCCTCAGATTCTACCTCAGGCGCTGTATCACAGGCGAATACAATGCTGGGTACACCACATTTGCCAGCCTGGGCATATACATTGGTCACCAAGGTATCAGAAATACCGCATACCATCTTGGCAATGGTATTGGAGGTTGCGGGCGCGATGACTACCGTATGATAGTTGCCGTAATAAAACATCTCTACTGGCACCGAGCTTGCAGTTTTATCCTGAAACACCTTAGCAACCTGATGTCGGTAGCCGTACTGCTGAAGCACTTCCGCCCCTGCGCGGCTCAGGAACAAATCCACATCTTCCAGGCCATCAATAATTTCAATGCATTCACGGAGATAATGACCTGAGCCAGTAATAGCCCAGGCCAGCCTTGGTTTTTCTACTGTTTTCACGCTAACCTTACACGCCGAAAGGATGGCGCAATACGATAGTCTCATCGCGTTCAGGACCTGTGGAGACAATATCCACGGGAACTTCGCACAAAGCTTCCAGACGCTTCAGGTAATTGCGGGCATTCTGCGGCAAATCTTCCCAGCGGCTAACACCGAAAGTATTTTCATCCCAGCCCGGCAAGGTTTCATAAACAGGCTTACAGCGCGCGACATCATCAGCCCCAACTGGCAGCAAATCAACAGGTTTGCCATCCAGTTCATAGCCAGTACAGATATTTAGCTCCTTGATACCATCCAACACGTCCAGCTTGGTGATACACAAACCAGTCAAGCCGTTGATGCGGGCAGAGCGACGCAATGCCGCAGCATCAAACCAGCCACAACGGCGCTTACGCTTGGTCACTGTGCCGATTTCACGACCCTTGTCAGACATCTGGAACCCGGGAGTATCCTCAGTTTCGATATCCAGTTCACTAGGGAAAGGCCCTCCGCCAACACGTGTGGTATAGGCCTTGGTAATCCCGAGGACGTAATGCAGCATGCTGGGGCCAACACCTGTACCAGCAGCAGCTTGGCCAGAGATACAGTTGGAGGAAGTTACATAGGGGTATGTACCATGGTCAACATCAAGTAACGTCCCCTGCGCGCCTTCAAACAGGAGGTTTTGGCCTGCCTTGTTTGCATCATAAAGTGCAGCAGAAATATCCGTGACCAATGGTTGTAGCAATGGTGCCTTGGATAAGGCGCTGTCCAGTTGTTGCTGGAAATCCACCGCTTCGGCATTCAGGTATTTGGTGAGAACGAAGTTGTGATAATCCAGCACTTCGCGCAGCTTTTCTGCAAAACGCTCTGGATAGAACAAATCATAGACACGCAATGCACGACGTGCCACCTTGTCTTCATAGGTTGGGCCAATGCCCTTGCCTGTAGTGCCAATCTTGCGGCCTGGGTCACGCGCTGCTTCACGCGCCTTGTCCAGACGTACGTGATAATCCAGAATCAATGGGCAACCTGGGCTTACTTTCAAGCGGTTGCGCACTTCCAGACCTGCCTTTTCCAGGCCATCGATTTCGAACAGAAGATGGCTTGCATCCAGCACCACGCCGTTACCGATATAGCAATTGACGCCTTCGCGCACAATACCGGAAGGAACCAGATTCAGCTTATATTCCTTCTGGGAGGCACCTTGACCGATCACCAGGGTATGACCAGCGTTATGACCACCTTGAAAGCGCACAACACCTTGTGCATGGTCGGTCAACCAGTCAACGATCTTACCTTTACCCTCATCGCCCCACTGGGTACCGATAACAACGACGTTCTTGCTCATGAATAGATCCAATAGATAGATTTATAACGCGGGAGCGGCCACGACGACCCACTCTCCATTTTGCTGAACCAGGATGCGATCGCAACCCAGCTCCGCACGATAAGACTCTTGCCCAGGCAGTTCCTGAATCACCACTTGTCCTTGAGAGCGCAGATGCTCAACAGCCAAACTCAATGAAACATCGGCAACAGCAGGTGCAAAAATCGCAGTTGCCATTTCAGCCGCTGGCAACGAACTCACTACGCCACGCAAGTCGAGACTGAAACCAGTAGCTGGTCGGGCGCGTCCAAAAATAGCACCGACTTCATCGTAGCGACCGCCCCTAGCCAATGGCCCTGCATATCCTTGCGCATAAGCAGCGAAGACAATGCCACTGTGATAATGATAACCACGCAATTCTGCCAGGTCGAAACAGACCTTCACATCAAGGTCTGCCAAACCTGTACCCACTGACTTGAGATCACGTAGTGCCTGCTGAATGGCTTCAATGCGTGGCAAGCGTTTAGCCGCTTCTTCAAGCACACTGACATCACCGTTCAACTCCGTCAGGCTGGACAATGCCGCTAATGTTTCCTGGGTTAAATTCTTGCCCAGTTCACGTACTGCCGACTGATCCTTGCTTTGCAAGGCAGCATAGAGTTCTTGCTCCTGCGCCTCGGCAATGCCGGCATGCTCAAGCAAGCTAGCAAAGATACCGACATGGCTCACGTCTATGTATAAAGTGCTCAAGCCAACGGCATGCAGGGCTTTGATCATCAGGCGCTGGATTTCGATATCGCTCTCAACACCGGCATGACCATACAGCTCTGCGCCCACATGTAAAGGCTCACGGCTACGCGCAAGACCATCCGGCGCAGTACGCAACACGCTGCCGGCATAACATAGGCGTGTCACACCTTGGTTATTCAGCATGTGGGCATCAATACGCGCAGTTTGCGGTGTCATGTCAGCACGGATACCCATGAGCTTTCCGGTCAGTTGATCAACTACCTTGAAAGTCGCAATATCCAGATCATGGCCAATACCAGTCGTCAGTGATTCCATGTATTCCATCATGGGTGGAATCACATACTGATAACCATGAACCTTGAACAAATCCAGCAAACTGCGGCGCAATTGCTCTACGCGCGCAGCCTCGGCTGGGAGTACATCTTCGATGTATTCGGGAAGTAACCAGTTACGCATTTTTCTATGAGATTTAAGGGCTAGTGCACAAAGAGCACGATCAACAAGCCTGCCAGCATGGATGCCAGCCCGACGAAACGTAACTGCCCATCCTTCATTTCCACCATCCGTTGAAATGTCTGCCTCCAAGCTTGGGGAGCAACTAAAGGCAACACACCTTCAATCACCAATACCAAACCAAAGGCAAGCAATAGGCTGGAAGTCAAGATGGGCGTTCCTGCTTATTTGGCTGCGCTACCAGCGCGACCAGAATTGCGCATGTACTTAAAGAAATCAGAGCTAGGGTCAAGTACCATGACATCACTCTTGCTCTTGAAGCTATTACGATAGGCATCAAGACTACGGTAAAACGCATAGAACTCAGGGTTCTTGCTGTAAGCCTGGGAATAGATTTCCGCAGCCTTGGCATCACCTTCACCCTTGGTCTTTTGCGCTTCGCTAAAAGCCTCGGCAATAATCACCTCGCGTTGCCTATCCGCATCCGCACGAATCTTTTCCGCTTCACCGGCACCCCTGGAGCGCAATTCATTGGCAACCCGTTTACGCTCGGCCTCCATACGCTGATAGACAGACTCGCTGACCTCTTGCGGCAAATCGACGCGACGCAAACGCACATCCAGCACCTGGATACCCATTTGGCGTGAATCGCGATCTGCACGCTGACGCAGGATTTCCATGATCTTGCTACGCTCACCAGACACAACCTCGTGAATGGTGCGTTTACCAAACTCGGCGCGCAAACCATCATTGACTGTCTGCGACAAGCGTCGCTCCGCCTGCAACTCATCCCCCTTCACGGAGACATAATATTTCGCAGGGTCAACAATACGCCACTTGATGAAAGAATCGACCAATACGTTTTTCTTCTCACTGGTCAGGAAGCGATCAGGCTCCACCCAGTTCAACGTGAGAATACGCTTGTCGAAATAGCGTACGTTATCCACCAACGGTACCTTGAAGTACAGGCCTGGCTCTTTTTTCACAGAAACGATCTCACCCAAGCGAAACACCAGGGCATATTCACGCTGATCTACACTAAAAGCAGATAAACTCAGTAGCAGCAAAGCTGCAATCAGGCCCAAGAGCACTGTTCCCAGATTACGCATTATCGGCTCTCCCTGTCTCGACTACGGAATGAGTCGCGTGAACGCTGAATATTGGTATCAAGCTCAGGCACAGTGCTAGGAACTACAGGCTGTACGTTAGGATTAGCGGCTGGGCTTGCTCCTGAAGCGGAAAGTAATTTATCAAGAGGCAAGTACAGCAAGCTGTTGTTACCCTTTTGATCAACGACAACCTTGCTGACACTAGACATAATCTGCTCTTGTGCATCTAGGTATAAACGCTGACGAGTCACCTCAGGAGCACGTTGATACTGTGCCAACACCTGCTCAAAGCGGCTGGCATTACCCTTGGCTTCGTTTTCTACTCGCAGCTTGTAACCTGCAGCCTCTTCCAACAAGCGCGAAGCAGTACCACGAGCACGTGGAATCACATCATTGGCGTAGGCATAACCTTCGTTCTTTTGACGCTCAAGATCCTGTCCCGCCTTCACGGCATCATCAAATGCTGCCTGTACTTGCTCTGGCGGCTGGGCATTCTGCATGGTGACATTGACAACATTCACACCAGTGGAATAACGATCCAGAATTTCCTGCATCAATTGCTTGGCCAATACCGCAATTTCCTCACGACCTTCATAGAGCGCAAAGTCCATCTTGCTCTTGCCGACTATCTCACGAATCGCGGTTTCTGCAATGCCTCGCACGGACTCTTCCGCAAAGCGATTGTTAAACAAGGCTTCTTCAACATTCTTCAAGTTGTATTGCACGGCGAATTGCAGGTCGATGATATTTTCATCATCAGTCAGCATCAGGGACTCTCGAAGTTCACGACCACGACCCGCGCCACCCTCTGCAGAGCGATACCCTACTTCAATGGTACGCACCTGCTCCATATTCACCACAGTCACACTTTCCACCGGATAAGGCAAATGCCAACGGGGGCCAGGCATAGTGGTCTCGACATGCTTGCCAAAACGCAACACGACGCCACGAGAACCCTGATCAACGATATAGAAGCCAGTGGCAAACCAAATGACAGCAATCAGGCCCAATACAGGCAACACAGGGATCGTCCTGGACTCAGGAGCCGGGCCGCCACCATCATTACCACTCTTGCCGAACAAGCCATTCAGCTTCCTGCTGAACTGTCGGAATACTTCATCCAAATCGGGCGGACCATCGTTGTTACGATTGCCCCAACCGGGATCGTTAGCCATGCATCACTCCGAAAAAATCAAAAAATTATGCGATTAGGTTAGGATAGCGCCAGCTTTTCTTGCAAGCCTTGCTGATGCTCAAGCAAAACTTGGCGCAAAAGATCAAGCCCCTCGCCTGTCTTGGCAGAAACTCGCACTTTCGAGATTCTACCATATTCGTCGCGATCAAGCCCCGGCGGGATTCCGACACGATCAATCTGATTCAGAACCAACACCTGCGGAACATCCTGGGCACCAATTTCAGAAAGCACCAAATTGACTTGCTCAATTTGATCATCACGACTATCACTCGCCACATCGACAATATGGAACAGCAAGTCAGCCTGCACAGCCTCCTCCAATGTTGCACCAAAAGCCTCGACCAAGGCGTGCGGCAAATGCTTAATAAAACCAACAGTATCTGACATGACGACTGGCCCACCATCGGGAATGTAAAGCTTGCGTGAGGTTGTATCGAGGGTGGCGAACAATTGATCAGCCGCATAGACGCCAGACTGGGTCAAGCGATTGAACAAGGTAGACTTGCCGGCATTGGTATACCCGACAAGAGAGACAGACAACACCAGGGAACGGCGACGCGCACGGCGCTGCATGCCACGTTGCAGCTTGAGCTTGGCCAGCTTCTCCCGCAACTGCTTCACGCGTATACGCAGCATCCGCCTATCCAGCTCAAGCTGGGTTTCACCTGGACCACCACGAACACCGATACCGCCTTTTTGACGTTCAAGGTGAGTCCAGCCACGCACCAGGCGTGTAGACAAATGTTCCAGCTGGGCAAGCTCCACTTGCAGTTTGCCTTCATGGCTTTGCGCACGCTGTGCAAAAATATCGAGAATCAGACCGGTACGATCTATGACACGCGCTTCAAGCAAGCGCTCAAGATTTCGTTGCTGGGAGGGACTTAAATCGTGATTGAACACCGCGACCTTGGCATCCGCCGCCTGCATCGTCGCGAGCAACTCTTCCGCCTTGCCACTGCCCACGAAAAATTTTGGATCAGGCTTGGGACGGCGACCTTCCACCGTCCCGACGATAGCCATACCTGCACTGATTACTAGCTGCCGCAACTCCTGCAGGCTTTCCTCGTAACCAGGATCACCCACATCCACGCTTACCAATACGGCAGCATCTCCACCGACCGGCCGATCAAACATAAGAACAAATATTTAGCAAAAATTAACCTTCAGTGGAGGAAGCTGGCCCATGGGGAATAGATACAGCACGACCTGGAACAATGGTTGAAATGGCATGCTTGTAGACCATTTGAGTGACTGTATTCTTGAGCAGAATGACATACTGATCAAAAGAATCGACTTGTCCTTGCAACTTGATTCCATTCACTAAGTAAATAGAAACTGGCACGTGCTCCTTGCGCAACGTGTTCAGGAAGGGGTCTTGTAACATCTGCCCTTTAACGCTCATTTTGATGCTCCTTTACCTTTGTAGTTGTATATATAGGGAGTTTTATTCTTAAAAGCCACTTTACGTGAAAAACTTTCCCCAAGCTAGCGCTTGCCACCGATAATCAACAATTCCTTAGTTACCCATCTGTAGTGGGGCCTGCAAGCTGAAAAACAAGTGCTCGTGACCAGCTTCCATTCAGGCAAAGCACATCAGCCTGCTCTTAGGACTACACAGAGTGCAAATTGTTCTACCTCTTTACAGGCTTTTTCTCATTCAATCACTATGCTTGCAAAACCGCCTGCATCCGTGCCAAACCTACCTCTTTACCTAAAAGGGCCATCACAGCATCAATACTGGGCGATTGCGCGCCGCCAGTCAGCATAACGCGCAAAGGCATGGCCACCTTGGGAAATTTGAGCCCATGACTTGTCACAGCAGACTCAATCGCCGCATGCAATACCTCCTGCGTCCAATCCAACGCCTTTAGCTCGTCAAATAAAGCATGCATGACAGGCAAAATTTCAGGCGTAACATGCTTCTCTAATGCTGCAGCATCAATCTGCGGCATCTGGTAGAAGTAGGCAATACTGCTGGCTAGTTGATTAAGCGTGTTTGCGCGATCCCGATAAAGCGCAATCACCGCCTGCAAATCCACGCGACCATCAACGGCAATACCAGCAATGGCAAGTCGCTCGGCAATATCTTCAGCCAAGCGTTGCAAATCAGCCTGCTTGATATAGTGCGCATTAAGCCAGTTCAGCTTTTCCGTATTAAACTGGGCTGCCGAAGGCGTGACATGATCCAGACCAAACCACTCACAGAATTGATCCATACTGAATATCTCATCATCACCATGCGACCAACCTAGACGGGCCAGATAATTCAACACAGCCTCAGGTAAATAGCCCTCTTCGTGATATTGCATCACACTCACAGCGCCATGGCGCTTGGATAGCTTCTGTCCATCATCCCCCAGAATCATGGAAAGGTGGGCATATTGAGGAATGGTAGCGCCGAGAGCGTGTAATAGATTAATCTGGCGTGGCGTGTTGTTGACGTGGTCATCGCCGCGTATGACCTGCGTAATCCCCATTTCCCAATCATCGACAACAACGCAGAAATTATACGTTGGCGTACCATCGGCCCGCGCAATGATCAAGTCATCTAGTTCTTCATTAGAGATACTGATCGTCCCCTTGACCAAGTCATCCCAGACTACATTGCCCGCCAGTGGATTCTTGAAGCGCACAACAGGAGGAACGTCGGCAGGCACCGCTGGCAACACCTTGCCTAGCTCGGGCCTCCAACGACCATCGTAGCGTGGCTTTTTACCCTCCTGCATTTGCTGCTCACGCATGGCATCCAGCTCTTCCCGGCTGCAATAGCAGTAATAAGCGCTACCTTCATCCAGCAACCTCTGGATTACTTCCTTATAGCGCCCCATGCGCTGCATTTGGTAGAAAGGGCCTTCATCCCAGCTCAATCCCAGCCAGTTCATGCCATCGAGGATAGCTTGCACAGCTTCAGGTGTCGAACGCGCCACGTCTGTATCTTCAATCCGCAAGATAAACTGCCCAGCATGCTTACGGGCATACGCCCATGAGAACAAGGCGGTACGGGCACCACCAATATGTAAAAATCCAGTGGGGCTAGGAGCAAAACGGGTACGAACAGTCATGGGGAAATCACAATGGATATAAACAGGCAATTTTACCATGGCACCGCCAGAGGCGGGATTGATGAATTACAACACTGGCGCATAAAAGAAAACCGAGGCAAGCCCGGTTTTTCTTTTATATTGCGCTTTAAACGCTAGCAGACATCAGTGCTTTCATTTACTTGCCTGCTTTTCAGGCTGATCATACTGAGCAGTTTTCCATCCACCACCCAACGCCTTGAAAAGATCCACGGTTGCCGTCAATCTGGATTGGCGGCTCTGGATAAAAGCTAATGCAGCATCGTTGTAGACTCGTTGTGAATCAAGCACATCAAGATAAGCAGAATAACCTGACTTATAACGATTTTCTGAAACCTGCAACGCCTTCTTTGCAGCCTCCTGGCTAATATTCAGGGCATCTTCACGCTCTCGGCTCTGACGCACCGTTACCAAGGCATCGTTTACTTCCCTGAATGCGGTTTGGATAGAGCTTTGATAGCTTACCAAAGCCTGCTTTTGCCTTGCAGTTGCCTGGTCAACCCGGGCGGACAATCTGCCAGCATTAAAAATGGGCAAACTCAAGCCCAGACCGGCAGACCAGATACGTGATGGTGCGTGCATGATTTCATTCAAGGCTGCGCTTTCACCACCATAGGTTGCTGTCAGGCTGATGGTTGGGAACAAAGCAGCCTTGGCAACACCAATCTGGGCATTCTCAGAAATCAAGGTTTGCTCGGCCTGCCGGATATCAGGCCGCGCTTCCAACAAGCTGGAAGGCAAATTTGCTGGTGGCACGGGAGGTGCTGGTAATTGATGTATATCAGCGCCCTCTGGCACCTTGAGCTCAAGATCACCAGTCAGCACAGCCAACTGGTGCTGCACAATTTCGCGCTGACGCACCAGATCTGCAATTTGCGCCACCAAGTTGGAATTGGCAACATCTGCCTGGTGCACATCGAGAATGGATGCCACGCCGCCTTCCAACCTGCGCTTGGTCAACGCCAGGCTTTCCTCACGGCTTTTCAGGCTATCCCGAGACACGGCAATCTGCGCTTCCAGACTGCGCAATAAGAGATAATTACTGGCGACCAGCCCTGATAGTGACAAGCTCACCGTATCCTTGGCAAAGTAAGTACCCAAGGCCTGGGCACGTGCCGCTTCACGTGCACGGCGTAACCTACCCCAGAAATCTAGCTCGAAATTGGTTCCCAATTGCAAGTTATAGTTTTCACGGAGAGCTGGTACATGGGATGGCAGAGGAAAAGCTCCAGTTTGTGTGACTTTCTGGCGCACGCCATTTCCACTCAGGGTCACCTCAGGAAACAGGGCAGCCCCCGCTTCACGCATCGCAGCATCGGCCTCTTCTATGCGTGCGACTGCCTGGGCAATATCCAGGTTATCGGCAAAAGCCTTATCCATTAACCCATTCAGAACTGGATCCTGGAAAGTTTCCCACCATTTATCCAGATTTAATGCAGCCTGCCCCTCTGTCTGCGTAGCTTCAGCAACATTAAAATGCGCTGGCAGCTTCGTCTCAGGTCGATGGTAATCTGGCCCGACCATACACCCAGATAAGGCCAATGCTACAGCAGCATAAATTAAGTTATGACGCATCATCATGCTGTTTCCTTTTGATCATCGTGATGCACACGGCTGCTGGTCTGCCCAGACAACCAGGTAAAGAACATCGGGATAAAGATGGTGGCAATAAAAGTAGCCAACAACATGCCACCAAAGACGCCTGTACCCATTGAACGACGGGCGGCAGCGCCTGCCCCTGTTGCAATTACCAAGGGAACAATACCCAATACAAATGCCATGGACGTCATGACAATTGGACGGAAGCGCAAGCGTGCGGCTTCAATCGCAGCCTGCTTGATTGGCAAGCCCTCTTCCAGCTTCTGGCTCGCAAACTCAACGATCAGAATGGCGTTTTTCGCGGCAAGACCCACCAATGTCACCAACCCAATCTGAAAATAAATATCATTGGGCATGCCACGGAACATCACGGCCAGCAAAGCACCAACCAAGGCAAATGGTACAGCCATGATGACAGCCAAAGGTAAGGCCCAGGTTTCAAACTGAGCAGCCAGAATCAGGAATACCATGATGATGGCAAAGCTGAAGGCAAAGATAGCGGCATTGCCAGTGAGCTTTTCCTGATAGGCCTGGCTAGTCCACGAAAGCTGATAGCCATCTGGCAAGGTCTGCTTGGCGACCTGCTCAATCAACTTAATCGCATCGCCCGAGCTGACACCATAAGCACCGCCGCCCATCACCTTGGCAGCCAACAAGCCTTGGTAGCGTTCCAACTGCTCGGCACCAATCACTTCTTGCACCTTGCTCAAGGCTGACATCGGGATCATTTCACCCTGTGCTGACCGCACATAAACCCGGCCAATATCTTCTGGCTTCATGCGATAGGCTGGCTCCGCCTGCAATTGCACACGATAAGTACGACCAGAGCGATTGAAGTCATTGACATACAAAGTACCCATGGTGCTTTGCAACGTCGCATAAACATCTGCAATCGGCACACCCAGAGACAAAGCCTTGGCCTCATCCACTTCAATCAGCAGTTGCGGCACGGTCGGGCGGAAGAAAGTATTGATACCAGCCAGACGCGGCTCTTTGCGCAAGGCATCAATAAAACTATTGACCACTTCGGCAAGATGCTGCGGATTAGTATCTTCACGACTCTGCACGTACATTTCCATGCTACCGGAGCTACCCAGACCACGAATGGCTGGAGGATTAAACGCAATGGCCATGCCGTCTGGCTGCATCATGCCGATGCCAAACAAGCGTTGCACGATCTGCTCGGCAGTCGTCGTGCGCTCATCCCAATCTTTCAACCGCACAAACATCGTCGCTGCACTCGTCTTATTGCCACCACCAATAAGGTCAAAACCATTGATGACGAACTGGCTGGCAACTGCAGGATCTTCGGCGATCGTCTTGCGCACATTCTCCATAGTGTTGCTGGTACGTGTCAGGCTTGCACCATCCGGCATGATCGCGGCTGTCACCACATAGCCTTGATCTTCAGGCGGAACAAAGCTAGTTGGCACGACACGGAACAAGTAAATCCCGGCAGCAATAATGCCAGCAAACACCAGCGCGCCTATGATACGGTGCCTCAAGGTTAATCCAACAACAGAAGTGTAGAAGTTGGTCAACTTATCGAAGCCACGATTAAATGGTTTAAAGAACTTGGATTCGCCATGGACATGCTTGAGCAGGATTGCACAAAGCGCTGGCGTCAATGTCAACGCGACCACACCAGAAATCACAACCGCCACCGCCACAGTCACGGCAAACTGGCGATACAACTCACCGGCAATACCGCCCATGAACGCAACTGGGATAAATACCGCGCACAGTACCAGTACAATCGCTACCACGGCACTGGATACCTGCTCCATCGACTTGATTGCAGCATTCAATGGCGAGAGCTTTTCTTGACTCATCAGGCGCTCAACATTTTCCAGTACCACAATCGCATCATCAACCACGATACCAATCGCCAGCACCATGGCAAACAAAGTCAGGGTATTGATAGAAAAACCAAACAGCCATAACCCCGCAAATGTGCCAACCAAGGAAATAGGCACCGCAATAATCGGAATCAAAGTAGCACGCCAGCTTTGCAGGAACACAAATACCACCAGCACTACCAGCACCATAGCCTCAGCCAAGGTATGTACTACTTCGCCAATCGAAGCCTTGACGAAATCGCTGGTGTCATAAGGGATGCGGTAATCAATATCCTCAGGGAAACGCTGCTTCAATTCCTCCATCTTGGCCTTGATCGCTTCAGCAGTCTCCAGCGCATTGGCTCCCGTTTGCAGGAATACCGGAATACCCACACCAGGCTGACCTTGCAGAGTCGTACGGATATTGTAGTTCTGTGCACCCAGCTCAATCCTAGCCACATCCTTGAGATATAGCACACCGCGCGGACCATTGGCCTTGACGATAATATTGGCAAACTGTTCAGGATCAATCAAACGCCCTTTTGCAGTGACCGTGTAAACAATTTGCTGATCATCCGGCGCGGGGTCCTGACCTATGCGGCCAGCGGCATACTGCGCATTCTGCGCTGCAATGGCCGCAGCAATATCACTGGTAGTAACACCGAGCTGAGCCATGCGGTCTGGACGCAACCAAACACGCATGGAGTAATCCTGGGTGCCAAACACTGTAGCATCACCCACACCCTTGATACGCTTGAGCTCATCCAGCACATTCAGCGTAACGTAGTTACTGAGATAAAGCGGATCATAGGTCTTATTAGGTGAAACCAACATCAATGCCATCAAGATGTCATTAGAGCGCTTCTGCACAATCAAGCCAGTCCTACGTACATCTTCCGGCAGTCGCGGCGTCGCAATATTGACGCGGTTACTGACGTTGAAAGTCGCTTGATTGACATCCGTACCAGTCTCAAATGTGACGGTAATTGTCAATGTGCCACTAGAGTCAGCACTGGATTGGTAGTACAGCAAGCCTTCCACACCGCTTAACTGTTCTTCAATCGGCGCTGCAACTGTCTTGGCCAGCGTTTCAGCACTAGCTCCAGGATAAGTTGCCGTCACAATTACCGTCGGCGGCGCAATTTGTGGATATTGTGCGATTGGCAACTGGAAAGCCGCAGCTAACCCAGCCAGCACAATAATGATCGATACAACCGATGCAAAAATCGGCCTCGTGATAAAAAATCTCGTCATGATTGTTCTCGCTTACGCCAACTTACGGCTGGTATTGGCTGCGGACTTCTGTGGCTCAGCGTTCCCTGTAGCAGCGTCTTGCGGGCCAGCAGCAGGATGAGGCTGCAATGGAGCACCAGGGCGGATCTTGATCAGGTTATCCACCACCACCTTCTCACCTGCATTCAAGCCCTTGAGAATCACCCAATCACGCCCCATCCAGTCACCTGTGACTACAGGACGCACGGTAGCGTGATTACTCTCATCCAACACATACACAAAACGACCCTGCTGAGAATTCATGACAGCAACTTGCGGCACCAGGAAAACGCCATCACGCTCCCCAACAACGACTTTGGCACGCACAAACTGACCAGGCAGCAGCTTTTTATCTGCATTTGCAAATGTTGCACGCAACTGTTGTGTACCCAAGGCAGGATCAATCTGGCTAGAAGCAAAATTCAACTTCCCAGCTTCGCCATACTCGGAGCCATCCGGCAGTTTCAAACTAATCTTCTTGACCGTTTTTTCAGTCACAGGGCCACCAAGCTGCTGGATTTCATTATCAGAAAGACTGAACCGTACCCAGATTGGGGATAATTGCACGACTGTAGTGAGCAAACTACTGTTGGCTGAAACCAATGCACCTTCAGAAAACTGGAAGCGACCTGAAACCCCACCGACAGGTGCTGTGACCTTGGTGTATGAAAGATTCAACTCTGCTTCTCGCACACTGGCTTGCGCCTGCACCAAAGAAGCCTTGGCTACATCGTTATCTGAAGTCGCATTGTCATACTCACGCTGGCTGATGGAGTTGGATTCCAACAAGCCCTTCAGTCGCCCAGCCTCGCGCTGAGTCTGGGCGATTCTCGCTTGAGCCTGGGCTAACTGCCCTTTGGCTTGCTCCAACGCGATCTGATATGGTTCAGGATCAATCTGAAACAATACTTGCCCTTCTTTTACGGAGGAGCCCTCTTCATATAAACGCTTCAGCAAAATTCCTCCCACGCGAGGGCGAATCTCCACTTCACGCGCACCTTCTGTCTGCGCCACCGCCTCAGCAGAAACAGGCACACTGGCAGGCTGTAATTCGACAACACTGACAGGCAATGCCTGAGGCCCCGCCTGCGCCGCTTGTTGCTCACCCTTGCTACAGGATGCCAACGTACAAGCCGCCATCACGGCAAGCAGGATTTTTTTATTGAAATCAAATCTTGTTGTATTGGTATGATCTTGACTCATCACGCGCACCCTCATTTATAACTCCATGTCTTATAAACAAATTACTTGCTTACATTCATCAACGAATGTATATTATATACAATCATGTTTGTATGTAAAACTATTTTGATGTTAGGGATATCTTAAGCACATGGCACGTAAAACCAAAGAGGATGCTGAACTCACCCGTCAGCGGATTATTACTGCGGCCCGTGAAGTTTTTGCGAAACGTGGCGTCAGCCACACCACGATGGAGCAAATCGCCACACATGCCCAAGTTACCCGCGGCGCAGTTTACTGGCACTTTGCCAATAAAATTGAACTGTTTCATGCCATGCGCGATCAAGCAATGCTGCCCTTCATTGAACAAATGAATGCGGCCGTACTAGATGATCAGAGGGAAGACCCGCTAACATCCATGGAACAGTATTTTTGCAACACCATTAGTACGCTACAGCAAAGTGACTCCACCCGCCAAACTTATGAAATCATGATGGCAAAATGCGAATATGTAGATGAATTCAACGATGTACTACAGCAACTGCTGATCAATTGCCAAATATTCATCGAAAAAACGCAGCTACTTTATGAGAAGGCACAACAAAAAGGCCTGATTCACCCAGATATTTCTCCTTCTGCACTTGCAATGGATACTCATCTTTTTTTTGGAGGGCTGATTCACCTTTGGATCAAAGACAACTCCAATCTAGGGTATCGTGATCAAGCCATAGAACATATCAAGCAACATATCCGCCTGCGTCGAATTCTTCGACCGCAAATCTGATTCAAGCACCTTGTAAAGTCCATCCCATAACGATATGATTAAAAAAGTATTGGGAAGGAAATATCTTGGACATTCACGCTGGCGAAATTTATGGCAAGCAAACGGGCAGCAAGTTTGTCATGTATAACGTGCTGAAGGTTGGCAAGCAATCCATCACTTTGCAGAACATAGATAATCCGCTCAGTCTATTTGAGACTACGCCAGCCAAACTGCAAGCTTCGGGCTATGTGCGAATTAGCCAGACCCCATACGTGAATATGCAGGTCACAGGCAAGAAGCGTAAATCCATGCGTAACCCTACACGCTGCCCTCTTACACTGGATTTTCTTGAAGAGAGGGCAGATTCCGAACGCCCTGCTCCCATCATGCCTGACTTATTCAATTAAACCAGGCACGTTTCCCCTCATACCACTTTAATCTCGCACTGGGGGTGACGCCCACAGATCATGACCATCTGAACTCATGATCTGCGCTTCAACCAAGTCACCTGGCTGCAATCCATCCGCACCGGAAAGATAAACTACCCCATCTATCTCGGGCGCATCTGCTGCAGTACGGCCAATCGCCTCATCGCCATTGACCTCATCAATCAATACCGTTTCGATACGCCCAATTTTGCTCTTCTGCTTTTCTGCACTAATCGCTTCCTGAACCTCCATGAAGCGCGCCAAACGCTCCTGCTTCAAAGATTCAGGTACATGATGATCCAGCGCATTAGCTGCAGCACCATCTACCGCAGAATACGCAAAGCATCCGACGCGATCCAGCTGCGCTTCCTGCAAGAACTCAAGCAAGTGTTCGAAGTCATCTTCTGTTTCACCGGGGAATCCAACGATGAACGTGCTGCGAATAGTGATGTCAGGACAAATCTCGCGCCACGCCTTGATGCGCGCCAAGTTATTTTCGCTGCTGGCTGGACGCTTCATGGCCTTAAGAATACGCGGGCTGGAATGCTGTAACGGCACATCCAGATAAGGCAGGATCAAGCCATCGGCCATCAACGGGATGATTTCATCCACGTGAGGATAGGGATAAACATAATGCATACGCACCCAAACACCCAAGTCACCTAATGCACGCGCCAGTTCGGTCATCCGGGTCTTGACCGGCCGGCCATTCCAAAAACCAGTGCGATACTTCACATCCACGCCATAAGCACTAGTATCTTGCGAAATTACCAACAGCTCAGCCACACCAGCATTGACGAGATTTTCCGCTTCGGTCATCACATCGCCAATCGGGCGGCTAACCAAGTCACCACGCATGGAGGGAATAATGCAGAAACTACAGCGATGATTACAGCCCTCTGAAATCTTGAGATATGCATAATGCTGAGGTGTCAGACGAATCCCTTGTGGCGGCACCAAGTCAGTGTAAGGATCATGCAGCTTGGGCAAATTGGCATGCACAGCCGTCATCACCTCTTCCAGGGCATGAGGTCCTGTCACCGCAAGCACTCCAGGGTGTGCAGCCTTAACCACATCACTCTTGGCTCCCAAACAACCCGTTACAATCACCTTGCCATTTTCAGCTAGGGCCTCGCCAATCGCATCTAACGACTCTTCGACAGCGCTATCAATAAACCCGCAGGTGTTCACCACCACCAAGTCTGCGTCATCATAACTACCAGAAATTGCATAACCCTCAGCCCGCAACTGGGTCAGGATACGCTCAGAATCAGAAGATGCCTTGGGACATCCCAAGGACACAAAACCAACTTTTGGACTTTGCAAACTCATATATCAATTCAGTTTAGTTAACATTAAATAGAAAGCATGCTTTAAAAAGCATTTCAAATCAGTGCACCAATTCGCCGGCCATCCATATGGAAGCGATACCGAGGCCGATGAGGCACACCTGCTGCAAGGTAGCGCGCAACTCTGTTCGCTTGTGCAACCCCGGGATCAAATCCGCGACTGCGACATAAATCATACTGGCAGCGGCCAGACCAAGAATGGTAGGAATCCACTCCTGCAACATCCCAAGTGCAAAATAAGCACCGACACCGCCCACCAAGGTCGCCATACTTGAAACCAAATTGAACAGCAACGCCTGCTGCTTGCTATAACCGGAATGTAACAAGATGAGAAAATCTCCAACTTCCTGAGGAATCTCGTGCGCAATAATAGCAACGGCCGTCACGAACCCTAGACGTACATCCACCAAAAACGCGGCAGCGATCAATATGCCATCGACAAAATTATGAAAAGTATCGCCGATCATGATCATCATCCCGCTACGCCCATGATCATGCTCACCATGATGGTGATGCTCTACCTCTGCCGCATGCACCTCGCATGTATCGCCATGGCAATGTCGCCATAGCACTAGTTTTTCCAGCATAAAAAACAGCAAGATACCCAACAGCACTGTGGCAGACATGACCTCAAGACTGCTAGCAATCTGAAATGCATGAGGCAGAATCTCCAGGAAAACAGCCCCCAGCAATGCGCCTATCGCATAACTAATCAGCATTGGCACCCAAGCGGCTTTAGCCTTCAAGGCAAAAAATGCAGCTGCCAACACGCTTAATAGCCCGCCAGCGACACAAACCAGAACAATAAGTAGCAATATCGGCATAGCCGAGAATTATACGGGATAGGTGCCTGTTTCTGCTGGAGGAAATTGTTTTATCTTTACCAAACAATACAAATAAAAATCAATATTCCTACGCCCAATATTGCAATCGTTAATAATAATTGTTATTATTAACCTTAATATTTAAATGCAATACCTTATTGTCATCTTGCAGATATTGAATCATGTTGCCACCGAAAGCCCCTGTTAAAACCTGCTTAATCAACCTACTAGACGAGTTGGTTGAGCATGATGGCTTTGGTAGCCTCAAGGTCGATATACGTCTGCTACGTCGCGGACAAAAAGAAATCATCATTGATTGTGGCAAGCAGTACCGCTTTGTAGTGGATTTTCAGCCTGCCAGCAATGAGCCGGAACAAAGCAACACATCACAACAACCAGTTATTTGAATTGGATTTTGGTCGCCCCCGTTCATAGGGTGAGTGGCCATTGAATGCTCAACGGTGTGGGTCCGTGAGCCTAAATGTTGAATAAGGTGCCATCACCTTCAAGAGGAAGGGATAAACAGCACCTACCTGAAAAAGGTTTAATCATGAAAACTTCAGCTTTAGCTCTCGTTGTTGGCCTAGCCTTCAGTTCCGCTGCATTCGCAGCCCAAGACCAATGGGATAGTGCTTCTACTCCCTGGGGCAGCGCAACACTGACCGACTATGCAGAATGGAACTTTTTCGAGTCCTTGACCCGCACTGGCCCACAACCAAACGTCGGCAACAATTACGTTTCCAACTACACTGCCTCCTCCCCTGACGTAGCTGGTGAGACTGACGGCGTACTGACCGCAGTTGGCTCCCCTATTGTTACCTCCACCAACAACATCTACAGCTTCCGTGAAAATGCCACTGCCTACACAGCCACGCTGACTGGCACAACTGGTGGTGTATTTGATGTTTATCTACGAGTAGCAACGCTGGGGCTTGCTCCTTCTACCAGCGCTTACCTAAATGGCGTTGCTGCTACTGCAGTACAAACATTCTATGAATACAACGGTACGCAATTTGGCCTGGAAGATTCCGAGCGTGAGTTCTACTTCGTGTGGAACAACGTAACTGGCGCTGACTTGTACACCTTCACATGGACAGACCTTACAGCCCATACCAGCCTAGATCAACTAGCACTGGCGACTGTTGCGGTAGCTGCCGTTCCTGAACCAAGCACCTACGGCATGCTGGCGCTTGGCCTGGGTATGCTTGCTTTTACTGGTCGTCGCTCCCGCAAGAACAACGCTTAATCAATCAAAGCAAAACAAGCAACACCAATGTACTGGCCCGCGCTCATAGCGGGCTGGTACTTTCTATTTCTATCGGGGTAATACCATCATGACATTGTCGACAAAACTTTCTGCCATTGCTTTGGCAGCAAGCACCACTTTTGCCACATCCGCCTTCGCCACTGCCAACGTTTGGGATTCTGCAACACCTTGGGATAGCTCCCTGATTTCCCAATTTGCGGCCTGGGATAACTTCAGTTCCTCATTCCACAATGCAACAGCAGAGTTCGGCACAGGCGCAAGCTTGACCGAAACCAGCACGACTGCAAGCCTGACCAGCACGAAGAATATTTACAACGCCTCTGGCACCAGCAACTTTATCGCGACCCTGCTCGGCACCAGCGCCACAGGTGTTTTTGATGTCTATCTGCGCGCTGCAACCACCGGCACGCTACTGAACACTACTGCCACTCTTAATGGCGTAGCCGCCACGGTTGTTGAGACTTATCTCTCCTCTGGTCGTGGTGTCGAACAGGAAGTCTACTGGAAGTGGAGCGATGTCAGTGCCGCCAGCCTATATGTCTTTAACTTCAAGGCTGCAGAAACCCACTTGAGCCTAGATCAGCTGGCATTAGCTGTAGTCACTGCGGTACCTGAACCAAGCAGCTACGGCATGCTCGCTCTCGGCCTGGGTCTGATCGGTTTTGCCGCTCGCCGCAATCGCGTTTAACAAACTCTCTTTAACGAAAATTAGGCATTTACCATGAACAACAAGCTCTCTTTGATCGCTCTTTCAGCTTCTATCCTCTTCAGCAGCTCAGCCATGGCGGCAGGCGATGTATGGGATTCCGCCACACCTTGGGGTTCCAGTACTCTGGCCCAATATGCAGAATGGAACACTTTCAGCAGTGCCACTTTTGACAACACTCCAGAAGCCGGCGCTGGCACCATCAGCCTCTCCCCCGCAGGTGGTTTCCTGTTTGACAACAACATCTACACTTTCAATAGCATTCCTACCGTGACTGGCACCCTAGCTGGCACCGCAGGCCTGTTTGATGTGTATCTGCGTGTTGCTACCCAAGGTAACCCTCTGGTCAGCACCGCTACCTTGAATGGTGTGACTGCGAGCAGCGTGCTGGCTTACTCCGCTGCCGCCGATCTTGGCGCAGGCTCTGAGCAGGAACTGTATTGGGTATGGAAAGACGTGATAGGTGCTGACCTTTACACATTCCAATTCCAGGCCGCGACTGCGCACATCCTGATTGATCAGGTAGCTCTGGCTACCGTGGCTGTCGCTGCAGTGCCTGAGCCAAGCAGCTATGCCATGCTGGCGCTGGGCCTGGGCATCTTGGGTGCTGCTGGTCGCCGTGCCCGCAAGCAAGCGTAATACCTCAAGTAGTTGATTACACCGGCATGTAGAAAACTGCATGCCGGGTTCTGTTTCTTTTTCGGTGCCTTTCCAAGTCATGATAACCAATGCCAGACCTCGTAGCGCTTATCATCGCCTCGTCATGGCATTAGCAATGATATTTTCGCAATCAGTTGCCTGGGCTGATGCCGACGATCAGGAGGATCAACAGCCTCCCGCTGCAGCTGTGACTAAGCCCAGCCAAAATCCTAACACTGCCGTCAGCACCTTGCCTGAGGTCAGTGTGCGCAGTAGCCGTATTCGCGAAGAGCGTGTCAATCCCACACAATCGATTACCAAACTCACTTCAGAAGACCTTGAGCGCATGCAGGTCTCCAATGTCTTCGATGCTGTGCGCGGTACACCTGGAGTCAATATCGCTGGCGGGCCCAGGCTGAATGGCATGGCTTTTAATATCCGCGGTTATACCGAAACCGATGTTGCTGTATCAGTCGATGGCGTGATCAAGAACTACGACAAGTATCGCTCCAAGGGCACTTATATCGAGCCTGACCTGCTGAAATCCATAGAGATCAGCCGTGGACCACAAATCAGCACTAATTCTGGTTTTCTCGGTGGCGCCGTCAAGACAGTGACCAAGGATGCTGAAGACTTTTTGCTTCCTGGCCAAACCGTGGGGGGCAGAGTTAAGTTCGGTTATGGCAATAACAATGATGAATACCTGCGCTCATATATCGCTTATGCCCGTCCCCATGAGCGCATAGATTTGCTTTATAGCTATACCAACCGCCAATCCAACGACATCACACAGGGTGACGGTGAAAAACTTGCCAACTCGCAGGTAGGTACGGTGGCCGAACTCTACAAGTTCACGATCATTCCAATAGACTCATTGCGCATTTCGACATCACTAAGCAAGCTAGTGCAAAGTCCGACTGTACAACTGTACGATACCGTCACAGCCTCGCTATTCACTAGTAGCCCTTATGTATTGCGCGCGATTGATGAAGAAACCATTGCCCAGACCATACAGTTCACCCCAGATAATCGTTGGATCAATCTCAAAGCGACGCTGGGCATAGGCCATACTAAGCAGGATGAGACCCTGCCTTTTGGCTGGATAGGGAATACCAACCATCCCGCCTCCCACTGCATAGGCTATACGGCGTATAGCAATAGCACCAACCTCCCTCTATCACCTGCACTCTCTGCGAGTCGTTGCCGTGGAGACAGACTGGATGCCTACAATTTCAAAAACAAGAATCTAGACATTGCCAACATTGCTCGTGTTTATGAAAGCAAAGACATTAAGATTTCCTTGCTGACTGGCCTACAATACTTCAAGCAGGAGCGCGATCTGGAACGCAGTTTTGGCAATCCTGCTTCCACCTCGGTCTCTCAGGAGCCCGCTACCGGCACCCAGACTACAAACTCTTTTTATATTCAGCCAGAATTCCGCTACAAACAGTTAACCATCACGCCTGGCTACCGTCGTGACTTCATAACCCTCAAGGCCACCGGCGAAACCAAGGAGATGCTGGAAGCAGCTAACCAGGCAGCCGAGGTCAATCTGCGAGAGGAAATATTCAATCTGGGCCTGACGTTCGAAGCCATACCGCGCACCGTGACCTTATTCACTCATTATGCGCAAGGTTTCCGCGTTGTGCCTATTAGTGTGCTATGGGCCAATAGTGGCCGCGATAGTACACGCAAGCTGCAAAGCACCAGCTCCTGCCCAACCGATGGTAGTTCCTGCGATAGCATCTACAAAACCCAACGCGTGGAAAATACCGAAGCTGGCCTCAGCTATACCACCCCCAATTTATTTGGCCAGGCAATAGAGCTGCATTCCAAGGGTACCTTTTTCCATAGCCACACCAGTAACCTGATTCAGGAAAGCGGCTTGCAGGACTCCATGGAAATACGCAATGGCTTTGAATTCGAGAACAGCCTGTATTACCGTCACTTCTATATGCAAGCAAGTTACTCACGCATGAATGGCAAGATTTATTATTTCAACGCCAAGGTGTCTAATCATCTCTACACCATTCCTGGCAACAGCTTTAATCTGGTACTGGGCAGCAAGCTTGGAGAGAATTGGGATGTCAACCTGAATTACCGTCATGTACAGGATCGCTATTATTCCGCGGATATTCCCGGCCCAACCTCAGGTGTGGAGGTACAGTCTGGCTATGAATTATTCAATGCGGGTATACGTTGGGCACCCAATAAACACATGAACTTCAGACTGGTAGGTGAAAACCTGGCAGACAAGTATTACAACCTGGATGGTGGCTTCGCCGGACAGCTTGGCCTGGTAGCCCCAGGTCGCAATATCAAGTTTTATGCAGAATTTATTTACTAATCACCCTAATATCTCTTTAACCAGCGCTAACGAGGAAAAGACATGAATCAACTCGCTACACCTGAGCAGCAATACCACGCGTTCCACACAGCGAAGAAGGAACAAAAACTACGTAATCGTGAAGCCGCCCATGCCATCGGCATCAGTGAAGGCCAAGCGATTGCCAATGCAATTGGTCGGGAAGCCATACGTCTGAAAGGTCCATTTCACGAGATTATTGCTGATGTGCCCAAGCTAGGCCGCGTCATGGCGTTGACCCGTAATGAAAGTACTGTCCATGAAAAAATCGGGAAATATGAGAATGTCTCATACGATCACCTGGGGTTGGTAGTTGGCCCGGATATTGACCTACGCATTTTCTACTCGCAGTGGAAGCATGGTTACGCGGTAACCGAAGAATCAGAAAAAGGTGCGCAACGTAGCCTGCAATTCTATGATGCCACAGGCACTGCCGTTCACAAGATTCACCTCAAGGATTTCAGTCATATCGATGGCTGGCATGAGCTAGTGCAAAAATATCGCAGCGATGACCAGTCACCCGGTCAGGAAATTGAAGCGGCAAAACCTATCTCAAGCTTGAAACCTGACAGTGAAATTGATCAAGAAAGCTTTAAGGCTGCGTGGCTCGCCATGAAGGATACGCACGATTTCTTCATGCTGTTACGCAAGTTCGGCGTTGGCCGCACCCAAGGTTTACGTTTGGCGCCTGAAGGCCATGCATATAAGGTAGATAACAATGCAACCAAGCAAATGTTAGAAGCTGCCGCCGCAGATGGCACCAGCATCATGTGCTTTGTCGGCAATCCGGGCAATATCCAGATCCATACCGGGCCGATCAAGAATGTTAAGGAACTCGGCCCCTGGATCAACGTGCTGGACGAGACTTTTAACCTGCATCTGCGCACCGACTTGATTGTAGAAACCTGGGTCGTCAAGAAACCTACTGTCGACGGGGTTGTAACTTCACTGGAAGTGTTTGATCAACATGGCGAGATCATGGCGCAGTTCTTTGGTGAGCGTAAGCCTGGTAAGCCCGAGCTTGAGGCATGGCGCCATATCGTCGCGCAATTGCCATCCCAGGCATAAAAGGAAGATGATGAACATACGTACCTTCCTGTTAGCTACCAGCTTATTGCTAGGCAGCTATCCGGCTCTTGCAGCAGAAAAGCTGCTGACAGTAGGCGGTGCTGTCACAGAAATTGTCTATGCCCTAGGCAAAGGTAATGAAGTGATTGCCAATGACATCACCAGCGCCTATCCGGAGGAAGCGGCCCGCAAGCCCAAGGTGGGCTATATGCGCACCTTATCTGCAGAAGGCCTGGTTTCCACTGGAGCAACATTGATCATCGCTGAAGCTGGCGCAGGACCACGCAATGTGATTGAACAAGTACGTAATGCAGGAGTCAAGGTATTACAGTTACCAGAGTCCGCCCATACTCCACAGCAAGTCGCCGCTGATATTCGTACTGTAGGCCAACAATTAGGGGCAGCCAATACGGAGCAAGTTGCCAAGCAATTTGAAGTAGCCTGGAAAGACGCAGAGGCCAAACTTGCGAAGTTACCTGGTAAACCAAGAGTGTTATTCGTCATGAATAATGCCGGACGCGGTGCTCAAGTCGCTGGTGATGAAACAGCGGCCTCCGCAGTCATGAAGCTGGTGCATGCCGAAAATGTCGTCACCGGACAATACAAAGGCTATCGCCCTCTTACCGCTGAGGCTTTGGTGGCTGCCGCCCCTGATGTCATTATCACCACCAGTGAAGGCCTGGAAGCCAGCGGCGGATTAAGTGGTTTTCTAAAAACCCCTGGCATCGGCATGACGCCTGCAGGCAAACACAATCGGATTGTCAGCATGGATACACAATATATTCTTGGCTTTACCCCACGCCTGCCAGCTGCACTTGTTGAGCTAGGGCAAGCCATCCGTAAGCAATGAGCAAGGCAGCCTCTACCCTACCCTTGGTTTTGCCAGCTAGTCGCAGCCTGCAGCTACGCAGCCGTGTCCTGATTGCACTGGGCCTGACGTTGTGTCTGCTGGTTATATTGGCAGCAGGGATAGGTGCAGTGAGTATTGCCCCAGCCCATGTCATCAAACTGCTATTGATCCCGCCAGGCTCTTCCGGTTGGCAATCCATCCCGCAAGAGCACATGCAACAAGCCATGGTACTGTGGAATATCCGCCTGCCCCGCCTGGCCCTGGGTGTGCTCACTGGTGCAGCGCTCGCGGTATCGGGTGCAGCAATGCAGGCCTTGCTGCGCAACCCATTGGCAGAGCCTGGCCTGGTTGGCGTATCGGGAGGCGCAGCCCTGTTTGCAGCACTTGCCATCGTACTAGGCGGCACTTGGATGCCTGCATTGCACAATGTGATTGGCGAGTTTGCCCTCCCCATCTTCGCCTTCATCGGTAGCCTGCTTGCCACCATCCTGATTTTCGTCATTTCAACGCGCCAGGGGCGTACCTCGATTGCCTTGATGCTGTTGGCAGGTATTGCGATTGGTTCATTGTGCGGTGCGCTGATCGGCTTGATGACATTCATCGCTTCGGACTTGCAAATGCGCTCGCTCAATTTCTGGTCCCTAGGTAGCCTGGGCGCGGCTACTTGGCCTATGGTCACGATGGTGGCATGCCTAAGTGGCAGTGCTGTCCTGATACTGCTCAGACAATCTAGCGCGCTCAATACATTGGCGCTTGGCGAGGTTCAAGCCAGTCTACTCGGGGTTTCCGTTCGCCGCCTCAATCAAGTGTGTATTGCGGCGATTGCACTGGCGGTAGGTGCAGCAGTATCGGTCACTGGCATCATTGGCTTTATTGGCCTGGTTGCCCCTCACTTGGTCAGACTCGCGATTGGCCCAGATCAGCGGCTGGTAATGCCGGCCTCGGCACTGGTAGGTGCCATCCTCGTATTATTGTCAGATCTGTTGGCACGTACTATTGCCGTGCCAACAGAAGTTCCCGTCGGCATCATTACGGCCCTGCTCGGCGTGCCCTTCTTCCTGGCCTTGCTGTTCCGGATGCGCCGCAAGATCGGATTATAGGAGCATCTCTCATGCTGAAGGTCATCAACACTGGGCTTAATATCGGCAGCAAAACCTTGTTACAGGACATCAACTTTACGATTGTCCCGGGTGAGCTCGTCGCGATCTGTGGCCCCAATGGCGCTGGCAAGAGCTCATTGATTCGTCTGCTGTCCGGAGAATTGAAACCCACGCATGGTGAAGTGACCTGGGACAATCAGCGCCTCTCGGAATGGAACCTGCTCAAGCTCGCACGCCAGCGCGCACTCATGCAACAACACGCAGAAGTCGGCTTTGCTTACACCGCCCTGGAAATCATTCTCTTGGGGCGTCATCCGCACCATCAAGGTGCAAATCGACCACAGGATTACCAGATTGCTATGGCTGCCATGCAAGAGGTAGATGCAACACACTTGGCCGAACAGGTTTACACCACCCTCTCAGGCGGCGAACAAGCGAGAGTGCAAATGGCACGCATATTGGCACAGATATGGGAAGCTGGTGCAGGTCCTAGACTGCTATTGCTTGACGAGCCCACTGCGGCACTTGACCCTCGTCAACAGCATCGCATCCTCAATATCGCGCGTAAATGGGCAGACAAAGGTGATGTGGCTGTGATCGCTATCGTGCATGATCTCAATCTCGCAGCGCAGTATGCTGACCGTATTGCGCTACTGCGCGATGGTCGCCTACAAGCGATTGACCGGGTGGAAGCCATCATGACTCCCGCCATGGTAGAAGCCTGTTTCGATCTACCGTGTGTATTGCTTAATCACCCTGATGGCGGGACTCCCATGATTGCTGCACGACGACATCATTAACCCCACGAACATCACAACATGACACTCAAGACCATTGAAATCAAAACTTTTGTGCCTGCCAAGGATTTCCAGCTTTCCCAGCAGTTTTATCAAGATATTGGCTTTGAGAAACGCTCCGAAGGTGGCGGTGTAGCCTACTTTTGCGTGGAACATTGCGCTTTCTTGCTGCAAGACTTCTATGTGCAAACCTATGCTGACAACTTCATGATGCATCTACAGGTAGAAGATGTCGCAGCATGGTATGCCCATATCCAACAATCCGGCATTGCAGAAAAATACGGCAGCAAAATCTCTGCACTGGTCGACCAGCCATGGCGCATGCGGGATTTCGTCTTTAACGATCCCAGTGGTGTACTCTGGCGTATCGGGCAAAATATCTAGGCAACTGTTCAATATTTACCCTGGCCCGCTCCTTGCTTCAATAGCACTGTATGACATTGCTATCAGTGAGAAAGGAATGGTGCCTCATGAAAACTTTCTGGACATTGTGCTGTATTGCAGGACTTCACCTTTTCAGTACAACTGTATTTGCGGCCTCTGAGCCACAACTGCAAGTTGAACCTGTACTGAGAGCCGTCAAGGCTTGGGATGGCAAGGGCTATGCCAATTACCCTGGCGGCAAGCCAGAGTTGAGCGTGTTGCGCTTTACCATTCCAGCCAACACTTCATTGCCATGGCATAGCAACCCTATTCCTAATGTCGCCTACATCTTGTCTGGTGAAATTACCGTAGAAAAGCAAGGCACTGGTGAAACAATGCGCCTCGGTCCGGGGCAAGCGCTCCCCGAAATGGTGCATGCTGTGCACCGTGGATATACAGGAAGTAGCCCCGCTGTCGTGATTGTGTTCTATGCTGGCGGAGAAGGCATTCCGCTACTGGAAGAACAATAAGCGGGTGATGGTAGCGTTATTCTAGCCAGATCAGGCTAGCCATTCGGCCTGTAGCCTGATCGCGGCGGAAAGAGAAAAACCGCTCCGCATCTTGATAAGTACATAAGCCACCGCCATAGATATTGGTGACACCCATGGTCGCCAGACGCTGTCGCCCCAGCATAAACATATCACCCAGCCACTTTCCAGCAGATGTCGGCTTAAAGGCTTTTACAGCCTGAGGGTCTCGCGCCAAAAAGGCCTCCCTAACCTCATCGCCAACCTCAAATGAATCCGGCCCGATAGCTGGGCCCATCCAGGCCAAAAGCTGATCGCCAGGCTTACCCATTTCCAGCACTGTAGCCTCTATCACACCATCCAGCAGGCTACGCCAGCCAGCATGCACCGCAGCCACAATAGTGCCCGCCTTATCGCACAGTAACACGGGCAAGCAATCTGCCGTCATTACGGCACATACTGTATGACGAGTGCGGGCAAAAGCGGCATCGGCATCTGGCACACAACTGGCAGTGCTTGCATCCACCACAGTGATTCCATGCACTTGATTGAGCCATACCGGCTCAGTAGGTACATAGCGATTCAGACGCTGACGGTTGGCGGCTACATCCAGTGGCTCATCAGCCACATGCATGCCCAAATTAAAACTATTGTAAGGTGCCTGGCTGATACCGCCCTGCCGCGTTGTTTGCAACGCCCTGACATTAGGCGGTGCAGGCCAATCAGGAATGATCAGATGCCGATCACTCAGCATCATCTTCCTCCTCGTCGTCATACCAGTCATCACCCTCGTCTTCGTCATACTCGTAGGCGAATTCGTCGTCATGCACATAGAAGGTTTCTGCCTCTTCTGGCGGCACATTTTCTGCACGAATCGCCTCTAGTAGCACCTTCATATCAGCTGCAAGCTCTACTTGCCACTCCATGGACTCACCAGTGGCGGGGTGCTTCAACCCAAGCCGGATAGCATGCAATGCCTGACGCTTGAAGTCGAGCAACACGCTCCTGAGATTGTCAGAGATATGACGTAGCGGCAATATGCCACGGATGCCATAGACCGGATCGCCAACAATCGGCGCCTTGAGGTGTTGCATATGCACGCGGATCTGATGCGTACGGCCCGTTTCGAGCAAGCAGCGCATATAGGTATGTACGGAAAAACGATCAAGCACTTCATAATGCGTCACTGCTGGCTTACCCATCTGGTTCACTGCCATTTTGGTGCGCGCATGCGAATGGCGGCCAATCGGCTGATCGACCTTGCCATTCCGCCATATTTGGCCCCAAACGATAGTACGATACTCCCGTTTAACAGTGCGTGCCTGCAATTGCCTTACCAAATTAGTTTGTGCCGCCAGCGTCTTGGCCACGACTAACAAACCACTCGTATCCTTATCCAGCCTATGCACGATGCCAGCACGTGGTACATCCTTGAGCTGCGGAGCGTGGTAAAGCAAGGCATTGAGCAATGTACCGCTCCAATTGCCCGCAGCAGGGTGTACTACCAGGCCGGCAGGCTTGTTGATCACCAAGATATGCTCATCCTCGAACACGACGTCCAGCGGGATGTTTTCAGGCTCGAATGCCAATGCTTCAGGTGCTGTTTGTGGAGTAATCTGCACCAGCTCCCCTCCCCAGACCTTGAATTTAGCTGTTGGGGTTTCATTGGCAATCGTGACCAAGCCATCCTTGATCCAGCCTTGAATGCGCGAACGTGAATGTTCGGGCATCAAGCGTTGCAGCGCCTGGTCGAGACGCATGCCCCCAAGCTCCTGGGTAATTGTGAGGGTAATAGGCGTTGCGGTGTTGCTCATCGGTTATAATCAATCTTTATGCGCCGCATCAAGGCGGCGGCATTGTGTTAAACGGCACCCACAACCTTAATCATGGATTTTGTAAATGAAGCATAGTTTAGCGTTAATTGCAGTACTCTGGCTCACAGGCTGCGCGATTTTCGGCTCTCCAACAGAACTGGATGAAACAAAAGGCTGGCCAGTACAGCGCATATATGCGGCTGCGGCAGAAAACATGACCACCCGCGATTATGAAAAAGCCATCAAGTATTTCCAGATTCTTGAATCTCGCTATCCACATGGTCGCTATGCCACCCAGTCACAGCTCGAAGTCATTTATGCACATTACAAGAAGAACGACCCGGCTGCCACCATGGCTGCGGCAGACCGCTTCATCAAGCTACACCCAAACCATCCCAATGTAGACTACGCCTATTACATGAAAGGCCTTGCCACATTCAATGAACGCGGCATCATAGAAAAACTCACCAAACAGCAAATCAGCGACCGCGACCCCAAATCCCTGCGCGAATCGTTCCTGGCTCTCAAGGAGCTAGTGAATCGTTTCCCCAATAGCCGCTATATCAAGGATGCTACCTTGCGGATGAGCTATCTGGTGAACTCCCTCGCCGAGCATGAACTGCATGTTGCGCGTTACTACATGAAGCGCCAAGCGTATGTTGCTGCGGCCAATCGCTGCAAATACGTGATGGAGTTCTACCCTGACACCCCACACATCGAAGAAGCCTTGGTGATTCTGATCAGTGCCTATGATGAAATGGGCATGAATGACTTGCGCGACGATACCAAGCGCGTGCTGGCACAAAACTATCCTAATAGCCCAATGCTAGGTGCTAATGTCCCCAAAGACGAACGCGTCTGGTGGAAATTCTGGGAAAGCCTGTTTTAAGCAACATAAGCAAAAAGTTTAAATAATTTGGCCGGGCATTGCCCGGCCAAATTATTTCACGTCTCGCCATTAAGACCCATCAATTACTTTACTTCTTGATTGAGGGCTTTTTTACATTCCGGGCATTAGCGACAACGCCAGGCTTTTTCTTGACCTTGCGTCCCTGCTCTTCATTCTTGCGCGCATTCAGCGCAGCACGCTCAGCTGTCTTGCGTCGGCGCATACTGACAATCCCCTCACCCTGCTTACGTTCTTCTGGCTCGGCAAAAGGATTATTGCCCTGATTGAACTGCACGCGTAGTGGCGTACCTGTCAACTGGAAGGCCTGGCGGAACACCCCTGCCAAATAGCGTCGGTAACTTTCCTTGATGCCATCCACATGATTACCGTGTATGACCACGATAGGCGGGTTGCTACCGCCCTGATGGGCATACCTCAGCTTGGGACGTATCCCTTTGCTGATCGGCGGCTGGTGCTGCATGGTGGCATCCTCCAGCACACGTGTGAGCTGCGGAGTTGATAGCTTGGCCATGGCAGCTTTATAGGCACCATCAACAGACCCAAACAACTCGCCCAAACCCTTTTTACGCAAGGCAGAAATATAGTGGAACTTGGCGAAATCAAGGAACTGCAGTTTACGGTCAATTTCTCGCTTGATCCACTCGCGCTTGTCCTCTTCCAGGCCATCCCACTTATTCACTGCGACCACCAATGCACGACCACTATCCAGGATATAGGCGGATACATGCGCATCCTGCTCGGTAATCCCCTCCTGCGCATCAACCACCAAGATGGCAACATTCGCCTCCTCGATGGCCTGCATGGTCTTGATCACGGAAAACTTCTCAACCGCCTCAAATACTTTGCCACGCTTACGCACACCGGCAGTATCGATAATAGTGTAATGCTTACCGTTGCGCTCTAAATCCAGATAGATCGAGTCACGAGTAGTACCAGGCTGATCGAATGCAATCACGCGCTCTTCGCCCAATAAGGCATTGACTAGCGTAGATTTCCCCACATTCGGACGACCGACGATTGCCACCTTAGGCACCTGGTTAGCCTTGGTTTCTTCTTCCTCATCTGGATCAGGAAAGTTCTCCAGCGCAAGTTCTACTAGGTCACGGACACCTTCGCCGTGTGCAGAGGAAATCGACAAGGGATGACCCAAGCCCAGCTCGTGAAACTCGGCACTGGCGATTGCGCGTTGCATACCTTCTGTTTTGTTGACAGCCAGCAAGATAGGCCGCTGGCTCTTGCGTAGCCGCTCCGCAATCACTTTGTCTTGAGGAGCCAGGCCGTTGCGGCCATCCACCAGAAAAATCACCACATCGGCTTCATCAATCGCCAGCAATGTCTGGCGCGCCATTTCCTTGAGAATGCCGCTATCGACTAATGGCTCAAAACCACCTGTATCAACAACTAAATAAGGCTTGCTGCCAACTACGCCGCGACCATAGTGGCGATCGCGCGTTAAACCTGGCAGATCGGCGACCAGGGCATCACGGGTTTTAGTCAGCCGGTTAAACAATGTCGACTTACCGACATTGGGCCGCCCCACGAGAACAATCGTTGGTAACATCATTGTGGAACTACTGAAACTGCGTACAGGCCGCCCTTGCGGGTCTGAACCAGGAAACCATTGGTACCAATTGCCACTGGCTGAGGCATGATGGCACTTTTTTCTGTTTGTATTCTGGCAACAAAATTACCTTCGTCCCTATCCATGAAATGGATATAGCCCTCAACATCACCCACGGCAACCACGCCACCCATAGGCAATGGTGCACTCAACAGGCGGTTCTTTAGATCAGGCTGGCGCCAGAAAGTACGGCCACTGGAATAATCCAGCGCAAATACAGCGCCGCTCGCATGTGAAACGTAGACGCGAGCCTCTTCTGCACCTAAGCCGGTATAGCTCGAAATATCACGATTCCAGGTCACTCGGCCAGTGGTACGCTCAACAGCGGCCACTCGGCCCTGATACGCAACAGCATAGACCAGCGGGCCATCAACGACTGGCAGGCTGGTAATGTCGGCAATACGTTCCAACTCTGTCGTCCCTTTGGGCAAGGCCACCGATGCCTCCCACAATGTCTTGCCATCCTCTGCCCGCAAGGCAACAAGTTTTCCACCGGCAAAACCAGCATAAACAGCACCGTCGGAAATCGTCACCCCAGCACTGCTACGCAAGGTCAAGGTTGGTGTTGCGCGCTCATACACCCATTTACGCGCACCATCTTTGGCATTCAAACCAAAAATCCGGCTATCGCCACAACGTACCACCACCACACCGTTATCCACTTGTGGTGCACTCAATACTTCGCTACTGACCTTGGACTTCCACAGCAACTTACCGTCCAGGTTGTATGCCAGCACATAACCCTTGGGGGTACCGACCAGCACTAATTGGCTACCTAAGCCAACACCGCCGGTCAGCGTTTCGCCTGCATTGATTTTCCACACCTGCTTACCGGTGATCGCGTCAAACCTGGCAATTTCACCATCCCCGCTAGCGGCATAAACCGCACCTTCAGAGGTAGCTGGCATAAAGTCTGCCAATTCTGAGTCTCCCAGTTTGGCAGACCAGACGATCTTGGGCTTTAATGTTGGCTTGAAATCGACCAGTTCGGCGGGAGGGTCAACCTGGTCACGCCCGAACACTCGCTCTGATATATCGGTCTTGAGATCAGTGATGGTACTGCAACCACCCATCATCAGGGCGGCGGCAACTAGCAATGAAATTGAACGCAAACTTAGCTCCACTTAATTCGCTTTATATCGGCTTAGCTGCCGAGTGCTTCCAGCTTGTGCTCGGTATACTTGTAGTAATCACCTTGCATATCAAGCTTGGTCAGCGCGTCTTTATAAGCGGCCTTGGCATCTTCCGTCTTGCCTTGCGCCACGAGCACATCGCCTTTGAGGTCGGCAATCAATCCTGCATAACCTGCGTCAAGCTTTTCAGACAAGGTCTTTAGTGCTGCGTCATACGCTTTTTCTTCATATTGGATAGAAGCCAGCTGCAGCGATGCAATGGCACGCACAGCGTCTTCCTTCGCATTCTTGGTTGCCCAAGTCAGTTGCGACTTGGCGCTTTCCAAATCCTGCTCCTGATAATTGAGCTTGGCGACAGCAACGGCAGCGCGGCCTGCATACGGCGTAGAGGAATATTTATCGATCAGCTCAGCAGACAATGCACGGATCTTGGCAGCATCCTTAATATCAGTGTTGGCCATGTTCTGGTATTGCACAGAAGCCGCTGCCGATTGTTGATACTGATAGTACTTCCAGCCTTCGTAGCCACCAAAGCCTACCAAGGCAACAGCTGCTACGCCAACGATGGCATTGCCATTACGTTTCCACCAGCTCTTGAGTGCATCCAGCTGATCCTGTTCTTCCAAATCGTATGCCATGCTCTTTCCTAAAATTACGCTGCCAAGGACTTACGTCCAGGGATAGAATTCAACAAATTGCGGGTGTAGTCTTGGGTCGGAGTATTGTAAATACTCTCAACTTTCCCCTGCTCTACGATGCGCCCCTTGTACATCACAGCAATATCATCCGCAATATGACGTACTACACGCAGGTCATGGCTGATAAAGATATAGCTCAATTCCATCTCCTGCTGCAGGCTTTTCAACAACAACAAAATCTGCGCCTGAATCGATACATCCAGGGCAGAAACTGGTTCATCACACACCACCACCTTGGGTTGCAGCACGAGTGCACGGGCAATGCCAATGCGCTGACGCTGACCGCCGGAAAACTGGTGGGGATATTTATTCATATCGGCAGCGCTCAAGCCAACTCGCTCCAGCATCTGCACGACCTTGTCTTGCTGCTCTTTTGCCGTGCCAATTTCATGGATCACCAAGCCCTCGGCGACAATATCCCGCACTTTCATGCGCGGGTTGAGCGAAGCAAATGGATCCTGGAAAATCATCTGCAAGTGCCGACGCTCTTGCCGCAGTGCACTACCCGAAAGACCTGCCAGATTATTGCCCTGAAAAATGACTTCGCCACTATCCAAGGGCTGCAATTGTAACAGACAACGCGCCAAAGTGGATTTGCCGCTACCAGACTCCCCCACTACCGCCAGCGTACTGCCTGCACGCAGCGAAATATTGACCTCATCCAACGCCTTGACCTTGGTGCTGCCGAAGCCAAAACGTCCGCTACGCTGGGTATAGGATTTATTAAGACCGCGTGCCAGGAGGATATATTTGTCTGGTGTAGCACTCATCACGCAACTCCTGTGTTCAACCAGGCATAATCGATAGGTTTGAGTGGTTTTTTGCCCTCGGCATCAGGCACGCAATCAAGCAAAGCTTGAGTGTAAGGATGCTGCGGGTGTTGTAGCACGGCTTTTACCGGCCCTGCCTCAACAATTTCGCCGCGGAACATGACCACCACGTTATCAGCAATGTCAGCCACCACGCCAAAATCATGCGTGATGAACAACATGCCCATATTCATACGCGTTTTTAGGTCATCCAATAGCTTGAGTATTTGTGCCTGCACCGTCACATCCAATGCAGTTGTCGGCTCATCGGCAATTAACATGGCAGGCTCGCAAGCAATGCTCATGGCAATCATGACACGTTGGCGCTGGCCACCGGATAACTCATCCGGATAACTATTGGCGCGCTCTGGCGGGATGCCAACCTGTTGCAACAAACTGGCTACGCGTGATTTAAGCGCAGCGCCGGTAAGCTTGAGATGCTGGGTCAGGCTTTCGCCTATTTGATAGCCTACGGTCAATACTGGATTGAGGGAGGTCATGGGCTCCTGGAAAATCATGCCGATTTCCTTGCCACGGATTTTCTGCAACTGGGCATGGCTGGCCTGCGCAATATCACGCCCCTTGAAATGAATGCTGCCGCTTTTCAATTGCAATTGATCCGAGAGCAAGCCCATCACCGCCAACGCTGTCAGGCTTTTACCACTACCTGACTCCCCCACGATACAAGTGGTCTTACCCGCTTCCAGCGCAAAAGAAACCTGCTTAACCAACAAGCGCTCCGGCTCAGCCTTAGGCGTGATAGTCAGGTTCTCAATGCGCAGCAGTTCGGTCATGTATGTAATGCCTCTATCGCTTGGGACAGCGACATTCTGCGTTGCTCGCCATTTTCGCGCAATGGTTTCAGGCACACTTCATTCGCTGCCACTTCATCATCGCCCAAAATCAATGCATAAGGTGCGCCACTCTGATCGGCTTTTTTCATTTGTGATTTGAAGCTGCCACCGCCCGCATGCAGGTTAACGCTCAAACCACTATCCCGCAGCGCTTCCGCAATCGCTAACGCCGCTTTGCTGGCGACATCACCGACATTCACCAGATATACATCGGGGCTATTGCTCGCCTCAATACCGCACTCTTGCATGAGCAGGAACACGCGCTCCAAGCCAATACCAAAACCACATGCTGGTGTTTCCTTGCCACCAAGGCTTTGCACCAGACTATCGTAGCGCCCACCGCCTGCTATCGTGCCTTGGCTACCCAGCTTACTGGTCACCCATTCGAACACGGTGCGATTGTAGTAATCCAGGCCCCGCACCAAGCGCGTGTTCAAGGTCCACTTAACGCCCAACTGGTCAAGCTGGTGGGTCACGCCCGCGAAGTGAGCGCGGCTTTCCTCACCCAGGCTGTCCAACAATTTAGGTGCGGCTTCTATCATCGCCTGCATCGCAGGGTTCTTGCTATCTAGGATACGCAAGGGGTTGGCATGCAGGCGACGCTTAGCGTCATCATCCAGGATATCTGCGTGTTGCTCAAAATAACGGATCAGCACTTGGCGATACTCCGCACGCTCAGTAGCATCCCCAATTGTATTCAATTGCAGCTCAACTGCATCTGCCACGCCTAGCTCACGCCACAATCGGGCGAGCATGGCAATCTGCTCAGCATCGACATCAGGCCCGGTATAGCCAAATGCTTCAGCACCAATCTGGTGGAATTGGCGCTGGCGGCCCTTCTGCACATTCTCATGTCGGAACATCGGGCCAATGTACCAGAGACGCTGTGGCCCGTTGTAAGTAAGACTATGCTCAACCACCGCACGGACACAACCCGCAGTCCCCTCTGGACGTAAGGTAAGACGATCACCATTCAGCTTGTCTTCCCAGGAGTACATTTCCTTCTCAACAATGTCGGTGTGCTCACCCACCCCACGGATAAAAAGCTCTGTCGGCTCTACGATAGGCAGACGGATATTACGATAGCCATACTGGGCCAGCACACGCCGGGCGGCATCCTCCAGCCGTTGCCACAGCGCGGTATCGGCTGGGAGAATGTCGTAAAAACCCTTGATACTTTGAAACTTATCAGACATAGATACTTAATGAATTTATAGTGTTCTAGATGGCTTTAACCGGGATGGTTTTCAGGCCCTTGCCGGATACCTGCTGGCGCAAACGCCCGCCTTCGGCATAATTAACGCGGACATACTCTTCCACGATCACCTTGAAGTCATCAGCAATAGCTTCGCCCTTGAGGGTGACAGTTTTTTCGCCGTCCACATACACTGGCGCAACTGGCACTTCTCCAGTTCCTGGCAGGCTAATACCAATATTGGCGAGCTTGGATTCACCAGGACCATTCACGACACAGCCCATCACAGCCACACTCATGGTCTCAACGCCAGGGTATTGGCTACGCCAGATCGGCATCTGATCACGTAGATAACGCTGGATGCTTTGTGCAAGCTCCTGGAAAAAAGTTGATGTCGTACGCCCGCATCCAGGGCAAGCTGTCACCAAAGGCGTAAAAGAACGTATGCCCATGGTTTGCAATATCTCCTGCGCCACCACGACCTCCTTGGTACGAGGTTCGCCTGGCTCGGGTGTCAAGGAGACACGGATGGTATCACCTATGCCATCCTGCATTAGCACAGATAAGGCGGCTGTGGATGCCACAATACCTTTGGATCCCATGCCAGCCTCAGTCAAGCCAAGGTGCAATGGATAATCACAGCGACTACCCAGATCACGATAAACCTTGATCAAGTCTTGTACCGCGCTTACCTTGCAGGAAATGATGATGCGGTCACTTGGCAAGCCCAAGTCTTCTGCCTCGGCCGCATTTTCCAAAGCGGATTGAATCAGCATTTCGCGCATCAAGGCATCTGCCGTCAATGGCGCTGCACGCTTGGAGTTTTCATCCATCATGCGTGCCATCTTGGCTTGATCCAGGCTACCCCAATTAACGCCAATACGCACCGGCTTGTTGTAATCAATCGCTGCCTTGATCATGGCAGAGAATTGCTCATCACGCTTGGAACCCTTGCCTACATTGCCGGGATTAATGCGATATTTCGCCAAGGCCTCGGCACAATCGGGATATTGCGCCAACAATCGATGCCCATTGAAATGGAAGTCACCAACCAGCGGGACATTACAGCCAAGATCATCCAACTGACGGCGGATGCTAGACACTTGTGCAGCTGCCTCTGGCGAGTTCACGGTAATACGCACTACTTCGGAGCCTGCACGCCACAGCTCATATACTTGCTTTACCGTCGCAGCTGCATCTGCAGTATCGGTATTGGTCATGGATTGCACCACGACCGGTGAACTGCTACCAACTGGCACATGGCCAATCATGACGGTCTTGGTGTTGCGACGACTGAGTGTTTGATAATCCAAGACTTACTCCAACCTCAGACGAGCCACATTTACCTTGGTATAAGGAGCAAGGTCAACGGGGCTATTATTGTATTCGAGCTTGGTGCCATGAATATTACCGACCACAATCCTGAATGGAGGCTGACCAGCAATCATTTCCTCGCTACTCGGGGCGAGTGTTTTATTCAAGATTTGCTTGCCATTACCATCAAAAACACTAACCCAGGTCGCTTCAGTCACAGAAAATTTAAGCCGGGAACCCTCAACCTGTGGTGAAGCTTGCCCCCCCTCACTGGATGAAGGCTGCGGAACAGCCGCTTGGACAGGTGATATTGCAGGCTCTGTCGTAGTTTGTGGCGCTGTTGCAGGGACAGAAGCTGCTGCTTGTTCTGGCGCAACTGCACTTTCAGCGGACGCTGGGGATACAGGCTCTGATGGCGCTACATTTTCCAATGCTTGCCCTTCGATCACACTATCCTGCTCAACGATACTAGACACTGGCGAATCTGCTAATGCCGGTACAACATCATGCTTCTGGAAAAAATCGACATAGAGTATCCAGGCTGCGAGCAACACTACCAGCAAAACACCGAACCAGACATAAGGTCGCCATGACATACCAGGCTCACCGGAAATCACGATATTGGCAGAGGGAATGCTGATCGCCTGGCCATCTTGAGCAGGGACATATTGGCTATAAACCCGCAACAACGGTGTAGCATCAATATTGACCAAGCGTGCATAGTTACGAATAAAACCACGCGTGATGACAGCTTCAGGCAATACAGCAAAATCATCATTTTCCAAGGCCTGCACTTGGCGCAGGCTTAGACGCAGCCGGTTGGCAATATCTTCCGCCACCAGCCCAAGATTTTCCCGCGCGGCCACCAATGTGGGTCCAATGCGGTCAATATAAGTTGGCGCTACTTGTACATCCTGTTCAGGAGAATCGTGCTCACTCATCATTACTGTCCTGACAATAATTGTTTTGTTTGCTCGGCGTTAGGGAATTTTCTTCTCAGCTGCAAGGCATAACTGGCTTCACTATCCCGATCCCCAGTCTCTCGCGCTAGCTTGATACCCAACCATAGCATGTCGGCAGTCGGGCTATTGCTTTCCAAAGCGGGGTTGAGGTAATTACGCGCAATACCATACTCGCCACGGCTATGCGCAATGACTGCCAATTGATAACCAGCCTGGAATAGTTGTGGCTGCAATTGCAGCGCATGTTGCAGATAAAGCTCGGCTTGCTTGATATCTTTCTTGCGCAACAAGCAAGTACCAGCATTCATGTAAGCCACGCCAGGCGTCACGTATAGCGGGTTCTTGACTGCTTCGGTGAATTGAACGATAGACTCATCAATTCGGTTACGGGCGCAGAGAAAGCTACCGTAATTATTGCGAGTTTCAGAGCTTTTGGGGTCTAGCTGCAACGCCTTGCGGAAAGCTGTATCCGCCTTCTCATCCTCGCGCAATGTGCCGTAAACCAAGCCCAATCCATTATATGCAGGGGCATAGAAAGAATTGATCTGCGCAGCAAGCTCAAACTCTTCAAGTGCAACTGCAATCTGGTTCTGGGCGTAATATCCGGCCCCCAGCTCAGTATGCACACGGGCACGCTCGCGACTGGCTTCGGTATCTTGCTTGGTTTCAGTAGCGGCACATGCAACAAGCAACAACCCGGCAACAGCAACCAGGTACTGCTTCATGCAATCGCCTCCACCTTGATACGGCGTAACGAGCGCTTGGTCTTGTCCTGCACCTTGCCAGCCAACTGACCGCAAGCTGCATCAATATCTTCGCCACGCGTCTTGCGTGTAGTGACGATATAACCTGCCTGCATGAGAATGTCGCGAAAACGGCGGATATTATCTGGTTTGGAAGTATCGTAGCCGCTATTGGGAAAGGGATTAAAAGGAATCAGGTTAAACTTGCATGGCACATCCTTGACGATGCCCAGCAATTGCTTGGCATGCTCGACAGTATCGTTGACTCCATCCAGCATCACGTATTCAAACGTCACAAAATCGCGTGGCGCTTTTTCGAGGTAACGCTGGCAAGCTGCCATCAATTCAGCAATCGGATACTTGCGGTTGATAGGGACAATCTCATCCCGCAACGCGTCATTCGGCGCATGCAGGGAAACCGCCAGTGCTACCGGGCACTCCTCACGCAACCTATCCATCGCAGGCACCATGCCAGAAGTAGACAAGGTCACGCGACGGCGACTCAGACCATACGCGGAGTCATCCAGCATGATATTCATGGCAGCGACGACATTATCAAAATTGGCCAGCGGCTCACCCATCCCCATCATCACCACATTACTGATGATACGGTCGCCTTTGGGGTCACGCCCCAAGGCTTTGTTAGCCACCCACAACTGACCGATAATCTCGGACACGCTGAGGTTACGGTTGAATCCCTGCCGACCGGTGGAGCAGAATGTGCAATCCAGCGCACAGCCTACTTGCGATGAAACGCATAACGTCCCGCGCTCATCCTCGGGAATAAAAACGGTTTCAACGCCATTGCCTGCACCTACGTCAATCAACCACTTGCGCGTACCGTCTTCCGATATTTGCTCGAGATGGACTGACGGAGGCACAATCACGGCCTCCTTGGCGAGCTTTTCACGCAACGCCTTGGCTATATCGGTCATCTCCCCAAACTCTTTCACGCCAAAGTGATGCATCCAGCGCATCATCTGTTTGGCACGAAATGGCTTCTCGCCAATACTTTGGAAGTATTCGGCGAGCGAAGCCTGGTTCAAGTTAAGGAGATTGACCGTCATGCGCTAACCCTTAGCGGCTATATACGTTGGATTGCGCGAAGAAATAAGCGATTTCGTTCGCAGCGTTTTCCAGGGAGTCAGAGCCGTGAACAGCATTAGCATCGATACTGTCAGCAAAGTCAGCGCGAATCGTGCCAGCATCAGCCTTCTTAGGATCAGTTGCACCCATCAGATCACGATGCTTGAGCACAGCATTTTCGCCTTCCAGCACTTGCACAACCACTGGACCAGAAATCATGAACTTGACCAGGTCGTTAAAGAAAGGACGCTCTTTGTGAACAGCGTAGAAACCCTCAGCATCAGCCTGAGACAGTTGTACCTGCTTGGAAGCAATGATCTTGAGGCCAGCATCTTCAAAACGGGTGTAGATCTTGCCGATCACGTTCTTGGCAACTGCATCGGGTTTGATAATGGAAAGGGTACGTTCAACAGCCATGATGACTCCAAAGATAATATTTGAGAAAACAACTACGGAAAGACCGATAAAATAACATTTTAGCGGCCCAAAATAAAGCTAGGGCACAATATTTACCCTGTATGTTGGGGCAAGCGCCACGCACTTGCCCCGCTAGTATCAACATGCATCATGACAGGCTCACGACAGATTGAGCTGCATTCAAAAACTCAATCTCGAGAATTAAAAGAATCCCACCATGGGCAGGAGATCAACCCTGCTGTGATATTCGCTGCCTGCGTGCTTCGTACAAGCAAATACCGCTTGCCACCGAGACATTCAGACTCTCAACCGATCCAAACATGGGGATGCTAATTAAGCTATCACAGTTTTCCTGTGTCAATCGGCGCAAGCCAGTACCCTCTGCCCCCAACACCAGAGCCAACGGGCCTGATAAATCAGTAGCGGGTAAATCTGCGTTAGCCTCAGCAGCAGTTCCTACAACAAAAACACCAGCATCCTTGAGCTCTCGCAGGGTGCGTGCCAGGTTGGTCACCGCGATAAATGGCACAGTTTCCGCCGCACCACAAGCAACCTTACGCACGGTAGCATTCAAGCCCGCCGCCCTATCCTTGGGGGCAATCACGGCATGCACCCCCATTGCATCAGCCACGCGTAAACATGCACCGAGATTATGCGGGTCTTCAACACCATCCAGCACCAGGAAAAATGGTGGCTCTTTGAGGTCAGATTCAAGAATATCGTGAATATCCTTGTAGGGAATCGGTGTATCAATCGCCCGTGCAATCACCCCCTGATGGCGCGCATTACCACCCGCCATTCCATCCAGCCGCGCACGCTCTACTTGCATCACACGCACATTGGCATTTTCTGCCATCTGCAATAAATCCTTCATCCGCGCATCCACCCTGTCCTTGTCGATCAGGATTTCCTGAATGCTCGCCCCATGCTGGCGCAAACGGCTCAATACGGCATGAAAGCCAAACAAAATACGTGCATCACTCATTCAATTAACTAGCTTTCTTCTTTGTGGTTACTTTAGCGCGGGATTTTCCATTACTTGCGCGCGGCGGCTTTGTCCGCGACTTCTTGGCCGTTGGCGTCGTGGCCACTTTGCGTACTTTCGGCTTACTGACTACTTCCTGAACCAATACTTCCAGCAAGGACACAGATTCCTTAACTGCAGCCTGGCGACGTTTAGGCTTTTCCACCACCTGCTCAGTCACGGTCTTAGCAGCCTCAACCGCAGCACCTTGCTTGCCGCGACGACGCTTGGTAGATGAATCTTCGGGGGCGGATGATGCCTGCAATTGATCCTCTCTGGCAACTAGGCTGAAATCCACACGGCTGGTTTCAAGGTCGACACGCGCTACCTTGACGCGCAGCCTATCTCCCAAGCGGAAGCGCACTCCAGTCCGCTCGCCCAGCATTTCATGCCTGACCTTGTCGAAATTGAAGTAATCATTTCCCAGCTCAGTGACGTGCAGCAAGCCCTCCACGTAGACACCATCCAGCGCAACAAACAAGCCAAAACTAGTCACGCCTGCGACGGTACCATCAAACTCCTCACCGATTTTATCCTGCATGTAGTAGCACTTGAGCCACGCTTCCACATCGCGCGTCGCATCATCAGCACGCCGCTCGGTCATGGAGCAATGCTTACCCAGCTCCTGCCAATCACCTGCCTTGTAGGTTTCACCATTTAACACGGCCTTAATAGCGCGATGTATCAATAAATCCGGATATCGACGAATTGGCGAAGTAAAGTGCGCATAGGCCTCATACGCCAAGCCAAAATGGCCAATATTATCTGGACTATATACTGCTTGCTGCATGGAGCGTAGCAATACGGTTTGCAACAGCTGCTCGTCGGGACGCCCCTTGATTTGGGCCAGCAATCTGCCATAGTCCTTGGCATGCGGGCTATCGCCGCCGCCCAGCGTAAAACCAAACTCGCCCATGAAGGTACGCAAGGCCTCCAGCTTTTCCTCAGTCGGGCCATCGTGAATACGATACAAGGCAGGATGCTCACGCTTGCCAAGAAAATCTGCGGCACAGACATTGGCAGCCAACATACATTCTTCAATCAAGCGATGCGCCTCATTGCGCGAAGTCGCCTCAATGCGCTCAATCTTGCCATTATCATTGAACACCATCAGGGTTTCGTTGCTTTCAAACTCAATCGCCCCACGCTTCTCACGTGCCGCAAGCATGATCTTGTATAACTTATACAAATGACCAACATGCGGCACCAGCCAATCATATTCACGCGCAACCTCGCCCTGGGGGTTGCTGATCATGTCAAACACGTTGGTATATGTCATCCGCGCCTTGGATCGCATCACCGAGGGATAAAACTTATATTGTTTGATGCTGCCAGTGCTGCTAATTTGCATATCGCAGATCATGCAAAGCCTGTCCACATCGGGATTAAGGGAACACAGACCATTTGACAAGGCTTCAGGCAGCATGGGAATAACCCGACGTGGGAAATAGACCGAATTGCCACGCTCATAAGCATCTTTATCCAAACCATCACCTGGCTTGACGTAAAAACTGACATCGGCAATCGCCACCACCAGCCGCCAGCCTGTGCCCTGTGGCTCACAGTAAACCGCATCATCAAAGTCGCGCGCAGTTTCACCGTCAATCGTCACCAAAGGCAGCTCGCGTAAATCTATGCGCCCCTTCCAATCTGCCGCACGCACTTGCTTGGGATATTTTTGCGCCTGCTTGAGCGCTGCTTCGGAAAAATCATAGGGTAAATGATGCTTGCGCAGGGCGATCTCGATTTCCATGCCAGAGTCAGCATAATTACCAAGAATTTCAATCACCTTACCTACTGGTTTGGCATGCGGGGATGGTTGCTCTGTTAGCTCCACGGTTACCACCTGCCCATCCTTCGCCTCCATATCAAGGTGATAAGGAATCAGGATATCCTGGTTAACGCGCTTATCCTCGGCTGCCACGATAGTGACGCCATGACTACTGATCACACGCCCTACAAGCGTCTTGGTCGAGCGCTCCAACACCTCAACAATCCGCCCCTCTGGCCGACCACGCCGGTCCACGCCAGCAGGACGCACCATGACGCGATCACCATGCATCACCTGAGCCATTTCACGCGGAGAAAGGAACAAATCATCCCCTCCATCATCGGGAATGAAAAAGCCGAAGCCATCCGGATGCCCCTGCACCTTACCTGCCAGCAGATTCACCTTACCAGTAATACACAAGGCCCCTTTGCGATTCTGCAAAATCTGTCCATCTCGCTCCATCGCGGCCAAGCGGCGACCAAAAATCTCTTGCTCAGCTTTTTTAATGCCAACCAGCTTATAAAGCTGATCCACGGTCACAGGCACCCCCTGCTCTTCCATCACAGACAAAATAAACTCTCGACTAGGCAATGGGTTATCGTATTTTGCAATCTCTCGCTCTGCATGAGGGTCTTTGGCCCGAACTCCTTTGGGCTTACGTGACGAAGTGGTTTTTTTCACAGCTATCGTTTTAATCTGCTTTTTTTTCGTTGACAAAATGTAACTTTCCTATAGAATGCGCGGCTCATCGATATTCGATGCCCAGATGGCGGAATTGGTAGACGCGCTAGGTTCAGGTCCTAGTGGTGGTAACACTGTGGAGGTTCGAGTCCTCTTCTGGGCACCAAATGATTGATCAAAATGCGCACCGTTACTGAATTTCAGGCGGTGCTTTTTTGTTTCTATACCTAAAAATATACCTTCCAGCACTTCCCTAGACCAAAACTGTAATCTCATAAGCGGGCATTGTCCCACTAAAACCATTACAGGTCTAAGACAATATCTGCTGCACGCCACCAAGGCATCAAACCTAGCTGGCCCTCGCCTTTTACCGAGTCCGAAAACTCCCGCATTTTTATCGAGTCAGATAATTGTAGACATTACCCACTGCCATATTCATGGGAAACAAAATTTACCTGCACTCGAAAAAGCAACCTCCAGGTAATTTATTGATTAATGGCCAATACAATTCATATCCAACTATTGCACTCGTTAATGTCTGTGAAAGTAAATGTGTATGCCGGGTGAAGGTAACTTGGGAAGCGCGGGAATAAAGAATGCCTGAAAGGTCTGGACTTAATCCGGCCCCATGTAGCTGAGCGACCATTTCACCCAGTAATGATCTCCGCCCTTCGCGGCCCTCGCTGCGTAGAAAGGTATTGAAGAGAGCCGCTCTCTTTTGCGTGCTGCTTCCCGCGCGATAGGGACGTGACGATCTGGAAAGCTCGGCAGCAATTCTTTCACGATCTTCAGTAGTGAAGGGTCTGTCGTCAACGTACTCGAATTGTCGTGATTCTTGAGTGGGATTGCCATTAAAGAAACCTTTCAAGGCCATTAATACCCTAAGGCAAATACATGGGTAAAGCTAAGATGTGGTCACCATTTACTTGAGACACATCAATGATCGCAATTGAAATGCCACAAATCCGCTATGTAATGGGTAGCGAGGCCAAGCGATATTCAACCTGGGCGGATGTTGGTTATGGCAGCCATTATAAGTCAGGAAAGTTTCAATATAAGCATGCTCCTGCCGTTGCATTGATAGCTGCTGCAGGCACTGTTAAAGCTGGTATTGCTGCCGGCGGCCTTCTCGGTGGCATTATGATTACAGGCGGCATTGCTTCTGCTCTTGGCACCATTACTGGCAATAAAACGCTCTCAACTATTGGGACAGTCTCTAGTCTAGCCAGTGTAGGTGCTACTGCATTCATGGATCAGGCAAAGAATTTTGTAAACCCACTTACCAATTTTGGCGACTCCATGATGGGGAGCGCCTTAGGCAATATGAAGGATGGAATTGGTAAATTCTTTGGCGACCTTACCAACAACTCCAATCAAACAGCCTCTTCTGTTGGAGTGCAAACCGGCGATATGCTTACAAAAGCTGCAGCTGAAGCAATGCCTGATACTACACAAAAAGGACTAATCAACAGTTTAGTTGAGTCTGGAAGTAAGGGCGGAATCAAATTAGGAGCGGATGTGTTTGGTAAGTCAGTTTCGACTAATCCTGGGTTGCTTAACTCGATCCTCGATAGCAAAGATATGCTTAATCTTGGTGTTGGATTATCTAATGGATACTACGAGGGGCAGAAGATGGAGCAAAACCAACCTCTAGTTGATGCTCAAACTGGTGCTTACAATGCCAACGCCAACAAAACAAATTATGAAGTCCAGCAACAGCAACAACGAACAGCCAATCTACAAGCTCAGCCTGAAATTGGGCTAATGGTAAATCCAAATGCAAATGTATTTTCCGGTAAAACACAACCTCAAGGGAAGATGCTCGTTAACTTTAATGGAACAAGCATGTTTATTACCCCAGAGGAAGCGCAAGCTTTGAACACCCAAATCAATCAAAGCGGGCTACTTTATTCATAAACATAAGATGTTACGGATTACTTGAAAGTCTTTACTGTGTGAATGAGCTTGATACTACTGAAAAGTAAATTCCCTATACACAGGATAGGGAATTGTGTTTTTTTGCTCTAATTCCCTATATAGGGTTTTGTATTTTTCCATGTCCAACTGAGGTCATAATCTGCACGAAAGATTTCCTTTTACGCTTGCCTGGCAAGTGACTTAACGCCAAGTGCTCGGCATAGGGCGCAGGGTCAGCATGAATAGCATCACGCACAAAAGGCCATAACGCAGAATGTTGCACCGGATCACTAGATAGAGACTTGATTACATCCCTTGCAAGCATGGCTTTGTCCCGCTCATTTATCTTGGCATTGACCTGGCTTAATCCATATCGCCTTGCCACTTCGCTATAGAACAGGCTACGTAAGCGGTTCATGTTGCCTGTATTGCCAATCAGATCACTACCTTGCATATGTCCTTTAACTAGCGGCAATATCACGGCATGCGCATGCGGCGCTGACTCATCCAAGTGAACATCGAAAGCCAGCAGCTCGCCCTGCATGTTGCGTTGCACCCATGACAAACAATCCTGAAAGAATGGCCGAGTGTCATGCTGGTGGCGATCAATAGGCAAACTAAAAAGGATTTCCACGCCCATCACGCCATTTTTACGTGGAGTTTCTATTCCAGCTTCAAGCATGGCGACTTTGGCGCGAACGGCGATTTCTCGTGCACATCCATCACCATGCAGAGAGTAATTGAGCGTGATTCTTGTCGGGTCAATATGCCCACCGGTACCACGCTCTTGCTGAATTTCTCTACGATTGTGCTTGAGTGCTTCCTCTATACCATTCTTACCCTTGATGCGTCCCAGCCGGAATAAGTGACTGGCGGCCATGGATTAGCCTATCCAAGTCGCTACGGTCATGACTGACTCTCCTGGGCAAGTTGCATTGCTGGTGGGATTAATGCCTGCAGTGCGTCCTTGGCCTTCTGGTATGCCTCCTTGCTGTTGCTGGCAGTATGAGCCGCACTCGCTGCAATGAATTGGGCAGCCACCAGCATGCTCTTGTGTGGAAATGGCAAAGAGTTACGTTCACCAGATCCAATCCCTACCGCCTTGTTCACCAGCCTATTGAAGTTCATGTGGATATGGCGGCTATTGGCATCGAGGTGAGCCAATTCGTCGTGCATGGCATGATAGCCTGGTAGGTACTCGGTTTGATGGCTTTCCAAGGCTTTACGAGCATCACGGAATGCCTGGACCAGCTTCACCTTGATGGCACGCACCTTGACAGTATTACGGCTGTAGACCAGCAAGAGATAGGCTTGATCTTCGTTGAGCATGGCGTAATGTTCCGGCCTGCCACCAGCTGAACCCTTGGGAGGTTTTCCGGTTTGAAACCGGATTACCCCTAATTGCTCAAAGTCACCTTTATAGTCTTTGATTAACCCATAGGTGTTCTGGTGTTTCACTCCCAGGCTATCAGCGATCAAGCGACTATCAATGCGCGGCTCGGATTTAACCTGGATATGGATTAATGGCTGGTGGTTCATGCTGCCATCCTCCATACATAACGAGCTACGCGGTGCTGCTTGCCCTGCTCTGTGATATCGCTAGTCCAAACGGTATCAATTTTGCATCCTTGCTGACGTAGTTCATGAATACGTGCTGCTGGCATCATGATGTCAAGCTCACGCCGAGCTTCGATAGTGGTGATTGAGTTCCACACTACAAGAAAATCTAGCAACCTTTGTCTTTGTGCTTTTGCTGTATTATCGTTATGGTTGTAAGTACGGTTTAAGGCTGCCTTTAGGTGGCCTTTTTTCTTATCCATAATTAGGCGGCCTCCCTACCTTGGCTAGCATCAATACGAGCTTGTGCCCAGGTTTCAACGTCTGAGGCTTTCCAGGCAGTGATATTGGCAGATAGCTTGATTGGCTGTGGAAATTTATTCTGCTTTACCCAGCTCCAAATGCTAGAACTTGAAACACCCAAACGAGATTTGAGTTCAGTAATACGGTAGAACTGTGGTGCTTGAAGATATGTGTTGCTCATGCGTGGTTTCCTTATTTTGATAACCCAGTCCCGCTTGTTTGCATCCAATGCGGTTCTGCATGAGCACATCGTAGTTTTCTACGAGGATGAAGGGTGAGACGTTAAAACCAAATTATTTTTGCCTTTTAAGGTCGCAAGAATACTACGTACAGATCTGTCACTGGCATCGCCATCAAGAAACACTACATTAGCAATAGATGCAAGGTGTGCATTCAATGGCCGGCCAATCATTGTGGTGCCGTCCGCTCTCCGTGCCATTAGAAAATAACTACCCAAACAAACAATAAATTCTCTCTGCTGTGGATTTCCTACATTCTTTCTTGCTGCGCCAGTCTCACTCATTACCTTACCGGCTTTATCTTTTGCAAGCTTGGCAAAACCTTCTAACAGCCCTGATGCACTTGGCCAATAATGTAAGACATTTCGCGCCAGACTCTCTCGATCCACAGCATGAAGACTATGAAGTTTTTTCAACCCAAGAATAGTCAATTCATCGTCATCAAGAAGCATATAGGCTGGTACGTCTAAATTTTTACTTGTACGAACTTTTCCAGCCAGCAGGTTAAATGTTTTGCTTAGATCCAATAAATCTCTCTTAATATCCTCTCTATTTTCGCGCGGCATTTTCTGACTTTTAAGCTTTGCATGACATATCCAACTCCATAGCTCAAGCCAATCCCTCTCTGAGCTCAGATGCTTACCCAGTGCTATCCATGCCTTATTCATATTTTCATCTTCAACATTAAGAAGCCTTCCTAGAATCACTTTTCCAGGGAACCTCCTACTCTCAGAATACTTTTTCACTAATACATTAGGTACATGCTCTGAGTATTTCATTACGCATCTTTCAAAGACGAGCAATCCCGGGCAAGGAGGTTTCCGCTTTTCGCCTGGCCAGATTGGGGATGCTCGATCAGCTTAATAAATTAATCCAAATAAATTGCAGCCGCTCCATATTTATTTGCCATTAACTGATGTGCAACTTTTGCAGTTGTATAGTTAAACCAAGGTGTTCGATGCTCTTTGCCATTTTTCACAAAGAGGACACAACATCTAACCTTATGCCGGTGGTCGTTCCAAGTTAATACACTTTCAGATCGTGCTGCCAAATAGTCTTTACGCCATTTAGCTTTTCTTTCACGATTAGATATCAATCTTGATGGTGTAAAATCGGCGTCAGCCATAGCGTGATACTCCTTTTCAGTATTGCGTTGTGGTGAGGGTTGGCTGGTGGACCTCTCACAGTTAACCAGCCTTCCCGCTAATGCCTGATACCGTCAGGCGGCGGTGTTGCTCTTTATGCCGTTTTCAATGGGATGACTTTCGCCCCACTCTGCACTGCATCAATGTAATCTGCCCATCGCTGAATAATCTGGTGGCGCTCTTCCAGAAATTGCGCGCGATCATAGGCGGCCTGTATCTCATCTTTCTTGGCATGGGCTATTTGAGCTTCCAGCACGTCAGGATCAATCCTCAAGCGCTCACGAGCGATGGTTCTGAATGTCGCCCTGAAGCCATGGGAAACTGTCACACCACGCAAGCCAGCCTCTCGCAGCGCCTTGCTGATGCTATCCCGATTCAGGTGCTTACCCATTGGGTCACGCTCACCAGGGAACACAAATGGAGAGTTGCCACTGTAGGCAATCGCTTCTTGCAGCAATGGGATTAGTTGCTTAGGCAATGGGGTAATATGGTCATTGCCTGTTTTCATGCGCTTGGCTGATACGTGCCACTCCCCTGCCTGCAGATCCAGTTCTGATTTGAGCATGCCCGCCACCACACCAGGACGCGAAGCGGTATATAGCAGGGTTTGCACTGCAACTCGCATTTTGTGGGAGTCGATATCGTTGATCTTGTCCAACATACTGGGCAAGTCGTTGGTTTTGGTCACTGCCGCGTAATGTGCCCTCTCTGTCTTGGGCAACACACCCTTGAGGGATAGCAGCTTGCCATCTTCGCGCAAGCCTTCCTGAATGGCATAGTCAACAATCTGGTTCACGTATTGCCTGGCTTTCACGGCCAATCTCGGGCCGCGCTCATGGACATACAGCAGCACAGGTTTGACATCAGCGCTGGAAAGCTCAGAAATCGCTCTAGGGCCAATTTTAGGGTAAAGGTAATCGTCTAGTACCTCCCTAGCCTTTCGCGCCGTCTCTGAGGCCCAGCTTTTCGATTTGTGGGCATGCCATTCCTCACCCACTGACTTGAATGTTCCCCTGATGCTGGCTTTGAGTTGCTGCTTGGCTTCTTGCTTTGCGACAGCAGGATCAATCCCAGCGGCAAGCCTCTCCCTCTGATCCTGGGCAAGTGCTCTAGCCACAGGTAAAGAGGTTTCAGGATATGAGCCGAGGCCGATCCAGTTCCGGCGGCCATCAGGGCGCGTATAACGAAACACCCAGCGCTTATTTCCACCAGCATCAACAACCAATGACAAACCACGCCCATCAGCCAGCGTCTTTCCTGGCTTGGCAGCATCAATCTGCTTGATTGTTAGACCTTTGGCGAGTTTAGGCATAGCGTTCGGGTACTACCGAAATTTATATACCGAAAAATATACCAAAAACTTGCTGGATTGTGTTGGACTATTTTGGATGGCGTTGCACAGTATTTTCTACAACACCCTATTATGAAAGGATTTTGCGAGGATATTTTTGGATTAGATCAGATTAACCTGGATGACTATTCTGGTTTTCTTCTGGCACCAAATAGTTGATAACAAAGAGGCACCGTTACTGAATTCAGGCGGTGCTTTTTTATTGTCATCGTTACCAAATACCTCTTTCAACACTTCCCAAACCAACACTGTAATTTCATTAGCGGCCATTGTCCCATTAAAACCATTACAGGTCTAAGACAATATCTTCGCCAATTACCTTGATTGCGAACAAACGATTGCAAGAGCAATCTGCCCACACCCTTCATTAAGCATGTAATGGTCGGACTTATCTTACACAAGCTCGGCATCCGCACTGATAGTAGCGCCTGAGCAAAGCACCTACATTAGCACCACGTACAGCAAATTGATTTTGTAATTTCTGCACGATTACAGTAAGCGCCGTGTATGCATGTTGCTGACGATCTACATTACCAAAATGATCAACAAAATATGTGATACCCCGCTTCAGAGTGACCTATGCTTTGGGGAGAATGATCATGGACAGACTTTTGGAAATTTTACGCAGGATAGAGAATGGAGAAACTACCTTCCAACCTTCCAACCAACAAGATATGGTTCGATTCCAAGTAGAGGTTGTATGCTTGCAATATGCCCATCGCCAAGGTCTGATTAAACAACCTTGGTTTGTTACCAGCACATCCCACGAATATCCTTGGCAAATTGAGAAAGTGTCCATTTTAGTATTGACTGATTTAGGTCGTAGATTCGTCAAAATACAATCCCTCAAAAGCAAAAGCGCCACGACCGAGAAAGGCTGATCAAGAATTTACAGCTTTATCAGAAAATCTATACTTAGATTAGCTACACAATTAAAACTGCGCTATAATCCGATCCCTTCGTAGATGCTTAGAGGCATATCTACACTACGAACATGGTAAGCGAAAGTGGCGGAATTGGTAGACGCACTGGATTTAGGTTCCAGCGCCGCGAGGCGTGAGAGTTCGAGTCTCTCCTTTCGCACCAGTGACTTATGAGTAATTAATTCAGTCGAATTAAAGCGTGTAGTCACTCGTGTAGTAAAAATCATTACCTCATCAGACAAAAGCCTAATCCTTCAACCCGCCCATCTATAGGGTTGGCTTATTTGACACATTCCTCAAAGCTAGACAATATCAACACTGTTCAATGCACTAAAGAAAGTAGTTTATGCAAAGCACGATCAATCAAGATGAAATCAATATGTTGCGGGCCGAACTTGAGATTCTCATGCGGGAGCGCCAATCATTATTGAAAGTTACTGGTGCTGCTGCTGGGTTGATTGCTGAGCTGGATAGCCATGATCTACCAGCAGGTACCGAAGAGGCTGCTGAGTTACTTGCAAGCAACATCAACAAGCTCTCGGAGGAAACGCTACAAGATGCATTGAACTCGGTTCAGGCGATTATTGCGGGCTAACGCTAGTCGCGGGGAGACTCATAGACTCCCTCAAGTTTTCCTTTTGCCAGTACTTTTCCTCGCAAGGCTTCTACAAACTGTTCCCGTGACACTCCTTCTGGCACAGCCAAGATATTATCCAGGGCATACACTTGGAAATAGTAATGATGAGTACCCGTCAATGGACGCGGACGCGGGCCAAGATAACCAGTCCTCCCACTGATAGTGACTCCCTGTAATACGCCATCAGGTTTTATCAATTTGCCATCTTTAGGCAAATCGGCAGGCAAAGAAGTTACTGTGCCAGGAATGTTGTACACCACCCAATGCACGATGGGCTTACCATCCTTGATACCATCTTCATCCTCCAGCAATATCGCATAACTCTTGGTACCTGCTGGTCCAACACTCCAGGATAGAGCTGGAGATAATGAGTCACCATAGCTTGAGTTTTCCAAGGGAATACTCTCACCATGCTTGAATGTGGCCGATTTTACTTCCAGCACAGTGTCAGTTCTTGCCTGGATACTGTTATATGTCAGGTCTGCTTTTACTTGATCAGCCAACGCCACATGGCTGCTGACAATCATCACTCCCAACCCCCATATCCATAAATTTTTCACATTATTCTCCTGTTTTAAAATACAAAACCCCGCAAACCTATTACGGGGCATAGTTCAATTAACGCTTTGGCGGCTCGATCTTGTAAAGCGCTCCATTGGGATCATCTGTCAGCACATAAATAAAACCATCTGGACCTTGACGCACATCGCGTATACGCTGCGCCAAATGAGCCAGCAGGCGCTCTTCATGAACGACCTTGTTACCATCCAGCTCAAGACGGATGAGCTGTTTGTCCGCGAGGGACCCTAGCAACAAGTTGCCTTTCCACGCCGAGTCAGCAGTCACAAATGTGAGGCTGGATAATGCCGGTGATTTTGCCCAGTAATAAACCGGCGGCTCAAATCCGTCCCCACGCTTGTGAGGTCCTTTGGTTTCTGCCGTCTGCTTACCCGTGTAATCAACGCCATAACTCGCGATCGGCCAACCATAGTTTTTACCAGGCTGTACGATATTGAGCTCATCCCCACCACGAGGCCCTTGGTCAGTCGTCCAGATTTGGCCTGTAATAGGATGAAAACCTATGCCTTCGGCGTTGCGGTGGCCATAGGACCAAATCTCTGGGCGAGCACTCTTCTTGCCAACAAATGGGTTGTCCTTGGGGACAGATCCATCAAGATTCAGGCGCACAACTTTACCGGCAAGTTTATCCAGTTGTTGTGGGGCAAGATTAACGTGATTGTCGCCATGCGTGATGAACACATGCCCCTTGTCATCAAAAAGGAAGCGGCCACCGAACTCCCAGTAAGGAGACTCTGCCTGCTTGGGTTCCTGACGATAGATCACCTTAAAATCCTCGAGACTACCTTGCTCCAATCTTGCTGTTGCTACGGCAAGCCCGACGGGCTCATCATCGCCAGTACCTTCCGAATATGACAGATAAACTGTCTGGCTTTTCTTGAAGTCTGGTGCCAATGCAACATCCAGCAAGCCGCCATGACCGCCAACAAAGACCTTAGGCACTCCTTGAATGGGATCAGAAACCTCACCTTGCGGAGTAATGCGGCGTAACTTCCCTGTTCTCTCGGTGATCAAGAAATTGCCATCTGGCAAGAAAGCAATCGACCAAGGATGAGAAAGCTTGTCCGCGATTTTGGTGTGATGGATTGTTCCAAGTTGTGAGCCAGCCTGCTGACGCTCGCCCTTGATACTAGGGGCGACTCTTAAGGGAGCAGGCAGGTCAGCAATAGTTGCCGTACCAGCAATCACAGGCATGGAAAACAGGTAAAGAGTAGTCGTCAGACCACTCATTAGCAGTGAAAATTGCTTATTCATTATTCATTTACCTCTACGGATATGATGTAAGTGGAATGGCCATTCGGCGAAGGCCAACTCCTTGGATTGATTAAAAATTAAGCTGCAGGCTACCGACGATAGTCCTGGGTTCGGCTAATACATAAGTGGCAGGGCCAACGAGTTGAGACGGTGCCAAGCTGGGATCAGAGGAAAAACGCCCTGTATTCACTCCCTGTAGATACTGTTTATCAAACAGGTTGTTGACGTTCAGGCTAAAGACCCCACTCTTGAAATAGCGACCAAGATTATTCCAGCGATAACCCAAGGCAAGGTTGACGGTGGTGACAGCAGCAATCTTTTCATGGTTAGTTAGGTCCCCGTAAAGGCTACCTTTATAAAAAGCACGGATATCGCCATATAAACTGCCATCGTCATACCCTATGCCAATCGTCGCCAAGTGCTTGGGCGTGTTGAACAATTGCTTACCCTTGGTTGGCAGGGCATTTCGCCCACCAACAGTAACGCCCCCCTCCAGCTCAAAATCTTCCTTTTGGGTAGCCGCAACATAGGCGTACGAAGCGGCATAATTGAAGTTATGAGGCAGCAAACCATTCAAGGCAAATTCAGCCCCTTTGGTCTCGACTTTTCCGGCGTTGTAATACGCAGTGACAAAACTAGGCGTTTGGTAAGAGACTTGACGATTCTTGAAATCATCAAGGAACAAAGCCAGGCTAGTGCTCAAGCGACTGTCGCGGTAGCGCCATCCCACCTCCTGGTTAATGGTGGTTTCTGGTTTTTGTGAAGTACCCACAGCACCATATAGCGAAGCTGCTGCAGGTATCCGCATATTGGATGAGGCGCTGTAATAGACTTGGTTGTTCTGGTCAGCCTGATAATCCAGCGAAAAAGCCGGCAAGAAGCGCTCATAAGTCGCATCACGCTCATAGCCTGGATTGCTGTAATTAATTGCACCACTACTCAGGACTTGCCCAATATTCTTACCTTCCAGCTTGGTATGCTGATATGCCAATGCAGCCGTAACTTTCAATCTCTCAGTCGCATTCCAGATATCCTCAGCCCAAAGCTTGAGCGTCGGCGAGTCAGTGCGCTGGTCAGACATATAGATTGGGTTGCCACGCCCATCTGACGCAATATTGCTCTCTCCGTTGGTCGTATAGGGTTTACCGTTAGACTTGATCGGAACATAGGAGAAGGTCTGTCGTGAATGCCAACGCTCATACCAAGCCCCCAACTGCAGTTTATTGGTAGCGGTAAGTTGCCAATCCAATCTTGCTGAAATACCTGGCCGATACTGAGCCGGTAACATCTGGCGTGCAAATGGCACTCCGGTGTCCAGTTGGTCACCATCTCGATTCAGGTCGACATTGAGCAGCGTTTCATTTAATGCAAACGGCCCTGCCGAAGATGTTCCTCCACGAATCCGCTGAAAATATGGATCTATGGAAAGATCGAGATTGTCGGCAAGCTTGAAGTGGCTATTGATCATGTAGTTCTGCACATGAAAGCTTGTCGACATCAGCCATTGGCTAGATGGTGTCGTACCATTCACAACATTGTCATTCACGCCAGTGGTACCAGAATAGGTCGGGTAAGTAGTCAGCGCATAGCCACTGCGATAAGGCAATGAATCAAACTGGGCCTTGGTCTTGGGCATGGTGCTCCAGTTTTCCAGCTCCTGTGTGGAAATGATCAAGTTGATGCTGTTTTCATTCCATGCATATTGCAGGTTTGCGCCCGCACGCTTGGTTTGCGCCCTCAAGTCACTCGCTTGCCAATTGTCATATCGGCTATCAGAAACCGATATCCACCCTGAAAATCCAGCATGTTCACCAAAATTCACTCTGGCATAGGTTTTTTGGACATCGTTATTACCAAATGTCTGCTTGAAAAACACTCCAGCCTCTGGCGTAGGGGCAACGGTTTTCAGGATGATGCTACCCCCACTAGCAGTCACACTAGGCAAGGAGATTGCTGAAGAACCATAGATCAAGCTGATCGACTCATAGTCCTCTGGGTCGCCAATCACACTGCCAACTGCCATTTGGAACAAGGGATCATTCAAGGGCAATCCATCACGCACAATCCCAATTTGGCTGCCACTAAACCCACGAACAGTGAAACCTGCACCACCAGCTCCCCATGAGTTACCCCCCTGTGAATTCACGCCTGGCAGAAACTTTAGCGAATCATATACAGTGCCTATTCCTCCCAGCTTCTCCAATTGAAACTTGGTCAACGTAGCACGTGACCCAGGTGTTGTTTCAATCTTGGTATCCCCTAGATAGGTATCGCTGATTTTTTTATCGCTCACCACGACGACTGATCCAAGGTCTGCGGGTTCAGCCTCCGCCTCACTTTCTTCCGCATAGCCGTGATGGGCATATAGCACCAGCGCAAGCTGAACTAAAGAGCTCAAGCGCTTGGTACCCGTTGGTATTTGCCTCATTGCATTACTCCCCAAGAAAATTTATGGATCCAGCTCACGAAGCTGGATCAGCGCATGACGCTGACTTGGGGATGGCAAATTTCATTCCACCATACAATTAAACTAAATCAAACAATTAAGAACATCTCTTAATTTCATGATTTATATATTTCTATATCCACTTTAATTTTGTTGCACCACAGAAAAACCTTATCTATTACTGCAACAACAGCAACACGCCCTTGTTGCAGATGGAACACGCAGCGTATTGGATAGCAACATTCATTATCTTGTGTATTGACGCCATTGCCGCCAACTCTGTCAGGTTGTACCATCGGGCATGGAGTGAATAATGACGGCGCGATGAAAACAATAAAACAGCCGCCCGGACGATGGACGACAATCACGCTGTGCAGCTTGCTGGCAACAGGATGTGGCTATCAGCAATACCAAGCTCATCCTATTGCGGCAGCACAGGGGCATGTTTCGTTACGGGCACACGATACGGGAGATAGCGGCTTTCTGGCTTATTTGCAGGCAGAGGGTCATCACAACTTACCTGGGGAATGGGGATGGCAGGAGCTCATGCTCTGCACACTGTATTTTCATCCCGACCTTGATGTTGCCCGCACCCAGCTTAGCCGTGCCATGGCCTCCATCACAACGGCAGCCCAACGGCCCAACCCCGGGATATCGATGGGTGCTGGTCGTCGCAATGAACCTGAGGTTCCTGAAGTCTATAGCCTGAGTTTTAATATCCCGATTGAAACGGCTGGCAAGCGCCAGGCGAGGATTGATATGGCGACGAACCTATCAGAAAGTGCTCGCCTCAATATTGCCCAAACCACATGGAATCTGCGTTACCGCTTGCTTTCAAGCTGGATTGAGTTCAATGCAGCTCACCAGAACCTGGTCCTGCTCCAGCAAGAAGCCAAGTTACGTGAAGAGATTGTCACCATGCTTACGCTGCGCTTGCAGGCTGGCATGATTTCCAGCGTCGAATTGAGTAATGCAAAGCTGCAATGGCAGAAAACAGAGCAGGCAGTGGTAGAAGAACAAGGGCGCATGGACGAGCTCAAGACCCAGCTTGCCAGCAATGCGGGCTTACCACTCAATAAATTTGATCAATTGCAGTTGAGATTAGACACTGTGGATCAGTTGCTGGGCATGCGGCACGATACCGCCATGATCAACACGCTTAACCCAGCCACGCAAGATGCCGCACTGTTGAACCGGGTTGATATACGGGCAGGGCTGGCAAGTTATGCTGCAAGCGAGGCACGCGTGCGACTCGAAATTGCACGCCAATATCCTGACATCAGCCTTGCCCCTGCTTATAACTATGAAGAAGGATTCCATATCTGGTCATTGGGCATTAACAGCCTTTTGCATATCCTGCACCGTAACCAAGGCCAGATTGCCGAGGCAATCGCATTACGCGAAACAGAAGCTGCACAATTTGAAGCTTTACAGGCACGCGTCATCGCCGCCATGGACAGCTCCAGGAGCCGTTATCGCTCAGCCTTGCAGGCACTGGAACAAGCTCGCCATGTATATGAAGCACAGCAAAACCAGACAGAGCAAGCCAAACTACGCTTTGAGCATGGGTTTGCTGACCGCCTGGAGTTGTTTACTTATCAGTTGGAAAACCTGCTTGCCAAGCAACGGCTAATCTCGGCTGAGTATCAGATACAACGCGCCGCAGCTGCGCTTGAAGATAGCATGCAGCTGCCTATGGAGAATCTCAAGTCCATGCCAGCCGATGCTGAACACCCCACGCCCAAGCCTCGCCAGGAAATCACGTCATGAGTAAAAAAGCCACCGCCGTCATCATCATCCAGGCTGGCCTCATCGTTGTATTGCTTTGGTTGCTGGTATTGTTCAGTAAAGATGAATTCGAGGCATTCAATGAAGAGGAAGAAATTGAAAGCCCGCAACGTGTCCATACCGAGGCTGGCATCAGCACGATCATCCTGAGTGCAGAAACCCAACAACAAAGTGACATCCGTACCGAACCTCTCAGCATGGCAAAATATCAAACAACGCTAGAAAGCCTGGGGAATGTGTTAAGCCTGGATGGCTTATTGGGCCTGCGTAGCCAATACATGAGTGCACTGGGTGACCTCGCCGTGGCACAGGCAGCCCTGGCTAACAGTAAAAATGACTACGAACGCCTGTCGTTGCTCAATCAGCATGAGCGCAATATCTCAGACAGAATGGTCATATCCGCCGAAGCGCTCTACAAGAGTGACTTGGCCAAGCTACAGGCACATGAAGCGGCACTCGATAACCTGCGCTACACAGCACGACAGCAATGGGGAGATCGCCTTGGGCTAGGCATGCTAGAGCCCAAGCCAAGTGCCGAGATCAATGCTTTGCTGGAGTACAAGCAAGTGTTGTTACGTATCGCCTTGCCTACACAACAAACCCACCCCACCAGCACATTACACGTTACCCCGGTTGGGAGCGGTATTCCACCCATCACGGCGCATTTACTTGCCCTCTCGCCACAGGCGGACCCTGTACTGCAAGGCAAAACTTATTTTTACACGGCACCAGCGGCCAACCTGCGGGCAGGCATGCGACTGAGCACTCAAGAGCTTGATACGGCCAACATGATGAGCGGGGTGATTGTACCGCCACAAGCCGTTGTCTGGTATGGCGGTAAGGCATGGGTATATCGTCAGTACACGACAGAAAAATTTGTACGCGAACCCATTGATACAGATAAAGAAAGTGATCAGGGATGGTTTAACAGGGATAAATTCAAGCCCGGAGATAGCATCGTCATCCATGGTGCCCAGCTCCTGCTTTCTGAGGAACTCAAGTACCAGATCAAGAATGAAAATGACGACTAGGAGCTGAATAACCATGATGTCAGCCCTGATCCGTTTTTCAATACGCCATAGTGGCGTGATGATGGCGCTCGCCATCATGTTGGTGGTCTATGGTGTCTACAAGACGATTCATAGCCACCTTGATGTATTCCCTGAGTTTGCCCCCACCCAGTTGATCATCCAGACTGAGTCGCCCGGCCTGTCTGCCGAGCTGGTCGAGTCACTCGTCACACAGCCACTAGAGAACGGTATTGCCGGGACTGTCGGCATCAGCAGCATACGGTCGCAATCTATCCCCGGCCTCTCTGTTATCACCGTGATTTTTGATGAATCCACGGATATCTACCGCAATCGCCAGGTTGTCGCAGAGCGGCTTGCCACGCTCAATAGCATCTTGCCAGCCGGCATTGTCCCCAATATCACGCCACTCACATCCTCCGCCAGCACTGTATTGGGCATCGGCCTTACCTCTGACGTCAGGAGCTTGAGTGAGCTGCGCACGCTGGTGGACTGGACAATCAAACCGCACTTGATGGCAGTGCAAGGGGTTGCGGATGTCAATGTGTTTGGCGGTGAAGTGCGCCAACTCCAGATACAAGTCAACCCAGCCAAACTGGTGCGCTACAACCTTTCCCTGCAGCAAGTCGTCGATGCCGTGAGCCGCAGCACCGGCATACGCGGAGCTGGTTTTATCGAAAACACCAACCAGCGCATCATCATCAATACTGAAGGCCAGGCACTCAACCCCCACCAACTATCACGTACTGCACTGCTACATGTCTCAGGCCAAACCCTGCGGATTGCCGATATCGGGCAGGTTGTTGAAGGCGCGGTGCCCTCCATTAGCGCTGCGGCTATCAATGGTAAAACGGGGATATATCTCTCGGTGCAATCCCAGCTAGGCGCGAATACCAAGGGGGTCACCCAGGCGGTTGAGGCAGCCCTCGTTGAACTTGGCCCGGTACTGGATACCAAGGAAGTAACGCTGCACCCTGCACTATTCCGCCCAGCCAATTTTATCGAGACTGCCACCAAGAGCGTGCAAATCGACATTCTCATCGGCTCTGCCCTAGTGATCGGCATCTTGTTTTTGTTCCTGTTCAACGTACGTGCTGCATTCATTTCCGCCACCGCTATTCCACTCTCTTTACTGACAGCCATCGTGGTCTTGCAGCACTTTGGCATGGGCCTCAACATCATGGTGCTGGGCGGCCTGGCGATTGCGCTGGGCGAAGTGGTTGATGATGCCATCATTGACTCAGAAAACATCTTTCGCCGCATTCGCGAAAACCGGTTATTGGCTAACCCTGCTCCATTACATCACGTGGTATTCCAGGCATCGATGGAGGTGCGCAGCTCAGTGGTGTATGCCACCTTCATTGTGGCGCTGGTTTTCCTGCCTTTGCTAACCATAGGGGGGGTCGCTGGCAAGCTGTTTGCCCCGTTGGGTATTGCTTATATCCTGGCTATCATGGCGTCATTGCTGATTGCGCTCACGATCACCCCTGCTCTCTGCTATTTACTGCTTGGCAAATCCGCCAACCTGAAAACAGAAGACTCTCCCATTATCCGCATGATCAAGCGCTGCTATGTGCGCTGCCTGCGCAGCATTGAACCACATTACAAACTGCTGATCGGTGGCACCCTGCTATTCATTGCACTGGGCCTCACTACGCTACCACTGTTCAAGAGCCAGTTTATTCCCAGCCTGCATGAAGGTCATTACATCATGCACATGACTGCAGTGCCGGGCACATCTGAACAGGAGTCCCTGCGTATCGGCAAAAAAGTCACCGAAGTCTTGCAAAGCATAGAAGGCGTACGTTCGGTTGCCCAGTGGGTAGGGCGTGCTCCCAATGGCGCAGATACCTTTGGCACGCATTACAGTGAATTCGAGATCGAAATCGGTGCCCTGTCAGGTGCGGAGCAACGTCGCATCCTGGAAGATATTCGTGAAAAACTATCCGGCATGGATGACGATGGGCCAGGTTATCCCGGATTTGTCGGCGTCAACTTTGCCATCAACACCTTCCTGACAGAACGTATAGAAGAAACCATCTCTGGCTATGCTGCAACCCTGGTCATCAATATTTACGGGCGTGATCTCGATGGCCTGAATCGCGATGCGGCAGCAGTCGCGGCCGCCCTGGCGGATACGCCAGGAGCTACCGATGTCATGATTCAATCCCCACCGGGTACTCCACAGCTAGTCATCAGGCTATTACCAGAGAAGCTGCTGCAATTTGGCCTGCACCCCAGTGATGTGCTGGATACCATCCGCATCGCCTATGAGAGCATGCCAGTCAATCAGGTTTATCAGGGCAACCGCGTCATCGGTGTTGCCGTGGTGCTTGCTCCGGAAGCTAGACAACATATACAGCAGGTAGGCAAATTACCCTTGCGCAATAATGAAGGCCGTATGCTTCAGCTCCAGGACGTTGCAGACATCCGGCAGGAAAATGGTCAATCCAAGATCCTGCACTTAGGAGCCAAACGCATCCAGACCGTCACGGCTAACCTGCGGGAAGGTGATGTCCACGACTTCTACCAGCGTGCGCGCCACAACATCAATCGCGAGGTCACGCTTTCTCCAGGCAATTACCTTGCCTTCAGCGGTGAAGCGCAAGCCGAGAGTCAAGCCAGTCAAGACCTTATCGTGCATTCCCTGCTGGCTTTTGGCGGAATATTCCTCCTGCTATACATCGCACTGGGAAACTTGCGTAACCTGGTACTCACCTTTTTCAACCTGCCATTTGCCTTGATAGGCGGCATTTTTGCCGCCATTCTGGCAGGTGGCTGGATATCCATAGGTTCCATGGTCGGGTTTGTGACCCTGTTTGGCATCACCCTGCGCAACTCCATCATGCTGATTTCACACTATCAGCACCTGATTGATCACGAGGGCTTGGAATGGAACCTGGAAACCGCCATCCGCGGAGCAACGGAGCGCTTACCCTCCATCCTCATGACAGCCTTGGTAACAGGCTTGGGCTTGCTGCCACTCGCTTTGGGCAGTGGCGAGCCAGGGCGCGAAATCGAAGGCCCCATGGCCACCATCATCGTAGGTGGTTTAGTTACGTCTACCCTGCTCAACTTGCTCGTTATGCCTGCCATCATGCTGCATCTCGGGCGCTTTGAAAAACGCCCCATAGAACAACACGACACTGTGGCATAAGCGTCGTAATTCTCTGTAGAATATCGCCATGAATCCGGCATGGCGATTGATATTACTAGGTTTAATATTATGCTCGGCACCGCTCGCTGCGGCGCCTGCTCCCTGGTATCTCTGGCAAAGCAAGCTGGATAGCAAACTGGTCTGCCTACAAACCTCACCTGGCCATGGCTGGGTGCAAATCAAAGGCCCCTTCAAGGACAACAACTGTCGTCATTAGGACAGTGCATCAAATAATCAGGATTTTTCATGGATTGGCTTATCCTTACCATTGCAGGTCTGCTTGAAGTCGTCTGGGCAGTTGGCCTCAAATACAGCGAAGGCTTCACGCGCTTATGGCCCAGCGTAGGCACCGTCGTTGCAATGGTTTTAAGTGTTGTACTACTCAGCATAGCGATGCGTTCATTGCCCATGGGCACCGCCTATGCAGTGTGGGTTGGCATCGGGGCTGTAGGTACCGTCATCATGGGGATATTCCTCTTTAACGAACCTACCAGTGCGATGCGGCTAATCAGCGTCGCCATGATCATCATTGGGATTGTCGGGCTGAAGTTAGCAACGCCTTGAATGAAAAAATTATTACCGCAGTAATGGCTGTGCCGCTCTTAAACTTACATCATCAAGTATCACGGTCATACCAGCAATATTGATCCCAAGTAACTTTAGTAGTGGATCAACCACGGTAGTGCTCACATTAGCTAATAATGGTACGACCAATCCAACCACAACATCCTTGAGCACATTGTTAACAAGGTCCCCCACCAATCTCTCGGTACATACTTCAAGCAGCGGTATTCCTAATAGGCTGATTCCAGCCGTACACACATTCAACCGCAATGCCGTACTCGAAGATGTCAAACCATTAAGGCTCTGTCCCAACCCAGCATAAGTATTGCGACACTGCGGCAGAGATTGGTTAGCAACACACGAATCTACCCTTGTCACAGGATGTGCAATATCAAACACCAAATTACCAGGCGCAGGCTGCGTCAATGGCACATTTAGCTGTATATCGGCCTTTAACACGGACAATCCCAACAAACCAAGGGCATTCACTCCAACATTAATCCTTGCCGGAGCATTGCCCGCAGTGTTAGTCAGCGCGACCGTAGCCAAGCCAGGATAAGTATCCATCGTCACATGCGTATTAGCTCCCTGTGCCACGATACTACGCAGTTCGGCGCGTCCTTGTGCCACCTGAACACGCAGCATCAAATCAACTGAAGTACCTAGGAGGTTTGCCGTGCTCACCATAGTATTTACTCTGACTTGGGCTGTTCTCGCGATCGTGCATGCAGCTCCTCCTTGTACGGCAGGTGGCCCTATCACTAATTGGGGAGGCTCTATTACCTGAATACTGGTACTGATATTTGCCAGGCCAAGCAGGCTGACCCCTAGTGGCAGATTAATAAAATTGTTGCCGTTGGCAACAAGAGCTGCTGTCTGGATCAACGATAGAAGGTTAATTCCTGTAGCAGCTACCGCACTGGAGTCTGGGTTACTCACCTGCAATATATTTCCAAGCCTGACTTGTGTGGTGTTCACCGACCCTAGTAATTGGCTCAAGGCACTTTGTACAAGCCCCCTGTCTACCCCTCCAAGCAGGGACGCCTGGCTTCCCTCTTGAGTCACAGCAAGATTCAATATCTGCATGAAGTTGTTAAGTGCAACAGGCGCGTTCAACAACTCTGATACAGATCCAACATTCAAGTCACGCGCGTCACCAGCTCGAACCAAATCCAGCAGGGTGACATTGGTATTCGCAAGGCCTCGGTAATCAATCGCCCTTAAACTCAGGTTGCTACCCAATACCCTACCTAGCAAATTATTCAACAATGCAGATTCTGCAGTATCAATCGCTGCAGCAGTAGAACCCACTCGGAACGCCGCGAATGGCGTACGAATAGCCGCCATGGCCTCGGCTTGGAGCAATATCCTTTGATTGAAAATACCCCCTGCAAACAAACTAGAAGGTATCTCTCTGGTGGCTAATACCCGAACAGCACGGCGTTCCGTATTGCTTGCCATGAAAGTACGCACACCACTGTCATCTGTGGCATAAGTACCCAACTGCACGGCATTCGGTGCGGCAGCGAGATCACCCTGAAAGCCATTGGCCATGGCAGCACTTTGGGCAGCCGCCACGATCAACTGTTGCTGGATATTGCTACCACCGCCCTGCCCACATCCTCCCGCTTGCCCTCCCGCTGCAATCGCGGCCATATCTGCAACATTCTGTAGCTGGCGCTTGACCATCCACATCCGTCCGCTATCAACGGCCACGGCGACAAATAACACAGCCATCATGAGGGTAAGTACGCCAAACAGGCCGATAGCGCCTTGTTGTTGCTTCTTGGAGTGTCTAGACATGGTCAGCATCATTGTCGGTTGAACTGACCGGGATCAAAGCGCTCTGGGATGGGGCGGGTAAAGCTCTCAAGATAACGCTTATGAATATTTTCCATGGCAGGGCCGGACAAAGGTTGTTTATTGAGCGATGCTTGGCTGCCTTCGCGCTGCAATGCCAACCACGCCTCTGCTTGAGAAGGCGTACTAGCCGTTTCTGCCTTCTGTGAATCTTGATCAGCAAAGGCAGCGGTTGCCATGTATAAGGCCAGCACTGTGATTGTCTTCTGCAATTTCATCATCATTGCACTACCTCCAATTGGGGACTCAAAATGCCGGTGCAAAGCTGGGTATTGCCATAGCAGCTACCCGATGAGAATTGCTGGCGCTGATTGATCTTGAATGCAGGCAAGCCACTTTCTCGGCGAATACCTTGCAGATGTTGCTCCGTGATGTTGAAGTCGCTTGCGAGTTGGGTAGCACGCTCATCCTGCCCCGTCTTGTACATGAGCATGATGAGGTTATGGATGGCAAGCCGATTGCTGCCATCCAGCTCAATCGCGGTAAGCAACTCGCTGAGAGCAGGCTGATGGTCGCCATACATCATCAAGACATAGCCGTAATCGCCTCGCACCTTGCTATCCACCGGCAGCATCCGGCTGGCAATCTTGAGGAAACCAATAGCGGTATCGTGCTGTTCCTGCATTTCTGCAAGCAAGCCCAGCCCCTGGTATGCCAAGCCGCCGACACAAGTCGCAAGCAACTGCTGGTATAACTCGCCCGCCTGGTCAAATTGCGCAGTCTGGCGCAAGGCATGGGCTCGATATAAGCGAGCAACAGGAGTATCCAGCTTGGCGGCATCAAGGAATGCTAAGGCTGCATAGGCTTTACCTTCTCCCAGCACCTTGGCAATCATCTCCAATTGCGTACGATCTTCCTGGCTTGCGGCTGTACAACTCTGCTTGCCGTCTTTCTGTTCCTTACCATCCGCGAATGTTGTCAACGCCGCCAGGGAGAAGCTGGCTACGCACAACATCTTGGCCCAATAGCATTTTTTCTTCATGTTCACCCCTGCCCACTCAATGCCTTGCCCAAGCCGATAAAGCCAGGGCCAGCGATAAAGATCATCAATGCCGGAAACATGAAGATCATCATCACGATGGTCATCTTGGCCGACAACTTGCTAACACGTTCGCGCAACATGGAAAACTGCCGCTCCTCAATCAGTGCGGCATAACGCATGATGGAATCCCGCACATTGCCACCTTGCTGTGCCACCTGCTTCAGCATTGCCACAGCTTCCGTCAATTCGGGAATATCCAGCATTTGGCTCATACTCAGCAAAGCCTCGCCTTGATCCTGCCCAGCCCTGATCCGTGCCAGCACGCGCTCCAATTCTTGCGCCAGTTGCGGCATGATGTCAGTTGCCTGCTCCACCATGATGCGCAGGGAATGCTCAAGGGATAGGCCAGAATCAAAGAGCATGACCAGCATGTGGAGAAAAGTCGTGATTTCCTTGCTGATCAGCTTGCAGCGGCGAGCTGCCAGTCTCCGCAACAAGTAACGGATGCCAACATAAAAAAATGCAAACGCGAACAAGGCAAACAAGAGGCTACGTAGCAAGTCATGCCCTTGTATCAAATTGATCAACAACACCAGCACTGCTGTCACCAGTGGCCCAAGCCGGATTACTGCATTGAAAATAATACGTGCACGCCCTCTGTAGCCTGCCTGCACCAATAGCTTGAGGATTTCCTTATCCTTGCTTGAAGGCAAAATGGAGAGACGCTCAATGAAATGTTCAAGGCCTCGCTTGGGAGACGGCAGATGAACACCCCGCTTGCGCCCAAACACTTCGTCAAAGCGTGCATGCGCATCATGGCGGGTTCGTTTGGAAAACTCCGCAATCATCAACAGCGCACTGCCTGCCAACAAGCCCAAGACACTGATCCATACCCAGACATTCATGCTAGATGCTCTTCATCATGCGCCAGAAGATCAGGATGCCCACGCCCTGCATGATCAAGGCGGCCTTGAATATGAAGGCTCCTGATGGATCATGCAGCATCATGTCGATATAGCCAGGGTTGGCAGTAAACATATAAACGACAATCGCCAGGGGGGTGAGTGACAATACCCAGGCCGTGATCTTGGTTTCGCCTGTCATGGCAGCCAGCTCACGTTGAGCCTGCTCATGCTGGCGTATCATCTGCACGATGCTCTTGAGCATCTCTTGTGGTGAACTTCCGTAATTACTGCTAATGCGGATAGCCAATGCAATCAGTCCTAACTCTTTGACGCGATGTAGCTCAGCAGCTTTCTGCATAGCATCGGCAAAACTTGCCCCCAAATCGGTGGCGCGCACTACACGATCCAAGACCGCTCGTAATGGCATCTGCATATCTTCTGTCACCCCCCGTACCGCACCCTCTACACTTTTACCGCTGGACAAGGCGCGTGAGACTTGGTCAATAAACAAGGGGATTTGCGTCACAATCATGCGCTGACGGCGCCGCATGCGGATATAAGGGATAACCACAAGCAGTAGAAGTGCCAATATCAGCGTAGAGGCCAATGCAGGCAATATCGACATGTAGAGATTACTGAATCCCAGCATTAGCAAACCCAGGCAGATAAATGTCACGGTATGCCATGGTGCAAGATCAAAACCGTAAATAACAGAAAAACGTAGCTTGGCACGTGCTACCCAGCCCTCATCTCGCCCTGGTAAAAAACTCTCTATATGCCCAAAATAAGGCAAGGCCTGCTCAAAATTGACTCTGGCCTTGGCTTGCACCTCTTTCTGCTTACTTGCCGACCACAGCAATAAACCCAGCACCAGAAACATGAGGCATAGCGATAGCAATATCCATCTATTCATGACTCCTCCTAACTGAAAGCAAGCGCTCCACGGAGCTTGGGATTACTCGGCGTTACTGGCAGGCTGGCAAACTGCTCTATTTCCAGGTCGTAATTGAATAACTCATTGGTCACAAAACGGTCATCCCGTATCCCGACGACTTCCACAATTGAGGTAATTCGACGTCGACCATCAGGCATACGGGTCACTTGAACGATCAGCTCAATTGCGGCTGCGATCATCTTGCGCATGGTTGCCTCCGCCCCTTGGAAGCCTGCTAGGCCTGCCAGGGTTTCGAGTCGTAATAAGGCATCGGAAGGATTATTGGCATGCACGGTACTCATGCACCCCTCGTGACCGGTATTCATGGCCTGCAACATGTCCATCACTTCCTTGCTACGCACCTCGCCTAGGATGATGCGATCTGGCCGCATGCGCAGGGCATTGCGCACGAGGTCATGCGCCGTCACCTCCCCAACGCCATCGAGGTTATGTGGCCGTGTTTCTAGGCGTACTACATGCTCATGTTCCAGTCGCAATTCAGCAGCATCCTCAATCGTGACAATACGTTCACCTGAGGGAATTGAACGGCTCATGAAGTTAAGCATGGTGGTCTTGCCGGCGCCGGTACCGCCGCTGATGATAGTATTGACACGGCGCTGGGCCGCATTGGTAAGGAAACTCAACATTTGTGAGTTCAGGGTGCCGTAAGCCAAGAGATCATTGCCTAGAATCGGCGTCTTGCGAAATTTACGGATGGACATGCAAGGTCCATTCAATGCCAAAGGCGGAATGATGACATTAAGCCGGCTACCATCCGGCAAGCGCGCATCTACGGTCGGGCTGGCCTCATCCACACGGCGCCCCAATGGCGACAAGATGCGGCGAATCACCCTCAGGACATGTTCGTCATCAATAAAGCGCAACTGGCTTTTTTCCAGCTTGCCCTTACGCTCGACGAAGATATCCCGCGCGCCATTAACGAGAATATCGTTGATGCTGTCATCCTTGATCAAGGTTTCCAGCGGGCCGAAGCCAGCGAGCTCATCTACCATTTCCTCGGTGAGCTTTTCCAGATCATAGGCACTCACCACCAATTGCTTTTCTGCCACATAGCGATACACCTTGCTATTCACATAGGTGATCATCTGCTGGCGCGACATATTGGCCAGGTCTGCTCTGTCCTGCTCGATCTCGGCAATCAGGTAGCTATGCAGCAGGAGCTTGGTATCTTGCGATTGCTCCGCAGCCTTGAGATCAAAGCGATATTCAGAGAGTCTCATGATAGCAATTTGGATCTGGAGATATGCCAATCACTGAAAATACGCTGCAGGCTCGCCAGCAGGCCTGGCTTACGCGTATATTTATCCTTGCTGTCCTGCAAGGTCTGTGCAAGCTCACGTATGCGAACCGCATATTGGCTTTTGGGACTTAACTCCAGGATGCTATCGCCAGTATTTACCGAGGACAGACGTATCATGCCCGCCGGGGGCAGCATCGTCAGTAGCGGCAAATCAAATGAGCTAGCGATGTTATCCGCATCCGGCAATAAGCGTGGGAGATAGTGATCCAGCACCAATCCAGTATTTTGCAGCTCATTTTGCGCCCGCAAAGCACGCAGCAGCTCGTAATTACGCTTACAGCTAGGTACGCTCTGCTCCGCCACCAATATGGTGCGATCCACCGCTGACAACAACAATTGCAGGAAATCCACGCGCGTCACGCCTCCCAAATTGATCACCACTTGGGAGAAATGCTTCCTCAACGTGCGCAATACGGTGTAAATGTCCGCAGGGGAAATCTGGAAGTCGTCCTCTGGATCATCCGGCATGGACAAGACAGACAAGCCGGAACGATGGCGTGCAAAACCAGTATCGATCAAGGTCGCATCCACGCGTGCGAGGTTACGCATTACATCCACAAAGCTGTATTTACCCTGCAAACCCATGAACAACAGACTATCGGCATGAGGTATGCCCAGATCCACCAAGAGAGTCGATTCCGTTTCCTGCATTGCCTGGGCTAGGTGAATAGCCAGCATCGCCGAATCAGGGCTTGGGCGTGCGTTGATAATGGCAGTAATCTGCCCAGACTCCAGCTGAGGGGTAGACTGTTCACGCCGGATGGCGTGGCGCAGGCTATAGCGCCCCAGGATGGCAAGCAGCTCGTTTTCCTTGGTGCCGATACGGATAAAGTCCCTCGCACCCGCCCGCATAATCGTCAAGAGCAATTGCTCATCCGCAGTCTCTGCCAAGGCAAGCACTGGCAAATCAGGTCGCGTAGCGCTAATTTCCTCGATGAAAGCGATCTCCTGCAAAAATGCAGGCGACAATGCGACTTCCTGACGGAAATCCTGTGAGCGCATATGCAGCAAAACAGCATTAATATCCACGGCGTCCACTAGTTGCAATACCTTGCGGATATCCTGCTCTTCCACAAAGATAAACTTGCTGGAATGGTCGGAAATGTTCCTGAGCCAGCGTATGCATTCATCGCCATTGCTGACTACGATATAGTTTCGGCTTTCCTGCATTAGCGTGACATCCCGGTTGAATGTGGTTTTGGATAGGCATCACGCGAGAGGAAAAACTCGCTGAATGATGGCTTGAAGTGCTTGAGTTCATCTCCCGGCAACGTTGGCAATTCAGCATTGCGGGCAATTGGGCGGACCAGGCGCGGCGTCACCACCATCAATAGCTCCTTGTCCTCGCGATCAAAGCGTTTGGAGCTGAAAAAAGCACCGATGATGGGGATATTGCCCAGCCAAGGCATCTTGTCGATGTTGTTCACGGTATTACGGCTCACCATGCCACTGATGACGAAGCTCTCACCGTTGCCAAGCGATACGCTGGTTTCTGTGCGCCTTACCTTAAGGCCAGGTACAGAGACACCACCGGTTTGCACCGCATTGGCAAAATCCAGCTCACTCACTTCGGGAGCCACCTTGAGAAAAATCCTCTCGCCACTGAGGATAGTGGGTGTCAGCATCAGGCGAACGCCATACTCTTTGTAGCGAATAGTGATAGCACTATCCGCCCCACCACCGGTCCTGATCGGCACCGGAAATTCACCACCGGCAAGAAAGGTAGCGGTTTGGCCTGAAATGGCAGACAAGGAGGGCTCGGCCAGTGTGTAAGCGAAGCCATTACCCTCTAAAACACTCAAGGTGCCAAGTAACCCTGAACCTTTATTACCAACTGCTAAATTAAATGCATTCAGAATTGGTAAAAACCCAGATCCACTTGCAAAGTTAAATCCTTTGCCAACGTTGTTAGCCGCTGAACCTTGCCCCGGAAAATCACCATCACTGATGTGATTGCTATTGGTAACACTACTTAGATTGTTAGGGCTACCAATTACAAATCCTGACTTATCTCCACGTCCTATATTGCTTTGCCCCAGAGACAATCCAAAGCGCATGACATTCTGCCTGCTGACCTCCACCACCTTGATGTCAATCTGCACGTGGCTCTCGAACTCGCTGCTTGCCACATCCAGAGCACCCTTGCGGTCTTTCTGTAACGATGCCAATGCACGTGCATGCTCTTCCAATGACCGAGCTTCACCCACTAGGGCCACACCATTTCCAGCTGGCTGCACATGCAGATCATTAGCATCGGCCGCCTTCAACCCCTGGTTTTCCAATGCGAGCGATGGAGCCACACTCACTTGCAACACGCGCGCTGGCTGGGTAGCCGTGCTATCCCACAAGCTGATTTCTGTCGCGCCCACCGCCTTGGGAACGATCATCATCGTCTTGGGGCTAGTCATGGTCACTGCAAGCACCTCAGGATTGGCAATCGCAACGCGTTGCAATGCCACTGTGTGCTCATAAAGCTTTTGCTGCCCAATGCTGACAAGCATCTCCTCGGCACAGGCCGATTGTGCGACCATTAGCCAGCATGCGCCTGCCACACCGGCCAGTTTTCCCCGTGAATAGAATGCAGCCATTTACCGTCCTTTGAAGCTGATGGTTTCTGTCTTATCACCGGCATGGACAATGACATTGACCACTTCGGTATTTTTCTTTGCAGGCATTGCTTTTATTGATTTAGGTACTACAGGGGGCTTGCTTGATTGTTGTAAACCAGTAATTTCGGAGAGACGTACCAAGTCATTGGATGTCTTTGGCGTATCTGGGCTGGCGCCACGCAGGGATAAGCGTAGATTTCCACCGCTAGCTGCCAGCATGAGGCGCGAGACATCCTCCTCCTTGACGGCGATGACAGCAGAATGTCCACTCAATGCCTGCGCCTTGCCACCTTCGCTATCAGCAAGGATAGAGGCTGATCCGGGGGAGATACTTGAGGAGGAGACATTCTGCTGCAACACTTCACCGTAACTAATCACGCGTACATCCTTGATGATGGACTGCGCGAAGCTATCTGTTGTCATGCCATTACTGCTATTGATATACACCAGCACATCAACATGGTCGCCCGGCTGGATAAAGCCACCAACACCAATCACCTCATCGACCTTGATGGCAACGCCTCGCTCCCCATGCTTGAGCAATTGCGCGGCTGGGCCACGCTGAGCGAAGTAAGTAGAAAGCACAGGGGCATCTTTCTCAATCGCAGTTTCCACCATGCGACCTATCAAGTCTGCCGTGGTGCTATACGCCAATGAGTTCTGGCTGTCGCTTTCCTTCATTGCCAGGTCCTCCGGCAACAATACATGCCCGGCTGGAATATCCTGCCGCGCCACCACCTGAGAATGGCGCACGACATTCACTGGGGCTGGCGCGTGCACCTCGGGCTGCCGATGACTCGCCCGGATGCCATACCATCCCACCAATACCGCCCCGATGAATAGAAGGATTGCTGTAATCCTTAATGCATTTCCGCTCATTTTTATTATGGCCCGCTGTTGAAATCAGCAGTAATGCCAGCTCAAACAAGATTGATTCTGGCATTACCTTGTAAATCCAGTGGCATAGGCAGCATCGGCCCATAGCCGGGAATATTCAGGATAGGGATCACCGGATTATTGTTGTAATTGGGGTACACCACCCTTACGGTCAGGCTGCTCCCAACCACATCCACCACCACCTTGCTATTGCCTGCACCCAGCACATGCTCACGCACGCCTTGCGGCAACCAGGTCAATGCATTCCCAACTGTATGCCTCACCCGCGAGGTAATGCCTTCGCTGGCATATTGAGCGCTACTGCCATACGCCATGGGATCTACCGCAATGGCAGCGCGCGCGCCCTCTGAAGCGGCAAACACAAAAGACGACTGCAACAAGAACAAAATGGCATACGTCACCAACGCGTAGAACAAGGTGAAGAACAACATAAACAGCATGGCAAACTCAATGGCCGCCGCACCTGATTGCCTGCGTCTGGATGAAGATTGTCTCGAAATGCATGTTATAGATGCCATGATTCCATCCCCCATATTTCCGGAAACAAGATGACAACGCCCATTGCCAAGGCCAATGCGGCACCAAATGGGATATACCGCCGCTTGTTGCTTTCCCTGCTTACCGATACCCAACCAGAAGTCACCAACTGCGGCTTCAATTGCCACCAAATCATCAAACCTGCCAGCACGCCAAGCGATGCCAACACAAAACTCGCCACGACCACCTTCACGCCACAAAGCACAGCTATCGCTGCCAGCAATTTGACGTCCCCACCACCTAATGTTCTGGTGGCATATCCAGGAATCGTCAGAAGAAAAGCTACGGCCAGACCCCAAAAGGCAGAGGAGATGGGTTGGTCGTAGTAGAAAACCTGCCCAGTCATCAACAGATAACTGAAACCGAATAACAATGCTCCCAAGCTGAGTAGGTTGGGAATGCGCCTTTGCGAGAAATCATAAAAAGCCAGCAATCCCGCCCAGATACATAGCATCGTTAGCATCACAGCTGCCTTTTAAGTAGCAGCAGTAGTCAGTGCAGTACTAATGTTTGTGAAAATTGTTGTGACTGCGGTTCTCACATTGCCAGACAACCCAGCAATTACCACGGCTACCATGGCTGCAATCAAGGCATACTCAATACCACTCGCACCTTCTTCATCCTGGTAAAGGTTCACCAGCCACTGCTTCATCACTGAAAACATGTCTATCTCCTTTAGCTACTTAGTCAATTTATGCTGGGCATTTTGCATAACTCTGAAACACAGCATACACATTTTGATAAATACAGTAAATATGAAAAATATGATAATTACAAAATATCTATCGGCAGTAGTATCAAATTCTTTAAAGGCAGAAATAAAAAAACGGCCAGGATTCATCATCCTGGCCGTTTTTGGTTTGCAAGCGAGTCGCTAGCGATTAATCGTATTTGATATATTTGAAGCGCGCATCCTCATTTGGTGTGCCTTCTAGAGCACCTTGTTCTTTGGCAGGCTGCCACTGGATCACAGACTCTATCTTATGCGCCAGCTCCCAATCCTTATCGGTAATGCCCTTGGCTGTATGCGTAGAAAGCTTGACGATGACAAAAGCATAGGAAACGGTGAGGTCGGGATGGTGCCAGGCAGCTTCGGCAAGATGCCCCACCGTGTTTACCACCATCAGGGTCGCTTTCCAGCCACTAGTTTTGTATTTGCGGCGAATCCAGCCATCTTCGTAATACCAGTGCGGCAATTCTTTCTGTAGCCTAGTCTGGATTTCCGCTTCACTGTAGGTACGTTCGGCTTCACTCATCGCATATCTCCTTTAATTCCAGGCACATCGAACTGGCAAACCTACCCTTTCCAGTTCTGCCTCGCTAAAACCATCATTGAATGCCACGCAATCCTGCCGCCCAACCACCCAGGTGTTGAATGCCCGGCCAGCAATATGATCACCAAAGGCACTATCGACAAAACCTTCCTTGGTGAGTTTTTCAAGGGATACTTGCTGGTCTGCATCAGGGCGTGAGGACTTCACCAGGATCAGGTGCTCGGCATTGAGCTTGGCAGCTAGGTAGGCAGCCAGGCTGTCAGAAGTAATGCCCCAGTTCATTGGAATGCTTTCATCGGCGCAGATCATGTCGCTCGGCAACCAGACAATGCCACGGTGCTGCCAGCCGCGCTCAGCGATTTCCAGCTCGCTTTTGGCTGTCACCAAGCGTGGGCTAAGGCCCGTCATCAGCACACCATATTGATCCATCGCCATCACCGCCATGCGGTGTGCGGTCGCATCATCAATACCACTGCTGATCTGCGCATCTCGCACCGCATCGGCAAAGATGCCGCCGCCAGGCACGATCAGCACCTTGCCATCTCCATGGCGCGCGACAATATCCAGCCAGAGATTAAGCTCAGATGAGCCGAGAAGACTACCGCCCAGTTTAATTACCCACATCTTGGTCACCCCGAAAATGTTCGACGAGTTTTAGCATGGTTGATGCTTTATCCCAGGTTTCACGATATTCTTTATCGCCTTCCGAATCCGCTACGATACCACCTCCAGCCCAGAAACGGATTTCCCCGTGTGAATAAACGGCAGTGCGGATGGCAATATTGGTATCCATATTGCCATCAAAACCGATATAGCCAATGGCACCGCAGTAGATACCGCGACGATGCGGCTCCAGCTCTTCAATGATTTCCATCGCCCGTAGCTTGGGCGCACCTGTGATGGAGCCACCGGGGAAAGCGCCGCGCAGCAAGTCAACCGCCTCGTATTGATCAGCCAGCTTGCCCGTCACCGTGCTCACCAGATGATGAACATTGGCATAGCTCTCCAGCACGAACAGGCGATCCGCCCGCACCGAACCCGTCGCACAACTCTTGCCTATATCATTGCGCAGCAAATCGACGATCATCAAGTTTTCTGCTCTATCCTTCAGACTACTCTGCAGGTCTGCCGCTTGGCGAGCATCCTCACCAGCATCGCTTGAGCGTGGTCGCGTACCTTTGATTGGGCGGGTTTCCACATGACGACCACTCACCTGGAGAAAGCGCTCTGGTGAATCAGACAATACCTGCACCCCTGGCAGGTTCATGAAGGCCATGAATGGTGCCGGGCCTATTGCACGCAGGTATTGATATGCCTGCCATGCATCGCCCTCTGCCGCAGCACTAAAGCGCTGCGCCAGATTCACCTGGTAGCAATCGCCCTCGTGGATATAACGCTGGATGCGCTCAAATGCCTGCTGATAAGTCGCCGCATCAACATTAGAACGGACAGGCGAATTGATCGAAAAAGCAGCAATCGGTTGCTTACCGGCATGTGTGAACAATGCAAATAAGGTTTCCCACTCAGCCTTGCGCGCTTCGGTAATGGCGCAAGACACAAGCCAGGCTTGCTGTTTACGGTGATCAACAATGACTGCCCAGTCATAAATACCCACCATCAACGCGGGAATACGCTCACCATCGTGGGCCTGGGCAGGTAAGGATTCAATATTGCGCGCCAGATCGTAACCAAAGTAACCAACAGCACCACCCGTGAAGGGTAAATCTGACTCTAAACGAGGGTATTGCTGTAATGCCTGTTTCAATAGCGAGAAAGGGTCAAGGTCCGACTCATGTACACCCTGCTGGTCCTGTATTTCAGTGACACCATCCCGTGTCGTCAACGTCATGACAGGATCAGCTACCATAATGTCATAGTGCCCGTATTCATTGCCGGGGCGCCCACTATCTAGATAAATTGCCCAGGGTCGCTGGGCGATCTTGGCAAACAGTGTGGAGCTATCTGCGTAATATGGCAGTTCTCGCCTAAGCATCACGCCTCCCCACCCGTCGCAGGAATACCCAGGTTAGCCACTGCATAAGCAGGCAGGCAAACCCCGGCCCAATTTCTCACTTGATCAGACTCGGCTTTTATCAATGAACTCGCAGCAATAAACTCATGGCCCAATTGCTGGGCCAGCTCGCGCACTAGGAAAGTACCAGCACCTGCGCCAATAAATGGTGTGCCTGGCCGAATCAGGTTACGTGACAGATTGCGCAAAGTCGCATGGCGCAGCAAGTCCAGCTGCTGCTGCTTGAATGCCTGCGCCAGATGGATCCAAGCAGCTCTATCGGCATCACCAGCATCCCATCCCACCATGCGTGCCAGACGCCTGCTGGTCTCTTCCACACTTTTCCCTGCACCATCGGCAGTTGCAGCCATGTCTTCCTGCGGGTCAAGCTCCCCTAGCAAACGATAGACATCGGCTGTGGTGGCAAAATGCTCTGCCGCAAGATTGTGCCATTGCCCGGCGAAAGGCACCCGGGAAGCCAATGCCATGAGTGATGTACGCACCACGCCGGTGTAAACTAACTCTTCTTGCTGCATGCGTTCGGCATCCGTTGTCCCCAAGTTGGCTGGCTGCGCATCCTGCAACAAGACAAAATCGGCTGTGGTGCTACCAATATCGACAAACAGGCCCTGCTTCAACCTTCGGGCAACAAAGGCCGCACTGGCCAGCCAATTGGCTGATGCAATCACATGACTGTGAGCCTGCACCTGCGCCAACGGGACGAAACCATCAGCACCGGCAAAAAACCATACATCTCCACTCAACTTGGCATGTACGCGTGTGGCGATCTGCCATACACCCGTTGGGCGATCAGGGAAAATATCGGCCAGTTCACCCGTCATGGTCACGCTATGGCGTACACCCTGCGATACATTCAACTGCGCAAGTGCTGCATCCAGCGCCGCATCCAGCTGCTCAAGCCCTTGCCATAATGGGCAAGGCACCTGCACTACCTTGACGGCAACACCATCTGCGCGCACTAATGCCGCTTTCAGATTGGCACCACCTATGTCCCAACCAAGATATTGTTGGGCTGACGGGGTTGTTTCAGTCATTCAGATTGATTTCAATTCGGTTGCGCTGCAACTCGGCGGGCAGCGTAAAGTCTGTATTATAAAGCAAGTCCAGCAACAGCCGCGCCGGGTTATAGGCCATTGCCGCTTGCAATCCGGCAAAAGAAGTCGTCAGGCGAGGATTCACCTCCAGCACATGCAATCGACCATCAAGACCAACGATCAGGTCTACCCCGACATAACCAAACAATCCAGGAATAGCAGCAGCCACCTGCTGCGCAATCCCGTCAAATTCTTGCCAGTACCCAATCAAGCCATTCACTACTCCACCACAATATGCAATCTCGCCTTGATCGAACTCAACCACCTGTTGATTACACGCAAGGAGCCATGATTTTCCGTCGCGACAAAGCATGGTCAGGCTGGCTGCTTGCCCTTCCACATAAGGCTGGATGACGTAATCCGCTGGCATATCGCTTAACCAGCTCTCTAACGCAGCAACCTCATGGAAATAACGTGCGCCATCACAACTCACGCCATCGTCAGGCTTAACCACCCAGCCCTGTGTCACTGCAGGGTAAGCAGGTGCACGCGTTGTTTCTACCACGGCCATACCAGCCCGATGCAAGTGCTGGAAGGTTTGCCACTTGCTGCTGGTCACTTCAACTGCTGATGAAGCACTAGAAAGCAATATTTTTCCAGATGACTCTACTAGTGCCGTCATCTGCAATAACACGCCAGCACTTTCCGGGGCGACCAACCAGATGAGATCGACCTCTGCCATGAGTGATGTCCACACCTGCCAAGGCATATCGTCACCCTGCAATACATGGCACGAATCTACATGCCCTGGAGATGGCACACGGTCATCATGTATCGTGAATATCCGTACCCCAGGCATGTGGCGCATGGCATCCAGCATCGCATCACGCATCAGGACGGCCTCTTTCACCAACATTGGGGGAATAGGCTCACGGTATAATCCCCCTGCCGTCAGGTATTCACACACCAGAATACGCATAGAAGCCGGTAATCGTGTCGAGTAAAAAGGAGTATTTGTGCAAGTTATACCTGTGGTTGATCTGATGAATGGCGTCGTCGTTCACGCCCGCAAAGGCAATCGTGCACATTACCAGCCGATTCTATCCAGCTTGTGCCAGGGCAGTACAGTCTCAGACATTGTGGATGCCCTGCTTGGATTATACCCATTCCCTAGCCTCTACATTGCTGATCTGGATGCCATACAACAGCGCGGACATCATCGCCCCCTCGTTGGCGCTTTACTGGATGCACACCCGAGCCTGGAAATATGGATTGACGCCGGGACTCACTCAATGACAGATATCGAACTCTGGCAACATGAACGCATACGCCCGGTATTAGGGACCGAAAGTATTCCTGACATCAACATTTGGCATCAACTTTCGCTGGCCTGTGCGAACCGCCATATTCTGTCACTAGACTTTACCTTCGCTGGCTACCAAGGCCCAGAGGAGTTGCTAGAAAATGCTAGCTTATGGCCACAAGAGGTCATCATCATGAGCCTGCCACAAGTCGGCAGCAATAATGGCCCGGATATTGATCGATTAAAAGAATTGCGCGCCCGCGCTCCAAATCACCAACTCTATGCTGCTGGCGGTACTCGCCACCTAGCCGACCTACAGTTGCTGAATCAACTAGGCATAAAAGGCAGCCTTGTTGCCAGTGCCCTGCATCAAGGAGATTTAGATACCGCAAGCTTGCATTCACTGGGAAGCCTATAAAACAAAAAGCCCTGATAGCAATATCAGGGCTTTTATCTGGTGTCCGGCATCATGATGGCGATACCGGATCTTCCAATCTAAATGATTACTTAGCTTGGAATGGGTGAGCAGATTCCTTGTAGCTCTTCAGTACATCAGCTACCTTAGGCTCACGTGCAACAGCGTTCTTGATCGCTTGCTTAGTTGCTTGGTAGTTCCACTCTTGGATACGCTCATCGATGTCAGCACGGCTGTCGATGAATACACCTACGGAGATGAATACGTCATCAGCTTCTTCTTGTGGGATGGTGCCATCAGCAACACAATCCATCACAGCCATCGCGATACCGCGTTGTGCTGGGCCAAACATCTGAACAGCTTGCTTACCGTTCTTGATAGTTACTTTGTTGAACATCACAGTAGCAGGCTTCACCATCAGGTTAGGAGCCACGATAGCCAACAGGCCGTTTACGCCTTCCTTTTGGTCGGTCAAGGTACGGCAGAAAGCATCTTCTGCAGCGCTACCGCGTGGTCCAATAATCAGATCGATGTGAGCTACGTTCAGCAGGTCGAGGCCGCTGCCGTCAGGACGATTGTCAATAACAAGAGCTTCACCTACTAAAACGCGATCAATAACTGCCATTTCATTCTCCAATATAAAGTTTCCGTAGAAACACGTCGACATTGCTGGGTTAGCTATGCCATCTAACTGCCTTACGTCTGTTTAACGTCAAGCCTGAAAATTTGCAAATATTATACATAGTTTATGAAAACTATGTGAATCCGCACGATAATAATTTGCTTCCATACAAATTCAACAACGACCTCCACCCGTCGCATTAGCACAGCTGCAATTCCGACGATGATAGAAAGGTAACGGCGAGTTAGTGTAATACTTTAAAAATAAGTTCACACAGGATTGAAAAATAAACAACAAAAAACCCGGAGGCCTCAGGCACATCCGGGTTTTCATTCACCAAGAGTGAAAATTACTCGAGGTTCGCATGAATCGCGCGCATACCTTCTTCTGTCAGACCTTTTTGATCTACCAGCTTGGCAATAGTCGCTTCGAGGAACCACAGGGTGGACAACTCGAAAATAGTACCCATAGGCATACCATGAGTCTTGTCAAATGCATTGGCATCGTTGCCACCAACTGGCACAACCAGATCAGCCAATTCAGCCATTGGGGACTGAGCCTTCATGGAAATAACGATAATCTTGGCACCTTGGCTCTTTGCCTTCTTAACCAAAGGCATCAGGGTTTCTGTGCTGCCAGAGCCAGAGATCACAATGAAAAGATCACCAGCTTGGATACTTGGAGTAACAACTTCACCGACCATGCTAACTTGGTAACCTGCATGCACCAAGCGCATTGCAAAGAAACGGGAAACCAGCAAGGAACGGCCAGCACCACCGATAAATGTACGGCCGGCTGCATCGACTAGACTCAAAATCTTGTCGTCATAGCCTTCAGCAGTGTTATTGATAACATTGGTCAGCTTGCTGACCACGAGCTCTTGATATTTGTTCATAGCATTCACCTTAAATAAACGATGATGAAATTCTAAAAGACCATAACAAAAAATCCACCAACTTAGCTCTTACGAGCTACGTATGGTGGATTTTTTTAGCTTAGCTTAAGCGAAAAATTACTTAGCCAGGCCAGTGATTTCAGCAGCAGCAGCAGCTGGGTCAGCAGCACCGTAGATAGCAGCGCCAGCAACGATGATGGTAGCACCAGCGTCTTTAACTTGTGCAACAGTAGCAGGCTTAACACCACCAGCTACGGAAACTTCCAGACCCAGGTTCAGGCCAGTTACAGTTGCCAGGTCAGCAAAAGGAGTTTGACCAGCAGCTTGTTGGTCCAGACCAGTGTGAACGCCGATGATGTGCGCGCCCAGCTTAGCAACTTCCTTAGTACGAGCAGCCTTGTCACCAACATTGATCAGGTCGATCTGTGCCTTCTTGCCGTACTTGTTAGCAGCGTCGATTACGCCTTTGATTGTACCCAGATCAGCTACGCCCAGAACGGTAGTGATATCAGCACCAGCCTTGTAGAAAGGCTCAGCTTCGTAGAAGCCAGCATCCATAGTCTTCAGGTCAACCAGGATCTTGTTGTTAGGGAACTTTGCGCGCAGAGTTTCCAGCAACTTGATACCGTTGTGCTTGATGCATGGTGTACCGATTTCAAGAATGTCAACGTGTGGAGCTACCTTTTCAGCCAGCGCAACAGTTGCGTCGAAATCCAGTGAATCTAATGCCATTTGTGTCAATGCCACGATACTTCCTCCAAAAGGGTTACAAATTGAGTACTACTAAAAATCAAAACTACTTTTTATACAAAAGCGGAACGGCAATGGTAATCGCCAAGCGCGCCGGATGTCAACGCCAATGAGGCGCTGGCATCTAGGCGATTGAAACGATTACAGCTTTTCAGCCAATGCCTTTTCCAGCTTGTTCTGGTCAACCACGAAACCACGGATGCCTTCAGCCAACTTTTCTGTTGCCATCGCATCTTCGTTCTGATCAAAACGGAATTCCTTCTCTGTCAACAGAGCAGGACGTTGCTTGGTTGCACCATTGTCCACCAGTACGCGTGGCAGGTTACCTTCGGTAGCCTTCAGCTCTTCCAGCAGGTTAGGAGAAACTGTCAGACGGTCACAACCAGCAAGTGCAGTAATTTCACCAGTGTTACGGAAGGAAGCGCCCATCACGACGGTCTTGTAACCGTGCTCCTTGTAGTAAGCGTAGATCTTGCGAACAGACAACACGCCTGGATCAGTTTCAGAAGTGTAGTTTTCACCAGTCTTGGCTTTGTACCAATCGAGGATACGACCAACGAATGGGGAGATCAGGAATACACCAGCTTCAGCACATGCACGTGCTTGAGCGAAGCTAAACAAGAGTGTCAGGTTGCAGTTGATGCCTTCCTTTTCAAGGATTTCACCAGCCTTGATGCCTTCCCATGTGGAAGCCAGTTTGATCAGCACGCGGTCCTTGGAAATGCCAGCATCAGCGTACAGCTTGATGAGCTTGCGACCCTTTTGCACCATAGCATCGGTATCAAAGGACAGACGCGCATCCACTTCAGTGGAAATCTTGCCTGGGATGTGCTTGAGAATCTCTTGGCCAATCAGCACAGCCAGCTTGTCAGCAGCATCTTCGATTTGTTGTGCCTTGTCACCGCTTTGGGACTTGGCATAAGCAATCGCTTCGTCGATCAGCGGAGCGTATTGTGGCAGTGTGCTTGCCTTCAGCAACAGGGATGGGTTGGTGGTTGCATCGTAGGGCTTAACGCTCTTGATCGCTTCCACGTCACCGGTGTCAGCCACGATCGTGGTGAATTCCTTAAGTTGATCGAATAAATTAGCCATATTGCTCCTCCTTGAGAAAATACAGAAATATTACGCTTGAAAATTTGCTTGCCCAGCTTGGAGGCTGTTCAGGCCACGAATAGGCCCGAGACCCCTCCCAGGGAATCGGGCTAGTATAACTGAAATTCGGGTATAACTATAGAGCATCACTTTGTGACAAAGTATAGGCCAGCAAGGTGGCCACCGTCAGATCGGCACTGGTTCCCGGGTTAAGCTTTTGCGCCTTCAGCTCTGCGTCAAACTGCAGCAATGTGCGCTGATACAGCTTGGGGTTTTCATGGGAAAGCAAAGCATGAAGATGCGCAGCAGCCTGACGGCTGACCTCTTCTGCACGTACTTGATCATATTTCCGCTGGATATGGCTATCTGGAAACTCGCTCAGCAATGTCAGATAAAGCACCGTCGTTGCCCAAGCCGGATTTTCCCACTTGTTCAGCGCCTGCGTATAAGACTCAACACCTACGCCAAAAACATCCTCGAAGCCGTGCGCATACTGCCAGGCAATACGGTCACGCTCAGCAGCAGCCTGCATGGCAACAAGCAAGCTGATCGTGGGTGCCTCATGCACATCATGTACATCAGCATCACCCAAACCTCCGGGAGCAGCACGGGCTATCGCCTTGAAAGCAAGCGTAGCGTCATCAACATCCAACTCGGCCAATACAAGCTGCAATTTCTCGCGTAGCGAGCCTGTGGCCGTATTGGATAAAGCCGCATGAATCAAGGGGGCAGACAGCAGAACAATGCCAAGATTGGTATTGCAATCCACCACTTTCCAGGTTGCCTCGACAGAGGCCAATATCCGCTGACCTACCGATAAACCAGGCTGCGCAATCACACCAGCCACAGCATCGGCACTATGGATGAACTCCTGCACAACCATGCCATGACCATCGGCAAAAATATGTACATTGCCAGGCTTAAGGCTGCTCAGTTCCGCCATGCAAGCCACACGAAACGCTTCAGCAATACGTTGATGCATCATGAAACAACCGTCAAAGCTGGCTGTGTATGCATGTACGACAGAAAATCATCAACAAGCAGCTGCCCAATATCTACGCCGGTAGCGCCCTGCAATCCTTTCCAGGCTGGAATGCTGTTGACCTCCAGCACATAAAGCTTACCGTCACCATCACGAATTACATCCACACCACAATAATCGACATTGACCGCCCTGGCAGCAGCCTCGGCCAATTGTGCCAGCTCACCCTGTGCCTCAATCGCCTCACAACGTCCACCTTGGGCCACATTATTTACCCAATGGCTACCATGGCGAATCATGGCAGCTACCGCCTGCCCCTTGATCACAAACACGCGATGGTCATGCCAGGCCCCTTCGCCGCTATCAATATAGCTCTGTAGATAATAAAGGCCATCTACATACTGCTCCATGGGGATAGGGAATGGAGTTTCATGCGTAAGCTTGCGTATACCCTGACCCTGCGAGCCGAATAAAGGCTTGAGCACCAATGGGCGCCCTGCCATGGTTTCCCGCAGATAGATTTCCTGGGCCTGGTAGCGCGACTCGCAGACCCAGGTTTGCGGCGTAGGCACATGGTTTAGGTGTAGCAGAAAACTGGTCATGGCTTTATCAACAGTGCGCTCGACCGCATACCCGTCGTTATACACCACCACGCCAAGCAACTTGAGTGCATGCAGGATATCCAGCCGCGCAATCACACGCTGCAACGTGCCGCCAGGCACTCCTCGCACAAAGACGCCTTTGGGCAACTCACGCTCAAACCCTGGAATCAACACTGGCGGCAAACCATTGCCCACCAGATTCAATGTGCACTCTTTCAGTGAAACAAATACCGCTTCATATCCACGCGCAGCAAACGCCTCCTTGAGGCGCTTGCCATGCCATCCGGGATCGTCGGTAAAAACCGGAATGCGTTGATTCACTATGCACTATAACCAAATGACTGATCCAACAAGGCCGCATCCAGCTTACCACCAGTGAAGCTCTTGCCCGACTCAACCGCAGTCACGGTCACTGCAGCAGGACTGAACAACATCGGGTCAATCTTGTAGAAGTCCATATTGACGGCCTTGAACACTTCAGCAAAGGGGCGACCATAATCACGGGAAGCGCTGCTTGGCAACTCCTTAGCCAGCTTGGCCGCCGCTTCATCGCTGCCCTTAACGAAGATATGCGCATGACCACCAAACAGGATCGCATCGTTGGTACGTCCCATGCCGATCAGGAAATCCGGTGCTGGCGGTGGCAATGGCGCACTCGCCATACCGTCAACCACATTCTCCAATGGGAAATGCAAGGTATGGATTTTGTGCAAGGCAACTTCCAGCACACGCGCCACAATCTGCACAGTACCAGCGAGGCTACGTGTAGGCGTCAGGATAAAAGTCAGGTTTTCTGCCTTGACACCAGTATCACGCGCCACCTTTTCCACCACTTCCTGCGGAGGTACCTTGTCGCTTTCCAGCACAAGCACGGCAGCATCAGCACTGTCTTTGTAACCCAGCTCTTTATAAAGCTCTTCACGGCCAGCCAGCGCACGACCAGGCCCAGAGCCTAAAGAGAAAAACTTCTCATGAGACAGGCTCCAACCAGCATATTGGCTACCCAGGCAAGACAGCACTGGATTATTGGAATGCACGGATAGTGCCCACGGCCAGTGCGGGAATGTGTTGGAAGATTGCAGATTGACATGACCCAAACCACCCATGCAGATTTCGGCAATCAATCGCCCCGCTTCCAGACCACCCTCAGCATTGATGCCCGCATCAATGACAGTAGCTCCACTTGGCAATTTCTCTACCAGCAGGCGCAAGGTCTTGGCATTATCGACCAGATATTTAACCAACGGATTGGTAAGCTGATTAACGCTAGGCCAGTAACTGGTATCAATCGCAGCCTCGGACATGAGATTCTCCTAATTTATCTATATCAATGGTTGTATATGGCTTGAGCATAGCGCTCAATAATGTCATACGTGTTTTTGCAAGCGCTTCTGCCGCATCCACATCACCAGCCTCGGCTTGAACACTACAAAGCGGCATATCGCGTGCGATCAGGGTATGCGCCAAAGGCTTGTCCACTACCCATTCAGGCCATGGAAAATGCTGCGGAATGCGTATATCGAAAGGAGCGTAGAATACCAGATTCGCCGCTGCTTGGATTAGCGCTATTGGGTGAGAAATTAAAGGCTTTCCTGATATATGCGCCGCCAGCCATTCTGCTTGCCAGGCAACAGGATACAAGCCCAGGCTTGCACTCAGGCGCGGATTCACCTCCAACACCCAAAACTGTTCGCCCTGCACCATCACATCCAGACTGTTCAAGCCACGCAAGCCCAATGTCGCAGATAAATCGCGCGCAGCCTGTATCAGGCCCTGCTTGATGCTATCAGGCAACACTAACGGCCCTGCTAGGCCACCGTAACGATACGGCAGTTGATTGGTCGGAGATACCACTTGCCTCTGAAAGCCTAGTACAGAGACACCCGACTCGTGAGCCATGAACAGCAACGAAACTGGGACACCATCGACAATTCGCTGGAAATAGACATCGTCATCACGCACTGATAAATCCACGTGCTGAATATGCATACCACCACAGCCCCCCTGGCGCTTGCATATCCAGCGAGACAAGTCATTTGGTGGAATAGCCGAGGGGTCAACACAGGTATCTGGCACAGGGATGTCATATTGACGGCATCGCTGGAAAAAAACAGGGGCGTTTTTGCTAGCAACCACAACCTCTGAAGCATTGCCAATCAAATTAACTTGCGAAGCGATTTGCGCAAGTAAGGTAGGCTGAGACTCGAAACCGCTGCCATACAGCAAATCTTGGGCGCCGAACTCACGCATTGCAGGCAAAAGGCAGTGCAATATTGCATCTGGCACAAAGCCCTGCTTGCCATAATCCAGCACAAGATGCTTGGCACTGGCTTGCAACGTATTTTCGTCACCAAAAACATCGGCAGCCAGGACTTGATATCCTGCTGCCGACGCTGCAACAACATAAGGGCGGACATTCGCCGCCACGATTGCAATTTTATGATTCAGTTGAATTACACGAGCTCTTTACGTGCCAATTCAAAAGCGGTCATGAAGTCGATGTAAACATGGCTTTGACCTTCAAGCATACGCTTGAACAGGCGTTGTTGCGTTTGGTACTTGATGTTACCAATCGCCAATGCACCTACACCATAAATCTCGGTACCTTCGATCAATACGCCATCAGCCATCACGCCCACACCTTCAGCACCTGTCGGTGGTACGGCATTCACGTCAGCGACAACTTTTAATGTCTTGGAGCTTTTCATTTGCTCAATAGTCAACACGCGAACACCAGCTGCTGCACAGCAAAGCGCGATGTCGGTGCTTGCCAAAATCTGGGTCTTCAGCTCATCGCTGCTACCGTCCACGCAGACAATATTGGTGCCATAACGCTTGTTGTATGCTGCAGCCTTTTCTTCAACATCTGCCATGGTCTTGTGTGCCACCATCTGCACAGTCGCACCGTATTTGGATGCAATCACGGCAGTACAGCCACCTACAGGACCGGTAGCACCAAAGACGCTAACCTTACGGCCTTCAAGCGTGCCACCAAAATTCTTAATCAGCAGTTGCTCAACGCGGGCCATCATGGCAGCAGAAGTAGTGAAAGCGCCGGATGGATCGGCAAACACGGAAATCTCGAATGGAGGCACCATGGACTTCTTGGCTGTTTCCAGCATATCCATGGCCAAATCAACATCACGACCACCGATCAGCATGCCAGTACGCCATACGCCGCGAGGACCGCGAGAGAAAATGGCATCTTGTACCAGGCCAGTCACTTCGCTCAATTGCACATTGGTATATTGTGCAATGGCATCGTAACCTGCATCGTATGCCATGTTGACATCAAAAGGACTCGCGTTCTTTGATGGCGTAATAAAGTGTAATACATAAGGCTTTTCCAATTTGGTCCCTTCCATTTCGCTTGCCCTCATTTAATGCGGTGCTTCACGTTGAATAAATAATGGCAACCGCCATCGTTTCATAAAATCTTCAAGACTATTCCACTGAGCAGGTACTGATCTGCGCACCAGAATTAATCCCCTGACACAAGACAAATTCCACTTGTGGAAAATGGGAATATCGGGATTCTAGCGCGTCCAGCAGTGCTCGTGCATCTGTTTCATCGGCACAGATAGCAAAACCTGTAGGTCCCCATGAGCTTTGACCTAGGCAATCCACCCCATCGGCCTCAAGTTGGCCCAGAATCTTTGAAATTGCAGGGCTGGCATAACGCCCCCCCTGCGCTGGTGCAAAATGATCGCCAGTACGCCACTGCAACTCGCGGATTGCCTGTCCAAAAGCCGGTAAATCATGCTCCGCCAAAGCTGGCAAAGCCTGCATCAGCAAATGGCGGCACAAGATAGCCGCACTATCGGCAGGGAACTCTGGCAACCTGCGGAAAGCCTCCAACTCCTCTGCGCCATGCACACCGGTATGGCTACGATCAAACATCAGGATAATGCGCCACTCTGGAGGAAATTCTGATCGCGCAATGATAGGAGGCACATCCGTACCCTCGCCACGACCGCCGTCAACAATGACCCCACCTTGCGCAAAAGTCCCTAGCCCTATGCCCGATCTCGCACCACGAGATGTCAGCACGGCAATATCTCGCAGACTTAAGCCGAGATTGAATAGCTGATTGATTGCCGAGCCAACGGCTAATGACATTTGTGTACCGGACCCCAGGCCTGCATGCTCTGGAATGGCAGTTTGAATGCGGATATGAAATCCATGAGAGATATCAAGTGACTGTGCAATCGCCTGAGCAATTTTCAAGCCACGCTCAGCACTGGGGCCCTCAACAGAAATAGCCTCTGCAGCAAATACCTGCAAGGAAGTGGCAGGTTTGTCCAACGACACACCGATACTACCGAACTTGCGGCCCAAATTACCGTTGAGATCAAAAAACCCCATATGCAACCGTGCCGTGGTAACAACACTGACGCCCTGCTTATTGATAATAAATTCCTTCAGCTTGCGAGAAACCGGCACTTGTGATGCCAATAATCCGCCATTGTAGCCCAGCCCGCTTAAGTTTAAAAAGTGCGGACTAAGAATTTCCTGATTTGAAGCACAATGAAATCAGCTGTATCTAAAGTAGCTGTTAACGTGCTTTCAAGCTGTTTTCAGGCAGAATCACGGAGTATAATCCCTAAGCCAAGCACAACAGGCTTGTACGATAGCAATCGGTGTCACCGGTTTGCACCATGCCTGATCAAGGCATGATCCTTGAGGAACTAACCAGTTTTCGGATGGAGAACATGACGCAATCAACCCATTTTCCAGCAGCCTCGCTGGAAGCCGTGCCCTATCCTGCCGACGGGCTACTAAGCGACGACCTTCGGCTCAATCGCGATAGCGCAGGCACCCTTTCCCTTGAATCTCCAGACTGTCCCAAAAGCAAGGCCTTTTTCGAGAGCACCTATGCTGACGCATCACCAACCATCAATGGACAAGCCACGACACTAGAAGCTGCAATCAAGAAAGCAACTGAACTGTTTCGTGATGCCAAGCATCCGCTGCTAAGCGGCCTTGCCACTGATGTATACGGCATGCGTGCCGTTATGAATCTTGCCGAAAGCACAGGCTCGACCATCGATCACATGAATTCCAAGAGTTCCATGAAGAACATCTTGGTGATGCAAAACTCCGGTTGGTATGTCACCACCCTCAGCGAAGTCAAGAATCGGGTAGATCTATTATTGGTGGTTGGCACCGATATCGTCAGCTATTTCCCACGTTTTTTTGAGCGCATGATCTGGAACAAGGAAGCCATGTTCACCGAGAATACGGCTGAACGTGACATTGTTTACCTAGGTGGCCGCAACCTGAATACGGTTCCAGGCGTTTCCCCTACGGGTAAACAACCCAATGTTTTGCCCTGTGACTTGGATAAAGTACCTGAAGTGCTCGCGGCATTGCGCGCCATCGTGGCTGGCAAGCCGCTCAAGGCTGACAACATCGCCGGAGTTTCACGTCAGTCACTGGAGAAACTGGCAGAGCGCCTCAAGGCAGCAAAATATAGCGTTGTGGCATGGACAGGTAGCGCACTAGATTTCCCACATGCTGAACTCTCTATCCAGAATATCGTCGGCATCGTACAGGAGCTGAATAAGACTACCCGTAGCGCAGGCTTGCCACTCAGTGGTAATGATGGCGATGTCACGGCATATAACGTCAGCACCTGGATCAGTGGTTATCCTTTCCGCAATTCCTATCGCCGCGGCTATCCCGACTACGATCCATATCATTACGATACCTCCCGCTTATTGGCGGAAGGCGAAACCGATATCCTGGTCTGGATCAACAGCTTCAATCCCGAGCGCCTGCCGCCCCAGAGCAACGGCCCCACAATTGTCATTGGTCATCCTGGCATGCAATTCAAGCAGTCCCCGGATGTCTTCATCCCGATCGCGATTCCCGGGCTGGAAGCCAATGGTGCGCAATTCCGCAGCGATAGCTCGGTCACATTGCCGTTGCGCAAATTGCGCGACACCAGCCTGCCCACACTCGCCGATGTGCTCTCTTCCATAGAGTCTGCACTCAAGGCTGCTTAAGCAAGTCAAGGAACCAGAAACATGCTGATTAAACTGACAGGTGGCCGGGTCTACGATCCAGCCCACCAGATTGACGGCAAAGTCATGGATATTTATGTCCGTGATGGCCGCATCATTGATCGCCCTCGCGACAATGAATCCATAGACCAAGAATACGACCTGCGCGGCAAGGTTGTCATGGCAGGTGCCATAGACATGCACACCCACATCGGTGGTGGCAAGGTCAACATCGCCCGCCTCATGCTGCCTGAAGATCACCGCAGCTCTGCCACTAGTCATAGCGATGCCTGTCGTGCAGGCTGTGGCCATGCCGCTCCTTCCACGCTGAATACCGGCTATCGCTATGCTGAGATGGGATACACCGCAGGTTTTGAGCCTGCACTCTCCCCGGTCAACGCTCGCCAATCCCACCTGGAGATGTGCGACATCCCCATCCTGGACCGTGGTGGTTATGCCATGCTGGGTAGCGATGACTACTTCTTGCGTATGCTGGCCGCCAAGAAAGACCAGAATGCCATCAATGACTACGTTGCGTGGATATTGCATGCAACCCAAGCCATCGGCATTAAAGTGGTTAACCCTGGTGGCATCAATGCCTTCAAGTTTAACCAGCGCGCATTGAACCTAGACGAACAGAATGTGCATTACCAGGTGACACCACGCGAGGTGCTGCAATCCCTGACTCGCGCAGTGTATGAACTCGGCATTGCCCACCCGCTGCATGTGCACGGCAACAATCTGGGCGTACCAGGCAATGTTGACACCACACTCAAGACCATGGGCGCAGTGGAAGGCTACCCGGTTCACCTCACGCATATCCAGTTTCACAGCTACGGCACCGAGGGCGACCGCAAGTTCTCTTCTGGAGCAGCAGCGATTGCAGAAGCACTCAATAAGCACAAGAATGTTTCTGCCGACGTAGGCCAGATTTTGTTCGGCCAAACCGTCACCGCTTCTGGCGATAATATGCGTCAATACGCCAATTCCGGCCACGCGTCGCCCAACAAATCAGTGCTGATGGATATTGAGTGTGACTCCGGATGCGGCGTCGTGCCATTCAAGTACAAAGACAAGAATTTCGTCAATGCGCTGCAATGGGCGATTGGCCTGGAAATCTTCTTATTGACTGAAGACCCATGGCGCATCTTCCTCACCACCGATCACCCGAATGGCGCACCGTTCACCAGCTACCCGCACCTGATCCGCTTGCTGATGGATAAGAGCTTCCGCAACGACATGTTCACCAAGCTCAACCTGGATGCCCAGGCCATGAGCACGCTGACGTCTATCGAGCGCGAATACAGCCTCTACGAGATCGCCATCATGACACGTGCTGGTGCAGCCAAGCTGGTCGGCCTGCATGACCGTGGACATCTCGGCGTTGGAGGTGCTGCTGACATCACCGTATATACCGACAATCCAGACCGTGAAGCGATGTTTGCCAAACCTGATTATGTATTCAAGGACGGCGAGCTGGTAGTCAGGGACGGCCAAGTGGTCAAGGTAACCTGGGGCAGCACGCATACAGTCAAGCCTGACTTTGACCGCAGCATAGAGAAGGATCTCAAGCAATATTTCGACCGCTATCACACCATGAACATGGAAAATTACAAGGTCAACGCCGCCGAGCTTGAAGACGGTGGTCGTGGCAAGGTCATTGTTCAGGAAGCCAAGGGTCGCAGGGAGAAAACAGCATAATGATTATTAACGGCGTCACCATAGACGACACCTTTGCCGAAGCCTTTGGCATGCGCGGCACCCGTGTCATCATCACCGCGCAGAACCTGCGCTGGGCCTACAACGCTGCACGCGCCATGACCGGCTTTGCCACTTCGGTGATTGCCTGCGGCGTAGAAGCTGGCATTGAACGTGAGCTCACCGAGGATGAAACTCCGGATGGCCGCCCTGGCGTATCCATCCTCATGTTTGCCATGAGCAGCGCAGTGTTGATCAAGCAACTGGAAACCCGCATGGGGCAATGCGTATTAACTTGCCCTACTGCTGCGGCATTCTCCGGCATCAATGATGGCTACGAGGAAATCACCAAAATCAACCTCGGCAAGAACCTGCGTTTCTTTGGTGATGGATTCCAGATATCCAAGCAGTTCAACGGCAAGCGCTACTGGCGCGTGCCGGTGATGGACGGCGAATTCCTCACTGAAGAAAGCACGGGCATGATCCGTTCCGTGGGCGGCGGCAACTTCCTGATCCTCGCAGAATCTCAACCACAAGCCCTGGCAGCCTGCGAAGCCGCCATCGACGCGATGAGCAAGGTGCCCAATGTCATCATGCCATTCCCCGGTGGCGTTGTGCGCTCCGGCTCTAAGGTCGGCTCCAAGTACAAGGCATTGATCGCGTCGACCAACGATGCGTTCTGCCCCACACTCAAGGGCATCACTAAAACCGAGCTTTCGCCCGAGATTGAATCCGTGATGGAAATCGTCATTGATGGCCTCACCGACCCCGATATCCGCGTTGCTATGCGCGCAGGCATTGCAGCAGCCTGCGAACTCGGTGCCAAGAACGGCATCAAGCGTATTTCCGCAGGCAACTATGGTGGAAAACTCGGTCCTTATCACTTCAAGCTAAGGGAGATCATGGCATGAGCGCTTTGACCTTCACACTCAACACCACCCTGCAACAACGCGTAGATTTATCCCCACTCACGCCTGACAACCTGGCAGGCAAAAGTCTGGCGGATATTGGCAGCCTGCTGCTTGATAGCGGCCGCCAAAAGTTACGCGTTGATAGCCTGTTCGATATTGCCGGAGACGATGCCGCAGAGATCGTCTTCAATAATGCCAATGGCAAACTGGACTTTATCGGTAGCCAGATGAAATCAGGCCGTATCACAATCAATGGTAGCGCTGGCTCGTATCTTGGCTTGCAAATGCGTAATGGTCATATTGTGCTCAATGGCAACGCTGATGCTTTTGCCGCAAGTGGTCTGGCAGGTGGTCTCATCGAGATTAAGGGCAACGCCGGAGACTTCCTTGCCGCAGCATTGCCAGGTGACCGCAAGGGCATGAAAGGTGGCGTCGTACTGATTAGCGGCAATGTAGGTGAGCGCGCGGGCGACCAGATGCGTCGCGGCATCATCTTGATTGAAGGCAATGCAGGGAGCTACCTCGCCTCTCGCATGCTGGCTGGTACCATTGGTGTGCTGGGCAGTGTCGGTGAATATGTCGGTTACGGCATGCGCCGTGGCACGTTGCTGCTCACGCAAGAGCCTCAACTACATGCCACCTTGCAAGACTGTGGCACTCACACCTTGCCTTACCTCAGCTTGATGTTTAAGTCATTCCGCAATTTGCCAAGCAAATTTGCCAGCATCAGCAAAAACCGCGTACAGCGTTATGCTGGCGATATTGCCAATGATGGCAAGGGTGAAATCCTGGTGTTCAAATAAGCTTCATTGCATCACACCAGATAAAAAAGCCCGTGCCTGCCTGGACGGGCTTTTTTCATTTTTCCAATCAAATATCAACAAATGTTAATCACTGAAATAGCGAACTTATGCTGAGTTAAACTGACAAAAGCATTAATGCGTTACCCAACAATAAAGGAAGATCATGAAAACTCAACTGACCATTAGCGCACTCGTCACAGCCCTGATATTAAGCGGCTGTGCCAATATGTCTGAAACTCAGAAAGGTACCGCAAAAGGCGCTGCAATTGGTGCAGGTGCAGGCGCTGTAGTAGGTGCTATCGCAGGCAAGGGCAAAGGCGCAGCGATTGGCGCTGCCGTCGGTGCTGGTGCTGGTGCCATTGCGGGCAATGTATGGTCCAAGCGCATGGAAGAACAAAAGCGACAGATGGAAGAAGCCACTCAAGGTACTGGCGTGCAAGTCTCTCAAACTGAAGACAATCAGCTCAAGCTTGCGATCCCTAGCGATGTATCTTTCGCGTCCGGCAAGGCAGATATCCAGCCTAATTTCCGCCCGGTGCTGGAAAGCTTTGCCACGACACTGAAAAACAACCCACGTACACTGGTCACCATTATTGGTCACACAGACAACACCGGGTCTGATTCCATCAATAACCCACTCTCTATCAACCGTGCTGCCAACACACGTGATTATCTGACTGCCCGTGGTATTGCTGCCAATCGCTTTACTATTGATGGCCGCGGCTCTCGCGAGCCATTGGTGGCCAACGATACAGCAGCCAACCGCGCCAAGAACCGCCGCGTAGAGATTTTTGTCGCAGAGCCTGCACCCGCGCAGTAAAACCTTTACTCAAGCGACTGTGATTGAGTAATAAAAAAGCCCGAGTTTATCGGGCTTTTTTTATGGGGAATTGCCAAGAAGACATCTAGCCATACTTTTGCTGCAAGTATGGAATTTCGCTTGCAGGTACCGCAGCAATCACGGTCACATACTCAGCAAAAGCCTTGCCCAATATCTCACCTTGCATGCGAGCAACATCGCGAGTAAACGTATCCAGCTGCTTGTAATCCAAATCCAGGCGCACTTTCTGCATTTCGATAAACGGCCCGATGCTTGCAGCATCCAGCGCCATTTTTGCAGTGCCTCCATAAGCACGCGCAAGGCCACCTGTTCCCAGATTAATACCTCCATAATAGCGGATGACGCCGACGCAGACATTAATCAGGTCGCGCCCTTCCAAAAACTGCAACACCGGCTTTCCCGCAGTCCCGGATGGTTCCCCGGCATCACTGAAGCGTTGAACGATGCCTTGTGGTGTCTTGAGGCGAAACGCATATGCAAGGTGATGTGCACTTTGATGCGCCGCCGCGAGCCGACGTAATGACATTCCCACCGCCCGCTCATCAGCGCAATATTCAGCGATGGCAACAAAATGGGACTTATTGATGGTTTGCTCGGCTTGACCTGCCTGTACGATAATCTGCAACGCTACTACCCTAACTAATCTCTAATCCGCGATCACTTGCGGCCCTTGCCTCCAAGAATCGACCCAAGCACACCGCGCAATATCTGCCGCCCCAACTCGGAACCAATGGCACGTGCAGCGCTCTTGGCTGCAGTTTCCAGCACCCCTTGGCGATTGGCGGGCTTTTTCCCTTTTGTGGATGATTCGGCATCACCGCCAAATAAATCACCCCAATCAAAACCTTTGTCAGCATCTTCTTGCTCAGCAGGCGTTTCCGTTGCGCGCCCCTTGAGAATTTCATACGCTGATTCACGATCTATGCTGTTTTCATAATGCCCATAAATGATGGAGCTCTTGATCAATTTCTCGCGCTCAACCGCCGTGATCGGGCCAATGCGACTGCCTGGTGGGCAAATGAAGGCACGCTCCACCGGTGCAGGCCGGCCATGATCATCAAGAAAAGAAACTAGCGCTTCCCCTACAGCCAGCTCAGTGATCACCTCGCTCACTTTCACTGTCGGGTTTGCACGGAAGGTTTCTGCAGCCGCCTTGACTGCCTTTTGATCGCGCGGTGTAAAAGCACGTAATGCATGCTGCACACGATTGCCCAATTGCCCCAGCACCACATCAGGGATATCAAGTGGATTCTGGCTGACAAAATACACGCCTACGCCCTTGGAACGGATGAGGCGCACCACTTGCTCAATTTTATCCATCAAGGATTTAGGTGCATCGTTGAATAACAAGTGTGCCTCGTCAAAAAAGAAGGCAAGCTTGGGTTTTTCCAGATCGCCCACTTCCGGTAATTTCTCGAACAACTCAGACAACAGCCATAGCAACAATGTCGCATAGACACGTGGAGAATTGTAGAGGGTATCCGAAGCAAGAATATTGACCATGCCCCAACCTCTGGCATCGGTCTGCATCATGTCATCCAGATTCAAGGCTGGCTCACCAAAGAACTGGTCCGCCCCTTCATGCTCCAGTTGCAGCAAAGCACGTTGAATCGCCCCAACGCTGGCACTGGAAATATTGCCGTATTGCGCGCTGTACTGCCCTGCATGCTCGGCAGCATGCTGGATCATCGCGCGCAGATCCTTGAGGTCTAGCAGCAGCCAGCCATTGTCATCTGCAATCTTGAATACGGCAGTCAGTACACCAGACTGCACTTCATTGAGGTTGAGCATGCGCCCCAACAACAAAGGTCCCATTTCGGCAATGGTGGTGCGGATAGGATGGCCTTGCTTGCCAAAGACATCCCAGAACGTCACCGGGCAAGCGTTAACACTGAAGTCTGACAAACCCAGCTGGGCCACCCGGGCATCAACCCTGGCATTGCCTCCACCCACCTGGCTAATGCCAGCAAGATCTCCCTTCACATCGGCCATGAATACAGGCACCCCCATACGAGAGAAACTCTCGGCAATGCTCTGCAGAGTGACCGTTTTTCCCGTCCCGGTCGCCCCCGCGATCAAGCCATGGCGATTGGCCATTTTGGGCAACAGGTAAAGAAAATCAGCACTTTTAGCTAAAGGAGTCAGTGTCATATCGCCTCGAATAATCCAGTGTTTAGCCTCAGGGCACAATCTCTAAAAGAGGAAGTATTGAATGCTTATGCCGTTGACGTCATATCACAGGCACAAGGATTACATCTTACGATGCATTGTAACCGCTGTTCTTTAACTCAGACTCTATCGCCTGACGGGAATAATGGGGTGCCAGCAATTCGATAAATGCATAAGAATATCCACGTAAATAGGCATCACGACGCAAACCAATATAGGTCGTGCTAGGAGGGAATAAATCACTCACATCCAGCATTGCCAAATGACTATCTCGTTGTGGGTCGTAAGCCATATTAGCGAGCAATCCAATTCCCAATCCGAGATTGACATAGGTCTTGATCACATCGGCATCAATCGCCGTCAATACCACATTCGGGGTTAATCCTGCTTTTTCGAATACCTTGCTGACCAGTGAGCCACCGGTAAAAGCGAAATCATAAGTAATCAGTGGATAACGCGTGATCTTCTCTAAAGTGACTGGCTGTTCTGCCAGTAAAGGGTGCCCCTGCGGCGTAACTACGCAGCGATTCCATTGATAACATGGCAGACACAGAAGATCGTCATAGCTGCTGATAGACTCGGTAGCAATACCGATATCCGCCTCCCCTTTTTGCACTTGCTCTGCAACCTGTGTCGGATTTCCCTGATGAATAGTCAACTTGACCTTGGGATAACGCTGCATGAACTCCTTGACCGCAGCAGGCAAGCGATAACGCGCCTGGGTATGGGTAGTGGCAATTGTCAGGGTGCCTGAATCCTCATGGGAAAACTCATCACCAACACGCTTGATGTTATCCATCTCCATCATGACGCGCTCTGCCAATTGCAATATAATCTTACCTGGCTCTGTCACACCAATTAGCCGCTTGCCATTACGCTTGAATATCTGCAAATTCAGCTCTTCTTCCAACAACTGGATTTGTTTGCTCACCCCCGGCTGGGAAGTATGCAAGGCCTCAGCGGCAAGAGATACGCTCAAGCCTTGGCGAGCGACTTCACGGATATACCGTAACTGATGTACTTTCATCGTAATGTTCAGCCTTAGTGTTATAACAAAATCACATATACATAGCATAACATACTATTAAAATATTGAATTAACCTGTTATAATGTAAGGCTTTTTCTGGCATAGTTTTTAAACTGGACAACCAGATGTCCCAGATAAAAACAACAATCAACTCATGGACATAGGTTACATTCTCTCCGGCTTTGCCGTAGGTTTTCTTGTTGGCATTACCGGGGTAGGCGGTGGCTCATTGATGACGCCCTTGCTCGTATTCCTGTTTGGCTTCAAGCCAGTAGTTGCAGTTGGCACCGATTTGCTATTTGCTGCACTGACCAAAACGGGTGGTGTATGGGTGCACCACGGCACGCATAAATCGGTCGACTGGAAAGTAGTTGGCTTGCTCTCTGCTGGTAGCCTGCCAGTATCGGTAGCCACGATATATGTCATCAAGCACTTGATGGCAATAGGCAAGGAAATCACCGGTGTGATTACCTATTCGCTTGGCATTGCGCTGATCCTGACTGCATGCGCCCTGTTGATTCGCAGCATTATCATGCGCAACAAGCAACGCGAAGTGGAAGAAGGCACCACGAGCACAGGACGCTTTACAGGCAAGACGCAAGTCGCTGCGACCATATTGACCGGTATGGTACTAGGTGCGTTGGTGACATTATCTTCTGTTGGCGCAGGGGCACTTGGCACGATTGCCATCCTCCTGCTCTACCCGAAGATGAGTACATTAAAAGTGGTGGGCACAGACCTTGCCCACGCTATTCCGCTCACGGCCATTGCCGGTATTGGGCATTGGACACTCGGTCACGTAGATTTTACCTTGCTTGGCAGCCTGCTGATCGGCTCGCTACCTGGCATCTGGATTGGCAGTCACTTGAGCGCCAAAATCCCAGAGAAAGTATTGCGCCCGATCTTGGCATTGATTCTGCTGCTGATCGGTTTGAAATTTGTTTTAGCATAAAAGTGAACTCATGTATAAATACGACGAAATTGACCAGGCTATCGTAGACGAACGCGTCAGGCAGTATCGTGATCAAACTCGCCGCTTCCTTGCTGGCGAGCTGACCGATGAAGAATTCCGCCCCCTGCGCTTACAAAACGGCTTGTACATTCAGCGCCATGCGCCGATGCTGCGTATTGCAGTGCCCTATGGCATGCTGTCTTCCAAGCAATTACGTAAACTGGGCGATATCGCCAAGCGGTATGATCGAGGCTATGGTCACTTCAGTACCCGCCAGAACCTGCAATTGAACTGGCCCAAGCTGGAAGATGTGCCCAACATTCTGGAAGAGCTTGCCTCGGTTGAAATGCACGCCATCCAGACTTCCGGCAACTGCATCCGCAATATCACGACCGATCAATTTGCAGGCGTCGCACCTGATGAAGTGGTCGACCCGCGTGCCATCGCTGAAATTGCACGTCAATGGAGCACCTTTCACCCTGAATTCGCCTTGCTGCCACGCAAATTCAAGATTGCTGTTTCTGGCACCAAGCAAGATCGCGCATTGATCCAGGCACACGATATCGGCCTGGAGTTCTACCGCGACCAGGAAGACAAAATGGCCATTCGCGTTTGGGTGGGCGGTGGTCTTGGCCGTACCCCTATCCTGGGCTCCGTTGTGCGCGAGCACCTGGAATGGCAACATGTATTGACCTATTGCGAAGCCATCATCCGCGTCTATAACCTACATGGCCGCCGCGATAATGCCTACAAGGCACGTATCAAGATTCTGGTAAAAGCACTGGGCATTGAGGAATTCCGCCGTCAGGTGGAAGAAGAATGGCAATACATCAAGGACAGCCCCAACACCATCACAGAAGAAGAGCTCGTCCGGGTTGGTAAATATTTTACCAAGATGCCTTATGAAACACTGCCAGCGCATGACGCCAGCTTTGACAGCGCAGTGGCAAGCAATCCAGCCTTTGCTGCCTGGGTTAAACGCAACACCCATACCCACCAGCAACCTGGCTATCGTGCCGTGACATTGTCACTCAAGACTCATGGGCACCCTCCAGGTGATATTACTTCCGAGCAGATGCACATTGCGGCCGACTTCGCCGATGAATACAGCTTTGGTGAAGTACGTCCATCGCACGAGCAAAACCTGATCCTCGCCGATGTCAAGCTATCCGACCTCTTCCCATTATGGGAAAAGGCACGCGCTGCCGGACTGGCAACACCGAACATCGGCTTGCTGACCGACATCATTTGCTGCCCCGGTGGCGACTTTTGCTCACTGGCCAATGCCAAGAGCATCCCGATTGCCGAAGCTATCCAGCAACAATTCGACAATCTTGATTATCTCTATGATATTGGTGACATCGAATTGAACATTTCGGGCTGCATGAACGCCTGCGGTCACCACCACGTCGGGCATATCGGCATCTTGGGTGTGGATAAAGACGGCTCCGAGTGGTACCAAGTTACCCTGGGTGGGAAGCAAGGTAACGATGCCAGCATCGGCACAGTACTTGGCCCATCGTTTGCCGCTGAAGAAATGCCAGGCGTGGTACAAAAGCTGATTGACGTTTACGTGCGCGAACGCACCCCTGAAGAACGCTTTATTGATACGGTGCGCCGTCTGGGTGTTGCACCGTTCAAAACCCATGTGTATGGCGAGAAGAAAAAGGAAGTGGCCCATGCCTAACAAGTCAAACCTGATCCTGAACAACGCCATCGTTGAGGATGAATGGACGCTGGTCACCATGCCCGCAGGTGAAGAAGTCGTCAAAAAACAAGCCGGCAAGGTCGTCCTGTTCAAGCTGACTGGTGAAAACAGTCATACCGCAGAACAAATTACCAATACCGAGATCCCTGCCACAGGCAAGATTCTGGTACCGCTCGCAGTATGGATCGCCCGCAAAGCAGAACTGGCACCACGCCATGCTGCTGGCGAATTAGCCATCTGGCTGGATACACACGAACTGCTTGAAGACCTCGTAGCCTCTATCGAGGACATCAACAGCCTGCCATTGATCGCCGTGCATGTAGAGCGCTTTGCCGATGGCCGCATTTTCTCCATCGGTAACCTGCTACGTACGCGTCACCACTACAAGAACAACCTGCGTGCGTTTGGCGATGTGTTGCGCGACCAATTGTTCTTCCTCAAGCGTTGTGGCTTCAACAGCTACCTGATTCGCGCAGACCGCTCTGCGGAGGATGCCTTGGCTAGCCTGAATGATTTCAGCCAGCCTTACCAAGGTGCTGTTGATAACCAATTGCCTGTCTGGCGCCGTGTGCACAGGCAACCATCGGCACAATAACCCTACGCAGGCTGGTCACCACACACACGCCAGCCTGGCTTTGCAAGTTGTAGTTTTGTTTAGGAATCCTAACTGGAGATGTGAGCTGACAAACAGCAGCAGTTTCAGCACAAAATCGATATGACAACCTTGACTCAATCCACCCTCTCCCACCTTGACTGGCTGGAAGCCGAAGCTATCCATATCCTGCGTGAAGTCGCAGGCCAATGCGCCAACCCCGTACTGCTGTTTTCTGGCGGCAAGGATTCGCTGTGCATCCTACGTCTGGCTGAAAAAGCCTTTCGCCCAGGCCGCTTCCCTTTCCCGTTGATGCATATCGACACTGGTCATAACTACCAGGAAGTCATCAACTTCCGCGATCAACGCGCCGCTGAACTAGGCGAGCGCCTGATCGTGCGCTCAGTGGAAGACTCCATCAAGCGCGGCAGCGTGGTATTGAAGTCAGCTGATGAATCACGCAACAAGCATCAATCCGTGACTTTACTTGAGGCGATTGAAGAGTTTGGTTTCGATTGCTGCATCGGCGGTGCACGTCGCGATGAGGAAAAAGCACGCGCCAAGGAACGCATCATGAGCTTTCGTGATGAGTTCGGCCAATGGGACCCAAAGAACCAACGCCCGGAATTGTGGAACCTCTACAATGCCCGCGCTCACAAGGGTGAAAACATCCGCGCCTTCCCGATCTCGAACTGGACCGAAATGGATGTTTGGCAATATATCGAACGCGAACAACTGGGCTTGCCCAGCATCTACTTCGCGCACAACCGCGATATCGTCATGCGCAACGGCTCCATCTTCCCGGTCAATGTGCCACTCACTAACGGCGAGGTCATCAACCAGCCTAAGGCCGATGAGGAAGTGATCAGCATGCAGGTGCGCTTCCGTACCGTAGGTGATATTACCTGCACAGCGCCAGTACCGAGCGATGCCGACACATTGAACAAGATTGTTCTGGAAACTGCGACGACCACCATCACCGAGCGTGGTGCCACCCGCCTCGATGACCAGACATCGGAGGCTTCCATGGAGCAACGCAAGAAGGAAGGCTACTTCTAGGCCACTCCCGATACGAGATGACGGCCTGAACGTGAATCGACGCAAGATTCATCTGCCGACCAACTAACCCGCTGCATAGCGACAAGTTTAAAGAGTATGAGATGTCCAAACTAGAAAATCTACCTGCACACAACGATAGCCTGCTGCGCTTCATGACCTGCGGTAGCGTGGATGACGGCAAGAGCACATTGATTGGCCGCCTGCTGTACGACACCAAAACCATCCTGGCAGATACCCTGACCCAGATCGAACGCACCTCGCAAAAGCGAGGCATGGAATCGGTTGATCTCTCCCTGCTCACCGATGGCCTGCAAGCCGAGCGCGAGCAAGGCATCACCATTGATGTGGCTTATCGTTACTTCAGTACCGGCACGCGCAAGTACATCATTGCCGATGCTCCTGGCCATGAGCAATATACGCGTAACATGGTAACAGCCGCCTCCACTGCCAACCTTGCCATCATCCTGATTGATGCACGCCGTGGTGTATTGACGCAAACCCGTCGTCACTCCTATTTGGCAAAACTAGTAGGTATCCCCCATATCGTGGTCGCCATCAATAAAATGGACTTGGTGGATTATTCGCAAGCCGAGTTTGATCGTATTCGCGCAAGCTATCTTGAATTTGCCGAGCAAATCGGCCTGCAAGGCAATGGTCGCGATATCAGCTTCGTTCCCATGTCCGCCCTCAATGGCGACATGATCGTGGACCGCGGTGACGCCATGCCATGGTACCAAGGCCCAACCATTCTGGAGTTGCTCGAATCTGCTCCTCCTGCGCATTCTGAGCGCACTGAGTCTTTCCGCTTCCCCGTACAGTTTGTTTGCCGCCCTCATGCCTCTGATGACCCTGAACTCCATGACTTCCGTGGCTTCATGGGCCGCGTCGAATCAGGCGAGATCAAGGTGGGAGATGAAGTCACAGTACTGCCCTCTGGCCTGAATTCGCGCGTCAAGGCAATTCAGCTGGGTGACGCGACACTGCAACATGCCATTACCGAGCAATCCATCACTATCCTGCTTGAAGATGAAATTGATATTTCGCGCGGCGACATGATCGTGAAAAAAGATCATGCGCCAGCGCCCGCAAAGCAATTGAATGCCATGGTGTGCTGGCTGTCAGAAACACCTCTTTCCCCTGCTCGTACTTACATCATTCGCCATACCACACGCGAATCCAAGGCCAAGGTGGGCGCCATCGAGTACAAGATTGACGTCAACACCACCGAGCAACTGGCAGCCGAAGGCGGCTTGAATATGAACGACATTGCCCGCCTCAGCTTCAAGCTGGCGCAGCCGCTGATGGTAGACCCTTATGAGATTAACCGTGCCACCGGCTCATTCATCATCATTGATGAATCTACCAACAATACTGTCGGTGCAGGCATGGTTCAGGCCTGAGTTTAATATCAGCAAAACCAAACAGGCTTATTGTAAAAATCAATAAAGACCGAATTTAATATCGCTTATAATCCACGCACGAAAACAAGTAGTGCTAAGACCTTTAGAGGAATATCAATGGCATACGTAGTGACTGAAAACTGCATCCAGTGCAAATACACCGATTGTGTCGATGTTTGCCCGGTTGACTGCTTTGTTGAAGGCCCCAACTTCCTGGCCATCAACCCGGATGAGTGTATTGACTGCACACTGTGCGTGGCAGAGTGCCCTGCAGAAGCTATCTTCTCGGAAGATGACGTCCCCGAAGACCAACAAGAGTTTATTGAACTGAACGCACGCCTGTCCCAAATCTGGCCTGCCATCACTGCCCGTAAATCACCATTGCCTGATGCCGATGCCAATAATGGTACGCCAGGCAAGCGTGAATTGCTGGTTGAATAAAATAACCTGCATCCCAATAAAAAAGCCCACGTAAGTGGGCTTTTTTATTGGGGTTTGGTGTAGATCGCGCTATTTTACGCTTGTACCAGATTAGGAATCTGCACGTCAGGATTCACATCAGCCTCGTAATCAACACCTTCAACACCAAAGCCAAACAAGCGCAAGAAATCGGACTTGTAGCCAGCAAAATCAGTCAACTCATAGACATTGCCATCCGTGACCATATCCCACAAGGCAGCAACCTCTTGCTGAATTGCCGGCGCCAACTCCTTGTAATCCGCACGCAAGCGGCCCTCTTCATCCACAATCGGCTTGTCATTGTAGAGGCTGTCCCGATAGAGACCATCCACTTGCTCAATGCAGCCTTCGTGCGTTCCTGCCTGCTTCATCACCTTAAACAACAATGAGAGATAAAGCGGCATCATCGGGATCGCTGAGCTTGCCTGGGTTACCAAGGCCTTGAGTACGGCGACGCGGGCATCTCCGCCCTTGGTAGCCAATTGCTCGCGAATTTGCAATACACGGTGATCCAAATCTTTCTTGGCTGCACCTATCGTGCCATTCCAATAAATATCATGGGTAATCTTCTCACCCAAATAAGTAAAGGCCGTGGTTTTTGCACCATCGGCCAATACACCAGCCTGGTCCAGTGCCTCAATCCACATTTGCCAGTCTTCACCGCCCATCACGGCAACTGTGTTGGCAATTTCCTCTTCAGTCGCTGGCTCAATCATGTTTTCCTTGATCACTTCCTTGTCGGTATCCAGTCCGCGCTGATGCAATACCTTGCCTATCGGCTTGAGCGTAGAGTTATAAATGTGACCAGTCTTGGGGTGCGTGCGACGCGGCGCGGCCAGGCTATACACCACCAAATCAACCTGACCAAGATCACGCTTGATAATGTCAATCGTCTGCTGCTTAACGGCATCAGAGAATGCATCACCATTGACGCTGCTGGCATACAAACCCTCAGCTTCCGCCAGCTTGTGAAAAGCAGCAGAGTTATACCAACCTGCGGTGCCTGGCTTAGCACCCTCGCCTGCACGTTCAAGAAACACCCCCACTGTGGCTGCACCACTGGCGAATGCCGCGCTGATACGCGCCGCCAGGCCATAACCGGTGGAAGCACCAATTACCAGGACGCGCTTAGGGCCATTGAATGGCCCTTGTGCCTTCACATAATCAATCTGTTGCTTAACATTGGCTTCACAGCCAGTCGGGTGAGCTGTAACACAAATAAAGCCGCGCACGCGGGGTTTGATGACCATGAATACCTCTTCTCGAAATCGCGGCAGCCGGGCTGCCTGGTTGGGTGTGCTGAAGTATCAGCAATAAAGTCGGCTATTATAAAGGGCTATCGGGTTTCTGCATAAATAAGCGGGTACGCTGAACTACCAGCCAGCCCAGCAGCAAGTACCCCAGCATTGCCCAAGCCAACCCAGCTGGGTGATACCATACCAGCGGCGCAATCAGGCCTGCCGAGATCGTGGAGAGCAACATCTGCACAAATGCCTGTCCCGAGGCAGCAGTACCACGGATTTTCGGGTGGCAATCCAAGGCACTAATAGAGAGTATCGGCATCGCGAATGCCAGGCCAACATTAAACAAGGCAATTGGCAAAATACTCAACGCAGGGTGCATCAAGGGTAACAGGCTAATCACTAGATTAAATGCCGCCATCAGCGCCATCCAGGCATAGGCAAAACGCAATATCTGCCTGCCGTTGTAGCGCCCTGCTGCACGCTTTGCCAACCATGAGCCCAGTACCATCCCTGCAACCGTCGGCATAAACATCCATGCAAATTGCTGGGAGCTCAAGCCCAAGTGCTGAATCAGGAACACCGGGCTTGCCAGCACATATAAAAAGAACGCAGAAAAATTCGCACCAATGGCCGTGACCAGCAAGCTGAATTCACGATGACCAAAAATCGCTTGGTAATTGCGACATACATTACCCAGCGACAACGGTGTACGTTTTTCTATGGGCATGGTCTCAGGGAGATAGCGCGATGCAGCCCAACCGATAATGAGGGCATACAAGGCCAGAAACCCAAAAATCGCTTGCCAATGAATCCCTAGCAACCAACCACCTATGATGGGGGCAATGGCAGGCGCTATGCCAAACAACATCTGCACCGTGGCCATGACGCGTTGCGCCTCCACTCCCTGAAACAAATCCCGCACCATAGCACGGGCCACAACATTGCCTGCCCCGGCAGATAAGCCTTGCAACACGCGCATAGCCCATAGTGTCTCGACATTGGGTGCCAGCATGCAACCGATTGAAGCAAGTACAAATACTGCAAGCCCCCAGCGTATCGTCGTAATGCGCCCCACCGCATCGCTGATCGCACCATGAAACAAGGTCATCAGGGCATAGGGCAAGAGGTAAAGCGTGAGGCTATGCTGAATCTCCACCGTCGTCGCACCAAGGTCACGCTCTAATAGTGGGAAAGCTGGCAAATAGGTATCAATGGTAAATGGTGCCAGTGCCGTGAGACCGGCAAGCACATAGACCAGCAAAAAGGAATGGCGCATATTCTTGAGCAAGGCAATCGGCGTGAAAATGCTTCACGGCAAAAGCCTCAAGAATATCGCCTAACGATAGATATGGCTACGGTTATAGGGGTAATTCAATATTCCCTGAGCATCGGGCTTACCCGCCACGATCTGGAACAGCGCCAGCCAATTGTGATCAAACGCATAAGCAGAGCCCGCCATGTAAATACGCCAGATGCGATACTTGCTTTCGCCTATCATCGCCAATGCCTGCTCACGATGCGCCTCCAGCCTATCTACCCACTGCCATAAGGTCTTGCCATAATGTGGACGGAGATTTTCGGCATCCAGTGGCTCCAATCCAGAGGTAGCAAGCTCGGCCATGACATGAGAAACATGCGTAAGCTCACCGCCGGGGAAGACATACTGATCAATGAACTCGGAAATACCATTGCCCAGACCACTGCTTTTGAGCGCTACCGAAGTGATCCCGTGATTCATCACCAGGCCACCGGTATTGAGCAGGCGGTAAATCTTGTCAAAATACAGCCTGAGATTCTTCTTTCCCACATGCTCGAACATACCAACACTGGCAATTTTATCGAAGGTTTCACTTTCCGGCAGGTCGCGATAATCCATCAGTCGAACCTCTAACCTATCGTGCCAGCCTCGCTGTTCAATCAAGTGTTGGACATGAGCGTGCTGATTATCTGACAAGGTAATCCCCACCGCTTTCACACCATAATATTCCACGGCATGCAGCACTAACCCGCCCCAACCACAACCAATATCAAGAAACCGCTCGCCCGGCTTCAACATCAGCTTGCGGCAGATATGATCCAGCTTCTTCTCCTGCGCCTGCTCCAGGGTTTCATCACCATTGGCAAAATAGGCACAGGAATATACGCGACGCTTATCCAGCCACAAGCCGTAGAAATCATTGGACACATCATAGTGATAATTGATATTGCGTCGATCACGCGTACGGGTGTGGCGCCACCATCGCCAATCCTTGCGCGTATCGGCATCGTCACTTGCATCGACACCGCAATAGGCCTGCCCCAACGCTAGGATATCCTGTGCCTTGCCTTGCAAATCCACCCATCCCTCGACGTAAGCCCGCGCTAAGCCACCCAAAGTAGGTTTGGCCAACACCGTCAACACCTTTGCGTCCTTGACCAAGATAGCAACCTTCGCATCAGCATCTCCTGCGAGTCGTTCACCGTTCCAACTGACAGAGACGGGTAAACCAGTCAAACTCTTCTGGATCTGGCTTTGCAATAGGGCACTGAACATCCTGACCTCCTCGGTTAAATGTTGAATCCTTTATCAAGCTGATGTCATGGCAACGCCAAGTGGCAATGATCATTCGAATGTAATCAAGCGCAACGCTTTGCTACAATACGTCACTTAACTTATGCCGTTATCATACGGGCACGACAAACTGGAGTACAACATGCAATTGGATTTGGGAAAGATCAACGCAGAACTCGGCCACGACGCAGAAAAGCTTGTGGAATGGGCCTTGGGCTTGAATAAAAAAGCCATCGTCACAACCAACTTTCGCCCTTTTGAAGCCGTCATCCTGCACATGGTTGCCAAGGTGCAACCCGATACTCCGGTCATCTGGATGGATAGCGGCTACAACACCGTAGCAACCTACCGCTTTGCAGACGAAGTCACTAAACAACTCCAGCTGAACCTCACTGTCTATCTCCCAAAGCGTTCGCGTGCCCATCAAGAAGCCGTAGATGGCCCTGTGCCTGCGTTGGACGATCCACGCCATGCTGCTTTTACTGAGGAAGTAAAGCTAGAACCCTTCACCCGCGCGCTGCGAGAAACCGCGCCAGAAGTCTGGTTCACTGCCCTGCGCGCCACTGATACTGCCGTCCGCGCCCAAATGGACCCCGTGAGCATCAATCCAGATGGCCTCATCAAGGTTGCCCCGCTGTTGCACTGGAGTTCAAAAGACCTCTATCAATACCTCACTGCTCACAACCTGCCCAACAACTTCGATTATGTTGACCCGACCAAAGGTGAAGAAAACCGCGAATGCGGTCTGCATCTGGCGCACTAAGCTAGCCCGGCCGCCAAGGCCGGACTAGCTGTATGAAGTCATGTATTAGAAACGAGAAAAACAAGTGGGCTTGGTGCCCACCTTGATCAGTGCACTGTCTTCGTAAGAATTTGCTGCAAACCGAAATAATTGGAAAAACACGTATTTTCCCATTGTTGTGTATCAGGTGTAATGTCGCTGAAGAAAGTAATCGGCTTACGCGGCGCAGCATAGGCATCCACTTCCAGCGATGAGGATTTACCAGCCTGGCTGACTTGGAAAAAACGCTGGTCCATAAACTGACGTAATTCAGCGCTAGCACGCACATCGCCCATCACTTGACCCCAGCTTTGGTTGGGATAGCGTATATATGCGCCTAAGAGTACCAAACTCACCATCGTCACCATGACAATACCCCATACTGCAGGCTGACTGGCATTCTGTGGCTTGCCGGGGTGATCTACTCTACCACCAAGACCCCATTTGAAATGGCCATATCGAGTCATGCAAAATGCCATCAGAATAATCAGCATAAAATCTTGTGTACGCGTACGGCTGGGACCCAAATCCCCCATGACATAGGCACGCGCGAAGATGCCAGCCCACAATGCAAAAAATAGCAACAGCACAAACACCAGCTTATAAGATGGCGCCACTGCAGGTGCTGGCTTGGTAGAAGGAAAAAGCCGGAAAAAGATATGAAACACCACAATCAGTAAAACCAGGGCCAACAAGTAGCGGCGCACAATCATCACCAGTGAGAGCCATACTGCCTGAAAAACGCCTAAATGTTCGTGCATGATGGAAGCACGGGCAAAATTACCTGGTGCAGCACCAGCAACCAATGCTGCCAGAATAGCAGCAGCAAGAACCCACAACATTTTCTTGCTTTGGTGAGTGGTGTAATGCAACAGGGCTAGCGGAAGCAGCAAGGCAATATGTGCCAGCATGGCACCTTCATTACAGCCTGCAAGCAAAATAGTACCGGCACAAAGGGCGGTTAAGCGCTTGGTTGTCGCAGGCACACGACCAACTAGTATCTTGAACTCTTCAGCAATCAATAATAGAAAAATGCCACTGGCAATGCCATAGGTAGCACCGCCGGCAAGCCAGAACAGGGATTGACGCATCTGGAAGAAAGCGAGTAGCAGCGCAGAGACACCTAGCCAGATGATGAGCCTGTCTTCGCAAAATACACTGAGCAAGCGCCTTACTGCATAGATATTCAACAGCAAGATACTCAACGGCACCAGGAAATAGTAGTGCAGCAGCGTACGCTCGGAACCCCCAAACAACGTAATGAGGAAAGTCGCCGTATAACGGCCGCTCCAGTGTTGGTAGACATCAATCACATTACCCAGGACACCATTGAGCTTACCGCCGTACCCATAACAGAAATCATCAACGGCAGGGATAGCCTGAAATGCATTCCATAATACCCAGGCTAAAAACAAGGCCAAGGTAACGATCCATATACCCCGCATCATGAACATCATGCCGAGTGGCAAAGAGAACGGCTGGATTCGTTGCCAATATCGCGCGGCGCCCATCATTGTGAGACTCTCCGCCAGCCTAATCCATCACCCGCCATCCAATAATAGTGCGACAAGTTCCCACTTTGTACCGACAGGGCTCCTCTCCCTCCGGGCACAATCACCAATACTGCCATACATCTCCCCAACAAAATCTTTAAGTTATTTTTTGTAAATTTTTGTAAGGAAGAACTCTAGAGCAAGACTAAAAATTTTGCAATTATTGTTTCAATTTTACAATTAAATAGTTTTAATTAAAGTCAATACCTACTGTAATAAAAATGACATCATCGATTCTTGAGCATCAGTACAGAGAGGGTTAGAAGGAAAGCGATCATGAAAATGAAAATAGCATTACTGGCATATAAGAACTGCCAAACTTGCTTATCTGGGAGGGTTTACAAAGTGTCAGCAACATCCCAACATATTAACTCCCTATTGAAGTAGCCATTGCAGCTTACTTTGATCGGGAGCTATGGGCCTGCAAACCACTTCAGGGTAATGCGTGGAATTCTTCCACCAACTCCTTGTGCTCGCCCTCGATGAGTTTGCGCGAGTTCTTGTCATTACGGAAGAAAATAGGCTGCGCTTGCAAGTAAGGCTTTTGCGCATTGGCAATGGCTTCATCGATGAAGTGACGGTGCGGTGACTTGGTGCAGACCGGGTCGGCAGCCTCGGCGTCGCCCGACAGCAGGAAGGCCTGACAACGGCATCCGCCCAAGTCCTTCTCTTTCTCTGAGCAACTGCGGCATGGCTCCTTCATCCAGGCATCACCACGGTATTTATTGAAGGCTGGCGACTCTTCCCATACCCACTTGAGACCATTCGCCTTGACATTGGGGAAAGCCATGTTGGGCAGCACACGTGCAGAATGACAAGGCAGCACATCGCCATTGGCAGTGACAATCATGAAGACTTCGCCCCAGCCATTCATGCACTTCTTGGGGCGATCAGAGAAATAATCGGGCACAACGAAATACACTTTCATCTTGTTGCCCACTCGCTTGCGGAATTCGTTGGTCACTGCTTCGGCTTCGTCGATCTGCTCCTTGGTGGGCATGAGCTGGTTACGGTTGACCAATGACCAGCCGTAATACTGGGTATTGGCCAACTCGACAAAATCAGCGCCCAACGCCTCGGCCATTTCGAGGATTTCCTTGACGTGCTTGATGTTGTAGCGATGAATCACGACATTGAGCACCATGGGATAGCCATGATCCTTGATCATCGCCGCGACCTTCTTTTTCAGCTCGAAGGTACGAGTGTTGGTGATGAAGTTATTGATCTCTTCAGTGATGTCATGCATGGAGAGCTGGATGTGGTCCAGCCCACCCGCCTTGAAGGCACTGATGCGCTTTTCCGTCAGGCCAACGCCCGAGGTGATGAGGTTGCTGTAATAGCCCAAGCGACCTGCCTCAGCGACGATTTCCTCGATATCGTCACGCAACAAAGGCTCTCCACCGGAAATACCGAGTTGCAAGGCCCCCAGCTTGCGCGCATCGCGCAAGACTTGTATCCACTGCTCGGTAGTGAGCTCGTTCTTGGTGTGCTTGTCGTAATCGGTGGGGTTGTAGCAAAAAGCGCAATGCAGAGGGCAGCGATACGTCACCTCCGCCAGCAGCCACAAAGGCTGGGTGTTGGTCTTGGAAGCGGCTACGCCGTTATTTTGTTGTACTGTTGTACTCATTATTTGCTCCTCCGCGTAATGCGCCTGCCACAGGCCACTTGATTACGCATGCATCATGCACGCTTTTCCAGCCATGCTTTTTCTACAGCCAGGTTTAGCATGGCGATCACATCGGCCTCAATACCGCCAACGTCAGGAAAACTGGATTGTACGTCGGCCACGATATCAGCGACGCGACGCTGCCCATCGACGCGCTTAATCACTTCGCCCGCTCCGCCATTGAGCTTGATCATGCCTTCAGGAAACAACAGCACATAGCAACCCTGTGCCTCTTCCCATTGAAAACGGTAATGGCGGGCAATCGCGTAAACGTCATCAATAGCAACACCAGGATTAGCTTGGTTAGCGTTATCTTGGCTGTCTGAGATAGTCGACATTGTTTTCAACCTTTATATCTGTAGAAGCCAACATGATGGCGTCGGCAATCACCCAAAGTACATCCAGCTTGAATTGCAGGATATCCAATGCTTTTTCCTGTAATTCCCGTGTCTGACTAAAGTAATCCAGCGTCACAGCCAGGCCCTGCTCAACATCACGACGCGCTTCGGTCAGGCGCTTCTTGAAATAGATCAGGCCTTCTTCCTTCACCCATGGATACATGCTGGGCCAGGAGCTTATGCGCTGCTGGTGGATATGCGGCGCAAACAGTTCGGTCAAGGACGAACAAACGGCCTCCTGCCATGGGCGTTGCTTGGCAAAATTCACATAGGCATCAACGGCAAAGCGCACGCCAGGTGTCACAAACTTGAGGGAAGTCACATCTTCACGACTAAGGCCAACGGCTTGGCCAAGCTGTATCCACGCCTCAATACCACCAACATTATTGGCATCGCCATCATGGTCGATAATGCGCTGTATCCAGCCTTTACGGATTTCCTTGTCCGGGCAATTGGACATGATGGCCGCATCTTTTTGCGGAATGCTGATCTGGTAATAAAAACGGTTGGCCACCCAGCATTGCAATTGCTCACGGTTGAGCTTGCCTTCATACATCATCACGTGAAAGGGATGATAGATATGGTAGCCCCTGCCCTTATCGCGCAGTTGTTGCTCGAACTCTTCACGAGTCCAGGGAGTATGTCCAATCACAGGTGCATTCATGCTTAACTCCTAGAGAATGATGTCCATGCCGTCATAGGCGACCTCGATACCATGGCTATTTAATTCTGCCCGCTCGGCAGAATCTTCGCGCAGTATGGGGTTGGTGTTATTGATATGAATCAGCACACGGCGTGCCTGGGGATAGCCATCCAGCACCTCCATCATGCCACCAGGGCCTGATTGCGGGTTATGGCCGATGTCGCGCGCCTTCTTGGTCATGAGGCCCATGTCGATCATCTCGGTATTGGTCCAGAACGTGCCATCCACCATGATGCAATCTGCCTGCTGCATAAGCGCAGGTAGATGTGGCTCAATCTCGCCCAGGCCAGGAGCATAAAATGCCTTCTTGCCATTATTGGTGTCCTCAATCAGCACACCAATGGTATCGCCGGGATGGGGATCATTGCGATGCGGGGAATATGGTGGTGCAGCACTCTTGAGGGCAACCGCGGTAAACCGCAAACCAGGGGCACCTTCAACAGTGAAGCTATTGTTGCCGTCAATAGGTACATCATGGCGATTTACGCCACAGTAATGGCCGAGGATATTGAGCAATGGATTACCGCTCGTGAGATCCTGGTACACCATATCGGTACAGTAAATCTCGCGCCTGACTTGGCCTTCGCGCAGCATCAAGAGGCCGGTGGTGTGGTCAATCTGCGCATCGATCAGTACGATGCCAACTATACCGCTATCGCGGATGGCACGCCCTGGTTGCAAAGGAGCGAAATCCTGAATTTGCTGCAGAATATCGGGAGAAGTATTGAACAGCACCCAGTTGATGCCATCGGCGCTGACACAGATAGACGACTGTGTGCGCTTTGTTGCCTTGATTGCCCCTTTACGCAGGCCGTCGCAATTCGGGCAGTTGCAGTTCCATTGTGGAAAACCACCACCTGCTGCCGATCCTAGAACATGAATATGCATATCAGCCCTTACTAAAACTCAATTTACTACTGGCAATCAGCCGGGAAAACTCCCGGCTGTTACCGTCACTTAGCGGTTACAAACGTACATAGTGACTTCAAATCCGAAACGCATTTCAGTAACTTCTGGCTTTGTCCACATGATACTCTCCTTAAATTGAGTTGATTTATATCGCTGCCACCGAGAAAACACTTAGTCACAACGTGGGTACATTGTGCAGTGCAGACGGCAGGCGAAACAGGGCAAAAACACCGAAACTCATCTCATGATTATCATGAGTCAACGCAAAACAGCTGAGCAGAACAAGGGCCAGAAAAGCGTCAGGCCTCTTGCGAGGCCTGATCAATAAAGGTAGAAACAATAAATTAACTGCGTGCTTGCAATATCTGCTCCAGCACTTCGAGGAAACGGGCATTTTCCATATGCAAGCCGATACTGACTCGCAAGTAATCCGGCATCTCATAGGCTGCTACAGGCCGTACAATCACGCCGCTCTTGAGCAACTGCTGATACACATCTCCTGCGTTGCTCACATGAAAACTGACAAAATTACCGTATGAAGGGATATAGCCCAGCCCAAGTTTGGCCAGACCTTGGGTAATTTGCAGCATCCCTGCCTGGTTCAGCGCGTAACTACGCTCAACAAATTCGTCATCCTGTAAAGCAGCCACTGCAGCGGCCTGGGCAACACTGTTGACGTTGAATGGCTGGCGTACACGATTCATCAAATCTGCAATCGCAGGCGAAGTCACACCGAAACCAACGCGCAACCCTGCCAAACCATAGGCCTTGGACAGTGTCCTCGAAATCAGTAAATTGTCGAATTCGTCAAGCCATGACAATGCCTCGGACTTGATATCCGCAGCCAAATATTCGTCATACGCTTCATCAAGCACAACCAGCACATGCTTCGGTACGCTTGCAAGAAAATCCCGCAAGGCCTGTTTACCTATTAATGTGCCAGTGGGATTATTCGGGTTGGCAATGAAGACAATGCGGACCTTATCTGTAATAGCAGCCAGCATGGCATCCAGATCATGTCCGAAATCCTTGGCAGGCACACTAATGCCTGTTGCACCAGTGGCTTGCGTCACAAGCGCATAGACAGCAAAAGCATGCTGCGCATAGACCGCTTCAGTGCCGGGTGTCAGGAATGCACGCGCGGCAAGCTCCAGGATATCGTTGGAGCCATTACCAAATACCAGTTGATCAGGTTGCAGCTTGAATTTGCGGCACACACAGTCGCGTAATGCAAAGCTATTACCATCGGGATAACGGGCAATGTCCTCCAAGGCATGTTGCATTGCTTCATATGCCTTGGGACTTACACCCAAGGGATTTTCATTGGATGCAAGCTTGACGATGGATTCAGGCTTGAGGCCCATTTCCCGGGCAAGCTCGGTAATCGGCTTGCCTGGCTGGTAAGGTGCAATCGCACGGATGTTGGACGGCGCGAGGTCGCACAGCCTAGTCACGATAGGTTTCCTTTATAGATTTAAGTATGAAGATTAATTAAGACTTAAGCTGGCTCACGCCTGCTTTCACGCTTGGCATCATACATGGCATGATCGGCGCGCCTAATCACATCCACGGCTGATACATCGCGGTACGGGAAGACACAAATGCCAATACTGGCAGATAAATCGCGGATCGGTGGCAGGCCATCCAGAATGATAGGCGCAAGGAATTGCCGCTTGAGCTTTTCAGCCAATATTCCCGCAGCCTCCGGGCTGCCGATATCGCGTGCTAGCACAAAGAACTCGTCACCACCAAGCCGGGCCAGAGTATCTGCCTCACGCACGGTATATTTAAGCCGGGTTGCCACTTCCTTTAACACGATGTCGCCGATCAGGTGACCATAGGTATCATTGATGGGTTTGAACTTATCAAGATCAATAAATAAGCCAGCACATAATTGATCATTACGGGCAGAGAAGTTAATGGCCTGCTCTATGCGATCCAGTAACAACTCACGGTTGGGCAAGCCTGTCAGGCGATCATGCAAGGCACGCTCCTGCTGGCGCTGGCGTTCGTTATCCAGGTCTTTCTCCCGCAAGAACAACTCACGGCTCTGCTTTTCTGCCACATAGCTTGCAAAGCCACCAACAATATTGGCCGAAAGCAGAAACACGTCATAGATCAATACTTGCAAGGTCGGCAACGCACTGAATAGCAAGAACATGGCATTGAACACAATCAACAACACGATGCCGACCAAGGTCGAATTAAAAAAGCGCAAGCCAGAGAATGTATACGTCCAGAACACCATGACCACCAAGCCGGTGTAATAGAAGTTGATCGCTGCCACAGGCATATAACTAACTTGGGCCAATAGTCCTATGCCACCGAACAGGGATACAACTGCGAGGAACAGCTGGTTGTATTTCAGGAAGTGCCGATAGAAGGAAAGCCAGAACACGGCAAAAAACAACATCACTGTCATGGTACGGATATACCAGACGTGGACAAAAGCTTCGGGTTTGACGAACAATGGATCGAGCAAACCATAGAGCATGGTCATGACTGCCCCGACGACCAGAGCTAAACGCGAATGCCGACGCAGGCTGGAAATAGCATGCAACTGATATAGCGCCTCCAGGCGCTCATTCTCGAAATTCAGCGTCCATTTGCGTAGCGAAGCAGACCATAACAAGTTCTGGCTAATCGGCATACTTCCCCTTCAACAGCAGATCATATTTAGCTGACAATACTCAGCACATACTCTTCAGTTCACAGTGTCGCAGCATCGTCAACCTCATGGCTACTGCTACGCCAACCCGGCGCCAGACATTGCATCTGGCACAACCGCATCATATTACGGCAACTGGGTAGGAACCAAGCACCTTGAGCAACGAGGCACATTGCTCAAGCTCGTATAATGCCTTGGCAATCCTGGGATCCTGATAATGTCCCTCGATATCGACAAAAAACACATATTCCCAAATGCCGAGCTTGGAAGGACGGGACTCAAACTTGGTCATATCCACGCCATGTTGAGCCAGTGGCGCCAGTAAACTGACGACAGCACCAGGTACATTCTTGGCTGCCAGCAGCAAAGATGTCTTATCCTTGCCGGATGGCTCAACTTCATGCGGAGAAAGGACGAGAAAGCGCGTCACATTCTTAGGATCATCTTCAATATTTTCTGCAAGGATAGTCAGATCAAAAATCTCGGCTGCACGCTTGCTGGCAATTGCAACGGCAAATGGATCCTGCGCTGCCAGCTCTGCTGCCTGAGCATTACTTCCGGTGCTGACACGCTCTACCCCTCCTAGGTTGAGATTCAACCATTCATGGCACTGCCCCAGCGACTGCGCATGGGAATAGACACGCCTGATCTCGCCATGGCCATCCTGACGGCGCAACAGGCAATGATGAACTGGCAAAGTGATCTCGCCACAAATATGCAGGCTGGTCGTGGTCAAGAGATCAAGTGTGCGCCCAACAGCACCCTCGGTAGAGTTTTCCACGGGCACCACAGCATAATCGGCTCCACCAGACTCGACCATGCGAAAGACTTCATCAATCGAGATGCAAGGCTTGGGAGAACTCAAGCCGCCAAATTGCTTATTGGCCGCCTCTTCGCTGAAAGTACCCTGCGGCCCAAGAAAAGCCACGGCAAGCTCGCGTTCCAGCGCCCGGCAGTTCGACATCACACTACGAAAAATGGAGGTAACAGCTTCTGCAGAAAGAGGCCCGGTATTCTTCTCCAGCAGGCGTCGCAACACTTGTGCTTCGCGTTCGGGACGATAGATAGGCCCTTCTCCCTTGAGAGCACCAATTTCACGCGCCAATGCCGCACGCGCATTGATTAGCTTGAGCAATTGCTCGTCAATTGCATCAATCTGGTCACGGCAATTTTTTAAGATATCGCTCATGCAGGCCTCTCTAACCGTGAGTACGCTCGAAATCCTGCATGAAGGCAATCAGCGCCTTCACACCTTCCAAAGGCATAGCGTTGTAAATAGACGCCCGCATGCCACCCAGCAAGCGATGTCCCTTGAGCTGCAATAAGCCTTCAGCTTGTGCCTGCTTAAGAAAATCCGCATCCAAAGCGCTATTTTTCAGCGTGAATGGAATATTCATGCGCGAACGATTTTCCAAAGCGATAGGAGAACTATAAAAATCTGTGCTATCAAGATAGTCATAGAGCAGGCCTGACTTCTTGATATTCAGCTTCTCAATACCCGCTAGACCACCTTGGGCTTTCAGCCACTTGAATACGAGGCCGGCGATATAGATACTATATGTAGGCGGGGTGTTATACATAGATTCATTGTCTGCATGAACCTTGTAATCCAGCATCGTTGGCGTACCGGGGATCGTCTGCCCGATGAGGTCATCACGCACGATGACAATCGTTAAGCCTGCTGGGCCGATATTTTTTTGCGCACCCGCATAGATCAAGCCATATTGGCTCACATCTATAGGGCGTGAAAGAATGTGGGAGGACATATCCACTACCAGAGGAACATCTCCCACTTGCGGGGTCCAGAACATTTCCAAGCCGCCAATGGTTTCATTGGAGGTATAGTGCACAAATGCAGCATCTGGATTCAACTTCCATTGCGACTGCTGCGGCACCTGCCGGTATTGCTGCTCGGCAGCAGAAGCGACCACGTTCACTTCACAGTATTTTGCAGCTTCTTCTATCGCTTTCTGCGCCCAGATACCAGTATCGAGATAATCCGCTGTCTTTTTGCCGCGCAATAGATTCATGGGAATCATGGAAAACTGCGCATGCGCCCCGCCCTGCAAGAACAATACCTTGTAATTGGCGGGGATGCCCATCAGCTCGCGCAAGTCTGCTTCAGCCTCTTGTGCAATGCTAATGAATTCCTTGCCGCGATGGCTCATTTCCATCACTGACATGCCAGAGCCATGCCAATCCAGCATCTCCTCACTGGCTTGTTGCAAGACTTCCTTGGGAAGTACGGCTGGACCTGCAGAAAAATTATAGATTTGCGTCATAAATACCGTACTTGACCTTACTCAGCGATAGTTTCGTTCTCGTTGTCATCATCTGTTTCCACGACCTTTTCCAAGCCGGAGAGCTTCTCGCCCTCACCGAGGTTGATCAAGGTCACGCCCTGGGTCGCACGGCCAAGCTCACGGATTTCCCTGACACGGGTACGGATGAGTACGCCACCCGTGGTAATCAGCATGATCTCGTCGTCGTCACCAACTAAGCGCGCACCGACAACCACACCGTTGCGCTCACTGGTTGCAATCGCTTTCACACCTTGTGTGCCTCGGCCAGAATGACGGAAATCGGCTAGCACAGTACGTTTGCCATAGCCATTTTCAGTCGCCACCAATACGGTCTGCTTATCGTTTTCCGCGATCAGCAGGGAGATCACCTGCTGCTTGGCCTGCAACTTCATGCCTCGCACGCCGCGCGCAGCACGCCCCATCGCTCGTACGTCTTCTTCGTCGAACCAGACTGCCTTGCCGCCGTTAGAAACAAGCACAATATCATTCACGCCGTTGGTAACTTCAGCACCGATCAGGTAATCCCCATCATCAAGGTTCAAAGCAATAATGCCGGAACGACGAGGATTGGAGAATTCGGTCAGTGCCGTTTTCTTTACAGTACCCTTGGCGGTTGCCATAAATACAAAGTGGTTCTCGTCAAACTCCTTGACTGGCAGGATAGCGTTGATCTTTTCGCCCTCATCCAATGGGAACAGGTTGACGATAGGCTTGCCTCGGCTGACACGGCTACCTTGCGGCACTTCATAAACCTTGAGCCAGTAAACACGCCCCCTGCTCGAGAAGCACAAAATGTAATCGTGCGTATTCGCGACGAACATCTTGTCGATAAAATCATCTTCCTTGGTCGCAGCAGCTTGCTTGCCACGACCACCACGACGTTGCGCGCGGTACTCTTCCAGAGGTTGGGACTTCACATAGCCAGTATGCGAGAGCGTCACCACAACATCCTGTGGCGTAATCAGGTCTTCCAAAGAAAGATCTTGCGCATTGTGCACAATCTCACTACGACGCTGGTCGCCAAACTGCTGGAGAATGACAGACAGCTCTTCTACGATAATCTGCGTTACGCGCTCTGACTTGGCAAGGATATCAAGCAAGTCGGCAATAACATCCATTACTTCCTTGTATTCATTGACAATCTTGTCCTGCTCAAGACCAGTCAAGCGTTGCAAACGCATCTGCAGGATTTCTTGCGCCTGCACATCAGACAATCTGTAACCATTCGGCGTCATGCCAAAATCGACAGACAAGCCTTCAGGGCGCGAGGCTTCCATCGCTGCACGCTTGAGCATCTCCTCAACCACTGGCGATTTCCAGGTACGCGCCATCAATTCGCGCTTGGCTTCTGGCGGTGTTGGTGCAGCCTTGATCAAGGCGATCATTTCATCCACATTGGCCAACGCGACAGCCAGGCCCTCCAGCACATGACCACGCTCGCGTGCCTTGCGTAACTCGTATACTGTGCGGCGCGTCACGACTTCGCGGCGATGGCGCAGGAAGGCTTCCAGCATCTGCTTCAGGTTGAGCAGACGCGGTTGACCATCCAGCAATGCCACCATATTCATGCCAAAGGTGTCTTGCAGTTGAGTCTGCTTGTAGAGGTTATTCAGCACCACCTCGGGGACTTCGCCACGCTTGAGCTCGATCACCACGCGCATACCCGATTTATCGGATTCATCGCGCAGATCGGAAATGCCCTCGATCTTCTTTTCGTTGACTAGTTCGGCGATTTTCTCGACGAATGTCTTCTTGTTCACCTGGTACGGCAACTCGTCCACGATCAGTGCCTGGCGGTTGCCCTTCTCGAGGTCTTCGACATGAGTACGTCCGCGCATCACAACACGACCCCGGCCTGTGCGATAACCTTCCTTCACCCCTACCGTGCCATAGATAATGCCCGCAGTTGGGAAATCCGGTGCAGGAATAATCTCAATGAGTTCATCCACCGTGGTTTCAGGGTTCTTGAGCAATGCCAGACAGCCAGCAATAACTTCGTTTAGGTTGTGAGGTGGGATATTGGTCGCCATCCCAACAGCAATGCCGGAACTACCGTTAATCAGCAGATTCGGGATGCGCGCTGGCATGATGAGTGGTTCGTGTTCCGAACCATCGTAGTTCGGACCGAAATCGACGGTTTCCTTATCGATATCAGCAAGTAACTCATGAGCAATCTTTGCCATGCGGATTTCGGTATACCGCATCGCCGCTGCATTATCGCCATCCACCGAGCCAAAGTTACCCTGACCGTCGACCAGCATATAGCGCAAAGAAAAGTTCTGCGCCATACGTACGATGGTGTCATATACCGCAGTATCACCGTGAGGGTGGTACTTACCGATCACGTCACCTACGATACGCGCAGATTTCTTGTAAGGCCTGTTCCAATCGTTGCTGAGCTCATGCATCGCAAAGAGAACGCGACGATGTACAGGTTTCAGGCCATCTCGCACATCCGGCAATGCACGCCCCACGATCACGCTCATCGCGTAATCAAGGTAGGAACGACGCATCTCGTCTTCGAGGCTGATAGGGAGGGTTTCTTTGGCGAACTGATCCATTATTTGCTATCGGCTTTAAAGTGGCTTAAAGCCATGGATTCTAGCACGATACGCCCGCCAAAGCATGCCAGGATTTAACCCTTGATCCGATAGGAGATTTCAGCCCCGCGAGATATCAAAGAAACCAGCAGCTACTTGGTATTCAGCTGAATGATTGCAAAAATCTATTAGAGTTTTATCGGGAGTTGCTTTAGGCTATTGAGCTTCGCATACTTCATTCAAACCTAAAAGGAGAAAACACAATGGCCGTTTTAGTTGGCAAACCAGCTCCCGACTTCACCGCTGCTGCAGTATTGGGCGACAATTCCATCAAGGAAGATTTCAATCTCTCCCAGTTCATCAAGGGCAAGCCAGCCGTTATCTTCTTTTACCCACTAGACTTCACTTTCGTCTGCCCTTCCGAGCTGATCGCATTTGATCACCGCCTGGAAGAGTTCAAGTCTCGTGGCGTTGAAGTGATCGGCGTTTCCATTGACTCGCACTTCACTCACCTAGCATGGAAGAACACCCCTGTAGACAAGGGCGGCATTGGCAAGGTTGGTTACCCGCTGGTTGCCGATATCAAGCACGATATCGCCAAGGCATATGACGTTGAGTCTGATGGTGGTGTTGCCTACCGTGGCTCTTTCCTCATCAACAAGGACGGCGTAGTCGTACACCAAGTGGTCAATGACCTACCCCTTGGCCGTGATATCGACGAAATGCTGCGCATGGTAGATGCACTCCAGTTCTTTGAAGCCCACGGCGAAGTTTGCCCAGCAGGCTGGAAGAAAGGCAAGGCTGGCATGAGCGCTTCTCCTGAAGGCGTAGCCAAGTACTTGGCAGAAAACGCTTCCTCACTGTAATCACAGCAGTAACGTCATAAAAAAACGGGACATGATGTCCCGTTTTTTATTTACTAATGGGCAATGCACTATTTCTTGCGTGCGCCCAATGCCACTACCGCAATACCTGCCACAATCGCGATTATCCCTAATACCTCTGGAATCGCCACGTCGTTTTCAACCTCGGCAGTGGCTTTCAATGGCCCAATCTGTGCCACCGTTTCCTCTGTCGTAAAGCTGAACCCTTTGTAAACCAACGCCGCAGCACCCAATACAACCAGCAACACTCCAACGATTATTGATGTTTTCATTGTGGCCTCCTCGCCTGTAGTCAAGCAATATATATTACTCGTTGAACTTCTTCCTAGCCTCTGCAATAGCGTGCTTAATAGCCTCCCACGCCTCGTCGCTACCCTTCTTGAGTTCTTTCCAGGCTTCACCTGCTGAAGATTGAATCTCACCCAGTTTTACCTTGGCATCTTCCCGCTTGTCTTTCAAGGTAGCAATCTGCTCATCATACTTGATACGTAACTCAGCATCCGCCTTGCGCACCTTGGCCTCAAGCACATCAATATCAGCGCTCCATTCATCCAGTTGCGCTTTCAGCTTCTCAACGTATTCATCTTTCAAGCTCATATTGTTCTCCTTATTTGATCAATCAGGTTATATCCTAGCATTAGGACATGCTAACGCTGCAATAGTGCCCCACTTTAATCCTGCGTACCAAGCCAGGCAAGGTCAGCCTTGAGATCATCGATATGCTCCAGCCCTACTGCAATACGCACCAAGCCGTCGCCTACCCCAGCAGCGGCCCTGGCTTCAGGGCTAACACGACTATGCGTTGTCGTAGCCGGATGCGTAATCGTGCTTTTTGCATCACCGAGGTTAGCCGTAATCGAGATCATCTTGGTTGCATCAATCAAATGCCAAGCAGCAGGCTGCCCACCCTTAACGTCAAAAGACACAATGGCACCACCACTCTTCTGTTGCTTCTGTGCCAGCGCATATTGCGGATGAGAGGGCAATCCCGGGTAATACACGCGTTCGACACGGGGCTGCTGCTCCAACCATTGAGCCAGCGCCAACGCATTACGCGCATGCGCTTCCATGCGCACATGCAAAGTCTCCAAGCCCTTGAGGAACACCCAGGCATTGAATGCGCTCATGGTAGGGCCTGCAGTACGCAGAAAGCCATAGACTGGCTCCAGTACATCCTTGCGCCCTAACACTGCACCACCCAGGCAACGTCCCTGCCCATCGATGTATTTGGTCGCGGAATGCACCACGATATCGGCACCTAGCGCCAGGGGCTTTTGCAATGCCGGCGTGCAGAAACAATTATCCACGGCAAGCAGGGCTCCCGCCTGATGAGCAATCTCAGCCACTGCCGCAATATCGCAGATTTCGGTCAACGGGTTAGAAGGGGTTTCCAGGAAAAACAACTTGGTATTGGGCTTGACTGCAGCCTTCCAGGCCTCCGGGTCTGAGAGCTGAACAAACGTAGTTTCCAGCCCCCAGCGCTTGAGAATATTGCTAAACAACTGTACTGAGGTGCCGAAGATGCTGCGCGAAGCAACTACATGATCGCCAGCAGAACACACGCCCATAACGCACGCAAGAATGGCAGACATACCCGATGAAGTGGCAACACAAAACTCTGCACCTTCCAACGCGGCAAGCTTGTTCTGAAACATGGTGACCGTCGGGTTGGTGAAACGCGAATAGATATTTCCCGGCTCTTGACCGCCAAAGCGCGCTGCCGCTTGAGCGGCACTCGCAAAAACAAAACTGGAGGTCAGGAACATGGCCTCGGAATTTTCACCAAATGGCGTATGCTCGCTACCTGCACGTACGCTCAATGTCTCTGCATGCCATTCATGCTGACTCATAACTTCTATACCTTCCCACCCACGTTGGGCTCAATAACAAAAAGGACGGGCATAAAAAAACCCGCTGTAGCGCCTTGGCTAAAACGGGTTTTCAATGTCAACTCGCTTTAGCAGTATTTATATTGCGCCCGCAAGCTGAGTGCTACTACTCCTCAAATCGGCGCATGGATTGATATTAGTCCTGCCAGAGAATGACGTCAACTATACCAACTCCTCCTCTTCAGCTCCAACAAGGTTTAAATCAAGTTGGGTTGTCGAATTGGCAGGACGCTTTTTCGCAGCATCATCACCTCGCACGGTTTCTGCGCGTGCCAGATAAGCTTCATCAATATCACCGGTAATATACTTGCCATCAAAACAAGAACAATCAAACACCTTGATATCCGGATTACTTTTTTGCACTGCAGCGATCAAGGCATCCAGGTCTTGGTAGATCAAGGCATCAGCACCGATCTCGGCACAGATTTCCTCATCGGTACGATCGGTAGCCAGCAACTCGTTGCGCGATGGCATATCGATGCCATAGACATTGGGGTAGCGCACTGGAGGTGCCGCGGAAGCAAAAAACACCTTGTTGGCACCGGCATCGCGCGCCATCTGCACGATCTGCTGGGAAGTGGTGCCACGTACAATCGAATCGTCTACCAACAATACGTTCTTGCCCTGAAACTCCATTCCGATCGGGTTGAGCTTCTGGCGCACCGACTTCTTGCGCAGCGCCTGACCTGGCATGATGAAAGTACGACCAATGTAGCGATTCTTGATGAACCCTTCGCGATAGGTCAGGTTAAGCTTGTTTGCCAGTTCCAACGCACTTGGGCGGCTGGTATCCGGGATCGGAATCACCACATCAATCTTGAGATGCTTCCATTCCTGTGCAATCTTGTCTGCAAGGCTTTCACCCATATGCAACCGGGTCTGGTAGACAGAGACATTGTCGATAACGGAGTCGGGGCGAGCCAGATAAACATACTCAAAAATACAAGGAGATAGCTGAGGTGCCTCAGCGCATTGACGTGAGAAGAAATTACCATCTAGATCGATGAAAATAGCTTCGCCTGGCTCGACATCCCGCACTAGGGTAAAACCCAATACATCCAGCGCCACGCTTTCTGAAGCCACAATATACTCGGTGCCCTGATCGGATTCATTCTTGCCGATCACCAAGGGACGAATACCATGCGGATCGCGGAATGCCAACAAACCAAAATTGGCAATCATGGCCACGACAGCATAAGCCCCACGGCAACGCTTGTGAACACCAGCAACCGCCTCAAAAATCATATCGGTATTGAGGACAGCGTTATGCGAGGAAGTCTCGATCTCATGAGCAAGCACATTCAACAGCACTTCCGAATCGGAACTGGTATTGATATGACGCAAATCCTGCCTGAACATCTCTTGCTTGAGCTGTGCGGAATTGGTCAGGTTGCCGTTATGCCCCAGCACAATGCCAAATGGGGAGTTTACGTAGAAAGGCTGAGCTTCGGCTGCAGACGATGAACCTGCAGTCGGGTATCGCACGTGAGCAATCCCTGCGTTACCGATCAGACTACGCATATGCCTAGTCCGGAATACATCTTGGACCAAGCCATTATTTTTATGCATGAAGAAGGTATTGCCATCACAGGTAACAATCCCCGCCGCATCCTGACCTCGATGCTGCAAGACCAGCAGCCCATCGTAAAGCAGCTGGTTAACTGGGTTTTTACCGACTACACCGATAATTCCACACATGAGCTATATGCCTTAAAAACGAAAATCTGGAGCAACTAGACAAGCCATTGGGCTCAATCTAGTCGTATTTAATATGTTTTGCAATATCCTGCGGAAACCAGGGCAACATGCTCGCCACCATTGCCTCCAACGGCGCACTAAACATGGCATTCCGCCAACGCGGATCTTGCGGTAACGATGTCAAACCGCCTAACAACACCAAGGTCAGTACAATCACCAATCCCTTGGCAAATCCAAAAAGACCACCCAGCCCACGATCCAACGCACTCAAGCCTATGGTCTTGAATATCTGCGCGATCGCAATAGCAAGTAGGCTACATACCAATAATGTGGTCAAAAATAAAATTAAAAAGGCGGCAAGGAATTTTAATTCCTCAGCCGGAATGGAATCGGGCAACATTGCCGACACTTCTACCGTATAAAGCTTTGCCACCACGAAGGCAATCACCCAGCCTGCCAATGCCAACACCTCGCGTACAAACCCTCGCATCATGCTGAGCAGGACAGAAAGCCCAATAATCACAAGTATTGCGTAATCAAAGCCCGTCATTGATTGCTATTTATTACTGATGACCATCCCGGACAAGCCGGCTGCCTTCACCTTGTTCAATGCCTGCTCTGCCGCCTCGCGGCTAGCAAAAGGGCCAATGCGCAAACGGGTTTTGTCGCCGCTGGCGGTAGGAATCATTTCGGTATGCGATTTCAAGCCCTGACCAGATAGCTTGTCCTGCAAGTTCTTGACGTTGATCGGATCGGAGAAGACTCCAATCTGCACCAAGAAGCTACCCGCATTAACTAGCTTGGTTTCCACCGGCTTTTGTTTTTGTGGTTCAGGCTTGGTGGGCTCCACTTTGGTGGCAAGCTGCTTAGCCTCTGGCTTAGCAACTTCCTTCTTGACTGATGGCTCTGGCAATGCAGGTTTGACAGACTCCTGCTTGGAAGCTGGCTGTACAGGGGCCGCCTCGAAATCGGGCTCATTATCCGATGGTTCTGGTGCCGACAATACTGGTTCAGAAATGATTTCCTCAACCGGTTCGCCTTGTGGGGCTACTTTGGAACTAAATTCAGGGCCATCTTGGCTAGGAATATTAATGGCGATTTCCTGCGGAGGCACTTTGCTACTACGATCATCCAAGACCATAGGCAAGATGGTAACCATCAACAATACCAGTGCAACCGCACCTACCAGGCGCCTACGCGCACGTTTCTTGAACTGAAGTTCCTGATCACTCGACTGGTCAGATGCCATCAAAAATCCTACTATCCTTGTTGAATCAGTGCGTTGCTATCTTTTCACAAGCAGCCATATCAAGCTCACGCATGATATCGGCCACAGTGAAGAACGAACCAAAGACGATAATTCTATCATTTTCGCCTGCTTCGTTACAGGCTTGCTGATATGCCGCCCTAACATCCGCATGCATTACTACAGAGGCGTCAGTGGCCTGGTTTTTTACATATTCATGCAATTGCTCGACTCCAGCACCTCGCCCATGTGTCACCCTGGCGATGTACCAAGCATCAATATGTGGCGCTACAGCTTGCACCACTCCTGCAATATCCTTATCGCCCAGCATGGAAAATACCGCCAGGGTGCGCCCTGTCACTGGGTATTGCGCCAGATTGGAAGCCAATGCTCCGGCAGCATGAGGATTATGCGCGACATCAAGCACCACTTGAGGTTGATGACGACAGATCTGGAAACGCCCGCTCAGAGCAACCTGTTGCAGACCCTGCTGCATATGCTCAAGCGTAACAGGCAGCTTCACCAATAGAGCATCCACGGCATTGATGACACAAGCTGCGTTATTGAGTTGAAACTCGCCTGCCAAAGCGGGCCATGGTAGTGCATACTCATGACTGGGTGATTGATATTGCCATCCAGAGGCTAGCCGTTTAAAGCTGAACTCATGCCCGATCAGGCGCAAATCTGCGCCAATGTCATTGGCATACGATGAGAGAGATAACGGTGGATGATCATCACCGCAGATTGCAGGAACACCAGGGCGGAATACACCCGCTTTTTCCCGGCCAATACACTCCCGGTCATTACCAAGAAAATCCATATGATCAAGATCAATACTGGTAACAATGCTGCACACCGGTGAAAATACATTCACGGCATCCAGCCGCCCACCGAGGCCAACTTCCAGGATAGCAATATCTACATTAGCTGCGACCATACTCCAGACAGCGGCCAATGTACCAAACTCGAAATAAGTTAGAGCGGTTTCACCGCGTGCTTGCTCAATCGCCTCGAATGCCTCGACAAGCACGGCATCCTCGACCTCTACACCGCCAAGCCGCACTCGTTCGTTATAGCGCACGAAATGAGGCGATGTGTAACAACCAGTCTTGTAGCCTGCAGCTTGATAGATGCTTTCCAGCATGGCACAAGTTGACCCCTTGCCATTGGTGCCTGCAACGATCACGATAGGAAACTGTGGTTGCAGGCCCAGGCGCTGGCGCACCAATTCGACGCGCTCCAGCCCCATTGCGATGGAGGCCGGATGCAGGGCCTCTATATAGGCAAGCCAGCCCGCGAGATCACGAGCAGCAGGTAAAGAAGATGTCACAGAAGCTCGAATAATTTATGCAGCGCTCGCGGGAAGTCGCATCATGCTGGCCATCAAGGTCGCTAGCTTGTCGCGCATTTCTCGCCTATCCACGATCATGTCAATGGCACCATGCTCCAAGAGGAACTCAGAGCGCTGGAATCCTTCTGGCAAGGTTTCACGCACCGTTTGCTCGATCACGCGAGGACCAGCAAAACCAATCAAGGCTTGAGGTTCAGCAATGATCACGTCGCCCAGCATGGCAAAGCTTGCCGACACACCGCCCATGGTCGGGTCAGTCAATACAGAGATATAAGGCAGGCCAGCCTTGCCCAACTTGGTCAGCGCAGCACTGGTCTTGGCCATTTGCATCAGGGAAAACAAGCCCTCTTGCATCCGTGCACCGCCACTGGCAGAAACGCAAATGAATGGTGTACGGTTATCAATAGCAGCTTGAACGCCACGTGCAAACCGCTCACCAACGACAGACCCCATAGAGCCACCCATGAACTTGAATTCAAAGGCAGCGGCAACCACACCCACGTTCTTGATGCTGCCTTGCATCACGATCAATGAGTCAGTCTCTTCCATCTCAGTTTGCGTAGCCTTCAAGCGATCAACGTAGCGCTTACTATCCTTGAACTTGAGAGGATCAACAGGTTGCACCTCGGCACCAATTTCCGAGCGCCCTTCTGGGTCCAGCAGGAAATGCAAGCGTGTACGTGCAGAAATACGATTATGGTAAGAACACTTGGGACAAACTTCAGAATTACTTTCCAGATCAGTACGATAGAGCACCGCCTCACAAGAAGGGCACTTACTCCACAGCCCCTCAGGGACGGTCTTGCGATTATTGCCCACCGGGCGATTGATCTTTGGAGGCAGAAGTTTTTGCAACCAGCTCATGGTTTATCCTTTATTCAGACATGAAGCGACCAGGCATCAAGCTGGTAACGCTTATGTTCAATTAGCGTTCAATGTGCCGGACAATCACCTGCCCGACCTTCAATGACTAATGCGTTGCTGCATCAACGGCGGCACGCAAAGTTTGCGTCAAGCTCACCACATTGCTTAACAAGTTATCTTCAGTAGAATTTTCGATTTCCTGGATCATGCGGCTACCGATCACCACAGCATCAGCCACCTCCGCCACTGCCTTGGCAGTCGCAGCATCCCGCACCCCGAAACCTACACCAATCGGCAAGTCTGTTTGCGTACGAATCGCCTTGACCTTTGTCCCCACTTCGACAATATCGAGATTCTTGGAACCTGTTACACCCTTGAGCGACACATAGTAAACGAAGCCAGCAGCCTGTTGCACAATCATGTCAACACGGTGAGTGTCTGAAGTTGGAGAGAGCAGGAAGATAGGATCCAGTTGCTGTGCTTTCAACAGCTGCACAAACTCCCCGGATTCCTCAGGCGGATAATCCACCGTCAGCACACCATCCACACCCACTGCCCGGGCGCGCTCAGCAAATTTAGCCTGCCCCATGGCCTCTACCGGGTTGGCATACCCCATCAGGACGATAGGCGTTTGATCATCTGTGAGGCGGAATTCGCGTACCATCTCCAGCACATCACCCAAGCCTACCTTGTGCACCAGCGCCCGTTCAGTCGCACGCTGGATGGTTGGACCGTCTGCCATGGGGTCAGAGAATGGCACGCCAAGCTCAATAATATCGGCACCAGATTGCACCAAGGCATGCATCAACGATACGGTATGCCTTGGATGAGGGTCACCAGCGGTGATGTAAGGGATGAGGGCTTTTTTGCCTTGCGACTTGAGCGCCGCGAATGTTGCTTGAATACGTGACATGTGAAGCACCAAGTTACAGGGTAATGCCAGCCAGGCCGGCTACAGTGTTGATATCCTTATCGCCGCGCCCGGACAGGTTAACCAGCAAGACCTGATCAGGCGACATGGTGGCTGCCAGCTTCATGGCATAGGCTAATGCATGGCTGGATTCCAACGCGGGAATAATGCCCTCGGTACGACACAAGGTATGAAATGCATCCATGGCCTCATCATCCGTCACCGCGACATATTCGGCACGCTTGATATCCTTGAGCCAAGCATGCTCAGGACCAACACCAGGATAATCAAGGCCAGCGGACACAGAATGGGTCTCCACAATCTGACCATTCTCATCCTGCATCAGGTAGGTACGATTGCCATGCAATACACCAGCTGGACTGTTGGCAGTCAAAGGTGCAGCATGTTTGCCAGTTTCGATACCATGTCCGGCGGCTTCCACGCCAATCAAGCGCACACCCTCAACATCAATATAAGGGTAGAAAATACCCATGGCATTGGAACCACCACCAACGCAGGCGATGACGGCATCAGGTTGGCGGCCAATCATTTCCTGCATCTGCTCCTTGGCCTCAATGCCGATTACCGCCTGAAAATCCCGTACCATCATGGGATAAGGGTGCGGGCCAGCCACCGTGCCGATAATATAGAACGTATTGGAAATATTCGTGACCCAATCCCGCATGGCTTCATTCAGAGCATCCTTGAGGGTCTTCGAGCCACTTTCTACCGGCACGACAGTCGCACCCAGTAGCTTCATGCGAAATACGTTGGGTGCTTGGCGCTTAACGTCTTCCGCGCCCATATAGACGACACACTCCAGGCCAAGACGGGCCGCAATCGTAGCTGTTGCCACGCCATGTTGACCTGCCCCCGTCTCGGCAATCACGCGAGGCTTGCCCATGCGTTTAGCCAACAAGGCCTGCCCAATGGTGTTATTTACCTTGTGCGCGCCAGTATGGTTCAAGTCTTCCCGCTTGAGATATATCTGGGCACCACCGATTTTTTTGGTGAGGCGCTCGGCATGATAGACCGGGCTTGGGCGACCAACAAAGTGCTTGAGGTCGTAGGCGAATTCGGCAAGAAACTCCGGATCATGGCGATAGCGCTCATACATGACGCGCAACTCTTCAAGCGCCTCCACCAATGTTTCGGCAACGAAAATACCGCCATACGGGCCAAAATGGCCACGCGCATCTGGCATGTCATAAAGCTGCATTCTGTACTCCTTGCATGAATGCGGCGATCTTGGCCGCACTCTTGATTCCTTTGGATTCTTCAACACCACCACTGACATCTACCGCATAGGGCCGCACTTGGCAAATCGCCCCTGCTACATTATCAGGAGTGAGCCCACCTGCAAGCACTAGCGGAACTGGCAATTGCTGCGGGATCAAGCTCCAGTCAAAGACATGACCTGTGCCCCCCGCCACGCCAGGCAAAAAGGCATCGAGCAATAAGGCGCGGGCATCTTGGTATTGAGTGGCGTATTGTAGCAAATTTGTATCGTCCCTGACGCGTACTGCCTTCATATAAGGCAGGCCATAAAGACGGCAAGCATCAGGCGACTCCTCGCCATGAAACTGTAATAGGTCGAGCTGGACCTCTGCGAGCACCGTGTTTATTTCACCAGGCATGGCATCCACAAACAAACCGACGCTGCTGACAAAAGGTGGCAAGGCAGCCACAATTTCTGCGGCGCGCTGTATATCAACATTTCTGGGGCTTGGTCCATAGAACACCAGACCAATGGCATCACAACCATGCGCGACAGCAGTAAGCGCATCTTCAACGCGGGTGATGCCACAGATTTTGACGCGGGTTCTCAAGCTGATAATACGCCTGTCATAGAAAGGCGCTAGGGTACCTTAAAATCGCGCCTAATGGCACAAAATCCTGCCAAACCTCAAGCAATTCCCAGCTGCAATTTACGCTCAGTAATAGGCAATCCCCACCGCGCATCATAGCCAACCCCTGTGAGGTAAAGGCCATCAGGAGCAAATGTGGGTGGTGAAAGTGTGCGATCCCTGGCAGCAAGTAACTCGGCCATAAACGCCGGAGGATATTTCCCTTTGCCTATATACACCAGCGCTCCCACCATATTGCGCACTTGGTGATGCAGGAAGGCATTAGCACAAAAATCAAATACCAAACTACTGCCAAAAGCGTTCACCGAAGCTTGATGCATAGTTTTCACCGGTGATTTTGCCTGACACTCTGCGGCACGAAACGCGCTGAAATCGTGCTGCCCGTGTAAATAAGCAATAGCTTCCTGCATGGCTTGCAAATCCAGTGGCTGATGGAACCACCCCGCCTTCCCGGCCATCACTGCAGGGGCTACTGGCTGATTAACCAGCCAGTATTGATAACTGCGCTGATAGGCATCAAATCGCGCATGAAATTGCTCATCAACTTGGGTGGCCCATAACACGCGAATTGATCGCGGTAGCTTGGTATTCACGCCGCGCACCCAAGCATTGCATGGCCTTATTGCCGTCGTATCGAAATGAACTACCTGAGATAAAGCATGAACCCCGGTGTCAGTGCGCCCGGCTGCCGACACCTTGACACGATGACCCGCCATCGCAGACAAAGCCAACTCCAGCGCATCTTGTATTGTCTGACCATTAGGCTGACTCTGCCAACCACAAAAACCAGCACCATCATATTCAATACCTAATGCCAACCTCATCCATGCCTACCTGATATGAAAAAAGCCGGGCAACTCCCGGCTTGGTATTGCAACACTAGCTGCCTCAAGGGAGACTATCCAGAATGGATTGAGCCTTTTGTTTCTGCCGTGGGCCACCTTCGTTGAGGATTTCCTCCAGCAACTCACGCGCACCCTCGTTGTCTCCCATATCCATATAGGCGGTGACGAGATCAAGCTTGGTATCAACATCAGGAGACTCATCCATTTCACTCTCAGGCTCGGTTGACCCTGCCTGCTCATCTGCCACATCCAGACTAATTCCGGAAAGGTTGATATCACTAGCTGTGGGTGTTGCAGCGACTTCGTCATCAATCTCCAGATCAAAGTCCGGGAATACAATGCTTTCCTCGCGAGTCCCTGCTGCTTCTGTAGCAGCTTGAGTATCGCCACCCAAATCTATACCAGCAAAATTGAAGCTAGGCTCACTCGTTTCTAGGGCGCCACCTGCCTCAACTTTCGGATCTGGCACAGCCGCATCTGCCTTGGGTAATTCAGGCACCTCAGCGACATCAGACAAAACATCATCCGCTGGTACATCGTCAGGGAAGCTGATCTCTGGCAAATCAAAATCAATATCCGGCAAGCCGTCATCGTCCAGCGAGTCACCCACTTCGGTAGCAAAGGTTTCAGCAGCAGGAGTAGATACCTCAACCGCAGGCAATTCAATCTCTGGTAAATCCAGATCGACATCAGATGTTTGCAACGGCTCATTACCCACTGCAGTCTGACTACCAATCTCATCAAGCTCAGGAATGAAGAACTCAGGGACTGCCGTTTCTTCCGCTTGCACTTCGTCACCATTAGCCTCAGTAGGTAAGTCAAAGTCAGGGATAGCCGCATCAAGCTCTGCAATATCCAATTGCATGCTGTTTTCTGCAGGTGGCTCTGGCAGATCAAGCGTGAAATCCATGCTGTTTCCGGCATATTGATCAGCAGCTTCTTCCACTTGATCAGGCTCAGCAACAGCCGTATCCAGATCAAAGTCTAGTGCTGGAAAATCCTGTTCACCGTTATTATCTTCACCAGGCTCAGCAAGCAAAGCATCTTCCAAGGATTGGTCTTGCTCGCTATCATCATTCATCAAGCCCGCAGTAGCGGCGACCGCAGCCCCTGCCAATATCGCACTATCAAGGCCAGCACTGGCTTCAATTGGCTTTTGCTGCACAGCCTCATTGGCTTGCGCGACACCCAGCGTTGCAGGAGCACTCGCCTTATCAGCAATGTTATCTTCGGAGTACAGAGGATTTTCTGGTTCCAGCTTGCGCCCCATCGCTGCAACCTTGCCCCAGACAGGATCGGCAGCACCCAGCGTGGTATACATTTCGCCGGCAACGGTTTCAAACGCAGAGGTATCGTTGCGAGCAGCATAAATCTCGAGCAACTTGAGGTGCAATTCATGACGCTGCGGCTCCTTGACGATCGCGTCCTTGAGGATTTCCTCGGCCTGGGCATCTCGCCCATATGCCATATAAACCTCTGCTTCAGCAATCGGGTCAACATCGTGCGTATCGATCATGCCGCCAGTATTCTGCGAGAAATCATTTAGGAAAGAGGTATCTCCCGTATTCACGGTAGCACCAGCAGTGTTGCCAAATACCGTATTAGGCTTGAGCCCACCTGCGGTCAGGATGCCTTTCTCGAAACTATCCAGCTCACGCTTGCGCTTGTTACGCATGTACAACCAGCCACCAAGCAACAGGAGTATGCCGCCTCCAGCCAGTGCTAATGGCAATGGGTCGTCACCAACCAGCTCATCGAAAAGGCTAGGCTCCTCTACCGGCGAAACGACTGGTGCAGGCTGATTTTGAGGTTTGACAGGTTCCACTGCATCACCAACAGATGCTGCATCCGGCTTACTTTCTTCGGCTGTAGGCTCTGTCGCTGCTGTAATATCTTCGGGCTCTGGCTGGGGATCAGGTGTAGCCACAGCGCGTTCTGGAGATGTTGCGGGCTTGGCGGCAGGTTCATCTGCGTTCTGCAAATTTGCTAATGCCTGGTTCTTGATCGCCAACAGCTTTTGCATGTCGGCAATTTGCTTTTCCAGCATCGCAGTCCGCTCAGCAGCCTCTTTGAGGCTCTTATCCTTGGCGGTCAGCTCTTCCTGCATCGAATTCAGCTGTGCCTGATTTGCATTGTTGCTCGACAACCTGACGACATCACGCGGGCCTGCCGCAGGTGGCGTAGCCCTATCAGTAGCAGGAGTCGAAATACGTCCGGAAGCAGACTGTTGAGCGCCACCATCGGTGGAGGGTATGGATTCAGCAGCCAAGTCCGCCAAGCGATTGCGATAGGCATTCCAATCAGACGTTTGCACCTTGACCTCGCGCGTGGCTTCGGCAGGTGCGATCTGCTGCAGCTCACTCGCACTAGGTACGCGCAGAATCTGCCCCACCTTGAGGCGGTTCATGTTCTTGCCAGCAAAAGCATCCTCGTTAGCGCGATACAGACCAACCAGCATTTGATCAAGACTGACGCCTTGTACTTGATGCTCACGCGCAATCGCACTTAAGGTGTCGCCGCGAGAAGTGGTGTAATGTGGTGCTGAAGTATCTGGCGCAGGCGCTGGCTTGGCCTGTGGTCGAGTCGGGGTTGGAGGAACCGGGGCAGTACGTGATGGAGTAGTATTAACGGCTGACTGGGCTTGCTTGGGCACTTCAGCAGGTACAGGGATAGCAGGCGCGGCACTAGGGGGTAGCTGCACACCGTTATACACTTGCGCCTGGTTATTATAGCCAGGAGGATCAAGCAATACCGTGTATTCACGCAACAACCGTCCTGTTGCCCAATCGACCTGAATCAGCATATCCAGGAAAGGATCGCTGATTGCCTGCGATGAGGTGAGCTTAAGAACAGCGGCACCATCAGCACGCTTGCTGACCGCTACCTTGATGGCGTTATGAATGGCAGTACGCTCTACCCCCTGCACATTGTAAGCTTCCTGCGGTGCAATCCCCGCAGTGAGAGAGGCTAGTTCATCTGGTGTCGTAGAAAGAAGTTCAATCTCAGCAGAAAGTGGCTCACCAAGTCCGGATGTGACGGTCAAGCGGCCAAGGCCAGCAGCCTCACCCATCATTGGCACAAACGCCAACAACACCGCAAGCGCGACCCCTTTAAATTTGGACTTATGCACTATTCCACCCTTATCAACTTTAAATAGCATTATTAAGCTAACATCAATTAGTTACGGTTTCAAGCTAATACATCGCTTTACATTCCCAATGTTAGCCCAAGCTTCATGGGGCCGGTACCACCCCATGAGGCAAAACAGCAAGGGCATCAGCGCTAATACAATCAAGCCTCGACCAGAATGCGCAGCATGCGGCGTAATGGCTCTGCAGCACCCCACAAGAGCTGGTCACCTACCGTAAATGCGGAGAGATATTCACCACCCATGCCCATTTTTCGCAAGCGGCCCACTGGTGTTTGCAAGGTGCCAGTCACGGCGGCAGGGCTTAGACGTTTGACTGTTTCATTACGCTCGTTTGGCACCACCTCTGCCCAGGGGTTTGCTTCTGCCAACATGCCTTCAATTTCGTTCAACGGCACGTCCTGCTTTAACTTGATGGTCAGTGCCTGTGAATGACAGCGCATGGCCCCGATGCGTACACACAATCCATCAATCACGATAGGATTGGCATCACGACCCAGGATTTTGTTGGTTTCAGCCATGCCTTTCCACTCTTCCTTGCTTTGCCCATTCCCCAGATCCTTGTCTATCCATGGGATCAGGCTGCCAGCCAAAGGCACACCAAAATGATCCACCGGAAAATCTGCGCTACGCAGGGTATCTGCTACCTTGCGGTCAATATCAAGGATGGCAGAAGCGGCATCTTGCAACTCAGCAGCGACACCAGCGTGCACTACGCCCATTTGGCGAATCAATTCCCGCATATTTTGTGCACCAGCACCCGATGCAGCCTGATAAGTCATGGAGCTTGCCCACTCAACCAGGTTTACCTTGAACAAACCATTCAACGCCATCAGCATCAGGGAAACCGTGCAGTTACCACCTATCCAATTGCGACCACCTGTAGATAGAGACTGTTTGATCACATCCAGATTAACCGGGTCTAGGATAATGACGGCATCTTTCTCCATCCGCAGTGTAGAGGCAGCATCAATCCAATGCCCCTGCCAGCCATCGGCACGCAACTTAGGGAATATCTCGCTGGTGTAGTCGCCACCCTGGCAAGAAACGATGATATCCATGGCCTTGAGCTCGGCAATAGCCTTGGCATCTTTGAGCGCAGGTGTATCGCGACCAATCGCAGGGCCTGCACCACCAGTCTGTGAGGTCGTGAAGAAGATGGGCTCGATATCCTGAAAATCACCCTCTGCGATCATGCGCTGCATAAGCACAGAACCCACCATACCGCGCCAGCCGACAAACCCTACTTTGAACATCGTCTCTTCCTGGTTAAATGGCCTTGTACAGGCCTATCATTGTGTTTGATTGATGATTATAGCGCTGCGACAACCGCATCACCCATTTCGCTGCACTTGACCTTATTAGCTCCCTCAGTCCAGATATCGGCAGTGCGATACCCTTGTTCCAAGGCTTTCTTCACGGCATTTTCCACGCGCAAGGCATTAGCTTCATCATTGAAGGTGTAGCGCAACATCATGGCAGCGGAAAGGATAGTCGCTAATGGGTTGGCAATATCCTTGCCTGCAATGTCTGGAGCAGAACCGTGGCTAGGCTCATACATACCCTTGTTGTTCTGGTCCAGTGAAGCCGAAGGCAGCATGCCGATGGAACCAGTCAACATAGAGGCTTCGTCAGAAAGGATGTCGCCAAAAATGTTGCCAGTCACCATGACATCGAACTGCTTAGGAGCGCGAATCAATTGCATGGCGGCGTTATCCACATACATGTGGCTAAGCTCAACATCCGGATATTCCTTGGAAACTTCTATCATCACTTGGCGCCAGAGCTCAGTCGTTTCCAGCACGTTAGCCTTATCTACAGAGCAGACCTTTTTATTGCGCTTTTGCGCAATACTGAACGCCACATGCGCAATGCGACGAATCTCGGATTCGCTATAACGCATGGTATTAATACCTTCGCGCTCGCCATTTTCCAGAGTGGAAATGCCGCGTGGCTGACCAAAGTAAATATCGCCAGTCAGCTCACGGACGATCATGATATCCAGGCCTGAAACCACTTCTGGCTTCAAGGTGGAAGCAGAAGCAAGTTCTGGATAGAGCAAAGCCGGACGCAGGTTTGCAAACAGGTTTAATGCCTTGCGGATACGCAACAGGCCACGTTCCGGGCGTTGGTCACGTGGCAGGCTATCGTATTTCCAATCACCCACGGCACCTAACAACACAGCATCAGCTTCCTGTGCCAGCTTTAATGTCGCTTCGGGCAAAGGATCACCTGCTGCCTCGTAACCAGCGCCGCCGATCGGTGCCTCATGCAACTCAAGGTTGAGGTCTAGCGCCTTCAGTACCTTGACAGCTTGCGCAACAATTTCAGGACCGATGCCGTCGCCCGGCAATACCGCAATCTTCATAAACGTGTTCCCAGATATTGATTTGATGTAAACAGGAGCACCCATGCTATTCAATGAAATAGCATAGGTCAGGATTTAGTTGAACAGCCAGGGCTGCGTTGCCTTGTGCTTGGCTTCAAAGACCTTGATTTCATCCACATGCTGTAAAGTCAGGCCAATATCATCAAGGCCATTCAAAAGGCAATGCTTGCGGAATGGATCAATCTCAAAAGCGTAGCTATTGCCGGCAGGTGTTTGCACGGTCTGTGTCTGCAGGTCTATCAATAACTGATAGCCTTCCTTGGGCTCTGCTTCCTTGAACAAGCTATCGACAATCGCTGCATCGAGCACGATCGGCAAAATGCCGTTCTTGAAACAGTTATTGAAGAAAATATCGGCAAAACTCGGGGCGATAATGGCGCGGAAGCCATAGTCAAGCAAAGCCCATGGCGCATGCTCGCGGCTGGAACCACAGCCGAAATTCTCGCGCGCCAGTAAAACGCTGGCCCCCTGGTAACGAGGAAAGTTGAGCGGAAAATCAGGATTCAGCGGACGCTTGCTATTGTCCATACCTGGTTCGCCCTGATCCAGATAACGCCACTCGTCAAAGGCGTTAGGGCCAAAGCCCGCTCGCTTGATTGACTTCAAAAACTGCTTGGGAATGATGGCATCGGTATCGACATTTGCGCGATCCAAAGGGGCCACTAATCCATTTAATTGGGTAAATGCTTGCATATTGATCCAATAACGATTCGTTACTTGCTTGATTTCTGTATGGCTTCGCCAGCCTTCTCAATATCCTTGCCCACACCATTGATGGTATTACAGGCCATCAAAGGCATCGCCAATAGTGAGAGTGCTGCCATCATCAACATTTTTCGCATCATCACACTCAATTCAACAATTGGCGTACATCAACGAAATGTCCTGTAACAGCGGCGGCAGCAGCCATTTCCGGGCTGACCAAGTGAGTACGGCCACCCGCGCCCTGACGTCCCTCAAAGTTACGATTCGAGGTTGAGGCACAGCGCTCGCCAGGCTCCAGGCGATCAGCATTCATGGCAAGGCACATCGAGCAACCAGGCTCACGCCATTCAAAACCGGCTTCTTTGAAAATCTTGTCCAGGCCTTCATGCTCAGCTTGCTCCTTGACCAGGCCTGAGCCAGGCACCACCATCGCCAACTTGACGTTGGGTGCCACATGCTTGCCCTTGGCAACAGAAGCCGCCGCACGCAAATCTTCAATTCGCGAGTTGGTACAAGAACCAATGAATACCTTGTCAATCGGGATCTGCGAGATCGGTGTATTGGCCTGCAAGCCCATATACTGCAAGGCACGCTCCATGCCGCTACGCTTGGTCGGATCGTTTTCCTTGGCAGGATCCGGCACGATACCGTTCACAGCAGTCACCATTTCTGGAGAGGTTCCCCAGGTGACTTGAGGTTCAATTTCCTCCGCACGCAACTCCACGACAGCGTCAAACTTCGCGCCCTCATCGCTATGCAGTGTGCGCCAGTAAGACACGGCAGCATCCCATTGCTCAGGCTTGGGCGCATAGGGACGACCCTTGACGTAATTGATCGTGATGTCATCCACAGCGACCATACCAGCACGTGCACCTGCCTCAATTGCCATATTGCACAGAGTCATGCGCCCTTCCATGCTCAGGCCACGGATGGCAGAACCCGCAAACTCGATTGCATAGCCAGTACCGCCCGCAGTGCCCATCTTACCAATAATCGCCAGCGCAATATCCTTGGCTGTGACACCTACTCCAAGCTGTCCTTCCACCAACACTTGCATGGCCTTGGATTTCTTCTGCACCAAGCACTGGGTCGCCATCACATGCTCAACCTCGGAAGTACCAATACCATGCGCCAACGCGCCAAATGCACCATGGGTACTGGTATGGGAATCGCCACAGACCACCGTCATGCCCGGCAGGGTTGCTCCCTGCTCAGGGCCCATCACGTGGACAATCCCCTGACGCGCATCACCCATCTTGAACTCGGTCACGCCAAAATCCGTACAGTTCTGATCCAGAGTTTCTACTTGCAAGCGCGAAATCGGGTCAGCAATGCCTTGGCTACGATCGGTTGTAGGGACATTATGATCTGGCACAGCCAGCACAGAGTTGATGCGCCAAAGCTTGCGACCCGCCATTTTCAGGCCTTCAAATGCCTGTGGGCTGGTAACTTCATGCACAAGATGACGGTCGATATAAATCAACGCAGCACCGTTTTCCTCACGTACCACGTGGGAATCAAATAATTTGTCGTAAAGCGTTTTGGCTGACATACGATCTTTCTGAAACTAAACCTGCTTAAATACTGTGTTCAACGCTGCAATAGCAACAATGGTTGAATCGGCCCATCAATCGCGAAAATTACCGAACTGCAAAGGGAAATCCGTAATGGATTTACGCACAAAGGCGATCGCCTCTTGCAGCACATCACGCTTGGCGCCCGTCACACGTACCTCATCGCCCTGGATGCTCGCTTGCACCTTGAGGCCACTATCCTTGAGTAATTTGACGATTTTTTTCGCCAACTCGCTATCGATACCAGCCTTGATCTTCAACACCTGCTTCACCTTGTTACCAGAAATCTTCTGCACATCCTGGTGATCCAGCCGCTTGGCGCTATCGGCCTCTTTCTTTTCCATTGCGGGCAGCAAGATGGCCTTGATCTGGTCCAGCTGGAAGTCAGAATCACCATGCAGCGTGATCTGATTGTCTTTTTCGTTCAGCTCGACATTGGCACTGGTGCCCTTGAAATCATAGCGATTGGTGATCTGCCGACCGGTCACATCCACTGCATTTTTCAATGCAACCATATCGACTTCAGAAGAAATATCAAATGAAGGCATCGTTTTCCATCCTCATCTCAATCCACTCCAACGTAGCAGGCATCATTCGCATATTGCCTTTAGGAGCATCGTCACTCACTTCATCAAACAAAGTGGGCACTAAAAATCGAACACTGGTATTTAGATCAGCTATTGCTGCAAACTACCCAGCATTACGCGTAAATTGAAAAACGCCCCGCGCTTGGCGTTGCGTTTTTCCACCGGAAGCCACTAACGGCCACCTACTCTCACTTCATTGATATCACCTGGGCAATATCAACACACAACAGGTACGTTTACTCAAAATGGCAAACGTAATCCAGCGTTTCCACCGTTTCGATATCAAAGCTGGAATTGCCAGGCACAGTAAATTTCTCGCCTGCGCTGTATGTTTTCCATTCGGTTTCACCGTTGAGTCTCACCTTGCAGACACCACCATTGATTTCCATCAACTCTGGGGAGCCGGTGTTGAACGTCAAGGCGCTAGGAAAAATCACGCCTACTGTCGCACGTGTACCGTTAGGGAACAGCACAGTATGGCTGACACACTTGCCATCAAAATACACATTGGCTTTTTTCTTAACACTGACATTGTCGAACTGGGCCACGACGCTTCTCCTAAAATCCTGTTAATTAGTTCTTGTTGCGCAAGTTCGCGGCAATCCGCATACGCAACGCATTCAACTTGATGAAACCACCTGCATCGCGGTGATCATAGGCACCGGCATCATCTTCAAATGTCGCGATATTGGGGTCGAACAATGAATCCGTCTTGGAATCGCGGCCGGTGACGATGACATTGCCCTTGTACAGCTTAAGCTTGACCCAGCCATTCACGGTGCTTTGAGTATGATCAATCAGCGTTTGCAACGTCACACGCTCAGGGCTCCACCAGTAGCCGTTGTAAATCATGCTTGCATAGCGTGGCATCAGATCATCCTTCAAGTGCGCCACTTCGCGGTCCAACGTAATAGACTCGATCGCGCGGTGCGCCTTGAGCAAGATGGTGCCGCCCGGCGTTTCATAGCAGCCACGTGACTTCATGCCTACATAGCGGTTTTCCACCAAGTCCAGGCGACCAATACCATGCTTGCCACCTAGGCGATTCAACTCAGCCAGCAACTCATGCGGCTTCAGCGCCTTCCCATTCAATGAGATGGGGTCGCCATTGCGATATTCAATCTCTAGGTACTCCGCTTCGTCAGGAGCACGCTCAGGCGATACCGTCCAGCGCCACATATCTTCCTCTGCTTCCGCAGCGGGATTTTCCAAATGGCGGCCTTCGTAAGAAATATGCAGCAAGTTGGCGTCCATGCTGTATGGGCTACCACCTTGACGATGCTTCATTTCGACGGGAATGCCATTCTTCTCAGCATAAGCCAGCAACTTCTCACGACTGAGCAAATCCCATTCGCGCCATGGCGCGATAATCTTGATATTGGGGTTAAGTGCGTAAGCGCCCAATTCGAAACGCACCTGATCATTACCCTTGCCGGTCGCACCATGGGACACCGCATCAGCATTGGTTGCCTGGGCAATCTCGATCAAGCGCTTGGCGATCAGGGGACGAGCAATAGACGTGCCCAGCAGGTATTCGCCTTCATAGACAGTGTTGGCACGGAACATCGGGAAGACGAAATCACGCACAAACTCTTCACGAAGATCGTCAATATAGATTTCCTTCACGCCAAACTTCTTGGCCTTCTCACGCGCAGGCTCCAGCTCTTCGCCCTGGCCGATATCTGCAGTAAACGTTACCACTTCACACTGGTATACATCTTGCAGCCACTTCAGGATCACGGAGGTATCCAGGCCGCCGGAGTAAGCCAGCACGACCTTCTTCACATCACTCATTTGACGGTTTCTTTCTCAATTAAATCCAGTTTACCCAGGCTTATGCCTGTACTTTGCCTAACAACAAGTATTCCATCAGGGCCTTTTGCGTATGCAGGCGGTTTTCCGCTTCATCCCACACCACGGATTGAGGCCCATCAATCACATCAGCAGTCACTTCTTCACCGCGATGCGCTGGTAAACAATGCATAAACAAGGCATCCTTGCCTGCGATACGCATCATGTCTGCATCGACTTGCCAATCATGGAAATCGCGGCGACGCTCTTCATTTTCCGCTTCAAACCCCATTGAGGTCCAGACATCGGTCGTCACGAGGTCTGCACCACGTGCAGCCTCCATCGGATCGGTAAATTCTTCGTAATGGTCTGTACCATAAAGATTGGCGCGTTCAGGCTCGACCTCGTAACCGGGCGGCGTAGAGACATGCACATTGAAATCCAGCACTTCAGCAGCTTGCAACCAGGTATTACAGACGTTATTTGAGTCGCCAATCCACGCTACTGTCTTGCCCTTGATGGAACCGTGGTGCTCGATATAAGTGAAAATATCGGCAAGTATCTGGCAAGGGTGATACTCATTGGTCAGGCCATTAATCACTGGCACGCGAGAGTTTGCAGCAAAGCGCTCAATGATTTCCTGTTCAAATGTACGGATCATCACGATATCGCTCATGCGCGAGATTACCTGCGCAGCATCTTCCACCGGCTCGCCACGCCCAAGCTGGGAGTCGCGGGTATTGAGATAGATGGCGGAACCACCCAACTGCTGCATACCTGCCTCGAACGACAAGCGAGTACGAGTGCTGGCCTTTTCAAAAATCATTACCAGGGTGCGATCTGTCAGTGGCCAGTACTGCTGATAGGCCTTGAACTGCTCCTTGATCCAGCGCGTACGGTCAAAGATATGCGCTAGCTCATCCGCATTCAGGTCGTTGAACTGTAAGAAGTGTTTGATTGCCATAGCGTTTTTATTCCCGCGACTAAGCAAGGAATTTCTTGATTAAAGGTGTCAGTATATTTACCAATTGTTGCGCTTCTGACTCACTCATGATGAGCGGTGGCAACAAGCGAACTACTTTATCTGCTGTTACATTGATCAGCAAACCAGCCTCAAGTGCTTGCTTGACCAAGTCACCACATGGCCTGTCTAGCTCTATACCTATCATCAGGCCCGCATTGCGGATGACACTCACACCAGCCACGCCCTGCAGGCTGGTTGCCAATGCCTCACGGATGTAATTACCCAGCTGCTCGGCATGCGCTAGCAAGCCATCAGACTCGATAATCTCCAGCGTTGCCAGGGCTGCTGTGGAGGCGAGTGGATTGCCGCCAAAGGTAGAGCCATGCTTGCCATATGTGAACACTTCTGCAGCCGCGCCTCGTGCCAAACAAGCACCAACAGGCACACCAGAGCCCAAGCCCTTGGCGAGGGTCATCACATCAGGCACAACATCGGTGTGCTGGAAGGCAAACCAGGTACCGGTACGCGCCACGCCGCTCTGCACTTCGTCCAACATCAGCAGCCAGCCATTGGCATCGCAAATCTCGCGCAAGCCGTTGAGGTAAGCAGCGGCATCGCGCGGCACATTGATACCGCCCTCGCCCTGAATAGGCTCCAACAGGATAGCCACAACATTCTTGTTGCGTTGAGCCACTTGACGAACTGCCTCAAGATCATCAAAAGGCACACGTATAAAACCACTCACTAAGGGCTCAAAACCGGCTTGTGCCTTGCGGTTGCCAGTAGCAGACAGTGTTGCCAGGGTACGGCCATGGAACGCACGTTCCATGACGATAATTTCAGGGTTTTCTACCCCTTTGTTATGCCCATAAAGACGTGCAAGCTTGATGGCAGCCTCGTTGGCCTCACAACCGGAGTTACAGACAAACACATTATCCATACCGGAAATTGCGCATAACTTATCTGCCAGCTTGCCTTGCTCTGCAATGCCATAAATATTCGAGACATGGATCAATCGGCTAGCCTGCTCACCTATGGCAGCTACCAGGCGAGGATGGGCATGGCCCAAACCATTCACCGCTACCCCGGCCAGTGCATCAAGGTAACGCTTGCCTTCGGTGTCCCACAACCATGCACCCTCACCTTTGGTGAATGTCACAGGTTGGCGGGCGTAGGTATTCATCAAGTGTTCAGACATTGCAGTATCTAGCCTCTAGGTTCGATCAAGTTTTAAAGCTCAAAAACAAAAACGGCGGCACCAGCCGCCGTTTACAGCATGACGCGGCACTCTCAGCGGACGAGCGCGCGCTTTTTCAGCAGTCGAATGGCTGCCAGCAGAGCAATACCAGTTGCTACCTTGCGCACTACAGTCTTCATGAGGTCACCGCCGAGAATCTTAAAATGGAAACCCGGCTTAAACTCATTACAGCGCCGGATTTTGCTCAACATTCAAGCGACTTAATACTTTTCGCTTCAAGGGATTGAGAGTAGCTCAAATCCTGAGTTTAGGCAAGAATTGGCAATAGGATTTATGCAGCAAATACCCGCTACGCTGCAGGGTGGGTTTCAAATTCCTTGAGTTTAGGGCAAAATCTAATGTTCGCTTGAATTCAAGGCGTCAATTCACAACACTGCACTATATGGTATCGCTAGCCTCTGTGACCAAGCTGCCCACCCAGGGCCACGATTCGCAATTCAGCACCCAGCTGCCGGTCTCCTGGTACACGGATCCCGCCATTTATACGCTTGAACAACAACACCTGTTTGCCCATGCGCCGCATTATATTGGGCACGAACTGATGGTGCCTGAGGTTGGCAATTATCACAGCCTTTCGTGGATGAATGACGCCAAGGCACTGATTCGCAATGAAAGTGGCATCGAACTGATCAGCAATGTCTGCCGCCACCGACAAGCACTCATGCTCAAGGGTAGCGGCAAAACCAAGAACATCATCTGTCCGCTACACCGCTGGACTTATGACACCCACGGCACATTGCTGGGCGCCCCACACTTCAAGGAAAACCCCTGCCTGCACCTGAACACCTCCTCGCTGAAAAACTGGCAAGGGCTGTTGTTCGACAGCAAGCGTGATATTGCACAAGATTTACACGCACTTGGCTGCAAGCAGGATTTCGACTTTACCGGCTACATGCTTAACCGTGTCATGGTCGATGAATATCATTTCAACTGGAAAACCTTTATCGAGGTTTACCTGGAAGATTACCATGTTGGTCCCTTCCACCCTGGCCTTGGTCACTTCGTCAATTGCGATGACCTTAATTGGGAGTTCGGGGATTGGTATAGCGTGCAGACCGTAGGCGTGCACAAGGCCCTGCAAAAATCCGGGTCGCTCATCTACGATAACTGGCACAATGAAGTGCTGCGCTACAACCAACAACAAGCTCCCAAATATGGGGCAATCTGGATGGTGTATTACCCATTCCTCATGATCGAGTGGTACCCCAATACACTGGTAGTCTCCCACATCATTCCACGTGGGCCGGATGCCTGTACCAATGTAGTCGAGTTCTACTACCCCGAAGACATCGCACTTTTTGAAGAAACCTTCATCGCTGCACAGCAAGCTGCCTATACCGAAACTGCCGTGGAAGACATGGAGATCTGCCAACGTATGCACGATGGACGCCACGCGCTGGCCTCTCAAGGCATTGATGAGCGCGGTCCCTACCAGCATCCGATGGAAACTGGCATGCAGCATTTCCACGCGTGGTTACACAGACAACTAGACCCTCACCTGAAATAAGCCTTCAGGCAAACGCTTAGCTGCTTAATCTCTGCAGCCTGCATGGCAGGCCGGAAGGAAAATTTTGAATCTACCCAGACTTGGCAGCCTATGGATGCTAGTGGCTGCCTTTTTCTTTGCCATCATGGGCGTGCTCGTTAAGTTGGGAGCGGAAAAATTCAGCAGTGCCGAGCTAGTATTCTACCGCTCCCTGTTTGGCCTGCTGTTTATCCTTATTGTCACGCAATTGCGTGGCGGCTCTCTCAAAACCAAACTCATTAATACGCACATGAAGCGTGCGATTCTTGGATTTGCATCGCTGATCTGCTTTTTCTTCGCCATCAGCGAACTGCCCCTTGCCACGGCCATCACACTCAATTACACCTCGCCCTTGTTCCTTGCTATGGCCATGCCGTTCATGCTGCATGAAAAGCCACGCAAGCTCCTGCTGTTAGCGGTTGTCATCGGTTTTGTTGGTGTCACCCTGTTGCTTAAGCCCAGCTTGCATGTGGATGAGCTCATCGCTGGTGCAATCGGTTTGTTATCGGGCGCAATGGCGGGTATTGTCTATCTCCACGTCACACAACTTGGCCGTGCGGGAGAGCCAGACTGGCGCACCGTGTTTTATTTCACACTGGTATGCACCATAGGCAGCGGCCTATGGATGCTTTTCTACCACTTCACACCGCCCGATTGGCAAGACCTGCTCGTGCTACTTGGCTTGGGTGGCTCAGCCACTGTTGCGCAACTTGCCTTGACCCGTGCGTATCGCACTGGTAGCCCGCTGGTTGTGGGTAGCCTGGCCTATACCACGGTAGTGCTTGCCAGCCTGTTTGGCATCCTGATCTGGGGAGAAACCCTCTCAGCTGATCGCTGGCTTGCGGTTGGCCTCATCATTCTGAGTGGGATTATCAGCGTATGTGCCACGCCCAGGCAAAATAAAGGTTAAACTTCCAACGCGCGCATCCGTAGAAGAACTCATGAGCCGATTATCTGCACAATGGTCGAATACACGCCACGCCGTGATGGTGGGCATGCTGGCATGCAGCCTGGCTGGCTGCGTGGGCGGCCCGATTGCGCAACAAGTGGCTTCATCGCTATTGATGCGGGCTGCAGACAAAGCCACTTCCGATGCCTACGACAACTATTTACTGAACGACACCGGCCACTCGTCCTCTACCACCAGCACCAACATGATCCCAGGTCACGGTAACACTTACGCTACCGCCTCCAGAGCCACACCACAGATGGATGAATATTGGGCAGCATTCCTCAATACTGGCTTTACCGAAATCAAGCCTTCCGCAGAACCTTTGCCTGCCCATGCTTCGAATGCCACAGAAGTAAACAACCAGACCATTAGCGCCAGCGCACTGGTCACAGTAGAGGTGTGGAATCTGCTGCTGGGTGAGGAAAAAACTACCGTACTAGAAAAAGCCAGGTTACGCGGGAATGACATTTCGCAGCTTGAAGCGTTGGCGCAATGGCAGGTTGCCATCGGTGCTATGGCTAGCTCGCCACAATCCACAGTCACTATTCTGATCCCGCCTGAATTTGGAAGAGTTAATAGCGGTCAGGAACTCTTGGTGGAAGTTTCAGAGCATAGTGACTTGCATATCGCGCGCTATCGGCTGGAAACACAACGCGCATTCAAACAAGCTTCGGGCAACAGCATATTCACCCAGCCCTGAACGGTCAGGGATCAATCAAGCCAGAACGCATGGCAATCAAGGCAATCTCCGCAGAATTGCTGGCATTCAACTTCTGCTTGATATTGTAGAGATGGGTTCCCACGGTACGCGGTGACAAGGATAAAGTCTCAGCGATCTCATTGGTAGTCTTGCCCTTGGCCAAGGCCATAAACACCTCAAACTCACGGTCAGATAGCACATCCACTGGGTTCTGCTGCCCGGAAATCTGCTGGATCGCCATCTGCTGCGCCACATTGGCTTCAAGGTACATCTTGCCGCTTGCCACAGTATGAATCGCCTTAATCAATTCTTCAGCAGCACTGCGCTTGGTCAAATAGCCCATCGCGCCAGCGTTCAGTACACGCTTGGGATGCACCGAATCCTCGTGGGCAGACAATACCAGGATGCGCGCATGCTCGTCCTTGGCACGAATGCGGTCTATGGCCTCTAGGCCACCGATGCCTGGCATCGTAATGTCCATGACGACCACATCAGGCTTATGCGCCTGATAAAGCTTGATACCCTGCTCACCGCTCTCGGCCTCGGCGACCACCTGTATCGCTTGATCAGATTCCAGCAATAACTTGAAGCCCATGCGAACCACCGCATGATCATCCACCAGCATTACCTTGATTGCACTCATGAATTCATTTCTCCGGAATCGTCACCGATATGGTAGAGCCCTGGTCCGGCAGAGAATCTATGCTGAACGTGCCATACAGCGCTTGGGTGCGCTCACGCATACCCAACAGGCCGAAATGGCGACTCTGGTCCACATTGCACATATTCATGCCGATACCGTTATCCTTGATCAAAAGTGTGAGGGTACCATTTTCATGCTGTGAAAGGCTGATCTCAATCCTGTCAGCCTGGGCATGCCGCAAGGCGTTGGTCACCGACTCCTGCACAATGCGATAGAGATTAATATTCAAACTTTCGCCCAGCGTATCCAGCTTGCCCTGCAAATCCAAGCTAAATGCCACTTGCGGGTTTTGCGCCTGCCAATCGGCAACAGCATCGCGCAAGGCCGCGGATAAACCCAGGTTATCGAGCGAACCTGGCCGCAAATGCCGGATGATATTGTGCATGCCGTCATAGATATGATTGGCCGCAGACACAATGGTTTGCGCGCTATTTTCGATGCTGGGCATTTCAGTTCTGGCCTTGTTGGCAATCGCCACAGCAAAGGTCTTGATCGCCGTCACATATTGCCCCAACTCATCATGCAGCTCGCGCGCGAGGCTGCGGCGTTCATCCTCGATATGGCGCTGGATCAAGTGCGTTAACTGGCGGTTTTCCTCCAACTTACGTGCCGTTTCCTCTGCCAGCTTGCGCTCGGTAATATCGCGCATGCTACAAATTTCACCAATGATCTCGCCTGTCTTGGGGTCCATTAATGGCGCTGCCGACAAGGATACATCCAGTAACTTACCGTCACGCGCCACGCGCTGTGTATCGTAATATTCCACTTGGCTATTCGCCACGATCACCGCCATATTGCGCGCCTGCTCACTCTCATGATCTGGCGGCATCAGCAGGTTGGCAGACTTGCCGATGATATCTTCAGGAGCATAGCCAAACATGCGCTGTGCAGCCGGGTTCCAGAACGAGATATTACCGTTGAGATCATGAATCATGATCGCATCTGCGGTCTGTTGCACAATGAGGGCCAACCTACGGTTCTCCTCGGTGCGATCACGCAAGGACTCCCCCATCAGGTTGAAGTTTTGTGCAATACGGGAGAATTCAGGCACCTTGTATTGTGGCAGCTTAACCTCCAGATTGCCTTGCTCAACCTGGGAAATAGCCTTGAGAATATCACCCGCGGGCCGCAGCCAGCGCCCCAGCATCCAGTAAATCAAGGCATTCAATACCACAAAGAACCCACTCTCGATCCAGAGCAGGCTCTTGAACGAAACCCAAGATTCACGAATCGCCCCGGCAGCATCCGATGCCACAACCAGCATGCCAAAGCGAATACGGCGCGACACGACTTCAGGTTCAGGCTCCACCATCCGCGCAAACCAGCGTGGCGGGTTCTCATCGGCACGATAAGTTGATGGTGGCGATTGATACATCAGCGCCCCTTGGGCATCGTAAAGCAAAATCTCGCTGCTGCGCACATGTCCCAGCGATTGCAGGAAAGTATGCATCACGTCATGGGTATAACCCCACTCAGGATTCTGCCGTGAATTAATAATCACGGTATCGAGCAACTGCACCGTTACCCTTGTCGCAGCTTCCACACTTTCCTCGGTGGAAATCCGCATCCCCTTGATCACCACATAGCCAACCGCCACCATCAACATCAGTAGCAAGGTCGTTATCAGCAAGTTGAATCGAACACGTAAACTCATAGATTATCCGATAAGCGTGCAACGCCTTGTCTTCGCCATAGCGATCAAAGTACATGAGTATAAAGCATGTCCATCGCTGTGCCAGCGCATGGGTAACACACCTCCGTTGCTCAGGCTAATTCCCTTATAATCACCCCATGCCAAACAAATACAAAGAAATATTCAATCTCAGCGTCGCCACTATCCTAGGGACAGCCATCGGCCTGAGTTTTGACAACCTGGCACTGGGTGCCGTGGTAGGGATCACGCTTGGGATTGTATTCTCCCTGTTCAACAAGCCTGACAAGGATTAAGCCAGATGATGCAGGTACGTTGCTTGCAGCTGGGTAGCCTAGCCTTGATTGCGGTACTGATCGCATCTGGGATTCATCCCTTTGACCGCTCGACCTGGCTCATGGAAGTTCTGCCTGTGATAATAGTGCTGCCGCTGTTATGGGCAGGCTACCGTCGTTACCCGCTCACCGCCCTACTCTATAGCCTGATCTTCCTGCATGCCTTGGTACTGATCGTGGGAGGCGCCTATAGCTACGCACGCGTTCCATTGGGGTTTGAAATAGCCCAATGGCTGGGCCTGGATCGCAACCCCTATGACAAGATCGGACACTTCATGCAAGGCTTTGTCCCGGCCATTGCTGTGCGAGAAATCCTGTTGCGTGGCGCTTATGTGCGTGGCAGCAACATGCTGGCATTTCTGGTGATCTGTGTCGTACTCGCCATCAGTGCCAGCTATGAGTTGATCGAATGGGCTGCGGCATTGTGGATGGGGCAAGGTGCGGATGAGTTTCTCGGTACGCAAGGATATGAATGGGATACGCAATCCGATATGTGGTTTGCATTACTAGGTGGTATTTCTGCATTGCTATTGTTACCCCGCTGGCATGATCGCTTCTTGGCACGACTAAACAAATAAGCATGCTTGCAATGAGAGCACAAGCCATGAAACATGGCCGGCCCATTGAGTTGAAATAGCCTGCCAACCAAGCGATGATTCAGGCTCTATCATGGAAGGAAAGCGGCATGTCTCTTACCGATCAGCAGAAAATTGACCTCTTTGACCGCATCTGGCAAGAGTATGTCAGCACCCATGGCCTGGGTGGCATGGCAAAAAGCGACTTTGACGCCTTGCTACTTTGGGAATATGCACAAGCGTTGCAGACCGCTGACACTTTTCGCCTAAGCGCAGTCTTCCGTATCCGTGAATCACGTGCAAAAAGCCTGCTGGAAAGTGCTGCGATCAAGTTTGGACAGCTGACAGAAGCCGAGGCCTGGACTCAATTACTCGCAGCATTGGCCCAAGTAGACTTCCATGTGGAAAGCGTAGAAAAAGGCCAGATGCGCTTTCACCTGAAAACACCCCTACTATTCCGTCACCTGCAAAACCAGGCTCGACTGATAGACGACAGCCTGAGCTTTAATGCTGCCTCCGAATATGTCGTGGGCAATTTGTCTGCGCTATATCGCATCCTGGACCGCTGCTGGGAAGAAGGAATTTTTGGTGAAGAATGGCAGGGAAAGCGGCTGGAGCAAGCACGTCAACATATCCGCGCCATTATCGGCAATATTGGCCAACAGATTGCAGAAAACCATCTGGAAGCATTGAAGTCACATAAGAAATCAAAGCTACCAGCTATCCTGGAATATGGCAGCAAGCTCAGCGGTATTGGCGGCTTCATCAAGGGATTGCTGGATTCAGCATCTTGACGGCCTTTTGATTTCCTACAGGTGCGTTGTAATGAGCAACTGCAATGCCACCGCTTGCCTATCTACAATGCAAACACATGAAGTGCGCCGCTACCCGGTGCAGCATTGTAGTGGTTCAACTCCCGGAAAGCGCCAGCCGTACCCGCGCCTTCACTATCGCCAGTAAGGCCTTGATTGAGCGCAATGCCTGCCCAGCCACCGACACCGGAGAAGACACCAACATATTGCTTGCCACGGTGTTGATAGGTCATCGGGTTACCCACGATCCCTGAACCCACCTGAAAGCGCCATAATTCCCTGCCATTACGCGCATCTAAGGCCTTGAACCAACGATCCAGCGTGCCATAAAACACCACTTTCCCGGCTGTTGGCAAAGCCCCACTCCACACTGCAAACTTTTCGTGCTTATACCAAACAGACTTGGCTTTCAGCGCATCCCAGGCCATGAAGGCTCCCATGTCACCATCCGATCCCGGCTGCATGGTAAGGCTGGCTCCGGCCCAAGGTTGCCCTGAGACGTACTTGGCTTCCACGGCCTCATACGTCATACACAAATGATTGAGTGGCACATAAAACCAGCCTGTTTGCGGCGAATATGCCGCAGGCTGCATATTTTTGGCACCTATAGCTGAGGGACAAATACCACTGGTTTCCTGATCTTCGTGCGTAGCATAGCGCGCATCCTTCACGGGTATGCCGGTTGGCAGGTCAATCCCTGTGGCCCAGTTTACGAAAGGGTGCATTTTTGCTGCGGAAAGTAAGCTGCCAGTTCGCCGATCCAAGGTATAGGCAAAGCCATTGCGATCAAAATGCGTGGCCAGCTTTTGCTGACCATGGTCCCAGAGAATCAGCTCATTGACACTGTCATAATCCCATTCATCATGCGGCGTCAATTGATAGCCCCAGCGTGCCATGCCGGTATCAAGATCGCGGGCAAACAGCGTCATCGCCCATTTATTATCTCCCGGGCGAATATCGGGATTCCAGACTGAAGGGTTACCAGTACCGTAATAGACCAAATTCAACTTGGGATCATAAGAAAACCAGCCCCATACTGGGCCGCCCCCATGCTCCCAGCCATGCGCGGTGGCCTGCGGCTTGAGCCAGGTTTTTATACCCAAGTCAGGTGCTGGAAACTTCAGTTTTTCTTTAGGCAAGGCACGAAACGACCCACCCTCCTTGTTGCCACCTGCGACATTCTCATACGCAGACAAAGCACTGTAATGCGGATTCTCGGCATTGAAGCCTGCACCTATCAACACCTCGCTATCTGGCCCAGTGCTATAGGCTTTCCATTGCAGTTGACCATCATTCAAGGCATAGGCCGCAAGAAAACACCGCACGCCAAACTCGCCCCCGCTACAACCCGTCAGCACCTTGTCACGAAACACATAAGGCGCATTGGTATTGGTAGCACCAATATTGGGATCATTTACCTGCACCTGCCATACCTGATGTCCATCGCGGCTATCCAGTGCCAACAAAAGGCCATTATTCTGTTGCAGCAATATCTTGCCATCACCATACGCCAAGCCACGACTCACATTATCGCAGCAAAGGATCGCCTCAATATCGCTGGATTGCTTGGGGAAATAGGCCCATAGAATCTTCCGGTCATGATCTAGGTCCAGCGCATAGACATGATTGGGAAAGGCTGTATGCACATACATGACATTGCCCACTACCAGAGGAGCCCCTTCGTGACCACGTTGAACACCAGTGGAAAAACTCCAGGCCAGCTTTAGTCGCGAGACATTGCGATGATTAATCTGGTTAAGGCGGCTATATCCCTGATTGTAGTAATCCTTGCGTGGACTTACCCATTGAGTGTCATCCTGGATCAAGGCTTGCAGGGAATCAGCGGCAAATCCATTGGTAGCAACAAAAACAAAAGAGAGCAGGAATAAAACAGGAGCGGAGCGAATACACATCTTAAAGATAACGCTTTGCACACACCCTGGATGACAAGCTCTGCAAAACACGAACAAATTCCATGGCAAGAAAAGGGTTGACACTTATCATTTTTTAAACATAATACAAATCATTCTTATTTATGTTAATAAAATAAGAATTTGCCAGTAGGCCCTTGCGCTTATTGCCAGGCTACTGGTGAGGATATCCGGATTTTCATTGGGAAAGCCCGGTTAATCACTATCAACTAAAAGGAAAAATCACATGAACATTACTGCCATGCGCATTCTAATGGGTGCCAGCCTGCTTGCTGTAGCTAGCCTCGCCCAGGCGAACGCAACTCACGATAGCTTTATCGACGTAGCAAACTCTGTATCTTTCGACGGCTGGAACCAACTAAACCGCAATCGTGTAGACGCGAATGGCAACGCAGCTCCGCTGACCGCAGCACAATTAGCTGCTGGTACCGTAGCCAATGTTACAGGCTCTGACGATGCAACGCTAAAGCTGGTCTCTGGCAACTACTCCCCTGCTTCAGCAGGTTTATATGGCAGTGGCTATTTGACATTTACTGACAATACCGTTGCCAACGACATCACTTCGATTGTTTTCCAAGGCATTATTAATGACTTTTACAATATTCCTGGGTTTGGTAGTGGTGTGCCATTCTCCATCAGCTTGAATTACAACGATGGAAATCAAGCGATTGCAGGCACATTGGTAAGTTTCGTAGATACAAATGCTGTAGCTGATTACTATCAATATACGTGGGATCTCAGCGGCATCTCCAGCCCGATTACATCGTATACGCTCAACTTCAACATTGGCTTCTCTCAGTCACTGGCTTTCCAGGTCGATCAAGTTGCCGCTGTGCCTGAGCCATCCACCTATGCCATGCTCATGCTGGGCCTAGGTGCTGTAGGCTTCGCGGCACGCCGTCGCAAGCAAGCCTAAAACTGCACGTGCACTGCTGCAACATATGTAGTAGTGCACTTTTACCCCTCCCCTCTACGTCATATATCCACTGCACACGCCTCAACCATCCATTCTCTTGAATTAGTCATACGCTGACAGAGCAAAGCAACACTTCAGGTTAAACTAGCGCCTTTATTCCATACACAGGCACTCTCAAACTTCATGTGGTATGACCTTTTCATGGGCCTGGGTGCCATCGGCCTAATGCTGCTCGGCATTGACTGGATGACGCGCGGGCTAAAAACAGCTGCTGGCCCCAGTTTCATGCAACTACTGCAACGCTGGACCGGCACACCGATGCAAGGCATTTTCATCGGTAGCGTCAGTACACTCGCCGTACAATCATCCACCGCGATTACCGTGGCAACCATAGGCTTTGCCAATGCCAACATTTTGTCGCTTTCTGCTGCGGCTTTTGTCATTTACGGCAGCAATTTGGGTAGTTCCCTGAGTGCGTGGCTAGTAGCTGTGGTAGGCGGCAGTATCAAGCTGGATGACCTGGCCCTACCCATACTCGGTATTGCCGTCATGCTAAAGCTATTGAGTAAACAATCGCGGAAACAAGGAATTGGTGAAGCATTAACCGGTTTTGCACTATTGTTTCTGGGGTTAGGCTACCTGAAAACAACCTTCGATTCTGCATTTGTTAATGTCGACTTCGCCTACCTGACCAGCCTGGGTGTCTGGGGCATTGTGCTTTCCATGCTGGCTGGCGTGTTACTGACAGTGATCATGCAAGCTTCACTGGCCGTCATCGCCTTGGTAGTCACGGCGGTATCTACAGGCGCAGTACCACTGGAAATCGGGGCTGCGGTAGTGATCGGCTCCAATGTCGGCACAACCTCCACTGCCCTGCTGGCCACCCTGGCTGCCACAGCCACAGCCAAGCGCGTGGCCAGTTTGCACGTGCTATTCAACGTGCTCACTGCGATTGTGGCCCTACTACTGCTCAAGCCTCTGCTTTGGGGCATTCAGGAAATTGCCCAGTTGGTCTTCAATGACACCCAGCCGCAATTCATCCTGGCCTTGTTCCATACCATGTTCAATGCATTAGGTGTGGTCTTGATGTACCCGCTGACACCGCCCTTGATCCGCTGGCTGGAAACCAAGTTCAAGACACCTACCCACATGGGTTCCTTCAGTCTCGACCAATCCAGCCTGGCCATCCCCAGCTTGGCTATTAAAGCCATGAGCCTGGAAGGTATGCGCGCCGGACAACTGATCGCGCGCCTGGCACTTGTGATGGGGCAACAACGTCATCTGGACAGCCAACTACTGGAAGATAACCGCCAAATCCTACAAAACCTGCACCACTACATCGCACAGCTTGCCCAGCAAGGCATGTCCGCCCAAGAAGCGGAGTTGCTCAACCAGCTTGTCCAAAACCAGCTACGCTTGTCGATGGCCTTACAACTACTGCCTAGCTTGGCACGCCACCTGGATCATGATCAGACAGCCTTTGAGCTAGAGCTTCCTTATTGGCAAGCCCTAAGCGATAGCCCCTTGCCACCAGACCGTGCCGCCTTGCGCAATGCTTACCGACAATTCGTACACGAACGCCAGCAGAAAAAGCAGATGATTTTTGAAGAAGTGCTGCATGAACGCAAAGGCCATGAATCTGGCGGCGATGACTTGCTGAAACTCGCAGAAACACGACGCTTTAATCAACAATTGACCAAAGCGCTGCTTGCATTCGATAAATTGCAGGCCAGCTTCGACAAGCACAACACGGCAGCCGATAACACCACCGCTGAAGAGATTGAAGAAAACTCAGGAACGGTCTAAATCACGCTCAACCGCCATAATGAAGTGACTTCTGCCGATCTCGCCTGATGCAGGGGATCGGTATTGTCACTTGCACGACCATGCCTTGGCCGGGTATCCAGCTTGGCAATCACCTTAAGGCCTGCACTCTCGAACATCTGTAGTAATTGCTGACGAGTGCGTAGGCCCAGATGCTCTGCAATATCAGACAAAATCAGCCAAGCTTCGCCATGCGGCAGCAGATGTTCCGCAACTCCGTTGAGAAATCCTTGAAGCATCGCGCTACCAGGGTCATAAATCGCATATTCAATCGCCGCATTGGCCTTGGCTGGAATCCAGGGTGGGTTACACACCAACAACCCTGCCTTGCCGTCGGGAAACAGGTTGCACTCCATCACTTCCACCTGCTGCGCCAACCCCAACCGCTGCATATTCTCACGGGCACACGCCAAAGCGCGAGCATCCTGGTCAGTGGCGATCACTTTCTTGACGCCTCGCTGCGCCAACACCGCAGCCAATACACCACTACCAGTGCCGATATCAAATGCCAGTTCGCTATCTGGCAAGGCAGCCTGTGCCACGAGATCGACATATTCCCCACGTACTGGTGAAAACACACCGTAATGCGGGTGAATTCGCGCACCCAGTGCAGACACTTCCACGCCCTTCTTGCGCCACTCATAAGCGCCAATCACACCTTGCAGCTCACGTAGTGAAATCAACGATGAATGCTCAGCTTCGCCATAAGCCTGCAAACAAGCTTCCTTCACATCGGGTGCCCGTCGCAAGGCAATGGTGTAATCCGCCTCCAACTCAACCAACAACATGCCCAATACACGGGCCCGCTGCGCCATTGCCTGCCGATGCAAATTGAATGCATCCAATAGCGAAGATGAAGCCTTAGCTGGCTTGCGATCCATTCTCCGCGCCATCGCTTGCAATAACTGGCGGGCATTCTGAAAATCACCTCGCCACAACAATGCTGTACCTTCACACGCTAAACGATAAGCATGATCTGCCTTGAGCGTGTCATCAACGACTTGTACACGCACCGGCGGCTTGCTGTGGTTTTCCGATCGCCACTGAGCCTGATGTAATACAGAACCCTCCTGCCAGGAAACCAGCGAGGTATCAGGGAGAAAAGATGTCGTCAAATCAGAACTTTCTTTAAGCATGATGCGTCATTAAACTGCGCATATAAACAAATCCATACGCTCATTATAGAACATGAGCGCCCCCTATCTGGATGACATCAAGGACTCTCATCATGCATCGACTATTGCTCCCTGCCCTGATTACCCTTTCCCTCAGCGCCTGTGGCGATGTTGCCAAGCTATCTATCTCGGCAGGCACTGGCACCAAGCCGGAATTGCCAGAGCCACGCAGCAGCCTGATTCCCACTGTTCACGTCGCCAATGCCGTGGGCTGGCCCGCAGAAGGCAAACCACGTGCCGCCGAAGGCACCACGGTCAATGCTTTTGCCAAGGACCTTGAGCATCCACGCTGGCTTTATCAATTACCCAATGGCGACATTTTAGTGGCAGAAACCAATAGCCCTCCCAAAGGTGATGACAGCTTCAGCCTGAAAGGCTGGATTGCCGGAAAGTTCATGGCACGAGCAGGTGCTGGCACGCCTAGTGCCAACCGCATTACCCTGCTGCGCGATACTGATGGAGACGGCATTGCCGACCAGCGGTCGGTTTTCCTCAAGGATTTACACTCCCCATTTGGCATGGCACTCATCGGCAATACGTTTTATGTCGCCAATGCCGATGCCGTGGTGACCTTTCCCTACCAGGAAGGAGCCACAAACATCACCACACCGCCCACCAAGCTGGTAGACCTCCCCGGCCTGCCGCTCAACCATCACTGGACCAAGAACCTGATCGCCAGCCCAGATGGTAATAAGCTTTATGTCACCGTCGGCTCCAACAGCAATATCGGGGAAAACGGCATGGAGATCGAAACAGGCCGTGCCGCTATCTGGGAGGTGGATGCCAAGACAGGTGAGCACCGCATTTTTGCCTCTGGGCTGCGAAATCCAAATGGTCTAGCCTGGGAGCCAGAGAGCGGCATGCTGTGGACCGCCGTGAATGAACGCGACGAAATCGGCAGTGACCTAGTGCCGGATTACATCACTTCGGTACAGGATGGTGGCTTTTATGGCTGGCCTTATAGCTACTATGGCAACCATGTTGATGTACGTGTGCAACCACAAAAACCAGAGTTGGTTGCCAATGCCCTGGTGCCGGATTATGCACTCGGCCCACACACAGCATCGCTTGGCTTGGCTGCAGCCGCAGGTAATCAATTACCCAAGCAATATGCCAATGGCATGTTCGTCGGCCAACATGGTTCCTGGAACCGCAAGCCCAGCAGCGGTTACAAAGTGTTATTTGTACCATTTGAAGATGGTAAGCCATCTGGCTACCCCGTCGATGTACTCACCGGATTTCTCAACCAGAAAGGTGAAGCCCAGGGTCGCCCAGTCGGCGTTCTGGTCAATCAACAAGGTGCCTTGTTGGTAGCAGATGATGTAGGCAACACTATCTGGCGTGTGACTGCTGAAAAATCAGCAAATTAATGAAGCAGGATACGGATTTTTTCCCGATTTAGCAGACAAGCCTGAACAAGGCTTGCCTGCCATTTTGCCCACATGCTCTAATGCGCCATCTTCATCCCATGACCGCATTTACCGGAGCCGCCCCTATGATCAGGCCTTCCCTTGCCATTGCACTTACACTGTGCTCATTATTTGCCTTCCCAGTGAATGCCGCAAAGTCAGACAAGGACGAGGCCAGAGAAGCTGCCGTCAGGTTCTTTGATGATTACGCCTCCCTGCAGAAAAGCAGCAAAGTCGTCGGGCTACCCAATATGCAGCAACTGGACACGATTTCCCAGCACTTCATCCCCAAATTACACCGAATTTTCTATATCGCGTTGCGCGAGCAGCACCGCTGCCGCTCCAGGGATAAAATGACCCCTTGGACCAAAGGCGATCTATTCACCTCAAATGACGCAGGATTCACCAGCTTCACCATAGACCCCAGCCTACCCAACCAGTTTGGACGCCAATCAACCATCCATTTCACTCTGGAAAAAAATGGCAAGACCCAGCGCTGGGATGATGAAGTGATCCTGAGGAAAGAGAACGGCGAGTGGATGGTATATGACATTGAATACCATGCACCTTTCGCCACAGAAAAAGCCGGCAAGAGCCTGCAATCCATTATCGACAAGAATCCCGCCTGTTGACCTGACTATTTCAATCATTACGAGGCTATGTTAATCTACGCCCTAATATTAAGGTTACGTAATATCTAGCTTCGAACTGATTGAGATTGAAAGTTGTACTCCTCCAGCACCTGTAAAATAACTGCAGGGGGTTGGCCTTGACAGACAGTGTTTCACACGCAGTTGCCCCAACCTCCTTTGAGTCTTATCTTGCTGAATCCGCACAGGCCTTATTCCTTGCCCTGGATGAGCGAGATGCCTATACCCATCAGCATTGTGACCGGGTTTCCCTGCTCGCCCGCGAGATCGGCATGTCATGCAGCCTCAGCCAGCAAGAACTCGACCTACTCGCCTTCGGCGCACGCTTTCATGACATAGGAAAAATTGGCATCCCGGATAGTGTCTTATTAAAACCAGGCCCCCTGGACGCCAAGGAATGGAGCATCATGAAGATGCATCCGGTGAAGGGAGAGCGCCTGTTTCGCAATACCTTGCATCCGTATGCAGATGAGATTGCGAATATCATTCGACACCATCATGAATGCTTTGATGGTAGCGGCTATCCTGATGGACTGTCGGGCAGCAATATTCCGCTGGCCTCGCGCATCCTGCTGATTGCCGATGCCTATGATGCCATGGCAACTACACGCCCTTATCACCGCGCTCGCAATCATGGCGAAATCATCGAAACACTGGCGGCAGAAGAAGGTATCAAGACGGACCCTGATATCCTGGCGCGGTTTATGCGCGTGATCGCGCACAGTCCGGCCCGCGTAGATTAGCTAGCTCGCTGCGCCGAATACCTGCAGCCACAAGCGACGTACTGCCAAGACTCCCTGCTCTACCTCAGCCAATGGCACACGCGCCTTCTGGTCTCCCTGTAGCCGGATGGCGTGCTGACGCCGACGGTAATCTCGATAGACCTGTGCCACCTCATGAGCCAGCACTGCATCAATCAGCTGCAAGTTCCCCAAGATATCAAGCAAGGCAATATTGCCCAGGTTTCGTGTCAGTTCAGGATATTGCGACGCATACGCCAGCACTAAGTACTGCACGATAAACTCGACATCGACTATTCCACCACGATCATGCTTGAGGTCAAATAGCTCGCCATGATTTGGATGCGCTTGATGCATCTTATGGCGCATGGAGACAACCTCTGCCGCTAATGCTTGCTGCTCTCGTGGCTGACGCAATACGCTGTCGCGGATACGCTCAAACGTCGCACCAATCTGCTGGTTACCCGCGCAGAATCTGGCACGTGTCAGCGCTTGATGCTCCCACACCCAGGCTTTTTCCTGCTGATAGGTTTCAAATGCCTGTACTGAACTGACCAATAATCCGCTCGCACCATCTGGGCGTAATTGCATATCCGTTTCATAGAGCATACCCGCCGACGTCATGCTGCTCAGCCATGTATTCACGCGCTGCCCAAGCTTGGCATACACCTCGCCAGCTTCTGGCACATCATCGTCATAAAGAAAGATGATATCAAGGTCGGAAGCGTAGCCCAGCTCCTTTCCACCCAGCTTGCCATAGCCAATGATGGCAAATAGCGGCTCATCCCGATGGCGATGGCGCAAACCAGGCCAGATAGCCTTGATCGCCACATCGAGAATGATGTCGGCCAACGCACTCAGGTAATCCGAGAGTGTTTCCAGTGCCAGTTCCCCAGCCACATCCTTGGCTGCAAAGCGAAATACGGCAGCATGCTTGAAATGCCGCATTTCATCCATTTGTCGCTCCACATCCCCGGATAGCAATGTCAATCGCTGTTCCAGGTCTGCATGCATGGCAGCAAAATCAGGGGCGGCATAGAGATTACGTGTGTCTAGCAATTCATCCAGCAAAATCGGATGCTGGGTCAAATATTGGGCCAGCCAGGGACTAGCGCCGACAATACGCGTCACCAAGGTCAAGGCTGAGGGATATTCGGCCAAGAGCGCCAGGTAGCTGGCACGTCGGCAGATACTATCCAGTAAATCAGCGACACGGATGAGGGCCTGGTCCGGCTTAGGCTCCTGTGCAGCCTCTCTGATCGCCAATGGGATCAGGGTATCGAAGCGCTGGCGGCTAAGCTCGGGCAATTGCTTGTAGCGTGGGCTGTCGTGCAGGCTGAGTAACTTGCGCAAGGTATCGGCTGGCTCCTGATAGCCTAGCTGTGCCATAACGCCAACCGCATCGTCGCCTTCCACCAGGCGCTTCCACAATGCAGCCTCACTTTGGCGAGGTGCTTGCTCTGCCTGACTGTCGTCGCTCGGTTCGCTGAATACCTCCTCAAAATGCCGCTGCACCACGCTGCGATGTAGCTCCAGGATGTTGAGGAAATCCTGCCACGTTGCATAGCCCATCCCCAGTGCAATACGTTGCCGACTTTCGTCATTTACAGGCAAATCCTGGGTTTGCGTATCCTCTAGGTATTGCAGCCTATGCTCAAGATTGCGCAGGAAGATATAAGCCGCACGCAGCTCCTGAACTGCACTGGTAGGCAGCAAGCCTTTTTCGTCCAGCAATTGCAATACAGACAAGGTAGGCTTGACCTGCAAGCTGGCATCGCGCCCACCGCGAATCAACTGGAATACCTGGGCAATAAACTCGACCTCACGGATACCGCCACGCCCCAGCTTGATGTTGTCGTGCATATCGCGACGATTGACGTCACGCTGGATCTGGACCTTGAGATCGCGCATGGAAGCAAACGCGCCAAAATCCAGATATTTGCGAAACACGAAAGGCCGCAGCATCTGGCTCAAGCCCTGGTCAGGCCCTGCCACCACCCTGCCCTTGATCCAGGCATAGCGCTCCCACTCACGCCCCTGGTTCTGGTAATACTCTTCAAGCATGGCAAAGCTGCACGCCAGTGGCCCCTCGGAGCCATAAGGGCGCAATCGCATGTCAACACGGAAGACAAAGCCATCTTCGGTGATCTCGTCAATGGCGGCAATCAGGCGCTTGGCCAAGCGGGTAAAAAACTCGACGTTGCCGATGGCCTTTGCGCCGTTGGTCTCGCCATCTTCGGCGAAGGCAAAAATCAGGTCGATGTCAGACGACACATTGAGTTCATGGCCGCCCAGCTTACCCATCCCCACCACAGTAAAATGCTGGCGCTCGCCGCTATCCTCGCCTATAGGCTCACCATACTGCGCTTCCAGCCAAGGCGTCAGGTGCTGTAAGGCGTATTGCAGGGTGACTTCCGCCAACGCACTCACCACCACCATCACTTCATCCAGCCCACCCAAGCCATTCAGGTCGCGCACGATCAGGCGCAACATGACACGCTGGCGTAACTTGCGCAATGCGCGCTTAAGGCTGGCATCATCGACAACCTCTTGTTGCGCCAGCCAAGTTTGCATTTCAGCTGTAGACCATGCCCGATGCAAGCTTGCCGCTAACTCGGGCAATAGTTCTACATCACTATTGATCAGGCGGGCGATAAACGGGCTGCACTTGGTCGCATGCAATAAATATTCTTCGTCAGTGGATAAGGCTGTATCTGGTTGCAAAATCTGTGATAGTGTGCGCATCTTGAAATTGTAAATGAAATGTTATAATTCGCTTCCTAACATTATCGGTGATGCCTGAGCGATTGCCACCACCGCTATTCATAACCTCATTATAGAGTTTTGAAGGAGTTTGTATGTCGTCCATTGAATCCGTGCTGACGGAAACGCGCATTTTCGCGCCACACGAAACATTCCGCCAAGCCGCCACTGTATCGGGACTGCCAGCCTACCAGGCATTATGCGATGCAGCTGAGCAGGATTACACCGGCTTTTGGGCAACGCTTGCCCAACAGGAAATCACCTGGCATACCCCCTTCACCGAAACCCTGGACGAATCAAACGCGCCATTTTTTCGCTGGTTTGCCGATGGCAAGCTCAATGCCTCTTATAACTGCATTGATCGGCATCTGGAAAAGCGCGCCAACAAGATCGCCCTGATTTTTGAAGCCGATAATGGCGATGTCACCAACATCACCTATAAAGAACTGCATCAACGCGTCAGCCGCTTTGCGAATGCGCTGAAAAAGCAAGGCATAGGTCTGGGCGACCGCGTCATCATCTACCTGCCCATGAGCATAGAAGCCATCATCGCGATGCAAGCCTGTGCCCGCATCGGTGCGATTCACTCCGTGGTATTCGGTGGATTCTCGGCCAAGAGCTTGCATGAACGCATTGTGGATGTCGGTGCCAAGCTGGTGATCACCGCCGACGGTGGCTTGCGTGGAGGCAAGGCAGTTGCGCTGAAATCAGCCGTGGATGAAGCACTAGCTTTGGGTGGCTGCGAAGCAATTGCACATGTCATCGTCTACCAACGCACTGGCGTGGATATTGCCTGGAACCCGCAACGCGATTTGTGGTGGCATGAAATCGAAGCTGCCGAGAGCGACTATTGCGAACCAACCTGGGTCAATGCCGAACATCCTTTGTTCATCCTCTACACCTCAGGCTCCACTGGCACTCCCAAGGGCGTGCAACACTCTACCGGCGGCTATTTGCTCGGTGCCATCATGAGCATGAAATGGGTGTTCGATCACAAGGCCAGCGATATTTTCTGGTGCACGGCAGACGTGGGCTGGATTACCGGCCACAGCTATGTCGCTTATGGTCCATTGGCGCTTGGTAGCACTCAAGTCGTGTTTGAAGGCGTACCCACCTACCCCGATGCAGGCCGCTTCTGGCAGATGATAGAACGCCACAAGGTGAGCATTTTCTACACTGCGCCTACCGCGATCCGCTCACTGATCAAGCTAGGCGGCGACCTGCCTAACAAATACGACCTCTCAAGCCTGCGCCTGCTAGGTACTGTGGGCGAACCGATCAACCCCGAAGCCTGGATGTGGTATCACAAAGTGGTGGGCAAGGAGCGTTGCCCGATTGCCGATACCTGGTGGCAAACAGAAACCGGTGCGCACATGATCGCCCCCTTGCCCGGTGCGATTGATCTTAAGCCAGGCTCCTGTACCCGCCCCTTGCCCGGTATCATCATGGATATCGTCGAAGAAGACGGCACCCATATTGAAGGTACTGGTGGTGGCCTGCTGGTGGTGAAAAAGCCTTGGCCTTCCATGATTCGCAACATCTGGGGCAATGAAGAACGCTTCAAGAAATCCTACTTCCCAGAAGAGCTCAAAGGCTTGTATTTGGCTGGTGATTCCGCACACCGCGATGAGGATGGCTATTTCTGGATCATGGGCCGCATTGATGACGTGCTCAACGTATCAGGCCACCGCCTGGGCACCATGGAAATCGAATCGGCGCTGGTCGCCAACCCACTGGTTGCAGAAGCAGCGATTGTCGGCAAACCACATGAGATCAAGGGCGAATCCATCGTCGCTTATGTCGTGCTTAAAGGCGAACGACCCGAAGGCGAATCAGCCAAGGCCATTGCCACACAATTGCGTGACTGGGTAGGCAAGGAAATCGGCCCGATTGCCAAGCCAGATGAAATCCGCTTTGGCGAGAACCTGCCCAAAACCCGCTCTGGCAAGATCATGCGCCGCCTGCTGCGCTCGCTGGCCAAGGGTGAGGAAATCACCTCGGATATTTCCACGCTGGATAATCCTGCCATCCTGGAGCAACTGAAACAGGCCGCAGGGTAAAACCTTCTGGCTTCAACAAAAACGGCATCCTGGTCGGAAAGTACAGGATGCCGTTTTTATTTACCTGTTGAATCGCTCAATATCGACTATCAGCTCCTGGCGTGTGCCTGCTGATAGATATTGACGGCCCTGGCACCCAGCTTGCAGAAACCCAGGATAGGAGTAGGCAAGTCTGGTAACAAGCCTGCAAGCTCATCGACCTGAACCAGCGTCAACTGGCCAGGTACCACGGGAATATGTACATACCGCAGGCCATGAGCCTCTGCTGCCTGGCGAATTTCATCGCCCTTGGGTTGTTCTGGGCCACCTTCACCGTCAGGGCGGTTATTGATGATGGTCTTGAAACCAGCGGCAGCGGCCTCGGCTACTTGATCAACATGCAGTTGTGGGCAACTGCTGAATTGATCACTGATCTTGTTGATTGCAATCGTCATGTGTTGTGTCATTCCTTCCGTAAGGTCTCGCCAATATACCACGCACACCACCCAGGCATGCCCATCAAGACGCCAACTCCTCGGCATAGTTATAGCTCAAGGGCCATTGCCAATGTGCGGACGCAGGATTGGTCAACTGACGTAGATGCTCAGCGATACGCTCAATCAGCGCACTATCCTGCACTTGATCCAGCCCCTGATAAGGCTTGCCATGATAATCGCCATGCAAGGCCAATACATCCGCCACATTGCCATGCTGCTCGAACACGGCCTTGATACGCTGGCACTCCTTATCTTCAGGTGTCACGAGGCGCAATGCATACAAAATGCCCAGCGCAGCACCAAACTCCAGCATGGGGGTTTGAATGCCATATCTAGCCGCGAGCTTGATGCTGCCCATGATGCGCTCATTGCGCTGCAGCTTGCGCAGCGGATCGCGCCCGATACGGCGGCATGGATCTTTGAACGAAGCCTTGCAGCGTGCGATAAAACTATTCACGAAGGAAGTGTTGATGTACTCCGCCAATGCAGGGTTTTCCTGCAACATGGCCGGCTTGATCTCATTGTTCACCAGACGCTTGACCAACATCACCACGCGCTCGTCACCCATGCCTTGCCCTATCGTCTGGTAGCCCAGCAGGCTGGCATACCAAGCGATGATCGCATGTGTACCGTTCAGCAACCGGTTCTTGATTGCCTGTATCTCGGCAATATTGTCCACGGTCTGCACTTGGCGCAAACGCTCCAGTATCTTGCCACCCTTTTTGGCATACAACACCATGTCCGGACCGCTTTCAAACAAGGTCACACCGAGCTGATCCAGCGCACGGTTGAGGTGGGAAGCATGCTTGAGCTGGCTCACGATCTTGCCCAAACCGGCCTCGGCCAACAGCGCAGATTCCTGCTGCATAGGCGCCATATTGCCAACAAGCGTCAGGCTTTTTTGCTGGGTCTGCTTCTCAAAACTAGCGAAATTAATCCTGGCCTGCTTCAATAGAATTTCTTTCGGTATTTTTGACACCATGCGGTTAACAACCGTCTCGGTAAAACACGCGCTCTCCATCACCTTCTCTGCCTGCTGCACATCCAACAGGCGCAGCATCGCTTCCCTCACCTGCCGCTTAACGAATGCCGCCCCACCCACCTTGTTGAGAATCACCAGAATAGTCAGTGGCCCCGCCTCATTCTGATAGCGAGCAATTAATGCCTTTGCCACCACGGTAGCTTGTTGCTTGATAGCGGATTCTGGCAGGCAAAGCCCAATGATCTCGCACACCGCATACATCTCGCACACGGCGGCCTCATCCGCCATGTCGATCAAGCGGATACGGTCTATGGTCTGATGAAAAGCCAGGTTGCTGTAATGCACATCATATTTGCCAAAGGCATTCACGAGGCTACGTAGCGTCGTGTTATTGCTGGCACCGATGATTTCCCAAGGCCGGGTATAGCCATCCCAGTGCGAGAATATCTGCGCCAGGTAACCACCGCCCATGGCACCAAAACCATGAATCCCAGCACGTATATGATTGATGGTCTGGGGGAAGGCGTCCGTCAACTTGGGCTTGGGCAAGTTAGGCGTGAACTTCACAAGGTCAGCCAGGAAATCCGGCATGCTGTCATAGGCTTGATAGGCCAAGGCCTTGATCTCGGGCCTGGGCTCCTTGATATCCTTGATCAAGATCGGCAATCCACCAGCCGCGGAAGCTGAGCGTAAACCATTTTCCGAATCCTCGAACATCAAGCAGTGTTCGGGCAAGCAGTTGAGCTCCCCGGCAGCGGTACGGAAGATTTCAGGATGCGGCTTGCCCTGCTTCACCTCGTCGCCACAGACTGTCATGTCGAAATACTTCATGACATTGGCATTGATAAGATACTCCTCGGCAATGGCACGTCGGCTAGAGGTAGCCACTGCCATCAGCAAGCCATTGCGCTTGAGGCGCTCGAGGATTTCATACAGGCCGGGCTTGACCGGTACCCCGTGCTTGCGCACATGGGCTAGCTCCAGCTCATCGGCACGTTTACGGATATCGGCATAAGGATAATCCTCGCCATAACGCTTTTTGGCGAGCTCTTCCGCCTTTTTTGCGCTCAAGCCTAAGGAGCCGAGCAGGATTTCATCGCTGATGGTTTCGCCGAACAGTTCGGCAGAAGCTTGCTTGAGAGTGGTGAATCGGAGGCGTTCTGTATCGAACATTGTGCCATCCATATCAAAGATGGCGGCATGGATAAGTCTTTCCTTGAAAATCATGTAACTTCCTAACGTGATTAACTAATGTTGAGGTTCACCTCGAGTGTGAAATGAATGATGACTTTTTTACCATACCATATTTTTCCCAAAAATCAGGACACTTTGGTCTTTTAATTCAATCTGATGCAATAGACACAAGACAAAATTAGGCAGGAAGCTAATGATTTTTCAAACCGTCAATATGTAGGACTGACGCGACATTTGCGTCAATGAGAAGAGGTGTTGGGAAGTGTAAAAAAACAAGCATGAGGCAACAACCCGGAGCCGGGCTGCTGCCATGATCAGTTCAAGACTTACCAGCGATAGGTCAAAGTGCCAGCCACATTGCGGCGATAACCCCATTTACAGCCATCACCATAGTATCCACAGGTAGCAACATATTCCTTATCGAATAAGTTGCTGGCATTGAGGGCAAATTTCCAGCCCTTCCATGAACTCCCGAGGCTAGCCATGTCGTAATCCACGACAAGATCAACCAAGGTATAAGCAGGCAACTTATAGCCATTGTCATCATCACCATAGCGGCTGCCGATGTAGCGCAAGCCGGCTCCTACTGTCATACCTGGCAGCAAGGTAGCGGGCAGATGGTAGTTGCCCCACACGGCTGCGGCGTACTTGGGTACATTATTAGGCGTATTGCCTTGTACACCGTCATTGCTCTTGGTGATGTCCATCTGCGTGTAGGTATAACTGGCAATAAGATCCACTCCGCTATCCAGCTGAGTCTTGGCCTCTGCTTCAAAGCCGCGTGAACGCACTTCACCACGCTGCATGCTGGAATTACCACTAGGATCCTGCAAATCTGCCGTAGTCAGGTTTTGCCGGGTCAGGTCGAATAGAGAAAAAGTCAGCATAGTACGCTGACCTTGTGGCTGGTAACGCACGCCGACCTCATATTGCTTGCCAGTCTCGGGGACAAACGGCTTCCTGCCACGGGCCTCCGAAGTGGTTCCTATGACCGGGGTGAAAGATTCGGTATAGCTCGCATAAGGCGCCCAGCCATTATTTGCCAGGAATACCACCCCTGCGCGCCAAGTGGTTGCTTGGTCATCCTGGTCGCTGTCGTTAGATGCATTGCGATGATCATCCGTTGAGGTATTCGCCCAATCACGCCTTGCCCCCAAAGTCAGCACCCATTTCTGTGCGATCTTGAGCTGATCCTGGAAATAGAGTCCCGTTTGCCTGAGTTGTTGCGTCACATCCCTATTCACATTGGGAATGGGAAACGGCCCAACGCCATACACTGGGTTGTACAAATCTAGATCACTATAGCTCGCGAAAGTACCCTTAACATCGGCCTTCATACGTTGCGTATCTAGGCCGATCAAGGCGGTGTGTTCAAAGATGCCAGCTTGCCATTTCATTTGCACATGGTTATCCAGCGTGAGATTGTTTACATCCTCATCACTACCACCGCCATATCGGCTTACCGTGCGTTGATCAGCTTGCAATGGCCGCATATACACAGAAAATGCATCAGTATTCATACGCTGATAGCGTAGGTTCTGCCGGAACAACACGTTGTCATTGAAGATATGTTCAAACTGGTAACCCAGCGAATAACGCTCTTGGTCGAACTTGTCGAGACCAGGTTCACCAACGAAGCGGCTGGTAGATATCTTGCCGTAAGGGCTGCTATACAAAGTGCCGACACGTGGCCATGCCTGGTAGCCCTGGCCGCGCTTGTTCTTCTGATAATCACTCAATAAGGTCAGCGTGGTGTTGTCATTAGGACGCCAAGTCAACGCAGGGGCAATAAAGACTCTGTCATTTTTTACATGATCAATCTGCGTATCGCTATCGCGCAATAATCCCGTAAGGCGGTACGTCCAGGTGCCGTCATCCGTCAATAGGCCACCAAAATCAGCCGCTATCTGCTTCCAATCATAGCTGCCCGCTTGCAGCTGCACTTCATGTACCGGCTTATCGGTAGGACGCTTGCTCACCAGATTGACCAAGCCACCTGGACCACCTTGACCATAGAGTATGGATGAGGGTCCACGCAACACCTCTACCCGCTCCAGGCCATAGGTCTCGACTACGCTACCTCCCTGATTGCCAAAAGCATAAGTACGCAAACCATCGCGGTATTGGTCGCGACCATTCGTATCAAAGCCACGAATCGCAATCACATCGGCACGCGGATCAGGACCATTCGACTCAGACAATACCCCAGCGGTATAGCGTAAAGCCTCACCTACCGACTGCACATTCTGTATGGTCATCTGGTCACGCGTCACCACGCTGATCGACTGAGGTGTTTCTATAATAGGAGTATCGGTTTTAGTGGCAGTCTGCGTTCGCTTGGCGACATAACCAACAACAGGCCCCAGAGCAGTTTCACCGATGGATGAAGCTTGCACTTTTACCTCGGGCAATTTTTCGGATTTCGATGCTGATGGCACGGTAATCTTGCGCAAAGTATAGCCGCCATCTGATGTCATTACGGCTTCCAGCCCACTGCCAAGCAACACAGCATCCAACGCAGCACGAATACCATATTGCCCATCAAGGCCAGCACTCTGCTTACCTGCTGTCACAGCTCCCTCAACAGAAAGTAATATTCCCGCTTCTCCCGCCAACTGGCTTAATACCCGGCTCAATGGCCCTGCAGCGATCTGATAACGCTTGACGGTATTATTGTCTGCCGCCGCCACTTCTGCTGCCACAGCATGCGTCAGCCAAGCTGGCGTAGTGAATAGTAAAGGCATAGACATCAAGGCAGCGTGCACCGCACGCCGCAAGATAGTTTGATCAAAAACAGGGGATTGCATAGAGATTCCTTTTTTCAATATTGCGCCTGGGCATCAGGCAAAGCATTCATTGCTTATGCCAATCCAATCTTGAAAAAGGGAACCGGAATAGAAATCTTTATCGAGTAGCCGTAGATACAGGATGAGCCACATGATCAAGCGGCTCTAATGTAATCCACCATGGCAACAAGCGATTGACCTTAATGGGCAGGGTTTGCGCCAGCGTATGCAACACACGATCCAGGTCATCCAGGGGAAAAGCGCCGACTACGCGTAGCGTTGCCACCGCCGGATCACACGCCAAATGACCGCGGAAATAACTGCCCAACCACCCAACCACCTCAGCTAATGGCAAGTTATCCGCCACCAGCATGCCTTTCAGCCAGGATTGCATGGCAGGATCGGCCGCTTGTATGGGGCCACTCTGTCCCGCATTAAAACTGGCCTGCCGGCCTGCCCCCACCACCAGCTTGCCGAGGCCATGTTGAGGGCGCACCTCAACAGCACCTTCAAACACAGCCACATGCACCACCTGCCCCTGATCACGCACAGCGAAGCGCGTGCCCAGCGCCGTCAATACACCATGCCGGGTATGCACGCTCAATGGTCGTGGCGGCTGCTGTGTATCACGCGCAGTCTCTATCCAGACCTCACCGCTGATCAGCTCAATCAATCGCTCTCTGGCTTTGTAATTGATATTCACCGCGCTAGCGCTATTGAGCCAAAGTTGACCACCATCTGCCAGCATCACTCTTTGACGCTCACCAGTCTGCGTACCGTGATCAGCCAGCAAAATATTGGACCATTGACGCATAGCTGGCGCTTGCCACCAAGAAAGCGATAACACAGACACCCCACCCAATGCCAGCATGGCCTTGAGTACGCGCCGCCTGCTGCCAGGATGGCGCACCATATCGCGCGCCAATGGGTCATCCAGCGTGTGAAAACGCTGCATCACCAACTCGACACGCTGCCACGCTTGCAAATGACGCGGGTCCGCCTGCAACCAGGCTTGCCATGCTTGCTTCTGAGGCTCGCTTAGCTCACCATCCTGCATACTTGCAAACCACTCTGCAGCTTGCTCCAAGATACGATGCTCGTGCGTAACGCTATTCATGACTCCATCACGGTGATGCAGGCCAGCATCGCACGTGCCATATACTTTTTGACCATACGTTCGGAAACGCCCAACTGATGCGCAATGTCACGATAGGCCATCCCATCCAGTTGAGAACATAAAAATGCCTGCCGTACCTTTTCCGGCAAACCAGCCAGCATACGTTCGATCTCGAACAGTATTTCAAGCACAAGCACACGCTGCTCCGCACTTGGCGCCATCTCCTCTGGCAAACCCAGTAATGCCTGCATGTAAGCTTGCTCTATCTCACGGCGACGCAAATAATTCACCATCACCCCATGGGCAATCGTCGTCAGGTAAGCTCGCGGCTCCCTTAAAATATTAGGTGGCTGTTTGACCAGCAACTTGATAAACACATCCTGCGCCAAGTCTGCCGCCTGATGACTACATCCCAACTTGCGTTGTAGCCAAGCAGCCACCCACCCATGGTGATCTTGGTAAAGACTATCTACCTGCTGATCAGGAATGGAGTGAATCATCGTCATACAACATCTCGTTCAAGGTGCTTTGATTCCAGGTTTCAAGCTGGCACATGACCAATCACCACAACAGATTGCAAGCCAAGCACCGCCACCATTAAAAATAAAAACTATTATCATATTAACATTCAATACCTACATCACCCTACCACTCAGTACAACACTTTCTACTCATCATCCTCCAGCTTGTCAGGGAACAAGCTCTGCCTCTTGATTGTCTTTTCATCATATGGGCCATGATGTGGGAGCATCGTAAGAAGGCATCAATACTGTCACTGCAAGAAGGGAAACTCATGATTTTCAAGCAACTGTTCGATGATGCATCTTCAACTTATACCTATCTGCTAGGGGACTCATCCAGCAAGGAAGCATTGTTGATTGATCCAGTGGACTCGGCCCTGGAGCATTACCTGCAATTGCTCGATCAATATGGGCTGGTACTCAAATACTCGCTAGAAACCCATGTGCATGCAGACCACATTACTGCCAGCGGGATGTTGCGTGAAAAAACGAATACGTTGACTGGCATTGGTAGCCGCTGCAATGCACTGGCGGCTGATTTGCAGCTTCGAGATGGCGACCAGCTTACGTTGGGAAACACCCCTATCAAAGTATTGGCTACTCCAGGACACACCTTGGGCAGCGTCAGTTATTTGTTGGCTGATCGCGTCTTCACAGGAGATGCACTGCTCATCAATGGTTGTGGCAGGACAGACTTTCAGGGCGGTAACCCCGGAACACTTTACGATAGCATTACCCAGCAGTTGTTTACGCTGTCGGATGAAACCTTGGTATATCCGGGTCACGACTACAAAGGCCATCGCGTGAGTTGCATTGGTCAGGAGAAAGCCATTAACCCACGATTGGCAGGCAAGAGCCGCGAGGCATTCATCGCTATCATGAACGCCTTGGACTTACCCAAGCCAGAGTCGATAGATATTGCCGTGCCTGCCAACCAGCGTTTGGGCATAGAGGCATTGCCTCATGGCTAGCCTCCATTAGCTTATATCCCACTCAACCCAGCTTGGCACACCTACCCGCCCCACAAGGGAACTACCGCCAGCCATCAGTTATCTATAGCTACACCCGACCATGACGTTGACCAAGCAGCCGGACAGCATATAAACACAATAAGGAAGCCACATGGATGATCTCACCACCTACCTACGCCAACAAAAAAGCTTTAAGGATCACGAGCCAGACGAAATTGCCTTTATCGAGCAACTCAAGCTACGCCAAGTCACCTTACCTGCAGGCAAGATCATTGTGCAGGAGGGTGCGACCACTTCTCAGCTTTACACTTTGCTGGATGGCTGGGCATATCGTCATCGCACGCTGAAAAATGGTAACCGGCAGATTCTGAATTTCCTGTTTCCCGGCGATCTCATTGGCTTGCAGCAGAACCTGCTCGACAATAGCAGCAGCAGTGTACAGGCATTGACGCCTGTCACCCTATGCGAACTGGATAGACAGAAACTGTGGCAGCTTTACGAGCATCACCCAGCGCTGGCCTATGACATCACATGGCTATGCGCCCAAGAAGAGCAAATTGTTGATGACAACCTCATCAATGTTGGGGCGAGAAGTGGGCTGGAAAAAGTCGCAATGCTGCTACTCCACCTTTACAAACGCTACAAAGCCATCTACCCCACCCCGGGCAAGACGATTCCATTTCCCCTTACCCAACAGGAAATTGCAGATGCATTAGGGTTATCGCTCGCGCACACGAACAAGACCTTGCGTAAGCTGGAGCAACTAGGGCTGCACAGTATCCGCAATAATGCGCTCACGATCTATGACGAACATATGCTGGCAAGCCTGACGGATTATTATCACGCGCCGGTCAAGCAACGACCGTTATTGTGTTAAGGCTAAGCCCATGTGAAAGATAATTGCCGGTGACCGTATTGCATCGTCCATCCGGCATGCTGGGCCAGCATATGCAAAGCCTCTTGGTCGATCAACAAACCAGAGGCATCAATAGCGGGAGCATGATCAGTAGTAACAGTCTCAGGTAAAGTAACAACGAGCTCTTGATTTGCTGGGGACGGACTTGCTGTAATGCTCAATACGGCCTGGCCTCTGATGCTGTCCTGGCAATGGCACAACACACCCAACCAAGCATATAAAAAAGCGCGTTGCGCAACTGGGGTTGGGGACAATGAGCTTGCCCAATCATTCGCCAAACTCACCTCTATTTGGCTCATGGCAAAAGGCGTGGTCATGATCTGCAAGCCTTGCTGGATGAGGTCAAGCGGGTTGGCCAACTCGTTGGCAGCAGGCTCCCATGATTGCAGTGCACGTATCGCCAACACTGCCTCTTGTAATTGCTGGTCAATGCGGGCAACTTGTTCCGCAATGCCAGGCTGCCCCTCCTTGGTCAATAGCTTGCGGACAATGCTGGTACTCATCCGTGCGATCGAGATTGGCCCCACCAGCCCATGGCGCAGGCTAGGAAAGATACGCATGAAAATCGCATGCTGTATACCTGCCAACTGCCAATATTGTGCGTTTTCGCTGCTCATGACAGTGATTGCAACACCCGCTCTAGGCTAGGCAAGTCTAGCGGTTTTTCCAGGTAGGCATCAAATATAGTATCGGCTCCCACAACATCTGCTGCCGCAAACCCCGTGAATGCAACAAAGCTTGGCATATGCTCTTGCTGCAAGCGTTCCCGCAAGTGATTAACCAAGGTTAATCCTGGAATATCTGGCAGGTTGATGTCCATGAACACCACATCATAGCGCTTGCTCGCCAATGCCGGCTCCACGTCAGCCCCTTGGGTGACATAATCAGCCTCATGCCCCAGCATCTCCAGCAATTCCTTGAAGGTTTCCGCTGCAGCCTGGTAATCCTCTACGATCAATGCGCGCCGTCCTTCTGTCGTCAACGCTTTTCCCCTTTAAGCCTGCCACATTGGCAGTGCAACACTGAACACAATTTCGCCATCCACATAGTCATAGCGAATCTCTCCTTGATGACCTTTCACAATCTCATGCGCAATATACAGGCCCAAGCCCAAGCCATTGCGGTTACGCACGCTGGACATACCATGACGCTTGAAAGGGTTGAACAAGACCTCCACCAACTCTGCTTCAATCGGCCCACCAGCATTATGTACAGTCATGCGTAGCAGGCCATGCTCAGTCCAGAGCTTGACCATCACCTCGCACCCCGGCTCACCATGATGCCGGGCATTGCTGATCAGGTTGGCAATCACCTGCGCCACACGATCAGAATCCAAGCTCGCCAATACACCACTGGCAATCTCGGTCTTGATATGTACATCAGGATAAGCCGTGAGGTTTTCTTCCACTAGATCCTGCAATAGCGCAGAGACATCCGTCTCGGCAAATCCCAGGTTCAGTCCCAGCCCAGTCTGCAAGCGGGCCATATCCAGCACTTGGTTCACTAGGCGCTGCATGCGCCCGCTAGAACTCTTAATGCGCGCGCTCATGCGTGAAGTACCAGACTGCATTTCCATCATTTGCGCAGCCATGCTGATTGAATTCAAGGGGTCGCGTAAATCATGCCCTAGTACCGCCATCAACTGGGAACGCATACGTTCGGTTTCAGCATTGCGCGTATTGCAGACTTTAAGCAGGTCATGCTGCAAATCGCGCGCATCGGTAAGATCAGCCCGGCTCCACGGCTCGGCCTGTCCTTTGACGGTTTCCTTCCATTCATCGAACGAGCCACGCGGCGTCAGCCTGGGGCCTAGTGGGCCAGGTTGATAGATTTTTTCCGGCTTGCCACCCCAACTAATGGTATGCACCTGCTCCAAGCGCAGTAGAATTAGCCAACTCTGGTTGACCTTGTCGATATTGAACGCCAGCAGGCCGCAAAATCCGCCCATGTGCGGCACCAACTCGGCAGGTAGATCATCCAGTTTTTCAGCATGGTAGAAATCACGGTTACTCAACTCATCATTCAACCATTGCAATAAATGCTTGACCAAAGCTGGGGGCGTAGCCTCCGACACATGCAACTTGCCGCCATGTGTCATCATCATGGCATCGCAAGGAATCAATTCGCGAATCGCCGCAATACCCGAGAATAACGCCGAAAAAATATCATCCGACTCCATCATCTTAAGCACCAAGGCTGCCCGCTGGCTGGCAGCTGCAACCTGTCGCTCTGCGCTCAGCCGAGTCTCCAACTGTTGGATATCACTGGCGAGAATATGGCACAGCACATCACACGCCATCCTTATCGAATAAGGCACCTGATGGGCCGACATGTGATGACAGGCCATCATGCCCCAGAGCTTTCCGTTCAACACAATCGAGACACTCATGGAGGCACCAACCCCCATATTTTGCAGATACTCAATATGAATCGGGGAAACGCTGCGTAGCACGCTACGGCTCATATCCAGCGGCTTGGTATCTGTTGCCTTGAGCACAGGCACCGCCTGCGCATTGACATCCACAATCAGACGCAGGGTATTTTCAATATATAAACGCCTGGCTTGCGCCGGAATATCACTAGCAGGATAACGACGCCCCACCAAACTATCCAAGTCGGCACGCTTGGCTTCAGCGACGATCTCACCACTATCATCGTGCCTAAAACGATAAGCCATCACGCGGTCAAAACCGGTCAGCTTGCGAAACTCCTCTGCCGCGGCATTGAGTAAACCGTTAATCGTCGTCTGGCACTTGATGGCACTAATCGCCTGCTGTGCCTTGGAGGAATAGATATTGATATGCTGGTCCTCGCCCAGCCTTAACTCGAACTCGGCAATCACCAAACCCTGATAGCCATGCAATACCAAATCAAATAGCTTGCCCTGAATCGTCACCTCATGCGTATGCATCAAGCCATAGCCTGCAGATACATCTCGCAAGCAAGCGGAAACTTCAGCATTGGCCTTGGGAGCCAGCGTCATATGGTTGGCCTGCAACACCTGCCCTAGTTCCGGCAGTGTGCCAAGCACGGCATCCGCACCCATGCTGCAATGCATCAGCCGTGCATCGAGGTCAAAAGCCAGCAAGACCCCATGCGACTGGATCAAGCCGGGAATATGAATCGGTTCCTGGCTGCAATTATCAAGCGTAACGCTGGCTAGACTCATATTGATCCTGTGGAGCATCACTCATGAGCAGCAGAAAATGCTCAAATGCCTGCCTTGCGGCTTGCTCAGCACTCACGATGTCTTGCTCCGAGTTCACCACGGTCGCAATATCCTGCCTGAATTGCTTGCAGCGTAAAGCACTGCCCTGGCTGCGTTCACGAAAGAACTTCATCGGGCAACGTATTGAGCGGAGCTCGGCAAAACGCTTAAACAACTCACTGGCTCCCAAATAGGAGCCTTCAATGACATATTGCACACCCCAAGCGGCAGCATGGTCAGGTGTGAGGGAAAATGATAGATAAGAGTGCGGTAACGCCATGCCTGCGACCTGCATATCCTCTGCCAGCCAAGTCAGCGACTGTTGGTTCTGGTCAAGGTAATCTTGTGGCAAGTGTGCTTGGTGGATCAGTGTCTCCTGAATGGCAACCAGCCATTGATAAAACAGATGGATATGTTGAAGGTAATCGCACTCCTTGGCCAAAGGGTTCGCCAGCGGTAACTGCTGGTCTAGCTGGGCATGCAGGAAGCCCGTCGCTTGCTTTAAGCGCGATAAAACGTCTGGAGCCAGTTGATTATTATTGTGCGTCATCCTGCCCTGCCTCTGTTTGTTATCAAGCATTATAGGAAACCCGCAGGCATGTCGATATGACATTTCACATAGGGATATAACAAAGGCCTACCTTCAAGCACAGTCCTCATCAAATACTAGTGATGAGTATTACTATTTTTGCAATATTCTTCTTTATTCCTTACTTCAGGTCAAATCCCTCACGACAATTAAGCGATAGTCATATTCACAAACAAGGTAAAATGCTCGTTTTTGCTCATCGTTCACGGTAGATATGTCCAGTTTCACTTCAGAAATCCAGCGTCGGCGCACTTTTGCGATCATTTCCCACCCGGATGCGGGTAAAACCACGCTTACCGAGAAGCTGCTCTGGTTCGGCGGCGCCATTCAGGTCGCCGGTGAGGTACGTGGCCGCAAGGCCGCACGCCATGCCACCTCGGACTGGATGGAGCTGGAAAAGCAGCGCGGTATTTCCGTGACCTCTTCGGTCATGCAGTTTCCCTACCGCGAACACATGATCAACCTGCTCGACACCCCCGGTCACGATGACTTCTCGGAAGATACTTATCGCACACTCACCGCAGTGGACTCAGCCGTGATGGTGATCGACTCGGTCAACGGTGTAGAAGCCCAGACCATCAAGTTACTCAATGTCTGCCGCATGCGCGATACGCCCATCCTCACCTTCATCAACAAGCTGGATCGCGAGTCACGCGCACCAATCGAGCTCCTGGATGAAATCGAATCCACGCTGGGCATGCAATGCGCGCCCATGACCTGGCCGATCGGCATGGGCAAGAGCTTCCGAGGCGTGTACCACCTATACAACGACACCATCAGCTTTTTCGACCCGCATGCTGAAAAGGGCACCGCAGAAATTATCCAAGGCCTGGACAACCGACGCCTGGATGAACTCATCGGCTCGCAGGCTGAAGAACTACGCATTGATGTAGAGTTAGTGCGCGGTGCCTCCAATGCCTTCGACAAACAAGCTTATCTTGATGGCAAGCAAACTCCCGTGTTCTTTGGCTCGGCCATCAACAACTTTGGTGTGCAATCGTTGCTGGACGCCGTCGTTGAACTCTCACCTGCGCCATTGTCACGCAAGACCGCCAGCCGCGAGGTACCGCCTACCGAAGATAAATTCTCCGGCTTCGTGTTCAAGATCCAGGCCAATATGGACCCCAAGCACCGTGACCGTATTGCCTTCCTGCGCATCTGCTCAGGTCGATTCGAGCGCGGCATGAAGATCAAGCAGGTTGCCAGTGGCAAAACTTTATCAGTAAACAACGCCATCACTTTCATGGCACAAGATAGAACCACCATGGACGAGGCCTATTCCGGCGATATTATCGGCATCCCCAACCATGGCACGGTGAAGTTAGGCGATACTTTCACTGAGGGTGAAAACCTCAAGTTCATCGGCATCCCCTCGTTCGCGCCGGAATATTTCCGCCGTGCACGCATCAAGAACCCGATGAAGATGAAACAATTGCAGATCGGCCTCAAGCAATTGGCTGAAGAAGGCGCTTCGCAGTTGTTCCGTCCCTTGTTGTCCAACGATCTCATCCTGGGCGCCATCGGCCTGTTGCAGTTCGACGTCGTTGCTCACCGCTTGGAACATGAATATAGCGTAGACGTCGCATTTGAAAGTTACGATTGCGCCACTGCGCGCTGGTTGCGCGGGTCAGATGCCGATCTCAAGGCAATTGCGGATAAGTATGGCTTCAACGTCGCCCTGGATGGTAACGAAGAGTATGTCTACCTCGCGCCCAATCGCGTCAACCTGCAAATGGCGCAAGAGCGCTATCCGGACATCGAGTTCCTCGAAACGCGCGAGATTTTCTAAGCAGAATGAAACCGAGCAGCGTCACCTGCCCTTGTGATAGCGGAGCGCCTTACGCAGCATGCTGTCAGCGCTGGCACTCTGGGCAGGCAGCGCCCGATGCCACAGCGCTCATGCGCGCTCGCTATGCAGCCTATGTGCTGGGATTGACGGATTACCTCCTGCAAACCTGGCACGCTTCCACCCGCCCGGCTTCATTGCAGGATGACGCGAACGCGCCACCGCTGAAATGGCTGGGGCTCAAAGTCCTGCACGATAAACAACTCGACAATAGCAATGCCAGTGTCGAGTTCATCGCCCACTACAAGGTAAATGGCAAGGCAGAAAAACTGCACGAGCACAGCCGCTTTGTCCGTGAACAAGGACAATGGTGGTATGTCGATGGCGACTTCCTCGAAGGCTGAAACATGAACATTCTCTTCATTCATCAGAATTTTCCCGGGCAGTTCCGCCATATCACCCAATCCCTGATCGATGAAGGCAAGCATCAAGTATTGAGTCTATGCGAGGCCCATGCACCCGGCATGCAGGGCGTGCAGCGCATAGAATATACCCCCGCGCGCAACGGCACGCCTGGCGTACACCCCTATCTCGCCCCGGTAGAAGAGCATGTCATTAGAGGACAAAGTGTTGCCAGGGCGCTGCTGCACCTAAAGGAAAAAGGCTACCAGCCCGACATCATCGTCGCCCACATGGGCTGGGGCGAAGCGATTTACCTCAAGGACATCTACCCCGACGTACCGTTGGTCACATTCTTCGAGTTTTTTTACCAAACAACAGGCGCCGATGCCGGCTTCGACCCTGAATATCCGCTCACGCTGGATGATCTACTGCGCATCCGCACCAAGAACATCACGAATCTGCTCTCGCTGCATGCCGCTGATATGGGCATCAGCCCCACCTCATGGCAGCGCAGTTTATATCCCGCTGAATATCAGGGGAAAATCCGCCTTATCCATGAAGGCATTAATACCGAGGCTGCCCAGCCTGACTCCACAGCATGGGTACAACTAGGTTCCGGCCTGAAATTAACGCGCAAGGACGAAGTCATCACCTATGTGTCGCGCAATCTCGAGCCCTATCGCGGCTTTCATGTCTTCATGCGCGCATTGCCAGAAATCCTCAAGCGTAGGCCTAACTGCCATATCTTGATTGTGGGTGGGGACGAGGTAAGTTATGGCCGCAAGTTGCCACCAGGCGAAACCTACAGGGCCAGGCTGCTGCAAGAAGTACAAGGGCTGGATATGAACCGCGTACATTTCCTCGGTAAACTGCCCTATCAGCAATATTTGCGGGTACTGCAAGTTTCCTCAGCACATATCTACCTCACCGTGCCCTTCGTGCTGTCTTGGTCCATGCTGGAAGCCATGTCAGCAGGCTGCCTGGTGATAGGCTCACGTACCGCGCCTGTGGAGGAAGTGATCGAGCATGGGAAAAATGGGCTGTTGGTAGATTTCTTTTGCGCCACGGAACTAGCAGATGCCATTGATCAGGTATATGCCTCGCCGAACCAATTGCAGGAGATACGCAATGCTGCGCGCCAGACGATTCTGGCACACTATCCATTGGCACAAGGCATTCAGGCTTATCGGCAGCTATTCAATACCCTGCTACCCACAGCAAGTGAAGACCTCACCCAGCCATAGGTAACGCAACTTCGACCAGCAAGCCGCCGCCCTGACGGTTTTGCAGCGTGATCCTGCCGCCATGCAAATCCAGCACCTGCTTGGTAATTGCCAGCCCCAACCCATGCCCGGTCACGCTGCCAGCACTATCGGCGCGATAAAAAGGCTGGAAGATATGAGTCAGTTCTGATTCAGGAATGCCCGTACCACGATCTAAAATCTGCACCACCAGCCAATTGTCCCGGCGTTGGGTTTCCAGGGTTACCTCACCATAGTCAGGACTGTATTTAATGGCATTGCGCAGCACGTTCTCCAATGCCCGGTACAAGATATCAGGCTGTGCCTCTATTTCTGCATCCGCCCCAATACGGCTCTGAATAGTCACATGCTTGGCCGAGGCCTCAAACCGCGCATCTTCTACCGCCACTTCCAGGAGCTCACTGATCATGATTTTCTCCTTCTTGACGGCCATCACACCCGATTCCAGTCGGGATAGCTCCAACACCTCGCCTAACAGCTTATCCATGCGCATGGACTCAACCTCAATGCGATCCAGGCTATCTGCGCGTCGTTCGGGGCTTTGCTTAGCCAGGCCTATGCCCATTTGTAGCCGTGCCAATGGTGAGCGCATTTCATGTGACACATAATGCAGCAGGCGCTTTTGGCCTTGCATCAACAAGTACAACTGGCTCGTCATCCGGTCAAAACTGCGGCCTAGATCAGCCAGCTCATCGCGGCGCTTACCCATGGCGGGGCTCACCTTATCTTCAAGATTACCGCCCGCCACGCGGGCAAATGCCTTGCGCAACTCCTTGATCGGCTTTGAGACATACCAAGCCAGCAAGGCCGCAAATACCAGGCTGGCAATCAGGCCAGCCCACACAGGTGTCCAGGGAAAAATCGGCCCCACCGGCCTGGGTGGAGGTGGCCCCATGCCATTAGGCTCGCCTGGAAGACGCCTTCCCTCCATCGCTTGCGGACCAGGCATCGGCCCACCAAACCCTGGACCGACGGAGCGACGCTCTAGCGTGAAAAGCCTGATTGCCTGACCATCACTGCCATGCACTGTCAGCACGCCGCGCCCTGCATGCAGGATATCTTCCATGTCATCCGGGAGGGAGCGCGCCAACACCTCCTGCCCATTTTCCTTGACCGCATACACCTGGGGCATATGCTTATCAGACCACTGATGCAGCAACGCCGATAAAGCAGGCTCGCCACCATGCTGCAATGCACTATGCGCCGCTTCCAGCAAGGCCATTTCCATTGGGCCGCTGCGCAACTGCTCATTAGCATGTCGTTCATTGGCTTGCTGTTGCGCAGAAACCCAGAAAAACAGACTGACACCAATAATGGAAGTCATCTGCGCAAAGAAAAAGAAGAAAAAGAACTTCCAGAACAAACGCCCCATGGCTACTCTTTGATCAATTGGTAACCCATACGATACACGGTCTGGATACATTGACGACCATCAGCGAGCGTACCCAGCTTCTGACGTATGCTGCTCAGGTGAACGTCTATCGTGCGGTCAAAGCGTGACAATGGTCGCCCCAAACCCAGCGTAGAAAGATCGCTCTTGCTGACGACACGACCTGCCTGCCTGACCAGTACTTCCAGCAAATTGAACTCGGTGCTCGTGAGGTTAACAGGCTGCCCCTCCCACTCCACCAGACGTCGCTCCGGCCATAACGCAAGCGGGCCGACATTGATCTCGGCCTGCGTCTGCTCAGTGACTGGTACGATGCGTCGCAAGATAGCCCGAATGCGGGCGATCAGCTCGCGTGGGGTACATGGTTTAGGCACATAGTCATCCGCACCTAACTCAAGCCCAACAATACGATGTTCATCGTCACCTTTTGCGGTCAACATCAAGACCGGGACATTGCTGGAAGCTCGGATGCGTCGCAATACCTCTATGCCGTTGAGTTTAGGCATCATGACATCCAACACAATCAAGGACGGCGATAATGTTTCTGCATAGATGATGCCGGTTTCGCCGTCATGGGCACACTCCACGTCAAACCCTTCTTGCATCAGGTATTCCCTGATCAGGTTAACCAACTCCACATCATCATCAATCAAAAGTACTTTTGTCATAAGAATTCTGAACACTGTTTATGCAGCCATATCATAACCATTCACCCCTCAACACGACATGCCCCAGATGGCAAATTTACCTATCTTTACCCGCAGTTAACGGCAATTAACACCAGCCAGCAGCAAAATTTCCGCTCACATGTTTCGTCATTATTGTGCCTGAGAGAAAGGAAAGAACATGAACACCCACCACACCCTAGTCCGTATCCTGATCACCAGTGTATTAACGCTATCTAGCACCTGGGTAAACGCAGAGCCCCCACATCCAGAGGACGCACCACCGAAAGCAGGCCCAGGACTTGTGCAGGAAACCCCTGGATTTGGCTTGCCGCCTCATCTCGCTGCATTGGGATTGAGCGAGACCCAAGAAGATAAAATCTTTTACATCCTGCATGCAGAAGCACCTGCAATACGTAACAACTTCAAGCAACAACGCAAGTTGCGCGAAGAAATCGACAAGCTTGTCGCCGCCCCTAGCTTCGATGAAAAGAAAGCAAGGCAATTGAGCACAGAGCTAGCACGCGCTCAAGGCGAGGCTATCTTCTCTCGTATCAACACCGAATCACGCATTCGCGCCCTGCTCACAACAGAACAACTCATCAAGCTTGATGAAAAACGCGAGCTAGACAAACCACGCCCCGAGGCTCGTCCAGAGCACCCCCCACTACCAGCCAGCAAGTCATGGGAAAACCGTCCCAGGGAGCCAATACTCAAGCAGATGTAGGGTTTACATAGCTTTACCCGGCTTTACACCTCACAGGCAAAACTTGGGCGCATCATATCCGTTAGCAACTCCATGAGCAGGGCAACTGCCCTGCTGAGAACACCAACAACCAGGAGAACAACATGATCAGTAGTATTTCGGGAAGTGCGTCCCAGATAGCCAGCTCGATTTTCAGCAAGCTGGATACCAGCAACAAAGGATATATTGAGCAAGCAGACCTGCAATCGGCCCTAAGCAAGATCAATGGCAACGATGACAGCAGCAATACTGATGAATTGTTCAGCTCGCTGGATAGCGACAGCGATGGCAAACTGACGGAATCAGAACTCAGCAGCGGCATCAGCAACCTGCTGAGCGAACTGAACAGCCAGTTCAACAACTCACGCGTGCAAGGCGGTATGCCACCGCCTCCTCCGCCACAAGGCGAAGAAGAGGATGAAGGCTATACCCAAGACGAACTGGAAAGCATTGCCTCCAGCACAGATGATAGCCAACTATCCAGCCTAATGAGCACCATCGCCGCCAACTTTGAAGCAGCGGATACCAACCAAGATGGCAAAGTGAGTGCCAAGGAAGCCATGGAATATCAGCGTCAGAATGAAGGCAATCAAGCCAAACCATCAGAAGATAACAGCATCAACCGACAGATTGGGCAATTGATTGCAGCCTATGGCAGTAGTGATAGCACAAGCAATACGAGCGCTCTGAGTTTGGCAGCCTGATTAAGCTTAAAAACATTAAAGGCACCTTTAAAAGTGCCTTTAGTTTCATTCCTCGCTATTGTTCCTGCCTCGCTAACGCTTTACCGCAGCCTTATATACCGCGTTCCGCTCACGCTTGCCAACGGCCACCACAATAACAATCAGCTCATTGTCACGGACCTCATACACAAGCCTATAGCCCACACTACGCAGCTTGATCTTGTAACGGTCTTTCTGACCACTTAACTTGGCAGCAGGCACACGCGGATTCTCTAACCGTTCCGCAAGCTTGGCCTTGAATTGCTCGCGAGTGTTGTTGTCCAGCTTACTCCACTCCTTTAAAGCCTCTTCCAGAAAACCAAGCTCAAATCTCATCAAGCTGAACCCTGATGACAGGCTGTCCTTCACGAGCATCCGCAATGGCATTCAGCTCCATATCTTCGAGCTTCTCAAGCAAGGCCTCGTAAGCCTTCGCAGGAACGCAGTAAAAGGCAGGAGCATTCCGATTGAGAATCGCCACTGGGAACCCTTCCCCAGCAGCAACAGTACCCATGGGATTCTTTTTTAGTTCGGAAATGCTGGCAGTAGTTTCGGCTAATATCAAGTTGGACATGATTATTCCAAGGTCTATTTAATAACATTGATAATAGTACCTTTAAACGGTCTTATCAATGTTGATCGCTAAATCCACTTAATTTGGTTGCTTGATTAGCTAACGAACGAATGAATTAAATCCGCTTAGGGTACACTCACTTGACCGAATGCTTATATCATGAATAGACGTGAACAACTCCGCCACCAAGGGCGATTCGAGCTTGAAATCTAAATTTGAGAGATCCGGTACTCTAAAGAATGTTTCTCCATCATCAGGTACAACCATTGGCAAAACCTCTCCACGTTTGTGGCATTCCTCCATGACTTGTACAAGCTTAGCCTTGTGAAGGCTTAAGTCCCGGATGTCGATAAAGTGGGTGCCGTGTAGCACATCATCGTTAACGGATAGATGTGGTTTCACTATTGCTATCTCTTCCGAAACGCCCTCTGCAAAACCACAGCACGCCATTGATAGTAGTGGAGTTGACGCTGTGTGATGCCTGTATATAAACTCGCAAGCTTGACTACGCAGTTCTTTGTTGCGCACAGCCCCAATGCCGCTTGCAAGCACTTCCGTTAATGGACGAACGCCTAGCGTTTCGCCTAACCAATATCTCTCCATCCAATCGGTCTCCTTGGAGGTCAAATAAGAAGTGATCCATTCTGAGTCAACTCGAGTTAAATGGTTTGCGGAAAAATCAACTGGCGATATGTATTTCTTCTTGTCAGGGATTTTCCAACGCTCAACAGCAGCATGTGCATCAGCTTCGCTTTCAAAAAAGTACACACCTGTAAGCCGAGAAACAGACCCTCTTGCTACTTGCTGACGAACTTGCTCAAGCTTCAACTCATTGAGAAAACGCCCATCACTCCCATCAAGTGCGAGACGACGGAGATGCGAATACATCCAGACTGATGTTCCATATGTGTAGCTGTTTATGTCGCAACTTGATTTGATGCGTCCAATTGCCACTTCCCATGCCACTAGTGGATTGTTGATGTTGAGGTAAGCATATAAACGAATGTTTGTTCCCATAGTTATTTTCTATTAACTTTCATAAATAGGCCAAACTAAAGATGACCTACACCTACTCACTCGCAAACGCCTCACACAGCATACTAAGCAACGCCCCCAGCATCGGTACCAATTCTTCCTTGTCGAATGGCGCTTCTTCATCCGTCGCGGCGATCACAAATGCCATCAGCACTTTCTCAACATCTTGGCGGTAATTCATCCAGTGTTCCGCTTCGGCATCGCCGATGAGCTGATATTTATGGTTGCCGGATTCGATAATTTCGGCCAGCTCTTCATTTTCCAGCTCGGCGAACAATGATCGGGCAATGGTGATGGCAGACGCTTTGTAATCTGGTTCTATGCCTTCGTCACCCAACGGGAGTGTCAGGTAGGTATACACCAGCATGGCATATGCCTGATAAACCGCCAGCATGTCGAAGTTTTCCACGCGCTCATCGGCTGGCGAGCGCCCCGCCTGTTTGATCGCTCGGAAAGTGATGTAACAGGCCAGGTAGGTCGAGGCTTCCAGCGCATCGTAATCTTCCAGATTGGTACTAGGTGGCTCGCCTGCATTGGTGCGGGCCTCATTGAGGCACAAGGCATAAGCCAGGCTTAATCTTTGTGAATAGCGTATTTCCATGGTCTTCCTTTGTACTTCGTCTTGAATTTAGCTTGAGAATGATAGTGTCTTTTAGCTGATTTCCGGCAACGCTTCTAGCTGCTCGTGCAAGCTCAGCCAGCGCTCTTCCGCTTGACCCAAGTGCTGTTCAAGCTCAGCCTGGCGCTTTTGCAGGTTTAACAAACGGGTTTTGTCTGCCTCCTGGTATAACTCAGGTGCCGCCAAAGCTTGCTCCAGTTGATTTTTCTCCGGTTGCCAAGCTGCCATTTTCTTTTCTATCTGCTCCAGCTCTTTTAGTAGCGGACGGCGCTCCTGCAGTCTGGCATGACGCTCGGCCTTGCTTTGCGCCCTGGCATTGGGTACGGCTTCTGGCTTGGATTTCTCCTCTTCAGCCTTGTCCCGCAGTCGTTGCTCGTTAAGCCAATTACGGTAATCTTCAAGATCGCCTTCAAACTCCTGCACCTTGCCATCAGCCACCAGCAGGAAGCGATCACAGGTAGCACGCAGCAAGGCACGATCATGCGACACCAGCACCATGCCGCCCTGGTAATCCTGCAATGCCATGGTGAGGGCATGGCGCATTTCCAAGTCAAGGTGGTTGGTCGGCTCGTCCAGCAGTAAAAGGTTAGGACGTTGCCAGATCAACAATGCCAACGCCAGCCTGGATTTTTCCCCTCCGGAAAACGCGCCCACGGCACTGGTCGCCATATCACCACGAAAATCAAAGCCTCCAAGATAGTTGCGGTGCTCTTGCTCGCGTGTTTCCGGGTCCAGCCGCAGCATGTGCTGCAAGGGTGACTCGTCAGGGCGTAGTTGTTCCAGTTGGTGCTGGGCAAAGTAGCCCAGGCGCAAATCCTTGCCTTCCACGCGCTTGCCTTGCAGCGGTGCCATGGTATTGGCGAGTAGCTTGATGAGGGTAGATTTACCCGCACCGTTGCGGCCCAGCAAGCCAACCCGCTCACCAGGGCGCAAGGTCAGCATGATGTGCTGCAAGATGATGGTAGATTGGTAGCCCGCATCGGCCTGATCTAATACCAGCAATGGGTCTGGCGCCGAAAGTGGTGCGCGAAAGCTGAAACTGAACGGGCTATCCACGTGCGCCGCATTGATCATCTCCATGCGTTCCAAGGCTTTGATACGGCTTTGCGCTTGTCGTGCCTTGGTTGCCTGGGCGCGAAAACGGTCAATATACTTGTGCAAGTGCGCCACTTCACGCTGCTGGCGCTCATAACTTGCCTGCTGTTGAACCAGGCGCTCGGCACGCTGTCGCTCAAAATCAGAGTAGCCACCGCGATACAAGGTCAGCTTTTGCTGCTCGATATGCGCAATGTGGTTGACGATGGCATCAAGAAAATCGCGGTCATGCGAGATCAGCAGCAAGGTGCCGCGATAATCCTTGAGCCAGTTTTCCAGCCAGATCACGGCATCAAGATCGAGGTGGTTGGTCGGTTCATCAAGCAGCAGTAAATCAGAACGGCACATCAAGGCCCGCGCCAGGTTGAGCCGAACGCGCCAGCCACCAGAGAAATCAGATACGGGCCGCGCCAGATCAGCAGTGCCAAAGCCCAAGCCATGCAGCAACTCTGCCGCACGCGCCCGGGCGGAATATCCATCAATCTCCCCAAGGCGGGCATATAACTCCCCGACCTTCTCACCCTCTCCTGCCGCTTCAGCCTCACGTAACTGGGCCTCAACCTGCCTCAGTTCAACATCACCATCAAGGGTAAACTCTATCGCGGCATCGGCCAGTACAGGGGTTTCCTGGGCAACATGGGCAATGGTCCAGTGAGCTGGAATATCCAGCTCACCCGATTCGGGATGTAGCTCCCCGCGCAACATGGCAAATACGCTGGATTTTCCTGCGCCATTGGCGCCGGTCAGGCCAACCTTGTGGCCAGGATGAAGCTGGAAGCTTGCGCCTTCAATCAGGCACTTTACGCCACGATATAATTTGATGTTTTTAAGCTGAATCAAGAATGTCTACTCAATCAATGGACCAGGGGAAGAGAGGTTGCTAGCGGAACAATCAGGCAATATTTTGTGAACAATTGTTATTGTAAGCTAAACCTGGCAACTTTCGCCCTTCAAGCGTTGACCAACACCCGTGCCAATGAAATACTTCGGCATACTGATAAATATATAGCTCACAGGCACAAATCGTGCGGCTTCCGGCGATGATGATGCAATAAAGATATGGTCAAAAAGTCCCTGCTATGGTGTTACCGCACCACCCTCGCCCTGCTATGGTTTGCCATCATTGCATTCTCGATTATCGTCCTTGGGTTGCGCTACCTGATCCTGCCCAATATCGGCGATTACCGAGACCGCATTGCAGCCAAGGTGAGCACCGTTCTCGGCCAGACCGTGACTATCCAAGACCTGCATGCCAGCTGGAATGGTCTCAACCCGCATCTCTCATTGCGCAATATCGATATTTACGATGCCGATCAACGCGTCGCATTGTCCTTTCAGCACATTGAAGCCAGCGTCTCCTGGCTCAGTATCCCCTTACTGGAACCACGCCTCAGTTCATTGATCATTCATGATCCCGCATTGAGCATACGCCGCGAGGAAGATGGCACGATCTATGTCGCTGGCATGGCGACCAATGGCCCATCCAGACCGGAATTTGCCAATTGGTTGCTACGGCAAGCCAGCATTGATGTGCGCAATGCCAGCATCACCTGGCATGACGCATTGCGCAAAGCCCCTGCCCTCAGCCTGGACCAACTCAACCTGCATATAGAAAACCCGGCATGGAGCAGCCTGATAGGCCACCACCGTTTTGGCTTGCAAGCGATCCCGTCGGTCGCAGCCTCGGGGCCAATAGATGTACGCGGCAACGTTTACGGCAAGGATATCGGCCAGCCTGATGACTGGCGCGGCACCTTGTATGCCCATGCCGATGGCACCGACATTGCCGCATGGCGTCAATGGCTGCCCACAAACCTGATTGATATCCGCCAAGGCTATGGTGCTATGCGTGCCTGGCTGGAATTCGCCAATGGTGCGCCAAGAAAGCTCACCAGTGATGTCATCCTGCACAATGTTGTCAGCCACATCATCAAGGATCAACCAGAAGCCCGTTTACAACAGCTATCCGGCAGGTTGCAATGGATCAAGCACAAGGATGGCCAGGAGCTGACTGCCGATAGGCTCAAGATCGTCACGCCAAATGGCCTGGATATGCAGAATGGCACCATCGCACTGCGTGAGCGTCATGCAGGCGAACAACAAACATTGGAAGGCAATGTCGCGCTGGATGACATTTCACTGCCATCTGCGTATTTGCTTGCCTCCCATCTGCCACTACCTGAAAAACTCAAGCAAACCCTTGAAGAAATCAAGCCAGTAGGCGAATTACACAAGCTCAACATGGCCTGGACCAGTCATGGCGGGTTTCCGGAAAAGTATAAGTTGAGTACCCAGTTCAGTGATCTGGGCATGCGCCCTTATATGCACATCCCCGGCTTCAAGCAATTAAGTGGCAGCATCAATGCTGACCAGGATGGTGGCAGCCTGACGCTTAGCTCACGCAATGCCGAGCTTGAGTTCAAGGACATCTTGCGCTGGCCATTGCCTGCGGACAAACTCACCGGCCAGGTGAAGTGGAAAACCAATGAAGGCAAACCGGAAATCCGCGTCAGCAACCTCAATATTTCCAACCGTCACCTGGCTGGTGCCATTAATGCAAACTTCCAGCACAACCCCACGCAGGGCGACATGCTGGAGCTAGTCGGCAAGCTTAATCGTGTGAATGGGGAATATGCCCGCTTCTATTACCCATTGATTCTGGGCGAACAGACTTTGTCATGGTTGGATACATCCATCCTTGCCGGTAAAAGTGAGGATGTTAGCGTCATCATCAAAGGCAATCTGCGCGAATTTCCTTTTGATGGCAACAAAAACGGCTTGTTCCAGGTCAAGGCCAAGATTCATGATGGCCAGCTGAAGTTTGCCCCCGAGTGGCCAAAGATCGATAACATCGCTCTCGATATGCTGTTTGAAGGCAATCGCATGGAGTTAAATGCCAACAAGGGCAATACACTAGGCACACAAGTCATCAAGAGCCAGGTAGTGATTCCCAACCTGGCTTCCCACCAGCCCGTCCTGAGCGTAGTCAGCGAAGGGCAAGGCCCCATTAGCAATGGCATCCAATACCTCAACTCCAGCCCGCTGGTCGAGATTGTGGGTGGATTCACGAAAGGCCTGGAAACCAGTGGCAATGGTAAGCTGGCACTGGATTTGCAGATTCCACTCAATGATGTCGATGCGACCAAGGTCAAGGGTAGCTACACCATCATCAATGGCAGCCTATCGAGCGATGACACCCCACCATTGACACGCATCAATGGCAAACTTGATTTCACTGAAAGTGGCCTGCGTGGGCAAAATATCGGTACCTGGGTCTATGGCGGGCCTGCACAAGTCAGCCTGAGCTCAGGCAAGGATAAGTCGGTGCGCATCAGTGCACGCGGGCAAGTCAGTGATGCTGGTTTGCGCTCCAGCTTTGATACGGGCATATTTGACAGGATATTTGGCACGGCAGATTGGACCGGCAATATCAATGCCAGCCCCAATGGCGTGGATATCCTGATCAACTCCACCCTGCAAGGCATGACCTCCAGCCTGCCCTTCCCGCTCAACAAGGCCATGAACGACAATGTGCCTTTGCGCATTGAACGTAAACAACCCAACCCCAATCGGGACAATATCAGCGTTAACTATGGCAGCAACCTGGGCGCAGTATTCGTGCGTACCAAGCAGGGCAATGGCAACTGGCAGATTGAACGTGGCGATATTGGCCTGAACGTGACACCAACGCTGCCTCAACAGCCCGGCATTAGCGTACATGGCAAGATGGATCTACTTGATGTAGACGAATGGCGCGAACTCTCCAGCAGTACCAAGGGCAAGAACCAGCAAGCCAACGATAGCCTCAATATCAGCAAGGTAGACCTTGCTATCAACAAGCTGGATGTGTTTGACCGCCGCATCAATGACCTCAAGCTCACCGCCACGGCGATCAAGGATGGCTGGCAAATGCAGGCGCAAAGCAAGGAGCTGACCGGGGATATTCAATGGCTGAGCCAAGGTAGCGGCAAAGTGCTGGCCCGCCTCAAGCGCCTGAGCATTCCATCCTCTACGCCCGATACTGCACAGTTGCGCACCCAAGGCCAATTCAGCCAACAGAGCAATGTCAGCGAATACCCTTCGCTAGATATCGTGGCCGAGAGTTTTGAATATGGCACCAAGCAACTGGGCAAGCTGGAGTTGCTTGCCAACGAGCACAATAATGACTGGAGCATTGAAAAGCTGCGCATATCCTCCCCTGAAAGCGAACTTAATGCCGATGGCGAATGGCACAACTGGAAACGCGCGCCTAATACCAGACTCAATATCAACTGGAAAATCGCCAATGTCGGCAAGACCCTGGAGCGTTTTGGCTATCCCAATGCCATCAAGGACGGCAACGCCAACCTCACCGGCCAACTCAAGTGGCCGGGTAGCCCACATGACTTTGAGACTACCCGGTTAAGCGGCGACTTGCAGCTGGATGTACGCAAAGGCCAGATTCTCAAGATACAGCCTGGCGTTGGTCGCTTGTTCAGCGTACTGACGCTGCAGAACCTGCCGCGCCGCCTCACCTTTGATTTCCGTGATGTATTCAGCAGTGGATTTGCCTTCGACAAGATTGGCGCCAATGTCCGTATCGATAATGGCATCATGCGCAGCGACGACTTCCGCCTGGAAGGTCCGACTGCACTGGTACAAATGACAGGCGAAACCGACCTGCAAAAGGAAACCCAGCACCTCAAGGTCAAGGTAACACCTTATGTCAGCGACAGCCTATCGATTGCAGCACTGGCAGGTGGCCCCGTGGTAGGTGCCGCCACTTATATTGCCCAAAAGCTGTTGAAAGACCCTTTGAACCAGATTGCCTCATCAGAGTATGAGTTTGTCGGCACCTGGGACAACCCGGTTGAAATCAAGGCAGGCAGCAAGCGTGACAATAACAACCAAACGCCACTGCCACTAGGGCGATGAGTGATGTCGCTCGTACAAATGCAACAAACTAACCCGATAATTCGTCATCCGTCCGGAAAATAAAACATGGCTATCAAATCAAGAGAAAAAGTTGCCAAGAGCAAAGCCAAGAACTCCATCCCTGGCATTAATCGTATTGCAGCCATCCAGATGGCCTCTGGCCCTTACGTTGCTGCCAACCTGAGCGAGGCCGAGCGCCTAATCGAAATTGCCGTCAATATGGGAGCAAAGCTGATCGCCCTGCCAGAATATTTTGCCATTATGGGCATCAAAGATACTGACAAGGTTGCCGTCCGTGAAAAAGAAGGCAGTGGCCCTATCCAGCGTTTTCTTGCCAAAACAGCCAAGAAGCACCAGGTATGGATCATCGGTGGCTCGGTGCCCCTGGAGTCAGATAATCCAGACAAGGTACGTAACGCCTGCTTGGTATACGACGACAAGGGCAAACAGGTAGCACGCTACGACAAGATCCACCTGTTTGGCTTTGAGCAAGGCCAGGAGCATTACCAAGAAAAGAAAACCATTGAGCCTGGCGATGCCGTTGTGACAGTGGATACGCCTTTCGGCAAGCTGGGGCTTTCCATCTGCTATGACTTACGTTTCCCCGAGCTGTACCGCGCCATGGGTGATGTCGACATCATCGCCGTGCCGTCCGCCTTCACCGAAACCACCGGTAAAGCCCATTGGGAAACACTGATCCGTGCCCGCGCTATCGAGAATCTCTGTTACGTGATCGCCCCCGGTCAAGGCGGCTACCACGCTTCGGGGCGCGAAACCCATGGCAACAGCATGATCGTGGACCCCTGGGGGGTCGTACAGGATAGGCTACCTCGTGGCTCAGGTGTCGTAATTTCATCCATCAACACCGCCTACCTCAAGAGCCTGCGCAAAAGCCTGCCAGCTTTGAAACACCGCAAGCTATAAAGCTATCGCGACTAGGTTCTGGCTTCGTTACTCTGCCTTTTATCACGACTTATATGATGGCAGAGCAACTAGCCAGGATCACTCGAATATTGTTCGTTAATACGACTATCTGGCTTGAAAAAGCGCTGATCTACTCCATCTCTTGAGCATCATTTACAGAAAATACTTATGTTCCGTCATCCCAACGCACTGTTATGATGGAATCCATGCAACTTGGAAGACGCTTTACCATGAAACCCGATAGCTTACCCACCGCCTCCAGCCCTGCGACAGATTCGCACTTCAACACAGCGACAGAAACCCTGCTCGCCCCCAGTGGCCTGGATGTTGGCCAGCTACAAGGCGTGATTGGCAATATCATGTCGCATCAAGTCGATTATGCCGACCTGTATTTTCAATACAGCCGGGCGGAAAGCTGGGGGCTGGAAGAAGGCCAGGTGAAATCAGGCAACTTCAGCATAGATCAAGGCGTAGGCGTGCGTGCCGTGAGCGGCGAGAAAACCGCATTTGCTTATTCCGACGACATCAACCTGCCCGCACTCAAGCAGGCAGCCAATGCTACGCGCGCCATTGCTGCACTTGGCGAAGAAAAACAAGGCCAGGCGGTTCAGCGCTTTAGCGCTCCCCAGCTTTATGTGCCGCAAGACCCCATCGCATCGCTCAGCGCCGAGGCCAAGGTCAAGTTGCTAGAGCGCCTGGAGATGTATGCCCGTAAGGCAGACCCTCGCATCACTCAGGTGATGGCCTCAGTCGCGGGTGAATATGAAGTCATTATGGTCGCGCGTCATGATGGGGTAATGGCAGCGGACGTGCGCCCCTTGGTGCGTCTCTCGATCCAGGTCATCGCCGAACATAATGGCAGGCGCGAGCAAGGCTCTGCAGGCGGCGGCGGACGTTTCGATTACAGTTATTTCACCGATGAGATTTTACAGGATTATGCGCAGAAAGCCGTGCACCAAGCCCTGGTCAACCTTGAGGCTCGCCCTGCGCCAGCAGGCAGCATGACCGTCGTTCTAGGCTCAGGTTGGCCCGGCATCCTGCTACATGAAGCGATCGGGCATGGACTGGAAGGTGACTTCAATCGCAAGGGCAGCTCTGCATTCAGCAATGCCATTGGCCAACAGGTAGCTGCCAAGGGATTAACAGTGGTCGATGACGGCACCATCAGCAATCGTCGCGGCTCGCTTAATATTGATGATGAAGGCAACCCTACCCAGCGCACTGTGCTGATCGAGGATGGCATCTTGCGCGGCTACATTCAGGACAGCCTCAATGCACGCCTGATGAACATGGCGCTTACCGGCAATGCACGCCGTGAATCTTATGCCCACATCCCCATGCCGCGCATGACTAACACCTACATGCTCAACGGTAATATGGCACCAGAGGAAATTATCAAGTCGGTAAAGAGGGGCTTGTATGCAGCCAACTTTGGCGGTGGTCAGGTCGACATCACCAGCGGCAAGTTCGTCTTCTCCGCAGCTGAAGCCTGGATGATCGAGGATGGCAAACTCGCCTATCCGGTCAAGGGCGCAACCTTGATCGGCAATGGCCCTGATGTTCTCACCCGCGTTTCCATGATAGGCAATGATATGGCGCTGGACAGCGGCGTTGGCACTTGCGGCAAGGAGGGCCAGAGCGTGCCTGTCGGTGTGGGCCAGCCTACACTACGCATTGACGGCTTGACGGTGGGCGGAACGGTTTAATATGATGGAGGTGAAGGTTATCGCCTTCACCTACCCTGAACGCTGCATAGAAGTCCCGACCACAAGAAAGGATTCGACATGGCTACACCCAGCAAGAGCACCACTGCAAAAAAAACTGCCGCGCCCAAGACCTCCACAGCCAAATCTGTGACCCCCAAGAAAACCACTACCAAAAAAGCCAGCACCAGCAAGGCCAAGACAACGGATACCGCTAGCCAGATCAGTCCAGAAGAACATTATCGTATGGTCGAGGTTGCCGCGTATTTTCTTGCTGAACGTAATGGCTTTGCTGGCAGCCCGGTGGAATACTGGACAGCCGCTGAAGCGCAAATCAACAAACTGCTTAGCAAGTAATAGTAATTCTGTCTTCTGGCATGTCCGCAAGCGGACAGCCTGGAAGGCATCTTGAAGCATTGCAACAACTACACCTGCCCAATGCACTATTAGCCGCGCTATAAGGTGAAAAGGCTATAATAAGCCGTTTATTCCATCTATCACGGCAAAGCAATGCAGTTTTCCCTGCCCATCCCGGCAACTGGTCAATCCAACCGACTTGATCCACTAACACCTGGCACGGATAGCCTGGCCTTAGCCCGGCTGGCCATAGAACGATCACAGGTATCGGCAAAATCGCCTATCGTCGTCATTACCTCCAATGCCTTCGATGCCCAGCGACTCCTGGAGGAAATTCCCTGGTATGCGCCGCAATTGCGGGTGCATATGCTGCCGGACTGGGAAACCCTTCCTTACGACCATTTCTCACCGCACCCTGACCTGATTTCTGAACGGCTAGCCACGCTGTACCAGATCAGCCAAAACAGTTGCGATATTGTCCTTGTGCCAATATCAACAGCACTGATACGCCTACCGCCCAATGCTTATTTGGCAGCGCATACCTTCATGCTGAAAAAAGGTCAGACACTGGATATCGAAGCATTGCGCAACCAATGCGCCAATGCTGGCTATCACCATGTCAGCCAAGTCATGAGCCCAGGTGAATTCAGCGTGCGTGGCGGCCTCATCGACCTGTTCCCAATGGGTAGCACATTGCCCTACCGCCTGGACTTGTTTGATGACGAGATAGAAACCATCCGTACCTTTGATGTCGATAGCCAGCGCAGTCTCTACCCAGTCGCCGATATCCGCCTGCTGCCTGCCAAGGAGTTCCCGCTCGATGAAAACGGTATTGCCCGTTTTCGCCAGAACTTCCGCGAGATATTTGAGGGTGATCCGTCGCGCAGCCGTATTTACAAGGATGTCTCCAAGGGTATCGCCAGTGGTGGTATCGAATGGTATCTGCCTTTATTTTTTGAGCAGACGGCTACCTTGCTGGATTATGTCCCAGCAGATGCCCTGCTCTGCCTGCATGGCAATCTTGACCAGGCAGCACAAGCCTTTTGGCACGATGCGCAATCACGTTATCGCCAGTTGGCGCACGACCCTGAGCGCCCCATCCTCAAGCCAGAAATCCTGCTGATCAAAGCGGATGAACTCTTCAGCCAAAGCCATGCCTGGGCTAGGTTGCAATTGAGCCTGGATGCAGAAAAGAAACTGCCTGCATTGGAGGTGGAGCGCCGCTCGGAACAACCACTGCACAAGCTGCAAGACTACACGCGCCGTTTCAAGGGTCGCACCCTGATTGCTGCCGAAAGCCTGGGCCGCCGCGAAACCATGGCCCAGCTATTCAATGATCACGGCATCACTTATGAGCCCTGCGACGACTGGCAAAGCTTCCAGGCTAGCAAAGCGCCTGTGATGCTGGGCATCAGCCCCTTGCATGGCGGTTTTGTCCTGGATGACGTGGCCGTGATCACCGAGGCCGAGCTATATGCCAACACCGTACGCCAGCAACGCCGCCGCGACAAGGAGAAACAACGCAACACCGAGGGCATGCTCAAGGATTTATCCGAACTGCGTGAACATGACCCGGTCGTCCATGAGCAACACGGTGTGGGGCGTTACCGTGGCTTGGTCAATATTGATTTTGGCGAAGGCGAGACCGAGTTCCTCTTGCTGGAATATGCAGGCGACGACAAATTGTATGTTCCCGTCTCGCAACTATTCCTGATCTCGCGCTATTCCGGCGGCCCACCGGAATCCGCCCCTTTGCACCGCCTGGGGAGTGGTCATTGGGAAAAGGCCAAGAAAAAAGCTCTCAAGCAAGTGCGGGATACTGCCGCAGAGTTGCTCAACCTTTACGCCCAGCGAGCTGCGCGCAAAGGTCACGCCTTCACCTTGGGCCTGCATGACTATGAAGCCTTTGCGGAAGGTTTCCCCTTCGAGGAAACGACAGATCAACTTGCCGCAATTGAGGCCGTCATCAGCGATATGCAATCTGGCCGCCCCATGGATAGACTGGTTTGCGGCGATGTCGGCTTTGGCAAGACAGAAGTGGCGCTACGCGCCGCGTTTGTTGCTGTCATGGGTGGCAGGCAGGTAGCCGTGCTGGTGCCTACCACACTCCTCGCAGAGCAACACTTCAATAATTTCAGTGACCGTTTTGCCGATTGGCCAATCAAGATTGCGGAAATTTCACGCTTCCGTACTGCCAAGGAGCAAACCCAGGCACTCAAGGGTCTGGAAGATGGCAGCATCGATATTGTGATCGGCACTCACCGCCTGATACAAAAAGACATTCATTTCAAGAATCTTGGCCTGGTCATTCTTGATGAGGAGCACCGTTTTGGCGTGCGCCAGAAAGAACAGCTTAAGGCCATGCGTGCCGAGGTTGATGTACTAACCCTCACCGCTACGCCAATTCCTCGTACGCTATCCATGGCAATGGAAGGCCTGCGCGAATTCTCCGTGATTGCTACACCACCGCAAAAACGCCTGGCAATCAAGACCTTTGCTACGACTTATTCCGAAGGCATTATTCGCGAAGCCGCCATGCGTGAATTCAAGCGCGGTGGACAAGTGTATTTCCTGCATAACGAGGTGGATACCATCTTCGTTATGAAGGAAAAGCTGGAAAAAATCTTGCCCGAAGCGCGTATTGGCATCGCCCACGGCCAGTTACGCGAACGTGAACTTGAACATGTGATGCGTGACTTTTACCAGCAGCGTTTCAACCTGCTGCTGTGCACCACCATTATCGAGACCGGCATCGATGTGCCCACCGCCAATACCATCATCATGAACCGCGCTGATATGTTTGGCCTGGCACAATTGCACCAGTTACGTGGTCGCGTAGGCCGCTCACACCATCAGGCCTATGCTTACCTGCTTACCGACCCAGACCGCAACATCACGCCGCAAGCGCAGAAACGCCTGGATGCAATCCAGTTACTGGAAGACTTGGGCGCAGGCTTTCACCTGGCAATGCACGATCTGGAAATCCGCGGTGCGGGCGAACTACTGGGCGATAGCCAAAGTGGTGAAATGCAGGAAATTGGTTTTACCCTTTACTCCGACATGCTCAATCACGCCGTGAAACAGCTCAAGGCAGGCAAGGAGCCTGACCTATCGGCACCGCTCGGCGTGACTACCGAGATCAACCTGCATACGCCTGCCTTGTTGCCGAACGATTATTGCCCTGATGTGCACGAGCGCCTGGTACTCTACAAGCGACTAGCCAACTGCAACGACGATGACGACCTCGACACCATGCAGGAAGAGCTGATTGACCGCTTTGGCTTACTCCCGGAGCAAGGCGAAGCCCTGATGGCTTGCCACCGCTTGCGCATTGCGGCAAAACCACTGGGAATCAACAAGATTGACGCCAGCGATTCAGCAATCCAGCTGCACTTTGCGCCGAGCACAGAGCTAGACCCAACCAAACTCATCGCACTGCTGCAACGTGACCGCCGCTGCCGCATGAATGGGCCGGACAAACTCAGGGTTACGGTACAATACCCCAGCATCGCACAACGTGCGGACTTCATCAAAAACCTGCTCAAGGAACTCATCTAAACATGTTGGAAAAAATCATCGCCGCAGTAGCGGCCTGGATCATGGGCATCATCTCCACCATGGGGTATGGTGGCATTGTGCTGTTGATGGCGATTGAGTCCGCCTGCATTCCCCTGCCTTCAGAAATCATCATGCCATTTGCTGGCTACCTGGTTTTCACAGGTGAGCTGACATTATGGGGCGTGGCACTGGCTGGTGCTGTGGGTTGCGTGGTTGGCTCTATCCCTGCCTATTACCTCGGCATGTTTGGTGGACGTCCCTTGGTGGAAAAGTACGGCAAATGGGTACTGATTTCCCATCATGACCTGCACCTGGCTGACCGCTGGTTTGCCAAGTATGGCGAAATCATTATCTTCATTGGTCGCCTGTTGCCAGCAGTGCGCACCTTTATTGCGTTCCCCGCCGGTGTTGCCCGCATGGCAATGGGCAAGTTTATCGCTTACACCTTCGCTGGCTCGTTGATCTGGTGTTATTTCCTGGCCTATGCCGGCATGAAGTTCGGACAGCATTGGGAAGCTCTAGAAGTCTATTTCCATCAATTCCACATGGTGCTGGTTGTAGCTGGCGTCATATTCGCTGTCTGGTATATCCGCCGCCACCTGAAGGCAATCCGCCGGGCGCATCACCACGATCATCACTGAGTATTCTGGGTAGTCTTGCATCTGTCTAGGCGACCAAGACTAAGCATTAAGCATTAAGCATTAAGCAAAAAATATAAACGCCAGAAAGGAAAAAAGCGTGGGTAGTGATACCCCACGCCTTTCTCCTCCTCTATCCCCCCCGGGATTCAGATGGTATGGCTTAACTTCTCGCCAAAATCCTCTTGCGACGGGTTGCTGTCAACCCAATCACACCTAAACCAGCCAGCAACAAGGCATAATCATGTGGCTCTGGTACAGCAGCCGTTACACCAGCAAACAATGCTGTCTCTGCCGTAGTAAACCCACCGTTACCCAATGTAAAAGCATTGTTCCAAGTATTACCAACCACTGTTCCGTACAAATTGCCAGAGCCATTGATCGTAGCATCCACTGCCAAAATATTGGCATACAACGATGCATTTTGCAGTGTCACGCTAGTTGCTTCATAAAAGTTGAACAAGACGTTGTAATTGCTACCCAGGCTTTGCCATTGCCAACCCAGCGTTGCGCTCGAGCCTGCCACATTGAAAATCAACGTAGTACCAGCAGCGATGCTGGAGAAAGCCAAATTGTTAAAACTGGAAAATTCACTGGCATTCAAGGAGAAGAACTCAACACTAGCCCCTGATCCTGTAAACACCTTGCTAGTCGGATTCCATTGATCCTGAGCAGCATAAGTTCCTGTTGCACTTACACCGGCCAAACCGCTAGAGAGCGAGGTCAAATAAGTTTTGGCAGCCGCAAAATCTACAGGTGCGGAGACTGTCGATGCGGTATCCACATGCCCAGAAACCGTGTAGTTTGAACCTTTATTATTGGTGCCACCAACCCATAGGTTACCATTAGCACTACCACCCCATGGTGTTCCACCCAAGTCTCCACCGATGACTGCGCCATAATAATTGCTCTTGTTGTTTCCAATGCTGTGACCGTTGATATTGGCGTTACCACCAATAGCCAAGGCACCCGCTGTTGAGTTGCCGTTTGTAGCGTAGTCACCAAAAATAAAGGCGTTGTAATTTGAAGCAACCCCAAGGTCAATCGTGCCCGCAGCTGCCGGAGCAGAGATTGCTGCCAATACCGCCAACATACTTAACTTCGTTTTCATCTTTCACTTTCCTATAGTGGGGTTGTGTTCGCCTTACTATAAGCAACCCCTGTACCACATCATGCCAGGAATCTGTCCATGCCTGGATAATTATAAAAAAATTTATTAAATTCAAAAAGTTAAAATAAATTAATTTTTCCGTCTTATCCAACCAATGTCGCCTAACCCCACAACCAGCCTGCGTTATATCGCGCTAATATGACAAAATTTCCACACCCTGATCAAAATTCTGACAATGTTTGTCATGATTTCGTCAATCGCATCAGGCTAAATCACGGCAGTTCACATAACTTGCCTAAGGCCATGAAATAAACTGCCTTGCGCAAGGGAATGCCCTCATCAGCAAACAATGCCGCATACCCAGCAAGTTGGTCTTCATAGGCTGTCGCTGCCGTAAGCATCATGCCAACATCAGCATCGGCAGGTAAGCGTGTTGATTTATAATCAATAATCCAACGCTCGCCATGCTCAATAAAGCAACGATCAACCACTTGCGGCTTGAATCCAGCCTCCCCTATATGGCCCATTGCAAGCTCGGCAGCGGCCTCTGGCCGAGGCGAGAGCACCCAGCGGCCATCAGCACTTTGCAAGGTCAACGCCAGCAATTGCAATACCTGCGCGGCTGCCATGTCGGCAACATCAAGTGCATGTCCTTGCCTGGCCAGCCAGCGCACCGTCGCAGGTTGCAGGCTAGGCAAACGTGTTAGCCAGCTTTCAAAGTCGGGATTAGCTGCTATTAGTTCCACATATTGATGCGCAAGTGTGCCGATATGCGCCTCCAATCCAGCTTGCCTGCCGAACACCGGCGTTTCGCCATGGGCCTGACCGGAGGAAATCGCCTCGTGCCTGCTTTCGGCATAGATAGCAGGGAGCCCAGGCTCGGCAACCCGGATCAACTTGGGGATGAAATCAGCGAGCGCTACCCCCTGTGGAGTTGGCTGCGCTGGCTGTGCATCTTGTGCAGCGACCTCAATAAATTGCCCCGCCAGGTGTGGCCAGAGCGAATCGAGGAAAGTCCCGCTAGCTGGCTTCAGCTCCCCTTTGGCATTAGGGCTGACGCTACCCAACAAGTGCAGGCAGCGTTCAGTACGCGTGGCCGCCACATATAGCACCCGCGCACTTTCATGATCAGCACGCTCTTTTTCCAGCATTTTGAGATAACTGTAAGGACTAGGCTCATCGCGCCCGTTTGCACCTTTAGGAATAAACGGAGCAGTCACCAATTCAGTGCTGACGCCATGTGCAGTTTCCATTGCCACTTCCTCCCAGAGCAATAATGGCGTTTCACCATTGCGCGGGCGGCGCTCCAGGCCTGGCAAGATCACAGTATCAAACTCCAGGCCCTTGGACTTGTGGATGGTCATGAATTGCAACTGCCCATTGGCCTGTATATCGGGTGCGGCATAGAGCTTTTCCACTTCTTGAACCAAGCGCTCCAGGCTGAAACGGCCTTGTTGATCAAGCTGGTCGACGAGAGCAAAAAACGCTTCCACATCGGCAATATCGCTAGCCTGCCAGAGAGATTGCGCCCCGCCCAGCATGAGCCAGGCACTTTCCAGCCAGCGACTCAATGGCATACGCCCTTGCTGCCCCAGCACTTCTGTCAACACTTGCACAAGATGTTGGCTACGCTGACGGCCATCCTCGCTCATACCTGCCAGCACAGCTGCATCATGCAGCAATGACCAGATGGTGCGATAGCGCTCACGCCCAGCCAAGACATGCAGGTCAGCAAGCTGCAAGCCACACCAGGGCGCACGCAACATGGCCAGCCAGTTGACGCGATCTGCACGCTGTAACAAGGCATGCGTCAAGGCCAACAGATCCTGCACACTCTGGCGCCCGGCAAGCTGCTCTATTTCTACGGCCTGGAAATGCAGGTCAGGATGATGACGGCGAATTTCTGCCACCAGTGTGTCAAGATGCGCCCGCGCTCGCACCAGCACGGCAATATTGGCAGCGGGCTTGCCTGCCCAGGTTTGGCGGATGATCTCGACTACATGAGCCGCCTCACGCATGCGCAATGCCTCTGCATCTTCGTCAGGCCCGGCAATCAGCGGATGTACTTTCACGCCAGCATCAGCCTCTGCTGCACGGGTCGCCACGAATTCGCGATAATGAATCGCGCCCTGTACCACGCTATCCTGCACGGGGAACACATGCTTGAAGGTAGCATTGATCCAATCCACTACCGGCGGAGATGAACGGTTGTTGCGGCAAAGCTGCAAGCGCTCCAGCGGCAGATCGCCTATGCCATCCTCGGCTACCTCTAGGAACAGGCCAACATTGGCCTTACGGAAGCGGTATATCGACTGCATGGGGTCGCCCACCGCAAACAAGGTATGTCCATCGCCCGGAGCCCAACCTGAAGTCAGTCGCTGCAACAGCTTGACCTGCCCTGGGCTGGTATCCTGAAATTCATCCACCAGCAGATGTTGAACGGGATAATCCAGGGCCAACTCGGTAGGCATCTCGTCATCGCCCAGTGCTTCCAATGCACGTAGGGACATTTCAACAAAATCCACCTCCCCTGCCTGCTGGAACACCACCCACAATTGAGCCACGGCAATCTTCAACAACTGCGCCAGTGCCGCCACCATCTGCCAGCTTTGCTCATCCTGACGTAACGGCAGGCTACGCAGGCGCTGCAAGGCAGCCTCGGCACCTGCCGTCTGCTGCAAGGTGGCGATAATCTCGGCAAACTGCTCCTTGAATGGCTTGGATTCCGGTGTAGCGGGAAAACCGTTTTTCACATTGACAGTCTTGCGCAGCGTGCCCGTGCCAGTCAGCAGCAGATCGCACACTGCCAGCCATGCCGGGAGTGCTTGGGAAGTCGCAAGCAACGGTGTTTCCCAATCCAACAGCAAGGCTTGCGGCACATCGCATGCAAGGTGACTCGCTGCATAACGCGCCACTGGCATTAAGGCGCTTTGCACGCGGCCTGGCAGCATGGCAGCCGCGGCATGCAAATCCTGGCTGATCAGGTGCTCCAGCGCCCGCTCCGCAGCCTGCTGCAAATCACCATGATTAGCGTATTCCAGCCACTGGTCGCGCTTGCCAAGCATATCCACCAATAGGCTGGTGAGTTTTTGCACGTCATTGTCGACATAGCCTAGCGCCAAGCGCACAGCCTGCCCTAGCCCATCTTCGTCTACCAGCGCCAGCGTGCGCTCAGCGGCCAATTGATAATGCGGAGCAGCATCCTCACTGATTGCTGGCTGGCTGCCAAATCGGCTCAGCAATGGCATCTGCCGCGCCAGGTGCCCAGATAAGGAATCGATGGTAAATATTTTCAAGCGCGAGGGATTATCCAGCAGTTGCCAATCCAGGCTGGCCGCATGCTGCAACGCTGCCACGCCCAGGCGGAAAGTCTGCTGCTTGTGGGGCGCTTGCGGCATCTGGCCGCTGGCCGCCATCACCAGGCTATCCAGTATGCGTGAGCGCATCTCGGCTGCCGCCTTGTTAGTAAACGTAATGGCAATGATCTGCTCAGGGGCCGATACGGTAGTCAGCAGGCGCAGGAAGCGTTGTGTCAACAGCTCGGTCTTGCCTGCACCAGCAGGGGCCTCAACAATAAACGAAGCCAGCTCCAGAGCACGTTCACGACTGATGCGATCCAGTTCCAGCAAATCCACGGCATTGGTCATGATGCCTCCCCCTGCTGCAAGCGCTCGAACTGTAACTGCCTTTCCGGCAAGCGCAACAACGGCAACACCTCGCAATAGGCAAGCTCTTTTTCATCCTGCAACACGACTGCCGCCTCCCCACGCTTGAGTTCATTGACAACATTCGTGATGCTGGTATGCCAGTGTTCAAGCACGCTGTGCCAATCGGGGAAATCCCCCTCGGGAAATACATCCCGGGTTTTCTTGTCATCCAGCACCGGCATGGCGGGCAAGACGTCATCACTGGCAAGCCCGGCAAACGCGTGCTCTTCCAGCTTGACCATGGCGAATGCAATGGCGGCGACTTCTGCGCTGTCATCAGCTGGGTCTTGCGTAGACAAGACAAATGCCGCGTACACTGGCAACTGTGGCTCGGTGATGCGGCTTTGCGCCCAGTTTTTCGTATCTGGCTTGCGGCCTGTCTTATAATCAATGACGATACGGCGGCCATCTGCCAATTGGTCGATACGATCGATGATGAGCGTGATTTCTACCCCTTCGATCATGATCTTTTGCTGCTGCTCGCTGGCCAATACGGTAAAAGGCTGATCGCGCGTTTTCTCCAGCGCCAGCCAGCCTTTGAGCAAGCGGGTCAAGCGCATGGTTTCCAGTTCGGAAAAAGCGTCGCTCAAGGTCTCGTCACAGCTTGCAATATATTCGATCAATGATACCTGCACGGCCTCAGCCAATGCCTGCTCCAGTTGCACTTCATCCATCGCCAGCAGGTCTTGCAGGCCACGCCCTTGCCAGAAATGCTCCAGCACAAGGTGAACCAGGGTACCGCGCTCAGCCGCATCCAGGCCGTTGACTGGTGTTTTCAATGCCCGCGCATGCAAGCGATATTGGTAATAAGCCCAGGCCGGGCAAATGGCCTGCGCCTTGAGTAGACCTGTGCCACCCGAGATATGCTCACCCTCTGCCACGGCTGGCGCCTGGTGGTCGTCCAGCCATTGCAATGGCTTGGCATCCTGCAAAGCCAACCTCTGCGCCAGGCTTTGGCTGGCAGCAGGTACTGCATCTGACAAGGATATGTCTTGCAGCATCGGGCTAATGCGCAGCTCACGCTCACCATCCTTCGCAGCACTGGAAAACACAAGCTGATGCGCACTATGCAGCAAACGCTGGTGAACGACCTGGGCAAACGCAGTCTGCACGGCGCTATCCGCATTTGGAACACCATGGTCGCGCTGCATGCCCGCAGGTAGCAAGGGATTAGGCCGTGGTAGCGGTGGCCAACTATGATCATTCATGCCCATCACCCATAGACCATCCAGTGGCTGGCTCACACTTTCCAGCATGCCCATCACCTGGAGCCGCACTTCACCTTCGGCCTCGGGCTGGTATATCTGCTCCTGCACCAGTTCGCGCAGCCTGGCCAAGGCCTGGGAAAAAGACATAGGCTGCTGCAATACATCCAGCGCCGCCAGCGCCTGCAAGACCTTGCCGAATGCCTGGATCGCCTGGAACTCGAAGCTGGAAAGACTACGCTGCTTGCCCGGCCACTCCAGCGCATCCAGAGCGCGCTGCATCACGTCCACCCAGGCAGAAGGCAGTTGTTGGGCTGGCTGCGCCTGCAAAATCGCTAGCGCTGCGGCAATATGCCCTTGCAAGCCAGCAAGCGACAATGGTGCCTGCTCGCTGCCAGCTTCTCGCCGGATAAAACGCTGCAGGCGCGACATATTGATGGATAAAGGCAATCGCTCCCGCATGCGGGCATCAAGCTGGGCACGCGCATCCGCTTCGGTCACGGCATGCGACCAGTAAGGCTGTTGCAGCAATTGCGAGAAATCCTGCTGTTCCACTTTATCTTGCCGTCGGTGCTGGCTGAAGAAGCGCAACAAGGTCAGCGCTGTTTGCACCACGGGCTCACGTTGCAAAGGCTGCCCAAGGGAAAAATCATACTGTCGCGGCGCCTCCACCATGGCAGGGCGCACCCATGCCGGGTGCAAGGCATCATCCAGCAAGCGTGCCAGTGCACCTCGCAGCTTGGCGAGTTCCGGGACAACAATCCCTATTCTGGCACCAGGATTATCAGCAAGCTGTTGTTGCGCCCAGGCCACCGCAGCACGACACTCTGCCTCCTGATCTGCCAATAACACCCGCTGGGCATGACCACTATCAGCCAGTGTGGTTTCATGGCGCTGTACATTGACGTTGCGCTGCTGCAACACTGCACGTAACTGCGCCATCTGTGGCGTGATGCGGTCGAACCCGGCAAAAGCAATGGACTCTGGCAAGACTCCGATGCCCTGCGCCAACATCGCCACTTGCCAATCAACATAGCGTGGCGCTTCCATCCAGCCGCCTTGTCGGCAGCGTGACAAAAATTCGCGCCGCCAGGCAATGAACTGGCGGGTTTCTTCGCTGTAACTAGCGTCAGGCAATGGCAAGCGCCACTCGAGCAATAATTGGTTGGCCTCCTGCGCCATGCGCGCCAGCCCCTTGATGTCAAACAGCGCACTCGCTACATCGCTCGCCAGCACATCCTCGATCACAGCCTCCCACAACAGCCGCTCCTGCACATTGCTCAGCACACCCTGTGGTACTTGTTGCAAATCCAGCTCGCCAGAAAGCATAGCCTGATCAAACAAGCCCTCCAACCATTGGCTGATGGTCATGATATTCAGCAAAGTCCATTGCTTCAGGCCCTGAGCTGATTGCGCCCTGGCATGGTCTAGCTGCAACGCGCGGGCGAGACGCGCGGTCGCACAGAGAATAAGGTGATTGTTCATGGATGAGGATTTTACTTGATTCAAGCGGGGTTGGCCTTGCGTGTCCCCCCTACTGTCAAATGCTTCATAACTACAGCTTGACAGCCACGGCCTTGCCGCCTACCTTGCGAGCCTATGGCTGAGCAGAAAAACTACATTACGCCGGAAGGCTACGCACGTCTCAAAGACGAATTCGAGCAGTTATACAAAATTGAACGGCCCAAGGTGGTCAGCGATGTTTCCTGGGCCGCGAGCAATGGGGACCGCAGCGAAAACGGCGATTATATCTATGGCAAGAAGCGCCTGCGCCAGATCGACTCGCGCCTGCGCTTTCTCATGAAGCGCATGGATATTGCCGTGGTGGTAGACCCTCAAACCCAACAAGACCTGGAAAAAATCTATTTTGGCGCTTGGGTGGAGTTGTATTCCCTGGAGAAAGATAGCGAACATCATTACCGCATCGTCGGCCAGGATGAGCTGGACCCAGGCAAAGGCTATATCAGCTGGATTTCCCCGCTGGCGCGCGCGCTGCTCGGCAAACAACCTGGTGATGTCATTCGAGTGGAAACCCCGGCTGGTGAGGAAAGTTTTGAGGTCGTCGACGTCAGTTACCACGCCCCGGCAGAAGGCTGATTTGAGCATGCGCTGGGATATTTTTTGCAGCATTGTCGACAACTATGGCGATATAGGCGTGTGCTGGCGCCTAGCCAAGCAATTGACACGCGAGCATGGCATCAAGGTCAGGCTCTGGGTAGATCAACCCAGCGTTGCTGCCAAGTTGATCCCCGGACTGGACCCAACATTGGCAACGCAGCAAGTCGCCGGAGTGGACGTTTGCCGCTGGAGTAGCCCGTTTCCTCCCGTAGAGGTTGCAGATGTCGTCATCGAGGCATTCGCTTGCGAATTACCTGAAACTTATCTTCACGCCATGCAAGATCGGCGGCCTGTGTGGATCAACCTGGAATATTTGAGTGCAGAATCATGGGTAGATGACTTTCATGCAAAACCCTCTATACACCCACAACTAGGCCTGACTAAACACTTCTTTTTCCCAGGCTTCACCCCGGCTTGCGGTGGCCTCCTCCGCGAAAACCACCTGCTGGCAGAGCGATCACGCTTTCAGCAAAGCAAGGTATCGCAAGCTGCCTTTTGGCATGGTCTGGGCATCATGCCCAACCAGGCCTATACCATCAGCCTATTCTGCTATCCGCAAGCTCCAGTAAACTCCTTGCTGGAGGCGATCGCGCAAACAGATCAACCAGTACTGTGCATTATTCCCCAGGGCCCCTCTGCCGACCATGCCATGCAATGGCTTGATGCCCACCCCACCCAGGATAGGCTCAGAATCGCCACGATCCCTTTCCTTTCCCAAGAACAATATGATCAACTGCTTTGGGCTTGCGACCTCAACTTTGTCCGTGGCGAGGATAGCTGGATCAGGGCCTTATGGGCGGGCAAACCAATGATCTGGCAACCGTATCTGCAAGATGAAGACACTCATCTCGTCAAGCTGGAAGCCTTCCTGCAACGCTACTGCCAAGATAGCCCATCAGACTTGGCTATCCACATGATGGCTGCCCACCGTGCATGGAATCGCCATGGCTTCACGCCCTCTGCCTGGCAGGCGGTTCTGGCGGCCCTGCCAAGCTGGCAGCGTCAAGCACAAACCTATGCAGAACACCTGGCAAAAGAAACGGACTTGGCCGCTAAGCTGGTGATTTACTGTAAGAAATTTTTCTAAATTTCGGGTATAATGCGCGACTTTTTACACTTCACCCTTTTTAAGTCTCAGGACATCACATGAAAACAGCTCAGGAACTTCGCGTAGGCAACGTATTTATGGTAGGTAACGACCCTATGGTCGTACTGAAGGCCGAATACAGCAAATCGGGCCGCAACTCCTCCGTGGTCAAGATGAAATTCAAGAATCTGCTCACCGAATCCCCGAGCGAAGCCGTTTACAAGGCTGATGACAAGTTTGACGTTGTCGTACTGGAAAAGAAGGAAGTGACTTACTCCTACTTCGCTGACCCAATGTACGTATTCATGGACGCTGAATACAATCAGTATGAAATTGAAGCGGAAACCATGGAAGATGCGCTCAACTTCCTGCAAGACGGCATGGAATGTGAAGTGGTGTTCTACAACGGCAAGCCTATCTCCGTTGAACTGCCAAACTCTGTTGTACGCGAAATCACCTACACGGAACCTGCCGTCAAGGGTGATACTTCCGGCAAGGTAATGAAGCCAGCCAAGATCTCTACAGGCTTCGAGCTGCCAGTGCCATTGTTCTGTGACATCGGCGACAAGATCGAAATCGATACCCGCACACTGGAATACAAGAACCGCGTGAAGTAAGGTTCAAGTATCTCAACAAGGGAGCCCATCTGAGCTCCCTTTTTTATTGCCTGCTTTTATTAATCACTGCTGACCTAGCTACAACAAATCGTGTACCCGGAAGCTCAGGTGAGAACCCTGGACATCTGCTTGCCGAATCGCATTGGCAAGTAGCCGATCTGCCTTCACCGGCCCACGCGCTTCGCACATCACTACATAAGCTTGGTTCACCAGGGCCTGCAATAATTCCAGGTCGTAGTTTTGCGTCAGGGCCGCAACATCGCCTGCAAGCCAGTCTTGCATGACTTGGTGTGGCTCAAGCTCAAGTGTCTGCTTGGTGAGCTGTTGCAGCAGGCGGCTACGTATGATGGATTGCATGCTGGCATCGCTCAAGCTAATGAGGGTAGAAAGCAAAAGGGAGAACATTTGGGTCTGATCATTGAGCCTAGCGTGTTCAGCAATAGGTGCAAGGGCTTCGCCGTGGCTACCTGGGTCGGGTAATAATTGGGACGGTGGCAACTCCATGGCGGTAATAATTGCCCGCAGCATCTGCCCCCGTTGCGCCTTGAGTTCAGCCCTGGCACAGCATTTGGCGACAAAGCCACTGAGCGCAAATGGCGGCTGGTTAGCATATTCACGCGCCCACAGCGCCACTGCTGAGAACAGCGCATCATCATCGAGAAATGGCCGTAGCCCGGTCAATATTGCCCGGCGACGCAATGCAATATCCACGGTCATAGTTTACTCAGTTGCTCCACATGCTCACGCTGGTAAGCCGCATCGCGGTTGAATTCTGGATAGCCCACTTCACCGTGTTCAGTAATATCCAGCCCGCGCTGCTCATGCATGGTGCTGACACGCAAGCCTATCGTGCGTGCCAGCAAACCATACATCAGCAATGCACTGAGAAAGACCCATACAAATGCCACGGCCACACCAATCAACTGCACAATGACCTGATTGAGATCGAACATATTGCCTTTGAGGAACAAGCCCGCCGCCAATGTCCCCCATACACCGCTAACACCATGCACAGCCACCGCACCTACGACATCATCCAGCCTGAGTTTTTCCAGGCCCCAGGTGGCGCACATGGTCACAATACCGCCAACAAAGCCGGTCAGCATTGCATAGGGTACTTCCATGCTGGCGCAACCTGCCGTGATCGCTACCAAGCCTCCCAGGCTGCCATTGACCACCGAGCTCATCAACACGGGCTGGCGTGTCATCCAGGTAGTAAGCAATGCCCCCACCGCACCCGCAGCGCCAGCCATGTGGGTATTCAGCAAAATCGGGCCAATCTCCGTGCCTGCCGCTAAAGTGCTACCCCCGTTAAAGCCGAACCAACCGAACCAGAGCAGGAAACCACCCATGGCAACCAAGCTGAGATTATGGCCCGGGATCATATGCACCTCACCCTTGCTACCGAATCGGCCTAGGCGTGGCCCGAGTACCATGATGCCCGCCAAGGCGCACCATCCACCGACAGAATGCACCACCGTAGAGCCTGCAAAATCAATAAATCCCATCTGCTTGAGCCAGCCATGCTCATTCCATGCCCAGCTACCAAACACTGGATAAATGACCGCCACAATGCCGCAAGCGCCGAATAAATAGGGCATGAAACGGGTTCGCTCTGCCATGGCACCACTGACAATCGTTGCAGCAGTCGCGGCAAACATCAGCTGGAAAAACATCATGCTGGCAGTCCAATCTGAGCCATAGGCCAGTGCAAAATGATCCTGGCCTATCCAGCCAGTAGGGTTATGGCCGAACATCAAGCCATAGCCGATTAGCCAGAACAGCACAGCCCCGACCGCAAGATCCATATAGTTTTTCATCATGACATTCACGGCATTTTTTGCCCGCGCCATGCCACTTTCCAGCATGGCAAACCCTGCCTGCATCATAAAGACCAACGCGCCTGCAATCGCAATCCAGGCCGTATCAACAGCCTGTATATCAACTGCACTGTCTGCCGCCAGCACACTGGTTGGTAGCAACAGATGAATAATCAAAAACGCCAGGGTATGGAAAAAAATGGGAGCCGGATGATTGCGCATGGTTCGTCCTGTGATAACAGCCAGCACTTCAAAAGCACAAAAAATGCCAAGCTGCGAGCATGAAGCAGTGCTATGGCTTACGCTGATAGCGCACGATTTTTCGCCTGGGCAGCTCGGGCACACGCTCCAGCATTGATTGGGTACGGCTCCCAGCACTCGCAATCAATGACGTAATGAGCGCTGCTTCGGGCAAATGATGCCAATATTTTTTTGGCATTTCCTTTTGCATGGCTTTGAGCTTGAGCCGGGCCGGATTAAAAATATGCTGGTAATAGCTCAGCCATAAGGCTTCACTGGCATCCTCCGCTGGCAGGGTCTCAGACTTGCCACCAGGCAAGAAATGGAGGTGGCTACCGTCCCAATGCATCCCCATGCGTGGGCTCATGATGGTCCAATCCATGGTCGCAAAGCGGCCGATAAAGAAAGGTGCAACCGCTGCCATGATGTGGTGCGCGGGCTCAAACCACGCCAGATAACGTGGGTGTTCATCCACCATGGTTTCACGGAAACGCACAAATGCCTTCATTTTATGCATGTCGCGTCGCACCGACTTGACCATGGCATGCAGCCTTGCCACATCGGCATCTCCCGCCAAGCGCATCAAGCCACGCTCCCCTTGCAAGCGCCACAGCACGCGATACAGCAACCCGAAGCGCTCTGGCGCCTGGTGCAATAGCGCTGGGCGAAGCAACTCGACAAATTGGCGTGACACCATCAATGGCTGGATACCTGCAGCAGTAGGCACGGCCTGCCTAGTAGCCGATAGAGACTTCGTCTCAGTAGCCTCATTACTCATGGATACTTGAACACCTACGCAAGATGCAGCTTCACCTGCCATCGCAAAAAAATCTTCTTGCCCCCCCGCATCCTGCGATGGCTTGACGTACCAATCCACTTCGTGCGGGGCAATTCCCTGATGTAGTAAGTGACGTGCCGCAGTGCGCCAGCCTTCGACATCGGTTTCGTTCTGTAGATAAACATTGTGCATGCAATGCCTCCAAGCAATATCTAGATGAACAACCCTAGCTGCTGCGGCGCAGCGGATATCTTGCTGAGCCGCGCAGGCAAGCTAGCTGCATCTAGCGTCGCACCTGGATGATGATCTGGCAGCTGAATAAACGGCAGCATGCGCTGAATAGGCGCGCGCATGTGTACCAGATCATCCAGCCGTACTGCACGTACACGGCGTGCAGCCAGGATACGCTGCACATTACGCACACCCAGCCCAGGCACGCGTAGCAAAATGGCCTTAGGTGCACGATTGATGTCGACAGGGAACATGGCGCGATGTTGCAACGCCCATGCCGTCTTGGGATCCATATCCAAAGCCAGCATACCTTTCTCGCTGGTCACGATTTCATGCGACTCAAAACCATAAAAACGCATCAGCCAATCGGCCTGGTATAGCCTATGTTCCCTGACCAAGGGAGGTGACTGTAAAGGCAACACCGGGCTGGCATCAGGGATGGGGCTGAACGCAGAATAATAAACACGCCGCAAACGATACTGCCCATAGAGCTCAGCACTGGTGGTGAGTATGGTCTTATCGTCAGTGGCATCTGCACCCACAATCATTTGCGTGCTCTGCCCGCCTGGAGAGAATTTTGGCGGGCGCTTGCCGCTCGTGCTTTTATCTTTGCCCGCATCAATCCGCTCACGCAACCGTGCCATGGAAATGCGGATAGCCGCACTATCCTTTTCTGGTGCCAGCGCAGAGAGGCTAGTAGCCGTGGGCAGCTCGATATTAATGCTCAAGCGATCTGCATAGCGCCCTGCCCTTGCCAGCAAATCCGGGCTGGCGTCCGGGATGGTTTTCAAATGAATATAGCCACGGAAATCATGCTCTTCACGCAGGCTACGCGCGACTTCCACCACTTGCTCCATGGTGTAATCCGGGCTCTGGATAATGCCCGAACTCAAGAACAGGCCTTCAATGTAATTTCGGCGATAAAACGCCAGCGTCAGCTGCACCACTTCCTCGGCACTGAACCGCGCCCGTGGCACATTGCTGCTCACACGATTGACGCAATACACACAGTCGTAGAGACAAAAATTGGTGAGCAATATTTTCAATAATGAAATACAGCGCCCATCGGGTGCATAACTATGACAAATCCCAGCACCCGTGGTGGAACCAATGCCCTTGCCATCGCGTGAATTGCGCTTTTCAGTACCACTGGAAGCACACGAAGCATCATATTTAGCAGCATCCGCCAGTATTTCTAACTTCTGTTTAATCTCCATGATTAATTGTACGTTCGTACAGTAAAATTGACTAGTGCCTGGTCATTGATGGCATTGAAAAATGTAAACAGAGACATGTAGAGGGGCAACTTAAAGAGGGTGCTTTGCGGCTCTCTGCCTAAATCCAGAGCGGCTGATGACCGGTATCACACCCGGGCATGATATTTGCTGCCTTATGGGTAGGCATCATTATAAGAAAGCATCATATGACCACCACAAACTCCAACCTTGCTGCCATGAAGCAGAGCATGAGCAGCTTGAATCGCTATCGCGAATCCCTACAGCAATTGCAAGGCACTTGGGACAATCTTTCCCTGCTCAGCCAGCTTTCCGGCACAGGCACCGACATGAGCGAAACCCGCCAAGCCTTCGGAAAAATCACCACTGACGTATTGGATAGCCTAGCCCAGGAAACCTTGAACAAGACCATTACCGCCATCACGGCCAAGGCCCAGGTTGCCGTGGATATCGTGGTGCGTAACCTGTTTGAGCGCACGGCTGATATCGGCTTTCTTTCCACTGACGATAATCTCAGTAACTTCCTCGACAAGCATTTAGCTGGCCTTGCCGAAGCACATGACATTATCCAGCTCCGTGAACGCTTTAATGAATACGTCCAAAAGTACTCGGTGTACTTCAATGTGATCCTACTTGATGCAGCAGGCAACATTTTGGTGCAACTAGATGATACCAACCCGACTACCCAATCCCACGATCCCTTAATCAAGGAGGCACTGCATTCAAACGCCGCGTATATCGAGGCTTTTCACCACAGCGACCTCGCCCCGACACACTCATCCAGCCTGATCTACGCTCGCAAGGTCTGTCACGACGATAGCGATGCCGCGCTGGGCGTGCTTTGCCTCTGTTTCAAGTTTGAAAATGAAATGGATGGTATTTTCCAGGACCTCATCGGCAAGAATGAATGGTGTGTGGGGCTGCTTTTGGACGAGCAAGACCGGGTTATCGCCAGCAGTGATCATTACCAGATTCCCCTTGGGGCTACATTGGAGCATGCCCAGGGCCAGGACTGGATAGTCACGCGCTTCGCTGGCAGGCTATATCTGGCGGTCACGCGTGAAACCAAAGGCTACCAAGGCTACATGGGTCCGGGCTGGCGTGGGCATGTCATGATCCCGCTTGAGCATGCTTTTGAGGACAATGTGTCCAGCATCATTGCCGGTATCGATACCAAACTGCTGAAGAAAGTCATGCGTAGCCCTTTGCTCTTCTCGCAAACCCTGCTTGGCATTCCCAAGCAGGCAGCCACTATCCAGAGCAAGCTCAACCAATCCGTATGGAACGGCAATATCTGGCAAAAGCGCGATGCTAGCCACAATGCACAGCAAAACAACTTCTCAAAGATGCTGTTGTGGGAAATCAGCAATACTGGCTTCAAGACACAGAATGTCGTAGAAAAAACGGTGGCTGATCTCTACCAAACCGTGGTCGCCGTGATGCTGGAGAACTCACGCTTTTTTGCCTCACTGGCCGTCGACATCATGGATCGCAACCTGTACGAGCGCGCCAACGATTGCCGCTGGTGGGCATTGACGGCAACATTCCAGCGTTTACTGGCCAAGCCAGAACTCAGCTCCCAGGAAAAAAGTGCGATCACCAAGGTGTTGGTCTATATCAACAAGGCTTATACCGTGTATTCCAACTTGGTAGTCTTTGACCGCAATGGTTATATTGTCGCCACATCAAACCCGGCTTACCAACGCATGGTGGGTGAAACCATCACTGCCGATTGGGCAAAAGCAGCCTTGCAATTGCGCCAGTCCCAGGATTACGTCGTCTCGGATTTCGAGCCCAGCCCGCTATACGGCAACCAGCCTACTTACATCTATGCGGCTGCTATCCGTCACCAGGAGCAAACCGTGGGCGGCATCGGCATCGTCTTCGACAGCACGCCACAATTTTCCGCCATGCTCATGGATGCCTTGCCACATAACGCAGATAACGATGTCGTTAAGGGCAGTTTTACGCTCTATGTGGATGAAAAATTGTGTGTCATCTCATCTACATCCCGTGATTTTGCCGTGGGTAGCCACTTCACCGTACATCCTGAACTCTGCAAGCTGACACCGGGCAGTACGGGCTTTGATATCGCCCTCTACAACGGAAACTACTACGCCGTGGGCGCACGTGCATCGTCTGGCTACCGTGAATACAAGGGTGCTGTTGACAACTATAAAAACCATGTCACTGCGCTGATCTTTATTCCACTAGGCAAGGCTGCCGACATCAACGCCATGATTGATTCAGAAAACCTGCTACAACAAAACCAGTTCAAACCAGCAAGTAACATGACCACTGCTGACAATGCTGAAGAGTATGCTACCTTCTATATCGACAAGCACTGGCTGGGCCTGCCCGCCGCGCACATTGTCGAGGCTATCCAGGCCAATAATATCAAGCCCCTGCCTGATACCTCATCGGTACTGGAAGGCATGTTCAAACATGGGGATAACGTCGTGCCGGTGCTCAATCTCGCCCGACTCACGGGCATCGATTTTCAGGCGCCTGAGCAAGATAAGCAAATCATCATTGTACAAGCCGGGCCCAAGCTACCGAAATTCGGCCTATTGGTCAGTGCACTGGGAGAAATCCCGGCCATTGCACCTAACGCCATTGAGCCGCTCTCTGCCTTTTTTGCGACCATCAACATCCCAGCCGAAGGCATTGCCAAGGTGATGACAGATAAGGGGGAGAACTTGCTTATCCTGCTATCGGCCATTAACCTCATCACGCGCATCAGCGAAGCGGCGCAGCAGGCGAATAGCCAGACGTCAGCTTCCCCTGTGAACACAGATGAAATTCTGGAGCAAGCCGCCTGAACCTGAGCATTTTCACTCTGGGGTAGGATCAGCCACCCGCCTTGAGGTTGCGTAGCTTGCTGGTAGCAAGTGCCGCAGCCGCAGTGCGGGTTTCCACGCCCAGTTTGGCAAAGACATGCTCCATGTGCTTGTTTACGGTGCGCGGGCTGGTGCCGAGGATATCGCCAATGTCGCGGTTGGTCTTGCCCTTGATCGCCCAGTAGAGCACTTCGGATTCGCGCTGGGTGAGGCCAAAGGTTTGCATGAGTGCCTCGATCTGGGCAGCGTCAGATTCTTCCCTGAGGATAATGATCCATTGCTCTTCGGCATTCAGGTCTGCCATGGAAAAAATCAGGCGCCCGCTCCCCTGCACGACAGAGAGCGGCAAGCTCTCCGTACCAGGATTCTTCAGGGTACCTAACCATTTGAGTAATGCAATTGGCGTCAAGGTATCCGTATCAATATCACTGGCCGTGAAATAACGATGCATCCAGTCACGTGCCAAAGGCGTTTGCCAAACGATGCGCCCACTATGCGGCAACACGGCAATCGCCGCCTGCCCAAAGGCATCGAGCGCACCACGTGCCTGGTGCATCTGGCGTGATGCCTGCAAATGTGTGCTGATGCGTGCCAACACTTCGGCGGTGCGAATAGGCTTGGTAACGTAATCAGTGCCTCCAGCAGCAAAGCCTGCCACGACATTCTCGGATTCAGTTAGTCCTGTCATGAAAATCACCGGGATATGACGGGTATTGAGGTTGGCCTTGAGCCTGGCACAGACCTCAAAACCATCCAGCCCCGGCATGATCGCATCCAGCAGGATAATATCTGGGCGTGCATCTTCCGCACGGCGAAGCGCGGTTTCGCCATTATTGGCCACCAGCACCATGTAGCCAGATTCATCGAGTGCATCATGTAGCACGGCCAGGTTATCCGGCACATCATCCACAATCAGCACCACCGCGGTCTCTTTTCTAGCCTCCATCATTCACTTCTTCCAGCATTCTCTGCATTGCTTCAAGTTCAAATTGTTGCGATAGCTTACGCATGGCTGCAACAAAGGTTTCATATCGGTCATCCTGGCCGATCTCGTCGAGCTTGCGGGTAATGCCTTTTACATATCCCACCTTGATCAGCGCCATCAATTCGTCTCTTTGCTCCCTGGATGGTGTCTCCACCTCACTCGTTTCAAGCTTGGCAGTCACATCGGCATCGGTCACCACACTGCCTACCTCGGTCACCCACTCCAGCTTGAGCTGTTCACCTATCCAGCGTAGCAGTTCCATTACATTGACCGGCTTGACGATGAAATCCGATGCCGGGATGCCCGCAGTATTCTCCAAGCCCTTATCAAAGGCATTAGCCGAAACGATGGCGATTGGCACATCCGACTGATGTACCTTGCGTATCATGTAGCTCGCTTCCCAGCCATCCATGTCCGGCATGGCCAGATCCATGAGGATAACGTTGGGCTTGAATCCGGTATACACCTGCAAACACTCACGCCCGCTTGCCGCCTCTGCCACTTCAAACCCCAGTGGTTGAAGGATATTCTTCAGTAACTCCCTATCCACCTGCTCATTATCCACCACGAGAATCCGTCGACGTGGGCCTTTGTAAGCCACAGGCATGGGCATGGAGGCATTCTCGATTTCTTCCGGCACCCGCACCTGGGAAAGAAACAGGCGGATATGAAACTGGCTACCTTGGCCAGGGGTGCTACGTACCGTGAGCTGCCCGCCCATGAGTTCAGTCAGCATCTTGCTGATGGTAAGGCCAAGGCCTGTACCACCAATATTACTGTTGGCCGCGGCCGAGCCGCGGGCAAACGGCTCGAACACCTTCTCAATTTCCTCAGGCGCAATGCCGGGGCCAGTATCCTCAATGCTGATATTCAACATCTCACGTGCATAGCGCAACTTGAAGGATACCCCGCCCTGACGCGTGAACTTCACGGCATTGCCAAGAATGTTGATAAGAATCTGGCTCAGGCGTTTCTGGTCGATACGCACCACCTTGGGCAAGTCACCCTGCAATTCATATTGAAAACTGATGCCCTTATTATGGGCCTGCAACTCGAACATGCTCACCAACTGCTGGATAAACTCCGGGAAGCGCACCAGGCGCAGGTCGAACGTCAGCTTGCCGCTTTCGATGCGGGCAATGTCCAGCGTGCCTTCGATCAGCGATAACAGGTGCTCGCCGCTGCGGCGGATCACGCGTATGGATTGGCGGCGGTTTTCCGGCACGCTAGGGTCGTTATCCAGCAACTGCGCATAGCCGAGAATGCTGTTGAGCGGTGTGCGCAGCTCATGGCTGATGCCGGTGATATAGCGACTCTTGGCCTGATTAGCCTGCTCGGCCACCTGGCGCGCACGTTGTAGCTCTGCATCAGTCTGGCGGTGCAACATGATTTCACGCTGTAACAGGTTAGTCTGGCGGTTGGACTCTTCCTGCGCCACCCGGCGACTTTCAGATGTCAGCACAATCCACCAAGCAATAATGCCACTGGCAAACGCAAGCGCAGCGAATACCTTGAAATACCCCAACCGGAGTTCAGGCAGCAAGGCTTCTTTCTCACCGGTGAAAGTGAGCGACTCATGAAAATAGATCAGGCCGAACAATGCGCTAAGGAAAGCCAGCGTCACCGCCATCAGTAAGAGGTAATGCCCCAAGCCGCTCTGCATAACCTCGACCCAGCTTTCCGGCAATACGCGTCGCATGACACGCTGCCACTGGTATTCAATGCGCCCGTGGGGCTTGCACGTATCGTTGCAGCGCGCATCCAGGGAGCAACACAACGAGCAGATGGCACCCTGGTAAGCCGGACAATCCGCCATATCGTTGACTTCATATTCTTTTTCACAAATGCTGCAACGCTGCACGCGGATGATCGGCTGATACATCACTGGCTTGCGGGCAATGTAATAGCGCCCCTTGGTCGCCCAGGCAATCAGTGGGGATGTCACCAGTGCAGTACTGAGCGCGATCATGGCAGAAAAGGCCTCGGCTTCGACACCGAACAGGCCAAAAAATGCCATCACGGACAATAGTGAGGCAATGCCCATGGCCCCCACCCCCACCGGGTTGATGTCATAAAGATATGCCCGTCGGAACTCAATGCCCTTGGGGCTCAAACCCAACGGCTTGTTGATGACGAGATCGGCCACCACAGCCGTGATCCAGGAAATAGCGATATTGGAATACAAGCCCAGGACTTGCTCCAGCGCCTGGAATACGTCCATTTCCATGAGGATGATGGCGATCATGGCGTTGAACACCACCCAAACCACGCGCCCAGGATGGCTGTGGGTCAGGCGCGCAAAAAAGTTGGACCATGCCAGAGATCCGGCATAGGCATTGGTCATGTTGACTTTGAGCTGAGAAATAACCACAAAAAACACCGTCACGGCCAGCACGACTTCCGGGTTGGCAAATACCTCGCTAAAGCCCACCAGGTACATCTGGTTAGGGTTCACCGCCTGCTCAAAGGAACGTGCGCCCTCCACTGCCAGGTAGGCCAGCAGGGCTCCACCCAGCATCTTGAGCATACCCAGCGAAATCCAGCCCGGCCCTGCCATCAACACGCCAAAGTGCCAGCGGAAACGGTTTTTCTGGGTTTTTTCCGGCATGAACCGCAGAAAATCGACCTGCTCGCCGATTTGCGGGATCAACGCCATACCCACTGCCATCGCTGTACCAAACATCAGCAGGTTGAAGTCACCATCATAGCCAGACTTACCAGCAAACTCGGTCAAGCGGCCAATCACTTGCGGATCTTTATAAACAATGAAGATATATGGCAAAGCCAACAACACCAGCCAGATTGGCTGGGTAATCATCTGGATACGGCTGATCAAGGTCACCCCATGCGTCACCAAGGGTACGATGACCAGGGCGCTGACCAGATAACCTGCATAGAGTGGCAAATCAAAATACAACTCCAGCGCATAAGCCATGATGGCGGCTTCCAGCGCGAAGAGAATGAAGGTAAACGATGCGTATACAAACGACGAAATGGTAGAACCAATATAGCCAAACCCGGCACCCCGAGTGAGCAGGTCCATATCCAGGCCAAAGCGCGCAGCATAGTAACTGATGGGCAAGCCGGTCATGAAAATGACCAAAGCGATGGCCAGAATGGCCCAGAGAGCATTGGTAAAACCGTAGTTGATGGCCAGCGTACCACCAATGGCTTCCAGCACCAGGAAAGAGATGGCACCAAATGCCGTATTGGCGACGCGGAAGATAGACCACTTGCGGAACGCCGATGGCGTATAACGCAGTGCATAGTCTTCCAGGGTCTCGTTGACGACCCAGGTGTTGTAGTCGCGACGCACCTTCACGATGCGTTGTATCGGCTCTGCGACTTCACCAGTGTGTTCAGCCGCTCCTCTTTGATGATGAATGGCAGTCATGCCGAATGATTTGTTTCTATGAGTGAATCCTGCCCTATTGCGAGCAAATTTCAAGCCAACTGCGCACCGAAATAAGGCAACCGATGCAAGACGACCATAATGACAATTAAATCAGATACCTGGTGGGAGCTTCCAGCCACCAGGCTCAATACTCAAGCAACCATCAACCAAGCACCGAGCACCACCATGGTGCAGCCCAATGCAGACTGTGCACGCGCAGGCAAGCGCAGACGGCTTGTTGACAATACGAGACCCAATGCATGCAACATTGCAGTGGCTACCAGCATGCCAGCCATCACGGCCATACCTTGCACGCCCGCCAACTCACCACCGTGTGCCAGGCCATGGAACAAGGCAAACAGCGCAACCAGTCCTACCTGGATAGCGCGTGGCAATTTGATGCTGATTGCCAGTAACACACCCAAGGTCATCACGCTGGCCGCTAACAAGGTTTCAATCATGGGCACGCTATAGCCTGACATTCCCAATACAGCTCCCAGCGCCATGACAGCAACAAATGTCGCAGGCAATTGCCAGCGTGCAGCGCCACCTATCTTCCCGGCCCACAAGCCCACAGCCAACATGACCAGCAGGTGATCCAAGCCACTTAACGGGTGCATGAATCCAGCGACAAAACCATGTGCCTCATGGCCAGGGTGAGCCACCGCCAGCGGAGAAAATGCCAACAAGCCTAATGCCAGAAAACGGGTGATATTCATATAACTCTCCTATTTAACTCATTCGCTTAGAGCATCAAGCCCTGTTTTTCAATAAAGCTGACGATCTCTTCCAGGCCCTGCTTTTCCTTGAGGTTGGTAAAGATGAACGGACGCTCGCCACGCATCTTGCGCGCATCCCTATCCATCACCTCAAGCGAAGCCCCCACCAGTGGTGCCAGGTCAATCTTGTTAATCACCAGCAGGTCAGACTTGGTAATGCCTGGCCCGCCTTTGCGCGGAATTTTCTCCCCAGCCGCGACATCAATCACGTATATCGTCAGGTCGGAAAGCTCCGGGCTAAATGTCGCCGCGAGGTTGTCGCCACCACTTTCGACAAAGACAATATCCAGCGGATTGAAGCGCTCGCTCAACTGCGCCACGGCCTCAAGGTTCATCGAGGCATCCTCGCGAATCGCCGTGTGCGGGCAACCGCCGGTCTCCACCCCGATAATGCGCTCAGGCACCAATGCCTCGTTACGCGTCAGAAACTCGGCATCCTCCTTGGTGTAAATGTCGTTGGTAACTACCGCAATGTTGTAGACATTGCGCAAACGCTGGCACAAAGCCAATGTAAGCGCCGTCTTGCCCGAGCCTACTGGGCCGCCAATGCCAACACGTAAGGGTTCTTTAATCTGCATTAGTCCATCCAATAATATTAATTAACTACGGTCATCACGAACGGAATAGTCGACTGTACTGTGTTTCATGCCTACACCCCGCAATCGTCAACGCCGGACAAAAATTACTGATCATGAAATCCGGCATACGCATCGCCTCTTCCACCAATGCGGGAATCCTGTCGGCTACATCCAGCAATATCTTCTGCCCTGCCACCTGCCCAAGCGGCACCGCCTTCATCGCCGCGCTGGCCTGGTTTTCCAGCCACGACCAGGCATAGGCCTGCAAAGCATCTTGCTCATCAATTCCCCAAGCCTGGCTGATACCCGCATACAAAGCTGGAAATGCAGCATTGGGTAATTGCTCCATCAGCGTTTTCCAAATGCCTGGCAAGTCATCAAACTCCAGCAGCAAACGCTTGAGCGAATACCCCATTTGCCGACTCTCGGCCAGGGCCTCGGCATTGTCACGCCCAGCCAGGTAAAACGCATTCCACTCATTCAATGCAGCAGCATCGCCACGCTGCCAAGCCCGGTAACATCTGCTCAACAAGGGCAACTCATAACTGCCTTGGTAAATCTGCAATACATCGCCTATCCAGGCCTGTGCACTGGCAAGATCATGCACTTCGCCTGACTCTATGCCCCACTCCAGCCCCTGCGAATAGCTATAAGCTCCCACCGGCAACATAGGACTTGCCAGTTGTAGCAGCCGCACCAGTGATTTATTCATGCGCCCGCGAGCGTGATGGTGGCCGTATTGATGGCGCATCGTCATCATGGTGGTGCCTGTGCCCGCCACCATAAGCGCCAGCCTCCGGCTCAAAAGGCGCCATCTGCCCTTCCACCTGAACACCCAGCCCGAGCAGCATCTCCTGCAAGACATGGTCCTGCTCCAGCCGCAGCCAGCCTTCGCCCACCTCAAGTGGCACATGACGATTACCCAGGTGATAAGCCGCCCGCGCCAGCTCGCGCGGTGTCGATGCCGTCACTCGCAACACAGGCTCATCCGCCGCGACCACTTGCACCACGCGCCCGTCCTCCGCCTGCAACACATCGCCACCACGCAGCACCGTACCGCGCTCCAGCAACAAGGCTGCCTCGGTGCCTGAAGCCAGCGTAACGCGCAAACGGCTCTTCTGCCTGCGGTCAAATGGCAACACCAATTGGTCGTCAACCTGGCTGGCACTTTCTATTTTCTTGCTGATCCCTAACATTCAAATTCCATATCGACCAATATTTGTTTTAACCACTATCCCTTAAGCGTGCAGGATAGTGTTCATGGCAAGGCGCTTTAGCGCAGACAGTACATTAAGTACGGCAAGCTAAAGCAACGCCGCCAGGGACACTAGCCTGCACGCGCTAAAACAGGAAGTAGCGTTGGGCCATGGGCAGCACCTCCGCCGGCTCACAACTCAGCACCATGCCATCCGCCCGCACTTCATAGGTTTCCGGGTCAACGTCAATCTTGGGCATCCAGCCGTTGTGTACCATATCTGACTTCTTCACCCCACGTGTGCCCTTGATCGCCACCAGTGGCTTTTTCAGGTTCAATGCCGCGACTTCCGGGTTGCTCAACGCCGCCTGCGAAACAAAGGTCACGGAAGTCTGCAACGCCCCGCCATAGGAACCAAACATCTGACGGTAATGCACAGGCTGCGGAGTCGGGATAGAGGCATTCGCATCACCCATCACCGCAGCCGCGATCATGCCGCCCTTGAGTATGGTCGAAGGCTTGACGCCAAAAAATGCCGGACGCCAGAGCACCAGGTCAGCCAGCTTGCCCACCTCAATTGAACCAACCACATGGCCAATACCATGCGTCAACGCAGGATTGATGGTGTATTTGGCGATATAGCGCTTGATGCGGAAATTGTCGTTGCGCGCACTGTCTTCGGGCAATGGGCCGCGCTGCACTTTCATCTTGTGCGCGGTCTGCCAGGTGCGGATCACCACTTCGCCCACGCGGCCCATGGCCTGCGAGTCGGACGACATCATGGCAAACGCGCCAAGGTCATGCAGAATATCTTCTGCCGCAATCGTCTCTCGGCGGATGCGGCTCTCAGCGAATGCCACATCCTCAGCAATCGCTGGGTCCAGGTGGTGGCAAACCATGAGCATATCGAGATGCTCGTCTATGGTATTGATGGTGAAAGGCCGGGTCGGGTTAGTGGACGATGGCAACACATTGGGATGCCCCGCCGCGCGGATGATGTCCGGCGCATGGCCGCCGCCTGCACCTTCGGTATGGAAGGTATGGATGGTGCGGCCCCTGAACGCATCGAGCGTGGTTTCGACGAAGCCGGATTCGTTGAGGGTATCGGAATGGATCGCCACCTGCACGTCCATTTCCTCGGCGATGCTGAGGCAATTGTCGATCGCGGCCGGCGTCGTGCCCCAGTCCTCATGCAGCTTGAGCCCGACCACGCCCGCCTCGACCTGCTCGCGCAAAGGCTGCGGCAAGCTGGCGTTGCCCTTACCGAGAAAGCCTAAATTCATCGGAAAGGCATCTGCCGCTTGCAGCATGCGGTGAATATGCCAGGGGCCTGGCGTACAGGTAGTGGCAAAGGTGCCGGTCGCCGGACCAGTACCGCCGCCTATCATCGTAGTCACGCCCGACATCAGCGCTTCCTCAATCTGTTGCGGACAGATGAAATGAATGTGGGTGTCTATGCCACCCGCGGTGACGATCATGCCCTCGCCCGCGATCACCTCGGTGCCCGCGCCAATAGCAATCTCCACGCCAGGCTGGATATCGGGATTACCTGCCTTGCCGATGGCCGAGATATAACCGCCCTTGATGCCGATATCGGCCTTGACGATGCCCCAATGATCAACAATCAACGCATTGGTAATCACGGTATCGGCCACTTCACTCGCTACGCCCTGGCCTTGCCCCATGCCGTCACGGATCACCTTGCCGCCGCCGAACTTCACTTCTTCACCGTAGATGGTGTAATCCTTCTCCACCTCCAGCCACAGCTCAGTGTCAGCCAGGCGCATGCGGTCACCCACCGTCGGGCCGAACATTTCAGCATAGGCGCGCTTGTCGATTTTCACACTCATTTCAGCGCCCCCATGACCTTACCGGCAAACCCATACACTTCACGCTTTCCGCCCAATGCCACCAATTGCACGGTCCGGCTCTGCCCCGGCTCGAAGCGCACCGCCGTGCCTGCGGCAATATCGAGACGGAAGCCATAAGCCAGTGGCCGCTCGAACGACAAGGCCTCGTTGGTCTCGTAAAAATGATAATGCGAACCCACCTGAATAGGCCGGTCGCCGGTATTCGCCACTTCCAGCGTCACCGTCTCGCGCCCGTCGTTAAGCAGGATGTCGCCTGCGTCTATGTTCATTTCACCTGGGATCATCTGTATTGCTCCAGTCACGCTAATTTACTTTTTTCAATTTCACACTGTCCTGAGTGGTTCACAATCCATTGCTAGCAAGGCGCGCCGACACAGACAGTAGTCCAGCAGAACACAAGCCAGCGATGGCTTTTCATTCACGCCTCAAGCATGGCACTGCAAACGTGGAGGGCAAGGCGCAAATTCGCAGACAGTACGTATGAGTACGGCAAGAATTTGCAACGCCGCCATCCGCGTTTGTAGTGCCATGCCCTACGGAATCGGTTGGTGGACGGTGACCAGCTTGGTCCCATCTGGAAACGTCGCCTCCACCTGTATCTCCGGAATCATCTCCGGCACACCCTCCATCACGTCGTCACGGCTCAACAGCGTCGCGCCATACCCCATCAACTCCGCCACCGTCTTGCCGTCACGCGCGCCTTCCATGATCGCGGCGCTGATAAACGCAATCGACTCCGGGTAGTTGAGCTTGAGGCCGCGCGCCTTGCGCCGCTCCGCGAGCAGGGCTGCGGTAAAGATCAGCAGCTTGTCTTTTTCTCTTGGGCTTAATTCCATAGATAGTTCTTTTTCATAGATTCAATATGATGCGACTCAATCTGATGCCAATCACAGCAATAGGCGCTTGGCAAATCAGGTATTCCAAATCCGCGGCCGCACGGCAGGGCGCGCAGCATACCACGGCCGCAGCACTTGCCAGAGCCCCTCGAAATATTCTCGCGCGGCTTCCGAGGAACGACCAATGTAACGCGCTGAAAATATCTCCGGCAAGGCGCTAACGCCATAGTACGCATCGCCTTTTGCCTTGATTTCCCGACAAGCTTCCAGCACCTCAGTTGGTACAACCCCCGCTGCCACGACCAGACTGCCATTCACCGGCATGCCTTTCAAGCCAACACCGGAACGCATCACGACACTGTCCGGCTGGGCAAATAGTCGCTCATTCCAGATCAGTCGCCCTTCACGCCGAACCTGCATGCTTTGTCGCAATTCACCTTGCTGCCATTGCTCACCACGTGCCTGCCTGCCGAAACAGACAATATCCCAGCCACAAAACACTGCAGTTTCTGCAAGGTCTATCTCATTACTGAAATGCACTGCACTACCATCGAACAGGATGTTTTCCTGCGGCAGCCATTCCAGGCAACTGTTCGCCGCTAGTTGAAATCTTATTTCCTGACTGGCATGTAATTGATTGGCCTTGTACCACTTTCCTGCTCCGGGCGTCGTCAGCAAGGCAGAAGATGCACTAGCCAGTGTGGCGTGCAATTGCAAATGATCTCCCCCCGCCACGCCGCCTGGGGGATGAATGATGATGCCATGACAAACATCATCACCTTCAGGATAGAACATTTTTTGTACGACCAAGGGCCCTTGATGACGCTTGCCGACCAATGTCGTGCGCCCGGACCTTGCTGCAAAATCCAGTGCCAGCATGGCTTGCCAGCGCTTATCACTCCATGCCACCGTTTTTGTTTGTGCATCATCCATCGGCAGCATCATATCAATACATTACTTCAGATAACAAAAAAGCCTCACTGACAGCAATACGCCGCCAGTGGGCTTTGACCATATTGCTTAAACGGATAAATATCCCTTTATCTTGGCGGCATCCACTTCGCTGCGCTTGTTTTCGTGGATGAAATTACCCTTATCAATGACGATAATGCGGTCAGCAATCTCCATGGTGAAGCTCAGCACCTGCTCGGAGACGATGATGGTGATCTCACGCATCTTGCGGATTTCATTCAGCACCTTGGCAATATCCTTGATGATGGACGGCTGAATGCCTTCGGTCGGCTCATCCAGCAATAACACTTTAGGGTTGGTCACCAAGGCACGGGCAATCGCCAATTGCTGTTGCTGACCGCCGGACAGGTTGCCGCCCTTGCGGTTGCGCATGTCATAAAGCACCGGGAACAACGCGTAGATATCCTCGGGAATCTGGCGGGATTTGGACTTCTCTAAGCCGGTCTCGATGTTTTCCTGCACAGTCATGGTCGGGAAAATCATGCGACCCTGCGGTACATAGGCCAGGCCTTTTTGCACGCGCTGGAAAGTTTCACTGCCGTTAATGTCTACGCCGTCCACGCTGGCCTTCTTGCTCTTGCTCGGCAGGATGCCCATCAACGACTTGAACAAGGTGGTCTTGCCCATACCGTTGCGGCCCATGATAGCCAGTGTTTCGTTTTTGGCAGCACTAAAGCTGATGCCGTGGATCACTTCACTTTGTCCGTAGCTGACTGTCAGGTCTTCAATCTCAATCATTTTCTATCCTTTCATTGTCCGGGCTGGCGGCGCGAGACTTCAGGCAACGCGCCGCATATTTACATTAGTGGCCCAGATAGACCTCAATCACTTTTTCGTTAGCCTGCACCTTGTCCATGGCACCCTCGGCAAGAATCTTGCCCTGGTGCAACACGGTGACCTTGTGCGCGATCTTCTTGACGAACTCCATGTCATGCTCGATCACGATCACAGAGCGGTTCTGGCAGATACGGTTGAGAAGTTCCGCCGTCTGGTCACGCTCCTTGGCGCTCATGCCAGCCACGGGCTCGTCCAGCATCAAGAGCTCGGGGTCTTGCATCAACAACATGCCGATTTCCAGCCATTGTTTCTGGCCGTGGCTCAGCAGTGCGGCTTCCATGCCGAGGATATCTTCCATCATGATTTCCCTGGCAATCTTGTGCACCTGTGCCACCACGGCATCGCTGCGCTTGAAGAACAGGCTGCCAAATACGCCACGGCCCTTGGGATAAGACACCTCCAGGTTCTGGTACACCGTGAGGTTCTCGTAGATTGACGGTGTCTGGAACTTGCGGCCTACCCCGGCGCGCACAATCTCGTGCTCGGAGAGCTTGGTCAGCTCACGATTCTTGAACTTGATCGAACCTGCGGTAGATTTAGTCTTGCCGCAGATCAGGTCCAGCACCGTGGTCTTACCCGCACCGTTAGGGCCGATCACCACACGCAACTCGTTCTTGTCGATGTACATATTCAGCTTGTCGACTGCCTTGAAACCGTCGAACGATACGGTCAGGTCTTCGATAGCCAGTACGAAATCGGTATTACTCATGCTTTCACCCCTGCTTCCTTGGTTTCAACTGGCACAGCCTCAGCCTTCTTGGCCTTTGGTGTTTCTTCCGACAACTTGCGCAGGAAAGGTACTTTTTTCGCATATTTGTCGTAGATACCAGCCAAGCCATTCGGGAAGAACATCACCACGGCAATGAACAAGCCCCCCATCAGGAACAACCACATTTCAGGATAGGTTTCGGAGAACATGGTCTTGCCCGCATTCACTAACAAAGTGCCATATACCGCACCGATCAGGGACATACGACCACCTACAGCCGCGAAGATCACCATTTCAATCGAAGGCACGATACCGATGAAGGTAGGTGACATGAAGCCTACTTGCAGGGTAAACATCGCACCGCCAATCGCCGAGATCATGGCAGACAGGCAGAAGATGAATATCTTGAAGTTAGACACATCGTAACCAGAGAAACGGACACGCTCTTCCTTGTCACGCATCGCCAGCAGCAACATGCCGAACTTGCTGGACAACACATAACGAGACAACAGGATGCAACCAATCAGCAATGCAGCATTGACGTAATACAACACATACTTGGCGCTGTCAGTACGGATATCCCAGCCCAGCAGTGTCTTCAGGTCGGTAATACCATTCACACCGCCGGTGTAACCTTGCTGACCAATAATCAGGATGCTCAGGATCAAGGCAATGGCTTGCGTGATGATGGCGAAATACACGCCACCGACACGACGCTTGAACATGGCATACCCGATAAAGAAAGCAAACAGGGTAGGCACGACCAGAATAGCGAGGATAGTCAGTGGCAAGCTCTTGAACGGCTCCCAAAACCATGGCAGTGCGGTCAGCTGATTCCAGTCCATGAAGTCAGGGATGCCAGGGGTGGACTGGATCGCAGTACTCACTGGGTCAGACGCTTCCAGCTTGAGGAACATCGCCATCGCATAACCACCGAGGCCGAAGAAGATGCCCTGCCCCAGGCTCAAGATACCGCCATTGCCCCACAACAACACCAGGCTAACTGCCACGAAGGCGTAAGTCAGGTATTTACCTACCAATCCAAGACGGAAGGGTTCCAGCCCCAGTGGCAGCACCACCAGGATCAGGGCGGCGAGGATGCCGAGACCGATGGCCCCTTGTTTCCCGCCTAATATTTTGCTGAGTGTTTCATTCATGTTGTTCCCCTAACCTTACTTACGGACTTTGGATGCAAACAGGCCTTCTGGACGCATCATGAGGATGCCGACGATCACCATCAGGGTCGCGACCTTGCCCATGGAGCTGGTCATGAAGAACTGCAGGATGGATTGCGCCTGGGCAATGCCGAAGGCAGAGGCAATCGTTCCCAATACACTGGCGGCGCCACCGAAGACCACAACCATGAAGCTGTCGACGATATAGAGCGAGCCTGTGGTCGGGCCGGTAGAGGCAATGGTGGTAAACGCGGCACCAGCGACACCGGCAATGCCACAGCCCAGCGCGAAGGTCACGCGGTCCACCTTTTTGGTGTTGATGCCAACGGCACCTGCCATCACACGGTTCTGCACCGTGGCACGCACACGCAGGCCCCAGCGGGAGCGGAACATGAAGATGAAGACCCCCAGGGTGACCACGGCGGCGAGCACCAGCACGAAGACTCCATTGATGGGGATGTCGATATCCGGTGTTGGCTGGAAGGAGCCCATGAGCCATTCTGGCAGCACAGCGCTGACTTCCTTGGCGCCAAAGGTGGAGCGGAATAACTGCTGCATCACCAGGCTCAAGCCCCAGGTGGCCAGCAGGGTATCCAGCGGCCGCTTGTAGAGATGCCGGATCAGGACAAACTCGACGATATAACCAATGATGAATGCGATGATGAAGGCCGCGACAATCGCAAACAGGAAGTAGTAATTGACGATTCCGTAAGTCTCGGCAACCCGGGAAAGAAACACGGTGGTATAGGCGCCTATGGCCATGAATTCGCCGTGGGCCATGTTAATCACCCCCATCTGCCCGAAGATGATCGCCAGGCCAAGTGCCATCAGGAGAAGAACGCTGAACAGGCTTAATCCGGAGAAAGCCTGCATGACAACGATATTGCCTATCTCTGCCATTGAATAATCAAACATAATCGGCCTCCAGCCTTTTACTTACAGATTTAAATTCTGGTACTGCATACTGCTACTGCACGTCACAACAACCCCGTGCGGGGCTGTCGTGATTTATTGCATGTAAACCACTAGGTGATTATTGGTAGCCCTTTGGGAATGGATCAGGCTTGATCAACTCGGACTCGTAAACCACATCCGCTTGACCATCAGCACGCCACTTACCTACACGCAGCTTGCTTTCCAAGTGATGGTTAGGATCAACCTTCACGTAGCCTTCTGGTGCTTCCTTGAACTCGTAGCCAGGCAATGCAGCAGCGGCCTTGTCTACATCGAAGCTACCCGCACGCTCAACCGCAGCCTTCCACAGCCATGGGCCTAGGTAAGCAGCTTGTGTCACGTCACCAATCACAGCCTTAGGACCCCACATCTTCTTGAACTCAGCAACGAACTTCTCGTTGTTTGCGTTCTTCAGGGATTGGAAGTACTTCATCGCGGAGTAGAAGCCTTCCAGGTTTTCACCACCAATGCCCAGGACTTCATCCTCGGTCACGGAGATGGTCAGCATGTTCTGCTTCTTGGAATTCAAGCCAGCAGCGTTCAATTGCTTGAACCATGCCACGTTACTGCCACCCACAACCGCTGCGTAGATCACATCTGGCTTCTTCAGCTTGATCTTGTTGATCACGGAGCCGAACTGGGTATCACCCAGGGCGATGTACTCTTCACCCACGACCTTGCCACCTAGATGCTGCTCAATGTGCTTGCGGGCGATCTTCATGGAGGTACGTGGCCAGATGTAGTCAGAACCGATCAGGTAGAAAGTTTTGGCCTTCTTTTCCTTAGCTATCCAGTCCAGGCCTGCCAGGATTTGCTGAGTGGCTTCCTGGCCGGTGTAGAAGACGTTCTTGGATTGCTCCAAACCTTCATAGAAAGTTGGGTAGAACAGCAAACCATTGTCTTTCTCGAACACTGGCAACACAGCCTTGCGAGAAGCTGAAGTCCAGCAGCCGAATACAGTCGCTACCTTGTCCTTTTCCAGCAACTTCTTGGATTTTTCAGCGAAGGTTGGCCAATCGCTAGCGCCATCTTCCTGAATGATTTCGATCTTGCGACCCAGCACACCGCCCATGGCATTGATCTGGGCAATCGCCAGCTTCTCAGCCTGGATGGAACCGGTTTCACTGATCGCCATGGTGCCGGTAGATGAGTGAAGAATGCCTACCTTCACAACCTTGTCGGTGACAGCCAAGCCAGTGGTATTGACCTTGGCGGTTGAAGTATCGGCAGCAAAAGCGCTACCAGAAATAATGCCTGCTGCGAGCATTGCCCCCATCAGGGCGCCTGTCTTGGTGATGAACTGGCGTCGATTTGTCTTACTCATCAGATTTCTCCTGAAATTAAAACTAAAAAAGTGGGGTGTTCAACTAATTAACTACCGAACCCTAGTGACCAAGCATCCAAGGTCTGGCGGTCTTCTTGGTTTGCATCTGCAATAGGCTTCCTTTCTCTTTTCCCTGAGTGGATTGCTTCGAAGTCGATGATGAACCGCAGGTATGACCCCCAGAGCACCCACAGCTAGAGCGGCGGGTAGCCCGGGGTTCATGGGCAGATTTTTCGTTGCGTTCATGCGCACTTCGTTGCGCCTTGCCCATGATGGCCAGGCGTGGTGCCGAGACAATGCGCTCACTCAACTCGCCGCAATCCGGACAGATCGTAGGCTCACTGGATGTACTCATTTTCCCCAGTGCGGAAAACACTCCGCACTCATCACATCTGTATTCATACATAGGCATGGCGCTTCCCCTTATGCTTTCAAATCGTCAATCAAGAAATCTATGATCAGGATGTCTTGGCAACATCCACGTTGCCGGTGATGATCTTCACTGGGCCATCGGCATTCGGCTTCAGGTCAAAATCAAAGATCTCGGTTGGCAACCACAGAGTGGCACAGGCATTCGGGATATCCACCACGCCGCTGATATGGCCTTCAACCGGTGCAGTACCCAGAATCGCCACGGCTTGTTCGCCGCTGTAGCCAAATTTCTTCAAGTACTCAATCGCGTTGAGGCAAGCCTGGCGATAAGCCACTTGTACATCCAGGTAGTGCTGCTTACCCTGCTCATCCACGGAAATACCTTCAAAAATCAGGTAATCACGATAGTTAGGTGTCAATGGGCTAGGCTGGAACAGTGGATTCTTGACGCCATACTTCTTCACACCATCCTTGATCAAGCTGACCTTGATATCGAGGTAGCCAGCCATTTCGATCGCGCCACAGAACGTGATTTCGCCATCGCCCTGGGAGAAGTGCAGATCGCCCATGGAAAGACCACCATCCTTGACGTAAACCGGGAAGAAAATCTTCGAGCCCTTGGTCAAGTTCTTGATATCGCAGTTACCACCGTGATCGCGTGGAGGCACAGTACGTGCGCCTTCCTTGGCTGCTGCTGAGGCCTCTTCGCCACTCAGGCGCCCCATGACGGCACCCGTTGGGTTAGGAGGCAATCCCAATGCTGGCACACGATCAGGATCAGTAGCGATCAATTCAGCTTCGCGCTTGTTCCATGTATCCAGCAACTCACGGGATGGCAAGCAGCCAATCAAGCCTGGGTGCATGATGCCGGCGAACTTGACGTTGGGAACATGACGGGAGGTGGTATAGATACCGTGAAAATCCCAGATACTTTTTGCTGCTTCAGGGTAATGATCAGTGAGGAAACCACCACCATTTTCCTTGGCAAACAAGCCATTGAAGCCCCATTGTTGATCTTGCAAAGTACCTACATCCAGGATGTCCACTACCATCAGGTCGCCTGGCTCAGCACCTTCAACACCAATCGGGCCACTCAGGTAATGCACCTGCAACAGGTCGACATCACGAATGTCGTTTGCGCTATCGTTGTTGCCGATCTGGCCACCGGTCCAATCCATGCACTCAACACGGAACTCGTCTCCAGGCTTGACCATGGCGACCATGGGCAAATCAGGGTGCCAACGATTATGAATCTGGCCGTCCTGTTCCCAGGCTGGCTTGTCAAAATCCAGCTTAATCAAGGTCTTCATCTATACATCCTCCTTAAAAAACTCAACTCATGACGGCCGTCATTCCATCCAGGAATGACGGCCATTCCCAACTAGAATTGCAACTGCAGACCTACTGTGAACTTGTCGATATCGCTCAAGCCCTCAGTCTTGGTCTTGGTGTAGACGGTGCTGATACGGGCGTTATGGCCGTCAATGATGTAGTTCAGGCCTACGTCGTACTCTTTCTGATCACGGCCAATCGTGCCGTCTGCATCAAACTTCTGGTAACGGCCATAGGGTTGGAACTTGCCCCAGCCCACGGTATCGCCAAACATCCAGGACACTAAGCCGAGGTAAGCCTTGCCTGGTACGGCACCAGTGAAAGTACCGCCACCAGCAACGACTGCTGCGGAATCTGCAGCAACGGCTGCATCACTGAAGTTGTATTTGTAAGCAGCCCCTTCGAGGTTCAGCACACCTGCAGCAAATTTCTTCTCGAATAAGGCATCCACGTTGTAAGCCTTGTAGTCATCACTGTTGCCAGCAATACCTACTGCGTCCTTCTGGAACATCCCGACCAGTGCGATGGAGAGCACGTCCTTGCCGTAGTACGCACTGCTGGTGTAGTAGGCTGGATCGTTGTTTGCATCCAGGAAGTCATACTGGATACGACCGCTGTACATCAGGTTGTCGGAACGGTTGGGGTTCAGTGCACTGTCATTGTTGAAACTGGAAACGCGATTACCTTCATAAGCACCCACGGAGTAAACCAGGCGCTTGTCGAGCAACTTACCCCAGACGGTCACACCAATATCACGGCCAACGAACTTGTTCTGGTAGCGAGACACCACACCTGGGTAAGACCAGGCATTGAGGAAGAAAGGACCATCCAGATTGGCACGGTCTGATGGTGGCAACAACTGACCCATCCAGATATTGAATTCATCCATGAACTCAAATTGCAGATAAGCATCCAGGGTGCTGATGTCATCCTTGCCGCTACCATCATTAGTGGTAGTGAAAGTATTGAACGTCGCCTTGATATACTTGTTGAAAGAAGCATTGATGTAGATACGCGCGTCATCCACATCAAAATCCTTGGAACGTGAGCTACCATTAGGTGCTGCATCCTCAACGCTGGTGAATGCAGTACGCACGCCCAAGCCGATGCTGATAGACTTATCTTCACCGAAAGTGATCGTGCCTGCAGCTTGTGAATTCATGGATGGCAACGCAGCGGATGTTGCCAGTGCCACCATGAATGCACACTTCTTCATCTTGAATTTCATTTCCCTTACCCCTTAATTTAAGTTTCACCAAAAACCATCAAACCGAACGGTGAACTACCCGCTAAATCTTTCGTGTTGCCAGATTAGCGATTGAGGGGGTCGGCTTAAATACGTCATATTGCGTACATGCCAGAATCAGGCCGCATGGTAATTTGGCCTCGTCGACAATCAATGCCTATGCCGGGGATGGCATGGGAAATATGGAAAAACACATGAATAATCAAGGATTACTAACGACAATCCCTGCCGCCATAACCCTATGCTTGGTATTGGCAGGATGCGGTGGTGAATTTGCATATAAAAGAGGCGCTGGCGTACACGACCTCAACACGGCAAAAAATGCATGTCAGGCACAAGGCCTGCAAGGCAATGCATTTGCACAATGCATGGAAAACAATGGCTGGGTATTCCACAACCCACAGGACAACCTGGATGATGATGACCCTGTCATCAAGGCATCACTAAAGAATGACTATCGAGATACCTCGACAGTGCAGGAACCAGCACCTGTTGTCGCAATCGCTGCCGACGCAAAAACCAGCGTAACGCAAGAATCACCGGCACCAGCACCCAAAAGCCCGCTGGATATGTTTACTGTGAGCTCATGGTGGAAAATTGGCAGAGGTGCAGACAATCTCAAGGCTGATATTCAGCAATGCGTGGCAAAGCTGGGGCCGGAACACCAGCCTGATATGTCAGGTACCACGGCAAAAGCGAGCCGAGGCTTGTTGCTCTGCATGAGAGAGCTGGGTTGGAAAGCGCTACAGGCGCAGTAAACCAGCGAATAGTCTATACACAGCGCCCCACAAAATCTGTGCATAACTTTGTGGGCAGTCTGGGGATGGCAAAATTAACTTGCTGATGCAATAAAGAGAAATGCCGCTGCCTATTTTCTAGGCAGCGGCATCATTTTAGGCGTAATACAGAGTGGCTTAAGCGATGTGGACTTAGCTATATTTGCGGAACTGCCCCACCACCACCCCAAAAATCTCGAAATCACCATTGGGGCGAATCACCGGAAAATCCTTGTTGGCAGGAATCAGCACAAACTGCCCATCTTCCTTACCCAAGGTCTTGAGCGTAAATTCGCGGTTGAGGATAGCCACGACAATATCGCCAAGATTGGCAAAAGGACGTTTTTCCACAATCACGACATCGCCATTAAAAATCCCCGCATCCTTCATCGAGTCACCACGCACTGTGATGAGGATGGTTTGCGAGGGCTTTTCGATAAGGTAATCATCAATACCCATCGTGTCTAGGGTATCGCCATATGATGGTGTGGCAAACCCGGCCTGTACCGTGCTCTCAGCCAGAATCCGCTCGAAAAAACGCCTACCCGGCTTGAGCCGCTTATCAGGCGCATAGTCGAGGAAGCCCTGTAACTTGAGCCGCGCCACGAACGATGTCACCGCATTCTTAGATTTAAACCCAAGCAATTGCGCGACATGGCTAAAAGTCGGCAATGTCTTGTGTTCGGCGAAATAGTCCTGGATCTTGCCCAGGTATTCAAAGTCTTTGTCTTGTCCCATGGGTGAAAATTTACTGTACGAATGTACACAAAGTCAAGCTTTGGGACAGAGTTTTTTTCATCACAACACGGCATGCATCATGCCCGTGATCATTCCGCCTTGACTGGTTTGTCTTGTTTATCCTCTGGTGGAGCCAACTGCAAGAGGAACTCTGCCACCTGACGAGCACACTCCAAGGGAAACAAAAGCTCCTGTTGGCGAATGTTTTCCATCGCGCCATCCATGCCAATCACCGTCATCCTGACTTCCTTATACTCTGTCGTTTCTACGGAGATCATGGGGCGATCAAGGATCACCAGATTGGCCTTGTTCTCTTTTTTCTGATTGTCTGCCATGCGTGCTCCTTTATGCAAAAAAGGGCGGCATGATAACAAATTCCTGCCTGCTTAATACCTTTACCGTGAACAATCTAGCCACTTCTCAGGTAAGCAACATCACTAATAAACCAGCAGCCAAAGCGACACCAATCACAGGATAAGTACGCCAAGCCAGTGCTTTGCCTCCAATAACACCGACTAAAGCTGCCTTCACCACACTATTGCTGATCACGGCCAGCACAATACCCTGCGTCGCCACGTTCATCCCCAACTCGTGCAAGGCATTACGCGATAAAGACAAGCTGATGGCATCGACATCGGTTAGGCCAGCAAGGATAGAGACCAAATAAACGCCAGCATCCCCCATATAGCGCCTGCCCGCCTCAACGAGGAACAAGATCAGGCTTAACAGCAAGGCAAAACGGATAGCTGGCCTTAACTCAAAAGGGTTGCGTAGTGGTGTTTCTGCATTGGCTGGCTCTTCCTTGATAGCCCTTAGCCAGAAGACCCCGGCTCCGGCAAGATACACTAAACACATCACACTCAATGGCCAGGCAATATGCGGCAATATGGAAATATTCACCGCGGCCACAATCAGCAAGACACGTGGAAACATCAAAGCTGATGTCGCCAGCAGGCCTGCTGACAATACATTCTGCAATGGCTTGCTGGACAAGCGTGACAGGGTAAGCGTCATGGCGGTGGAAGACACCAAGCTACCAAGGATAGCCGTCAACATCAGGCCATAGCGTGTGCCAGTAAGACGAATGGCGATATAGGCAATGAAGCTCAGCGCGGCGATCAGCACCACCATCCACCACGTGGTATAAGGATTGAACACGCCCCAGGGATCATAAGTCTCGTTCGGTAATACGGGCAGCATCACCACGGAAATGAATAGCAACTTGAGCGCACCGGAAACTTCGGCCTCACTCAAGCGCTTGAGCAGGGAATGCAATACGTTTTTCAGGCTGAGCAACAAGGCCACCACCACGGCACCAGCGCTTGCCAGCATCACGTAGCCAGACAAAGCAAGACTGCCCAACAGGAAGGTGATCAGCAAGGCCAATTCGCTGGTGATGCCATGGTCACCAGTGCGGCGCACATCCACAACGTACGCAATACCCACCACCAGCATCAATGCCGCCAGTACCGTCACCCATACGACCATGCCCATCTGCTGCCCCAGCAAAGTGCTCAAGCCTCCCAGCAAGCCAGTCAAGGCAAAGGTGCGGATGCCTGCACTTTGGTATGAGTCGTTTTCATCGCGCTCTTGCCAACCGCGCTCAGCGCCGATCAATAGCCCAGCACCCAGTGCAATGAGCAGGTGCAGCATGGTGTCGATAGCAAAGGTCTGGTGCATTGATTAGGCTCTCGGTTATATCTGCAAGCATGATACCAAGAGCCAGCATCCTCTGGCACAAAGACAATGCTAGACGCGTACCGGCCTAGCCAGCCCTAGATGACTGCGCAAGGTGGCATGCTCATAATCGTGGCGGAACAGGCCGCGCTGTTGCAGGATGGGAATGACATGATCGACAAAGTCCTGCACGCTTTCGGGTTGCATCGGCGGCATCAGGTTAAAGCCATCTGCCCCGCCATTGCGGAACCAATGCTCCATCTGGTCTGCCACCTGCTCTGCCGTGCCAACCATGGTGCAATGCCCTCCCCCCGCAGCCAGGCGGCCCAATAGCTGGCGCACGGTAGGCTTTTCGCGTTCAATAATGCGTAACACGGTGGCATAGCGGCCCTTGGGGCCGGTAAAGGCCTCCAGCGGCGGCAAGGGTGGCACTGGTGCATCAAGCTCCCAATCCATGCAATCCTGATCGATAAACAACTGTAATTGCCGCAGGGATGTTTCTGCAGGCAATAGCTCATCCAGCGCCCGCTGCTTGGCACGCGCCTCGGCCTCAGTTGAGCCAATAAAGGTCACAAGACCTGGCAGGATAGGCACATCCACTTGTCTCCCGGCAGCTTTGACTCTAGCCTTGACGTCGCCGTAATAGGCCTGGGCCGACGGCAGGTCATAGGCCACGGCATAAATCGCCTCAGCATATTTCGCGGCGAGTGCGCGGCCATGATCGGAAGCGCCCGCCTGGAACAGCACAGGATTACCTTGAGGTGGGCGCGGTACGGTCAAGGGGCCATCAACGAGGAAATGTGCGCCTTGGTGATTGATCTGCCGAACCCGGCTTTCATCAACGTAATCTCCCGCGCGGTCGTTGAGCAATGCACCATCATCCCAGCTATCCCACAGTTGCAATACCGCCTGGATGAATTCCTCAGCCCGCGCATAGCGCTCAGCATGGCCGGGCATCGCTTCATAACCGTGGTTCCTTGCTTCAACATCAAACATCGACGTCACCACGTTCCATCCTGCACGTCCACCGGAGATATGGTCCAGCGATGCCATCAGTCTTGCTGCATGGAAAGGTGTGTAAAACGTGCTGGAAATGGTGCTCACCAAGCCGATGTGCTTGGTAGCACGGCTAATGGCTGTCAGCATGGTCACTGGCTCGAGGAACCAGCGCGGCCCATCAGTAATGTTATTGGTCGCATGCCCATCGGCAAAGAACACCGCATCCAGCTTGCCACGCTCGGCTAGCTGGGCCATTTCCTCGTAATAGCGAATATCACCCAGGCGTTCGACCTGGGAATCCGGGTGGCGCCAAGCAGCGTTGTGGTGGCCGCAACCGAACAGGAATAAATTGATGTGCATCATCACCACAGCCCTAATTCTTCACCAAGCCACCATCCACAACGAGATTCTGCCCCGTCACGGCACGCGACCAGGGCGAGGCGAAAAACAGCACCGCATCGGCAAACTCTTCTGGTGTCGTCACGCGGCGTAATGGTGTACTGGCAGCAATCAGATCAAACACGGCCTCTGGCGTGGCAGCAGAAGCATCGGTTGTACGCAGCAAGCCGCCCGACACCATATTGACAGTAATGCCCCCCGGCCCCAAATCTTGTGCCAGGGTACGTGTGAGTGACAACAAGGCCGCCTTGGCAGCAGTGTAATCGTGATAAGGCACTACCGGGTTCTGGAACAAATTGGTGCCGATATTGATCACCCGCCCCCAACCCTGTGCACACATGCCAGGCAAGGCCGCCTGCACAGTATTCAACGCGCCCTTCACCACCCCATCGAACTGTTGCTGCAGGCTTTCCCAGCCAAGATCGGCAGCATGAGCTCGGGCATCGCCATTGAACTTGAAATCCGGCAGCGCATTGTTGACCACCGTCGTCACTGGCTGAGCGAAATGTGCCTGTGCCTGCTCCAGCATGCAACGCACAGCCTTTGCATCGCTCACATCCGCACCTATCGCCAATGCACGTTCAGGCGCTTCAGCCACGAGCCTGGCCGCGGCAGCCTCGCTATGAAGATAATTGATGACGACCCTTGCACCCTGATCGAGGAAGGCACGGGCAATATGCTGGCCCAGCCCGCGTGCGGCACCGGTGACGAGCACGACTTGGTCTTGAATACGGAGTTGTGGGGCTGATGGATTGTTCATGTCATTCCTTTGCAGTAAATCATGACAAAGGAAGACACCGCAGCCAGGGCTGCGACAGGCATTCCTCCGCCAGTATGATCTGGATCAGGTATACGGGTTTGCTCTCAGCCCTGTGGAAACCATTCCATCAGGGCACCCCGTGCCGAAAGGTTGAACCATAGCACGGAATATGAACGATTCACATCCAATGCATTGTGAAAATCGTGATGAAAGTCGTTATAATCCGGCACCAGAACGGCCACTTGCTATTGGCCCGTTCAATCCTGGGGGAGCCGATCACGGCTGAGAAATGGCAATGGGCCATGACCCTTAATACTTGATCCAGATCATGCTGGCGAAAGGAAGGAAGTACCGCATCGGGTTTGCGTACTCCTTGTCGTTCGTTGATTACAGGAGTCACCACAAGATGCTCAGTACACAAGCCACGCTCGCTTGGCTGATTTTTTTCGCCGCCGCTTTCGCCATTCTCGGCATGGCTTACTCGCGCCGTTATCGCGGTAATCTTGAAGAATTCATCGTCGCCCGCAACAGCCAAGGCTCCATTGCCAGTGTCATGGTGCTACTCGCCTCTTCCCTCGGTGCATGGATATTGTTCTCGCCAGCTCAAGCGGCTACCTGGGGCGGCCTCACCGCGGTGATCGGCTATGCCCTTGGCGCGATGTCGCCGCGCATTGCCATGATCCCGCTCGGCAAGCGCATGCGTGAACTCATGCCCAATGGCCACTCCCTTACCGAGTTTCTCATCGCGCGCTATGGCAAGCCAATGTATCTGCTCGCACTCAGCATCATGCTGTTTTACCTATTTATCGCCATGAGTGCGGAGATCACCGCCATCGCCAAGATGGTGACCATCCTTGCGCCAGTGCCGCTCTGGGCCACGGCAGCCATCGTGCTCGGCTTCACGTTGCTCTACACCACTTATGGTGGCTTGCGTGCCTCTATCTTCACCGACAAAGTGCAGATCGTCATCATCATCCCGCTGCTGGCAGCACTGGTATTTATTGGCTGGAAAGCAACCGGTGGCGTGGTGCCTGTCATGGACAAGCTGCGCGAAACCGCACCGCAGCTCATCGACCTACACGATATTGGTGGCATCAAGGCCGGGCTGACCTTCTTCGTCGCCATCCTGCTCACCGGCATCTTTCATCAAGGCAACTGGCAACGCATTTACTCTGCGAAAGACATCCCTGCCATGCGTAACGGCTTCCTGCTGGGTGGTTTGCTGGTCGTGCCATTCATCTTCATCATGGGCTTGTTCGGCCTGGCCTTCATGGCGATGACACCACAAGGTGATAGCTCGGTAGCGCTGTTCAGCGTGGTCATGCCCAACATCCCGCTTTGGCTGGCCATTGCGCTGATTCCACTCGGTATATCCCTGGTGATGTGCAGTGCAGATAGCGCGATCAGCGCGATTTCAAGCATTGTGGCTGTGGATATCGGGCGAGTGATGCCTAAGCGTAGCGCTTCGAGCTTGATGCGATTGTCACGCTGGCTAGTGCTGCTGGTCGCAATCCCGGTGTTGATTGTTGCTGCACAGGGCTACAGCGTGCTTTACCTATTCCTGCTCGCCGACCTGCTATGCTCGGCGGCGGCTTTCCCGGTCTTTTTCGGCCTGTTCAGCCGCTCGCATACCGGGCGAGAAGCGGTCATGGGCACCATTGCCGGACTGGTCGCAGGATTGTCCATGTTCCCCACGCCAAATGAACCCGCGACCCACTTGCTAGAATCCTTCCTGCTGGCGGCCTTGACCCCCGTAGCAGTCATTACCATCACCCGCCTGCTCAAACGTCGCAAGGAACACTTCGAGCTTGCTTCGTTGACACATGCAAGCCGCAGGCTGGATCAAGAGCAACTCTAACGACCCTAACAACTCAAAGGGCGAGCGCAGCGATTGGGCATCGCTGCGCTCGCCCTTGATATTATGTGAAGTGAAGTATTAAATCAGGAACTACAAGACAGCATCGAGCATCCAGCCTTGTGCTTGGCCCAATCCGGTCGCAAGGCAGCAAAGCGCTCCTTGCCTGGCTGTTCGTCGTAAGGCTGGCGCAACACTTCCAACAACTCTTCTATCAAACTGTTATCACCAGCATCTGCCAGATCGATGGCTTGTTGCGCCAGGTAGTTGCGCAAGACATACCGCGGGTTGACACGGTTCATGGCCTCTTTCCTGGCTATTGGGTCACGTCCATCTGCAACCGTTGCCTGGCTATATTGCTTGAGCCAATCACTGAACCTGGGCTTGAAGGTTTCCCATAGTGCATCGCTATAGGCCCCGCTTTCCAAGATGTCCAAGTCTGGCTGGGTGGCTTCGATCAAGGCCAGCTTGCGGAAAAATTCGGTCATGTCGATCTCGGCCTGGGTCATGAGATCGAACACTGCGGTGAACAAAGGCTCATATTCATCGCGCCACTGGCTAAAGCCAAATTTGGCAGCCAACACGGCACCCCACTCTTTGTTGTAAGCCTGGTCGAATAGCATCAGGCCTTCGTCGTAAATTTCCCGCTCTGGCTTCAAGGCATACAACGCTTGCGCCAAGCGCTCCAGATTCCAGCGGGCAATCTCGGGCTGGCGACCAAAACAATAACGACGGCCTGCGGCATCAGTGGTATTGGGCGTCCAGCCAGGGTCGAAGTTATCCACCCAGCCGTAAGGGCCATAATCAATAGTAAGGCCGAGAATCGACATATTGTCGGTGTTCATCACGCCATGGACAAAGCCCACGCGCATCCAGTGTGCGACCAGGCGCGCAGTGCGTACACAGACAATGGCAAACCACTCGGCTAAACGCTCATCTTCGGGGAAATCAGCCAACTCAGGAAAATCACGGTGAATAGTGAAATCCACCAGCGTTTGCAGCGTTTGTTTATCCTGGCGCATGGCAAAAATCTCGAAATTGCCAAACCGGATAAATGAGGGCGATACACGGCATACGATTGCGCCCTTCTCAGCCTGCGGGTTGCCGTTATAAAACATATCGCGAATCACAACATCACCGGTCTGCACCAGGCTCAGGGCACGCGTAGTGGGAATGCCAAGATGGTGCATCGCCTCGCTGCAAAGAAATTCGCGTACCGATGAGCGCAACACGGCACGGCCATCCGCCATACGTGAATAGGGTGTCACGCCCGCGCCCTTGAGTTGTAACTCCCAGCGCTGACCCTGGCTGTTTACTACCTCGCCAAGGCTGATCGCGCGGCCATCGCCCAACTGCCCGGCCCAATGTCCAAACTGGTGACCTCCATAACACATGGCATAAGGTTCCATGCCTGGGATAAGGCCATTGCCAGCCAAAGCATTCACCCAGGCCGGGGACTTAATGTCTTCCTCACTCAAGCCCAGTGCCTGCAACATCTCGGACGAATAAGCCAGTAACTTGGGAGCGGATACCGAAGTGGGCATCACACGTGACCAACAGGCGCCATACACCTGACGCAACTGGTTAGTAGTATCCGGGTCACCAGGCAAATCCCGCAGGAAACGGTTATCAAAAGTAGGCATCATCACAGTGGGGATTTCATTATCAAAGGTCATATAGAATGACAGCGTTGCCTATTGTATGTTCTCTGCTGAGATAAATTAAGTTGGCAGGCTGCACAATAAATAGGCAATAGCAAATTCCACATGATATAACAACCGTTTAGCCAGCTCATGCGCATGCTGCCCACAAAGTTACCCACAGAAATTGTTGAGCTAGTACTACTTTCATCAGAACCATGGGAATATGGCAATGTCTCTGCAACATCCACCTGGATATTGAAAAGCGATGATTCCATTTTCCATTCTTGATCTCTGCCCTATTGTGCAAGGTAGCACGCCAGCAGAGGCCTTCAGCAACTCCGTCGCGTTGGCCCAGCTTGCCGAGGAGCTAGGCTATCGACGATTCTGGCTGGCAGAGCATCATAATATGCCGGGCATTGCCAGTGCAGCCACTTCTGTCGTGATTGGTCACGTTGCCAGCCACACTAGGACAATACGCATCGGCGCTGGCGGCATCATGTTGCCCAACCATGCGCCACTGGCGATTGCCGAGCAATTCGGCACGCTGGAATCCATCTACCCTGGGCGCATCGACCTTGGGCTGGGTCGTGCTCCCGGTAGCGATATGACCACAGCGCGCGCTTTGCGACGCGACCTGCATGCCCATGGGGAAGATTTTCCGGACTTAGTCGCAGAGCTCCAGCATTACTTCGCCCAGCCCCAGGCGGGCCAAAGCATCCGTGCAGTGCCTGGAGCCGGATTAAACATCCCCCTGTGGATATTGGGCTCTAGTTTATATGGTGCTCAATTTGCCGCAGCACATGGCCTGCCATTTGCCTTTGCTTCGCATTTTTCACCCACGTTCCTGCTACAGGCACTTGATACCTATCGCCGCAATTTCCAGCCATCAGCCTCGTTGAATAAGCCTTATTTCATGGTCACGGCCAATATCCTGGTAGCCGATACCGATGAGGAAGCGCGCTATTGGTTCAGTTCGCAGCAACAAGGCTTTACCAACTTGCATCGTGGCACGCCGGGCCAACTGCCACCACCCGTAGATGATATTGAGCAATACTGGACACCTGCCGAGAAATTAAGCGTCGAGCGCATGTTGGCTTGCTCGCTGGTTGGCTCTGCTACCACCGTAAAGGCCGGGTTGAGGAAACTACTGAATGACCTCATGCCTGACGAATTAATGGTGACTGGCCATGTGTTTGACCTCGCAGTACGCTTGCAATCATATCGTGCCGTTGCCACCATTCGCGAACAACTGTCCACAGAATGAAAAAAGCCAGGCAATAAGCCTGGCCAGGGGCATGTATACCACTAGGTGTTAATACAGGTGATGTTGATCCTGCTGGCGTTTACGCCTGCTGATCAACCCCATCACGCCTAGCCCCAATGCCAGCATGCCATAAGTGCTAGGCTCAGGTACTGCGGTGACCACCACACCATCGAGGAAAGAACCATAGGAAGGTGCATTCTGTGGCTCAATCGAAGTGAACTTGAGCGTGGTAAGCGCATTAGAAGCTACCAGATTGCTGAAGTTATAGATCACCCATCCGCTGTGAGAGGTAACTGAAGTTGCAACCACCTGGTTCCCGCCCCAATACACTTCCAGTGCGCTATTAAGCCCCCCCGGAGTATCGGAACGGCCTGAGTAGGCAAAGCTCAAGTTATAAAGCTGCCCTGTTGTTGTCGACAAATCCTGCCAGATTGAAGTCAGGTTGGTAGAGTTCAACTCCAGATATTGCTCGCCATCGTATGCAGTATTGAACGCTGACCAACCACCATGATCGCTGCCACGCTGTATCTCAAACAGACCGTCAGAGTACCAGCCAGTCACATTAGCCAGTTGCTCATAAGCACCCGAAATAGTATCGGCCTCAAAACTACCATTCACCACGATATTCGCTGCATTTACCCCGCTACTTGCAGCTAGTAGTGTTCCACAAGCTACCATCGTCAATTTATTCATTTTCTCTTCCTTCTCACATTAAACATGCTTAAGAAAATTACATAAGCCCAGCTATGAGCGCCAGGTTGGATGAGCATGCATGGCAGCCAAACTCCCCACTGTGCGATACCGAACATAACTTAATGATTTATAGGAAAATTAGCCCAATCGGACTAATGCAGGGAAATTGAGCGCTCAAGGTTAAATTGATCGGCATATACTGAATTGCAGCACCTTGGCTGGAGGCTATATGGATATACCGCTCACCCCACATCACAACACCTTGATCAATGCACTGCCACTGGTAGATCAGGAGCAACTAATAGCAAGCCTGGAGCCATACTCCATGCAGTTGGGTGATGTGTTGTACGAATCGGCACAAGTATTGAAATATGTGTATTTCCCGGCCGATGCTATCGTGTCATTGCTCTACGTGATGGAAAACGGCGCATCCGCAGAAATTGCCGTTGTCGGTGGTGAAGGCATGGTGGGCACACCCGTGATCATGGGCAGCAACACCTCATCGTGCCGTGCCGTGGTGCAAAGCGCAGGATATGGCTATCGCATCCGCGCCAGCACGCTCAAGCATCTTTTTGATCACAGCCATACCGTTGCGCATTTACTCCTGCGATACACCCAGGCATTGATCACGCAAATAACCCAGACCGCCGTCTGCAACCGTCATTGCGTGCTGGAGCAACAGCTTTGCCGCTGGCTATTGCTCAGCCTCGACAGGCTACAGAAAACCGAATTGATCATGACGCAGGAACTGATCGCCAATATGCTGGGCGTCAGGCGTGAAGGCGTCACGGAGGCTGCTGGCAAGCTACAGCGGCAAGGCTTGATCAGCTACAGTCGAGGCCATATTCATGTGCTGAACCGTTCCGGCCTGGAGCGCATGGCATGCGAATGCTATCAGGTCGTCCGCCAGGAATACGCCGCGCTGTTGCATGCATGAGGCCTAGAACACAGCCTCGGCAGTGTTATTACGATCAATGATTTCGCGAATGGTGTTGCCCTGCTCGCATTGTGCGAAGTGACACTCCTTGTCCAACATATTGTCAGGACAACCGCTCAACAACGGGCAATGACCGAACAATTCAGCAATCCAGTCAACGAAAGCCCTGACTTTTGGAGACAAGTGCCGATTATGCAGATACACCACTGAAATCGGGTGGCTGGAGGGCTGCCACTGCGGTAAGACTTCTATCAACTCACCAGATTCAAGATGCGGTAACACCATGTAGCGCGGCACCTGAATCAAGCCAAAACCTTGCTGCGCACAGGCAACATAGGCTTCACTATCGTTGACGGCTACCTTCCCTGTCATTTTCACCTCGGTCACATGGCCATCGACAACAAAATCCCAATCCATGTTCCGCCCGGTGCGGCTGGAGAAGTAATGCACGGCATGATGATGCTGTAAATCTTCCAAGCTCTGTGGCACACCGTGCTGCTCCAGATAACGCGGAGCAGCACAAGTCACGAGATGAAAAGCACCGATACGTCGCGCCACCATGGTCGAATCCTGTAATTCACCAACACGCACCACGCAATCAACCGCCTCCTGCACCATATCCACCGGGCGATCGCTCATGCCCAGCACCAGCTCTACATCAGGGTAGCGCGTATAAAAATCACACAGTTTGGGAATAATAATCAAGCGCCCAATTGAGGCAGGAACATCAATACGTAGCCGCCCACTTGGGCCGCGTGTCACGTCGCGGAACAAAGCCTCGGTTTCGTCCACCTCGGCCAGGATACGCATGCAGCGCTCATAGTAGGCAGCCCCATCTGGGGTCAGGCTCAAGCGACGCGTGGTACGGTTGAGCAAACGCACCTTGAGCAGTCCCTCCAGCGCCTGGATGGTAGTCGTCACCGTCGTTCGCGGCAAACCGAGGCTATCTGCAGCACGCGTGAAACTATTGGCATCCACCACCCGGGTGAACACCTGCATTGCCTGAAATCTATCCATAGAGATGTCTTAATTTATATATCAATTATTCTTCATTCTACTAACAATCAACATACAAATTAATACATTATTCAAAAATAAACAGCAGTGCACACAGCTATACATGCAATTATCTATTCTGTAATTCTTACCGCATAAACCCATGCTGATGACTTGCTGGACACAATTGTTAGTAAATTACGAACAGTGTTTCCACATTTAAGAAGATTATTAAATTAGCAACAACGATCACAATGTGTCGCATCCAGTATCAGCGAATGCAGACCGATTGTGAACGAACCGCGCGTTTCCCGTGAAGACTTCATCATCCCCGGACCCGAGGGAGCGATCCCCGTTCGGCTGTACCGTCGCGCGCAGGCGGACGGCAACGTGCCGTTGGTGCTGTATTTCCACGGTGGCGGCTTCAATACGGGCTGCATCGACGATGCAGACTTTCCCGCCAGTTTTATCGCACACCATTGCCCTGCCGTCGTCCTTTCCGTCGGCTATGCCCTGGCGCCACAGCACCCGTTCCCCGCGGCGGCGGAAGATGCCTACGCCGCTGCGCAATGGGCCGCACACAACGCACGCCGCCTGAACATGTCCGCCAAGCTGCTTGTGGTAGCAGGGGACGATGCGGGCGGCAGTATCGCAGCGGGCCTGAGCATGATGGCGCGCGACCGCAGGGAATTCAGCATTGCCGCGCAAGTGCTGATCGCGCCGATGCTGGACCCGAGCATGACCCTGCTGGGCGACGCCGCTAGGCTCAAGTCAGAGCTCACCTCGGCGCAATGCGCGCAGCGCTACCGGCAATACCTGCCCAAGTGCACGCAACGCATGCATCCCTATGCCGCACCGCTGGAATCGCTGCGCCTTGCCGGCCTGCCCGCCGCCATGATCGCCACTGCCGGATGCGACGTGCTGCATATCGAGGCGGAAAAATACGCCAGCGCCTTGATCAAGGCCGGCATCCCTACCCAGGTGTCGCGTTTTGCCGGCGTCCAGCACGCCGAATTGCCCGCCCACCAGCCCATGTTGCGCGAGGTAGTCGATTTCCTGCGCCGCCAGGCTGGGCACGCCGGTTTACCTATTAACAGCGGCTAACAAAACTCAGCGAAGTGTTCCTGACCAGGTGCTCTGCAGACAGTACAAGTAGAGCAACAACGACAGGAGCGTTTTTTAGCCGCGCTAAATTTTGATTTCAACATTGAAGATGAGGAACATCATGTCTAAACCACTGCAACAAAAGAAATTGGCCGCCCTGCTGGCGGCTGCCCTGGCAATCTCGGGGGGCGTCATCTTGTGGTCGCCCACCAGCCACGAAGCCCAGGCCGACACTGCTGTCGCCAGCAATGCCGTTACCGTGGACGTTGCCGTTGTCTCGCAGCAGGACATCACCGATTGGCAGGATTATTCTGGCCGCCTGGAGGCAGTCGAGCGTGTTGAAATCCGCCCCCTGGTTTCTGGCACGCTGACCAAGATCTATTTCAAGGATGGTGACCTGGTGAAGAAAGGCGACGTGCTGTTCACCATAGACCCGCGGCCATTCGAGGCGGAGGTCGCGCGCGCCCAGGCCCAGTTGAGCGGTGCCGAGGCACGACTGGACTACACCAGCCACGACCTGGAACGCGCGGAGCGCCTGATCGGCGACAACGCCATTGCCCGCCGCGACTTCGAGGAAAAGCGCAACGCGGCGCTGGAGGCGAAAGCCGCATTACTGGCAGCCCAGGCCGCATTGCAGACGGCCCGCCTCAACCTGGAATACAGCCGCATCACGGCACCGGTATCCGGCCGGATTTCGCGTGCGGAGGTGACGCTGGGCAATATCGTCTCCGCGGGCGCCAGCTCCACACCGCTCACCACACTGGTGTCTACCGACAACATCTACGCGGCGCTCGAGGTGGACGAGCAAAGCTACCTGAAATTCATCCAGCCCGGGCACACCAGCCAGCTCAAGGTATTACTGGGCCTGGCGAACGAGGACGGCTATAGCCGCGAAGGCCGCATCGGCTCGGTCGATAACCGCCTCGATACCGCATCGGGCACCATCCGCGTGCGCGCCGTGTTCGACAACCGCAAGGGCGACTTGCTGCCGGGGCTGTATGCGCGCGTCAGGCTGGGCAGCGGCAGCACCCACCCGGCGTTACTGATAGACGAGAAAGCCGTGGGCACGGACCAGGACAAGCGCTACGTGCTGGTGGTCGATGCGCAGAACCAAGCCAATTACCGCGAGATACGGCTAGGTGCGGCCCATGGCGAGCTGCGCGTGGTGGAAAGCGGGCTGCAGCCAGGCGAACGCATCGTGGTCAACGGCCTGCAACGGGTGCGTCCCGGCAGCCAGGTCAGCCCGCATCTGATCGCCATGCCCGGCAGCGAGTCGCCACTGGCCCAGGTCCAAGCAGAGGAAGCTGTCCACACGATCCGCAGCCTCCCCAATAAACAGCAAAAGGCCGTCAACGCCTAAGAACCATCTTAGGGAGAATCCAATATGAATATCTCAAAGTTTTTCATCGACCGCCCGATCTTTGCGGGCGTATTGTCGATGCTCATCTTGCTGGGCGGGGCGCTGGCCATGTTCCAGCTGCCCATCTCGGAATATCCCGAAGTCGTGCCGCCTTCCGTGGTGGTGCGCGCGCAATATCCCGGTGCCAACCCCAAGGTGATCGCCGAGACGGTAGCCTCGCCGCTGGAGGAATCCATCAACGGCGTGGAAGACATGATCTACATGCAGTCGCAGGCCAACAGCGACGGCAACCTCACCATCACCGTCAACTTCAAGCTCGGCGTGGACCCGGACAAGGCGCAGCAACTAGTGCAGAACCGCGTTAACCAGGCGTTGCCCAGGCTGCCGCCCGATGTGCAGCGGCTGGGCCTCACCACGCTGAAAAGCTCGCCCACCCTCACCATGGTGGTGCACCTGGCCTCGCCGGACAACCGCTACGACATGACCTATTTGCGCAACTATGCCGTGATCAACGTCAAGGATAGGCTGGCGCGCATCCAGGGCGTGGGCGAAGTTGGCCTGTTCGGCTCTGGTAACTACGCCATGCGCGTCTGGCTAGACCCGCAGAAAGTTGCCCAGCGCGGCATGACCGCATCCGACGTGGTGCAGGCGATCCGCGAGCAGAACGTGCAGGTGGCGGCCGGCGTGATCGGCGCGGCGCCCAACAATGTGCCGCTGCAACTCTCGGTCAATGCCCAGGGTCGCCTCAAGACCGAGGAAGAGTTTGCCGCGATTATCCTCAAGACTTCCGCTGATGGCGGCATCACCCGCCTCTCAGATGTAGCCCGCATCGAACTGGCTGCCTCTGAATACGGCCTGCGCTCGTTGCTGGACAATAAGCCCGCGGTCGCCATCCCTATCTTCCAGGCGCCCGGCGCCAATGCGCTGGCGATTTCCGATGCCGTGCGCGCCACCATGAAGGAGCTGGCTGCCGATTTCCCCGAATCGGTGGAATACCACATCGTCTACGACCCGACGCAGTTCGTGCGCTCCAGCATCCGCGCCGTGGTGACCACGCTGCTAGAAGCGATCGCCCTGGTGGTATTGGTGGTGATCCTGTTCCTGCAAACCTGGCGTGCATCCATCATCCCTTTGCTGGCAGTGCCGGTCTCCATCATCGGCACGTTCTCGCTGATGCTGGCGTTCGGCTATTCCATCAACGCCCTGTCGCTGTTCGGCATGGTGCTGGCGATCGGCATCGTGGTGGATGATGCCATCGTCGTGGTGGAAAACGTCGAGCGCAACATCGCATCGGGCCTGAGCCCGCGCGACGCCACCTACCAGGCCATGCGCGAGGTAAGCGGGCCCATCATCGCCATCGCGCTGACCCTGATCGCGGTGTTCGTGCCGTTGGCGTTCATGACCGGCCTTACCGGGCAGTTCTACAAGCAGTTCGCCATGACCATTGCCATTTCCACCGTGATCTCGGCGTTCAACTCCCTGACCTTGTCCCCTGCCTTGTCCGCCATGCTGCTTAAGGGCCACGGCGACAAGAAGGACTGGCTCACGCGCTTCATGGACCGCTGGCTGGGCGGCTTCTTTGCCAGATTCAATAACCTGTTCAGCCGTGCCTCCGACAACTACGGCAAGGGAGTCAAGGGCATCATCAACCATAAGGGCACGGCCATGGGCGTCTATGCCGTGCTGCTCGGCCTGACTGTGGGCGTCTCCCTGATTGTGCCCGGCGGCTTCGTGCCGGCGCAGGACAAGCAATATCTGGTGGGCTTCGCCCAACTGCCTAGCGGCGCCTCGCTGGAACGCACGGAGGAGGTCATCCGCCGCATGAGCGACATTGCCTTGCAGCAGCCCGGTGTGGAAAACGCGGTCGCCTTCCCCGGCCTCTCGATCAACGGCTTCACCAATAGTTCTAGCGCCGGCATCGTCTTCACGCCGCTCAAGCCGTTCAACGAACGCAAAAGCAAGGAATTGTCGGCCGCCGCGATCGCGCAATCTCTGAACGAGAAATTCGGCCAGATCCAGGACGCCTATATCGCCGTGTTCCCGCCGCCCCCGGTCATGGGCCTGGGCACCATCGGCGGCTTCAAGCTGCAGATCGAGGATAGGGGCGCGCTGGGCTATGCCGAACTGGACAAGGCGGTGAACGCCTTCGTCGCCGAGGCTTCCAAGGCGCCGGAGCTGGGCCCCATGTTCACCAACTACCAGATCAACGTACCGCAGCTGAACGTGGACCTGGACCGTGCCAAGGCTAAGCAATTGGGCGTACCGGTAACTGAGGTGTTTGACACCATGCAGATCTACCTCGGCTCGCTGTACATCAACGACTTCAACCGCTTCGGACGCGTGTTCCAGGTGCGCGCGCAAGCCGATGCGCCCTACCGCGCAAAAGCCGAGGACATCCTGCAACTGAAAACCCGCAACATGGCGGGCGATATGGTGCCGTTGTCCTCGCTGGTCAAGGTGACCCCTACCTACGGCCCGGAAATGGTGGTGCGCTACAACGGCTATACCGCCGCCGACATCAACGGCGGGCCGGCACCCGGCTATTCCACCGGGCAGGCACAGGCGGCAGTGGAAAGGATAGCCGCGCAGACCCTGCCGCCCGGCATCAAGTTCGAGTGGACCGACCTGACCTACCAGCAGATCCTCGCGGGCAATGCCGGCATCTGGGTGTTCCCAATCAGCGTGCTGCTGGTATTCCTGGTGCTTGCGGCGCTGTACGAAAGCCTGGCCTTGCCGCTGGCGGTGATCCTCATCGTGCCGATGAGCATACTGGCGGCGCTCACGGGCGTCTGGCTGACCAAAGGGGATAACAACATCTTCACCCAGATCGGGCTGATGGTGCTGGTGGGACTGTCCGCGAAGAACGCCATCCTCATCGTCGAGTTCGCACGCGAACTGGAGTTGCAAGGCAGCACGATTGTAAAAGCTGCCATTGAAGCCAGCCGCCTGCGTTTACGCCCCATCCTCATGACCTCCATCGCCTTCATCATGGGCGTGGTGCCGCTGGTGACGTCCAGCGGCGCGGGTTCGGAAATGCGCTACGCCATGGGCATCGCCGTGTTCTTCGGCATGCTGGGCGTGACCCTGTTCGGCCTGTTCCTCACGCCTGTGTTTTACGTGCTGCTGCGCAAACTGAGCGGAGGCCGTCCATTGCACTCGGCAACAGAACACAAACCACACCTTGCCGGCCCGGTGGCCAGCCATCTTATTTAGAAAGCACACCACGATGAAACCGACCAAGACATTATCGCTATTGACCGCAACGCTGCTGCTGGCGGCATGCTCAGTGGCCCCGGTCTACGAGAAGCCCCAGGTGGCAACGCCGGCGCAATTCAAGGAAGCCTCCCTTCATGCGACTGGAGAACAGTCCAGCCAGTGGAAGACTGCAGAGCCGGCGGAGCTCAACCACCGCGGCCAGTGGTGGCAGGTCTTCAACGACCTCACCCTGGACAACCTGGAGGACGAGGCCCTGGCGGCCAACCAGAACCTGCAGGCCGCCACCGCCAGGCTGGCGCAATCGCGCGCCTTGTTCAAGGACGAGCGTTCCAACCGCTACCCGCAACTGAGCGGCGGCATCAGCCCCGGGCATCAACGCGTATCGCCAGATGCCCAGCGCACCGAGAACGGCAGCGAACAGACATTGTGGCGCGCGCAGGCGCAATTCGCCTATGAGGCAGACCTGTTCGGCCGCGTATCCTCGCTGGTCAACGCCGCCCAGGCCGATGCGGAACAGAGCGCCGCCCTGCTGCGCTCGGTCCTACTATCCCTGCAGGCGGATGTGGCGCAGCAATACTTCACTATCCGCGAGCTGGATGCCGAGCGTGACATCTACCAGCACACCGTCAAGCTGCGCGAGCAGACCGTGCAGCTGACCCAGCACCGCTACGACGCCGGCGACATTAGCGAACTGGAACTGGCGCGCGCCAAGACCGAACTCGCAGCAGCACGCTCGGAGGAACTGGGCGTGACGCGCCGCCGCGCGATTGCCGAACACGCCCTCGCCATCCTGCTGGGCAAATCCCCGGCGGAATTCAGCCTGGCAGCGCTTCCATTGCAACGCATCAGGATCAACGTGCCGGCAAGCCTGCCGTCCTCGTTGCTGGAGCGCCGGCCAGACATCGCAGCCGCCGAGCGCGCGATGGCGGCGGCGAATGCGCGCATCGGCGTCGCCAAGGCAGCCTATTTCCCGCGCCTCAACATCACCGGCGCGCTCGGTTACGAATCCTCCGAGCTGGGCAGCCTGTTCGAGTGGTCCAACCGTACCTTCCTGCTCGGCCCCTTGATCGGCACCATGCTCTCGATGCCAATCTTTGACGGTGGCCGCCGCGAAGCCGGGCTGGAACGCGCACGCGCCGTCTACGAGGAAGACGTCGCCAAATACCGTCAGACCGTGCTCAACGCCTTTGGCGAGGTCGAGGACAATCTGGCCAGCCTGCGCATCCTCGACAACCAGTCCGAAGTGCAGGACACGGCCGTCGCCTCGTCGCAACGCGCCAGCCACTTGGCGCAAAGCCGCTATCGCGAAGGCCTAGTGAGTTATCTTGAAGTGATTGATGCAGACCGCACTCTGCTCCAACAAAAGCGGGTGACGTTGCAATTGGACGGCGAGCGCGCACGCGCCACGGTCAACCTGATCCGCGCTCTGGGCGGCAGCTGGGAACAGCCGCAGCAAGGCACGCCCTTGGCATGGCATCAACGCTAAGCGGTATATAATGTTCCAGTTAGTGCAGGGAATAAGGTAGTAAGCCTGCTCGCAGGCCGATGAGCCGTCATTGACCCAGTGTGACTCTGCCGATATAGATTGGGCGCACTAACTCAAGTTAACATATCAAAGCCAATAAGCGATTTCAGCCTATTGGCTTTGATACATCCCCTTTCATCATTACTTTATTTTTGTGTCAGGCGCATCAATCACGATATCGTTCTGTACCGATACAACACCGCTGACATTCCTTGCCACAATCGCCGCTTGGCTTACCTCGGCCTGCGACTTCGCAGTGCCACTCAAATGGACCGCACCCAGGTCATCGGACTTCACCTTGATATCAAGAGCACTCAGCATCACATCCTTGGCTAATGCAGCCTTCACCTTGCCCGTCGTCGCCATATCTTCGGTATCACCAGTTAATGGCCCTATGTTTTCTGCCAGCACGGGAAGCGGCAACCCAAGTACCAGTATTAAATAAAGTGTATTCATCACGCGCATGCGTACCTCCTCAAGATATTCATGTGACATATCTCATGTAGTGTATGCAGCCGCGACCATTGCCACCAGCGGATCACTTCTGACTGATGTGTAGGAATTCTTTAATCCTTGATGAGCTTCGTGAGTTCGAATCCCACCGCTTCCATCACATGACATCCCGTAGAAAACAAAAATTGAGAAAAGCACTGGCGCGGCCTGAACAACGCCATGTAACATGAATAGAGATACAGCAATATCCCAGTGGAAGGAACACAGCAATGTCCTCGTTATACAAGAGCCGTGAAGAGCGCGTACAAGATGTGGTCAAGGCCTACATGAACGAACAAAACACAGTGCGCCACTCCCTGACATTTGGCGGTCAGTTCCTGCCTTACACAGAATCAGAAAAAGCCCTCATGCGCGAGGAGCGAGCCTGGGCACTGGCCCGGCTGGCGATAGACAAGATCATGCGACTGCCGCACATCGTTATCAAGCCTCTGTCAGAGACTTAACCATGATCGCGAATACTTAGTTGACCATATAGGCCTGCCTCCGTCAGCGAAGCAGGCCAGACACGCTCGAAACGCCTTCATCTGCCTACTGCACAAATAAAAAATGTAGGCCATTCATTTCCTCGAAATTACACCGTTAGCTATTACATAAGATCAATATTTACGCCCCTGACGTATTGATCAATAATGTCTTGAAAGCCTATTAACTGTCTTTTCGAAGATACGTAAACCCTGCAAAGAGGCTATTCAAGGCACTCCCTATAAATAAAACGCATCAAGCGCATCATTTTGGAGGGGTAACATGGCATGGCCTGCTGACTTATGGAATTGCCTGAGAAAAGGCTTTTCCATTGAAAAAGACAAACCCCAGTTACTCACGGCCCAATTCAAAGCATTCTCCAAGCAACTGCCGTTGATGTATGTCATCCTGCTCATCAATAGCTGGATACTAAGCGCAACACACATGTCCAGCGCTCCCCGATGGCTGACCCTCGACTACCCGATTGTATTGACGGTGATATGTATCATTCGATTCTCCTTCTGGTTTCGCACCCGCAAGCATGAGCCTAGCTTGGCATCGACCATGCATGCACTCAATCGCACTACTCTGATTGCAGGCCCTATCTCATTAAGCTTCACCATCTGGGCCATCATGCTGTTTCCTTATGGTGATGCCTATGCTCAATCCCATGTTGCCTTTTATATGGGGATCACCGTGATTGGCTGCATCTTCTGCCTGATGCACTTACGCCCGGCTGCGCTCATTACCGCAGCGGTAGTCAATATAAGCTTCATCATCTTTTTCGCCTCCACCGGCAAGCCTACATTCATCGCAACGGCCATTAATGTAGGCTTGGTATCCGGCATCATGCTAATGATCCTGCATGTTTATTATCGCGACTTCACCCGGCTAGTGGACGCCCAAGCCCAGGCAGAGGCATTGAGCAATGAAAACCTGCGCTTGGCCAATATCGATAGCCTGACCATGTTGCCCAACCGGCGCAAATTCTTCAGCGAACTCTATGCCTCTTGCATGCAGGCAGAGCAGGATGGCAGTCGCTTTGCCGTCGGCATCCTCGATCTGGATGGCTTCAAACCCGTCAATGATCTTTATGGTCACAGCGTGGGAGATAAACTGCTATTTGCCGTAGGCCAGCGCTTGCTTAAGCTTTGTGACGAAGATACCCATTTGGCGCGGCTGGGTGGGGATGAATTTGCCATCATCATTACGCGAGAAATGGACGATCAGGCGCTACTGCTCTTTGGCACCCAATTGTGCGAGTCCTTGCGTCGCCCTTTCATGATTGCAGATACCCTGATACAGATTGCGGCCTCCATGGGCCTAGTTACCTATCCCGATATGGCAGGGAATGCGACTGATCTATTTGAGCATGCCGACTATGCGCTTTATCACGGCAAGCGCAATCATCGCAGCATGGTCACGGTATTTTCCACCAGCCATAGAAACATGATCCACCTGGATGCCAGTATTGAGCAGGCGCTAAGGAAGGCAGATTTTTCCGAGGAACTGGAAGTCTACTTCCAACCCATTGTCGACATCACGACAGAAAAAATCATTGCCTTTGAGGCCCTGGCGCGCTGGGTCAACCCCATATTAGGGCCAGTCTCCCCTACTCAGTTCATCCCGGTAGCAGAACGCACTGGCATCATTAATCAACAAACACGCATCCTGCTGGAAAAAGCGCTCACGGCAGCAGCCAAATGGCCAGCACATATCCGGCTATCATTTAATCTATCAGCGCACGACCTGAGCTCTCCGGACATCGTGCAGCGCATCGTGCAAATCATCGAGCAATCCAAATTTAACCCACGGCAACTGGATATGGAAATCACTGAAACTGCCGTCATGCACGACATAGAGCAGGCAAAATGGGCGACAGAACAGATCAGGAAACTAGGCTGCGGCATTACACTGGATGATTTTGGTACTGGACACTCCAGCCTGAGCCAACTGCACGCTTTATCTTTGAGCAAGATTAAGATAGATCGCAGCTTTGTCACCAATATTGAGAAAAACCCAGCCAGCCTCAAGATCGTGAAATCCCTGCTGGCCCTAAGCCGGGACATGGAGCTGGACTGTATTATCGAAGGTGTTGAAACCACCGAGGAAATGGCCGTCATTAAGGAGATTGGCGGCTCCATGGTACAAGGCTATCTATACTCTAAGCCCATGCCGGCCTCAGGCACTGAACAATGGCTGCACAAAAACGCCATGGTGACAGCATAAAAGTATGGATAGATATCTAGATATGAAAAAAGGGAAAGCATGAGCTTTCCCTTTTTAATTTGGAGCGGGAAACGAGTCTCGAACTCGCGACCTCAACCTTGGCAAGGTTGCGCTCTACCAACTGAGCTATTCCCGCATTGCTTGACAGCAAAATCATTTACCTGGAGGCGCGAGCCGGAGTCGAACCGGCCTAAACGGCTTTGCAGGCCGCGGCATAACCGCTTTGCTATCGCGCCATAAACAGTATCAGATTAACCTTTCGGACATCTGATAAAAAAGGAAAGTGCTTGCTGCCACTTTCCCCTTTAAATCCTGGAGCGGGAAACGAGTCTCGAACTCGCGACCTCAACCTTGGCAAGGTTGCGCTCTACCAACTGAGCTATTCCCGCATCGAAAGAAGGCGCTATTCTAAGGATTTTCAGCACTGTGTCAAGCGTATTTCAGGCTGATTATCCAGCCTTCATGCGTGGCCAGGCAGCCTTCAAATAGTAAGCCATTGACACCAATGTCAAAATCGCCGCGATATAAATTAATACCTCGCCATAAAAACTGATATCCAGCGGCCCCAGTGGATCGAAATACAACAGGAAAAGGATAGCGGCCATCTGCACTGCCGTCTTGATCTTGCCTATAAATGCCACTGCCACACTGCTACGCTCGCCCATACCTGCCATCCACTCACGTAAGGCACTAATCGCGATTTCACGTCCAATAATGATCAAGGCAACGACTGCACCAACACGGTCAAGCTCAATGAGTAACACTAAGGCAGCAGCCACCATCAACTTGTCGGCCACGGGGTCAAGGAAGGCCCCGAATGCAGACGTCTGGTTAAGCACGCGCGCAAGATAGCCGTCAAACCAATCAGTAATTGCCGCAAAGGCAAAGATGAAGGTAGCCAGCACATTCTTGTCATGCATAGGCAAGGTAGTTTCCGGGAAATAGAATATCCCGACAAAAAGCGGTATACATAAAATACGCATCACCGTCAGACTATTGGGGACATTCCAGAACATCAGTGCAACTCCTCATAAATTTTCTGCGCCAGCGCATGGCTGATGCCATCCACCTGCGCAATTTCATCCACGCTGGCATTCTTGACGCCATCCAGGCCACCAAATCTGGTCAACAGGCTCTTGCGACGCTTGGCGCCTATGCCGCTGATATCTTCCAGGCTGGAATGCATGCGTGCCTTGCCCCGCTTGGCACGGTGTCCAGTAATGGCAAAGCGGTGCGCCTCATCTCGAATCTGCTGCAGTAAGTGCAAGCCTGGGTGATCTTTTTTCAGGCCTACCGGCTCTTCACGCTCGGGGAAGAACATCTGCTCCAGTCCCGGCTTGCGCTCTTCACCCTTGGCAATGCCGACCAACTGGATATCCAGCAGACCGACTTCATTCATCACCTCAACCGCCACGCCCAACTGCCCCTTGCCACCATCAATAAACACCAAGTCAGGGCGTTTACCCTCACCCGCAGCGACTTTACGGTAGCGCCTGGTCAGGGCATCGCGCATCGCCGCATAATCATCGCCCGGCGTGATGCCAGTGATATTGTAACGGCGATACTCGGAATTCTGCATATTGCCCTTGTCAAAGACCACGCAGGAAGCCACCGTGGCCTCCCCCATGGTATGACTGATATCGAAGCATTCAATGCGCTCTGTGCCTTCAGGCAAATCCAGTGCCTCGCGCAACGCGATCAACCTGGCCTGCTGGTTGGCCTGTTGAGCCACGCGCTGACTGAGAGCCAACTCTGCATTGGTTTGTGCCATCTTGAGCCATACACGTTTATCGCCAATGGGATTGGTGTTGATCTTGACCTTGCGCCCGACATGCTCGCTGAACACTTCCTCCATCGCCGCGGTTTCCAGGGCAGCACCCACGATCAATAACGGCGGTATTGCGCCTGCCATGTAATGCTGCTCAAGAAACGCCTCCATGGTGGTTTCCAGATCAGCGCCATCGGCATTCTTGGGAAAGAAGCTCTTATCACCCAAATGATGGCCGCCGCGGATCATGACCAAGTTCACGCACCATTGGCCTTGTAGTTCAGCACAAGCAATCACATCCGCATCACTGACATTGAAATCACTGACGAACTGTTTGGCCTGCACCTGGCGCAAACTCTGGATACGATCACGGTAGACAGCCGCAAGTTCGTATTCCATTTGCTCTGCGGCCTCGTTCATCTTATCGCCAAGCTCGTCCATCACCTGCTGCTCCTTGCCTTGCAGGAACAGGCTCGCGTGCATCACGTCACGGCGGTAATCATCTTCCGTAATGAAACCGACGCAAGGGGCGGTGCAGCGCTCAATCTGGTGCAGCAGGCATGGTCTGGAACGGTTGGCGAACACGGTGTTCTCGCAAGTACGCAGGCGGAATACCTTCTGCAAGAGTTGGATGCTTTCGCGTACCGCCACTGCATTAGGGAAAGGGCCAAAATAGCTGTTGCCCTTGCGTTGTGCACCGCGGTGGAAAGCCAGGCGCGGAAAGGCATCCCCGGTTAGGGCGATATAGGGGTAAGACTTGTCATCGCGGAACAGTACGTTGTAGCGCGGCATGAAGCCCTTGATGAGATTGTTCTCAAGCAGTAGCGCCTCAGCCTCGGAACGCGTCACCGTGGTTTCAATACGCGCAATATTGGACACCATCAAGCGCGTGCGCGCAGAGGGCAGGTTTTTCTGGAAATAAGAGGAAACACGCTTCTTGAGGTCACGCGCCTTGCCCACGTAGATCACTTCATCCTGGGCATTGATCATGCGATACACGCCAGGCAGGTTGGGCAGGTTTTTCAGTACCGGTTTTGGGTCAAACATAAGCAATCATAGCTATCAGGCGGCTGGCAGCCACCCAGGAAAGCAAGGTCATTAAATTAATCACTGTCCAGTAGATCGCCAGCCACAGCCCAGTTTTCACCTGCCACTTCGGTGAACGTAATATAGGTATAAGACTTGGGTTTCTTGGCAATACGCTCCAGGGTATCGGTGACTTCTTCAGCGATCTTGGCTTTTTGCTCGCGGGTCAATGTACCAGCCACTTTAATATCAACATAGGGCATTTGTTCGTTCTCCTGCTTGGGTAGTCGGGATGTCAGTGCGCGTGATGACCATGTGCGTGGGTGTGCTCATGATCGTGGTCATCATGATGCCCATCGCACTCATGGCTGTGGTCTTGCACATGCTCGGTATTGCTCGTCAGCCAGCAGTTGGCATTGGCATCGCTATGCGCCGTGCCGACCTCTGGCTGCAAGGTCACATGCTCAATATTGAAACGTTCGTGCAGCATATGGCTGAGGTTATTCAATACCTCATGCCAGTCATGCATATTTTCCAGCACCACGTGTGCCGACAGCGCGGTTTTCTCAGATGATAGCGACCAGATATGCAGATGATGCACACCACGTACCTTGTCACTCACGGTCATGGCATGCTCAACCGCCTGTGCATCCAGATGCAAGGGCACACCTTCCATCAGCACGTGCAGCACCTCGCCCAATAGGCGCAATGTAGACACCAGGATCAATACAGAAATGAAGATAGACAAGATGGGGTCGATTGGCATCCAGCCCGTGAAGTAAATCACAGCCCCGGCAATAATCGCCACCACCGAACCGAGCAGATCGCCCAACACATGCAGCAAGGCAGCACGGCTGTTGAGGCTGCTATGACCACTATGCAGTATCCAGGCCACCAGAATGTTCACCAGCATGCCGATAAACGCGATCAGCATGACTTCAGCACCCTGCACCGGCTGCGGATCGGCAATACGCTGCAAGGCCTCGTAGACAATACCCACTATCACCGCCAGCATCAGCAAGGCATTGACCAAGGCGACGATGACCTCGGCACGTACCAGGCCAAAATTATGCTTGCGCGTTGCTGGCTTGCGCGCAATCCAGCTGCCTAGCCACGCCAACCCCAGGGCAAAGGCATCCGACACCATATGGCCCGCATCACTGAGCAATGCCAGTGATCCCGTCCACCAGCCGCCAATGGCCTCAACGACTGCGAACCCGGCAATCAGCAGCAATGGTAATAACAAGGAAGGCTGGCTGCCTCCGTGCGAGTGTGAATGTCCGTGATGATGATGAGCGCCCATAAGGATGTAATGCTAGCAGGCATGGCTGCAATTAAAAAGCTGCGGCTATAAATATCTGCCTCACAGGCTAGCGATAGCAGCGGTTCGGGAAGTGCATGAATAAACACAATATCCACCCCGTCCTTTATAATGTCGCCACTTTTCTTTAGTCCCTGCCCATGCTCAGTTATCGCCACGCTTTCCATGCCGGCAATCATGCCGATGTCCTCAAGCACTTTATCCTGCATCAAGTACTTGCGTATACCAACCAGAAGGACAAGCCCTACTGGTACATAGACACGCATGCGGGTACAGGGATGTATGCGCTTGATCATGGTTATGCCACGCAGAATGCAGAGTTCGAGCAAGGCATTGCGCAATTATGGCAAGCTGACGATCTTCCTGCCCCGCTGCAATCCTTCGTTAACCTGCTCAAGCAGATTAACCCAGGCCCCACGCTCAAGCGTTACCCTGGCTCGCCCGCAGTCGCACAGGAGCTATTGCGCAGCACTGATCGCGCGCGCCTGTTTGAACTGCATCCCACGGATGCCAAGCTGCTCAGGCAGCACTTCAAATCTGCAGGCCGCCAGGTGCTGATCGAGCAAGAGGATGGGTTCGCCGGGCTCAAAGCCGTACTGCCACCACCACCGCGCCGTGCCGTGGTGCTGATAGATCCACCTTATGAAGAAAAACGTGATTACCAGCGCGTCATCGAGGCATTGAAAGATAGCCTGCAGCGCTTTGCCACAGGCACCTATCTGCTCTGGTACCCATTACTGCAACGCCCGGAAGTGGAATTGCTCGCCGACAGGTTGACCAAGCTCGGCGCACCAAGCTGGCTACATGCCACACTCAGCATCCATGCGCCGTCACCTGATGGATTTGGCATGCATGGTAGCGGCATGTTCTTGATCAACCCACCCTGGACATTGCCAGCTATCCTGCAAGAAACCCTGCCTTATATGGTGGAGAAGCTGGCAGTAGATGATGGCGCTGAATATACGCTGGATCATCACATTTCCTAACGATTACCGCCTTGAATAGCCTCTAGCACGAAAGGAAATACCCTATGTCATCTCCACAACCGCAACGCCCCGCCAGAATGAGCCCGCTTAGCGCCGTGCTATTTGGTAGCCGCTGGCTGCAATTGCCACTCTACCTGGGCTTGATCGTGGCACAAATCGTCTATGTCATCTTGTTCATGCAGGAGCTGGGCCACCTCATCGAGCGCCTGCCGCAACTGCACGAAGCCGACATCATGCTCATGGTGCTAGGCCTGATCGACGTGGTGATGATCTCCAATCTGCTGATCATGGTGATTGTCGGCGGTTACGAAACCTTTGTTTCCCGCCTCAACCTGAATGGCCACCCGGATGAACCCGATTGGCTATCCCATGTAAACGCCAACCTGCTCAAGGTGAAGCTGGCAATGTCTATCATCGGCATCTCCTCCATCCACCTGCTCAAGACGTTCATCAACGTCGAGAATCTGGATGACAAGACCCTGATCTGGCAAACCATTATTCATATGGCCTTTATCGCCTCTGCCGTCTCCATCGCCTGGATAGACCGCATCATGGCGCATCCCGATAGCCACAAAGAGCATTAAGCCAACGCACTCCAGGCCTTATCAAGGCCTGGAGTGCGGTCAAGAGATTGCCCTGACCACCATCATCACCGCTACAGTAGCCGCGACAACAGCAAAACCTCTTTTCAACGATCTTGCCGTCAAGCATTGCGTCCATCGACGCCCCGCCAGCATTCCCAGCATGGCCCCAGCGACAAAAGGCAACGCCAGTCGAATATCAAAGCTGCCCCACAGCAATGCACTACCCAGGCTGGATAATGACACCAGCGCAATCACCGCCAGTGAAGTGGGAATAACCGAATGCATACCCAAATTGGAAAGCCTGCCCAGCGCAGGCACAATGACAAAGCCACCGCCCACCCCTACCAGGCCAGAGAGAAATCCTGCCACCCCACCTGCCCCCATTAACGAGAGCGAACATCGACTGGTCCAGCGCAACTTGCCAGTAGCTGGGTCAATCAGGCAAGCCTGACGCTCCACACTGGCCAGCCGATTTTTCTGGACAAGATTTTCTGCGGCAACCACCAGCAACAAAAGTGCAAATACGCACATCAGCAGACGGTTATCCAGTTGATGCGCCACCCATAAACCCAAGGGTGCCATCACAACCCCAATCCCTGCCATCACACACGCCGCACGATAGCGCAACATGCCTTGCCTCAATCCAGCCAAGGCACCAATACTGGCTGCAACTGCCACGGCAGTGAGTGCAAGTGGCGCAGCCGTAGTCACGGGAATTCCGGTAAAAAACACCAGCAATGGCACCGCCAGTATTCCGCCACCTGCGCCGGTCAAGCCCATCAGGAGCCCAACCACGATGCCTAACAGACACAAGGTCAACATGGCTTACTTCCACATGCCAGACAACATCCGATGCAGCCACATCCCCACCACCATGGCGATTGAGAAGATCACAGGGCTCATCCACCCGGTCAACAGACTGGCCAATGCAGGGCCAGGACAATAGCCTACTAAGCCCCAGCCAGCGCCAAATATGACTGCCCCCAGGACTAAGCGGGCATCGATCAACCGCTTGGTCGGGACCTGCACCTCTTGCCCCAAGCAAGTATGGTGACGCTTTTTCATCATGCTGTAAGCCAGTGCCATCACCGGGATAGCCCCAAGCATGACAAATGCCAGGGATGGGTCCCATTTTCCTGTCACATCAAGAAAAGCGAGGACTTTTTGTGGATTGGTCATCCCAGAGACAATCAGCCCGACCCCAAACAAGAGACCAGCCAGCAATGCCGTGATCAAATACATGCTTGCCCCCTTACATCCAATGCCGAAAATAAACCGTCAACATCGCCGTTGCCATGAATACCATCGTTGCCACGACTGAGCGTGGCGACAGCCGGGCAATGCCGCATACACCATGACCACTGGTGCAGCCTCCGCCCAACCTGGTACCGAACCCGACCAATAAACCAGCGATGATGAGCAAGCCCGCACCTTGCGAAACTTGCGCCACAGGCAAGGCAAACGCCTGCGAATACACCCACGGGGAAGCCACCAGCCCAAGTAAAAAACAAACCCGCCAGGCGCTATCTGATGCGGTAGGTTTGAGCAACCCGCCAAGAATGCCACTAATACCCGCGATACGGCCGTTAAACACTAATAGCAACGCTGATGCTGCCCCAATCAACACGCCACCAGCCAATGCGCTGACAGGCGTGGCACTTGCCCAATCCAGTATCACTTGTCGCTGCTCCTGCACGTACATACTCCCAATAAGGAATATGCAGGACACCAACGCAGCAGGCCGCTCAGCAAGAGCAATACGCCAACATAAGCCCACACTGGCCCTTGAAAAAATACTGTCCAGGCAATCAACCCCAGCCCAATCAATATGCGTAATGCACGATCAACCCCACCTACGTTGGCTTTCATCATCCCTACTCCTCACGCAACATTGTGCTTGTTTTAGTCATCGGACTTAACTGGCTTGGCAGGCCCCGCCAGCCACTCGCGCCCCTTGAGCATGGCTTTCCAGTACACGGGTGGCAATATTCTCTCCTTCAGCCACCATGCCAAGCGTGATGGCCGCTGCCCATTGATGAACCAGCGCGGGAAGCTGGGCAACAACTTGCCGCCATAGCCGAATTCCGCCAGCACGATCTTGCCCCGCTCCACTGTCAATGGGCATGAACCATAGCCATCATAGATTGCTTGCATCTCTTTCCCCGCCAATGCGACGATCACATTCTCTGCCACTACGGGGGCCTGCTTGCGGGCCGCCGCTGCGGTCTTCGCATTCGGGGCATTGGTCACATCACCCAAGGCAAACAGATTGGCGTATTGCTTGTGCCGCAAAGTATATTGATCAACATCAACCCAGCCAGCAGCATCAACCAGGGGGCTGGCCCTGACGAAATCAGGCGCTTGCTGTGGTGGCACCACATGCAGCATGTCGAACCCTGTTTCTACTGTACGCTGCGCTCCATCAGCCTCTGTCACGGCAAACCAGGCACGTTTGGCCCTGCCATCCACCTTGGTCAAGCGATGACCAAAATGCAGATGCGCATCGTAGCGCTCCACATACTCCATCAACGCGGGCACATATTCCTTCACCCCGAACAACACAGGGCCACTGTTGTAGAAGTCGATCTGCATATTGGATAAATGCCCGCTACGTCGCCAATGATCTGCCGATAGATACATGGCCTTTTGTGGTGCGCCAGCGCACTTGATGGGCATGGGTGGCTGGGTGAATACAGCCTTGCCGCGCTGCATCTGGCTCACCAGTTGCCAGGTGTAAGGAGCGAGATCGTAGCGATAGTTGGACGTCACGCCGTTTTCGCCCAAGGTGTCCACCAGCCCCTCAATACCATGCCAATTGAGCTTGATGCCAGGGCACACCACCAAGACGTCATAACTCAGCGGCTTGCAGCCTTCCAGCAAGAGGCGATTATGATTCGGTTCAAATGCGGCGACTGCCGCCTTGATCCACTTCACCTGGGTAGGAACCACTGACGCCATGGTACGTACCGTGGTTTCTGGGCGAAAAACACCACCGCCGACCATGGTCCATCCTGGTTGATAATAATGAATCTCTGCCGGGTCTATGATGGCAATATCCAGGCCAGGGTCACGTGCCAGCAAGCTCGATGCTGTGGCAATACCAGCCGCCCCCGCCCCCACGATCACGATTTGGTGATGACTCATATTGGCTGGCATTTCGCCTCCGCCCGCCAGCCGGTAAGTCAACCCGCTTAAGTCATAACCGGCAGCTTTTGCGCTGGCAAGCACCGCTTGCAGCCCCAGAGTGGGAGCCTGGCTCAAGCCCCACAACGTCACGGCCCGCATGCCAGAACGGCAATAGGCCAATGCTGGTTTGGGCATGCTGGAGTAAGCCTGGGAAAATGCCTGCACATCCTCGTCCGATACCTTGCCACTTTCGACGGGTAAATACCGCATCTCCATACCTGCCTGCTTTGCCAGGGCATCCAGTTCAGTAAATGTCGGCTGATCTGCCCCCTCGCCATCTGGCCGATGACACAAGATAGTCTTGAAACCAGCCGCTGCCAGCGGCTCGATATCTTGGGGGAAAATTTGCCCGCTCACGCTGAGGCCTGCTGCTATTTTTTCTATTTTCATACACGCTCTAATGGGTTCAATCAATCAACAATCGCCTTGTTGATCAGGATAAACGCCCGCATGCCTGGTTGGCAGGCAAGGCCACATCAATCTTCTTGGGGTAAGCCAGCTTGAGCTCGGACATCAAGGTAATGAAGTCCTCACGGCTACGACCACCTCCCAGGCGCTGATTGTGCAGGCGCTCATGCCCCACTGTCGAGTACAACCTGCCATGATAATCGTGGCCGGGATAGACCTTGGTATCATCCGGCAGGCTGAAGATTTGCCGTTGTATACTGTCGTAAAGCTGCCCGGGATTACCCATCTGGAAATCAGTGCGACCACAACCATCAATCAGCAAGGCATCGCCGGTGAACACCTTGTCAGCGCAAACATAACTGACGCAGCCATTGGTATGCCCTGGTGTATGGCGCACCTCAATATCCAATGTCCCCACGATCAGGTGAACGCCATCCGTCACCAACAGATCACCACACATCGCGCCTGCATCCCGGTGCACCACGCTCTTGCTGCCCAGCCGCTGCCGCAGTAGATCAGCGCCAGTCACATGGTCTGCATGCACATGAGTTTCCATGGTGTATACCAGCTTGTAGCCATTAGCCTGCAAGTCGGCAATATAAGTTCCCACCTCAGATGCCACAGGATCAATCAGCACAGCCTGCCGGGTTTTCTCGCAACCTAGCAAATAGGTATAGGTTGAACTCTCCGGCTCGAAAAACTGCTTGAACATGATATGCCGCTCCAAACGAATAGATACGATTGATTCAGCAAAAACGATGCCATATTCATTTGTTATTAATAATCAATGAACAAAAGCATTCATTCACGAATAAACGTTTCATAAATATCAAAATGAAACATATCAAATATGTTTCATGATATAAAAATGAAACACCAATATGAAACACCATGTCATTATGTCTACGCCGCTTGCAGCCCAAATCGCCCAGCTCATGCCAGATGCCGCAGTGATTACGGTCAACCGCGATTGCAGCGTTCAATACTGGAGCCCCGGTGCTGAAAAACTGCTGGGCTTCCCGGCAGAAGATGTCATGAGCCAGGCTGGACTATCAGGCGAGCATTGCGATAGCTGCCAGGCAGCTTATGAAGTCACGGCGAATGACAAGCCAGAAGGCCGCATCCTTACCTTGCAAACGGCTGGCGGCCAGCCGCGCGTCGTCAAGAAATACACCATGCCGTTGTTTGATAATGAGGGGCGATTCGATGGCGGCATTGCCGTGCTGATTGCCTATCCTGCCATACCAGCAGTGGAAACAGCCCCCCCGGTACCAGGTAAACCTTATCACGGCATGATGAGCCATGATCCACTCATGCAAAATGTCTTCGCCATGATCAGCCGGGTCGCGCAGACTGACCTGCCGGTGCTGGTACGCGGTGAATCCGGCACCGGAAAGGAACTAGTCGCACGCGCCATCCACGAAGAAAGTGCGCGCAAGGGACAGGCTTTCGTTGCCATCAACTGTGCAGCGCTCAACCCCAACATCCTGGAAAGTGAATTGTTTGGGCACGCCAAGGGGGCGTTCACCGGCGCCATACGCCAGCATATTGGTGTCTTCGAGCAGGCGCGCGGTGGTACGCTATTTCTGGATGAGATTGCAGAAATCCCGCTAGACCTGCAAGCCAAGCTGTTACGCGTACTGGAAACAGGAGAGTTCACCCCGCTAGGTGGCGAGCGCAGGCTCATTGCCGATGTGCGCATTATTACTGCGACCCATCGGGCATTGCGCGAGGAGGCGAAATCCGGGCGCTTTCGCCATGACCTGCTTTATCGCCTGCGTGTCATCCCGATCTTCCTGCCACCTTTGCGTGAGCGGCAGCATGATATCCCTTTGCTGACCAAGCACCTGCTGCAAGAACAAGTCCACGGGACTGCCACGCCACAGGTCAGTCACGAAGCCATGCAGCGGCTGATGCAATATGACTGGCCGGGTAATGTGAGGGAGCTACGCAATGTGCTGAGCTATGCCTGGCTGATGGCAAACAACAGCATGATAGACCTGCAACACTTGCCTGGCGAATTCATGCAAACGGCAGCAAGCAACCATATCCAGCATCATACAAGTTCAGGCAGCAGGCGGCGCCAGTGGGATGTAGACGAAATCCAGGCCGTGATTGCCCGCCATCATGGCAACCTCACGCAAGCGGCGCAGGCCTTGGGTATCAGCCGCACCACCTTATGGCGTAAGCTGAAAAACACAGGCTAATCTCCCTGTGGCGCTGGTCGGCCTGCGAATAGTTTTTCCAGCCACTCATCGACCAGGGCTTTTTCATACCGCATGGCGTCAGCACTATTCAAGGTGGAATTGAATTGATAGTTCAGGTCGGTCAAATGCACATCGCCCTGCGCAAGCACATTGCCTCCGGCATTTTTTAATTGATAGCTCAACGATATCCTAGGGGGATAGATATGCCTGATCATGCGGATATCATTTCCCGGCGTATTCCATGGCTCAAAACTACCTGCCATGTCGATATCCGTGATCGCGATGCTCAATTGCTCATCCTGTGCAAGATAGCTCGCCGCTTTTTTCATGATGTGCTTGCTCAACTGGTCGAGATAGCTTTGATTAGGTGGCCCATGCTCTGTGCTGGCAATATCGGTAAATTGCTCCGGCTGGATATAATCAATTTGCACGGATTGCCTAGGTAACTCCGCGGCTAGCATGCCTACCTCTGGATACAAAAAGATAAGCAACACTGGTATATAACGAATATGTCGCATCCGATATCCTTCGCTGTGATTGCCAGACTTTAGTTTTACCTTAAAACTGCATGTGTTTTACGTGCACTAACATCACGCCAACCAGACTCATCCCCAAGGAATCATCGATGTCCAACCATGAGAAAATCAATTATGTCGAATACCCAGCCCATAATCTAGCAGCCACCAAGACCTTCTTCCAGCAGGTATTTGGCTGGACTTTTGAAGACTTTGGCCATGATTACATTGCGTTCAAGAACGATATCCTTGAGGGTGGTTTCTTCAGGTCAGAGTTGCGTGCAAGCACTGATCACGGCAGCGCGCTATTAGTGTTTTACAGTGAAGAACTGGAAGCAACCCAGGCAAAAATCCAGCATGCTGGCGGCAGCATTATCAAGCCCGTGTTCTCTTTCCCTGGTGGCAGGCGCTTTCATTTTACGGAGCCAAGTGGCAATGAATTTGCCGTGTGGGCACAGCCTGCCGATTGATGGCAGTAACAATAAACAAAAAATAAGCCGCTTTAAGCGGCTTATTGTCAGGAAGACAGCAATTTAACTTGCCACTTCAGCGATCGGGATAATCTTCTTGGCGTATTCTGGCATCTGGTCAAAGTTCAAATACTTGTAGATGTTGTCAGCATTTTTGCTGAGCTTGTCACCTACGGTATCCAGGTACTCTTGCTGGTTAGGGATACGTCCCAGGCGCGCACATACGGCGGCCAGCTCGGCAGAACCAAGGTAGACGCGGGCATCCTTGCCCATGCGGTTGTCGAAGTTACGGGTGCTGGTCGAGAACACGGTAGCCTTGTCTGCCACACGCGCTTGGTTACCCATGCACAAGGAGCAGCCAGGCACTTCGGTACGTGCACCCGCTACACCAAACACTGAGTAAACCCCTTCATCACGCAGCTGGCTCTCATCCATACGCGTCGGCGGTGCAATCCATAGGCGGGTCGGGATACCTCCCGCACCTTCCAGCACCTTGGCAGCCGCACGATAATGGCCGATATTGGTCATGCAGCTACCAATGAATACTTCGTCAATTTTGTCACCCACCACCGCAGACAATGGCTTGATGTCGTCCGGGTCGTTCGGGCAAGCCACCAATGGCTCCTTAACCTCATTGAGGTCGATCTCGAGCACATAGGCGTATTCCGCATCCTTGTCGGCTTCCAGCAATTGCGGGGCGGCCAGCCAGGCTTCCATCGCCTCGATGCGGCGTTGCAGCGTACGTGCATCTTCATAGCCGTTGTCTATCATGTTCTGCATCAACACGATATTCGACTTGAGGAACTCAATGACCGGCTCTTTGTTCAGGTGCACGGTACACCCATTAGCAGAGCGCTCAGCGGATGCATCGGCAAACTCGAACGCCTGCTCCACCTTGAGATCAGGCAAGCCTTCGATTTCCAGGATACGGCCATTAAAGACATTCTTCTTGCCCTGCTTGCCAACGGTCAGTTCACCTTTCTGGATGGCAGCATAAGGAATCGCATTCACTAGATCGCGCAAGGTAATACCGGGCTGCATCTCGCCCTTGAAGCGCACTAGCACTGATTCCGGCATATCTAGCGGCATTGCACCCATCGCTGCAGCAAACGCCACCAGGCCAGAACCCGCCGGGAAGGAAATACCAATCGGGAAGCGGGTGTGCGAATCGCCACCAGTGCCGACAGTATCGGGCAGGATCAGGCGATTGAGCCAGGAGTGGATCACACCATCACCAGGACGCAGGCTGACACCGCCACGGCTGGAAATGAATTCCGGCAGACTGTGCTGCAACTTGATATCCACAGGCTTGGGATAAGCGGCGGTGTGGCAGAAGCTTTGCATCACCAGATCAGCTGAGAAGCCCAGGCAAGCCAATTCCTTGAGTTCATCGCGCGTCATCGCGCCGGTCGTATCTTGTGAGCCAACGGTTGTTATCTTGGGTTCGCAATAAGTACCAGGGCGAACACCAGTGCCTTCGGGCAGGCCGCAGGCGCGCCCAACCATCTTTTGCGCCAGGGTATAGCCCTTGCCCGTGTCTTCCGGTGCAATTGGCTGGATGAACAAATCAGAAGCTGGCAGCCCCAGCAACTGGCGCGCATTATTGGTCAGGCCACGGCCCACGATCAAGGGAATACGGCCACCCGCGCGCACTTCATCCGGCATGGTCAAGGGTGCAAGCTCAAAGCTGGCGATTTCTTCACCTGCCGCATTGAGCACCTTGCCATCATAAGGACGCACGGTAATCACGTCGCCAGTATTCATGGCGCTTACATCACACTGGATAGGCAGGGCACCGGAGTCTTCTGCAGTGTTAAAGAAGATAGGCGCGATCTTGCCGCCCAATACCACACCTGCGGTACGCTTGTTGGGGATGTAGGGAATATCGTTGCCCATATGCCATTGCACGGAGTTGATCGCAGACTTACGCGAAGAACCAGTGCCGACCACATCGCCAACATACGCCAAGGGCAGGCCTTTAGCCTTAAGCGCTTCCAGCGTTTGCAAACCATCTGCCATCTTGTTGATAAGCATGGCCTTGGCATGCAATGGAATATCTGGGCGCGACCAGGCTTCCTGCGCTGGAGAAAGGTCATCAGTATTGGTTTCACCTTCCACCTTGAACACCACCAGTTGCATTTCTTCCGGCAACTTGGCACGGCTGGTAAACCACTCACCAGCCGCCCAGGATTCGATCAAGGTCTTGGCATAGGTATTACCCGCCTTCATTTTTTCAGCCACATCATGGAAGGCATCAAACATGAGGATAGTGTGAGAAAGCGCCTTGACGACATGCGCTGCCAGCGGGCTATCAAGCAAGCCCACCAAGGCCTGCACGTTGTAACCACCCAGCATGGTGCCCAGCAGCTTCACGGCATGCTCAGGGCTAACCAATGAAGAAGTCGCCTCACCCTTGGCAATATCGGCAAGAAAAGCCGCTTTCACATAAGCAGCCTGGTCAACACCGGCAGGAATACGATTTTCCAGCAAATTGAGTAGGAATTGCTCTTCACCCTTGGGAGGATTTTTCAACAACTCCACCAGCGCAGCAGTTTGCTCTGCATCCAGTGGCAAAGGGGGAAGGCCAGCAGCGGCACGTTCTTCTACATGTTTACGATAAGCAATTAGCATGGTTTTCCATTGAGTCGTGATAGCAATAGCCTGCAAACCGCGTAAGTGCTGCTATATCGCACCGCTTTGATCCATGGAAGTAGCCCAATGGCAACCAGGATGGTTTGCATGACCTGAATAAGCGAATTATACAGTGTTGCGACTGGCTTATAAATCGTCAGCCTTTTGCTGCATGCAATGAACATGCCTGTTTTTACAGCCTTTTTACGAGAATGAATCTTGTTTGCAAAACAAGCCTGGGGACGCACCTATCGGGAACGTGCCTGCTTACGCTGCAGGCTCATCGTCACATTGGCTTAACCAACATTGCGGATAATCCCTACTGAGTTCATGCCGCAAACGAGCACCAGTACTCGCACTCACGCACTGGTTTGGCGCACGCCAGACATGCTATTCCGCCTGTAAAAACCTATTGAGTGAATCCATGATTTTGTCAATCGCAGATGTCAGGTAAAATCACGTTTTTTTCAACGCTGGCTGAGTTGCTTACATGGGAGCCACTCACTCTGCCCGCATTCACTTTGCCATGCAAAAAGGTTTACTGATGGAGCTTACCCCTCTTAACGCACTTTCCCCCCTCGACGGTCGCTATCAATCCAAGCTCGATCCATTACGCCCCTATTTCAGTGAATACGCACTGATCCGCTTCCGCGCATTGATCGAGGTCGAATGGCTCAAAGCACTCTCTGCCGAAACCGAGCTCAAGGAAATCGCGCCATTCAGTGCTGGCACCATCGCAGAGCTGGACAAAGTCATCGCTGCTTTTGGTGAAGCTGATGCGGCCCAGGTAAAGGCGATTGAAGCACGCACCAACCATGACGTGAAAGCGCTGGAATATTGGCTCAAGGAACACTTCGATGGCAACCATGAAATCCGCGAAGTCAGTGAATTCATCCATTTTGCCTGCACTTCGGAAGACATCAATAACCTCTCGCATGCATTGATGCTCAAGCATGCACGTGACGAAGTCATCGTGCCTACCATCGACAAGATCATTGCCCGCCTGACTGAGCTTGCTCATGCATTGGCCGATGTACCCATGCTGTCACGCACCCATGGCCAGACCGCCTCTCCCACCACACTGGGCAAGGAGCTTGCCAACGTGGTGTACCGCCTGCGCCGCCAACGCGAGCAACTGGCAAAGAATGAAATCCTCGGCAAAATCAACGGCGCCGTGGGCAACTTCAACGCCCACCTGTCTGCATACCCGGAATTCGACTGGGAAAGCTTTGCACGCAAGTTCGTCGAGAGCCTGGGTTTGGGCTATAACCCCTACACTATCCAGATCGAGCCGCACGACTACATGGCTGAACTATATGACGCCGTTGCCCGTATCAACACCATCCTCATCGACATTGACCGCGACATCTGGGGCTACATCTCCCAAGGCTACTTCAAGCAGAAAGTGAAGGAAGGCGAAGTTGGCTCTTCCACCATGCCACATAAGGTCAACCCCATCGACTTCGAGAACTCCGAGGGCAACCTGGGCCTGGCCAATGCCGTACTACGCCACCTGGCAGAAAAACTGCCTATCTCCCGCTGGCAGCGCGACCTCACTGACTCCACGGTGCTACGCAACATGGGTGTGGCGCTGGGCTATGCCCTGCTTGGCTACGACTCCTGCCTCAAGGGTCTGGGCAAGCTGGAAGTCAACCTGCAACGCCTGGAAGAAGACCTAGACAGCAATTGGGAGGTCTTGGCGGAACCAATCCAGACCGTCATGCGTCGATATGGAGTGCCTAACCCTTACGAACAACTCAAGGCATTGACGCGCGGCAAGGGTGGCATCAACAAGGAATCCCTGCATGCCTTTATTCAGGACCTGAAGATTCCCGCTGACGCCAAACAAGCCCTTCTGGAGCTCACCCCTGCTACTTACACAGGAAAAGCCGCAGCACTTGCGAAATCGATCTAGCCTGCCAACCATGATGGCCCATGCGGCCATCCATCACCCTATCAAAGCACCGGGCCTGCGTCGCATCCTTTACTGCATCCAGGCCTGGTTGCTGTTCAGCTTACTGGCATGGTCTAGCCAAGCTAGCGCTGATACTCGCTACAGCGTCAACATTGATGCCCCTTCCTCGGTAGAAGATTTGCTGGAAAAACACATGGATATCATGCGCTGGCTCAATAACCCGCGCATGAACAATGCTGAATGGCATCGCCTGCTACAAGCCGCCCCACGTAATATTGAGGATTTGCTCGCCACCGAAGGCTATTTCTCGCCCAGTATTGAGCAAAGTCTGGAAACCAGCACAGAAGGCAACAGCACCCGAAACCGCGCCAAATTCACGGTCAATCCAGGCGACCCAGTCACCATTCAAGAGGTGGATATCCGCTTCACTGGCGAGATCACAAGCCAAGGCAGCGACGAACAGCCCTCGACATCGGAGCTAATAGAAAGCTGGACGCTCAAACAAGATAGCCGCTTCAGCCAGGATGCCTGGACCAGCGCAAAACGTAAGCTACTTAGCGGCCTGATGTTGCGACGTTACCCTAATGCCAGAATCACCAACAGCAAAGCCGAGATCGACGCTACTAACAACAAGGCCAAGTTGGTGGTGGAAATTGATAGCGGCGCACCTTTCCGCTTTGGAGGCCTGGAGGTGAATGGCTTGCAACGCTACCCGCGCAGCCTGGTCGAGAATATCAACCCGATCAAGCCCGGCGAGCCCTATAGCCAGGCACGACTGCTATTTTTCCAATCTGAACTGCAGGCCAGCGGCTATTTCAGCAATGTCGAGGTGACATCGCGCACTGACGATGCCGACCCGGAAGCTGCGCCTATCGTCGTCAACGTCACCGAGCTGCAATCAGTACAGATAGGCATCGGTGTCGGTGCCAGTACCAATACCGGCGCCCGCACAACGCTGACCTACCAGGACCTTAACCTATTTGATCGTGGCTGGCGCTTCACCAATACCTTGAAAATCGAACAAAAAGCCCAATCGCTCAACTCGCTGATCCGCCTGCCTACCGACCAGAACGGTTATCGCGACAGCTTCAATGCCGATCTCAACCGCCTCGATATCGAAGGTCAGACAACTTCTACCCTCGGCACCGGCGTCAAACGCTCCTGGGGCCCACGCAGCTTCGAGCAAACGGTAGGGGCAGCCTATTTGCTCGAACATGTGGCGATTGATGGCAGTGAATCACAAAACAACTATGCCGCGACTATCTCCTACGGCATCACCTTGCGCCGCATCGATAACGAGCTCAATCCCACACGCGGTTACTTGTTCAATGCCTTGTTCACCAGTGCCCCGCTCGACGTCATGGCCACTGGCAAATTCCTGCAAAGCTACGCCAAGACCCAAGCCTATTATCCGCTCACGCGCAGCACGCAATTGATCACCCGGCTCGAAGGCGGCATCGTCAGTGGTGCCGATAATGCCCCGGCCACTTACCTGTTCCGCGCTGGTGGCGATCAATCGGTGCGCGGTTATGCTTACCAAAGCCTGGGCGTTGCCGATGGCGATGCCGTGATTGGCGGGCGCTACCTCGTTACGGGAAGCATCGAGGTCATTCAATGGCTAACAAGCTCATGGGGCGCGGCGGTATTTGTTGATTTTGGTAATGCCGCCAACACGACCCGCGACCTCAAACCTGTCTATGGCTATGGCCTGGGCGCACGCTTCAAGAGCCCGGCAGGCCCGATCGGCGTTGATATCGCCCGCGGCCAGGAAACTGGCGAATACCGCTTGCACTTCAACCTGGGAGTCGTGTTCTGATGGCAAAGCGCCTGCTGATCACTCTGCTGATATGGTTCCTGCCCTGCATTGCGCCAGCCTATGCCTTGATCCAGCTCAGTTCCAGCCTGCAGGATCTGCACTACGACGCCGGCAATATGGAAATCGACCTGTTACAGTTTGACAGCCACCTGCGCTTACTGCCCACGCGTGAAGGCCGCTTGCGCGTCGACCGCTTGCACGCCCAACGCCTGGTCATCACCATGAAACAGGTGCCAGCAGACGATAAATCGGATGAGCCTGCGAGTAGCCTGCCAGCATTGCCCGAGACCATCCAGGTGCCGTTCCCGATAGAAGTGGAACAAGCCTCTATCGATGAAATCGAGATCGTCTCCGGCAACACTCGCCAAGTGTTGCAGCATGTCACGCTCAACATGGCTGCGGACAGCCAAACCATCCGCCTGCAACTGTCCCGCGCGGAAACCCCTTGGGGTGAAATCACGGCTGCAGTTTCCTTGCAAAATCGCAAACCCTTCCCGCTTTCCGGCAACATCCAGGCGCGCCAGACACAAGGCACCATGCCTTATGACCTCAACACCATACTCTCGGGCGACCTCACGGCATTACGCTTTGAGATGCGCAACCTGTTTGCCATGCAAGACAAGCTGCCTGCCATGGTGGCAACAGATAGCCCACTCCCTGCCGCGGGCAAACTCGATATTGTCGGCGAAGTGGCGCTGGAAGGTGACCTGCCGATCAAGCTGGATATCCGTCTGCGCGACCTGGATACCAAGGCACTAGGCCAGGCAACTGATGCCAAGCTGAGCACCGACATCAGCCTCAACGGCAAGCTACTGCCGACTACAGACCTGAACCTGACGTTCAACAGCCTGGATAGCCAGTGGCGTGGCCAGCCGCTGCAAGCCAAGGCTGACATACACTTGCTCGACAATCTCCTGAACAACATCCAAGTGGATGCCAAGCTAGGCAGTAACCGCATTACTGCCAACGGCAGCCTGGGCAAGCCGGATAGCACACTCGCCTGGCAAGCAGTATTGCCCGCGCTCAATGCCCTGGGGCCTGCATTTGGTGGCAAGGCCGAAGCTAGTGGTACCGTAAGCGGCCAGCTAGATGACCTCAAGGCACAATTCCAGCTACTAGCAGAAAACCTGCGCCTGCCCGGCAATATCACATCACGTAAACTCACGGGCAATGGTAGCCTGCATACCATGGGTGACCTCAACGCTGCCCTCAATGCCGAAGGCTTACGTATCAACCAAGGTAGCTTCATGAATGGCAAGCTCACCCTCAACGGCAACCGTGCACAGCATGTGCTCAACCTTGAGGCTAACGGTACAGGCTTACAACTCAGTACCAGACTAAGTGGTGGCATGGATGACAGCGGTACCTGGCTAGGCACCCTGGAACAACTTGACTACCAGGCAGATGCCCCGATCAAGCTGCAAGCACCTACACCAATCCGCTATGACACCACCGGATTGGCGATTGACAACCTCGCCCTGCAATTCAAGCAAGGACGAATCAGCCTTGATACCTTGCGCCAAGGCCCTGCAGGCTTGCAAACGCATGGTCGTATCGAACAATTGGCCTTGCGCGATATACCGCCCATGCTGCTTTCACTGCCTGCCAACCTCAAGGGTAATCCGGTATTTTCGGGACAATGGGATATTAATGCCGCAGAGGCACTCAATGGCACTATAACGTTACAGCGTGAATCCGGCGATTTGACCGTTGTACGCGAAGGCCAGCCCGAACAGCCACTCGGTCTCAACGAGGTGAAATTGCTGTTGACCATGCGAGATAACCAGATTGACCTGAGTACGAATATCCAGGGCAATAAACTGGGCACGATCACAGGCAAGCTGTATACCAGCGTTACGAGCTCTGCGGGCAGTTTCAACCTGGAAAGCAATGCGCCATTGCAAGCCAGCCTGGAGGCCAATATCAACAGTCTTGCTTGGCTACCCTCTCCCGATGTCCAGGCAGATGGCACGCTCAACATTAACATCAATGCAAATGGCAGTATCGGCAACCCTAACCTTGGCGGCAATATCCGTGGTCGTAACCTCAGCGTCAGCCTGCCTGCTGAAGGCGTTAATCTCACCAACGGTCAATTGGATGCATCCCTGTCGGGCGACAGGCTTACCCTAGACACGCTGCGCTTCACTGGCGGCAAAGGCAGCATCAACGCCAGCGGCGGTATCAGTCTCGTCGCGGGCAAACCGGAAATGGACATCGACTGGCTACTGGATGATTTCACAGCCGCTGAACGCACGGATCGCACCCTGGTATTGAAAGGCAACGCAAAAACTACCTTGAAGGACAATCACCTCATGCTGGACGGTGACTTGCGTATTGTGCGTGGTTTGATCGAGCTAGCCCCTGAAGGCGCGCCACAGCTAGGCAATGACGTCATCGTGGTTGGACGTGAGCGCGCGGAAGACACCAGCCCGCTGCAATTTACTATCGGCAGACTCAGGATCAACCTCGGCGACGAAGTAGTCGGCATCGTTGATCCCGGCAAGCAATTCCTGCTACGTGGTTACGGGCTGGATGGCTATCTTACCGGTATCCTTACCCTATCTGGCAATGTCCCGAACAGCCTGCGCGCAGAAGGTTCCATCGTCGTCGGTGGCACCTACATGGCCTATGGGCAGTTGCTCAACATCACCAAGGGCATCGTCAACTTCAGCGGTCCTGTCGACAATCCCGGCCTCAATATCATTGCCATGCGCCAGAACCAGACCGTACAGGCCGGCGTCGAGATCACTGGCAATGCCCAGATGCCTACCGTCAAACTGGTATCCACACCCACGGTACCGGACAGCGAAAAACTATCCTGGCTAGTGCTGGGCCACGGCTTGGACCAGGCAGGGAAGAACGAATTCGCCATGCTTTCGCTCGCCGCCGGCGTCCTGCTCTCTCAGGGCGACTCCGTACCGTTGCAGACCAGGATGGCCCGCGCTGCCGGACTAGACAGCTTCAGTATAGGCGGCAGCGATGTGGAAAGCTCTACCGTCAACTTTGGCAAGCGCCTGTCCTCCAAGCTCTACCTAAGCTACGAAAAAAGCCTGACCGGCCTGCTCAACGTCGCAAAGCTCACCTACACCATCAGCCGCAATTGGTCAGTCGTATCGCAGGCAGGGTCGGAAAGCGCGGTAGATGTGCTTTATACGTTCCGCTTTCAATAGCAACGTGATTGTCGTACCCAACTCGAAAAGCCCAGCAAGAAAGCGAATGATGAAAGTTGTCGTACAAGAAGAGGAAACCGGCTGTGGCATTGCCGCAGTGGCTAATATTCTCGGCAAGAGTTATGCAGAAATGCGTGAGATTGCCAATAGGTTGGGGATTCAGGCAGCAGATACCTCGCTATGGTCTGACACCCAGTATGTCAGGCGGATGCTAGACCAGGCTGGCGTCCACACCTCTGCTGGTGAAACCCCGTTTACCTCCTGGGATGCTTTGCCCGCCCTGGCATTGCTTGCCATCAAGTACCATGAAGAAAATGGCAAACATTTCTGGCATTGGGTGGTGTTTAAAAGAATAAACCATCAGTGCCTAGTGCTGGACTCGGCGAGCTATCTACCCTGCAACATCAGGACGGATTTCACAGAAATGCAGCCCAAGTGGTACATCACCGTCTCAAGCCCGGCAGCAAACCAAGTTGATTCATTACATTTACAAGGTTAAATGACATGGCAGAAATACTGATCCTTTATTACTCCCACGGCGGCGCAACTCGCGACATGGCCAAGCTAATCGCACGCGGTGTGGCTTCTATTGAAGGTGCACAACCGAGATTACGCACGGTGCCCAAGGTCTCTGCCAACCATGAAGCTACCGAGCCTGATATCCCCGAGAGTGGCGATCCTTACGTTGAGCTCACCGACCTGGAAGAATGTGCAGGCCTGGCATTGGGCAGCCCCACCCGCTTCGGCAATATGGCGGCACCGATGAAATATTTCCTTGATGGTACCAGCGGGCTTTGGCTTCAAGGAGCCTTGATTGGCAAGCCTGCTGCGGTATTCACGTCTACCTCGTCCATGCATGGTGGCCAGGAGAGTACCTTGCTTTCGATGATGCTTCCCCTGCTGCACCATGGCATGCTCCTCCTCGGCCTACCCTATTCCGAGCCTGCACTGGCCGCCACCAGCACGGGCGGCACGCCTTATGGTGCCAGCCATCTTGCCGGGGTGATGAACGACAAGCCAATCAGCGCCGATGAAAAAGCACTGTGTATCGCCTTGGGCAAACGGCTGGCAGAGACGGCAATCAAGCTCAAGCACAGCAATTAAATCACTGCTGCAGATTTTTTCCTGATTGTCAGTAAAAGAGGCGTGAAAAGCGCCTCGTCACTCGGTTATAATAAAAAAATGCGTATTCTTCTTTCCAATGACGACGGCTATTTTGCCCCTGGGCTCAATATCCTGGCCCAACATTTATCCAAGGTAGCCGATATCGTGGTGGTTGCGCCTGAACGTGACCGTAGCGGCGCCAGTAACTCACTGACACTTGATCGGCCACTCTCAGTGCATAAAGCCAGCAATGGCTTTTATTATGTCAACGGCACGCCAACAGACTGCGTGCACCTTGCTGTCACTGGCTTGCTCGACGAACTACCGGACATGGTGATTTCCGGCATCAATGATGGTGCCAATATGGGTGACGACACGATTTATTCAGGCACTGTTGCCGCTGCCACCGAGGGCTTCTTGCTGGGTGTGCCGTCATTTGCTGTCTCGATGTCACGCCATGGCGTGCAACATTTCGAGACTGCTGCACGCTTCATGGTGAGCCTGGTAGAGCGCTACCAACAAGACCGTTTTCCGCCACCTGTATTGCTGAACATCAATGTGCCAGATGTGCCATTCGATCAGATTCAAGGCACCGAAGTCACCCGCCTGGGCAAGCGCCACAAGGCAGAGCCTGTGATCAAATCCGCCACACCGCGTGGGCAAACGGTTTACTGGATAGGAGCAGCAGGTAGCGCACAGGACGCTGGCGAAGGCACAGACTTCAACGCCGTGAACCAAAACCGCATTTCCATCACACCGCTGCAAATCGACCTCACGCAATATAGCCAGCGTGAACAGGTCAAGAACTGGCTTGCGCTATAACCATGAGTAGTCCAGCATTACGCGGCATTGGTATGACTTCCCAGCGTACGCGCGAGCGCATGCTGGGGCGCTTAAGCGAAAAAGGCATCAAGGACGAAGTGGTGCTGGCGGCTATCGGCGCCATTCCCCGCCATATATTCGTTGATGAAGCACTGTCCTCACGCGCCTATGAGGACGGCTCGTTGCCGATTGGCTTCGGCCAGACCATTTCCCAGCCCTATATCGTGGCACGCATGACTGAGATATTGCGTAATGGTGGCGCACTGGAAAAAGTACTGGAAATAGGCACCGGCTGCGGCTATCAAACCGCCGTACTATCCAAGGTCGCCAAGGAAGTCTATTCCGTCGAGCGTATCCGCCCTTTGCTCATGAAGGCGCGGGGGCATCTGCGCGAATTGCGCCTGGCCAATATCAAGCTTAAACACGCCGATGGCACCATGGGTTTGCCGGAAATGGCACCTTTTGACGGTATTATTGTCACAGCGGCTGCACGTCATATCCCGCAAGAGTTGCTGGAGCAGCTTGCCGTCGGTGGTCGCATGGTGATCCCCGTCGGCACCGAAGAACAAATCCTGTACCTGGTTGAACATATCAAGACAGCTACAGGCTCTGAATACAGACAAAGTAAACTGGAAGCGGTGAAATTCGTGCCGCTGCTAGGTGGAACCAACTAATGCAATGGACAAAACAAGTCAATAAATCCTGGCTGATCAGCCTGTTACTCATCGGTTGTAGCACTACCGAGCATGCACCGGTAGTGGATAGAGCCCCGGTTGCTAAGAAACCGGTGACCACCACCCCAAGCAAGACAAGCACCAGCGCAACCGCTGGCAGTGACTGGCGCCCGAATACACATACCGTCAAGAAAGGCGATACCCTTTACAGCATTGGCCTGGAATATGGCTTTTACTATAAGGACATTGCCCAGCTGAATAATATCCAGCCTCCCGCTTACACCATCCATATCGGCCAGCAACTCAAGCTGCCCGCGCGTGCAGCAGACACGAGCACGGCTACTGCAAGCCCTATCCCTGGGCAACCTGCCAGCATGGCCGATGGAGATGTCATCATCACCCCGCTCAACCTGGATGGTGGCAGCCCCTCGACAGTGACCAGTCCTGCAGAAAACGCCATGCCTGCCCCTGGTCAACCGTTATTGGTCGTTGAACCCAAGGCATTGCGCCAGCCTTACAGCGAAGCTGCCTTGAATGCGCCTGTTGCGGCACCACAACCGCAAGTAGCGGCAGCACCAGTACCGGCCGCAACAAACACCACCACACCTGTAGCCACAACTCCTGCCACCTCTACCAGCACATCGGCCACTAATAGTGTGGAAGGCATACAGTGGGCATGGCCAACCAACGGCAAAGTCACGGCAGGGTTTAATGACTCGGCGAGTACCAAGGGCCTGGATATCAGTGGCACCATGGGACAGGCTATCAACGCTGCAGCCCCTGGCAAGGTGATTTATAGTGGCTCTGATTTACGTGGCTACGGCAAGCTAGTGATCATCAAGCACGACAATACCTTTCTTTCTGTCTATGCCCACAATAGCAAAGTGCTAGTGAAAGAAGGCCAGCAAGTGACACGAGGCCAGAAGATCGCAGAAATGGGGGACTCGGATACAGACAAAACCAAGCTGCATTTCGAGATCCGCCGACAAGGTAAATCCGTAGACCCGGCAAAATACCTGCCAGCATCACCAGGCTAATCACACCCCCGCTTCAAGGAGCCACTGTCATGAGCAAACCTGTGCAAAATCCCGAGGCGAAACCAGAATCCCTGCTCTCCACATTACTTGCAGTGCTCCGGCTGGGGCTGATGCTCATCGGCATCATCGGCCTTGCAGTACACCTGTTTCATGACGAAGGTTGGCTGGATCAAGCTCTGGCCTGGATATTTTCCGGCACCTGGACAATGCTAGCGATTCCAGGCGCAATATTGGCGCTTTATCTTGCCAATCGCTGGCTCACAACACCCAGGCGTGGTGAGTTGAGCAAACGCGGCGACCTGCCACTTTATCTCATGATGGGTATAGGGGTGTTTTTTCTGTTTCGATTATGCAGTACGGGCAGCTTTTAGCCATTGGCAACAAATTTTCAATAAAAAAGCCAGCCGCTTTATCAGAGCGCTGGCTTAGCATAACTATCATTAAAAGAAGCGGTTATGCGATGCGATTGCGGCGACGAACCACAGCCCCCAACAATCCCAAACCTACAAGCAGCATGGCATAAGTATCAGCCTCTGGCACGGGAGCACTAATCTGATCTACCCCGCCAGCAATAATAGCGGCATTACCATTAGCAAAACGTGCCAAGACCACTGCAGGATTTTCACCGGACAACTGTGCTCCATACTCTACAGCAGCAGGGTCATAAGGAAATGTCACACCTGCCGTAATGGAATGTACATCACCATAGCTGGTACGGTTAATGTCCAGATTTGAACCACCTTCAGCATACCCAGATACGCCAGAGTGCCCATTAATCAGCCCTATCGGGTTGTTACCATCATCATTGGAAGCATATGCTGCAAAAGCACCACGATACTCACCAAGATAACCCTTACCGGCACCTCCAAGAACAAATGCCAACGCATTACTGAATAACAGGTTGGTGTTGGCAACGCCAATGTCATCCTGGAAATCGCCATTAAAAAGAACGACATTACCCGTCACATAACTTTTCACATTGGCGGCTGCATCCACTGATAAGCCGCTACCAAATGAATATCCATCCCGTGTATAGATAAAAGCATCAAAACCATCCAGGAAACCAACCGTTGCCAGTTGTGAATCATTTACATAGGTGATGGTATGACTGCCACCGGCTATGCTGCTATAAAAATCCCCGATATTATTCTGTCCGAAAACTGCAAGATTTGCCGCATTAGCTGCAACACCGTTCATCAACAACACAGCAGAAACTAATAATGCAATTCGTTGTTTCATGATTTCCCCCAAAATTAACCATGCTGTTATAAAAAAACTGCCTTTGTGCCTTGCCTTTCAACATCACTACCTATTGGTAATACTTGATAAATAAACAATTTATATATACCTATATAAGCAGCGAAATCATCATATCCCAGCCGCTATAAATTGCTATCGCCCCCAGCTATTAAGCACTAGTCCAAATGGACTAGCTTAGCCCATTCGGACTAATTAAATTGTATATGGCAGTAATAAAAAAGCCGTTCACTTTGCAGTGAACGGCTCTTATGGGTATATCTAATAAACCGTAATGGACTACTCAGCAGCAGCCTGCTGTGCATAATACTCGCGCACCTGAGTCATGTCATAGGCTCTTGCCCATTCAATCATTTTCTCCAGTGCAGGCGCACCTACCTCACCCACCTGAGCATGAATCCCGGCTTGCTCCCTGATGATGAGGATGCCTGGAATTTTGGTCACTTCAAAATACTCGCTGATTTCCGGGTCTTCCTCGGTATTCACCATGCCAAAGACGATATCTGGGTTTTGCTCGGCAGCAGCCTCAAAAATCGGTGTAAAAGCAACACATGGCTGGCACCAAGGGGCCCAGAAATCGACAATGACAAAGTCATTACTCTCAATGGTTTGCTTGAAGTTGGCTTTGTTGAGCTGCAAAACAGGCATGATTAAATCCCGGCTTGTGGATGGAATTTTTCATTATAACAGACCTGTATACCTGCTACTCAAGCAATAGGCTTGCCCCAGGCGCTATCAAAGAACAACTCACCCAGCTCGCGACGGGTACGTGGTGCCAACTCGCGCTCCTTGATCTCGCCTTCCAGGGTGGCAGGATCTGCAGCATAGCCCACTGAGATCAGGGCAATTATCTGGATCTGCTCTGGCACAGCAAAGGCGGCACGTAGCTTATCCGCATCAAAGCCTGCCATCTGGTGTGCTTGCAAGCCTAGCGCTGTTGCCTGCAGGCAAAGGTTCTCCGCTGCTGCACCGCTGTCATAGGCGGCAAAAGGATTGGGCTTGCCATTGTGGTGGAACTTGGTATCAGCAGCGATCAATACCAGTACTGGGGATTCCTTCACCCAGCCTTGGTTGAATTCGACCAGGGTTTCAAAGGCTTTTTGCCAGGCGGCTGCATCCTTGTTCTTATCCCAGACGATGAAGCGCCAAGGTTGGTCACCATAGCAGGAAGGTGCCCAGCGGGCAGCCTCGAGCAAGGCAATGGTTTGCTCATGTGTCACTGGCTTGCTGGCATCATAGGCGCGGCCACTCCAGCGCTCGGCAATGGTGTTATCAATCGCTACGCTGGTGACGGCTGGTTTTCTTGACATATTGTTATCCTTTTAGGGTTGGGTAATCAGTGTAGCCTTTGGCATCGCCACCGTAGAAGGTGGCTTGGTCAGGCGTATTCAGCGGCGCATCCTGTTGGAAACGCTCGACAAGATCAGGGTTGGCAATATAGATAGCACCATAGGCAACAGCATCAACATGCCCAGAAGCAATCGCCGCATTGCCCTTGGCCTTATCGTAGCCAAGGTTGGCAATATAAGCGCCTTGGAAATGTTGGCGCAAGTCGGCAAAGTCAAATACTGGTACGTCAGCGCCCCCCATACCACCTTCGACAACATGAAGATAAGCCAGGCCAAACGGATTCAAGGAATCTGCCACATGATTGAACAAGGCTTGAGGGTTGGAATCACTGATATCGTTAAACGGGTTGAGCGGAGAAATGCGTACGCCCACACGGTCAGCGCCAGCCACTTCAACCACTGCCTTGGTCACTTCCAATAACAGACGGGTACGGTTGACGATACTTCCACCGTATTCATCAGTGCGGTGATTAGTGCCATCACGCAGGAACTGATCCAGCAAATAACCATTGGCAGCGTGAATCTCAACGCCGTCGAACCCAGCTGCTAATGCATTGCGAGTGGCAATCACATAATCTGCAACAATGCCTGGTAACTCCTCAATGGCCAATGCGCGCGGTGTAACGAAATCCTGCAAGCCTTCATAGGTGAAAGCCTGCCCGGCAGGTTTAATAGCAGAAGGTGCTACAGGCAAAGCATTGCCTGGTTGCAAGGATGGATGCGAAATCCGACCGACATGCCAGAGTTGCAGCACGATCTTGCCTCCCTTGGCATGCACGGCATTGGTCACCAACTTCCAGCCTTCAACTTGCTCAGCATCATGAATGCCAGGTGTGGCAGGATAACCATGGGCAGTGGCAGAAATCGGCGTAGCCTCGGTAATAATTAACCCAGAGGAAGCTCGCTGGGCATAATATTCAGCATTGATCGGCTGCGGCACATTGCCTTTACCCGCTCGGTTACGGGTCAAGGGTGCCATGATGATACGGTTCTTGAGTGCGATGCTGCCCAGTTTGACCGGGCTGAATAAATCGTCGGACATTCAACTCTCCTCTTTCAATCAATTCAATAACAAAACGCCGTACTTGCAGGGCAAGACGGCGTTGATGTCGTGGGTATGCTGCCTTATTTCTTGATGCCTTCGATCAGCAAGGTCACTTCAATATCATCCCCTACGGGCGAACCAGGCTTGCCCCAACCATACCCATAATCAGAAGCCTTGATGATAGTCTTGGCTTCAATGCCGGTACGCACACCGCCCCATGGATCCTTGCCAAAGCCCAGCACCGCAAACGGGAAAGTGACTTCCTTGGTGACGCCATTAATAGTGAGCTTGCCAGTGACGTTGCCTTGGCTTGTTGTCGTCGGCACGATCTTGCTGCTGACAAAATGCATCTCGCCAAACTTGCCAGCGTTCAGGTATTCCTCTTTCTTGATGTGTTCATCACGCTTCTCATTACTGGTATTCACACTCAAGACATTGATCTTGGCATCCACGCTGGAATTGGCGAGGTTGTCCTTGTCGATGACCAGCTTGCCTGTCACATCGCTGAATGTACCGGAAGTTTTGGAAACAACGTGGCGAATCGCAAAATTGGCAAAACTATGTTTGTTGTCGATTTCATAAGTTTCAGCTGCGGCAAATGCCAAGCTGCTAGCTGCGAATAAGCCTGCTACCAGGCTTAGTTTGGCGATGGAATGATGCATTGGAACTCCTCTCTGATGATCAAAATTCATTATTCGTTTTAGGCGCGTAACTTATTGGTGATATGGGCAACACGCTCACCCAGGTGTTCGGCAGTAAGCAAGTCGCTTTGCAATGGGGCCACATCAGCACCCTGATCACTATTTGCCTGCGCCAGCGCCCCCAGGAAACCGCCAAGACGGTTCAAATCATTGACCGAGCCTGTGCTGCTATTGTTCCCTGGCAGCAAGTCATTTCCTACCCAGATCATGCCATGCTGGGCTGCGAAAATGGTCAATTGCACAATCGTATTGAGTTTATCCCCGCTCTGGCTAGCAGAGGTTGTGAAGCCCGCAGCGACTTTGTCTTTCCAGCCACGCTGATACCAAATGCTAGAGCTCGCCTCCATGAATGCCTTGAACTGGGCAGAGGCAGAACCCATATAGGTTGGACTGCCAAAGATAATCGCATCGGCTGCGTTAAGCGTATCCCAATCCTGCTGCGCCTGCTCGGAATTCAAGAGCGTTACCTCAGTACCTGCCACCTTCTCTGCACCACGTGCAACTGCCTTCGCCTGAGCCTCGGTATGACCGTAGCCACTGTGATAAACCACTACAACTTTCGTCATAATGCTTCCTTTCTAATGACACAAGATTAATGGGATTGGTGTGCTGGCAAGTCAAATAAGAGGAGTTCTGCCTCCTCCCCTGCCGTTATCTCGATCTGCTGCTGGGCATCGACCTTGGCTGCATCACCAGCTTCCAGCAACAAGCCATTCAACGCGATACTGCCACGCGCCACCTGCAAGTAGACGCTACGTCCTGGAGATACACTGTATCCGAGCTGCTGATTCTCAGTCAGCACTGTTGCATACAATTCAACATCTTGATGGATATGTAAAGAATCCTCCCGGCCATCACGTGATGCAATCAAGCGCCAACGGTCTTGCTTTTGTGCTGCTGCAAAATGCTTTTCTTCATATCCAGGCGTTATCCCATTCTTCTCGGGTAGTAGCCATATCTGCAAGAGATGTGCCTGGGTAAGATCAGACGCATTGAATTCGCTATGAACGATACCGGTACCTGCACTCATACGCTGCACATCACCGGCGCGGATCACCGAGCCATTGCCCAGGCTATCCTCATGGCGCAATTCGCCCTTGAGCATATAAGTGATGATTTCCATATCGCGGTGGGGATGCATGCCAAAGCCCATACCTGCTGCAATGACATCCTCGTTAATCACACGCAGGACGGAATAATGCATGTGCTCTGGGTCTTGATAACTGGAAAAGGAAAATGAATGGTAGCTATCTAGCCAGCCATGATTTGCATGGCCGCGATCCTGTGCTTTGCGCAAACTGATCATGCTATACCTCCTCATCTTCAAGAATATTGAACGTGAGCAGGCATAGTAGATAATCGCTGCCAGTATGAATAGCAAAGAATTTTGTATATATTGTTCAAAAATTATGAACATGTTGCGACTGCACCGCTCATACACGTCATGAACACTGCTATTCACCCTCGCCCGCTCTCCGGGCCGCAATATTTAATGCAAGGCCTAAGGTTGGTGCTCAGCCCTGGCTTGCGCCTATTCGTGCTGTTGCCATTACTCGCCAATCTCGCACTTTTCATTGGTATGGTCTATTACAGCGTGCAGCAATTCGGCCAATGGCTGACCAGACTATTGGCCACCCTACCCGGTTGGCTAGATTTTCTTTATTACCTGGCCTGGCCGCTATTTGTCCTCCTGCTGGTTCTCATCATCTTTTTTACCTTCAGCTTGTTTGCCAACCTGATTGCCGCCCCTTTCAATGGCCTGTTGGCAGAAAAAGTCGAGGTCATGGTGCGTGGCGAGGATGATTTCCCTCCCTTCAACCTACAAGAACTGCTTGCTATGGTGCCAAGAACATTAAGCCGCGAGCTACGCAAACTCATGTACTTCTTGCCACGTGCGCTTGGTTTACTGATTTTGTCATTGATCCCAGGCATCAACCTGCTGGCTCCGCCATTATGGCTGCTATTTGGCATTTGGATGATGTGCGTGCAATACCTGGATTATCCGGCAGATAACCACAAATTAAGTTGGCAGGCCATGCTGACCTGGCTACGACAAAAGCGCTGGAAAAGCCTGAGTTTCGGGGCCAGCGTCTATGCTGCCTTGTGGATACCCGGCCTCAATGTCTTGATGATGCCTGCGGCGATTGCGGGTGCCACATTGTTCTGGGTACATGAGCGTGATGTCACCAAGATAAGCCAGCCATGAGCATCAAGCTTTCTATCGAGGCACTGGAAGTGCTGGATGCGATTGATCGCGAAGGCAGCTTTTCCGCAGCCGCGGAAAGCTTATATCGCGTACCGTCTGCCATCACCTATACCATACGCACACTGGAAGACAGCCTGAATATCAAACTGTTTGACCGTAGCGGCCACAAGGCCAAGCTTACCGAGGCCGGGCAGGAACTGTTGCGTGAAGGCCGCCACCTGCTCAAGGCAGCAAGCGAACTGGAATGTCGCGTACGCCGCGTAGCTACCGGCGTGGAGACCGACATCAGCATCGCCATCAGTGACATTTTGCGCATGGAACCGCTCTACGACATCCTTGAGCACTTCTACGCCCAGAATTTTGGCACCAGGGTGCGATTGTTGAAGGAAGTATATGGCGGTAGCTGGGATGCCATTATCAGTAACCGCGCCGATATTTCCATCGGTGCACCAGGTGAAGGCCCTCCAGGTGGTGGTTACACAACCCGCCTGCTTGGCTCGCTGGATTTCGTGTTTGCCGTCTCACCTCGGCATCCGCTGGCACACGCCCCTGAACCACTTTCAAATCACGATATCCAGCAATACCGCTCAGTTTCCGCTGCTGACAGCTCACGCAGCTTGCCACCCAAGACTTCCGGCATCCTCGATGGCCAGGATGTGCTCTCAGTACCCGACATCCCCGGCAAGGCCCTGGCGCAGATCAAGGGGCTGGGCGTAGGCTACCTGCCGCGTAAACTGGCTGAATATCATGCAGCCCGTGGCGAGTTGCTGATCCGCGAGGTAGCAGAGCCCAAACCAGCAGTCATTGCCTATATTGCCTGGCGCAGCAATGGCGGCAAGGCACAGCGATGGCTGTTGGATGAATTACAGAAAGTCGAGATGGCAGAGTTCCTGCTAGGGTGAAAGACTGACCAGTATTTATTCATGCAAAATTTGGTATATTGCACAGCGGCATCTCATCTCAACAATAAAGTAACGATGCCGTTGAATAACAACAGTCAATAAAGACAAATAAAGGGGAGACAGGGCACAACCATGGCACAAAATCATTTTCCACGCGAATTCAATGTCATCAATCGCTACACCATACGCGCCATGCTCTGGCTCAATGGTTTCGCGCACATCACGATCGGCCTCGCGCTTGCCGTATCGGTCATGATGTTCGCATGGCTGTTTTTCCTGGATGTCCGCACTGCCTTTGCAGCAAACAATCTTGTGCATGGATTCCTCAATGCGCTAGGTACACTCATGCTGCTCTGGTCGATTTCAGCCTTGATCTCCGCGGAAATCCGCTACCTCATGGGTGCCAAGCTGGAAGTAGAAACCTTTATTGAAGTCGCCATGGTATTGGTGCTACGCAAGCTCATCATCATGCCAGTGCAAGAAGTCACGCCAGACCCGATGGAGGTTTTGCTTTGGGTAGGTGCAGGCCTGATGCTTGGATTGACATTCGTCTTGGTGCGCTTGGGTCAAAAACAGCGCATCGATTAAGCTTACGCACCCTGCACAATCACGGCAAATATCGCGGGCCACATGCCCATGCCAAAACCATGGCAAAATAATGGCCTTGATCAGAACAATGGATACTTGATGTTGGGCCTGCATTCACCTCTGCCAATCACCGATGAAGATTTCATGCGTGCTGCATTGCAACTGGCAGCAGCAGCAGCGCATGCTGGTGAAGTGCCCGTAGGCGCAGTGGTAGTCAAGGATGGTGAAATTATCGGGCGTGGCAGCAATGCGCCCATTACAGGCCATGATCCCAGTGCCCATGCCGAAATCCGCGCCATGCGTGATGCAGCAGCAAAACTCGGCAACTACCGCCTGGTAGGCTGCACTCTCTACGTGACGCTGGAACCCTGCGCCATGTGCGCGGGTGCCATCCAGCATGCCCGCATCGCCAGGCTGGTGTTCGGCGCACACGACTACAAGACCGGCGCATGCGGTAGCGTCATTGATCTCATGGCCGAGGATAAACTTAACCATCACACCACAGTAGAGTCAGGCCTGCTGGCAGCAGAGTGCAGCGCTACCCTTTCCGATTTCTTTGCTGAACGCCGTCGCTTGCAGAAAACAGCCAAGACAGGCTGATTGCCCTAATCACGCATATGATTTCAGCAGTCTAACAAGGAGAAAAACAGCCATGATCCCCGAATCCTATCTGGTCATCTATTTCGTCTCACTTGGCTTGTGCCTGCTTTCCACAATCTACAAAACCACTTGCTTCAAGAACATGCTTTGCCGGCAAATCCTTGGCAACGTCTTCTGGAGCCTGATCCCGGTGATGAACACCTTCAAGGCATTGCTGTGGCTGATGTCGTTGGTGATCGTCGGCCTGGATAAACTCCGCTCCAAGGCCTGACACAAGTTAAGGCAAAGGCTTAGCCGGGAGAGCGGGTTGTTTACCCTGCTTCAATTCCTCGGCAATGGCGCGAGAAGCATCGCGCTTCTGCTTGGTATATTGCAAAATACTTTCCAGTTGTGCAGCGGATGGCAGATTCGAGTCATAAGGCAATTTCGACAAAGCCTCGTAACGCTCCTGATAGCGATCAGTAATATCACTCTCGATCTGTTCACCTAACTCAAGATAAGTCACACTCCCCTGTTTGCTCTCGTGCATGATATTCAACCAGGAACGATTAATCGCCTGGTCTTCCTGGATAAAGGCATTGATCTGCTTTTGCAGCAACAACTCCTCTCCCCAATTGTACTTTGGCTCAGGCAGCTTGATCAGCATAAAACCTACTGCCGCTGCCAGCACTGCACCAGCCACCAGCCTGGGTAAACGCGGGATCACGGCGTGCTCTTGCAACCCTCGCATCAACATCAAGCCAGATAACAAGCCAGTCACAAAGCCGCCAATATGCGCGGCATTATCAATGCTAGGAATCATGAAGCCCAAGGCAATCGTCGCGATCGCAAATACACAAGCCCCGCCGAACAACCAGCGGAATTCGTGCCTATCCAGCACAGCCCGCTCCTGCCAGAGAAATACAATCAGGGCGCCATAAATACCAAAAATTGCCCCTGAAGCCCCGCCAGACACCGCCTGATTGCCTTGCCACACCAGCGACACCAGGTTGCCTAGCAGACCACTCACGAGATAGATCATGAGATAGCGCCAGTGCCCATACATGCGCTCGACCAACTGCCCACCATCCCAGAATGCAATCATGTTCAATGTCAGGTGCACAGCGCCAAAGTGCAGGAACAAGGCAGTAAACAAACGCCACCATTCGCCATCTTGAGTCGCAGGGCCAAAATTAGCCCCCCAGGCCAACTGTATATTGTTGGGCGAATGCCAGAAGCCAGCCCCATTGAACAACATCAGCACAAAAACCAAGAGATTGGCCGCAATCAGGCACTTGGTCACCGGGATACCCGGTGTGCGTTGTTTGATGGCAGCCCCCAGGGAAGGCCAGTTTTTGGTTAGATCACTCATGCATTTAATTTAACAGGTAATACAGAAGCTCAAATAAAAAACCCGCCACAAGGACGGGTTCTTGATCAGCGAATAACGCTTAGTCACGCTCACCCATGAATGCCATCAGCAATTGCAGCAGATTGACAAACAAATTGTAGATATTGATGTACAAAGACAAAGTTGCCATCACGTAGTTGGTTTCGCCACCACGTACAATGCGATTTACATCAAACAAGATGAAGCCAGAGAATAACAATACGGCAATCGCGGAAATCGCCAACGAAGCAGCAGGCACCTGGAAGAACAGGTTAGCCAACGAAGCAACGATCAACAGAATCAGGCCAACCATGAGGAAATTCCCCATGAAGCTGAAATCCTTCTTGGTCGTGGCGCCAATACCAGCCAGGGTCATGAAGATCAGACCAGTACCACCTGCAGCCAAGCCAACCAGCTGACCGCCATTACGCAGATTCAATGCCACTTGCAGGATAGGACCAAGCATCAGGCCCATAAAGAAAGTCAGGCCCAGCAGTAAAACCACGCCGAAGCTGTTATTGCGGTTAGCAGAAATAGCGAAGAACAGGCCAAACATCACGGCCAGCATAATCAAGGAAGACATGATCGGGCTAGCAGCCATCCATGAAAAATTCATGGACATGCCGACCAGTGCGCCAATCACGGTTGGGATCATGGTCAAGCCCAACAACATATAAGTATTGCGCAATACCTTGTGCGCGCCCGCTGGCAGCGTTTGTGTATTAGCGACTTGGTAATTCGTTTGCATCTATGGTACCCCCTAGGAAAAAACTGAAACTAAGCCTAAGACTAGCTAATAACTGTGAAAGTTTCAACCGTTTACACTGAATCAAACCCAGCAAAACCATTGTCATTCGTCATATTTGCTCAGAACTTACATTTTTAAATGTTGGCGTATTGTTAAACATCCAAAACCTGAAATGTCATAATCGCTGAAACCCGCTCTCAATCAAGTAAATCAACCCTGTTAGTTCCTTCGGGCTATTGCTGCCCCAATCGCTCCATCATATTCTCGCCCCATCAATTTAAAACAATATCAACTTGATATTAATTTCGCTGTTAAATTTCTCTTTAGGGGCAATACAAAATGAAGGCAATGAATCTGAAAGCAATTCTGTTGGCTGTTTCACTGATCGGTGCAGCTGCTAGCGCGCAGGCTGCTGCAGTTGTTGAATTTGATGCTGATAACTCAACAGCAACTGAACAGCTTTACACATTTCAAAGCAAAAACCTGACTGGCGGTAGTTTTGATGATTGGATTTCTTTCTCTGTTGATAGCTACGCTGCTCTTAGCGCAGGCATCAACGGCAATAGCACCAAAAGTGTAATTTTTACTGCTTTCGATCTTTATGATTCCCAAAATGGCACACGACTGACCATTGGTGATCTTTCATCGTACTCCGCAAAGCTGACTTACGGCGCTATTGAGGTTGACTCCCTAGCTCCAGCACAATACTGGATCAACATCAAGGGTAACTACACAGGCGTTCCTTCATACACTGGCAACATCGCCCTGATTGCTGCTGTTCCAGAGCCAAGCACTTACGGCATGCTGGCACTGGGCCTGGGCCTGATCGGTTTTGCAGCTCGTAGCCGTTCCAAGTTCTCTGCCTAATCTGGCATTGATCCAATAATAAAAAACCCGCTTAGGCGGGTTTTTTATTATCTATCCAGCAACTCAAACAAACGGTAGATTCCCATCTGCCTTGCCCACCAAGCCAACCCTGTGCACTGCGTGCATAAAATCTGGATCCTCGTGCAAGGCAACCATGCCAGATGGGTGGCGGCCACCATGCATGCGGGCAAGCCTGGCGAGGCTTTGTGCCTGGATATCCCACTTCAAGTTAGCCAATAGTTCATCGGCCTTGTCAGGTTGGTTGCAGAGCAACACCATATCGCAACCAGCATTGAGGGCAGCCAGTGCACGCTGGGTCACATCCCCTGCTACACCGGCTCCTTCCATGGATAGATCATCGCTAAAAATAACGCCATTGAATTCCAGACGCTGGCGCAGGACTTTTTGCAGCCAACGCTCGGAGAAACCGGCGGGTTTGTCGTCGACCTTGGGATAGATAACATGGGCAGGCATGATGGCCTGGATGCCATCATCAATCAGTTGGCGGAAGGTTTGCATATCCGTTGAGGCAATCTGATCGAACTCGCGCTCATCCACTGGGATAGCCACATGCGAATCCGCCACCACATACCCATGGCCAGGAAAATGCTTGCCGACAGCCGCCATGCCGCCGCGTTTGAGGCCTTGGATCAAGGAAAAGGCCAGCTCGTTAATGGCTTGCTTGTCGCCGTGGAAAGCGCGATCACCGATCACTTGGCTTTCACCGTAATCCATGTCAAGCACGGGTGTAAAGCTGAAATCAATGCCATGGGCGCGTAGCTCTGCCGCAATGATCCAGCCAGCCTCCTCTGCCAACTGCCTTGCCTTGCGCGGATGCTCATCCCAAATCTTGCCAAACTCGCGCATGGGCGGGATACGTGTAAAACCCTCACGAAACCGCTGCACGCGCCCGCCCTCGTGATCAACAGCAATCAGCAAGGGTGGCTGACGCACAGCATGAATGCTGTCGGTCAAGGCCTTCAGTTGGGAAGGTGACTCAAAGTTGCGTGCAAAGAGAATAACACCGCCCACCAAGGGGTGACGGATACGGCGTATGTCTGCTGGAGTGAGCTCGGTGCCGACGACATCGAGCATGATAGGGCCTAGGGTCATGTTTTTTCTATCAAATTAATATAAAAACCTGCTATTGCAAGCGGAATGGATTGAAATCGGTATGCCTGTCGTAGTAATCCTCGCTCTCGGCACGCTTGAGGAAAGCCACGACGCGATAGGTCACGGGCGTCAATACTACCTCAACCCCGGTCTTGGCGAGAAACTGGGCAAACATCACCAAGGGCAATTTGTCATCGGGAATAATGCCACTGCCATAAAACGCCAAAGGGTAAAACAGAAGCGAATCAACACCTTCGCCAACGACAGTGGAACCTATGGTGCGCGTCCATAGCCACTTGCCCTCAGTCCAGACCTTCATCTTGGCCAACACCATGGAGTTCACAAATTCGCCACAGGCAAAGGCGATCAACCCAGCCAGGGAAATGCGCCAGGCTGAGCCGAAAGCGACTTCATAAGCATGCTGGTTATGCCAAAACGGTGCAGGTGGCAAGGCAACGATAATCCAGGCCATGGCGGAGGCAAAAGCCAAGGCGGCAAAACCAGTCCAGATCACCCGGCGTGAACGCGCAAAGCCATAGACCTCGGTCAATACATCACCAAATACATAGGAAATAGGGAAAAACAGTACGCCCGCACCAAAGGTAAGGGTGCCGATAAAGGGCAAGTCAAGCTGGGCAATCTTGGCAGGGCCAATCAGGTTGGAGCAAACTAGCACTACCACAAACGCCACCATCACGAAGTCATAATATCGATAAGTGCGCTGTTGCATGAATCGCTCCCTCGTTAATCCGTATTAGTCCCGCATACGCCTGACATCCCAGGCATCGCGCAGTTGATCGCCCAACACGTTGATCGCAAGCACCACCGACATCAGGCTAATCCCAACAGCCAGCACATAATGCGGTGCCACCAGCAAATAGCGCACACCATCCCGCAACATGGAGCCCCAGGAGGCGTGTGGTGCCTGTATGCCAAGCCCAAGAAAAGACAAACTAGCCTCGGCAATGACCAAACCCGCAATGCTGTAAGTCGCTTCAACAACCAATGGCGCCGCCAATAGCGGTAGCATGTGCTTGCGCATAATACGGCCTGCCGATGCACCCAGCGATTGCGCTGCCTGTACATGCTGGCGTTGGCGCAAACTCAAGGCCTGGGCACGCGTCAAACGTGCATAACCCACCCAGGAAGTCATGCACAACGCCAACAGCAAGTTATCCAGGCCAGGCCCCAACACGGCTGCGAACGCAATCGCTAGCAAAATACCTGGAAATGCGAGGAAGACATCCGTCACCTGCATCAGCAACCGGTCAACCCAACCACCACAATAGCCAGCCAGCAAGCCAATTGCTGTGCCTAGCGTCAGCGTCACCAGGGTCACTATCAAGGCTACCAACAACGAAACTCCTGCCCCGGCAGCCAGGCGGGCAGCAATATCGCGTCCAAGATCATCATGACCAAGCAAAGCGCTATGCCCAGGCAGTGCCAGCACTTGTTGTAGATTGATGTCATCTGGCCTGAAGTCAAATAACAGAGAACACGTCACGACCATCAACCAGAAAGCCAAGACCCAATACGGCCAGCGCTTCATGTTGCCAGCCTCACCCTGGGGTCGAGCCTGACGTAAAGTAAATCGGTGAGCAGATTGATGACAACGTAGCTCAGGGCAATCACCACCACGCAGGCTTGCGTCACCGGGTAATCACGCTTTTCTATTGACTCAACCAGCAGGCGGCCTATGCCTTCCCAGCCAAACACGGTTTCAGTAATTACCGTGCCCGCCAGCAGGCTACCTAATTGCAAGCCAACAACAGTCACGATAGGCAGCAAAGCCGCACGTAATGCATGGCGCAAGATCACTTTACGCTCGCTAACACCCTTGGCACGTGCGGTACGAACAAAATCCTCATTGAGCACTTCCAGCAAGCTGGCACGGGTCATCCGCGTGAGAATGGCAGCCAAGCCGAAGCCTAGCGTCAGAGCAGGCAATATGATGGCCCCAGGCTCACTCATACCGCTGACTGGCAACCAGCCCAGCCACAAGGCCAGCAGCAACATCAATAACGGCCCAAGCCAGAAATGCGGCATGGCAGACAAACTCAGGCTGAGCAAGGTTGCCAGCCCATCTGGCCAACGCCCCTGCTTGAGCGCCGCGATAATGCCCAATGGCAGGCCTATACCCACCGCAATCAACAAGGCACATAGTGCCAAGCTAGCCGTAGCAGGCAATCGCTCTAGCAAAGTGTCGGCAATGGGCTGGCGACTATGAATGGAACGACCGAAATCGCCTTGGGCCAATGCCACCAGATAATGGCCGAACTGCACTGGCAACGGCTGATCCAGCCCCAATTGCGCACGCAACTGTTCACGATCTGCCATGGGGGCAGATTCTCCCAGCATCACCTCAACCGGGTCACCGGGCACCAGGTGTACGAGCAAAAAGGTCAGCAGCAAAACACCAAAAACAACGGGAGCTATGCCCACTACGCGTTTAAGCATCCCGCACCATCACGGGGGTATGCAATGGCACCAGATCAAACAAAGCCTCCACGTCGTCATTACGCATGCGGATGCAGCCATGCGAATGCGGCTCGCCCATAGGCTCGCTATCAGGAGTGCCATGAATATAGATGTAGCGCTGCATGCTATCGACATCTCCCAAGCGGTTGAAACCCGGCTCGCATCCTGAAAGCCAGAGGATGCGGGTCAGTATCCAATCTCGCCCAGGGTATTGCACATGCAACTCAGGCGTCCACACTTCACCCGTAGGCCTGCGGGCTTGGAACACCGCCCCCAGCGGCTGTCCATCGCCTATCTTGGCGCGCACCACATGCATGCCACGCGGGGTGCAATAACTGTTTTTCTGCTCGCCTACCCCCTTGAGCGCTGTCGATATCGCGAACTTCCTGAGCACTTGCCCAGCATCATCAAGTAGGCACAAGGTCTGTGATGGAATAGAAACTTCTATCTGCATCTAGAAGCCCTCCAGGGTATTCTTTCCAGGGAACACAGACTTCAATTTGCTGCGCTTAACGTCCACCAAACCATCCCAGCTACCGTCCGGGTGCAACTGGTAGCCCAGGATGTGCTGACGCGTGGCTGCGAATTGACCTTCGTACCACAACGGAATATAGGGCAACTGCTCATGCACACGTGCGGCCACCTTGGCCCAATCGCTCACCATAATCAGCTCATCAGTTTTCTCGTCCGAATAATGACCACGGTTGGCACCTTTAGGCGGGATGGAGGATGAATGAAATGCCAGGTGGTAAATTTCCGGCGTCTTGATGCCTACCCACATCAAGCCATAGAGCTGGAAATTGCCACGCTTAATGTCATCGAAGAAAGTCCCCCAATCCAGGCTGCGAATTTCCAGCTCAATGCCAGCTTCGCGCATCTGCGCTTGCATCATGGTGGCAAGCCTGACGCGTTGAGCATCAGTAGACGTTTTATAGACCAGCTTGAGTGGCAGGCTTACACCAGCACGCTGCAACAACTCCCGCGCCAGTGCTGGGTCGTATTGATAAGGCACCAGCTCACTGTTGCCCGCCCAATGTTCTGGCGGCAGAATGGTTTCTGCTGGGCGGCTGCCTCCAACCAGAGTATGACGGATGATGGATGCACGGTCGATAGCATGCGCCAAGGCTTGACGTACCAGCGGCTTTTGCAATGCTGGATCTTGCATATTCAGGCCAATATAAGCGAAATTGGAACCTTGAGATTCCTGCACCTGCAGCCCAGGCTGTTTTTTCAGATATGCCACCAGCTCGGGAGGCAAATCCCCCTGCAAGATGTCGGTTTCACCACGCACCAGCTTAAGCACACGCACTGTCGGGTCACGGATTTCCTCGAAGACGAAACGCTTGCGGTCAGACTGGCGCTCCAGATTAAGCGAGCGCTGCCAGGAGATAAACTTGAAGGGCCCACTGCCAACAGGCTCTCGGGAAAAATCATGCGCACGTGCGATCAACTCAGCCGGGAGAATGCCAAGGATTAGCCGCGAAGGAAAGTTGCTGTCCGCGTCCTTGAGAAAAAAATCCAGCGTATTCTCGTCACGCACCTCAATCTTGCTGATATTGGAAAACTCAGCAGCATGTGGAGAATCTGCTAACTCAAGTACAGATTGATAGGTAGCAGCGACATCCTCAGCAGTGAGGTAGCGCCCGTCATGAAAAGTCCGCCCCTGCTGGCCCAGTGTAAAGCGAAACAGGCGTGGCGAAAGCACGCGCCAACTTGCCAATGAAGATGCAGGGTGAGAATTGGCATCAAAATCGACTAGCGAGCGATAAAGCAGACGATTGACGCGTGCAGAAGCCGCATCCGTGGCGTAGCGAGGGTCCAGCGTTTGCGGCAGTTGACTGACCGCGCTGCGGATTTGCACCGGGGCAGTATCGCGGCTACAGGCATCCAGCAATAGCAGCGATGCCACCATCAGGGTAGCCAGGCTGCCAAGCCGCCATGCCTGCCGCCACATCACGGGGCTGCTCTCTCAAAGAGTGCGATGGACTCCACATGCGAGGTATGCGGGAACATATTGATTACGCCACTAGCGAGCAATCGATATCCCTTGGTGTGAACCAGGATGCCAGCATCGCGCGCTAATGTAGCAGGGTTGCATGAAACATAGACAATCCGTTGCGGCACATGCGAGGTATCGGCTGCGGTATCTTCCGCATCAGGCAATGCCTTCACTAGCTCGATGGCTCCATCGCGTGGTGGATCAATCAACCACTTGTCAAACTTACCTAGCGATTGCAGAAGCTCAGGCGTCATCTTGAACAAGTCGGCCTCCTGAAACTCCACCTGCCCGCCCAGGCCATTGAGTGCAGCGCTTTCATGCGCACGCGCCACCAGCGCTGCCGAACCTTCCATGCCAAACACCGAGGCTCCGCTACGCGCAATCGGCAGCGTAAAGTTGCCCAGACCACAGAAGAAATCAGCAATACGCTCACCAGCTTGAGGTTGCAGCAACTGCATAGCGCGGCGCAGCATCACGCGGTTGATATGCGGGTTAACCTGGGTAAACTCGGTAGGCTTGAACGGATAAGTCAGATTGAATTCTGGCAATGAATAACTCAAGCCTGGCCCTTGCTGCGGGTAGAAAGGCTGCACAGTATCCGGCCCCTTACTCTGCGTCCAGATTTCCACGCCGTATTGATCTGCAAACGCCTTGATAGGCGCGGTATCCTGCGGTTGCAATGGCTCTAGGATGCGTAACACCAGCACGGTAGCCAATTCACCCACCGCCACCTCGATCTGAGGTACGCGATCACGGATGCTCAGCTTGCCCACCAGATCCTTCATCGGCTCGATGAGATTGGAAATGGCTGGCGGCAAGACTTTGCAGCTATCCATGTCAGCGACAAAGCTACTGGATTTCTCATTGAAGCCGACCAACACTCCGCCCTTTTTTTCTACATAGCGCACACGCAAGCGCGCCTTGTGACGATAGCCCCAAGCAGGGCCATAGATAGGCGGCAGCATACGCTCAGAATGGGTCTTGCCGATATGCCAGAGATTACCCTCCAGCATGCGCTGCTTGGCAGCCACCTGACCGGAAAACTCCAGATGCTGCAAGGCACAACCACCACAGATACCGAAGTGTTTACAGGCTGGCTCGGTACGCAAGTGCGAAGGCTGCAACACGTCTACCACGTCAGCCACCTCGTATCTATCCTTGCGGCGACGAGTCTTGTAGGTCACGTGCTCACCTGGAAGGGCACCGTCGATAAAAATGGTCTTGCCCTCAACGTGGGCCACGCCTCGACCTTCGTGGTCAAGTGATTCAACTAATGCGATTGTATTGCTCATGGATTGTGTCAAATAATGCCAGGCACGCAGTGATTTATTGCTGCCAGTGAGTTAAGAATTCCTGCCAATGCTGACCGGGATAGCCAGCCAACGTGTCGCGCACCAATGCCACCTCTTGCTCATAGGCAGCTTGATCCAGCACGCCACGCATACGCTGGAAGCGCAAGTAAACCAGATAAGTATTGGCTACGTCGGTTTCACAATAATCCCGGATCGCGTTGATTTCGCCACGCACAAACGCATCCCAGACCTTGCTGCCATCCATGCCGAGCTTGCCGGGGAAACCACACAATTGCGCGATTTCATCCAGCGGTGCATTGGCACGGCCATTGTAAAGCGCCAGCAAATCCATCAAATCCAAGTGGCGTGTATGGTAGCGGCTGATGTAATTATTCCACTTGAACTCGCGGTCATCGTCACCCAAGTCCCAATACCGTGGTGCACTGATGCCATGCACCAATGCACGGTAATGCAGCACTGGCAAGTCAAAACCGCTGCCATTCCACGACACCAGGTTAGGCGTATATTTCTCGATGCCGTCATAAAAGCGCTGGATGATCTCCTGCTCTGTCGCATCCGCACTGCCCAGCGTCCAGACGCGGAAGCTATCGCCCTCACGCAAGGCGCAGGAAATCGCCACCACACGATGCTGGTGCAAAGGCAGGAACTCGCTGCCATTGTGCTGACGACGCTTGTGGAATGCCACGCGCGCCACATCTTTATCCGTAGTTTCGGCTGGCAGGCTGTAAAGCTTGCGCAAGCCATCAGTGTCCGGGATAGTTTCTATGTCAAATATCAGCGTTGGGGTCATGTACTTGCTTTGCTTGTTTGCATGCTTATTTCTTCACCCAACCGCTACCATCCTGGTAATACCAGCCGCCCTGGGCCTTCTGTATCCAACGCTGGGCAAAGGTACTGCGCACTTCTGCTTCCCACTCCGGGTGGCTGTTGGCATTGGCGATTTCCTTGTATAACGCATTGCGGTCATTGTTTTCTGCCGCCACCAGCGCATTCACGCTTTGGCGCTGCGCCAGCGGCACCGCATTGGCGTCACGCACCGCCACCAGGCCATCGCGGGTGAAGCCGACCGCGCCGCTGGCATAAAAGCCAGACAACTGGGCATGGCGTGACTGCATACTGTTCTTGATATTGGAAATCGCCGGAGTGTTGATTTCCAGATCAGCCGCCGCCTGCACCAAGGGAGCCACCATCAATCCAGCCAACAACATGCTGTATGCAATAAATTTTTTCATTTACTTTGTCTCCTGTTGGCTAGTGGCAGGCGCTGCCTTGCCATCGGTTTTTTCCTTGAGCTGCCAGACATCGTCAATAATCCGGTCAGCCGCCTTTTCTGCGGCCGCAGCCGGAAAGTAAATATTGATCGTGACGCAAGCAGGTAGTGCCATGATGCTTAATGCCACTAGCGCTAATTTCCAGTTTTTTTGCATTACGTGTTCCTTGAATGCTATCGGACAGAATTGTACCCTAGTCAGTGTTTTCCCGGCAGAGCTGGTCAGCAGAGCTACTTGATGATCGGCTTGCTATTGCCTTCAGTCACCCGCTTGAGGCGAGCCAGCAGATCGCTCCAGCCCACATTGTGGTTGTAGCCCATCACCGTAATCGCCGGAATGCCGCTGCCCTTGACGATCACATAGCCCTGCGGCGTATATTCCACGCCGCTCATCAGGCAGACATCATTCCGTAGCTGACAATTCCAGCCGATCTGCTTGTAATTGAACTCACTAAAAAACCGTAGCACGCTACGCTGTATTGCCGCAGCCGCCCCAGCGCCACCTAGAGCGGTAATGTTCTCCACCGCACGTTGTGAGATTTTTTTACGATAACTGCCTGGGCTGCTATAAAGCCGTGCATCAAAGCTCACCGGCTGCCAGTTTGATAATTCCAGGTTAGCCACATCGCCATCCAGCTTGCCCTCAATTGCACCAAACGAGAACGTGCGCGTGATGTCGCCCAGGTCCAGCTTGCGCATCTGCACATCGGCATGCAGCCTGGAAGCCGCACCCAGCGGTGTTTGCATGCTGAGGTTGCTCACCGAGATATTGCCGTTGAACATCTGGAACAACAAATCGCCATTCGTCGTCAGATTGCCCCGGCTATAAATCACCATGGGAATCGCCGCCGCCACCTTGCCTTCCATACGCGGCCAGCCCAACGCTCGGCTCAGCGCTGGCATGGAGATAGGCACCAGGTTGGCGCGCAAATGCCAGTGCCACTCCCCTGCCGCCCGGGTAGCAGAGACATCCGTAAGGCTCAATGCGCCGTCAAGAATAGGTAGGTAAAGCTGCGACATGGTGAGGGAATAACGATTGAGGTCTGCCAGCACACTGGCCTCCCCCAGCGGAATCTTGAGAAAATGCCCGCCCGCATAGGCAAGCTGCGCCACCTGCGCCTCGTCATAGGACCAGGGAATATGGCTATTGAGCTTATATAAGGCAAAGCGGCCATCCTGGTCCTCTAGGTCCACCTCATTGAGCGCCAGCAAGGCAGACACCGGCTCGCCATTGCGCAGCTCAAACTTGGCACTCGCCTGCCCACCAATCTCCAGCTTGTTCAACGCACTATCTGCCAACAACGGCTGCAATAACAAATGATAAAGCGGTGCCAGCTCCAACTGCGTGGCATCGACAGATAAATCCTGCAACCCGCCCGCCTTCCAGCGTGCACTCAACGCCGCCTTGCCCACCTTGGCCAGCGTAATCTCGGCAGCATCTACCTTGAGTTCATCCGCGGCATATTGCCCACGCGCCACCAGACGGTGCCCACCCTCGGCAAAATACCAAGGCTGCGAATACAATTCCCCACTGCGCCAATCCACCGCCGCCTGCCATTGCCAGCCATCAGCCTGCTGACGCAACTCCAGCGTTAAATCAGCATTCAACTTCTCCGCCGCCTGCGTCCCGGCCGCGTTACTGAACGAGGCATCGCGCAGCGTCAACATCACTTGATATTCCGGCTTGACAGCCTTGCTCTGCTTGAGCACCAAACTAAATGGCAACTTCAAATTAGCCGCCTTTAACTCCCCACGCTCACAACGCCACTCATCCACCACCAGATGCAAAGCCTGATTACAAGCCAAGCCCAGCGCCTGCCAATCTGCATCCGCCTGCTGTTTCAAGTCCGCCTGCAACCGCACTCGCCCATCTAGGCCCAGCTCACCCTTGAGCTTGCGCAAACTGACCGAGGGCGCTTCAACTGTGTCGGCTTCTATGGTGATACTGCTGATGGCGTGTGCAGGAAAGGCCCAGGACAGCATGAACCACATCAGGCCTAGGCTGATCAAGGCAAAAGCTTGCCTAGCTTTGCTCAGTATATTTTGATCAATCATCGAAACAGAATATAACACCGCGCTTAATCGACATAGGCAGTCAGCCTAAATTGAACTTAACGCACTCTCTCGAGTAATCATGGAGGAGAAACTTACTCTTATTACCACTTCGATATAGTGGCCTTTTCCAAGCTGACACCCTTATGTCAAACTTTAAGCTTTTTCCTTGGAGTCACTTGTGATCACCGAAATCGCGCAGTTACAAGTTAGGCCAGAACTAACGGTTGAATTCGAGACTGCATTCAACACAGCACAAGCGATCATATCGTCCATGCCGGGGTATTTAGGGCATGCACTCCAGCGCTGCATTGAACAACCAAGCCACTACATGCTGTTGGTGCGCTGGGAGTCGGTTACACACCACGAAGTGGGCTTTCGTCAATCAGAGCAATATCAAGAATGGCGCCAGCTATTGCATCACTTCTACGATCCCTTTCCGACTGTGCTGCATTACGAGCTGGCCAACGGGCCGGGCTTTCACGATTAGTCTAGCGGGGCATTGCACACGGACACCCATGCCTACAGCCCTATTCTGTCTACGCTTTCAAAGCATCAAAACGATTGATGATATAAAGAGCCAGCTCTTTATATTACGCAGGAAACACCCCGGTCGACAGATACCGATCACCCCGATCGCACACAATCGTCACAATCACGGCATTCTCGACGCGCTTGGATAATTGCAATGCAGCGTACAGCGCACCACCGGAGGAGATGCCAGCAAAGATGCCCTCTTCTGTTGCCAGCTTGAGAGTAGTTTTCTCGGCATGTTGCTGACTAACGTAAATCAGTTCATCCACACGTTTGGCGTCGTAAATCGTGGGAAGGTATTCTTCTGGCCATTTGCGAATACCGGGAATTTGCGCGCCTTCTTCTGGCTGCACGCCGACGATGCGGATATCAGGATTTTGTTCCTTGAGGTAACGCGAGGTGCCCATGATAGTGCCAGTGGTACCCATGCTGGAGACGAAGTGGGTGACTTTGCCTTGGGTATCGCGCCAGATTTCTGGGCCGGTGCCTTCGTAATGCGCCAGGGGGTTATCGGGGTTGCCGAATTGGTCAAGCACGATGCCCTCGCCCTCTGCCTGTAGCTTGGTCGCCACATCGCGTGCCAGCTCCATGCCACCATCACGCGGGGTCAGCACCAGCTCGGCACCGTAGGCTTTCATGCTCTGGCGACGTTCAATGCTCTGGTTATCCGGCATCACCAGCACCATTTTGTAGCCGCGCATGGCGGCGACCATGGCGAGTGCAATGCCGGTGTTACCGGAGGTGGCTTCAATCAGGGTATCGCCGGGCTTGATGTCGCCGCGTGCTTCAGCACGCTTGATCATGGAAAGAGCGGGCCTGTCCTTGACCGAGCCAGCAGGATTATTGCCTTCCAGCTTGAGCAAGATGGTGTTACTGGTCTTGCCAGCCATGCGTTGCAGCTTGACCAGCGGGGTGTTTCCTACAAAATCATCCAGGGTTTTATACATTTAATTTCAATCGATTACGAGGCAGGCCAAGGCCTACCGGGAGTTCAGAATCAGGCCTTCTTGCCGAATGCGAGCAGGATAGCAAACACAGCTAAGCCAGCGAAGGCAATCAGGGAAAGCTGGGGAATGGTGAGGCCGAACAATGTCCAGTCTATGGCCGAGCATTCACCCGTACCCTTGAAGATCAAATCCAGCGCTTTTTTCAGCGGGAAGGTTTCCATGATGTAATCAAAGCCCGCGCCGCATTCTGCCATGACTTTGTCGGGGTTAGCCTGAATCCAGATATGACGCGCTGCAATGCCAATGCCGGTGACCGCAGCCACTACATGCAATAAGCCATAGACCTTGCGTCCCAGGCCACCTGGGTTGTGCAAGGCGGCAATCAGGAACAATAAGCCCAGCGCCATAAAGGCAATACGCTGGGAAATACACAGCGGACAAGGCTCCAGGTTGTATTGCTGTTGGATGATCAAGGCCAATGCCACCAGGCCAAAACTGGTGATAAAGCCAAGAAAGTAGCCACGACGCCCAGCAAACAGCTTATTGCACATAAACAAAGCCTCAGCACTTATAATAGAAGTCCCGCAATTGTAACGGATACACCCCGGTTAGCACCAATCCAGGCTGCAAGCCCCGGGCAAAGCCGATAGTAAGCCCCATATGGCAGACCCCCAACGCATCCTCAGCGTCACCGAACTCAACCGCATGGCGCGTGAAGTACTAGAACAAAGCTTTCCCTTGTTCTGGATCAGCGGTGAAATTTCCAACCTCACGCGTGCCGCCTCGGGGCATTGGTATTTTTCGCTCAAGGACCAGGGTGCGCAGGTGCGTTGCGTGATGTTCCGTGGCCGTAATGCCTACCTGGACTGGGTTCCGCGAGAAGGTGACAAAGTTGAGGCTAGGGCCGTGGTCACGCTCTACGAAGCACGTGGTGACTTCCAGCTCACCATCGAATTCCTGCAGCGTGCCGGACTAGGCAACCTGTTCGAGGCCTATGAAAAACTCAAGCAACAGCTTGCCACAGAAGGCTTGTTCGCCGCCGAGCATAAGATTGCTATTCCCACACATCCTCGCACAATCGGGATTGTGACCTCGCCTGATGCTGCCGCCTTGCGCGATGTGCTCACCACGCTGCGCCGCCGTATGCCTTCGGTGCATATTGTGATTTACCCGACCCCGGTGCAGGGTAAGGGAGCAGCCAACCAGATTGCCTCAGCCATACGCACGGCCGACCAGCGGGCGGAATGCGATGTGCTGATCGTCTGTCGCGGTGGAGGCAGTATCGAGGATTTATGGCAGTTCAATGAGGAAATCGTCGCCCGCGCCATCCATACCTGTAGCCTGCCCGTGATCAGCGCCGTGGGGCACGAAACTGATTTCACGATCGCAGATTTTGTTGCCGATGTACGGGCACCCACGCCAACAGCCGCTGCCGAACTCGCCACGCCAGATCGCAACAGCTTGTTACGCAATCTGCAGCAAAGCCGCGAGCGCCTGGCACGCAGTATGCAAAACCGCATGCAACAGCGTAGTCAGCAGCTTGATTACCTCAGCCGTCGCCTGCTCTCTCCCATGCAGCAGGTCGCACACAAGCAGCAACACCTCGCACAATTACGCCTGCGCCTCATGCAAGCCATGACGCGGCAACTACAGAAACAACATCAGCACTTGCAAGCCGCGCAGCAAAGCCTGGCCCACCTGAACCCGAGCGCGGTATTGCAGCGTGGTTATGCCTTGGTTGAAAAGCTCAACGGCGAACTGGTGCAAGACAGCGCACAGCTTTCGATTGGTGACACGGTCAAGCTCACGCTGGGTAAGGGCAGCGTAGAGGCTGACATTCGCGACATCCTCCCTCGCTAACATGAGTGAATTTACCGACTATCTGCAAGAACTACTGCGAGACTTTGGGCCTATCCAAGCCAAACGTATGTTTGGTGGCTATGGTATTTATCATCAAGGACTCATGTTTGCACTGATTGCCGACGATACGCTCTACCTCAAGGCAGATGATCAAAACCGCGGTGAATTCACACAACTGGGCTTACCCGCATTTTGCTATGTAAAGCAAGGCAAGGAAGTCACGATGTCTTATTATCAAGCCCCAGCTGACATGCTCGAGGAGCCAGAACAAGCGATTTATTGGGCGCGCCTGGCGTATGCCGCCGCCCTGCGTGCCCGTCCACTAAAAAAGTAAATCCCTTAGCAGACCATGGACTTACATGTGCTATCTAAGCCTGTGCAAGGCGCGTAGAATGGCGAAAATTTTTCACTGAGCCTGCCCTATGCAAGCTACAAGCAACACCAAACCCGCCCTCCCACTCCTGGCTCTCGCAGCACTAGGCGTGGTCTTCGGCGACATCGGTACCAGCCCGCTGTACACCATGAAAGAAGTCTTCGCCGTGAGTCCGCACCCAGTGCCGCTCACGCATGACAATGTCTTTGGCATTCTGGCCTTGATTTTATGGTCGTTCATCATGGTGGTTTCGCTGAAATACACCGTGTTCGTCATGCGCGCTGATAACAATGGCGAAGGCGGCATCATGGCGCTGCTTGCCTTGGCAAGCCGGAATATCAAGGGCGAGCGCAAACGGCTGGTGATGTATGCAGGCATCATTGGCGCCTGCATGTTCTATGCCGACGGCATGATCACTCCAGCCATCTCAGTGTTATCGGCGGTGGAAGGCATGGAGGTTGCAGCTCCAGGACTGGATCAATTCATCGTCCCCATCACATTGGCGGTACTGTTCGCCTTGTTCTGGCTACAAAGCAAGGGCACCGCGGTGGCAGGGGCACTATTCGGACCTGTCATGTTGTTGTGGTTTGGCACCCTGGCCGCACTCGGCGTCGCCAATATCATGCATGAACCCAGAGTACTGGAAGCCCTCAACCCGCTGTATGCCATCCAGTTCTTCATCCATGCCCCATGGGTCGCCTTCGTTGCGCTAGGCTCAGTAGTATTGGCTGTCACCGGCGTAGAGGCACTATATGCCGACATGGGCCACTTTGGCCCCAAGCCTATTCGCTACGCCTGGTTTGGCTTCGTCCTGCCTGCTTTGATACTGAACTATTTTGGGCAAGGCGCACTGGTGCTGCATGATGCAGAAGCAATCAAGAACCCTTTCTACCTGATGGCGCCAGAATGGATGCTGTATCCATTGATCACCCTGGCAACACTTGCCACCGTCATCGCGTCGCAGGCTGTCATATCAGGTGCTTTTTCCATCTCGGCACAGGCCTTGCAATTGGGTTATTTGCCGCGCATGCGCATCCTGCACACTTCCGAGCAGCAAAAAGGCCAGATCTATATGCCTTATATCAACTGGAGCCTGATGATCGCAGTCATGGCGCTCGTTGTTGGCTTCGGCTCATCTGGTGACCTCGCTGCCGCCTATGGCATCGCAGTGACAGGCAACATGCTGTTCACCACACTATTGGCAGGGATCGTGTTCCATGGCATCTGGCGCTGGAGCTGGCCACGCACGATTGCACTCATCAGCATATTCCTCATCATTGACCTCGCTTTCTTCAGTGCCAACATCCTGAAAATTCCCGATGGCGGCTGGGTGCCTATCCTGATCGGTATTGTCATTTTTACCTTGATGACCACATGGAAAAGCGGACGTGGGCTGTTACTCGAGCGCCTACGCGATGAAGCCATGTTACTGGAACCTTTCATTGATGCCATTGGTGCACACCCACCACAACGCGTGCATGGCACTGGCATTTTCATGACGCCGAATCCCCATGGGGTTCCCCATGCCATGCTTCACAACCTCAAGCACAACAAAATATTGCATGAGCGCAATATCTTGCTCACTGTCAATATTGCAGATGTGCCCTATATTGAAGAACGCAGTCGCCTGGGGCTGGAAGAGCTACGCCACGGTTTCTACCGCATTACTGTCAACTATGGCTTCAAGGATGATCCTGACCTGCCAGGCGACCTGGAACTGACCAAACAACTCGGCCTGGAACTCGATACCATGGAAACTTCGTTTTTCATTGGTAAGGAAACCCTCTTTGTCAACCGAAGCTCTGGCATGGCTTACTGGCGCAACAAACTGTTTGTCGGCATGTTCCGCAATGCCGACAGTATTACCAACCAATTCAAGCTACCGCCAAACCGCGTGATTGAACTAGGTACTCAAGTCACTCTTTGACCTGACGACACTTGAGAAAGATTGTCGGCTCATATGGCCCGGTCTAGAATGGCGCCTAATACGGTTGTTATCAGGTTTTAACAAAGGCTGTTCACATGAAAAAATCCATCAAACTTACCCTGATCGCTCTGGTTCTGGCTCAGCTCACTAGTTGCACCACGGTGAGCACGACAAATAAAGGCAATGTCGGTGTCGATCGCAAACAATATGTTGGCCTTGTGTCCGAGCAAGAAGCCGTGGAGCAATCCGCCCTGGCTTACCAGCAAACCGTCAAGGATGCACAAGCCAAGAAGCTCCTCAACACAGATAGTGCAGAAACCAAACGTGTCCGCGCTATCGCTGACAAGCTGATCGCCCATGTCGGCGTGTTCCGTTCTGATGCCCCAAGTTGGAAATGGGAAGTGAATGTGCAGGAAAGCAAAGAGATCAACGCCTACTGCATGGCAGGCGGCAAGATCATGGTATATACAGGCTTGATTGATCAGATCAAACCTACCGATGACGAACTCGCTGCCGTCATGGGTCACGAAATCGCCCACGCCCTGCGCGAGCATGTACGCGAGCGCATGTCACGCGCCAAGGCCCAGCAGTATGGATTGCTAGGCTTGGCAGCCGTCGTTGGCCTCAGCACCAAGAATGCGGACAATGCCGTGCAGGCGCTGGCACTTGGCGGCACCGTCGCAGCCGTGGCACTCACCCTCCCGAATAGCCGCACCGCAGAACATGAAGCTGACCAGATTGGCCTTGAACTGGCTGCCCGTGCTGGCTATAACCCGAATGCTGCATTGACGTTGTGGCAAAAAATGAGTGCTGTCGGTGGTGATAAGCCACCTGAAATCCTCAGCACACACCCTTCGGATGAATCACGCATGGCCGATATCAAGCGCCTGATTCCCTCCGTGATGCCACTGTATGAACAAGCCAAGAAACAAGGTAAATAAGGCAATTCAATCGCTTGCCTTTCGCTAAATCGTGGTAGCTCCCCATCCTGGGGGGCGTTTTCAGGTAAAATGACGGTTTTATCTGAAGCGACTCCTAGGAATCTTAGATGAGCAATTTGCAAACCATTATTGAAGACGCGTTCGAGCGTCGTGCCGAGATTACCCCAGCCACTGCCAGTGCAGAAATCAAGGAAGCCGTATTCAGCGTGCTTGCCGATCTCGACAGCGGCAAGCTTCGTGTGGCAGAACGCACAGACGGCCAGAACTGGGTCACCCATCAATGGATCAAGAAGGCCGTGCTGCTCTCCTTCCGCCTGGAAGACAATGTATTGCTGGATGACGGCGTCACCAAGTACTTTGACAAAGTCCCGCCAAAGTTTGCCAACTATACCGAAGCCGACTTCAAGGCAGGTGGCTTCCGTGTCGTGCCTAACGCTATCGTACGTCGTGGCTCCTACATCGCCAAGAATGCAGTCCTGATGCCTTCCTACGTCAATATCGGTGCCTACGTTGGCGAAGGCACCATGGTAGACACTTGGGCAACTGTCGGCTCCTGCGCTCAAATTGGTAAGAACGTACACCTTTCCGGTGGTGTAGGTATTGGCGGCGTACTTGAGCCTGTGCAAGCCGGCCCCACCATCATTGGTGACAACTGCTTTATCGGCGCACGTTCCGAAGTGGTGGAAGGCGTTATTGTCGAAGACAATTGCGTGATTTCCATGGGCGTTTACATTGGTCAATCCACCAAGATTTACGATCGCGAAACCGGCGAAGTAACCTATGGCCGCGTACCTTCTGGCTCTGTCGTCGTCTCCGGCAACTTGCCTTCCAAGGATGGCAGCTATAGTCTCTACTGCGCCGTCATCGTCAAGAAAGTCGATGAAAAGACCTTGGGTAAAGTTGGCATCAACGAACTATTGCGTGGCATTTAATTTAAAGAATAATTGAACATACGTTCCCAAGGTCTTTCGGTGCAGGCTAATTCGGGCAATTGCCCGAGTTAAGGCAAAGCCGGGCCGTAGCCAAAAAACGCTTGGCAAGGTTGGTATCAACGAGTTGCTACGCGGTATCTAAACCCCAACCTCTTTCACTGGTGTCAATATTTTGACACTGGCGTCGAAGCTCCAACAAAAACCTGCCTTTTGGCAGGTTTTTTATTATCCGCCACTTCATATATCGGCCTATCTTATAAAAAATAACCCAATGTTTTAAAACAAAAAAACCAGGTCACTCCAGACATCAGCTGCCCACACGCCCTCAAGATTATCTGCGGCACAAAAGTTGCCACATCAATATCAAGTCCATATTTTTACAGGCAGTTCAGGATAACCATGACGGGCAGCTACGATTACAAACTGGTGCTACTTTCGATTGTGATTGCATTCATCTCATCGCTAGTAGCGTTCATGTTCACCAACCACGCTATGCATCGTCAAGGCTCCTCATCCAAAGCGTGGATGGCGCTTGGTGCAATCGCAATGGGATCGGGGATGTGGGCAATGCATTTCATCAGCATTCTCGCCTGGTCATTATCCACGCCCATCTCTTCTCTCTTTGATGACAACATATTGTCATGGCTGATTGCCGTCAGTATCTCCTGGCTGGCACTAGACATTACCAGCAGGCCTGGTTTCAAACTGCAAGCACTCGTGACTGCCGGTATTATCATGGGGCTGGGTATTAGCGGCATGCATTACACCAGCATGCACTCGATGCAGATGTTTTCGGAGATCACCTACAACACAACCTTGCTCGCGCTATCGCTAGGGATTGCCGTCATTATTTCGATCGTGGCACTGGCATTTATGTTCCATACAGACCATCAATCAAGAAATCCAACATTGCGGTCTCGCCTTTATGCCGCCACGATGATGAGTGGCGGCATTGCCTGCACACATTTCACCGCCATGGCAGCCATCGGTATTCCACCTCAGGCGGCCTTAAGTACAAACACAACACTACAACCCGGCTTGTTTTCAGTAATCATCGCAGTGGGTATCTGCATCCTGATCCTGCTCACAGCAATCCTCACCATTATAGATACGCGTAATCGTGATAAAGATAACTGGCTGCGTACCGACACGCAGGATAAGCTAAGCCGCATGAGCATGCTGGATGCGCTGACCCAATTACCCAACCATCGCTACTTTCAGCATCACCTCAATATTGGTATCCGCCGCACTACGCGCCTAGGCAACGCGCTAGCAGTCGCAATTATCAATCTCGACAACCTCAAGCAAATCAAAGAGGAATTAGGGCAGCATATCAGCGATGAAATATTGTGTGCCGCTGCAAAGCGCATCCAGGAAACTATTCGCGGCTGTGATATGGCCGCTTATAACGGCAATGAGGCGTTTCTCGTGCTATTTGAAGACATCAAGCATGAGCAAGACATTGTGCCGGTCATGGAGCGAATCATGCAATCATTGCATGCCACATTCCGCGTTGATCATCATGATGTTGCGTTGAACGTCAGAGCCGGACTCTCGCTCTACCCTAAGCATGGTCATGCTGATCGCCTACTGACCTATGCCGAGGCAGCCATGCACCGCGTCAAGCCCAATGACAATCAAGGCTTCCGCCTGTTTGATGACAGGCTGGAACCTACCTCATATGACCTACTGGAAACACAGCAGGAGCTACGCCACGCCATTGCCAATAAAGAGTTCGTGCTCTATTTCGAGCCACGCATGGATATTCTCGGCAATAGCATCACCGGCCTGGAAATTCATGCCCGCTGGTTGCACCCGACCAAAGGCGTTATCCCAGCAGCCACTTTTGCCCCCATGGCAGAGAATATTGGACTGATGGATGACATCAACACCTGGGTGTTGGAGGCAAGCTACCGCATGACGCAGACACTGCGCCAGCAGGATATTCGTCTGCCGATTTACCTGCCACTTATGCTTAGTCAAGTACGCAATCCGAATCTTGAGCAGCAGATCGTGGCAAGGCTGAATCAATTCAGCCTACCCGCGGATGCCTTGATCCTGGAAATCGCAGAGTCTGCCTTCATGCATCAACCCGAGCACTATGTTGACCTGCTCAAACGCTTACCTGCCATCAGCTTGAACATCAGTCTAGAAAATTTCGGCACTCGTTTTTCCAGCTTGCCATATATGCAACACCTCAACCTAAAAGCACTCAAGCTGGATCACAGCTTTACCCAAGATATCCTGACTAACCAGAAAGCGCGTGCTATCGCCGGCGCAATTATCGAATTAGCTCATGCCCACCACGTGAAAATCATCGCCGAGCATGTCTCCAGCCAAGATGAACGCAATGTGTTGTTATCGCTTGAGTGCAATGAAATACAGGGAGCATTCTGTGCGAACCCCGTACACCAGGCCCAATTGGCAGAGTTCCTGCGTGATAGCCAACTAGCCGTGCCGTACGGCAAAATCAAACATGAAGAAAATAGCTGGTCTGCATATAGCATCGCAGCAGAAAGCCTCTCTGTTGCGCGCTAGTGTAAAATATCGCATACCTACTACATTCAAGATGCACACTCATGAAGCTCTACGGTATTCCCAACTGTAATACAGTAAAGAAAGCACGCACCTGGTTGGACGAACACGGCATTACTTACGAATTTCACGATTTCAAGAAATCCGGGATTAGCAAAGAAACTCTCCAGCAGTGGCTCGGCCAAGTAGACTGGGAAAAGCTAGTCAACCGCGCAGGCATGACCTGGCGCGGACTAAGTGATGCAGAAAAAGCTGCAGTTACCGATCCCGCATCAGCCATCACACTCATGCATGACAAAACCTCCGTCATCAAGCGCCCTGTGCTGGTTAAGGATGAGCAGATTCTGCATCTGGGTTTTACCGAGGCAGCTTATGCCAAGCTGTTTAATACATGAGCAGAACACTAGCACTCGCCCAGGACCTCATCTCCCGCCGCTCTGTCACGCCTGATGACCAAGGTTGCCAGGCGCTTTTGATTTCACGCTTGGAACCCTTGGGGTTCAAGATTGAACGCATGAGATTCGGTGATGTAGATAATTTCTATGCCCGTCGTGGCAACAGCGGCCCACTGCTGGTATTTGCCGGACATACTGATGTCGTTCCTACCGGACCGGTAGATCAATGGCATACCCCGCCTTTTGAGCCCACCATCAAAGATGGGATGCTCTATGGCCGTGGTGCTGCTGACATGAAAACCTCATTGGCCGCATTCATCACTGCAATCGAAGATTTTGTCGCAGCACATCCAGATCATCCTGGTTCGATTGGCCTCATCATCACCTCAGATGAAGAAGGGATTGCCATCAATGGCACCGTCAAAGTCGTTGAAACACTCAAGACACGCAACGAGCTGATTGACTATTGCATTGTGGGCGAACCCACCTCAAGCAAGGTCGTGGGCGACATGATCAAGAATGGCCGCCGTGGCTCGCTTTCGGGCAAGCTCATTGTCAAGGGTATACAAGGGCACATTGCCTACCCCCATCTAGTCAAAAACCCTATCCACATGGCTGCGCCTGCAATCAAGGCACTGGCTGATACAGTATGGGATGAAGGCAACGAATATTTTCCACCTACCTCCTGGCAGATATCCAATATTCATGGCGGTACAGGCGCTACCAATGTTGTTCCCGGAGAAGTCGAGATTCTCTTCAACTTCAGGTTCTCCACCGCCAGCACAGCAGAAAGCCTCAAGGAACGTGTGCATGCCATCCTCGACAGCCATCAACTGGACTACGACCTGGCCTGGGAGCTTTCTGGCAAACCATTCCTGACCCCAAAAGGCTCCCTGGTCACTGCCATTTCTGCGGCTATTGAGCAGGCATTTGGCGTAACACCCGAACTTTCCACCAGTGGCGGCACTTCTGATGGTCGATTCATCGCTGATATTGCACAGCAAATCGTTGAATTCGGCCCTCTCAATGCCACTATCCACAAACTTAATGAATGTGTGGCTATTGCAGACATAGAACCCCTGCAACAGGCATACAAGCTCACCCTGGAAGCGCTACTGTCATGATGAGATTTCCCGGCATTACCGAAGAACTTCACACTATTCGCGATTGGTTACGCTTTGCCGTCAGCCGCTTTGAAGAATCCAGCATCTTTTTTGGCCACGGCACGGACAACGCCTACGACGAAGCCGTATGGCTGATCTTGTCTGCCCTGCATCTGCCGCATGACACTCTGGAAAACTTCCTTGATTCCAGGCTCTTACCGCCAGAACGTACACGTTTGAAAGAGCTGATCCGCCGCCGTATCACAGACCGCACACCAACCGCTTACTTGGTAAATGAAGCATGGCTAAAGGGCTTCAAGTTTTATGTGGATGAACGCGTCATCGTGCCGCGCTCCTTCATCGCAGAACTGCTGGAGGACGGCCTCAACCCATGGATTGAATACCCAGAAATGATAGAAAGCGCTGCAGACATCTGCACCGGTAGCGGCTGTCTGGGCGTATTGCTGGCCAACGCCTTCCCCAATGCACAGGTGGATGTCGTGGATATTTCACCCGATGCCCTGGCGGTAGCCAACATCAATATCCGTAACTACGGCCTGGAAGACCAGATCAACGCCATTCAATCCGATATGTTCAGCAAGCTGGAAGGCAAGACCTACGACCTGATCATCAGCAACCCTCCTTATGTAGATGGCCCCTCCATGGAGCTGCTACCACAGGAATATCGCAATGAGCCCCAGATTGCACTAGGAAGCGGCGATGCAGGGCTGGACCACACTCACACCTTGTTGAGTGAAGCGAAGAAACATCTCAATGACAATGGCTTATTGGTCGTGGAAATTGGCCACAACCGTGATGTCCTCCTGGAAGCCTACCCTCACCTACCATTCACCTGGCTGGAAGTAGACTCAGGCAATGAATTCGTCTTCCTGCTCACCAAAGAACAACTTCCCTAGGACGCTTACCCCCCCATGTCAGACCCCAGAGTATTCTTCGCCGCCGAACGCACATTGCTGGCATGGTTGCGCTCTGGCCTGACCCTCATGGCACTTGGTTTTGTCGTAGCAAGGTTCGGGCTATTCCTGACATTGCTGTCACCTGGTCAAGTTGAACACCTCAACTCGCATCGCTGGCTCTCTGACCTGCTAGGCTTGGTCCTGGTGTTAAGTGGTGCCGCGGTCATACTCTGCGCGCAATACAATCACCGCCGTTACGTGCAGACACTGCCACCTGAAGATGTTCCTCAGATGGCCCTGCCCTGGCTATCCTCAGTATTGTCGATCGCCGTTGCTGCCGCAGGCACTTTGCTGGCAATCGACCTACTGTTGTTTTGAATACCATCCCCACTTGACCATGGTTTACCGCTACAACCAGGCTAAAATTTAAGTCATGCTTGCTTTGTGTACTCCAAAACCAAATTGACCTTGCTGTATGGTTCTTGGCAACCTACCCTGAGGTACAAACTGGTGCATACGAAGCCATTCAAGCCATTGACTCAGCGCATCTGATGTAAATCTTGCTTTTCGCTCATGCCAGTTTTCACGAACATCGGAGATGATCTGCGCATCCGTCGGTTGAACACCATCGATCAGAAAATCGTTCCAGACCGCGAAAAGTGTGGCGATGATCTCGACTTCTTCGGTCTTCTTGCCTGCCAGGGCGTAGATCAGACGGTCAAATTCAGTCCTCTGGCCGGGCGTCATCAGGACTTCGGCTTTGGCCGCGGGCTCCGACAACGCCGACAAGCAGCGGTATTCCGTCTTTTTCCTGCCGTTGGCCAAGGTCTTTTCATTGACCTCGAACCAGCTCCGCTCTTGACCTTGCCGCTCGAAATCATAAATCCAGGCATCCAGTGGCCCGGCAGCTTCACGCTCGGGTTTCAGATCCAGTTCCAAGCCTACGTAGGCTTGCGCCAGGTATATCACCTTGGCGGCAGCAGTTCGGCCGAAGTATTGGGCGTTGGCGAGCTTGCTGAACGCATAGCAGCCGATACTGGCCCGGTAGGTAGCCAGATCAATGACTTCAGCTTTTGAATGCGATGCTTGCTGTGTTTGCTCAGTGCGATACTTTTGCAATTGCGCATGAACCAGAAAATTCAGAAATTCGGTTTGTTTGGTGGTTGTCGCATCGATTTTTCGATTCAGCGAATCACATAATTTCATTAGTTGCTCGATTTTGGCGACGATTTGGCGTTGCGCAGCGAGTGGAGGCAATGGGGAAATGGTAGAGCGAAGATTGTCCTGTGTGATTTGGTTGATGGTCATCGTATTGACCTCATCAATCATTTTCCGAAATAGCGGTGAGTTGATGAAGTGAAGCAAGTACGGATTGAAGCGACTTCGAAAAATTGCCATAAAGGCACCAAAAGCCATTGGCTCAGTGAGATCGGCAATTAGCGCTGTCTTTCCGACCAGTGCCTTGCTGCCGTTTCGCGCGCAGATCAGCAGATCACCATCATGAACTAGCGTTGATTCCTTAACTTGCATCTGGACACGTTTCAAATCAGACAGGTCGAGCTTTCCATTTTTGATATTGTTTGATCGAAGGACTGGAATGCCTGTCTCGGAAACATCCGCTGGTGAGTAGGTTAAGCCAATGTTTGTATAACCAATATCACCCAACCTCACCCATTCCCAACCCTGGGGTAGCGCATACGGTACTTCTTCTGGTTTGATCGGTGGCAAGGGTTTAAGCTTCCTGATCTTGCCTTCCTTCACCAGCCGCTGCTTCTCGGCTTCGATTTCTTTCAGCAGCGCGCTAGCGGGCTGGTCGTCCGGATTTTGCGGGACGAGCTTGCCCATCACCGCCAGTTGCAGGATGGCCTTGCGCAATTCGGCGACGTTTTCCTTGACGGCGTAGAGCTCGTCGAAGTGTTCGGCGAGGAAGGCCTGGGCGCGTTGGTGCTGATCCGGTTCGGCGATGTTCAGCAGTTGCTTGATGGCTGCGGCATGAACGGTCAAGCGCGCTCCCTGCTGTGCAGTACGCAGTTTTTCCAGTTCATCACAACGCGCCATCAGTTCGTCGATTTTGGCGATGATGCGGTGTTGCTCCGAGGTTGGAGGCAGGGGAAAGGCAATCGAGGCAAGTGCCTTGCTCGACATATTTGATATTCCAACCCCTTTTCTATACTTATTTATTTCCCCGCTAGCGTTAATCTTCTCGAAGAATCGATAAGCAAAATATGGATTAACGTCTTTGTATAGCCGGGCACGATGCACGTGGTTCTGGAAACAAATTTCTTCAGGTAGCTCCCAGACAGCGGCGCGTCCCGCTTCTCCACCTTCACAGATGAGCAAGTCTCCTTTTCGTGCCGAGCATTTATCTAGCTCGTCTTCACGAATTAGCATTTCCCGGACGTTATTGAGCTGAAATTTTCCCCAATAAACATTCGATGTAGTGATGTATCTCCTCGGAAGTCCAGTATTTCTACCGCCATCAAGAGTTTTGCCAGAGTTATGCTGGGCAATTTCTCCAAAACGCACCCACTTCCACGCCATCGGCAGTGCGTAAGGCTTCTCCTGCTCCGTCACCGGCGGCGAGGGCTTGGGTTTCTTGATCGTGCCCGCCTTCACCAGCCGCTGTTTCTCAGCCTCAATTTCTTTCAGCAGTTCACCGGCGGGTTGCTCGTTCGAGTCTTGAGGAACCAGCTTGCCCTGCATGGCCAGCGTCAGGATCAGCTCGCGGAGTTTCTTGATGCCATCGGGTGCGGCAAAGGCGGTATCGAAATGCTTTTCCAGTAGTTCAGCGGTGTGTTTATTCATGCTCGCCCCCCAGTTCACGCTCGATCTGTTCGATGCTGGGCAGGCTGGTTTGCAGTTCTTCAGGCAGGGATTCGATCAATTGGTATTCCGCTACGCCGATGGGCTGGGTCTTGTCGCGCAATGCGTATTCGGCCACCACGGTGTTTTTGCTCTTGCAGAGCAACAGGCCGATGGTGGGATTGTCCTGTTCGGCCTTGACCTGCATATCCACGGCGGTGAGGTAGAAGCTCAACTGACCGAGGTGTTCTGGTTTGAACTTCTCGGCTTTCAGTTCGATGACCACGTAGCAGCGCAGCTTGAGGTGGTAGAACAGCAGGTCGATGTAGAAGTCGTCATCGGCCACTTCCAGATGAAACTGACGGCCTACGAAGGCGAAGCCCGCACCCAGCTCCAGCAGGAACTGGGTGATGTGCTTGACCAGCGCTGACTCGATTTCCCGTTCGTTGGCTTCCTGGCCAACATCCAGGAAGTCGAACAGGTAGGGATCCTTGAGGGCTTGCCGAGCCAGATCGGTTCCCGGCGCGGGGAGACGGTCGGCGAAGTTGGTGATCGCCTGGCCTTCCCGCTCCAGCAGGCGGGATTCGATATGGATTTCCAGTGTGGCGCGAGACCAGCCGTGTTCCACGGCGCGCTGGGCATAGGCCAGGCGTTGTTCGGGTTGCTTCAGTCTGGCCAGCAGCACCAGGTTGTGGCCCCAGGGCAATTGTCCAACAGCCTGTTGGACAATTGCCGCGTCCGGCCAGGCGTCGGCGAAGGAGCGCATGTACATCAGGTTGGCACGGGAAAAGCCCTTCATCTCGGGGAAGGCTGTCCTGAGATCGTGCGCCAGCCGCTCGATGATCTTGGCCCCCCAGCCCTGCTCGGCCTGCCGTTGCAGGATGTCACGGCCAATCTGCCAGTAGAGCAGCACCAGTTCGCGGTTGACGGCCAGCGCGGCCCGCTGCTGGGCACTGTGGATGCGGTTCTTCAGCGCGCCCAACCAGTTGGCGTAACCTTCCGGCGCTGGAACGAGGGACACGGGCTTGTCGCTCATTCCGCCTCCCCGCTGGTGGCCTTGAGTGCGGCCAGCAGTTCGGTTTTCAGTGCTTGCTGAGCAGCTTGTAACTGGCGGGTGATGTCCTGGTATTCGGCCATCAGTTCGTCCGGATCACCGAGTTCGACGGCCACCTCGTGCGGGTTCTTGCAGTCCAGGTTGTAGTTGCGAGCAGCCAGATCCTTGGCAGAGACTTTCCAGGCATGCTCGGTGGTCTTGCGCCCCTTACGCTGCGAGCCGCCCCACCAGGTTTTCTCAAGATCGAATTCCTCAATGGTCAGCGGCTTGGAGCGCGAGTAGCTCTTGTAGCCTGCCGGGTAGGGATGCTCGAAGAACCATACGTCCTTGGTGGGCCCGCCCTTCTCGAAGAACAGGATGTTGGTGGCGATGCTGGTGTAAGGGGCGAACACGCCCTTGGGCAAGCGCACAACGGTGTGCAGGTTGAACTCTTCCAGCAGTTCACGCTTGAGCGTAGTCTTCACCCCCTCGCCGAACAGGAAGCCATCCGGCAACACCACCGCAGCGCGGCCCGTGTCGTGCCTGAGCAGGTGCATGATCAGCGCCATGAACAGGTCGGCGGTCTCGCGGGTCTGGTGCTTGGCAAGAAAGTTCTTCTCGATGCCATCCTCTTCCATCCCGCCGAACGGTGGGTTGGTAATGATGATGTCCACCCGGTCGCGCGGGCCATAGTCCTTGAAGGGGCGAGAGAGCGTGTTGTCGTGGCGGATCCGGGTAGGCACGTCGATGCCGTGCAGCATCATGTTGGTCATGGCGAGCATGTGCGGCAGGCCGGATCGAGGATGCTTTCGCCAAGTTTTGGGTCGAGGATATCGACCATGAACTGCGTGACCGCGCGCGGGGTGTAGTACTCGCCAGCGTTGCCGGCCGACTGCAGGTCGGCAAGGATTTTCTCGTAGATATCGTTGAACAGGTGCCGATCGCTGGACGAGTTGAAATCCACGTCTTCTTCGATGGTGTTGATCACCTGGCGCAGCAGCGTGCCGGACTTCATGTAGTTGTAGGCATCCTCGAACACCGAGCCGATCACCCGGCCTTGCGCGGACACGCCCGCCTTAGTGGCAAGCTGTTTCAAGGCAGGAAAGAGGTCATTGTTGACGAAGTCGATCAGCTCTTCGCCGGTCATGCCTTCCGGATCCTTGGCCCAGTTGCTCCAGCGAAAGCGGCTTTGCAGCGGCGAACGGTAGCTGGACTGGGTCAGTTCCCACTCCTGTTCCTTGTCGTCGAAGATTTTCAGGAACAACAGCCAGCAGATCTGGCTGATGCGCTGGGCGTCGCCATCGACGCCGACATCCTTGCGCATGATGTCCTGGATGGCTTTGATAAGAGTTGCGAGTGACATGAATACTTCCTGGGACTAGTTCTGGTCAGGCGCGGTAGAGCTCACGCTCGAGCTCGCCAACGGCCTGTTGGTATTGGGTCTTGCCGCCAAAGGCACGTACCAGTTCGATCGGTGTGCCCAAGCGGTTGAAGGGAGCGATGGCGAGGATTTGCGTTTCCTCGATGGCGGCCACGCCTTCGTCGGCATACTTGTCGAGCAGGGCTTCGAGTACCTTCTGCGCCTGCTCGCCGTACTTGGCGAAGTAATGGCGCCTCTTGACCTGCTCGGCCCGCTCCTTGCGCGTGAGAGGGGGTTGATCCCAGGCCACGTGGCACAGCAGATCGAAGGGGTCGAAATCCTTGCCGGCTTGCTTGTCCACCTCGTCGGCCAAAGCCTCGAAGAAGATGCCTTGATGGGCCAGCTCGTCGATGATGGCCTGCTTCTTCTCGGCCTTGCTCCAATGGCGCAGGAATTCGTCGAGCGATGCGAACTCCTTGGCCAGGGTGTTGCGGGTGTAGTCCTTCAGGGACTCGGTGATCAGTTTGCCGCTGGCGTCGAAGTACTGCACCCGCTCGGCCACCATCTTGACCTCGACATTGGCGACAACGTAACGGCGCACGCTGCTGCCTTCCTCGCCTGGCAGCGGTTCGGCTACGCCGCCGGGGGACGTGGGGTTGTCGTCAGGCGTGGGATAGGTGAGTTCATCGTCAGGCGACGTCTCCTCACCTTCCTCATCAGGAGGAAGCGGTGGCTCGCCTGGGCCTGGCTCATAGATTTGCACGGGATCGCCGTCGAAAGCCGGATCGGCGAACAGTTCGGTCGCTTTCTTGAAGTCGAGGATGGTGAACCAGTACTTGTCGAAGTCTTCGTTGATGCGCGTTCCGCGACCGATAATCTGTTTGAATTCAGTCATGGACTGGATGCGCTGATCCAGCACGATGAGCTTGCAGGTCTGGGCATCGACGCCCGTGGTCATCAGCTTGGAAGTGGTCGCGATGACGGGGTATTTGCTTTCCGGGAAGATGAAGTTGTCCAACTCCATCTTGCCTTCTTCGTTGTCGCCGGTGATGCGCACGACATAGCGGTGGTTCTGCGCTACCAAGTCGGCATTTTCATTGACCAGCGCCTGGCGCATGCGCTCGGCATGGTCGATGTTGTCGCAGAAGACGATGGTCTTGTCGAAGCGATTGCTGGCTTTCAGGTATTCACTGATCTTGCGCGCCACCACGCGCGTGCGCTGTTCCAGCACCAGCGTCTTGTCGAAATCGCGCTGGTTGTAGATACGGTCTTCGATCTCGTTGCCGTGCTTGTCGAGCATGCCCTTGTCGGGACGCCAGCCGGTCAGGTCTTTATCCAGGTCGATACGCACCACCTTGTAGGGTGCCAGAAAGCCATCATCGATGCCCTGGCGTAGCGAGTAGGTGTAAATGGGCTCGCCGAAGTAGTCGATGTTGGATACGTCCTTGGTTTCCTTGGGCGTCGCGGTCAGGCCGATCTGTGTGGCGGAGTGAAAATACGTCAGAATCTCGCGCCAGGCCGAATCTTCGGCGGCGCTGCCCCGGTGGCATTCGTCGATCACGATCAGATCGAAGAATTCCGGGCTGAACTGCTTGTAGATGTTCCGTTCTTCTTCGTTACCTGTGACGGCCTGGTAAAGCGACAGGTAGATTTCATAGGACTTATTGGCCTGCCGCTTCTGGATCTTGGTCATCGCTGCGCCGAACGGCTTGAAGTCGTTGGTCATGGTCTGATCGACCAGAATGTTGCGGTCAGCTAGGAACAGGATGCGTTTCTTGGCCCGCGACTTCCACAGCCGCCAGATGATCTGGAAGGCGGTATAGGTCTTGCCTGTGCCCGTGGCCATCACCAGCAGAATGCGCTTCTGCTCTTTGGCAATCGCCTCGATGGTCTTGTTGATGGCGAGTAATTGGTAGTAACGGGGCGTCTTGTTGCTGCCATCGCTGTAGTAGTCCTGGGCTACCAGGGCCTGTTGCTGCGTGCTCAGCCCCTGATGCTCTGCCCACCATTGCCACAGCGTATCGGCACTGGGGAATTCATCCAGGCTCAGTTCGCGCTCGATAACACCGTCCTTGGCGATCTTGTTGTGGAACAGGAAGCCATCTCCATTGCTACTGAACACGAAAGGCACTTGCAGCATTTCGGCATAGCCGAGGGCCTGTTGCATGCCAGAGCCGATTGCATGCTTGTTGTCCTTGGCTTCGATGACGGCAATGGGCAGGTTGGGCTTGTGGAACAGCACATAGTCGGCGCGCTTGTGCTGACCACGCGTGTGCAGTTTGCCGCGCACGATGATACGCCCCTTGGTCAACAGGAACTCTTCGCGTACCTGCGTTAGAACGTCCCATCCGGATTTTTCCAGAGCCGGCGTGATGAACTTGGTGCAAATATCTCTTTCAGAGAGATTTTTCTTGTTCATGATTTGAATATCACAGTTACCAATCCCAACTTGCACTATGCAGCAGATTCCCAGCAAATTCCACTGAGATTCAAACTATAAACAATACAAGTTAACACTCAACTAGCTCTTTTTACTGCGTCGTATTTTACTAGATGCTGATATATCTGTAGCTTGCCTAATACGGCGATTGGCAGGTTTGCGTGCTGGTTTGGTTGCCTGCTTGGGCTGCCTGGCAGGACGCTGCATCTCAGCTGGCTCAGCAGCCTGGGAAGAACGTGCGCGGCGTCCCGATTGCTGCTTTTCTATATCCTGACGCATTCCCTCTTCTCGGGTTTTCGTGACTCGTCTAGGGCCACGACTTTCCAGGCCTGCCTCAGCATCAAAGCGTGATTTTTTTGCCTTGGGCGTGAAGACCGAGCCTAGTTTTTCCTTCTCTCGAGCGGAAAGCTGACGCGGTGGGCCTTTAGGGACAGCAAGCTCTGCCCACTCCATTAAGCCAGTGACTTCTTTTACGCCCAAATGCAGCATTTGCCCACGCTTGAGGCGTGGTGGCAAATTTACTGGTCCAAAGCGAACGCGAATCAAACGACTCACCGGCTTCTGGAACGCCTCGAACAAGCGTCGCACTTCACGGTTGCGACCTTCGCGCAGAATCACTTCATACCAGTGGTTGGCACCCTCGCCGCCTTGCGCGCGGATGCTGTCAAAATTGGCTGGGCCATCATCCAGCTCAATGCCATAGGTAAGCTGTGCCATCTCGCCATCGGTCAACTCACCGAAAATACGCACGGCGTACTCACGTTCCACCTCATAACGCGGATGCATAAAGCGGTTTGCCAACTCGCCTGAAGTGGTAAAAATCAACAAGCCGGAGGTGTTCATGTCTAGACGGCCAATCGCGATCCATTTGCCATTGCGGATGCGCGGCAATTTATCAAATACGGAAGCACGCTTTTCAGGGTCATCCTGGCTCACGATTTCGCCTTCTGGCTTGTGATAAAGCAAAACCTGCGGCAACTCAGGCTCGAATGGCAGATGCAATGGACGGCTATCCAGTCGTACTACATCGCTAGGCACTACACTGGCACCCACCTCGGCAGTCTTGCCATTGATGGTGATACGCCCGCTGGCAACCAGATTTTCCATTTCGCGACGCGAGCCGAACCCCGCCAACGCCAATAGTTTATGTAGCCTTTGTGGCACGGCATCAGGATCAACCGCCACAGGCTTGGCAGGAGAGGTATTGCGGGGATTGCGTTGTTGCTTGAACGGACGGGCCATGAGGTCAACCTTGAGAATATTGCCTATATTATAAGCCAGAGCACCCCTATTCCGCCCGGCTAGTTCATATTAAGCAATATCGAGTGGAATTTCTTGCTGGATAAAATGCTGGATAGGCGGTAACTCGGACAAGGAGCGCAAGCCAAGATCATCGAGAAAAGTCTTGGTCGTGGCGTAAAGCGAAGGCCGCCCAGGCACGTCGCGCTGCCCGACAACATCAATCCAGTTGCGCTCAATAAACTGGCGCATGATATTGGGGTTGACCGCCACACCACGGATTTCTTCAATATCACCACGCGTCACCGGCTGACGGTAGGCAATAATTGCGAGTGTTTCCAGTGCCGCGCGCGAATAGCGCATGGGGCGCTCAGGACTGAGGCGAGCGATGAATGGCGCAAGATCAGCACGCGCCTGGAAGCGCCAGCCGCTGGCAACCTGGACCAGCTCCATACTGCGCCCCTGCCACTCCTGACGCAGTTCATCCAACAGCATACGCAAGGTGGCACGTTCCATGCGGCCCTCGAAAGGACGCAACAGCACCTCCAGAGAAAGAGGCTCACCCGCCGTCAGCAGCACTGCCTCCAGCACTTGCTTCATTTCATGAATACTTTGCGCTTCACTCATGGCTTAATTGGCGCTCATCAATGGCACATCGGCTGCCTGCAAATAAATCGGGCTGAAAGCTTGCTGCTGCGTAATACGCACTAGACCCTCACGCGCCAACTCAAGAATGGCGAGAAAAAACACCACTAGCTTGGGTAGTCCATCATGTACAACATCAAAGAGCGCCGTAAACTCCAGTAGTGATTCCTGCTGCAAACGGCGCAATACCAAGCTCATATGCTCGCGTACTGAAAGTTCGGCCCGGCCAACTTTGTGGTGCTGAAAATGGCTGGCACGCTTCAGCACCGATTGCCAAGCCGCCATCAGCTCATCGAAACTGACCTCCGGCCAGCTTGTGTCAGCAATGTGCTCATAATAGGCTCGTGCCACCTGGATTTCCCGACCTGCCACGGGCAAGGTATCCAGGCGCTCGGCAGCCAGCTTGATCGCCTCATACTCCATCAAGCGACGCACCAATTCAGCACGTGGGTCTTCTTCTTGCTCTATGCTTTCCGGCTTGGGCAGCAGCATGCGCGACTTGATCTCGATCAGCATGGCCGACATCAGTAAGTATTCTGCCGCCAACTCCAGCTTGTTTTCGCGCATTTTCTCGACGTAATCCATGTATTGCTTGGTCAACTGCGCCATGGGAATATCAAGAATATCAAGGTTATGCTTGCGTATCAGATACAGCAGCAAATCCAACGGGCCTTCAAAAGCCTCTAAATAGACCTCAAGCGCATCAGGGGGAATGTAGAGGTCTTGCGGGATAGTCTCTAGCTGTTCGCCATAGATGCGTACATCGAATGCAAGTTGGGTCGCCACGATGGCCTCAGCTTCGCGCTTGCCGACACATGATCAACTGCAGCACGTCAGCTCTCTTCACCGCCATGCGCGCCCCTGGCTGACTCAACCGAAAATACCGCCGAACATGGCTAGCAAGACCAGGATGAACGGCATCATGATCTTGGACAGGATGCCAGTGAACATCAATACCAGCAGAATGATGAAACCGTAGCGCTCCACCTGGGCAAACTTGTAGGCCATCTGGTTAGGCATCAAGCTGACCGCAATGCGGCCACCATCCAAGGGAGGCAACGGCAGGAGGTTGAGCACCATGAGCACAACATTGACCAGGATACCAGCTTGCCCCATGAGGGCGAGCGGCACAGCAAAATCCCCTGCCATGGCAGAAAACTTGTATACCACGGCCCAGAAAATCGCCATAAGAAAATTAGATGCAGGCCCGGCAGCAGCCACCCAGCGCATATCGCGCTTGGGATTACGCAAACGCGAAAAATCCACCGGTACCGGCTTGGCCCAGCCGAACAAGAATCCTGTCCCAGAAAGCACCAGCAACGCGGGCACCAGGATGGTACCTATCGGGTCGATATGCTTGATCGGGTTGAGCGTAATGCGACCCAGGCTTTCAGCCGTGGTATCGCCAAAATAACGCGCAATATATCCGTGCGCAGCCTCATGTACGGTAATCGCAAAAATCACCGGCAAGGCATAGATCGCAATTTTCTGGATCAAGGTGAGTTCCATCATGCCTCCAGCCCGAACGGTGCGGGATCGCCTGCACCCAGGCGGATCAGGCTGGGGCTTTCCGCCGTCAGGTCGATCACCGTAGTAGGCTCGATCGAGCACGCACCAGCATCAATCACCAACTCAACTTGGTGCTCCAGTTGATCACGGATTTCCCAGGCTTCATTGAGCGGGGCTTCTTCTCCTGGCAGTTGTAGTGTCATGCTCAACATCGGCTCGTTCAACTCTTCCAACAGTGCCAGGGTCACGGCATTTTGCGGCACGCGCAGGCCTACAGTACTACGCTTTGGATGCTGCAAACGGCGCGGGACTTCGCGTGTGGCCTTGAGAATAAAGGTGTACTGCCCTGGAGTATTAGCCTTGAGCAGGCGGAACTGGCTATTATCCACCTGGGCATAGGTCGCCAGCTCAGCCAGATTGCGGCATACCAGGGTGAAATGATGGCTATCGTCCACACCACGAATGGCGCGGATGCGATCTTGAGCTTCCTTATTGCCCAATATGCAACCCAGCGCATAGCTAGAGTCAGTAGGGTAAGCAATCACGCCACCATCGCGCAGGATGGCAACCGCCTGATTGATCAAGCGCGTCTGCGGGTTGTCAGGGTGAATCACAAAATATTGCGCCAAATTGACTCCATCGTTAACTGTTAAGCGATTGGGTTTCCGGCCAATCCTGCCAGACCGGGATGCAACCGCGCGGCAAATCGGGCAGCCGACCCATTTCAATATAGCCATGGCCCGGCCCGTGGTAATCCGAACCCATGGAAGATTGGAGACCAAACATATGAGCCAGCTTGGCGTACTCCTGGAATTGATCAACCGTATGGCTGCCGGTGACGACTTCAATCGCCGCGCCACCCAAGTTGCGAAACTCTTCCAGCAACAGCAGCATATTGCTACGGCCTATGTCATAACGACCAGGATGTGCCAGCACTGCCACCCCGCCACTACCGTTAATCCAGTTGATTACGTCCTCAAGCTCAGCCCAGTGATGTTCAAAGTAGCCGGGCTTGCCTTTGATCAAGTAGCGCTTGAATATGCTTTTCATATTAGAGGCATACCCCTGCTCGATGAGATAACGCGCAAAATGCGCACGACTGATGATGCCCTGCTGGGCATGAGCATAGGCGCCTTCCAGGCTACCGGTGATGCCAAACTTCTCCAGGCTGGCTGCGATTCCTACTGCACGTAGATGGCGTCCGGCACGAATTTTTTCAAGCCCATCATGCAGCGGCGCATAAAGGGGATCAACGCGCAGGCCAACAACATGGATAGTACGCCTGCGCCAGGTAACAGAAATTTCCACGCCATTGATAAACTGCATGCCGTGTTCGGCTGCCACCTTTGCAGCCACGGCCAACCCCGCCGTATCATCATGATCTGTCAGGGATAATACCTTCACTCCTTGTGCAGCGGCATGCGTTACCAACGCCTCTGGTGCGAGTAATCCATCAGAAACCGTGGAGTGACTATGCAAGTCGATCAGGGAGGGCATGGGGGCGGGTTGGTAGTACAGCTTGTTAGTCTTGCCGAATCATAGCAAAATACCGCATCAACTTAAAACCTATCCTAGCGCACGGCCTGCGGACAACACATGAAGTTTCTCTACGACTTATTCCCTGTCATCCTGTTTTTCATCATCTACAAGCTGTTTGGCATCTATGAAGCCACGACTGCCGCCATCGTCGCCACCATTGCGCAGATCATCTGGGCCAAGGTCAAGACTGGCAAAGTCGATAATGCCCTGATCGTCAGCGGTGTCATCATCGTGGTATTTGGTGGCGCAACCTTATGGCTGCACGATGAAAGCTTTATCAAGTGGAAACCCACTATCCTCTATTGGGTATTCACTGTCGGCTTACTCGGTAGCCAATGGCTATTCAAGCGCAACCTGATCCGCAGCCTGATGGAAAAACAGGTTGCCATGCCAGACCCCATTTGGAACCGGCTAAACCTGGCCTGGGCCTTGTTCTTCCTGGCACTGGGCTTTCTCAACTTGTATGTTGCATTCAATTACTCCACGGACCTCTGGGTAGATTTCAAGCTGTTTGGCACCATGGGCTTGATGTTTGTATTCGTCATCGGCCAGACCCTGCTGCTCAACAAGCACATCACCGAACAGGATAAATAATATGTGGTACGCCATCATTGCGGAAGATGCGCCTAACAGCCTGGAAAAGCGCCTAGCTGCCCGCCCTCCCCACCTTGAACGCTTGCAGGCATTACAACATGCAGGCCGCCTAATGCTGGCTGGACCTTTCCCCGCCATCGACAGTAATGACCCAGGCACGGCCGGCTTTACCGGCAGCCTGATCGTAGCTGAGTTTGACAGCCTGGAGGCAGCACAATCTTGGGCCAATGCCGACCCTTTCGTGAACGCCGGGGTTTACGCCTCTGTCACAGTCAAACCTTTTCGCAAGACATTACCGGCATGACCTTGGTAGAAGAAATCCGCAGCAGGCTCTCGGTGCTGGCACCTACCATACTGGATATCCGCGACGATAGCGCCCAGCACCGGGGCCACGCGGGCAACAACGGTGGCGGTCATTTCTTCCTGACCATTGCCAGCGCAGAGTTTTGCGGCAAGTCACAAGTCATGCGGCACCGCCGGGTTTATGCAATACTGGGCGACTTAATTCCACAGAGAATACACGCCCTTAGCATCCAGGCAATTGCGGCAGATGAACCTCTGCCTGTCACAATTGACTGATACGTTTGTAGTTCCATTTATGACATCCATTTCAACAAGCCAAGGAATTTTCATGAAACTCACTACCAGCGCCCTGATTGCCACGGTTGCTTTCGGTATCCTGCAACCTGCTTTTGCTGCTGGCACTTCTGGCAGCGTTGCCACTGTCAACGGCAAGCCAATCAAGCAATCCCTGTATGACTACATTGCCAAGGAAGCCTCCTCACGCGGGCAGACCGTTGATGACAATGTGAAGAATGTCATCATCAACAAGCTGATCGGCAGCGAGTTGATCTATCAGGAAGCTCAGCGCACTGGCCTGGACAAGCAGCCTGACTACCTGGCAAAGGAAGAACTGACCCGCCGTGAACTGCTAGTCAACACCTTCCTGCAAGACTACATCAAGAAGCACCCTGTCAGCGAAGCAGACACCAAGCTAGCCTACGAGAAATACAAGCAGGAACTGGGCGACAAGGAATACAGCGCACGCCATATCCTGGTACCGACCGAAGCTGAAGCCAAGGACATCATTGCGCAACTCGGCAAGGGTGGCGACTTTGCCAAGCTCGCCAAGGAAAAATCCAAGGATCCTGGCTCACAGGAAAAAGGCGGCGACCTGGGTTGGTTTGCCCCTGCTGGCATGGTCAAGCCATTCAGCGATGCTGTCGCCAAACTGCAAAAAGGCAAGTACACCACGGTTCCGGTACAAACCCAGTTTGGCTGGCACGTGATCAAGCTGGAAGATACCCGCACCACCCAGCCACCTTCTTTTGACGAAGTCAAAGACGGCCTGCAAAAGCAATTGCAGCAGCGCAACCTGGAAAAACTGCTGACCGACTTGCGCAGCAAGGCCAAGATTGACGCACCGGCTGGCACCAATATCGCCAAGTAATACCTAGCTTGCCATCAACAAGCCCGCCCAGCGGCGGGCTTTTTTCATATTGCTACTGACTGGATTGAGCTGACTGCCGATGAAGCCACACGATATTCACTATGCCGTGCGTTTCAATACGCCACAAAACCACCTGTTCGAGATTGAATGCCACATTGCCAAGCCAGCAACGGAAGGCCAGCAGCTTTCACTGCCTGCCTGGTTACCGGGCAGTTATCTGGTGCGGGATTTTGCACGGCATATCGTCAGCATCCAGGCCAGTAGCGATGGCAAAGTCATCAAACTGGCAAAAGTCGACAAAAGCACCTGGCGCGCAGCACCATGCCCAGGGGCACTCGTCATTCGCTATCAGGTATACGCCTATGACCTCTCGGTACGTACTGCCTACCTTGACCATAGCCGCGGCTACTTCAATGGCAGCAGTCTGTTTCTGCAAGTTGCAGGACAAGAGCATAAGCGGTGCAGCGTCGAGATTCACCACCCAGGCAAGGCCTATGCTGATTGGAGCATCGCTACCACCCTGCCTATGCTTAAAACCAACGCTCGCGGCTTTGGCACTTATGAAGCCGATAGCTATCAGTCACTGATCGATTACCCAGTAGAAATCGGTACCCTGGCAATCGCCGAATTCAAGGCCATGGGTGTACCGCACCGCCTCATCGTCTCTGGTAAACATGAAGCGGACCTCAAGACCATCAGTCGTGATCTCAAGAAAATATGCGAACACCATATCCGCTTTTTTGGCACAGCCCCATTCCAGCACTATGACTTCCTGCTCTATGCTGCGGCCGATAACCAATACGGTGGGCTGGAGCATAGGGATTCCACTAGCCTGATCTGCCCGCGCAGCTGGCTACCCGTCAAGCATGAGGAACACGATAGGCAGCAGTATCAGGATTTCCTCGGCCTATGCAGCCATGAGTACTTCCATGCCTGGCACGTCAAGCGCATACGTCCCAGCGTATTTGCCGACCCTGACTTGGGTCACGAAGCGTATACCCGCCTACTGTGGGTATTCGAGGGCTTCACTGCCTACTACGACACCCTAGCCCTGGTACGCAGCAGCTTAATGTCAGAGCAGGAATACCTTGCAACCTTAAGCAAAGACATCACGCGCTATCTACGCACCCCAGGACGCAAAGTGCAGGCACTGGAAGAATCCAGCTTCGATACCTGGATCAAGCTCTACAAGCCGGACGAGAACACCCCTAACAGCCAGATCAGCTATTACCTCAAGGGATCGCTGGTTGCGTTGGCAATGGATATCAGCCTACGCCTCAAGGGCCGCTCGCTGGACGAAGTCATGCACGCACTCTGGCAACGCTATCAATCAGGGCAGCTGGTTGATGAAGGTAGTATGCAGGCCTTGATCAGAGAAACCTGTGGCGACAAGCTATCAACCCTGTTCCGCGATTGCGTGCAAGGCTGCGAAGACCCACCACTGGAAAAGCTTCTGGCAAAATTCGGTATCAGCTTTTCCTCGCCCAAGGCCAATGATGCCGATACGGTGCGGCAATGGTTAGGCCTGCAATTAGCCAATGATGACACCCGTATTAGTCATGTTTTCAGCGGTAGCGCGGCAGAGCAGGCAGGCCTTGCCGCAGGAGATGTCATCATTGCCCACGACCAGCTCAAAGCGAGTAGCAAGAGCCTCAAGCAACAACTCAAGCGTGGCCGCAAGCAGATCAACCTGCACTTCTTCCGCCGCGATGAATTGATGACCACCAGTATCAAGCCACATGACCATGCCCTGGCCAATGTCTCGCTCACGCTCAGTGACAAACGCAAACCGGAACAAGATCAATTGCGGCAGGACTGGCTGGAGATAAGTTGATAGAATATAAAATTAATCGCATTTGCATTAAATTAAGGTCAGATCGCATGATAGCCACATCTCTTTCCCGCCTGTTAAGGTCATTATCAGCCCTCGCACTGGGCAGTTTGATCTGGCTAGCGGGTTTTCATACTGCCTATGCTGTCACCAATGAAGAAAAAGCCCAAACCGCAGTCCACATGCTGGATTACGTCAGCGTGGACTACCCGGAGTTTGTGCAGAATGGTGAAGTACTCAATCCGGAAGAGTATGAAGAGCAACTAGAATTTGCCACGCAATCTGCCACATTGATTGCAGAACTACCTGCACTACCCCAGCAAGCCGATTTATTGAAGCAAGCAACACAACTACGCGAGCATATCCTCGCCAAAGCCGATGGCAAGACGGTATCGGCCGCTGCCAATAACCTGCGCCTGGCCGTGATCCAGGCTTACAAGATCACGGTAGCCCCAAAAGACATTCCCGACCTCAACCGTGGCGCGCAACTATTTGGTGAAACCTGTGCGGCCTGTCATGGTGCGACTGGGCACGGTGATGGCCCGCTGGCCAAAGGATTGGAGCCTGAGCCGAGCAATTTCCACGATCAGGACCGCATGCGCATGCGCAGCATCTACGGCTTGTACAACACCATCACCCTGGGTGTGAATGGGACGCCCATGCAGTCGTACGCGCAACTGCCTGAAGCAGACCGCTGGAGTCTGGCGTTTTACGTGAGCACCCTGCGTTCCACAACCGAGCAGCAAACGAGCGGCGAACAATCATGGCAGCAAGGGCGCGGCAAGACAGAGCTGGGCAACCTCAAGCAACTGGTCATGCAAGCCCCTGCCGAAGTTGAGCAGGCAGGCCTGACTGATGTTCAGGCTTATCTGGCAGCACATCCTGCCTCCTTGAAGGCCATCGCAGGCAACCCGCTCAATATTTCACGTGAGCGGTTGGCATCAGCGCTAGCTGCTTACCGCGAGGGTGATGAGGCCAATGCACGCCAGCATGCCATCAGTGCCTATCTGGAAGGTTTCGAGCTGGTAGAAAACAGCCTGGACAATCTGGACAAACCGCTACGCCTGAACATTGAGCGCCATATGATGGACTTGCGCAGTGCTATTGCCCGCCATGCCAGCGTTGCAGACATCGAAACACAGATTGAAAAACTCAACGAGCTGCTAGACGATGCCGATGAAACCCTAGGCTCTGGCAGCCTCACCGGTGCCACGGCTTTTGTCAGCTCATTGCTGATTCTGTTGCGCGAAGGCCTGGAAGCCATCTTGGTACTGGCTGCCCTGAGCGCATTCATCAGCAAAACCGGGCGGCGTGACGCGCTACCCTACTTCCACCTGGGCTGGATTTTTGCCGTGATACTTGGTGGTGCTACCTGGTTTGTTGCCAGCTACCTGCTCACTATCTCCGGGGCAGGGCGTGAAATGACCGAGGGCATTACCGCGCTGATTGCCGCGGCCATGTTGCTCTATGTTGGCTACTGGCTGCACACCAAATCCAGCGCCAATGCCTGGCAACAGTTCATCAACAGCCACGTTAAGGCAGCGCTCAACAAGCGTACCTGGTGGGCGATTGCCGGGGTTTCCTTCCTCGCTGTCTACCGCGAGTTGTTCGAGGTGATCTTGTTCTACCAGGCGCTGTGGTCACAGGCGGGTCCCGAAGGCCAAGGTGCTGTACTTGCCGGAATTGTCGCCGCAGCCGTGTTACTGGCTATCATCTCCTGGGCCATCCTTAAATACAGCATCCGCCTGCCGCTGGGCAAGTTCTTCGCCACCACTGCCGGGCTACTGGCACTACTGGCCGTAGTCTTCTCTGGCAATGGCATTGCAGCACTGCAAGAAGCCGGGATCATTGCTGCTGATCGCATCCATTTCATCAGCGTTCCCTTGCTCGGTATTCACCCAACCATCCAAACGCTGACTGCCCAGGGCATTGTGCTGGCACTCATCGTGGCTGGCATGCTACTCAATCGCCAGCAGGAGAAAAAGTCGCAGCATTAACTTCTGCTCAATGTGCATACTAAAAAGCCTGGCATGTACAACATGCCAGGCTTTTTTTATTCGTCACCAATATAGTCCGCCATTCGGGCGTAGGAATGTCAGTGACAATCCAGTGACTAATCCATTTTTACCGCAGAAAACTCCAGGGCATTACCATCAGGGTCACGACAGAACAGGGCTGCACGTCCGGACATGCTCATGCTGTACTCCACACCAGCCTCGTCGAGTGCCTGCTTGATAGGCATTACGTCATCCACGGCAAAGGCCACATGATAGTCGCGCCCACCATGGGCAGGTAGTTCGGCATCTGCGTAGGGGTTGGGCACCACCATGAGGTGAAGCTGGTTAAGGCCAATGTCATACCAAACACCCTCGAAGTTCATGGCAGGGCGCTTGTCACTCGGCACCAAGCCAAGCAGGCCTTCGTAAAATGCACGGGAGCGAGCGATATCAGCGACAATAATGCCGGTGTGCAGCAGGCGATTGATCTTGATCACTTTTTCTCTCCTCAACACTCACATCGAGCGGAACATGAAATAAACAGCACCCACCAGGCACAAGCCAGCCCAGAGAAAATCCAGCTTGATCGGCTGCTGCATGTAAAACATGGCAAATGGCAGGAAGACGGTCAAGGAGATCACCTCCTGCAATATCTTGAGTTGGGGTAAGCTAAGCGCCGTATAACCGATGCGGTTGGCCGGCACTTGAAACAGGTATTCGACCAACGCAATCCCCCAGCTCAGGAAAGCGGCGATATACCAAGGCTTGTCGTTGAGATTCTTGAGATGGGCATACCAGGCAAACGTCATGAACACGTTGGACACGCTCAATAGCAAGATCGTCTTCAACAAGACTGGCATCAGGCACTCTCCGTCTAGATCGCGGCTTCGTCTGTCTCACCAGTGCGAATGCGGATGATCTGCTCTACTGGCGTGACAAAAATCTTGCCATCACCAATCTTGCCAGTGCGGGCAGCCTTGATGATGGCCTCAACCGCAGCATCAACCACATCGTCGGTCACAACCAATTCAACCTTGATTTTGGGCAGGAAATCCACGACATACTCGGCACCGCGATATAGCTCGGTATGGCCTTTCTGGCGCCCAAAACCCTTAACCTCGGTCACGGTGAGACCGTTTGCGCCGATTTCAGACAGTGCTTCACGCACTTCATCTAGCTTGAATGGTTTGATGACTGCCTCAATTTTTTTCATAACTCGCTCCTTCTCCTAATATTGGTTCCATCTTCACGCTATCTCATTGAACACATATCGATTCGTCAATGGATAGCGCCTGTCCTTGCCAAATCCACGCTGCGTCACCCGGACTCCGACTGGGGCCTGGCGACGCTTGTATTCATTGCGGTCTATCAATCGCGTCACCCGCAGTACGTCCTGCTCTCGATAACCTAACGCCAGAATATCCTCCCAGCTCTTATCGTGTTCGACATACGCCTCCATGATGCCATCCAGTACCGCATAATCCGGCAAGCTTTCCTGGTCTGTCTGTCCATGTCGCAACTCGGCAGAGGGTGGTCGCACAATGATACGCTCAGGAATCACCGGGCTGATCTGATTACGGTATTTGGCGAGCTGGTACACCAGCGTCTTGGAGACATCCTTGAGCAAGGCAAAGCCCCCAGCCATATCACCATATAGTGTCGAATAGCCTACTGCAGTCTCGCTCTTGTTACCTGTGGTCACGACCATATTGCCAAACTTGTTGGAGATCGCCATCAACAATGTGCCTCGCACACGTGCCTGCAGGTTTTCCTCGGCAGTGTCGAAAGACTTACCCGCAAACTCCGGAGCCAACGCCATGCAGAAAGACTCGAATACCGGCCCAATGGCAATTTCGCTATATCGCACATTGAGGGCTGACGCCATTGCCCTGGCATCTTCCAGGCTAATCGAGGCAGTAAACTCGGAAGGCATCATGACGGCCTGCACCTTATCGGCACCCAAGGCATCCACAGCAATCGCCAAGGTCAGGGCAGAATCAATGCCTCCGGACAAACCCAGCAGCACACCGGGGAAATTGTTTTTCAACACATAGTCGCGGAAGCCCAGGCTCAGTGCCTTGTAAACTGCGTCTTCCAGCTCCGGGACTGGATGAATCTCAGCGCGCTCTGGCGCTCCATGACTAAAGGACACCATGCCCAGCATCTCTTCAAAAGAAGGCAATTGCTGCACCAAGGCTCCTTCGTCATTCATGACGAACGATGCACCATCGAACACCAGCTCATCCTGCCCGCCCACTAGGTTGGCATAGACGACAGGCAAGCCGGTTTCACGGATACGATCACGCACCACGGCATGGCGCTCATGCTGCTTGTTGATGTGATAGGGAGAGGCGTTCAATACCAGCAGCACCTCTGCGCCCGCATCGCGAGCACGCCGGGCGGGCTCGGGAGCCCAGACATCGGCACAAATCACAATGCCCAGCTTGCAGCCCTGGTGATTAATCACTAAAGGCTGGCTACCTTCACTGAAATAGCGCACCTCGTCAAACACACTATCATTCGGCAATAACTCCTTGTGGTAGGTCTGGCGTACTTGTCCAGCCTGCAACACGGAGGCAGCGTTATAGCGATTGCCCAGATATTTGCGCGGATGCCCCACTATCACCGTCAGTTCGCCGGGTAGCTCGCGCGCCAAGGCGTACAATGCGCGATCGCACGCAAGGTTAAAATCATCACGCAGCAACAAATCCTCGGGGGAGTATCCAGACAATACTAATTCAGGACACAACAACAAGGTTGCACCAGCCGATTGTGCATGCTGGGCCTGCTCAATAATCTTGGCCGTATTGCCCTTGAGATCGCCAGCCGTGGCATTAATTTGCGCGATCGCGATCTTCATTTCACGCGTGACCCGGCAAGAAATAACTTCCGATATAGCTGCACGTTAATAGCTACCGCCAGCATCCTTGATCAGTTGCACGATCTCGGGTTTCTTACCCTTCAAGGCATACACCAATGCAGTCAGGCCATATTGATCCCTCACCTTCACATCTGCCCCGCTATCCAACAACAGCTTAACCAGATCAACATTGCCATCAGTAACAGCATATTGCAGGATGGGCGTGCCTTCAGAATCCTTGTGGTTAACATCGGCACCCTTGTCGAGTAGCACCTTGGATGAGGCGATTTGGGATTTCTTTACCGCCCAGGAAAGTGCAGTCCACTTGGTCTTGTCCTGCGCATCTATCTTGGCGCCTCTTTCTAGCAGCAGCGAGGTAGCCTCGGCATTGCCTTCACGCGCAGCATACATCAACGCCGTCAAGCCAAAGCGATCCCGGGCAGCAATGTCAGCGCCTTGATCAAGCAAAGTCTTGATCGTTTCAATGTCGCCATGTCTTGCGGCATACATGAGAATACTCTTGCCGTCGTCACTCTTGCTGCTGGGGTCTATCCCACGCTGCACCAATAGACCCACCATTTCACTATAGCCCGAGGTTGCCGCCATGCCCAAAGCGCTCCAGCCGGATTCATCGCGCACCTTGGCATCTGCTCCATGCTCCAGCAACACCTTGGCTGTCGCCACAAAGTTTTTCTTAGCAGCAAACATGAGGGCCGTCCATCCGCCTGCATCCTTGGCGTTGACGTCAGCACCTTTTTCCAACAGTGCACGGGCCACATCGGCCTTGTCCTTGCGTGTGGCATACATCAGGGCCGTGATCCCCTCAGCATCCTTGGTGTTAGGGTCCACTCCGCTACTGAGGAGAGACTTGACCGTAGCCAGATCACCCTTGGACGACACCGTCAGCAGATAAGGCACCTGGTCTTGTGCCATGGCGGGTATTGCCACCACGCTAAGCAATGCACTACACAGCACGACAGCAGTTAAACGACGCAACATAGAAATTTCCATGGCTGATAAATGAACCCTATTACCCACTTGATATTTACTGCTTGGCCTTGATGGCAGCTTGTACTGCCTCACCAAGCCCAGCTGGCGAGCTTGCCACTACCACGCCCGCTTGCTCCAGCGCCCTGATCTTGTCCTCAGCCTTGCCACTACCACCGGAGATGATCGCGCCTGCATGACCCATACGCTTACCTGCTGGTGCCGTTTGGCCAGCAATGTAGCCTGCCACCGGCTTGGTGACGTATTGCTTGATATATTCAGCAGCGGCCTCTTCATCACTACCACCAATCTCGCCCACCATGATAATGGCTTCGGTTTCAGGGTCAGCCTGGAACAGCTCAAGACAATCGATAAAGTTCATGCCGCGAATGGGGTCCCCACCTATGCCTACACAGGTAGATTGCCCCAATCCGAGAGCGGTAGTCTGGTGCACAGCTTCATAAGTCAAGGTACCGGAACGCGAGACGATGCCTACCTTGCCACGCAAGTGAATACTACCGGGCATAATGCCTATCTTGCACTCATCCGGCGTAATGACGCCAGGGCAATTGGGGCCGACCAGGCGTGCACCATTGGCCTTGAGCGCTGCCTTGACATTGAGCATATCCAGCACTGGGATGCCTTCAGTGATACAGACGATCAACTCGATGCCAGCATCACAGGCTTCCAGAATAGAATCGGCAGCAAATGCAGGTGGCACATAGATCACCGAGGCATTGGCCGCGGTTTCGCTCACCGCAGCGCGCATGGTATTGAACACAGGCAAGTCGAGATGGCGTTGCCCCCCTTTGCCTGGCGTTACGCCGCCTACCATCTTGGTACCGTAGGCCAGCGCCTGTTCGGAGTGGAATGTGCCCTGCTTGCCGGTAAAGCCCTGGCAAAGCACCTTGGTATTATTGTTGACCAATATTGCCATGATTATGCCTTCACTGCTGCTACTGCCTGCTGCGCGGCATCGGTAAGGCCGGCTGCAGAAATAATCGATAAACCGCTTTCGCTCAACATCTTGCGACCCAGCTCCACGTTGGTACCTTCCAGGCGTACCACGACAGGAATTTCAATACCCACTTCCTTCACTGCGGTAATAATGCCCTCGGCAATAATGTCGCAGCGCATGATGCCGCCAAAGATATTGACCAGGATGGCCTTGACGTTAGGGTCGGCAAGAATGATCTTGAAAGCACGCGCGACCGTTGTTGCAGTGGCCCCGCCACCCACATCAAGAAAATTGGCGGGTGCGCCACCGTGCAGCTTGATTAAGTCCATGGTGGCCATGGCCAAGCCTGCGCCATTCACCATACAGCCGATGTTGCCGTTGAGCGCGATGTAATTGAGGCCAGCATTGTGTGCCTCTGCCTCCTTGGCATCGTCCTGACTCCAGTCACGCTGTTCCGCCAGTTCGCGGCGACGATACAAGGCGTTGTCATCTACGCTCATCTTGCAATCCAGCGCCATCAGGGCACCCTCAGCAGTGACGATCAACGGATTAATCTCCAGCAGGGCGAGGTCGTTTTCCTTGAATAAGCGGTACAAGCCCTTGGCCAGTCGCGTGAAAGCGGCAATCTGGTCGCCCGCCAAACCCAAGGCAAAGGCAATATTGCGTGCTTGGTAATCTACCAAGCCATTCAGAGGGTCACAGACTTCTTGCAGAATCTTCTCTGGGCTGTGCTGGGCAATTTCCTCGATATCCATGCCACCCGCTTCGGAGGCCACCAGCACGATACGCTCCAATGAGCGATCCACCAGCATAGATAGGTAAAGCTCGCGGGCGATCGGCAAGGTTTCCTCGACCAGCACTTTTTCTACCGGTTGGCCATCGGGGGCATTCTGGTAAGTCACCAGGCGTTTGCCGAGCAGGCTGACAGCCACATCCTGCACCTCATCAAGGCTACGCACCACTTTCACGCCACCCGATTTACCGCGGCCTCCTGCATGTACCTGGGCCTTGACTACCCAGGCATTGCCCTCTAACGCCCTCGCAGCTTCAATCGCTGCCTGTGCGGTTTCCGCCACCTGGCTACGCGGTACGGGAATGCCATAACGCTGCAACAAAGCCTTGGCCTGATACTCATGCAAATTCATGTTTTTACTTTTGTAATGACCTAATAGCGTATTTTCGCGCAAATCCCCGTCTTGCGCCAGCTTGGCGGCCTGGCAATAGCGCAACAGATGTATAATGAAAAACAATTTTTCACTCCCACATTGTTTTGACTATGCGCCTCGTTATCCAGGGCCCAGGCATCAGCTTCCAGCAACTGGCCCATATCCACCAGCTCCTCAGCGCCAGCCACCAGCAGTTCATCCAGATCGGCGAGCATGCTTACCAACTGGCCAATCAATCCGAAATCCCGCCTGAACTACATGCCTTCTGCCTGGATCAGCGCATTGATATTGCCCTCGTCGATGACCTGCACAACCTGAATAATCTGGGCTTGGCAGTAATGGACATGGACTCCACGCTCATCACCATAGAATGCATAGACGAGATTGCCGACATGCAAGGCTTGAAGCCGCAAGTCGCCGAGATTACCGAAAGTGCGATGCGCGGCGAGATTGAATTTGCCGAAAGCCTGCGCCGACGCGTGGCCCTGCTTGAAGGCCTGGATGCCTCAGCCCTGCAACGCGTGATTGACGAGCGCCTGCAACTAACACCAGGTGCCCAGGCCTGGATTTCCGCCTGCAAGCAACACAATATCAAGACGATGCTGGTATCAGGTGGCTTTGATTTCTTTGCTGATCGCGTAAAAGCCATGCTGGGCCTGGATGTTGCCAAAGCCAACTCACTGGAAATCATCGAGGGCAAGCTGACTGGCCGCGTGCTGGGCAATATCGTCGATGCCCAGGCCAAAGCAGATTACCTCGAGCGCTTCCGTCAGGAATTAGGCCTGAGGCAAGATCAAGTCGTCGCCATTGGCGATGGTGCTAACGACCTGACCATGATGTCAGCCGCAGGTTGTGGCGTGGCCTACCATGCCAAGCCCGTAGTGCAAGAAAAAGCCACGTATGCGCTTAACCATACCAACCTGGAGGGCCTGGTCTATCTGTTCAGCCCCTTATCTGCGTCTTCAGCTCAAACCTGTCATTGAGGAATTGTCTATGTTATCTACCTTTTTGCGCCTACCCACGCTCATGATCCTGCTTTTGGGCAGCCTGCATGCCATGGCTGAACCCTTGGCTGAAATCCAGACCAGCGAAGGCTTGATCGTGGTTGACCTGAACAGCGAGAAAGCCCCTAACAGCGTAGCCAACTTCATTCGCTACGCAAAGGAAGGTCATTATGCAGGGACGATTTTCCATCGTGTGATTGCCGGCTTCATGATTCAAGGCGGTGGCCTTGATACCAATTTCGAGCCAAAGCCGACGCATCCGCCGATCAAGAACGAAGCCGACAATGGCCTCACCAACGCCACCGGTACCATTGCCATGGCACGTACCAGCGACCCGCACTCAGCCTCGGACCAGTTCTTTATCAATGTTGCCAACAACGCCTCGCTTAACTTCAGCGAGCGCTCGAGCACCGGCTGGGGTTATACCGTATTTGGCCGAGTGATCAAGGGCATGGATGTGGTACAGCGTATTGCAATCATGCCGACGGATGGCGGTGATGCTCCCTTCCAGAACATCTTGATCCAGTCCGTCACGATCAAGGAGTAAAGCCATGCCTGGCTAAAGCCGGGCATGCTCATCTTATCCATCAGGGCCGCATGGCATCAATCAATCGACCTAAAGTCCTGAATGCTTGTTCCACAGGCGCATCGACAGGCTTACTGTAATTGATGCGTATGCAATGACGGCACTGACGCCTCACCGAGAACATCGGGCCGGGCGCAACGCTCACCCCCTGCGCCAAGGCTTGCTGGAACAAGGCCAGCGCATCCACATGCTCCGGCAATGCAGCCCAGAGGAAATAACCGCCATGAGGCCGTGTCACCTGTGTCTCTGCCGGGAAATATTGCGCAATCAAGTGCAGATACTGATGTTGCTGCAATTCAAACTTGGTACGTAGTTTGCGCAAGTGTCGGTCATAGCCGCCATGTTGCAGAAAGTCTGCCATGGCTGCCTGCGCAATCGTACTGGTAGAGAGCGAGGTAATCACCTTGAGGCGCTCTACCCCCCGCTCAAAACGGCTCGGCAACAAGGCCCAACCTATACGGTAGCCCGGCGCCAGGGTCTTGGAGAACGAGCTGCAATGCATGACATACCCCTCTTGGTCATAGGCCTTGGCAGGCCTGTGCTCCTGCATGCCAAAATACAGTTCGCCATAGACATCATCCTCAATCAGTGGCACTTGGTAACGTGTCAGCAACGTAACCAAGGCTTGCTTGCGTTCCGCTGGCATCGAAACCCCCATGGGGTTCTGAAAGCTGGTCATGCTCCAGCAAGCGCGTATCGGCGCTTTTTCCAGCATTTGCGCTAGATAATCAAGATCCATCCCATGGATTGGGTCGACAGGAATTTCTACCGCCTTGAGTTGCAAGCGCTCCAGTGCTTGCAAGCAGCCATAAAACGCTGGTGATTCGATAGCAACCAAATCACCAGGCTGGGTCACCGCCTCCAAGCACAGATTCAGCGCTTCAAACGCGCCATTGGTAATCAGGATGCTATCGACATCCGCCTCTATGCCCTGCATAAGATAACGCCGGGCAATCTGCCGACGCAGATCATGATTCCCCGGTGGCAATGATTCAACAATCGCCGCAGGCCCCATATCGCGCGTGGCATGCGCAAGGGAACGTGAAAGCCGCTCCAGCGGGAACAAACCCGGCCAGGGAAATGCAGACCCCAATGGCACGGTATCTGGGTCCTTGATAGAGCCGAGAATGGAAAACACCAAATCAGAGATCGTGACCTCAGTGCTCTCCTGCTCCGGCACAGGCGTACTCTTGGACGCTAGCTGCTTGATGGCATGATTACTGACGTAATAACCAGATTTGGGCTGGGCACGAATCAACCCCAGGTTTTCCAACTCGTAATACGCCCGGAACACTGTAGCTGGGCTGAGTTTGTGATGGAGGCAAGCCTGACGTACAGAGGGAAGTTTTTCGCCTGGTGCCAGCACTCCAGAGCGAATGGCAGTCGAGATATCATGCACCAGTTTTTCATAGCGTTTCATGCCGGTTGCTGCCTTATTTCTATCATTCCAGGAGTGACCGCCTTCAATCGCTATCATTGCGGTTCCCAGAAACGACAACGGGGCATTAGGCCCCGTTATTTTAGATCATCACGCGAGTTGCCTGCGCGAGAAGGTCAATGTCGCATTGGTGCCACCAAACCCAAAACTGTTGGAAACAGCAGTCTGGATATTGGCATTATCGATGCGTTTGCGCACGATGTTGAGTCCTTCGGCGGCGGGGTCAAGATTCTCAATGTTGGCAGAAGCCGCAATGAAGTTGTTTTCCATCATCAGCAAGGTATAAATCGCTTCATTCACGCCCGCAGCACCCAGCGCATGGCCAGAGAGGGACTTGGTAGAGGCAATGGCAACATCGGTGCCACCGAATACCGCACGAATAGCTTCCAGCTCCTTGACGTCACCGACTGGGGTACTGGTACCATGGGTATTGATATAGTCCACAGGGCCTTCAACACCTTGCAGAGCCAAGCGCATGCAACGCTCCGCACCTTCACCACTTGGCGCCACCATGTCATAGCCATCAGAAGTGGCACCATAACCAACGATTTCCGCATAAATCTTCGCGCCGCGTGCCTTGGCATGCTCATACTCTTCCACCACCAGGATGCCACCGCCACCAGAAATGACGAAACCATCGCGATCAACGTCATAAGTACGGGAAGCCTTGTCCGGCGTGTCGTTATACTTGCTCGAAAGCGCGCCCATGGCATCGAACATGAAGGAAAGCGTCCAGTGCTCTTCTTCACCACCGCCAGCGAACACGATATCCTGCTTGCCAAGCTGAATCTGCTCCACCGCGGCACCAATACAGTGAGCGCTGGTAGCACAGGCAGAGCTGATACCGTAGTTGATACCCTTGATCTGCGCTCCAGTCGCCAGGCAAGCAGAAACACCACTCGCCATCGCCTTGGTCACCATATAAGGCCCTACACGACGCACACCCTTGGCACGCAACGTATCAATGCCTGAGAGAATGTTCTCGTGGGAAGCGCCACCCTGGCCGACAATCAAGCCCGTGCGTACATTTGAAACCAGCTCTGGGGGCAGGCTGGCATCGGCAATCGCCTCCTGCATTGCCAACCAGGCATAAGCATGGCCCTTACCCATGAAACGCAACAACTTGCGGTCAATCAGGGCTTCAAGGTCCAGATTCTCAATGGAACCAGCAACATGCGAGCGCAGCCCCTGGTCTACATATTCCTGTTGAAAGCGAATGCCTGAACGACCTGCTTGCAGGCTATCCAGGACTTCAGACTTGTTGTTACCGAGACTGGAGATGATGCCCATCCCGGTGACGACGACACGACGCATTGCGTGCTCTCCTACATTAATTCAATCAATACCAAGTTACTGAACAGCAGAACTTATCTGCTAGAAATTATCAGTGCGGGTAAACAAGCCAACGCGTAAATCATTGGCAGCATAAATCTCGCGCCCGTCAATTTCCATGTGGGCATCGGCAATACCCATCACCAGCTTGCGCATAATCACGCGTTTCAGATCAATGCGATAGGTAATCAGCTTACCAGTTGGCAACACCTGACCGGTAAACTTCACTTCTCCTGCACCCAAGGCGCGACCACGACCCTTGCCACCCATCCAGCCCAGGTAAAAACCCACGAGCTGCCACATGGCATCCAGGCCAAGACAGCCGGGCATAACTGGATCACCCTCAAAGTGGCAGTTAAAAAACCACAGATCGGGCCTGACATCCAACTCAGCCACAATCTGGCCATGACCATACTTACCACCATCTTCTGTAATGGAGACGATCCGGTCAAACATCAACATAGGTGGCAGGGGCAATTGTGCATTGCCTTCCCCAAACATTTCGCCACGACCGCAGGAAAGCAGTTCCTCAAAGGTAAAACTATTCTGTTTTTGCATTTAATTATTCTGTACTGGTAATCCCGTTATTTTCGCCTGAAATGCCATTTAACAAAAGCCCTAAGCAATGAAAGTATCAATAAATCTACTTGAATGCTGTTTCAATTTCACCCGGCTATCCCCCTCCAGGGCAACAAACACCGGGCAAACAAGGAAACTATACAGATCTGTTTACACCATGAATCAAAACCCCTACCATACGGGAAAATTTCCTTACACCCATTAACCTAGTACTGGAATCGACCACATGAGTGACCGTCAATTGACCGACTGGCGTGCGCAGGCATTGCAATTAGAGAGTAATGTTAACAAGGTGGTTGTCGGTCAGGCCAATGCCGTGCGCCTGATCACGACGGCCATTTTTGCCCGTGGGCATGTACTACTGGAAGGTGATGTCGGGGTTGGCAAAACGACCTTGCTGCGCGCCTTCACGCGTGGCATTGGCGGTGGCTACCAGCGTATCGAGGGCACAATAGATCTGATGCCCAACGATCTGGTATACCACACCTATCTCGGGGATGATGGTCGCCCACACGTCAGCCCGGGCCCGTTGCTGTCGCATGGCACCAATCTGTCGGTGTTTTTCTTCAACGAAATCAACCGTGCCCGTCCGCAGGTGCACTCGTTACTGTTGCGCGTCATGGCAGAGCGCACCTTGTCAGCATTCAACCGGGAACATCACTTCCCCCACATGCTGGTATTTGCTGACCGCAACCAAGTGGAAAAAGAAGAAACTTTCGAGATTCCTTCCGCCGCCCGTGACCGCTTCATGATGGAAATCCCCATCACCGTCCCGGCAGACATCGACATCATGGAATCTCTGATTTTCGAAACCCGCTTCCACGATGTGGATGCTCTGGTAGACCAAGTGACGCCTGACATCCTGCAATTTGATGGTCTCAACCAAGTCGCAGCCCTGATCCAGTCCAGCGTGCAAGCCAGCCCTGCCCTGCGTCGCTATACGCTAGATCTCTGGCTGGCCACCCGCACCCCAGCCGATTATGGCCTCAAGGTGGAGGGTGTAGACATTAAGCGCCTCGTTGTTGCGGGCGCCAGCCCACGCGGCATCGCCATGATGATGCGCGCTGCACGCGTCAACGCCTGGCTCAACGGGCGCGAAGCAGTGTTGCCCGAGGATATTCATGCCGTGTTCCACGAAACCATTGCACACCGCATGGTATTTAACCCCATCTATGAAATGCGCCGTACCGAGATCGCCCGCGAGCTGCTCAACCAGGCCATTCATAGTATCAGCGCCACCTGAACACCATGCATGAGCTAGCCAAGGAGTTCAGCTACCAGATCGGCTGGCGCTCCCGCGGCCGCCACCCTGGTCGCCATGCCAGTGCCCAACGCGGCCTAGGTATGGATTTTGTCGGCCATGCGCCGCTGATTTCCTATCCCGATCCACGCCGTATTGATCTGCGCCTCAGCCTGCGCGACCCGATGGAGCAGGTGTATGTGCGGATTTACAACCAGCGTAGTGCAGTGCCTGTATTGGTGGCTTGTGACTTGTCTGGTTCCATGGGATTTTCCGGTCACGTGAATAAACTGAAGATTGCCGCGGAAATCACCGCCTCAGCCGCGCAATCCGCCTCACGCGTCAATGATCCATTCGGCTTCATCGGCTTCGACGACACCGTGGGCGATGAGTGGATCATCCCCACCAGCACACGCGTACAAGCGGCTTATTTACTCGCAGAGCAACTACAAGATTACCGTCCTCCCCATGTTGGTGGTGCAGGCATCCTGCAGGTCAGCCGTCACTTGCCGCGAGAACGTGCCTTGGTGCTCCTCGTCTCGGATTTCCATATGCCACTGGAAACGCTGGAAGAAGCCCTGCTCTCCATGCAGCGTCATCACATTGTGCCCATCGTGCTGTGGGACGCTGCCGAATATAGCGCTATCCCCGAGTTTGGGCTAACACATGTCACGGACAGCGAAACTGGCGAGAAACGCACACTATTGTTGCGCAAAGCGACCCATGCCCGCATACAGGCGGCATTTGCCGAGCGGCGTGCCGCCCTCAACGCATTGTTCATGCGTTATGACTTGCCCCCTTTCTTTATTGAGCAAGGCTTCGACGCAGATGCCTTGACGGAATACTTCTACCAGTTTGTCACGGCCTGAACATGCGCACATTACCTAGATTCCACCTTCTACTGCTATTAGCCGCCATGCTCGCCAGTTCCTTGGCGTGGGCCAAAGATACCCCTGCGCAAACATCAGATGATCCACCCGTTACCATCACCGCCATTAACCCGGCTCGCGACGTCGGCTATCACGTCGGCGATATCCTCACCCGCACCATCACACTCAAGGTGTCTGACCAATACAGACTGTTGCCCACGTCATTGCCTATCCCCGGCAACCAGAAACGCCGTCAGAACAAGGAGCAAGGGATAGAAATCTATGCCAGCAAACTGAGTGAATCGCACAAGAATGGTCAAAATATCTACACGCTCGAACTCAGCTATCAGGTATTCACCTCCAGTATCGTCGCCAAGCCAACAGCCCTGCCTCCCGAATTCGTGAAATTTTCAGGCAATGGCAAGTTGTTCCAAGTCCGTATCCCGAGCTGGAATTTCCGCATTTCACCATTAGCCGTTTATGGCTCAGTTAATATCAGCAAGGACATGAGCCCATTTCGTGGCCCCTTGCTGATCAGCGATAGCAAACATCAACACGCCCTCATTGCAGCATTTACCGTGCTGGGCGTGAGCCTGCTCGGCTTGCTCTACATCCTGGGCAATCATGCCTGGCTACCGAAAATGGGCGGGCCATTTGCCAAGGCATATCGCAAGGTCAGGAAAACCAGCGCAGATACCCCCGGGTTGGAAAACGCCATCAACCATCTACATCAGGCTTTCAAACATAGTTGTGGGCAAAGCGTCTTCAGTGCAGAAGAGATTATCCAGATCAAACCTGCTTTCGCGCCGCTGGCTGACGATATAACTCGCTTCTTTTTATTGTCCCGCGCAATATTTTTCGATAGCTCGGAGCAAAACATCCCGGCAGATCCGCATCTATGGCTGCGCCAGTTCAGCCGCCGCTGCCGCGACATCGAGCGGGGGATGAAGTGAGCTTCACCCATGCCTGGTTGCTCATGCTGCTGCCTCTCAGCTTGGTGCCGTTATTGCTGGATCGCCAGCATAGCCGCAGCTATTCTTGGCTAGGCCTGTTGCCGCGTGACCGCATATCCGATCTCCTTGGCATCCTGCTGAAAATCCTTGCTGCACTGGCATTGTGCTTCATGTTGCTAGGAGCAGCCGGGCCGGCCACTGATGCGCAATATATCGAGCGCATTGGCCAAGGTGCGCAACTGGTGCTAGTGATTGACCGTAGTGCCAGTATGGACGAGGCCTTCTCCGGTGCCGAGGCCAGCGGCGTTGCCGGGGAATCGAAAGCCGCTGCTGCCGAGCGCCTGATCACGCGCTTTGTGCAAGAGCGCAGCAATGACATGTTCGGCATGGTGACCTTCAGCAACTCTGCCATGCACGCCCTGCCATTGACGGACAATCGCGAGGCCATATTGGCGGCCATCCGCGCCGCAGGTGGTGCTGCCTTGTTCCAGACCAATATAGGCAGCGGGCTTACCACAGGGCTTGCCCAGTTCGACAAGACACCAGATTCAGGCTCACGCGCCATCATCTTGCTCTCTGACGGCGGTGGCCGCATGGGTGCCAACACGCAGCAGAAAATCCGTGACTGGCTGGAGCGCATGAACGTCACACTGTATTGGATTGTGCTGCGTCAACCAGGTGCAACCAGCATCTTCGATACCAGCTATGTACCACCCGAGGACAAACCCTTGCCCCCGGCACTGGAGCTGAATGATTTCTTCAAGACACTGCGTACTAGCTACCAGGCCTACGAGGCCGAAGACCCGAAATCGCTGGCTACCGCCATCGAGGACATCAACCGCAAAGAAAAAAAACCTATCCGCTACCAGGAAGAAATTCCTGGTCGTGATTTCGCTCCCTATTGCTACCTGCTGGCAGCCATGCTGTTGTCATTGCTGCTGCTAGCCAAATTCATTGAGGTCAGAACATGGCACTAAGCGCCAGAAAACTCACCTGGGGGCTTACCCTCCTCGCCCTTGCCTCTACAGGCATCGCCGGTTGGCAGGTGTTGCAGATCAAACAGATTGCTGCATTCAACCAGGCCATCCAGCAGGGCAAGACCCCGAGCACACGCCAGGATAGCTATGAAGCCAAGTTCGCAGTCGCTTATTGGCAGGCACGCAACGGGCGCTACCAAGAGGCCACGCAACTGTTCGGGCAACTGTTAGACAAAGGCAACCATACCCAGCAATCCGCTGCCCAATTCAACACAGGCAATATCTTCTTTTTGCGTGGCCTCATTATTAATGGCCGTGATCTCACTGTACGCGACGAAACCGAGTATCTGCTCAACCAGGCACGCACCGCCTACGAACAATCCCTGCGCCTTGACAACAACTTCTGGGATGCCCGCCACAACCTTGACCGCGTGCTGAGCATGCTGCCATCCAATCCTACACCGGGGTCAGGCGAATCAGACTCGCCCGGCCTGATCATGGGCAACATCCCGGTAGGATTGCCATAGCCCCATCATGCTACCAGCCCACCTCAAACCTTATCTGCACCGCGAAACCCTGCTGCCGCTGCTGGCCTTGCTGCTGCTATTGGCCGCCGCATGCAAGCCCACTATCCCGGTGCCGCACAATATCTACAGCACCATGCTGGTCATCGACATTAGCCAGAGCATGAATACCAAGGGCATGAGCTGGCGCGGCGACGATATTTCCCGGCTGGAATACACCAAACACATTGCCCACGACCTGGTCGCCAGCATGCCCTGCGGCAACCGCGTCAGTCTGGCCTTCTTCTCCGGGCTGAGCGTAGCAGCCCTATATACGCCAATCGAAGTCTGTGCAAATTATGCCGCCATCCAGGACACCATTGCCCGCATTGAATGGCGCCAAGCATGGGCAGGCAACACCCGCCTGCGTGAAGGCGTTGACTCCCTCGCCCGCCTGCTACGCACCATGCCAGAACCCACCCAGGCTATCTTCTTCACCGATGGTGAAGAAGCCCCGCGCCTGCACGCCTTCAATACCCGCGACCTCAGCGATTTCCAGAAAGACGGCGATTGGCTGCTAGTCGGCATTGGCAGCAAGGAGCCACACCCCATTCCCAAGTTCGATGAAAATAATAAGCTACTGGGTTACTGGTCAGCTGAAAACTTCGTCCTGCAACCCGGCGTAGCGCAAATCTCCCAGCAAAACCTTGGCACACGCGACAAGGGCACCGCAGTATCGGAAAATGACCGCTACCAATCCACCCTGGATGAGGAATACCTGATCAAACTCAGCGAAGAAATCGGCGCTACCTATGTCAATGGTGACAGCTTGGAAGATGTCAAAAGCGCCATGCACGAACTCAAACCCAGCCGTCGAGACTTTGCGCCAATGCAGATTGACTGGCTGCTTGCGATAATTGCTGGGGGATTAGTGCTTGCTTCGTATACGCCGCAGCGATTGAGGAAAGTGTTGAAACACGTTTTGCATTAAAAATAAAATAGTAAAAATTTTATAAATAAGCAAAAATCATTACCTAAACACTAATAGCATCAGATATCATACTGCACTAATCCCTGTTAGTTATCACGCTCTACATAAGCTACTACTATAGCCCCCATACATTTGACATAGTTATAACCAAAAGAATTAAAAATGAAACACTTTCTATTAGGCTTGCTGTTGGCAGGAACATGTCTATCAGCATCAGGACGAGAATTCCACATTTGTGACAGTAAAGTTGATGGTACTTCAATTTGCGTTTTACAAAGTCAATTCGCCGAATACATTAATAAGAACTCCCCAACAAGCAGAGGAAATGTTCTAATCCTTACAGCGACAGCAATTGATAATGTTGTTCTAATAAATGGTGTAATTCAATCCCCAACACAAGAACTTCTTAAAGAGTTTAAGGTAAAATCTAAAAAAGAGCTTTTCGCCGCGGCAACCTCTGCAATGTCCAGAAACACTTCTAATAAAGAAATATGTACTCTAGGCTCTTCGTCCAGAAGTCTTATTGAGGCTGGTGGAGAAATGATTTATAACTTCAAGCTAGCAGATGGTACTCCATTCGCCTTATTACTGGTTAACAGATGCTAAGAAACAATAAATCACATTTATTAGTTAGTACAATTCTAGCGCTAGCTGGATTATTTTCACTCAGCCAATCAATTGCAGCAGAAAATCCTGCCTGTAAAAGCCAACTTAGAGGAAAATCAATATGTTTCTGGGCAAAACAATATGCTGAAGTAGTAGCAAAGCAAGTTCCGATGAAAACTGACAATGTCACGACAATTGTCTCGGCAGTAAGTGTGGATAATCGCATAGGATTTCATTTAGTTCTTGATGCTTCTGAAACTGAATTAAGTGACAAGCTTAAAGAAGCCACCCCTGCAGATATAGCCCGCTTCAAAACTATATTACTAGAGCAAGCTACTAATGGTCTCTGTACCATGAATAAAGATACCAAAGCATTCATCCAAGGTGGGGGAGAGGCTTCGTATACGGTGACTGATAATAGATTTAAGGCATTATTTACTTATATAGTAAATAAATGTCCAGCATGAATGACTAAACACTCTACGATATAATCATTGTTTATTTTCCAACTCTCATGTTATTGAGTTAGCTACTACAATAATTCCTTATTTTTCATCGTCAGGTAGAACTCTTGCATCCTTTCCATATGCCCCCAAACATCTGGATCTACCACTCCTAAAAACTCTTCATTTAACTCATCTATTAATAGTTCAATAGAGTTGCGTATTTCCACAACAAACAGATCATTCCCAATTGTTGAGCTATAGTGAATTTCAGCCTCATCCCACTCAATAAATAGAGGAAATAACACTTGATCCGCATCAAAGGAATAACGAAGCAACACATTGAACGACTTTAATTTTTCAGTAAGAGTCTCATAAATTTCTCGACTGTGCATCCAGCTAGCCATTTTCGCTAATTTCTCAATATCATGGCCAGCTTTTCGTATAGCCTTATATACAACTTTTGGGTCATCACTTTCCCTTGTCATTGCAACATGCGCTTTCAACACACATTCACAAGCCATAAGTAAGTCTATAAAACTTTTTATTCTTCCAGACTTATGAAGCATTTCTTCTCGTAACAAGTCGAATCTTTTAACAAAGTCTCGCGCATCTTGGGTATACGACTCTGCGATTGTTCTGACAATTGAATTAGGTAACATTTTCAAAGAGTCTTGATTGTTCATATTATGGCGCAATACTGGCAGCTAACTGCTGCAAGCGTAACGCTTCAGCCTTAGCCTCTAACAGCAACTGTTTCCAGTCATCAGGAGGATGCCCACTTTCCAGCATCTTACGGAATACCCGATAAGCATCGTCACCACTTTCGTAAGCACGTTTGGTGTCTTCGTCATTCACCCATGCAAACACGATCACCTTGCTTGACGCGTGGTAGCGGAAGAATAAGCGGTACTGCTGGAAGAATTTGGCACGGAACCAGTGTTTGTGTTCATCACCCAAGGTATTGCCTTGTCGATATTCTGCCCGTGTTGTGTCTTGCGGAATGATATCGAATGCGAGTTTGGTAATGGCCGCCAGGCGCTTGCTGGCATTTTTCTTGATGTATCCGACCGGGTCCTTGTGCTTGTGCGACTCTACCTGCTGGGTCAAGATTTCAAGTTGTGCCAGAAACAGAGGGTGTGCGAACACTGTCCAGCCGTGAATGACCAAGAGCGCAGGCCTGCTCTCGCTCATTCATCGTCCGTAGACAAGGAGGCATTGAGATCAACGTCGATACCAGCAGTCAGTGATTGCAGGCGCTGCACGAAACTGGCATCAATGGCGTGAAGATGCTCTGGGTGATTGGCGATATCGCGGGCAAGAAAGCTGAGAAACTGACCAAGCGCAGGGTCATCATTCTCATTAGCTTCAGCACGTGTCAGCACCACCTCACCGCTGGGGCGGATCGAATAATGGATTTTGTCGCGTTTTCCTAGTTGTAATACACGGCGCACAGTTTCTGGCACCGTAGTCTGGTAACGGTCAGTCAGTGTAGATTCAACTTCAAGGGTAGCACTCATGTGGCTCTCCATATTCATTGGTGAACACCAATCATCATAATGCAAGTGCATTACCATGTAAATGCACTTGCATTACCTCCATCTCAATATTGCTACAAGTTCTGCACAAGCATAATTTTGGCAAGCATTGCGCTCACTTTATTTGATAGACAACGATACAACAGCAATAAGCTCATCAATACATTACAATCCCAAGCCTATCTATCGCCAGGAAATAGTATGAAGTTGTTTGCCATTGCTTTTTCAGCATGCTTGTTGGTATTTCTCAATCCAGTGCACGCAAGCCCTTATACCGATAAGAAAACATTCGAGGACGCTGCCAAGCAGGATATGCTCAAGGGACAGTCCAACCGCGATAGCGTCCAGTTTCAAGGTTTGCTTGTGACGGAGTTTGAGGACAGCCAGAATCTGTGTGGTGAGGTAAAACAACCAGATGAGCCAGAATGGAAGCGCTTCATCAAGATTTTTGATAAGGATACCGAGCGTTTTGAATCGGTGTGGATAGAGCCTAGCGACACTTCATATGAGGTTGAAGAGTTCAAGCGAAACCAGTTTGATTACTACTGGGATCGCCGCTGTTCCAGCATCAGGTAATCAAACACAGCAGCTCATTATTACAAGCCCTCATCATGAGGGCTTTGTTTTTCGGCATACCTGTGCGCAATATCCTGTTAGAAATTAATACCGAGAGTAGTCGCGAGTACGTGATTATCACGATTGACAGTTTGGGTATGGATGAATTGATTGAGATAGCCAGCCTCTATGCTAGAAGTCTGGTTGAATTTCCAGTTCAGCCCGACAAACAGACGGTTTTGGTCAAACCCGCGCGCACTGCTCCATTCGGTTTGATTGAGGTTGATAAACAGCTCATCGGAAGCAATCAAGGCAAGATGATGCTCACTCGATAATGGGGTGCTGGCCTTGACCATTTGCCGCAGCCGGTATCCCAGCCCATGATAGCCTTCACGATGGCGTTGCTCGATGCGGGTGCGGTTGGTAAATGTCACCTCGGAGACCGGGTCAAATTGATACTGGAATTGCTGCCACAAGCGATATTCGTGAGACGGTGATTTACCTGCGGAATGCCGGACAATATTGTCATGCCCTAGCCAGATACTGGTTTTTGGATTGACCTTGTAAAACACGGATGGCCGCAGATACAACTGGTCCAGATGACCGCCCTCATCCCGCCAGCGCGGGTTAGTGTCCATGCTCCAGTGCAAATGCTCCACAGGCAAATCACCTTGCATGTGAACATTGAACCAGATAGCCCCATCTTCCTCTACTCCAGCGGCATGTCCAGTTTGTGTAGCCAACACTGACCATAAGGCCAGCAGCCATTTACAACGCGCGATGACAGTCATGCAAACTCCAATAAAATACCTTGCTCAGATCAATTGATAACTGGCTTGGTTCCCTTGCAAGGTCATCACACCTCATCAGAGGCTTCTCGTCGCCAACGTAACCAGACGCGCAAACGTCGAAACTCATCCGGATCAACGGCATCCGACGTAATCAGACAGGTGGCTTTGCCATGTTCCAGCTTGAGATTTAATACGGTCAGCTTGGCTGTGACCAAGCTACTATACTGCACTTGTGCCGCATGCCGCGTGCCATTGCGTATGGTCAGCCACAACTTTCCATCGCGAGTCAGCTCAATGATTAATGGTGATATAGGATGCATTTGCCAAGCATCACGCCGGATATGCCACATAGTGACAGCGCTAATGCTCAATATCGCCATGAGCTTGATCCACCACGCCCAAGGCAGCAGGGCAATCGCCACTGCCGCCATCAACCCGATGAGTGCAAACAGGATGGCAAGCACGCATGAAGGCCCGAGAATCAAGGTAACCGGCTTCACGTTATAATGGTGCGAAGTTTTGTGTAGTTTATTCATTCAAAGGATGATTCATGAATCCATGGCAGCAATTCCTGACCGAGCAAGGTGCAACAGTGCAGGATGACATTATTCACTTCCCCGGCCAGGCCAAGGCTGACGACAGCATCATCGTTGATTTATCGCATTATGGCTTGTTGTCGCTGGAGGGAGAAGATGCCGTCACCTTCCTGCAAGGCCAGGTGACCAATGATGTAAAAAAGCTGGATGGCAGCACCAGCCATTATTCAGGCTATTGCTCACCTAAAGGTCGTTTGCTGTCATTGTTCTTTGCATTTGCTCATGATGGAAAACTATTTCTGCAATTTGATCGTGGACTGATTGCTGCCATTGCCAAGCGCTTGCGCATGTATGTGTTGCGCTCCAAGGTCGTGATTACCGACTTGAGTGAGGAAACAGTGCGTATTGGTGTAGCAGGCAACCAGGCAGAGGCTGCACTCAAGACAAAGTTTTCCAGTATCCCAGAAGCTGAACGCTCCCTTGTGCATGAAGACGGCATTATCCTCATCCGCCTTCCCGGCGCACTGCCCCGCTATGAACTGATTAGCCCAACCTCCCAGGCAAATGAACTTTGGCTGACATTAAGTCAGCACTTGATGCCTGCAAACAAAGCGGATTGGGATTGGCGCGAAATCCAGGCAGGCATTCCCGAGATTGTGGCAGCGACACAAGAGGCCTTTGTGCCGCAAATGGTCAACCTGGATATTCTTGACGGAATCAACTTCAAGAAGGGCTGCTACACCGGACAGGAGATCGTCGCCCGCACGCATTATCTGGGCAAGGTCAAGCGCCGCACCCAGCTTGTCCATATTGAGAGCGAGCTTGCGCCGGCAGCGGGAGATGAAGTGCTGGATGCCAGCGGCAGCGTTGCAGGTCAGATTGTCCGCAGCGCACGCCATCCTGACGGTGGGTACGACGTGCTGGCAGAATTACGGCTGGAAAGTGTAGAGGCCGGTAATTTGAGCTGGCAAGGCCAAGCACTGGAAATACGCACCTTGCCTTATTCACTGGAAAAATAAAGCAAGAAATTAACCCCTGGCAGGCCGGGCTGGTTTGCAAGTGATATTTTCCCTTCAGAAGCAAGTAGCATGGGGTGGTTGATCACTAAATATTTGCTGACAGCAGGTGTCGTCGTGCTGGTGTCGGAAGTTGCCCGGCGCAGCGACAAGCTGGGAGCCCTGCTGGCAGCGCTGCCATTAGTCACGCTGCTTGTATTGATCTGGCTACATCTTGAATCTCAGGCAGAAAGCAAGATCGCCAATCACGCCTGGTATACCTTCTGGTACGTCATCCCCACCTTGCCGATGTTCCTGGCATTCCCTTGGCTATTACCACGACTGGGTTTCTGGCTGTCTATCCTGGCAGGGATTGCCATTACCTTGCTAAGCTTTGGCCTATTGGCACTGCTGTTGCGTCAGTTCGGCATTGAATTGTTGCCTTGGGCATAGTCATAGCAACTGACCATGATGCACTTACAATTATCAGGTGCGACTGACACTTACTTGATTACGTCCAGCCATCTTGGCGGCATACATCGCCTGGTCAGCACGTTCTAATACTGGTTCAAGCTTTTCCCCAGCGCGAGCCACAGCGACGCCCAGGCTCGCAGTCATTGATATCTGTGTGCCTTTGTAGTCAACCAGCTCATGCTCGATGGCACTACGTATCTTCTCGGCCAACAGCATGGCGTTGTGCTCATCGCAATCCTTCATCACAATGAGGAACTCTTCCCCACCCCAGCGGCAAACAAAATCAGCGGCGCGGGTATTGGCTTTGATCGTACGTGCCATCTGGGTCAGGACATGGTCACCGCCCAGATGTCCCAACCTGTCATTAATGGACTTGAAATGATCGACGTCGAGGACAATGAATGCCAGGGTGCTACGCGCACGCTCGTTCTCGTTAAGGAAGACATTAATCACGACGTCGAAAGCACGACGGTTAGGCAAGCTGGTCAAGGTATCTGTGGTAGCCATCTTTTCCAGCTTATCTTGATATCTGCGTAGCGCTACGTGGGTCAATGTCACCACAATCGCAGTGATCACCAAGCATAGTAAAAGATTGATATGCAATGCCTGGCGGATGTCACTAGTGGCCTCTTGCTCATCCTGCCCCACAAATAAGTACCAGTGCAATTCAGGGATATAGCGCACATTGACTAGCTGTTGGGTCTCGGCATCCTCATATTGAAAGCTGCCTCCATGATTGCCCTCTTTTGCCAGCACTTGCTGGAAAATTCCAGCCAACCCCGGCTTTTTATGCATACTATGCCCGACAGCATGTTGCTTGCTGCCTGATAGGCGAATAACGCCATCTGGATCGACAAAATAGACATCCCGTTTGAATCTCTCCTGGTAATGGCTGATGAGCTTTTGCACCGAATCTACGGTCAGCCCAACCCCAACTGCCCCCAGATATTGACCTGCATAATCTTGTACCCGGTAATTGATGAAAATAGTTAAGGCATCGGCATGGGCCATATCCTTATCTACATTAATCTCATAGGGGTTCTGCATCTCGCGCACACGGTAATACCAGACATCCCGCTCCTCACCAGGCTTGACCTGTTTAAGGATGCCTTTGCCGTAGTAATAATTGCTAGTGCGATCAGAGACAAGGAAGGTAACGAAGGCACCATATTGTGTCTGTACTTCCTGCAAGTAACGACTGATCTTGTCTACCTCTGCCTCACCATCAAGCACCCAATCCCGCAGGAAAGTATCTGAAGCCATCATGGACGATATAAAAATCGGCCTGATCAGGTCTTTCTGGATCTCAGAATAGATATTGTCAGAGCTTAGAGGCAGTGTGCTATCAACAATGGCATTGTGGATAGACAAGCGTGATACATGGTAACTAACCAGTGAAGTGGCAATAAAGCCGGTTGCCAGAATGGCAATAATGAGGAAGATCAGCTTATGTCTGCTCATAACAGCAGGACAGCTTACTCATGTTGACCAGTTGTCGGCGCAACTGGCTGTGGTGTTGGGCTAGAGGGTATCTGGTCTATCACTTGATAGAACACTTCATCCTGCTTGATCATGCCCAGTTCACTTCGTGCCCGCTCCTCAATCGCAGTATTACCCTGCTTGAGGTCGCGCACTTCAGCATCCAAGGTATCGTTGCGCAGCTTCAACTCGGCATTGCTGCTCTTCTGCGCAACGATTTTCTGGTTTAAATCCCAGACCCTCAGCCAGCTACCTTTACCCAGCCACAGCGGATACTGTAGCAAGGCAATCAAGGCCACAAAGATGAGGGTGAGGAGTTTCACTTCAGGTTATAGAACGCTTCTTTGCCTGCATAGCTGGTGGCATCGCCCAACTCTTCCTCAATGCGCAGCAACTGGTTGTACTTGGCAATACGCTCGGAACGTGACAAGGAGCCAGTCTTGATCTGCAAGGCATTGGTTGCCACGGAGATATCAGCAATAGTGGTGTCTTCTGTCTCACCGGAGCGATGCGAAATCACTGCAGTATAGCCAGCGCGCTTGGCAGTCTCGATGGTAGTGAAAGTCTCAGTCAAGGTACCGATCTGGTTCACCTTAATCAGCACGGAGTTACCCACACCCTTCTGGATACCTTCGCGCAGGATCTTGGCATTGGTCACGAACAGATCGTCACCCACCAGCTGTACCTTCTTGCCCAGGCGGTCAGTCAACAGCTTCCAGCCATCCCAGTCGTGCTCGGACATCCCATCTTCAATGCTGACGATGGGATACTTGTCTACCCAGGTCGCCAGGTAGTCGGTGAACTGCGCGGAAGTCAGTTGCAGGCCTTCGGATTCCAGGTGATAGAGGCCATCCTTGTAGAACTCGGAACTGGCGCAATCCAGTCCCAGCAGGATGTCGCGACCTGGCTCGTAGCCAGCGGCAGTAATCGCTTGCAGGATGTATTGAATCGCAGCTTCGTTGGATGGCAGATCAGGTGCAAAGCCACCTTCGTCACCCACGGTGGTTGCCAGGCCTTCGTTGTGAAGGATTTTCTTCAAGGCGTGGAATACTTCGGCACCTGCACGCAGGGCTTCACGGAAAGTCGGCAGGCCAGCAGGAATGATCATGAACTCTTGCATGTCCACGCTGTTTTCAGCGTGTGCGCCACCGTTGATGATGTTCATCATTGGGGTAGGCAGTTGCATGAAACCAGAACCACCCAGGTAGCGGTACAACGGCAAGCCGGATTCTTCTGCAGCAGCGCGAGCGCATGCCATGGAAACAGCCAGGATCGCATTGGCGCCCAGGCGGCTCTTGTTCTCTGTACCGTCGAGATCGATCAAGGTCTGGTCGATGAAGCTCTGCTCTTCCACGTCCAGGCCAATAATAGCTTCGGTGATTTCAGTGTTGACGTTTTCAACAGCCTGCAACACGCCCTTGCCCAGGTAACGTGCAGCATCGCCATCACGCAACTCAACGGCTTCCTTGGTACCAGTAGAAGCACCGGAAGGCACGGCAGCACGGCCAATCACGCCGGATTCGAGCAGGACATCTACCTCAACAGTGGGATTACCGCGGGAATCAATAATCTCGCGGGCAATAATATCAACAATTGCACTCATGCTTTATTTCCTCAGTTTGAATTTGGATTTTGTGCCGGCTTACAGCGTATGCTCAATAAAGCCGGCTTTTTTCACCACACGGTCGAGGTCGACCAACACTTCCAGCAAAGCCTTCATCCTGGGCAGAGGCCAGGCATTGGGGCCATCGGACAAAGCCTTGGCAGGGTCAGGATGAGTTTCCATGAATACCCCTGCCACACCGCTTGCCACGGCTGCACGTGCCAACACGGGCACGAACTCGCGCTGGCCGCCACTCTTGTCCCCTTGGCCACCAGGTTGCTGGACTGAATGCGTGGCATCGAATACCACCGGGCAATTCGTCTCGCGCATAATGGCGAGTCCACGCATATCAGAGACTAAAGTATTGTACCCAAAAGAAGCACCGCGCTCGCACACCATGATGGTATCTGCGCCGCCATTAGCTTCTTTTGCCTTTTGCACTACCTGTTTCATGTCGCCGGGTGCCAAGAACTGGCCCTTCTTGATGTTCACCGGCTTGCCAGACTTGGCACAAGCAGTGATGAAATCAGTCTGGCGGCAGAGAAATGCCGGGGTTTGCAGCACATCCACCACGGCCGCCACATGCGGCACCTGATCTTCAGTATGCACATCCGTCAGGATGGGCACACCGATCTGGCGACGCACTTCATCCAGTATCTTCAGGCCCTCATCCATGCCAAAACCACGGAAGGTCTTGTTAGAGCTGCGATTGGCCTTATCGTATGAAGACTTGTAAATGAAGTTAATGCCCAAGGCAGTTGTCAGCTCTTTTAACTGGCCTGCGGTCTCGATCGCCATTTCCTGCGATTCAATCACACATGGGCCAGCAATCAGGAACAAGGGTTGGTCTATGCCCACCTCAAAACCGCAAAGTTGCATGATTAAGCCTTTCTCGCTGCCTGATTGGTCAGGGCAGCCTCAATATAGGCATTAAACAGCGGATGCCCGGTACGTGGGTTGGAGGTGAACTCGGGGTGGAACTGGCAAGCCACGAACCATGGATGCACGTTGCCTGGCAACTCCACCATCTCACATAGTTGTTCAGTGGGCGTACGTGCGGACACAATCAGGCCAGCTTTTTCCAGCTGATCAACATAGTTGTTGTTGACTTCATAACGGTGACGGTGACGCTCGTTCACTTCTGCACCGTAAATAGCAAATGCCTTGGTATCCGGCACAATAGGACACTTTTGTGCGCCCAAGCGCATGGTGCCACCCAGGTCAGAATCTTCACTGCGCTGCTCGACTTTGCCGTCTGCACCCTTCCACTCGGTAATCAAGCCAACCAACGGATGCGGGGACTTGGGATCAAACTCGGTACTGTTGGCATCCTTGAGTTTGGCGACATTACGCGCGAACTCGATCACGGCCAACTGCATGCCCAGGCAGATACCCAGGTACGGGGTCTTGCTCTCGCGTGCATAACGAATTGCAGCAATCTTGCCTTCGGTACCACGCTTGCCGAAACCGCCCGGCACCAGGATGGCATCCATCTTTTCAAGTTCAGCAGTGCCTTGCTTTTCCACATCCTCAGAATCGATATAGTGGATATTCACCTTGGACTCATTATGAATACCAGCGTGAATCAGGGCTTCGGTGAGTGACTTATAGGACTCGGTCAGATCAACATACTTGCCGACAAAAGCAATATTGACTTCGTGCTTGGGGTTCTTAAGCGTGTGGACGATACGGTTCCAGCTCGATAAATCTGCAGCACGCGCCAGCAGGTTCAGCTTGTGGCAGACGATTTCGTCCAGCATCTGCTCATGCAACATGCGGGGAATACTATAGATAGTGTCAGCATCCATCACCGAAATCACCGCTTCATGCGGCACATTGGTGAACAAGGCGATCTTGCGCTTTTCGTCTTCTGGAATGGCGCGATCAGCACGACAAAGCAGGATATCCGGCTGGATACCAATCTCACGCAACTCCTTCACGGAGTGCTGGGTAGGCTTGGTCTTGAGTTCGCCAGCGGTGGGAATCCATGGCAACAGCGTCAGGTGCATGAAACAGGTGTTATTACGGCCCTCTTCAATGCCCATCTGGCGGATAGCTTCAAGAAAAGGCAGGGACTCGATGTCACCCACGGTGCCGCCAACCTCAACGATGGCAACATCAGCGCCTTCTGCGCCACGCTTGACGTGGGCCTTGATCTCATCAGTAATGTGCGGAATAACCTGTACGGTCTTGCCCAGGTATTCACCGCGACGCTCTTTCTTGATCACGGTTTCATAAATCTGGCCGGTAGTAAAATTATTGCGCTTGCCCATGCGTGCGCTGATGAAGCGCTCATAGTGCCCAAGATCCAGGTCAGTCTCGGCACCGTCATCGGTGACGAACACTTCGCCATGCTGGAACGGGCTCATGGTGCCTGGGTCGACGTTGATATAGGGGTCAAGCTTGAGCATGGTCACCTTGATGCCACGCGATTCGAGAATTGCGCCTAAGCTGGCGGCTGCAATGCCTTTACCTAAAGAGGAAACAACCCCGCCGGTAACGAATACAAATTTGGTCATGGAATAAAAACTTTGGACATTGCGGACGGGGCTAGATTTTACTGCAAACGCCTATTACCCACAAATGGGAAATCCGCGCAACACAGTGGCAATTCAAGCCTTGTGATTAATATTCAACCAGTAAGGCCACACTCTTGCATGATTGCTTAACAAGCAATCATGCCTAGCGACTGCCTGCCTTCATTCTCGGCCATATACCCACTCATTGAGCAACGCCCGTGCAGACATCCCCACCTCACTGGCTGTTAAGCCGATGGGGCCTGTGCCACGCTCAAGCAACGCATCAGCAGCAGCGCCATGCAAATAGACGCCCAGCAGCACAGCCTGCTCCATGGGCATTGCCTGCGCAAGCAATGCAGCAATGATGCCGCACAAGGTATCGCCCATGCCCGCGCTTGCCATCCCGGGGTTGCCACTCTGGTTGATAAACCAGCGACCGTCAGGCAAGGCAATGATGCTGCCACAGCCCTTGAGCACGATGATAGCTTGATAGCTGTGCGCCAACTTCAATGCACTAGCGATACGGTCAGCCTGCACCTCAGCATTACTGCAAGCAAGCAAAGTTGCCGCCTCGCCAGGGTGCGGCGTAAGCACAGTGCTGCCCGGCGCACGTTGCCGCAGCCTGATGTGGAGTTCAGGGTGATCAGCCAGCAGGTTGAGGGCATCCGCATCCAGCACCATCGGCATGAGCTGCGGCAGTACCTCATGCAACGTCGCCAGCGCTGCACTTGAATTCCCCAAGCCGGGGCCAATCACCAACACACTGGATAGCGCGGGCACAGATGCAACATCACGCAACATCAGTTCGGCCTGTGTTGTATCCAGCGCCAGAGGTTGCTGTGAAAGCAAGCCACAATAGACGCGCCCCGCACCCAATAGCAGCGCCGCCCTGGAAGCGAGGATGGCCGCACCCACCATATATTCAGCACCACCAATCACCCCCACGCTACCATGGCTACCCTTGTGGCTGTTGCGCCTGCGTGTACGAGGCAAGGCTGGCGGCTGATCAATCAATACACCTGCAGCATCAGCATGCCCAGTATCCAAACCCAATGTATCCAGATGCACTTCCCCGACATGATCCGGGCCATCCAGGGTAAACAAGCCGGGTTTGAGGCCGATGAAACTCAAGGTATGGCTGGCATGAATAGCGGCACCCAGCACACGCCCCGTTGTCATGCATAAGCCACTGGGAATATCGAGGGCAAGCACTGGCAGTCCCAGCGTGTTCACTTGCTCAATCAGTGCACGATAGCGGCTGTCCAACGGGCGCGATAAACCAATACCAAACAATCCATCGATGACCAACTGCCAATGGCCATGTGCGGGCATCTCAGCGCATAACTCACCACCTGCAGCCAACCAGTCATCATAGGCAGCGGCGGCATTGGGAGGCAGGGTTTCCCGTTGGCCGGTAAACACCACCGTCACTTGATGCCAGGCCGCCTTGAGATGACGTGCCGCCACCAGCGCATCACCGCCATTATTCCCTGGCCCGGCCAACACCAGTACGCTGTACTCATGTGACTGCAATAGCCTACCTGCCAAGCCAGCAGCTGCAAGGCCGGCTTTTTCCATCAGACTTTCTGCAAGATGTTGCTGCTCGATTTCCCGCAGTTGCGCTAGGTCATATAGATGCATGGGCTGGTTTTACCTGAAATCAAATCGGCTTAAATTGGATCAATACGCTGCAGCATATCGTGCAAATCTTTGGGCGCATAGCAACCATGCTCGGTGATAATAGAGGTCACCAGCCTGGCAGGTGTGACATCAAACGCAGGGTTGGCGGCCGCACTGCCCTCGGGTGTTACGCGAACATACTCCACCGTACCCGCAGAGGTGAGACCAGCCATCATATGCACTTCATCTGCTGGGCGCTCCTCGATCGGGATATCCCTGATGGCATCTTCAAGCTGCCTGTCTATTGTTGGCGTAGGCACCGCCACGAAAAATGGCACTTGATTATCTGCCGCAGCCAATGCCTTAAGATATGTGCCTATCTTATTGCACACATCGCCTACCCTGCTCACACGATCTGCACCGACAATGACACAGTCCACCTGTCCACGCTGCATCAAGTGGCCACCAGCGTTATCGCAAATCACCGTGTAGGGCACGCCGTGCTGCTGCAACTCCCAGGCGGTCAGGCTGGCACCCTGGTTGCGCGGGCGGGTTTCATCCACCCACACATGAATATCCATACCCGCATCAAAAGCGGCATAAATCGGGGCCAACGCTGTCCCCCAATCCACCGTTGCCAACCAACCCGCATTGCAGTGGGTCAGAATATTCAAGCGCCCGGGCTTATCTGCTGCCAGGGCTTGCAACATGGCCAGTCCATGCTGGGCGATAGACTGATTGATACGCACATCTTCATCTGCTATCCGTGCGGCCTCTAGCCAAGCATGTTCACAGCGCAGGGCCTCCGGTATGGCCAACAGCTCGCGCATCATGCGATCCACTGCCCAGCGCAAATTGACTGCTGTCGGGCGGCTTGCCAGTAAGCTGCTAGCAGCCACCTGCAAAGCCTCATCAGTGGCAGATTGCTGACTGGCGAGTGCCATACCATAAGCCGCGGCCGCACCGATCAAGGGAGCCCCGCGCACCTGCATCCTGCGGATAGCATCGGCCATCTGTTGCACGGAGTTCAGTGTCAATATCTGCCATGCATGCGGCAAGGCTGTCTGGTCAATAATGGCGACATGGTAATGCCCGGGCAGCGCTTCATCACTCACTGGCCAGATAGTGCGAAATAATTGTTGACCTATCTTCATTTTTCTACTTGGAAACAAGAAATATTACTATCCACAAAATCTGTGGATAATTTTGTGGATAGCTGTGACTTAAAAGTGTAACCATTGTAATTACAAGGGGTTATACGCATTGCTCATTTTTTACACCAAAACACAACTCATTGATTTATATATAAAAAATATATGTACTTGGATTTATTGATATTCTCATGAAAAGTTTAAGTAATACTTGAGCTTGTGTGCACAACTTGACAAAGAACACGACCCAGATCCCACAATCAGCACAGGATGAATGAACAATTCATGGCAATCTGAGAAGCACGCAGAAAATTCCACTTCATACTTTTCACCACGACATCTTTCATGCATGGACTGACTCAATTGCAAACGTCCCTTATCGCCTCCAACCTCAGGTAATGCGTCGAAAATATCCTGAATCAGCTATTTGCTGAGCTATCCACAAAATCTGTGGATAATTGTGTGGATAGCTGTGACTTAAAAGTGTAACTTCCCAATTTATAATGCTTTTTTTTGATCGCACAAAAAATGAACTTATTTTTTATTACTTTAAAATCATGAACTTAATTCAAGTCATTGGATTGTTAACATTTTTTAACATCGCTTAAAGTATCACTTGAGGTGATGTGCATAACCGAGCAAGGTTCGGCAAAATGTCAAGCGCATTTTTTGTGGTTGAATGGATGATTGATTCAACCGGCTCTTGCCTGATCTCTGCCAGCACTTCGGCAATACGCACCAACTGATCTGGCTGGTTACGTCCTTGATGTCCCAACCATGATGGCGGGATGTCTGGCGCATCGGTTTCGAGAACAATGGACTCCAATGGCAGCACTTTAGCCAAGTGGCGTATCTTGAGTGCCCGCTCATATGTCATTGCACCGCCGAACCCGAGCTTAAACCCCAGCTTGATAAACTCCTGCGCCTGTTGCAGGCTACCATTGAAGGCATGGGCAATACCACGCACTTTAAAGCGCCGCACCTGTTTCAGCACTTGGTCCACCGAGCGCCTGACATGCAACAGCACTGGCAAGTCATATTCCCGCGCGAGCTTGAGCTGCTCAATAAAGAAAAACTCCTGACGTTCTCTATCATAATGCTCGATGAAAAAATCCAGGCCTATCTCCCCGACAGCCACTATCTCGTGACGGCATCGCTGAATTTCCTCAGCCAAAATGGCTACATCCTGCGGTTGGGATTGATCAACAAATAATGGATGTATGCCCAGAGCCATGGCACACCCCTGATACTGCGCAGCCAGCGCTTGCACTGACGAAAAATTGCGACGAAAGACAGCAGGTACCACGATAATCCCAACGCCTGCTGCCCAAGCAGCTTGTGCAACAGCTGCACGATCATGGTCAAACTCGGGAGCATCCAGGTGGCAATGGGTATCGATCAGCATTATTCCTCGGCTACATCACGGGCTTGGCGCGTATAAACCAATCCACACCCACCTGGCGAGAATCCAGTGTTTGTAATTGGATTTTCTGCTGCATGCTTTGCAACTCGGCCATCGCGAACATATTGCGGGCATCACCACCGAGCAGTATCGGCGCGTAATACAACAGCAATTCATCCACCAGCCCAGCATTTAACAGGCCGCCATTCAATACCGCCCCGGCCTCAACCATGACGTCATTAATCTGGCGCTGTGCCAGGCCATGCAGCATTGCGGCCAGATCAACTCGACCACCCTCACCAGGTAAAGCCAATAACTCAACCCCAGCGTCCTGCAAGGCTCGCTCCCGCTCGGGCAGGCTCACTGCATGCACGACCACTACTCGACCAGCCTGCAAGATGGCTGCTGTTGGTGGCATGCGTAATTGACTATCGACAATAATGCGCCATGGCTGCACGCCGTGCCGCTTTTGCAACAGATCGGTATCGCGAACAGTAAGTAGCGGATCATCCGCCAGTATGGTGCCCACACCAGTGAGTATCGCGCAAGACTGCGCACGCCATTGCTGCACATGCTGGCGAGCGTCGGGGCCAGTAATCCATTTGCTTTCCCCATTATTGAGGCCAGTCTTGCCATCCAGGCTGGCGGCAATCTTGCTGCGTACCCAGGGACGTTGCCTGGTCATGCGTGAGATAAACCCAGTATTTAATGCTTTGGCTTCATGCTCCAATAAGCCGGAAGCGACTTCAATACCATGTTCAGCCAACCGCCTCAGGCCATTGCCTGCCACCAACGGATTAGGGTCTTGTATGGCGGCAACCACACGCTTGACGCCCGCTTTTACCAACGCATCAGCACATGGCGGCGTACGCCCGAAGTGACTACACGGCTCCAAAGTTACGTATACATCAGCACCTGCTGCATACTCCCCAGCCATCCTGAGCGCATGCACCTCTGCATGCGGCTCCCCGGCCTTCAGATGCGCGCCATAGCCCACGATGTTGCCATCCTTGACGATCACGCAACCAACGCGCGGATTGGGGCTGGTGCCATATAAGCCCTTGGCTGCCTCACGCAAGGCAAGACTCATATATTGATAGTCAGCAGCAGAAAAAACAGGTGGGGTATTGATGATCATGATGGCCTCATGATAATAGCTGGCAAGGCCAAGAGACAAGACACGTGCCATCGCTATGAGTCAAAGCGGGTGATAAAAAGAAAAACGGCAGTACTCCGGCAACAAAATAATAAAGCCGACAACTGTCGGCTTTATTAATCAATCTAGGTCGCGGATGACGTTACTGAAATCGCCAACATCCTGAAAGCTTCGATAAATGGATGCAAACCGGATATAGGCGACTTTATCCATGGCTTTCAACTCCTGCATCACCATCTCACCAAGATCACGCGCAATAATTTCACGCTCTCCCTTGGCAAGGATTTTCTGGATAATGCGCTCCAAGGCATGATCTACATATTCGGTAGGCACTGGGCGTTTATGCAAGGGACGAGTAAAAGACAGGCGCAATTTGTCGCGATTGAACTCCTCGCGATTACCGTTCTGCTTGACCACCTGGGGCAAATGCAACTCTGCAGTTTCATAAGTGGTAAACCGCTTATCGCAAGCATTGCAACGGCGGCGGCGGCGAATGGAGTCACCTTCCTCGTTGACACGGGAATCGATCACTTGCGTATCGTCGGCACCGCAAAAGGGGCACTTCATGGCGTCACTTAAATCCCTAGGCTTGCAAAGAAGAGGTGAAAACCGCGCACTAGCAGCAAGCCAGTGCGCAAGTCATCAAGAGTTAAGCGCCGTAAACCGGGAAGCGTGAAGTCAAGGCATGCACCTTGGCCTTGGTCGCGGCAATCACGGATTCATCCGTCGGATTATCCAGAATATCGGCAATCAAGTTAGCCACTTCGGCAGCTTCTGCCTCTTTGAAACCACGCGTAGTGATGGCAGGCGAACCAATGCGGATGCCAGAAGTCACGAATGGGCTTTCTGGATCATTCGGAATCGCGTTCTTGTTCACGGTGATGTGTGCCTGGCCAAGATAGGCATCAGCAGCCTTGCCCGTCAGTCCCTTGGGACGCAAGTCAACCAGGAACACATGCGACTGTGTACCACCGGAGATAATACGCAAGCCACGTGCAGCCAGGGTCTTGGCCATGGTGTCGGCATTCTTCAGCACTTGCTCTTGGTAAGTCTTGAACTCAGGTTGCGCAGCTTCCAGGAAAGCCACCGCCTTACCAGCAATCACGTGCATGAGCGGACCACCCTGCAGGCTAGGGAATACGCTGGAATTCAGCGACTTCTCAAACTCTGCCTTGGCCATAATCAAGCCGCCACGCGGGCCGCGTAAGGTCTTGTGGGTAGTGGAAGTCACGAAATCCGCATGTGGCACTGGATTAGGGTAAACACCAGCAGCGATCAAGCCTGCATAGTGAGCCATATCCACCATGAAATAAGCGCCGACCTTCTTGGCGATTTCCGCCATGCGCGCCCAATCAAAACGCAGCGCATAAGCAGAAGCACCACCAATCAGCAGCTTGGGCTTGGTTTCCAGCGCAATACGCTCCATTTCGTCGTAATCAATCTCTTCCTTGTCATTGAGGCCGTAAGCCACAATATTGAACAACTTGCCGGAGAGGTTGGCTGGCGAACCATGGGTCAAGTGACCACCATGACCCAAGTTCATGCCCATGACGGTGTCACCAGGTTTAAGAATGGAGAAATACACGGCCTGATTCGCCTGGGAACCAGAATGTGGCTGGACGTTGGCATATTCAGCACCGAAGAGCTTTTTCAGGCGATCAATCGCCAGTTGCTCAATTTCGTCAACAAACTCACAGCCACCATAGAAGCGCTTGCCTGGGTAACCTTCTGCATACTTGTTGGTCAGTTGCGAACCCTGCGCCTGCATCACTGCAGGGCTGGTGTAATTTTCGGAGGCAATCAGTTCAATGTGTTCGTCCTGGCGATGACGCTCAGCTTCCACATACTTCCACAGATCGGGATCAACAACGCTCAGGTTTTTGGCCGTGCTAAACATGTTCTATATCTCGGGTATAAAAATGAATAAGCCGGATTTTAACATGTTCACCGCGCAACAGCTTTGAAACAGATTCACAGCGGATGAAAATGATTCATCATGCCCAGCAGTCAGCCACACTCCCCCGTGCTGACGCATCTGGTTTTCAAGGCGCTGTGCGGGCCTGATGTGACTAAGGGCCTTTTTCTCTCGCTCAGGTATAATTCACTATTAAATATTCCAGTTGAATTTCCGCGCCATGGCCGTCATCCGCCAAGAAGATTTCATCAGCAGCATCCACCAGGCATTGCAATACATCGCCTGCTATCACTCGCCCGACTTTCTTGCCGCCATGCACGATGCATGGCAACGTGAACCCTCTCCCACAGCGCGTGATGCCATTGGGCAAATCCTCATCAACTCCTACCTCTGTGCACAAGGGCAACGTCCACTGTGCCAGGATACCGGGATTGTGGTGGCCTTTGTTTCCATTGGCATGAGCGTGCAATGGCAGACCAGCATGAGCTTGCAGGACATGGTGGATGAAGGTGTGCGCCGCGCCTACCTTGACCCTGACAACCGACTGCGTGCTTCCATTGTGCGAGATCCGGCAGGCAAGCGCCCCAACACCCGCGATAACACGCCATCTGTCGTGCATGTCGAGATGGTGCCGGGCGATACGGTGGAAATTCATATTGCTGCCAAGGGTGGCGGCTCGGAAAACAAATCCAAGCTCGCCATGCTGGAGCCTTCTGACGACATCGTCGAATGGGTGCTGAAAACCGTCCCGGAAATGGGCGCTGGCTGGTGCCCGCCCGGTGTGCTCGGTATCGGCATTGGTGGTACCGCAGAAAAAGCCATGCTACTGGCGAAGCAATCCTTGTTTGCGCCTATCGACATCCAGGCTTTAAAAGCCCGTGGCCCACACACCCGTGCTGAAGAGCTACGGCTGGAAATTTATGAAAAAGTGAATCGCCTGGGTATTGGCGCACAAGGCCTGGGCGGCCTGACCACAGTGCTGGATGTGAAGATATTGGAAGCGCCTACCCACGCCACCTCCCTGCCTGTCGCCATCATTCCCAATTGTGCTGCCACCCGCCACGTCCACTTCACCCTGGATGGCAACGGCCCTACCCAGCTTCCCATACCGATACTGGAAGACTGGCCCCAAATTGCACTGGATGCCAGCACCCCCATGCGCCGCGTCAACCTGGACATGCTCACGCAAGCTGATATTGCAACGTGGCAGCCTGGCGAGAAACTCCTGCTTTCGGGAAAATTGCTTACGGGGCGCGATGCTGCCCACAAGCGCATCGTAGACTTGATTGCACGCAATGAACCTATGCCAGAGGGGCTGGATTTCACCAACCGCTTTATCTACTACGTTGGCCCGGTCGACCCGGTTGGGGACGAAATCATCGGCCCCGCAGGCCCCACCACGGCCACACGTATGGACCGCTTTACCGACACCATGCTGACCAAGACCGGCCTGCTCGGCATGATAGGCAAGGCCGAACGTGGCGAAGTCACGGTACAAGCGATTAAGCAACATCAGTCGGTATACCTGATTGCTATCGGCGGCGCGGCTTATCTGATCTCGCAAGCGATCAAGGCATCCCGTGTGGTCGCCTTTGCCGATTTGGGCATGGAAGCCATTTATGAGTTCACGGTTGAGGATATGCCAGTCACGGTAGCCGTGGATAGCCAAGGTCATTCCGTGCATGACTCAGGCCCCGCCGAATGGCGCCCCCGAATTGCCAACATCCCCATTTTCAGCGAATAACTTAGGACTCAAGACACATGGCCAAGCTGTTTACCCCCATTCGCTTTCGCGAGACCGAGATCAAGAACCGTATTTTTGTCGCGCCCATGTGCCAGTACTCTGCCGACGACGGCATTGCCAACCACTGGCACCTCGTACACCTGGGAGGGTTGGCAGTAGGCGGCGCAGGCCTGATTATTGTCGAAGCCACGGCTGTGGTACCCGAAGGACGTATTACTCCGCGCTGCCTGGGTTTGTGGTCTGATGCCCATACTCAAGCATTCAAGCCGATTGTCGATTTTATCAAGCAACAAGGTGCCGTCCCTGCTATCCAGATTGGCCATGCCGGACGCAAGGCCTCGTGCGATGTTCCCTGGCGCCATGGCAAGTTCCTGCCGCAAGAGCAAGGTGGCTGGCAAACCGTAGCACCATCGGCAATTGCTGTGACACTCGCGCATGGCGTACCGCTTGCGCTTGATCATGACGACATTCAGCAGATCGCAAGCCAATTCCGTGCCGCAGCCGAACGTGCATTAGAGGCAGGCTTTGAGGTACTGGAGCTGCATTGTGCCCACGGCTATCTATTGCATGAGTTTCTTTCCCCCTTGTCGAACCAGCGTGATGATGAATATGGCGGCAGCCTGGAAAATCGTTGCCGCCTGGTGCTCGACATTGCCCGTGATCTGCGTGCATTATGGCCGCAGGACAAACCGGTATTCGTACGTATTTCAGCGACTGATTGGGTCGAAGGTGGCTGGGATATTGAGCAATCGATACAACTCTCTAAATGGCTCAAAGACATCGGCATCGACCTGATAGATTGCTCCAGCGGTGGCTTGACCCTGGATGCCAAGATTCCTGCCGGGCCGGGTTACCAAACCGAATTCGCACAACGTATCCGCCATGAAGCCGGAGTTGCCAGTGGTGCCGTTGGCCTAATTACCTCTGCCCTGCAAGCTGAGCATATCCTCGTCTCAGGTCAGGCAGATGTAATCATGCTCGCACGCAAACTATTAAGCGATCCGCATTGGCCATTGCACGCGGCAAAAGAATTGCGCACGGATGTCACATGGCCAGATCAATATGTTCGTGCCAAGGATATTTAATCAATGACAGCTGCCAGCGAGCGCCGGCACGCCACTGAAAGGAAACACAATGAAATGGACTGATAGCCAGCGTATCGCTGAGGAGCTATACGATCAGTATCCGGACGTAGACCCGAAAACTATCCGCTTTACCGACCTCTATAACTGGATACTGGAGCTGGAAGACTTCGACGATGAACCAGAGAAATGCGGCGAGCGCATCCTGGAAGCTATCCAGATGGCCTGGATAGAAGAAGCAGAATAACCCACATATTCACAACGTATTCAGCATCAATCAAGGGAGCACCATGACAGCACCAAAAGAAATCTTCAAGGCTTACGATATTCGCGGCATTGTCGGCAAGACGCTTACACCTGAGATCGTCGAAGCCATTGGTCACGCGATTGGCAGCGAAGCCGCACTGCGCGACCAGAAAACCATCTGCATTGGCTATGATGGCCGCCTTTCGGGCCCCGAGCTTGCTTCAGCGCTGTCGCGCGGTATCCGCAAAAGCGGCCTGGATGTGATCAACCTTGGGCTGGTCGCCACCCCGATGGTGTACTTCGCCGCCTATCACCTCAATACTGGCTCCGGTGTCATGGTCACCGGCAGCCACAATCCACCTGAATACAACGGCCTGAAAATGGTGGTCGCTGGCGAGACGCTATCTGGCGATACCATCCAGCGTTTGCGCGCACGCATTGATAACAACGATTTCGTCCATGGTAGTGGCACAGAGAGCAGCCACGACATTGCCCCGGCCTATATCGAGCGCATTGCCTCCGACATCAAGCTCAAGCGCCCCCTCAAACTCACCGTGGATTGTGGCAACGGCGTGCCTGGCGCATTTGCTGGCAAGCTTTACCGTGCACTGGGTTGTGAGGTGGAGGAGTTATTCTGCGAAGTTGATGGACATTTCCCTAACCATCACCCGGACCCTTCAGTCCCAGAAAACCTCAAAGACCTGATCAACAACCTGCTCACAGGCCAATCAGAAATTGGCTTTGCCTTTGATGGCGATGGTGATCGCCTGGGCGTCGTCACCAAAGATGGCAAGATCATCTATCCAGACCGCCAACTGCTGCTGTTTGCAGAGGATGTGCTCAAGCGCAACCCTAAAGCCACTATCATCTACGACGTGAAATCCACACGCAACCTCGCACCTTGGATCAAGCAACGCGGCGGTGAACCGCTGATGTGGAAAACCGGGCACTCTCTGGTCAAGGCCAAGATGAAGGAAACAGGTGCCGCACTGGCAGGCGAAATGAGTGGGCATGTCTTCTTCAAGGAGCGCTGGTATGGCTTTGATGACGGTTTGTATTCCGGTGCACGCCTGCTGGAAATCCTCAGCCAGTTTGATGATCCTTCCGCTGTACTCAATGCGCTGCCAGATAGTGTCAGCACTCCAGAACAGCACATCAACATGAAGGAAGGCGAGCCGCACCAGCTGATCAGCCAGCTACAGGCCAGCGCCAAGTTTGACGGAGCCGATGAAGTCATCACGATTGACGGCCTGCGTGTGGAATACAGCGATGGCTTTGGCCTCATGCGCCCATCGAACACTACGCCCGTTATCGTACTGCGCTTTGAAGCAGATAATGCCGAAGCCCTCAAGCGCATTCAGGAACAGTTTCGCAGCGTTATTCTCGCCGCTGCGCCTGACGCCAAATTGCCATTCTAGGCATGAGCAGCGCACGCCTACTTTGGCTAGTCGTCTGGCTGGGATTGGCAAGCGCGGTCTACTATTTGGCAGATCGCGCCCTCAATCCCAACAAGCTGAGCATTCTCGGCGATGCGCCTAGCGTTACCCTGCAACGCGGGCTGGATGGCCACTATCGCTCTGAGGCACTCATTAATGGTGTGAAGGTCAATGTACTGGTAGATACTGGCGCCACCGGAGTGGCTATTTCTCAACGCATTGCAGATCGCCTGCAACTACAGAGCAAGCAGGCTATTCGCACGTCAACCGCGAATGGTGACACCGTCGCTTACATGACCCGGCTCAATAGCGTACAACTGGGCGGCGTCAAGGCTCACGATGTCGCAGCCGTGATTGCTCCTGGGCTGGATGGCGATATATTGCTGGGCATGTCATTTCTGGCTCGCATGGATGTGCGCCTGTTTCAAGGCAAGATGACAATTACCCAGGTTGAGGAATAGCCCGCTCTTCACACTGTTGCAGCCATCGCTGACGATCAAGGCGATATAGCACATGAGGTCTTAATCGCGGTATGTCGGCAACAGCAGGATGATCGAAATTACCACGACTATCCTGCTGCATGCCGAGGCGCTCCATCAAGGCGCGCGAGCGACAATTTTCCACGGTGGTAAATGCCACGATCTGTTCCAGCGCCAACTCACGAAACCCAATTCCCAGTGCAGCCTGCGCAGCCTCAGTGGCATAGCCCTGACCCCAATAGGTACGCGCCAAGCGCCAGCCAATCTCGACGCACGGCTTGAACGGTAAATCGTACGAGGGAATATGCAAACCGACGAAACCGATAAAGCAATGGCTTAGCCTTTCTTCCACAGCCCACAACCCCCAACCACGCTCTGAAATCAAACTGGCACAACGGTTTGCCATGGCATCGCTTTGCGGCCGATCAAGCACCTCCGGGAAATACGCCATCACCTCAGGGTCAGCGTTGAGTGCAGCAAATGGTGCAAAATCTTGCTCGTGCCATTGCCGCAATACCAATCTCTCTGTCGCAATCTCCAGATACTGCATTTAGGTAATGACTGTTGGTTGCTCGCGACCACTACGTTGCTTGAGCTCAGAAATTTGCTCGGCAATCCCGATCAACTCAGCAAGGGCATGCTGGGCATCCTGGTCATGCTGCGAGATATCCGCATCGAAAGACTCCAGGTAAATACGCAGCGTTGCGCCAGCCGTCCCTGTCCCGGAAAGGCGAAACACAATCCGCGACCCATCCTCGAACAAAATGCGTATACCCTGCTTCTGACTGACGCTGCCATCGACGGGATCGGTATAACTGAAATCATCGCATGTCTTTACGATATAGCGGCCCAGCGTTTTCCCAGGTAGTGAAGTAAACTGGGCACGGATGTGATCAATCAAGTCATTGGCGGCATCACTGGGCAACTCCTCGTAATCATGCCGGGAATAGACATTGCGCCCAAATCTGGCCCAATGTCGTTTGACGATGGTCTCCACTGGCTGGCGCTTGATCGCGAGAATATTGAGCCAGAACAGCACCGCCCACAGGCCGTCTTTTTCGCGCACGTGGTCAGACCCCGTGCCGAAACTTTCCTCGCCACACAACGTCACCTTGCCAGCATCCATCAAATTACCAAAGAACTTCCAGCCTGTAGGAGTTTCAAAACAGGGGATATCCAACTCCTCGGCAACCCTATCCACCGCAGCACTAGTGGGCATTGAACGCGCTACACCAGCAATCCCTTGCCCATATCCCGGAGCAAGTCTCGCATTAGCCGCAATGAGTGCCAAGCTATCCGAAGGCGTCACGAAGAACTGCTTGCCCAAAATCATGTTGCGATCACCATCACCATCCGAAGCGGCACCAAAATCTGGTGCATCATCACCGAACATGATTTCGACCAAATCATGCGCATAAGTCAAATTGGGATCAGGATGCCCGCCACCAAAATCAGGTAATGGATCAGCATTTATTACCGCACTACTAGGAGCGCCCAGGCGATCAACAAGAATAGCGCGTGCATAAGGCCCAGTCACCGCGTGCATAGCATCGAAGCGCAAGCGGAATCCACTTGCCAATAGCTGTCGAATGGCTTCAAAGTCAAACAGCGTTTCCATCAGTGCCACATAATCCGTGACAGAGTCGATGATCTCGACTTTCATGCCTGCAATCTCTGTTTCACCCACCACATCAAGTGCGACATCAGGTGCATCCACAATCTTGTACTGCGCCAACTCCTTGCTGCGTGCAAAAATCGCCTCTGTTACATTTTCTGTCGCAGGCCCGCCATTAGCAGCATTGAACTTAATGCCAAAATCCCCTTCTGGCCCACCGGGGTTATGGCTAGCAGAGAGGATAATGCCACCAAAAGTTTGATATTTGCGAATGACGCAAGATGCAGCAGGGGTAGATAATATGCCGTCTTTGCCGACCAATACACGCCCTACGCCATTGGCCGCAGCCATCTTGAGAATAATCTGTATTGCCTCAACATTATAGAAGCGTCCATCCCCCCCCACTACCAATGCTGCACCAACAGGCATTTTGACTGCATCAAAAATGCTCTGCACAAAATTTTCAAGGTAATGTGGTTGCTGAAATACTGTAACGCGTTTGCGCAAACCAGAAGTACCTGGCTTCTGATCATGAAACGCTTGTGTAGTGATGGTATGAATGGCCATAAATTGACTTTCGGGGGGTGTAGAAACAATAAAAATAAAAGAGCTAAGTTACTCGAATAATTTACCAGTTTCAAGTTGACACATGCTCAAAACCCGCGCATAATCTCGTTCCTCGATTGGGGCATTAGCTCAGTTGGTAGAGCAGCGGACTCTTAATCCGTTTGTCGTAGGTTCGACCCCTACATGCCCCACCAGTCAAAACAAAGGGTTAGCAAACGCGCTAACCCTTTCGTGTTTTCAGGGTGTCAACCTACTGACAACCCATTATAGTGGCCTAAAGACCTACAAAGCCATCTAATCCAGATTCATCATCGGGTTCAACTTCCTAGCCTCCTGTAAGTGATCGGGGGAAAGGTGTGCATAGCGCATCGTCATGGTCAGGCTGCTGTGTCCCAGTAGCCTTTGAAGAACCAGGATGTTTCCACCGTTCATCATGAAGTGGCTGGCAAAGGTATGGCGTAAGACATGCGTCATTTGCCCATCTGGCAGCGCTAGCTGCGCTCGTTTCACCGCCTCCCGGAATGCGTTATAGGAGTACTGAAACAAGCGCCCATAACCGCTCATGAGCTTGTCCTGCGCTTTCAGCTCCTTGATCAGGAACTCGGGGATCGGTACAGATCGATTCTTCCCTGACTTCGTATTGCTGAAATGCACCATCCCATCCCGCACCTGACTTGGCTTCAATTGCTCGGCCTCACTCCATCTTGCCCCTGTAGACAAACACACTTTCGCAATCAGCAAGGTATCTCGGCTCTTGGATTGTTCGAGTGCAGCCAGCAAGCGCTTGATATCCTCCTTGGACAGGTATGACAACTCCCGCTCTGGCACCTTGATCTGTCTTACTGCTGACAAAGGGTTTTCGCCATTCCAGTGTCCAAGCCGCTTGGCCTCGTTAAACACACTGCGCAGATACGCATGCTCACGGTTGATCGTATTCGGTGCAATACCGGCCTCTGCACGAGCCTTGCGATAGTGCGCAAACATCCCGGTCGTGAAACGGTCGAGGTAAGGATTGCCCAGGGCAACGCAAAGCGCTTTCAGGCGGTTGTAGGTATCCTGCCCGGCCCGTAAGTTGGCTCCATGATGCTCGTACCAAATATCAACCAGCTCGGACAACCTGCGCAGATCGCGCTTTGCAGGTTGCCACTCTGGCGTGGTCAAGACCTTGGACTTCAACCAAGCCTCATAAGCCAAAGCCTCGCTCTTGGTTCCCAGCGTCTTACGGAACCGTTTAGATCCTCGCCCACCTGGCTGAATATCGACTAGCCAGCCACCCTCCATTTTTTTAATGGCCATCTCATTGTCCTTCCTTGTGGTGCTCGCATAATTCCTCTACATGCTTGCTGATCACGTTCAGCAATACATGCTGCGCACAAAGAATGTTTTCCAGGAGCACGGGCTGCAGACCTGAATACTCATGCTCGGTATCTCGAGCCAGGTTCATTTCCGCAATGCTGCGCTCGATAAGATGGGCAACACCCATGGCGCCATACGCTGCGGTGAGGGCTTGGGCTGCTTTGTTTTGGATGTGGCGTCCGCCGTATTCGGCTTCCACCCAGAATTTCCCATTGAGGGGATTGGATTGATGACTGGTCATGATGACCTCCTGTAGTTTAGAGAGAGGCCACCCGATTGCAATACGGGGTGGCGGGCGCACTCTCGGTCTACAAGAAACCGCGTCTGGGCTTCCCTTTCGGTTTTATATACCCAGTCTCAACCCCGCCATAAAAGCAATAGACGTAAAAATAGCCGCGAGCTGACGGGGCGACAGGCCGCTTGTAGTTTTGAGAGGAGTTCAGGATAGGGTTTAATGTAAGATGTTGTCAAGCAAAGACGTGTAATGGTTAAAGGGAGTATATGAAGAATTTTTCTTGGCGCTGTCCATACTGCAATCACAATGCAACGATTACAGAAGATCACTACAGTAGTGAAATGCATTGGTTCAAACATAACAACCGATATGGCGCAATGGGCTTCATTTCGGAAATCATTACCTGCCCTAATGATGCATGTAAAGAGTTTACGGTAATGGCAACCTTATCCAAGGTTACTCATAATGGAACTCGATGGGTTGCTAAAGATAAACCGTTTTTCCATAGTTTGCTAAAACCTCAGTCGGCAGCTAAACCTTTTCCAGACTATATACCTATACAGATTATTCAAGATTATCAAGAAGCATGTGCCATTGTTGAGCTGAGTCCTAAAGCCTCAGCCACACTATCGAGGCGTTGTCTGCAAGGAATTATTAGAGATTTCTGGAAAATTTCCAAGTCAAGATTGGTTGATGAAATTGAAGCTTTAAATGGCAAGGTTGATGAAGCTACATGGCATGCAATTGACTCTGTTAGAAAAATTGGAAACATTGGCGCGCACATGGAGAAAAACATTGATCTTATTATTGATGTTGATCCAGAGGAAGCAAGAATGCTCATAGGTTTAATAGAGGTGTTGTTGGCAGAGTGGTATATCCATCGACATGAAAGAGAAGAGCAAATGAGTCGAATAGTTCAAATCGCGCAAGAAAAACAATCTGTAAAACCTGATCCCACTTTTACTAAAGCATAGCCGCCCCAGTTATCCATAGCGCAGCGCATACGACGCAAGCGCTGTGGATAACTGGAAAGGGGCGGCGGGAATAGACCTGATCAGGTAAATCCCGAAAAGCAAAGGCCGTTGCGTTGTGCCAGCCAGGGGCGGCTATACGCAACGGCCTTTTGCTATCTGGATTATCAATGAGGTCAAAACCATAAGAAATTCAAATAACCTCGTTACTCCCCTTTGTCCCCCATTAGTTTTTACCCCATTGATTCCTTCCGGTGGCAGCGCATGATATGCGCACCTATCAACGGGTTCACCCCGCCAAACAAGGAGGAGCAATGGGCAAAAAAATGCAGTTTTCGCTACACCCCATTCATTCCTCCCCCCCCCAAGGTAATACGGGGGGAAAGCCAAATCTACCGTATCTAACGTAAGGATTCAGCACTGGCGCGGCTTCTTACCCAAATCATGTATGTGCATTGCCTGTGCTAATGCATGTGCAGTGTATGTGCCGGAGAAAAGCATGAAAAAAACAGTGAATATGACGATCAGGATTAGCCCTGATTTAAAGGCTTCTGCAGATGAAGCATGTGAGTATCTGGGCCTAACGCTTTCGATGGTCATGAGGACTGCTTTGCAGAACGTGGTGAGGGACTATCACGCTAAGAGGATCAAGGACACGGAATATGCCCGGTTCTTCCACCAGGGCGATCTGGCAGAGCGTGCTCAAGCTGCTTTAGAAAGGGAGTTACAACAGGAGGCGGCTGCTGGATCACAAAAGACAGGTAAGCGGGTTGTAGCACCTACACTGAATGATCTGGTAAGGAATCAGGCAAGTGTCCAGGACGAAAAAGAACCTGAGCCTCCAAAGGTAGATCGTTATGCAAGACCCAAGCGTTATGAAAACGGGCCACGCATCAATGAAGAGGGTGAAATAGATCCTGCCACCCTGACGAGGAAAATGCGAAGGGCATGGGAACGGGATAAGGCCAAGGGTAGGATTTAGTGGCAACCAGTTGTCGACAAATTTGGAATCTATAGAGGTGGTCAGGCATCCGTAGTGCCTCAAAACCCTTGCGTAGTATAGCTTTGTGCAATGAAGAGCTTTATAAAATGACTCTCTTAATCCGTTTGTCGTAGGTTCGACCCATACATGCCCCACCAATCATAAAAAATCCCGCTTCAGCGGGATTTTTTTCGTACTTCTACTTCATTTCGCTTTAGACATAGTATGTATGTCTAAAGCGAAATAGAAAATTCAAACTAGTTCGCCAAGTGTCTTAGGCAAGAACCTATCTGAGCTCTCTCGGAAACGGGCTGTCAAAAGCTGTAGCAACCTCACCAATACCTTGTTGCCAAGTTTAGGCATATTCGCAAGCAATTGATAAAGAGAATCTCTGGTCAACACGGCAAAATCTGTTGGTTGGTTGGTCAAGCAACTCGCAGAGCGTGGCAAACCATCAATCATAGACATTTCACCAATAATAGCCCCCGCCCCCACCATGGCAATGGTCTGGATTCCTTTATTCGGGATGTCTTTGATGACATTCACCTCGCCGGTCAGGATCAAGAGTAAATAATCGCCCACATCCCCCTCTGTCAATAATTGACAGTCTCTAGGGGCGGCATAGCATTGCATGTAGGAGCACAAATACCGTACCTCTTCATCGGTAAAATCACCAAACAGCTTGATTGTATTCACAATCTCGAGGATTTCTTCGACGTATTTATCAGCACCACCCAAATGCACCAGATCAGGATACATGTAATTTTTGCCCTTGAATGAAAGGAATATATCAATTATCCGTAAACTACTTATGGTAATTATTTAGATAAATAGCCTCAAAAACTCTCATTACTCAAGTTATTTGCGTCATAATAATGCAAGAATATGGATGACACAAAAGATTAGACTTGAATTGCTTAGTAAATTATAACCGAGCACATGTCCTTAAATAAAAACTTAAACGATATCGAGAAAAGCCAATTAATTGAGCTTATGCACGAATCCTTGAGAATTCGCTCACACTTTGAGCTTTTTCTCTGGATGCAGGGAAAACTCCAGATTTTCCTTCCGCATGAAATCATGATCACGGCTTGGGGAGACTTTTCACTTGGAGTGATTTACTTCAATATTGTCTCGCCCCTGCCTGGCATTCGCTCCGATAAAATAGCCAGTCATGAAATCAACAAGTTTCTACAAAACCTGTTCATGTACTGGTTAAACAATGCCAAGGCTCCGTTCACGCTAGCAGCTGCCGATAACATCCTGCATGACTGCGAGTTCTCAAACGCTGAGTCCAATTACTATCTCAAAAACATGAAATCCGGCTTGGTACACGCCATCAAGGATCATCGTGGACGGCACGATTGCCTCTACGTGCTACTAAGCTCCAATGTGAGCTTCCCTCCGGCCTCGCGCCCTATGCTAGAAGCACTGCTTCCCTATATTGACAGCGCTCTTCGCCAAATCGAACATCTGCCAGAACAACAACCGACGACTATCAAAATAGAACCTGAGCAAAAAGACGATAGCCTCAATATTTTGTCTGGTCGAGAGTTAGAAATCATGGATTGGGTGACGAAAGGCAAAACCAATCAAGAAATTGGCATGATCCTCGACATTAGCGCTTTTACTGTCAAAAACCACCTGCAACGCATTTTCAAAAAATTGAATGTGCTCAATCGCGCACAAGCCGTTTCGAAATTTCGCAAGTAAACGCTTTCCAACAACGACACACCAAAAAAGCTGCGGTATCCACAGCTTTGCCAATATCCCAGGCCACCTACCATCCACTACTCTAGCTTATGCTTACCCTACGGAACATCCCCTGAAAAACGTGGTGTACTGCGTGCTTTTTGCACATTTTATTGTGTTACTTCTAAGTACAGATAGTCGCTGATCATCATAGGCGGAACAATAGGCCGATTGGACTAGCCACCGATCAATCATGCGCCATGCCAGCATGGCTCAAACAAGTCTCACAAAGACCAAGCTCAAAAACCAAGACTATCAAGTAAGTCATCTACTTGCTCTTGACTAGCTACAACATCAATTGCAGTTTCAGGATTAATCTGAGGACCATTCATCAGGTTATTACTTTCATTTTCTTTTTTAACGACAGCCCCTGGAGAAAAGTCTATGAGAACCTGGACTAGCTGCTGCTCTATTTCCTGCGCAAGCTCAGTAATTTTTTTGATGACTTGACCAGTTAAATCCTGAAAATCCTGAGCCATCATGATGTCAAGCAGCTGTGCCTTGGTTGCATCGGTATGACCTACAGTCTTGGTCAGGAACGCCATGGTTTCATCCGCCACCTGATCATAATCTTTTTTGAGTGAAGGAACGGTCAGGATATTTTTCCATCGCGCTTCCAGACTTGTCGCCTCCTGATTCAACTCATCTTGCAATGGGCTCGCAATGTCTGTCGCATTCAAGACTCGCTCGGCCGCCTGCTCTGTCATACGAGCGACATAATTCAATCTATCCCTCGCATCAGGAATGCCGTGTGCGGCTTGTTCCAGCAGCTTGTCGAAACCCAAGCCACGCAAACTTTCATGCAGATTGCGCGTCAACAAGCCAATACGGTGCAGCATTTCATCATGCTGCAATTGCAAGTCACCCTCGCCCTGCGATACGTTGTGAAGCGCCTCGCTCATATCAGCCCCCTGCTTTTTCAAGCTTTTCAAAGATTTTGCTCAGCTTCTCATCCAGTGTCGCTGCAGTGAAAGGTTTCACCACATAGCCATTCGCACCAGCTTGAGCGGCTGCAATAATATTTTCCTTCTTCGCTTCAGCAGTTACCATTAATACTGGTAATGATGACAGTGCTGGATCGGCGCGGATTTGCTGCAACATGGTTAATCCATCCATATTCGGCATGTTCCAATCAGACACCACAAAATCGAAACTGCCACTTCTCAACTTCGCCAAAGCCATGACACCATCTTCGGCCTCATCAACATTGTTGTAACCCAGTTCCTTCAGCAGGTTACGTACAATACGTCGCATGGTGGAAAAGTCGTCGACCACCAGAAATTTGGTATTGGGATTTGCCATTCGTTACTCCATTCAACTTTTATTTGTATTGCCAGAAATACCAAACTACTTAGTTAAACGGTATTTCAACACTAAACTCGCAATGCTCGTGCGCTATTGGCAGCAAGATACTGCAAAACCTTGCCAGGCATATCAGACAACGAACTCACCTCGTCCACGCCACCCGTAGCAATAGCCTCCTTGGGCATGCCAAACACAACGCAGCTTGCTTCATCCTGAGCATAATTGTAAGCGCCAGCCTGCTTCATTTTCAGCATGCCTTCGGCACCATCTTTACCCATGCCGGTGAGAATAACACCAATTGCATTTTTACCCGCACTGCTTGCCGCGGAACTAAACAAGACATCCACTGAAGGACGATGTCGACTGACAGGAGGCCCATCATCCAACTGAGTCACATAATTCGCCCCGCTACGCGCCAACAACAAGTGAGAATGCCCTGGTGCAATATACGCATGGCCAGGTAAAACACGTTCACCACCTTTAGCCTCCTGCACAGAGATTTTGCATAAGGTATTCAACCGATTAGCGAATGACTGCGTAAACCCCGCAGGCATATGCTGGGTAATCAATATCCCTGGACAATCCGAGGGCATTTGCATCAGGAAGGATTTGATCGCCTCCGTGCCACCTGTAGAGGCGCCGATGATGATGAGCTTTTCACTACTGATCAATGGGTTCCCAATAGAGGGCAAGCCAGCATTACCCGGTGTTGGCGTCAACGGCGTTCTAGCAATTAACCGTGCCCTTGCCGCGGCTCGGATCTTATCTGCAATCATTTCACTATATTCATGCATGCCGCTGGCAATAGACATTTTGGGCTTAGTAATAAAATCCACGGCTCCTAGCTCCATGGCGCGCATGGTAATTTCTGAACCGCGCTCTGTCAGGGAGGAAATCATTACCACTGGGGTCGGACGCAAGCGCATGAGGCGCTCCAGAAAATCCAAGCCATCCATTTTCGGCATTTCCACATCCAGAGTCAGCACATCTGGATTTTTCTGCTTGATCATTTCCCGTGCAATCAAGGGGTCTGGAGCTGCTCCCACTACCTCCAGATCAGGTTGCTGGTTGATGATTTCAGTCAATAAACTCCTAATCAGCGCTGAATCATCAATGATAAGAACTTTTATGGTCATCACATTGCCTTTTTATTGAATTATTGCGTGGCACTGGTCTCCTCCCAGTCACCATCGATTAAAACAACTCTACATCGCCAGCCACCTTGTTGGTCTTGAGCTTGTTGGCATAGCTTTCTTCACGCGATATCAGAGTATTGTTATGCATTTGTTTGAGTTTCTTGACTAAGACTCGCCCTGTTTTAGGGAAAAAATAAACTTTGCGGGGATAAATATCATTTAAATCCTCCCCCACGATGCGAATATTCTCGTCGCGCAAATATTTCTTCACAAAAACTGCATTTTTCTCGCCGACATTGATTGCAGTAAATCCACTCAACACATTGCCACCACCAAAAACTTTGGCTTCTAGGTTTTCTCTGCGTGCGCCCTGTTTCAACAATTGGTTGATCAACACTTCCATGGCATACGTTCCATAGCGAGCAGACTCTGAAACAGGATTGTTCGCATCAGCAGCGCTACCTTCAGGTAGCATGAAATGATTCATGCCTCCAATGCCTGACACCCTATCGCGAATACATGCAGAGACACAGGACCCTAGCACAGTCACAATCACGAGATCCTTGTTTGTTGTGTAATACTCTCCTGGCAAAATCTTGGCAGCTTCACAATTGAAGGTTTTATCAAAATATAAATTGGTGGCCAACTGCTCTTCTATTGGACTGGCCATACTCAACCTCCACGCTGATTGAGGGTATATACCGTCTTGCCTAGGAGCCTGAATGCATCAGTCGCATAAAGGAAGTTTTCAGAATGCCCCGCAAACAGTAAGCCGTTAGGCTTCATAAGCGGAACAAAGCGCTTGAGAATAGTGGATTGAGTTGGTTTATCAAAATAAATCATGACATTACGACAGAATATCGCGTCAAACTGACCATTAACAGGCCAACTACTACTAAGTAGATTTAATGGCTTGAAGGTGATCAATTTACGCAAATCATCGCGTACACGTACTAGGCCCTGTTGCCTACCTGTTCCTCGCAAAAAGAACTTTTTCTTCTGCTCCATGGGCAGCTTTTCAATACGGTCATCGCTATAAATTCCCGCCGCTGCAGTTGCCAAGACATTAGTATCAATATCGGTAGCAATGATCTCGACTGGGGGACGCAAAGTGCCAAATGCTTCGCACGCTGTCATGGCCAGACTGTAAGGCTCCTCACCTGTTGAACTCGCACAGCACCAAATAGAAATCGGCTGTGCTGCCTTACGAATATGTTCGGCCAGGATAGGAAAGTGATGATGTTCGCGAAAAAATGAAGTGAGATTTGTCGTCAATGCATTCGTGAATGCCTCCCACTCATCAGAGGCAGCCTCGCTTTCCAGCATATCCAGATAACGAGTGAAATTGGAAATACCTGTAGCCCTCAACCGCCTAGCTAAACGGCTATAGACCATTTCATGCTTGGAGTCTGAAAGGGAAATGCCCGCTGCTTGATAGATCAGCTTACGAACACGGGAAAAATCCGCCTCGGTAAACTCAAACTCCTTGCCAGCATTTGCCTTGGTTACTGTACTTGCACTCAATTCAGCACTCCTCTGTGCACTTACCATCAAAACTCTTCCCATTCATCACTGGAAAGATCTGGCCCAATCACTTTTTTGGGTGGTACAGATTTGGCAGCAGGAGTGGAAGCAGTACCCACGTCCTTACTCTTGGCTTTCGTCGCCATGGCTATCTTTGGTTTTGCCACTGTTGCTCCAGCCTCAATCTTCGGTTTTGCGATGGCAGTGACTTTAGCCTGTACTATGGATTGGGGCTCCTGTAACACATCCCGACCATTGCCAAGCTTGAAAACACTTGCTGCACGCTCAAGTTGGGACACATCTCCTTTCAATGCTTCTGCGGCTGCAGCCGACTCCTCAACCAAAGCAGCATTTCGCTGAGTAACTTCATCCATCTCATTCACGGCATGGTTCACTTGATCGATACCAGAACTTTGCTCGGTAGAGGCTGCGGATATTTCCGCCATGATATCGGTTACATTACGCACGGAAGACACGATTTCGGCCATGGTCGTCCCCGCTTGGTCAACAAAGACCACACCTGCTTCGACCCGCTCCACAGAATCGGAAATCAACCCCTTGATTTCCTTCGCTGCAGCGGCTGAACGTTGTGCCAGATTGCGGACTTCGCTTGCCACCACGGCGAACCCACGCCCCTGTTCGCCGGCACGGGCTGCTTCAACAGCAGCATTTAAGGCCAAGATATTGGTCTGGAAAGCGATGCCATCAATTACGCCGATAATATCCACAATCTTGCGGGAGCTTTCCTTGATCGAACCCATGGTGCTCACAACCTGATCTACCACTTGCCCACCACGTACTGCAGATTCAGAGGCTGTAATCACCAACTGGTTAGCTTGCCTTGCATTGTCAGCATTTTGACGTACGGTAGAAGTCAGCTCCTCCATAGAACTCGCTGTTTCTTCCAAGCTTGAAGCCTGTGACTCAGTACGCGAAGAGAGATCAGCATTACCAGAGGAAATTTCGCTGGTTGCCACCAGCATCGTATCTGTACTGCCTCGTACTTCTGTCACCAGCTTGCGTAACTCTTGAATCATGAAGCGAATGCCAACCAGCAACTTGCCTGGTTCATCAGACGCATTCTCGTTGATCATATCGAGCAGATCGTTCGGCCGCGGTGCCAGATCGCCCTTTGAAACACGTCCAATCACTCGAATGCCGTAATTGATCGGCTCGATGATGGAGACTGTAATAACCCTGGCAAAGATCACTCCCATCAATATAGCCACTAAGCCAAGAACAATAATCAAGATACGCCCTTGAATACTGGAACTCTTGTTGGCTGCTGCCAGCTCTTGAGCTCGGTTACGTTCATATTGCAACAACTGGCTCATCGCATCTTGATAAGCATCGCGAGCAGATTGAAATTGGCTATCTACGCTCTCATAGAATGCTTTTTCATCGGACATCAGCTTGTTGGTCACATTACGCTTTTCTTCTAGGCTTACCTGCTCATTTGTCAGCCACCGTTCAAGCGCTGCTACCCGGATATTTAACGCAACCCTCACCTTGAAAGCTTCAGTGCGTACATTGCGATAATCTTCTCGTGCCTTGTTAACTTTCTCCAGAAAAGGCTGATATTCTGGCTCTTTCATAGACTCCAAAGCTTGAGCCTGTAACTTGTCTACCTCTTTTGAATACTCATCCATCTTACGCAGGAAATAGGCCTCCTGATCTTGGCTGCGATTCCTGATATAGGCAACCGCGTTGATGATATTCATATTGGTATATAACTTCCAATCGTTCAACAGTCCTTGCTTAGTCGCAGATTCAGCAACGATGGCATCTGTACGATTGCTCATAGAAGTCATCAACACCAAGCTGAGAATCACAATGGCTCCCAGCAACACCAGCAGAGATCCAAAACCGATCACCAAGCGCCTAGTGATTTTCTGGCCATACATATAGTTCATTAATGGATTCAGTAGCTTCATTTCTAATCTCCGCCCTTCAAGTTCAATCAGGTCTGTATCTATATACTTTTTTTATAATTGGTTACTAAGCGCCAGCGACAATATGATCAACCAAGCCCATTTCAGAACTGGTCATCAGCTTGTCGATATCTACCAGGATCAGCATCCTGTCATCCAGCGTACCCAACCCAATCAGGTAATCTGTACTCAGAATAGATCCCATCTCCGGTGCTGGCTTAATCTGCTGTGGGCTCAATGTCGTCACGTCAGAAACGCTATCCACCACAATCCCGGTCACGCGATTATTGATATTGAGAATAATGACAACCGTAAACTGATCATAGGTAGGCGTCCCCAGGTTAAACCTGATACGCATATCAACAATAGGCACAATAATGCCCCGCAGGTTAATCACGCCCTTGATGAAGTCAGGCGCATTAACAATCCTGGTGACACTTTCATATCCGCGAATTTCCTGCACCTTGAGAATATCGATGCCGTACTCCTCACTTCCCAGCGTGAAAGCTAAAAACTCACTGCTTTCAACTTGCGCTGCCCCTGATGGAACCGGTTGTGACTGATTCTCTGTTTTACTGCTTGTTGGTTCTAACATGACAACACCTCTTAATGAATGGAAGCTTCCGTGATCAACTGCCTACTGGAGCGCAATAAGTTGGTCACATCAAGAATCAGGGAAACACCACCATCACCGAGAATGGTAGCGCCAGAAATACCTGCAACCTTACGGTAATTCGACTCAAGGTTTTTGACGACAACCTGCTGCTGCCCAACCAGCTCGTCCACGAATAATGCAGCCTTTTTGCCATCGGCCTGAACCACGACCAAGATACCGTCCTCAGGTTCACGATAAAGCGGCTCAATATCAAACATCTGATATAACGGAATCAAGGGGAGATAATCCTCACGCACCTTGACCAGACGGCCCTGCCCTGTCACATCTTTGACATCGCTAGCAGATGGCTGCAGTGACTCGACTACAAAGCTCAGCGGCAGAATGTATACCTCCTCACCTACACGTACCGACATACCATCAAGAATCGCCAAGGTTAACGGCAAAGAAATGGAAATCGTCGTGCCATACCCCGCAGCAGAACGAATATCTACCACGCCACCCATGGCAGTGATATTGCGCTTTACCACATCCATACCCACGCCACGACCAGAAACATCCGTGACCTTTTCCGCTGTAGAGAATCCAGGAGCAAAGATCAATTGCCAAACATCCCCGTCGGGCATGTTATCTGACACATTCAGACCAGAGGATTTTGCCTTGGCAAGAATACGCTCACGATTGAGGCCACCTCCATCATCACTCACCTCAATCACGATATTGCCGCCCTGGTGGCCCGCAGAAAGTGCAAGCCGCCCGATAGGGTTTTTGCCAGCAGCAGCACGCACCTCGGGGGACTCTACGCCATGGTCAATACTATTGCGCACCAAGTGTGTCAAAGGATCAACAATGCGCTCTATCAAGCCTTTATCCAGCTCAGTAGCTGCTCCATTGGTGACAAACTCAACCTTCTTGCCAAGCTTGCTGGCAAGATCCCGTACCATGCGGGGAAACCTGGAAAATACATAATCCATCGGCATCATACGGATCGACATTACGGCCTCTTGCAGATCCCGAGTATTACGAGTCAACTGCCCAACACTATTGAGTAATCGCTCATGCAACATGGGATCCAGTGATCCTGTGCGTTGCTCTATCATGGCTTGTGTAATGACCAACTCCCCGACCAGATTGATCAGTTGATCGACCTTCTCAATACCAACACGAATAGATGTTGTCTCCTGGCTGGCTGCGGCCTTATCTGCTTCTCGACGTGGCGCAACACGCTTATTTTCCAGCGGAGCCTCCTTCACCTGAACAACTGTTTCAGGCTTGGGCACTGGATCAGGGGCCACCTTTGCGACATGATTGGAGTCAAACAATCCAAAATCCCCCTCATCCAGAGGATTAGCTTTTGCCTGGGCTGGCTGTGGCTGGATAGCTTCCACTTCAGGAGCAGCCTCTTGCGTAGTCACCCTGATCTTATCTACATCCACGACAAATGAACTGACAGCAAGGATACTGTCGCGACTTTCCTCAGTTTCCAACCACAGAGCATGTAGGTTACCCACGACCGGCTGCACAAATACTTTGCCCAGCAACTCAAGCTCGGCTATCAAGGTCGCCCAATCCTTTTCCAGGACTTCTGGCACTTCAATCAAAAAGCCCGACTGGCCGCTAACAGTGTTTTTACCCTGAGCCTGGCTGACAAGATTATCGGCACCAAGCTCAGTAATGCTTAAATCATCGGCGTCAATAATAAAAGAGCAAATTGCCACGATATTGTCCACGCTTTCCTCCGTGGCAAGCTTAAGCACATGCCGCTTACCCTCAGGAGGTAAGGATTCCACTTCCCCAAGCAGCTTTAGCTCTTCCGTCAGGGCAATCACATCCTTTTCTGGCAACTCAGGAAGTTGCACCTGATATTGCTTGGTCGCACTATCTACCTGGGTCGCCGCCTTAGTAGGCTTGATTTCTTCAGACTTTTCTACAGCCAAAGACAATGCCTGCGGAGGGGGGGCAATCGCTTGTCCGCCTTCTTGCGCCAGGGTATGCAATGTCACCTTGATATCACTCACCGCATCCTCATCAACCGCGCTACCATTGCGATGACCATCCAACTGCATTTTCAAGATATCCTTGGCAGCGAGAAACACGTCTACATGCTCAGCCTGTAACTTCATCTCGTTCTTACGAATCCGATCAAGTAGGTTCTCAAGCACATGAGTAATTTCGGTCATGTCGGTCATGCCAAAAGTCGCCGCGCCGCCCTTGATGGAGTGTGCTGCGCGAAAAATGGCATTGAGATCCTCAGAACTCGGGTTCTCAATATCAAGTTCGAGTAGCAAACGCTCAGCTTCAGCCAGCAATTCATCCGACTCATCGAAGAACACTTGGTAAAACTGGCTCATATCAATTGTCATTGTTCAACTCCAGATTGGTTCATGCTGACTCCCCACAAGGAGACGCCTTTTTGCAATACACTCACATCATCCAATGACGCGCTGAACAACATCCAGTAAACGCTTGGGATCAAATGGCTTGACCAACCACCCTGTTGCTCCAGCAGCCTTACCTAATGCCTTCATTTCATCACTAGACTCTGTTGTTAACATTAATATCGGCACTTTCTGGTAAGAACTGAGGCTACGCAGCGATTTAATCAGCGTTAGGCCATCCATTCTCGGCATATTCTGGTCGGTCAGCACCAGATCCACGACTTGGGTCTGCGCCTTGCTCAGTGCATCCTCCCCGTCAACAGCCTCTATCACTTGATATCCAGCGGCATTCAGGCTGAATACCACCATCTGTCTCAACGACCCGGAATCATCGACAGCAAGTATTGTTTTTCCCATATCATTCAATCCTCGTTCTTGCGCGCCTGCGCGCTCCCTGGCACGTAACACCTGACATCATTAAAAGAACAAACTAAAACAGCTCAATATCACCTGCTCCCATATGCTGCTGATTCACGGATGACTGCAAATCACGATGCATAGAGGCACGTCTTTCGTTGAGGGATTCACTCATCCGTTGCAAAATAGCCGCAATATCTTCATGTGAATGCCCTGAAACCAGAGACTCATGCTGATCGGCCATGCCAAGGAGCAACAGCTTTAGCCCGCCTACACGTGCAAGTGCACGCGTTAGCAATTGGTTGGTCATGTCCTCAAACTGCATGCCCGTGACAACCCGATTGACTTCACTTTCAATCTGGCGGCTATACATCGCCACCTCGGCGATATGTTGCTGGGACAGCTGCGTACTCACACTTAAACTCAACAATATTTGCTGCTGTGCCTGGGCCGCCCGGTTGATAGACATAAAGCCATCCACCAACATGCTTATTGCCTCATGCAATAATCCATTGGCACGACTGAGGTCTGTTTCAACATGCTCAAGATGCTCTTCACCCCAGCCCCCCAGGCTGACCAGTAACTCTTTTAATTCATCTATGGGTATAGTCTGACTTACCATATAAGCTATCCTGTCCAGACTGCCTTCAGTCTGTGAAAAAACAAGAGAAAATCCTACTTGATTAATATCATCACTGGTTAAAGCTTTCCGTCAAAGCAGGGACTTCACCAGCTTTCTCTACTTCGGCAGAACCGTTGTCACTGATTGTCTCCTCTTCAGTCTTCTTGTTCATGATGATAATGCTGATTCGACGATTAACGGGATTCAATGGATTATCCTTATCGAACAACACAGCAGAGGATAACCCCACTACACGCAATACTTTTTCTTCTTTCATTCCACCAGAAACCAACTCACGACGTGAGGCATTGGCACGATCCGATGATAACTCCCAGTTACTATAAAAACGCTCGCCACTAGGATAAGGCGCTGCATCAGTATGTCCGGAAAGACTGATTTTATTGGGTACGTCATTCAGCAATTGACCAATCTCGTGCAGAATTTGCCGGGCGTATGGCTGCAACTCTGCCTTGGACGAAGCAAACATGGGGCGATTTTGCTCATCCACAATCTGGATACGCAATCCCTCTGTCGTAATATCCAGCAACAACTGCTTTTTAAAAGGTTGCAAGGTAGCACTTGAATCAATGGCTTGCTCAATGCGTTTTTTCAGCTCCTTGAGTTTCTGCATCTCAGCCTTGGCTACCGCTTCCTTTGCTGTCTTAAGGTCTGGCTTTTTCTTGGAGGTAATATCATCAGCTTTTCTGATCTGGCCTTGAGACTTAGTCATATCAGTACCACCACCCTTGAGCACACTCTCACTAGCACCAACAGATGCTCCGCCTTGCATCGCTACTTTCAGGGGTGTCTTGAAATACTCCGAAATTCCCTCAAGATCTGATTTGCTGGTGGAGCCCAACAACCACATCAAGAGAAAGAACGCCATCATTGCCGTCACAAAGTCGGCATACGCTATTTTCCACGCACCACCATGATGACCACCGCCGTGCTTGTTAACACGCTTGACGATAATTTTGACGTTTTCCTGGGCCATATTGCTCTCCGCGTACTAACGTGCCTTGGCCTGTTTTACATGGGCTTCAAGTTCAGCAAATTCTGGGCGCTCTGTCGAATACAACACTTTACGACCAAACTCCACGGCAATCGCAGGGGCATAACTGTTGAGACTGGCAAGAAAAGTGACCTTCGCACATTGAAACATCTTGGAGGACTCATCTGCCTTGCGCTCAAGCAAACTAGCCAAGGGACCTACAAAACCATACGCAAGAAGAATCCCAAGAAATGTTCCTACCAGGGCATGAGCAATCAGCATCCCCAACTCACTGGGCGGCAAGCCGACTGATTCCATGGTATGCACCACCCCCATGACCGCAGCCACGATACCGAAAGCAGGCATACCATCTCCCAAGCGAGCAATACAGTGAGAAGGCACCATACTTTCATGATGGTGAGTGTCAATTTCGTTATCCATGAGATTCTCGATCTGAAATGCATCCATGTTGCCCGACGACATCAATCGCAGATAATCACAGATAAAATCCATCAGATGATGGTCAGACAGAACATCGGGATACTTGGAAAATATCTGGCTGCTCTCAGGGTTTTCGATGTCGCTCTCGATCGACATCATCCCGTCACGGCGAATCTTGGTGAGAATTTCGAAAAGTAGCGCCAGTAAATCCATATAGCGCGATTTGGTATATTTAGAGCCCTTGAAAACAGTAGGCAAGGCTTTGAGGGTTGCCTTAATGGCTTTGGCATCATTTCCAACGAGGAATGCCCCGATAGCTGCCCCCCCGATCATGAGAAGTTCCAATGGTTGAAACAAGGCTGCCAAATGCCCTCCTGCCATGGCAAACCCACCAAAGACACTTCCCATTACTACCAGATACCCCGCTATCACCAGCATATCAGCAAGCTCCGCTCGGGTTTCACAGACCCGACTTTTAAGTTCTTTTCAGCATAGCAATCAAGCGGATGTTCTGATCGCGGTAATTGAAATGCAATAACCCTTTATATCTGAACCATCATGGCCTGACTGCCTCCTAAAGCGCAATGTTGCACGCTTATAATTCCCATACAAAAATACTGGCAGCATCTGCATCCAGCCTATCTTGAATCTGAAATTTAGGAGGCACTCCCGGAATTTCAAACTCATAGCTGATCAGCAAACTTCCTGCCTGCATTTCCTGTGCAGCTTTGTGCCAAAGATCAGGCATTGCCGCTGGGGAAAGGTACGCAAAGACGATGTCGTACTCAGAAAGGTTAACGGCCTGGTAATCACCATACTTGAATATTGCGGGGGATTTTTTTAGTGTGCCCAATAAGACGCTAATCAGCCATGGTAAAGGAGCTAGCTCAATTCCGACACATCTAGAGAGAGGACACTCTCGTGCCAGATACATCACAAGCCCCCCCATGCCACTCCCGATATCAAGCACCTTGACGGATTTGTCTTGAGGTATCAACTCCTTAACTTTGCGCCAAGTCACAGGCAGGGATGGATAAAAAGGCACCTGAGTACGGTAAGTGCTCCAAAACAAAGCCAAGGTAAAACAAAATGCCAGCAAATATATCCATGCTGGCAATTGCCATTGCAACATGACTAGAATAGCCAGTGGAAAAAACAGATGTATCAGGCGCCACCATACAGCCATTGCAGCAATAACCGACAAAGCACTGGCAAATAAGCCCTGCATCACAAACAAGCCCCAGACCGGGAAAATCTCACCCTCCAACCACCACTGGAGTTTAGATGCCCCACAGACCATGCCCAAAGCTACTAGTTGAATAAAAAAAGCCAGGATAGCGGGGGGAAACCGCTTCCTGGCACCACTCAACTTCCGGCCTACCCCTTGCTTACGCAGCACGGGCAAAATCCTTAAAAAGCTTTAACTCCATACCTGCACTATGCAATCAATGCAGCAGCCAACTCCTTGGCCTTTTTGGTCTTGCCTGCACGAGAAGGAACATGGCAAAGATTGCATTGATATTGATCATGTAAATCGTAGGCATTGACCACAAACTCGCCCCCACAGCAACTACAGCGCTGCATTTTCAACATATTGCTATCAAGGAAACGTACGAGCGTCCAAGCACGCGTTAGCGACAACACCACCTCATCGTCAGGCTCACTGCCCACTTGCTGCAAATACAGCTTATAGGCCTTCATCACGGCCGAAATCCCCGTCACTGCTGCATGCTGAATCAGGAAGTGATAAATGTTCACAAAAATAGAAGAATGAATATTAGGCTGCCAAGTGAGAAACCAGTCAGTCGAGAATGGAAGCATACCCTTAGGCGGCGACATCCCCTTGATTTCCTTATATAACTTGATCAAACGCTCACGAGACAATGTTGTCTGAGACTCAAGCAGTTGCAGCCTTGCACCCAGATGAATCATTTGAATTGCCAATTGAATTTGCTCGGCTTCATTGATGACACTCTTGCTCATGATACTCCCCAATAGCTTAATAAACTGAACGCAACAGCCGACTTTATTTTTAAAACCGATCAGGCTATTTCTTCAACACCCTGGCCTGCCATCAAGATAGCTGCATGCGCTTGCGCCTGCATCCGGTCCTTGGTGTAGCTGGTCAACATACCAAGAATCGCAGCGTCATCGAAACGGAAGCGGGTCAGCATCATATTGAAGCTGCTGAGCTTGAGAAGTTGTGCATTACTTAGGCTTTCCAGCAGGTCTGCAATGTCCTGACTCAAGCCCAGACGAAAAATTGCAGTCGCTTTATCTGCACGAATCATTTGTTGCGCAAGCATCAGATAACTGAGGTTAGCATCTTTGATTTCCGCCATGATTTCTTGTTCGTTCATTTTCCAGCTCCCTTGCTTGAAAAGTCAGCGCCGCTAAATGCAGTGCAGGTGAGGCGTACTTTGAACTTTTTAAGATGAGGCAAAAACTGGTGTTCGTCGGTTTTTTTCGTAAGACGAGCGAGCATAGCCGATACAGTGTTTGTCTTACAAACACTGTATCGGCCTTGGGAGACAAGACTTTTAAAGGAGGTGAAACGTTAATTCTTAACTACAAACTAAATTCAGCGAACTACATCCTTTAAAAAATATTTTGGCAATCATATCCACTTAACGGCATGACTAAATCAATCTTTAGGGTAAAGTTATGAAAATTTTTGATAATTTCATAAGTTATTGATTAATAATAAATAAATTGATAAATTTTTTACTCTCTTATTTGGTTAACGGCGAGGTTTTTCCAAACTTTAGGTTTTTTTGAAAATTTTTTTAAACTTTTCTATCAGGAATAACTGGTTTTCCCCCTTCTATTCTTCGATTCCATTATTTTCTTCGTGACGAATAATGCAGCCATCAATGCAAGACAGCATGTCATTCACGCTGTCTTCATCAAGAAGGATAGAAAAGCATGGCGCAAGATAGTGATTTGGAAAAAACAGAACAGCCCACGCCGCGACGCATAGAAAAGGCGCGCGGGGATGGTGATGTTCCTCGCTCACGTGAGTTTTCCACTTGTGTTGTGCTGATGACTGGAGGTTTGGGCCTAATGATGATGAGCGGCCGCCTTAATCAAGCCATGCTGAGCAATATGAGTAGCAATCTGCGCGTCAGCCGTGAGGCTGCATTTGATTTCAGTTTGTTGCTCAGCAAAATTGCCAACGGCATCCTGGATTTGCTGATCGCTTTTGCCCCATTGGTCTTGTTGTTATTGATTGTGATTGTGGGAGCCCCAGTGCTGGTCGGCGGGTGGAACTTCAGTAATAAAGCCTTTATGCCAAAGTTTGGCAAACTCAATCCACTCAATGGCATCAAGAATCTATTTTCAAAAAACTCTCTGGTTGAGTTGGTCAAGGCCGTTTTAAAAGCAACTTTAGTAGGTACGGTTTCTTATATGGTGATGTCTCACGACTTTGACACCATCCTTTCTCTAGCAACACAACCACTGGAAACAGGGATTGCCCAGGTAGATGGCATTCTGATTAAAGGCTTCCTATTTATAGTGTCCGCACTGGTATTGATTGCCCTGATTGATGTGCCTTATCAACGCTGGAGCTATACCAACAAGCTCAAGATGACTAAGGAAGAGGTCAAGCAAGAAGCGAAGGAAAGCGATGGCAACCCGCAGATCAAGGGACGTATTCGTCAGCAACAACGTGAAATTGCACGCCGCCGCATGATGTCGGAGATTCCAAAAGCAGATGTCGTGATTACCAACCCGACTCACTATGCTGTAGCGATTAAATATGATGATCACTCCATGGGTGCCCCTCGCGTCATTGCAAAGGGTGCTGATGACATTGCCCTCAAGATCAGGGAAATTGCCAGCGAGCATAAAGTGCCTACGCTGGAATCCCCGAAACTGGCACGTGCACTATTCGCTCATACGGAATTAGGCGACGAAATCCCGCAAGCCCTGTATGCAGCGGTGGCAGAAATTCTCGCCTACATCTTCCAGCTTCGTCATTACAAGACCCATGGCGGCTATTACCCCGATATGCCTAACGCACTGGATGTTCCTGATGCCATGGATCCGCACCTGAAAGGAGCAAACTAAGTCATGAATGCCTTCAAACTCCCTTCATGGTTGAATGGCGGCGCCTCCATGGCAGCTCCACTGATTATCATCATGCTGCTCGCGATGATGATTCTGCCCTTGCCAGCCATCGCTCTGGATGCCTTGTTCAGCTTCAATATTGCACTTTCTATCCTGGTATTACTGGTCGGTTTGCAAACCTCAAAACCGCTGGATTTCATTGCATTTCCTACCATTTTGCTGGTTACCACCATGCTGCGTCTTTCGCTTAACGTCGCGTCGACCCGCGTGGTATTGACGGAAGGACACACAGGCCCAGATGCAGCAGGTAAAGTAATCGAGGCATTCGGCCATTTCCTGATCGGTGGTAATTACACCGTGGGTATCGTGGTATTTATTATCCTGACGATCATCAACTTTGTCGTCGTCACCAAGGGTGCTGGCCGTATTGCCGAAGTCGGCGCACGCTTTACTCTAGATGCGATGCCCGGTAAGCAAATGGCGATTGATGCTGATTTGAATGCCGGCCTGATTGGGGAAGAAGAAGCCCGCAAGCGTCGTAAAGAGATTGGTCAAGAAGCCGAGTTTTATGGTGCGATGGACGGTGCCAGCAAGTATGTACGCGGCGATGCCGTGGCAGGCATATTGGTTATTGTAATCAATATCCTTGGCGGACTGATCGTCGGCATGATCCAGCACGACCTGAGTTTTGCCGATGCGGTGAAAAACTACACTCTGCTCGCGATTGGTGATGGCTTGGTAGCACAGATCCCAGCCCTCATCATTTCAGTGGCAGCTGGTGTGGTGGTATCCCGTGTGGCCGATGACCGCGATATCGGCAATCAATTGACGGAACAGCTCTTCGCCAATCCACGCGCCATCTATATCACCGCAGCCATTATTGCGGGCTTGGGATTGATTCCAGGTATGCCACATTTCGCCTTCCTGCTATTGGCAGGCTTACTCGCTGGCGTTGCTTATATGGCCGAGAAAAAACAGCAGACCCAGGAAGCCGAGCCTGAAAAAGCGCCCGCTCCAGTCGCTGACTCTCCTGAAGCTAGCTGGGATGATGTGATGCCTGTTGACGTGATTGGCCTGGAAGTAGGCTATCGCTTGATTCCTCTGGTAGACGTTGCCCAAGGTGGTGACTTGCTTAAGCGCATTAAGGGGTTACGCAAGAAATTTGCTCAGGAAGTTGGCTTCCTGCCACCCCCCATCCACATTCGCGACAACCTGGAACTGCGCCCTGCAGGCTATCGCATCACCTTGAAAGGTGTCGAGATCGGTAGCGGCGAATCTTTCCCAGGACAATATCTGGCGATTGATCCAGGCAATGTGACTGGCCCCTTGAGCGGCACAGCAACCACTGACCCTGCTTTTGGTTTGCCCGCTGTCTGGATTGAAGCTGGAATGCGTGATCAGGCGCAAGCCATGGGGTATACCGTGGTTGATACCAGCACCGTAATCGCTACACACCTCAATCACATGATTACATCCCATGCCGCGGAACTGTTAGGTCGCCAAGAAGTACAACAGTTGCTGGACCACGTGGGCAAGGAGTCTCCCAAACTGGTGGAAGACCTGGTGCCCAAAGCGCTCAGCCTATCCAGCGTACAGAAAGTGTTGCAGAACCTGCTGGTCGAAGGCGTGCATATCCGCGACATGCGCACCATTATCGAAACCCTGTCCGAGCATGGCCCACGCATCCAGGATACCGATGAGCTCACATCTTTAGTCCGCATTCAGCTAGGCCGTGCGATTGTGCAGCAGCTATTCCCTAGTGGTAATGAAGTACCCGTGATGACGCTGGATCACAACCTGGAGCGCTTGCTGATGCAGGCATTACAAGCCAGCGCTAATGGTGGTGCGGCCATTGAGCCTGGCTTGGCAGAAACCCTCTCCACCCAAACTGCCAATGCCGCCAAGCAACAAGAACAAATGGGCCTGGCCCCCGTGCTGCTAGTACCCGGCTCATTACGCACTGCATTATCCAAATTCCTGCGCCGTGCCACCCCGCGCTTGCGCGTGCTCTCGCATGAAGAACTTCCTGACACCAAAACCATACGCGTTACCAGCCTGATTGGAGGCCAAGCATGAACATCAAACGTTACTTCGGAAAAAACTCCCGCGAAGCCTTAAGCATGGTTAAGCAAGAACTGGGAGCCAATGCCGTCATTCTCTCCAACCGTGCCGTTGAAGGTGGTAACGAAATTCTCGCTTTCCGTGAGGAAGATATGGCCACATTGGTAGCGCGCGATAAACCAAAGCCGATAGCCGCAAAACCACAGCCCCAGACACCGGTTGGCGAAGAAACCCTGGTGTCTATGCTGAGCCGCAATCAGCGCATACTGAAAACCGCAGAGCCGCTGAATCATCAGGCATTGCAACAACAGCGTGCCCAGGCGGCCAGCAAACAAACCACACCACAAGCTCAACCGAAGGCTGTGGCTGCACAAGTCGCCAAGCCCGTGGTCAAGAACACTGCCAAACCGGTACGTGAGCAAATTGAGCAAGACAAGCTGAGCCAGCGTGAAATGGCGCAAATGATGCAAGAATTGCGTTCCATGCGTGGTGCCATCGAATCGCAGCTGACTGAGATCACTTGGGCCAATATCCAGCAGCGCGACCCTATTAAATCCAATGTGCTGAGCAAAATGATCTCCGCAGGGTTCAGTGCCGGCCTTTCTCGCCAAATTGCCGAGAAAGTACCTGCAGGCCACAGCGAAGCAGAAGCAAGCAAGTGGCTGCACAATGTGATTAGCAGCAACATTCACACCATCACCGACGAACAGCAAATCCTCGACCAGGGTGGTATTTATGCGCTGGTTGGCCCGACTGGCGTCGGCAAGACCACGACAACTGCCAAGCTGGCAGCACGCTTCGTGATGAAACATGGCGCTGGCAAGCTGGCGCTCATTACCACCGACTCCTATCGTATCGGTGGACACGAGCAATTGCGTATTTACGGCAAGATCCTCGGCGTGATGGTACATGCCGTCAAGGACGAAGCTGATCTGCGCATCGCCCTCAATGAACTCAAGGGCAAGCATACTATCCTGATCGACACCGTTGGCGTGAGTCAGCGTGATCGCATGGTGGCGGAACAAATTGCCATGCTCTCCAAGACAGGCTTGCCGATCAAGAAAATCCTGTGCATGAATGCCACCAGCTCTGGCGAAACCCTGGCTGATGTCATGGATGTCTACAAACGCTGCGGCCTCGATGGTTGCATCCTCACCAAGCTTGACGAGGCAGCGTCCATCGGCAGTGCACTCGACATCATCATGCGTGAGCGCCTCAGGCTTTATTACGTAGCCAACGGTCAGCGCGTCCCTGAAGACATCCATATTGCTAACAACACTTTCCTTGCACACCATGCCTTTAAGATGGCGCGCAAGAAGGCAGAACAATTTCAGTTTCGTGATGCAGAGATGCCATTCCTGATGGCGAATGTCGCCAGTAGCAATGTGACAGGAGACCGAGCATGATCCATGCACATAAAGATCAGGCATCAGGCCTGCGTCGCATGATGGCAGGCCCAAACCCCAGAGTCATCTCCCTGCTTTCAGCCGCCAGCAAAGCAGAACATGCCAGATTGATGACTAACCTCGCAGCGTCATTACATCGACAGGGCAACAAGGTATTGATTGTGGAAGCAACCAGCGCCTCCATGAATGAAGTCAGCCATTATGGCATTAATGGCGACCAAGGCACCCTACTCGAAGCTATCATGCGGCCAGAACTGCACCAACCATTAATAAACAATGACAGTGAGGGTTATTCTGTTGCAAAATTGCTGCCAGGAAATTCCGCCAGCCGTTTTCTGCAAAATGGCAATCTCAAACAACAAATCGAGCGGGTGTTCTCGGCCATGGCAAGCCAACACGACATCATCTTAGTTGATGCTGCGCTCACTATTCATGACACCATGCCACTAGATGTACTGCATCGTGGGGAGATACTGATACACATGACGCGAGATGTTGGCTCCATTACCCAAGCCTACACCCTGATCAAGCAATTGTGCCAACAGGTTGGTCGGCGCTCGTTTGACATCGTGGTCTCACACACAAGCGAATCCCAGGCACGTATTATCTTCAACAATATTGCAGAAGTTGCACGCCGCCACCTGCATATCGAACTCCATTTTGCTGGCCTGATTCCATCCGATGAGCATCTGGGTATCGCGGCAAAGCTGGGCCGCAGCGTCATTGAAGCATTCCCCATGACCAAGGCTTCGGCCGCATTTAAGGCATTAGCGGGCAAAATAGACCATAATCATGGTTTATTGGAAACGTCGCTCGGCTAAGAGGAATCTCAAGTGATGTACACCTTGCATGGAAAAACCAGCCCCAAGGAAGATCTTCTGAAGCAGCATGCAAGCCTGGTCAAGAAAATTGCTTATCAGCTCAAGGCCAAGTTGCCCGCCAGCGTGGATATTGATGACCTGATACAGGCAGGGATGATGGGGCTACTGGATGCCACCAACCGCTATGAAGACAACCATGGTGCACAATTCGAGACGTATGCCGCGCAGCGTATCCGCGGCTCCATGATAGATGAGCTGCGCCGTGCGGATTGGCTACCACGTAGTGTGCGCAAAAACATGCGCGATGTAGAATCAGCCGTGCACCAGTTGGAGCAGAAACTTGGCCGCCCCCCTACCGAGGGAGAAATTGCGCGCGAACTCAATCTTTCCATGGATGACTTCCATGAGATGCTGGATGACTGTAGTGGCCACCAGCTCATCTATTACGAGGATTTCAGCGAACAAGACAGTGGTGACCATTTTCTCGACCGCTATCAATCCGATGACTCTGGAGATCCGTTGAGGGCATTGCTTTCCACCGACTTCCGCGAAGCGCTGATTGATGCTATCGACTCACTGCCGGAACGTGAAAAAATCCTCATGGGTCTCTATTACGAACAAGAAATGAACCTCAAGGAAATCGGTGCCATCATGAGCGTTTCTGAATCCCGGGTTTGCCAATTACACACCCAAGCCGTTGCACGCCTGCGCGCCAACCTGAAAGAGAAGTTGTGGACTGGAGCAGCCTAGGCGGTATCTTACTCGCCCTTGCTGGCATCCTGCTGGGGCAAGCCCTTGAAGGTGGCAAGTTCAGCTCGCTCATCCAGCCAGCTGCATTCATGATTGTGCTGTTCGGCACGATTGGTGCTGTTCTCCTGCAAACACGCCCAGCTTTCTTCATTCAGGGTTTACGCTTGCTCACCTGGGTCATCCGCCCTCCAGAAGACGATAGAGTAAAACTGGCACGCCGCATCAGCACCTGGAGCCAGATTGCGCGCAAAGATGGCATTCTGCTGCTGGAAAACCATATGCACTCCGAACCAGACCTTTTTGTGAAAACCGCACTGCGCTTGGTGATTGATGGCACACCACCTGAGAAGATCCGCGACATTTGCAATGTGGATATCAACCGCTATGAAGTCGCGCAACGCAATGCCGTCAAAATATGGGAAGCAGCTGGCGGCTATGCTCCTACGATTGGCATCCTAGGGGCAGTGCTTGGCCTGATCCATGTCATGGAAAATTTATCTGACCCAAGCAAGTTGGGTAGCGGTATCGCCATTGCTTTTGTCGCCACGATTTACGGCGTAGGCTTTGCCAACCTGTTTTTCCTGCCGGTTGCAAATAAGCTCAAGGCACTTGTGCAACTGGAAACCACACGCCGCGAGATGGTGATTGAAGGAATGGTTGGCATTGCCAACGGTGAGAACCACAAAATTGTCGAAGAACGCTTGAATGCATACTTGCGTTAAACTCAGGGTAACATGGGAAGAAGAAGAAAATTTGAAGAAGAGCCAGATAACCATGACCGATGGCTCGTGTCCTATGCGGATTTCATTACCCTTCTATTTGCCTTCTTCGTGGTGATGTATGGTATTTCATCGGTAAATGACCAGAAATATAAAGAACTCACATCCGCCCTCGGTAGTGCATTCAGCGGTACAGCCGAGCTTAAGTCACCAAGCAACCCCTCTGATATGCAACCGGTAGAAAGTCAAAACCTGCAATCCTCTCCCAGCCACTCACTGATCAATGGCTTGCCTCTCACTCGCCTAGAGCAAGAAAAGTACCGCCAAGAGCAGGAAAATATCAGCGCCATCATTACCAGCCTGAATCAAACTTTGGGCTCACTCACCAGCAGCGGCAAAATCAATATCAGCAAAACCAATCGTGGCGTCAGAATTGATATTGCCGATGGCGTGCTGTTTCAGGCAGGCTCTTCCAGCATCAAGACCGAGGCAAACGCTCCCATTAATGACATTACCCAAGTACTCGCCAATCAGGAATATGCTATCCAGGTAGAAGGTCACACTGACAACCTACCCATCAGCAATGTGCAATTTGCTTCAAACTGGGAGCTTTCCGCTATGCGTGCCACCAGTGTTGTGCGCCGGATGATAGATAACGGCATTGCTGCAGATAGACTCAGCGCAACAGGTTATAGCGATACGCAACCTATTGCCGACAATGAAACCGCTGAAGGCCGCGCAAAAAATCGTCGCGTTTCTATTATGGTGCTATATAGCAAACCGGAAAAACTTCAAAAAACAGAAATTCAGGAATAAAAAAAGCCGGGATAATCCCGGCTTTTTTTATTCCAATTTTTTCACGCTTGAGCGTTATAAAGGCCAGACCCTGAACTGGCTTGACCATTAGGGCCATAAAACTGACCGGAAGCAGGAGGTCGCCCCAAAGTATCCAGCATCTGCTGATTACGGCTGAACTGCTTGTTGATCAAGATACCATTCACACGATTGAGTTCTTTAGCCTGGTCAACAAGGCCCTGGAAATGAGCCCAGGACTCTTGAACCTCAGCTATTTGTACTGCAATCCAAGCTGCAAGACCACGCTCCTCGGCACCAAATCCTAAAGCAGCAACCGCCTGGTACCGTGCCTGGGTATGAGCATTAATATCCTGCAATATCCGGGCTTTTTCATCCAGCAAGCCTTCCATGGCATCCACATCCACCTTGACCAAGCTTGCTTGCTCACGCCTTAAAAGCGTCAATAAGCTATCAGTCAATGCGATTTCACGCTCAAAGCTGGCTGTGGTCATGTCAGGATCACCTTTCTCCCTGCACAGCCTTAACGCTGGACTGTCAGCAGGTCTTTCACTGTGTTGATAAGGCCATCTGCGACCTTTTCAGAGTCAACCCTGAATTGGCCACTGGAAATGGCAGATTTGATCGCGTTCACTTTGTCCGCATCATATACTTGCTCATTCGCTCCGGCGGCTTCGATAGATTGCAATTGCGAAGCCAACGGAGACAAGGTAACACTCTCACCGGCTACGGTAGCCTTGGTCTCGCTTGCACGAGGTGCAGGCCTGTTTTCCGTCTTGTCATTGGTCAGCGCAACCGCTTTCTGAAGTGCGTCATCAATTTTCATGGCAATTCCTTAAGCTAGTTTCATCTACGGCAAAACTACATACCGATATATTGCTCTTATCGGCGGTATTTTTGTTAACTTTAGTAAAAAAGTTTAAAGCGTTCTTGCAGCATCATACCATCTGTACCAAGAACGTCCGATTGATCACCGCGCTTAGAAAATCACCTCGATCAAGCCGCCCTGTCGTGCCAAGCCACTGACGACCTGGCCATTGCCTACCTTTACCTTGACGCGCTGCCCTTCCCCGGCATTACTCAGGGCCGTGCCTTCAGCCGAGACCTTGAATCCATCGCCTATGGTATTGAGTACCACTTTTTGTCCTTGTTGCACCACTGGCAACACCCGTAACATCTCTTGACGCAATACTGTTCCCGCACTTAACGGAACATAAACAGCACGGCCCACTGCCTGGCTAATATCTGTAAACACCCCTGGCGGCAACTTGGCAAGATCACCCTGCCCCTTGATGAGGTCTTGCTCGGTAATAATGTGTCCTTGGGTCAATGGACCAGCAGCAATCAAGTATTCCGCCATCACTTGCACATTTGCCTGCACATACACTGTCCACACCTGTGGTGCATTGCAACGCACTCCAACACTGGTGCGCCCCCAGATACGACTACCTGTAGGTAGCGACATCTGGAGATTGTCACAACCGGCCAGTTTGAGGCGTGAATCAATCGCCATGGCAGATACTGATACCTTGCCAGGCAAGCTTGCACTCTGGCTCAATAGGAACTGCTCAACCTGTTGTCGCAATTGCGTCAAATCCTGGTGACCACCATTTGCAGAGGTAGGCAATACCCACAAGCAGGCAATCAGCAAGGCAATCATACGCCCTGTGATATATACTCTTTTCATTGCATCCCTCCTTCTTGGTTCCAGGCTTGGCACTATCTACCCCTTGAGGGGATAGCCTTTGCCACTTCATCTGAAGGTGCATTCTACTCAGGCATGCAAACACGCAAGCAGGAAATAACAAGGGAAAATCCCTTTTATTCGTACAATGAAATTTGCATCATCAGTCCTAGACTCGCAATCATCTAAAATAACGACAGTCTCCAGCATTTCTTGACTGCCGTTAGCAAGGGAGGTTGTACGATGAACAAGTTGGATGCTGCACTCAATTTTCATGAAACCGCATTGCGCGTGCGTGGGCAACGCCAGGAGCTGCTGGCTGCCAACATTGCCAATGCAGACACGCCTGGCTATAAGGCACGCGACATCAATTTTGCTGATACCTTCAAGCAGGCGCTCGTTGGAGCAGGGGGCGGCCTGAAAGCCGACACTACCAATCCAGCCCATATCTCCGCCACTGCCAGCCATCAGAACGGCGTGCTATTCCGCCCGATTATCCAAGGCAGCGTTGATGGCAATACTGTGGATATGGATGTAGAGCGCACACAGTTCGCGGATAACGCATTACGTTACGAAGCCAGTGCCACCATGATTAGCGGGCAGATCAGAAAACTACTCTCCGCGATACAAGGCCAGTAATCCTGATTTCCAAAGGAGACCTCCATGTCACTTTTTAATGTATTCAATATTTCTGGCTCTGCCATGAGCGCCCAAGGCCAGCGCCTGAACGTCGTCGCTAGCAATCTTGCCAATGCAGACAGTGTAACCAGTTCCAATGGTCAACCTTATCGTGCCAAGCACATTGTATTTTCAGCCGTACCCGTCAACGCCAATGGCTCACAAGGAGTGAAGGTACAGCAAGTAGTAGAAGATCAATCCGTACCGCAATTGAAGTATGACCCGAAACACCCTTTGGCTGATGCTAATGGGTATGTCGCCATGCCCAACGTCAACGTGACGGAGGAAATGGTCAACATGATATCGGCATCGCGCTCATATCAGAACAACGTAGAAACCATGAATGCAGCGAAATCTATGCTGCTCAAGACCCTGACCATCGGTCAGTAACGACCAACTACCCTGAAAGCGAGTAACCACCATGGCAAGCACCTCAGGCATTTCAGATTCATTGCTCACTACCATGAATGGTAGTAGCTCCAGTAGCACAACCAGCAGCATTTCTGAAACGCAAGATCGCTTCATGAAACTGCTGATCACGCAAATGAAGAACCAAGATCCTCTGAATCCAATGGACAATGCAGAAGTCACCAGCCAGATGGCTCAGCTTTCCACGGTCACAGGAATTGAGCGTATGAATGCATCGCTCTCTGCCTTTATCAGCAGCATGCAGGCAACTCAGGCTTTGCAGGCATCCAGCCTGATTGGCAATACCGTTTTGGTAGAAGGCAGCAGCACTTACCTCGCAGCAACTGAGACCGAAGGTGAGTCAGCTGCTTATTTTGCGGTTGAGCTACCGGTAGGCGCCGATAACCTTAAGGTCAACATCAAGGACAGCTCAGGCAAGGTCGTGAAAACAATGACTGTCACCAATCAGCAGGCTGGTATCTCGCAATTGGGCTGGAACGGATATGGTGACGATGGCAGCAAGCTGGCAGATGGTCGCTATACCATCGAAGCCACAGCCACCACTGCCAACACCACTGTTGCAGCAAACACCCTGAGTTATGAACAAGTGATGAGCGTCTCTACAGGTTCTGATGGAGTCAAGCTGAACCTGAGCAACCTTGCATCAATTACTACCGACAAGATTAAACAAATTTATTAACAACAACCCAGGTAACTTCACCAGGAGAACAACATGGCTTTCCAACAGGGTTTAAGCGGATTAAATGCTGCGTCTAAGAGTATTGAAGTGATTGGCAACAACGTTGCCAATGCCAGTACCGTGGGCTTCAAACAATCACGGACCGAATTTGCTGATGTTTATGCAAACTCCTTAGGAGGAGGTAATGCTTCCAAGATCGGCATTGGCACTAAGATAGCCGCTGTCACACAGCAATTTACACAAGGCAATATCTCAAACTCGCAAAACCCACTGGATGTTGCCATTAATGGCAACGGTTTTTTCCGCATGAGCGATAACGGTACCATCAGTTATAGCCGCAATGGACAGTTCCAGTTGAGTAAAGACGGATATATCCAGAATGCATCCGGCCAGCGCCTCACGGGATATTCCGTTGTCAACGGCGTTGTACAGACAGGTGCCCTGAGTGAACTACGCATTGATGCAGCGGATCTTGCCCCTCAAGCAACCACATCCATCACCGGGCCATTGAACCTAGATTCCCGCGCTGACATTCTAGACCCAGCTAACTTCAACATTAACGACCCCAGTACTTACAGCCACTCTACCCCGATTGAGGTTTTTGATTCGCTAGGCAACTCACATGCCGTGCAACTTTATTACTTGAAGACAGGGGTGGATACATCTGCCTCTCCTGCAACAACAACCTGGTCCATTATGGCAAGTGCAGACGGGGCTCAAACACCTGCTGGCTCACCTCCTACAGCTGTTGGGACGATGGTATTCACTGGCTCTGGCCTTAACCCCACCATTACGCCAACAACCCCCAGCATTAGCATACCGATTGGTACAGGTGGCTTGACTCCAATGTCAGTCACATTGAACTTGGCAGGTAGCACTCAATTCGCCAACTCATTCAACGAAAGTGATTTGGGGCAGGATGGCTATGGCGCAGGTCGCCTTTCCAGCTTTAGCGTAGGCTCCGATGGTTCTATCCTGGGACGTTATTCCAATGGCCAGAGCGCTGTGCTGGGCCAAGTAGCACTGGTGAACTTCCGCAACCTCAACGGCCTGCAACCATTGGGGGACAACCTATGGGCTGAAACCTCTGAATCAGGCCCCCCCATGGTTGGTACCGCCAACTCTGGCGGTTTGGGAGTTTTGCAATCCTATCGTCTGGAAGATTCCAACGTCGACCTGACGGCTGAGTTGGTCAATATGATCACAGCGCAACGGGTATACCAAGCCAATGCGCAAACCATCAAGACCGAAGACCAGATTATGCAAACCTTGGTCAACCTGCGTTAATTGAACTAAGCGCCTAAGCCATCAGCAATAGAAAGGAATCGCCATGGACCGTTTGATCTATACCGCCATGACCGGCCTGAAGCACATCATGGAGCAGCAGTCGACTACGGCCAATAACCTGGCCAACTCGACAACTACTGGCTTCCGGGCCCAGATAGACAGCTTCCGCGCCGTACCTGTCTTGAGCGATGGCTTACCCACTCGTGCTTTCGTGGTTGATGCCACGGTCGGCACCAATTTCAATAGTGGCGTTATCCAAACAACGGGGCGCGAGTTGGATGTTGCCATCCGTGATCGCGGCTGGTTTGCCGTGCAACGGGCCGATGGCACCGAAGCCTATACCCGTAATGGCAACTTCAAGCTGAATGAAAACGGCGTTCTGCAAACCCAAGACGGTCTCACTGTCGTAGGTGATGGCGGCCCACTCACCATTCCACCAGAAGGCAAGGTCGCCTTTGCCAACGATGGCACCGTCTCCGCCGTGGCTACCAATGTGGTGCCCTTGTTTACCAGCATGATTGGACGCTTGAAGTTGGTCAACCCGAATGATGGCGACTTGGTACGTGGTGCCGATGGATTGTTCGAGCCAAAGAATGGCCAGCCGCTGGCTGCAGATGCTGCTGTCAGCGTGGTAAGTGGCGCACTGGAGGGTAGCAACGTGAACGTGGTGGAAGAAATGGTCAACATGATTTCCCAGGCACGCCAGTTTGACCTGCAAACCAAGCTGATCCAGAACGCCGAGAATAACGCCACAAAAGCCGGTCAGATCTTCAGTTTAAGTTAAGCACCTCTGGAGTAGCATAGTCCTTAATTTCCAGAATACCGGCAGCTCAGGCCGCCATTGCAAAGGAGCAGACCATGATACGTTCGCTATGGATCGCCAAAACTGGCCTTGATGCCCAACAAACACAGATGGACGTCATTGCCAATAACTTGGCCAACGTCAGTACCAATGGCTTCAAGAAAACCCGTGCCGTATTCGAGGACCTGCTCTACCAAAACATCCGCCAGCCCGGTGCACAATCTTCCCAGCAAACCCAGTTGCCTTCTGGCTTGCAACTAGGTACTGGTGTGCGCCCCGTAGCTACCGAGCGTATCCACCTTCAGGGTAACCTGCAGCAAACCGGCAATAGCAAGGATGTCGCCATCAGCGGCGAAGGTTTCTTTCAAGTGCTGCTGCCGGACGGATCCACTGCTTACACGCGTGATGGTGCTTTTCAGCTTGATAATCAGGGGCAATTAGTCACCGCTAGCGGCTTTACAGTACAACCAGCGATTATCGTGCCGCCTAATGCTCTAAGCATAACGGTTGCACGTGATGGCACCGTTTCAGTGGTCTTGCCCGACAACCCGAATGCCCCTGTGCAGATTGGCACGTTCCAACTAGCCACATTCATCAATCCGGCTGGCCTGCAATCCCGTGGAGAGAACCTGTATATCGAAACAGCGGCATCCGGTGCAGCGAATATCAACCAGCCCGGCCTTAATGGCACCGGCCTGCTGATCAATCAATACCTGGAAACCTCGAACGTGAATGTCGCTGAGGAATTGGTCAGCATGATCCAGACCCAGCGCGCCTATGAAATCAACAGCAAGGCGATCTCCACATCCGATCAAATGTTGCAACGCTTATCCCAGCTCTAATCTGGGCATAGTGTAGTGAAGGAAATATGATGCAATTGCGCACTCGATCAAGAAACTGGCTGGCACTGGGCATGATGCTGTTGTTCAGCGCTTGCTCAGTCGCACCAAAAAGCATCACGCAGGCTCCCAAAACCGCTCGCCCGGCGTACCCGACACAAACGGCCTACAATAGTGGTGGCATCTACAGCCCTGCCAGCTATCGCCCCTTGCTTGAAGACAAGCGCGCACGCTTGGTAGGCGACACCATCGTCATCAATATCACGGAAAACACTACCGCCAGCAAATCAGGCACCAATTCGGCAAGCAAACAAGGTGATGTGAATGCCAGTGTCACCAGTTTTTGGGGTAAAATCTTTCCCCGCCTGAGCGCCAGTGCCAGCTCCGACAACTCTTACAATGATGCCGCAGCTGCCAATTCGCGTAACGCCTTTACTGGCACGATCAGCGCAACTGTTATTGAGGTGTTGCCCAACGGCAATATGGTTGTCAGCGGTGAGAAACAAGTCGCGTTTGACCGCGGCACTGAATTTGTTCGCATCTCAGGCGTTGTCGACCCGCTGTATATTTCCAATGGCAATACCGTGGCCTCAAGCCGTATTGCGGATGCTCGCGTGGAATATCGTACCAATAGCACGATTGATACCGCCCAAATCTTGTCTATTCTGGGTCGGTTCTTCCTGAGCCTGGCACCACTGTGAGCATTACCATGACAAAACGCCTCCTGACGCTAATCGCCATCTTCGGCATCTTCTTGTCCCTACCTGTTCATGCTGAGCGCATCAAGGACCTGACCACGATACAAGGCGTACGCTCCAACCAATTGATTGGTTATGGCTTGGTAGTAGGCCTCGACGGCACAGGCGACCAGACCACACAAACGCCCTTCACCGTGCAAAGCATCGTCAGCATGATGCAACAAATGGGGATCAACCTGCCCCCAGGCACCAACCTGCAATTACGGAATGTCGCCGCCGTGATGGTCACCGGCAGCTTGCCGCCGTTTGCCCAACCGGGCCAGAACATGGATGTAACGGTATCCTCCATGGGTAATGCGCGCAGCCTGCGTGGCGGCACCTTGCTCATGACACCGCTCAAGGGCGCTGATAATCAGGTATACGCCATGGCCCAGGGCAATTTGGTCATTGGTGGTGCAGGTGCAGGCGCAAGTGGTAGCAGCGCCCAGATCAATCACCTGAGTGCAGGCCGTATTTCTGCAGGGGCGATTGTGGAGCGTGCCGTCCCAAGCCAGCTCACCGAAACCAGCACCATCCGGCTCGAACTGAAAGAAGCCGACTTTTCCACAGCCAGCATGGTGGTCGATGCCATCAACAAACGCTTTGGCAATGGCACGGCCACGCCACTGGATGGACGCGTTATCCAAATCCAACCACCCATGGATACCAATCGCATTGCCTTTCTCGGCAACCTGGAAAACCTCGACGTCAAGCCTTCACAAGGCACAGCCAAGGTGATCCTCAATGCCCGTACTGGCTCTGTTGTGATGAATCAAGCCGTGACGCTGGATGACTGCGCGATTTCGCACGGCAATCTCTCCGTTGTGATCAACACGGCACCAGCGATCAGCCAGCCAGGCGCGTTCTCTGGCGGCCAAACAGTGGTAGCGCCCGTCTCGCAAGTCGAAATCAATAAGGAACCAGGCAAGGTGATCAAGCTGGATAAAGGCACCTCGCTCGCCGATGTCGTGAAGGCATTGAATGCCATTGGCGCCACACCGCAAGACCTGCTAGCGATCCTGCAAGCCATGAAAGCCGCTGGATCACTACGCGCCGACCTGGAAATTATCTAGGACATCATCATGACCGCCTACAATCTCAATACTGATATCAACAGCAGAATGGCGGCGGATGCCAATAGCCTGAACAACCTGAAATACGCTGCACGCGATAATAGCCCTGAATCGATCAAGGCCGCAGCCGTGCAGTTTGAGGCATTAATGGTCAACATGATGCTGAAAAGCATGCGTGACGCCACCCCCAAGGAAGGCATGTTTGATAGCGAACAAAGCCGCACTTTCGTTTCCATGCTAGACCAACAGCTCAGCCAGCAAATCGCAAGCCGTGGTACTGGCCTAGCCGACATGCTGGCACGCCAGCTACAAATCAAGCAATCCAGCGTAACACCGGAACAATTGGACTCTCTCGCCCCGACACAGAGAAACATGCCGCTCGCGACGAGCCCTACCGCAAATACCGCTTTCCAGTCTCCATCAGTCCCACAGAATGCACGTGAGTTTGTACAGCAAATGAGCCAGCACGCAGAGGCAGCCAGCCAAGATAGCGGCATTCCCGCGAATTTAATGCTAGGCCAGGCAGCACTGGAAACCGGCTGGGGCAAACGCCAGATTACTGGGACAGATGGCACTGCCAGCAATAATTTGTTTGGTATCAAGGCTACCTCAAGCTGGAAGGGCAAAACCGTTGAAGCATTGACGACGGAATACATCAATGGTGTGCCGCAAAAGCGTATTGAGAAATTCCGTGCCTATGACTCTTACGCCGACTCATTCCGTGACTTTGCCAATATGATGCGCAACAACCCGCGCTATGACAATGTGATGAGCAATACCGGAAGTACCGCTGGTTATGCCCAGGCGATGCAAGATGCAGGTTATGCCACCGATCCCCAATATGCCAGCAAGTTGCAGAGGGTGATCAACAGCATCACCACGACTTAAAGTTTCCTGTTTTTATGCCGTTCAACCATTTACGTAACCTTGATCGACACCCATCATGTCTAATATATTCAACATCGGCAAAACTGCACTGAACGCTGCCCAGGTAGGCATTAGCGTGACTGGGCACAATATTGCCAATGCCAAGACCGATGGTTACTCGCGTCAGGTAATCGTCCAATCGACCGGCCAGGCACAAAACTGGGGCTTTGGTTACTTGGGTAATGGCACGCAGATTGATACGGTCAAGCGCATCTACAACGAACTGCTATCAAGGCAGATCAGCAATAGCCAGTCTATCGCCAGTGCCATTAATACTCAGATATCCAATATCAACCAGATCAGCAATATGCTGGCAGATTCAGACGCGGGGCTTTCGCCAGCGATCCAGGATTTTTTCGATGCGATCAATGACCTATCCTCCGCACCCAACGACCCAGCATCACGTCAGGCCATGCTATCCAATGGTGAGGCTTTGGTTAGCCGATTCAACAGCCTGGGCAGCCGGTTGCAGGAGATGCAAAGTTCGGTAAATTCACAACTCACCGCCAGCGTCAAAACCGTCAATCAATATGCCAAGGAAATCGCACGCCTCAATGAAGTAATTGATATTGCGACCACCAGCACAGGCCAACCACCTAATGATCTCCTGGATCAGCGTGACCAGTTAGTATTGGCGCTCAACAAGGAAATCAAGGGCACGGTGGTTGTCCAGGATGGCAATAAATACAATGTATCGATTGGTAACGGCATTCCATTGGTGAATGGCCTCACTTCGTATTCATTAACCACGGTCAACTCGCCTACCAATCCTGGCAAACTCGAAGTCGCCTACCAAGTTGGCTCCACCGTCTCCATTCTTGCCGAGCAAAGCCTGCAAGGCGGCGTCATCGGCGGGCTTATCGAGTATCGCCGCGAATCCCTGGACAAGGCACAAAATACCCTGGGGCAGATTGCCGTTGCACTGGCACAATCCTTTAATACCCAGCATCAACAAGGCCTGACCAATAACAATGTGCAAGGCGGCAATTTTTTCAATATCCCGGTACCGCAAGTCAATGCCAGTAGCCGCAACACTGGCGATGCCAGTATTGCCAGCAGCATTACTGATGCCAACCAATTAACTGCGAGCGATTACCGGTTGCGCTACGATGGATCAAACTACATCGTCACACGCCTCAGCGATAACACAACACAATCCTTTACCAGCCTGCCACAAACCGTTGATGGCGTCAGCTTCGCGTTGGGCGGTGGCACCATTAACACAGGAGACGAGTTCCTGATCAGGCCAACCGCTAATGCAGCAAGCGACCTGTCGATGGCAGTGAAACAGATTGCAGACATCGCTGCCGGTGCCCCAGTCGTAGGTACCTCTGCCGCGACAAGTAACACAGGAAGCGGCACTATCAGTGGTGCCAAAGTGAGTAACAGCTATGCCAGCGCCCCGCTGGCCAGCCCTTTCACATTAAGTTACAACAGCGGTAACCTGAGCGGCTTCCCTGCCGGCGAGGCCATTTCCGTCACCACCAGCGCCGGTGTCACAACCACTTACCCAGCTGGCAGCACAGTGCCCTACAGCGCTGGCGCAACGATTAGCGTCGCAGGTATCAGCTTCAGCCTGAGTGGCGCTCCAGCCAATGGCGACCAGTTCACCATTGCTGCCAATAGCAGCAATGCCGCTGGCGATAATCGCAATGCCTTGCAGCTGGCCGCATTACAAGGCACCAAGATCATGCTGAATGGTACGGCGTCTTATCAGGACACATTCAACCAGCTCGTCAGCTATGTAGGTAACCGTGCGCGTGAATTGCAAGTGACCGGTGCTGCAGAAGATGAGCTATTGAACCAATCCATCACCGCCCAGCAAGGTGAATCTGGGGTAAATCTGGATGAAGAAGCTGTCAACTTGCTACGTTACCAGCAAGCCTACCAAGCTGCAGGCAAGGTCATGCAAGTGGCGAGCACCCTATTTGAAACTGTGCTGTCGATCAGATAAGCGAGGAAAGTATCATGCGTATCAGCACTAACACTATATTCCAGAACGGCCTCAATAAACTCTCGCAGTTACAGGTCTCCCAGGATCGCTTGATGCAACAGATTGCCAGCAAAAAACGTATCCTGACCCCTGCAGATGACCCGGTAGGTGCTGCCCGCTCACTCGAATTGCAGAATGCGCAACGCATTAATACCCAACTCGAGCGCAATCGCATGTTTGCCGAGAACAACATGAATGCGGTAGAGGGCAACCTGCAAAGCGTCACAGACTTGCTGATTGCCGCGAAATCCCGGCTGACCGAGGCAGGCAACGCTTCTTATGATGATGTCCAACGAGGCTATATCGCCATTGACCTCAAGAACGACCTCGAAGCATTAGTCGGCCTGGCCAATGCTAAAGATGGCAGTGGAAGCTACTTGTATTCCGGATACAGCACCAATACAGCGCCTTACACATTAAATGCTAGCGGTGCGACCTATAATGGCGACAATCAAGTACGCCAGTTACAGGTTTCCAACAGCCGCCAATTGCCTATTACAGATAATGGACCAAATGTATTCCAGGCAAATGGCAATGATGTCTTTGCGGCCCTGGCCTCTATTACCAGCTTGCTGCAGACCCCCGTCACCAGCGCTGCCGACGCCCAAGCATTGCAGGATGGATTGACGACAGCCAGCAATGCCTTGCAAGGCACGCTGGATAATGTACTTACTGTCCGCGCACGTAACGGCTCGGCGCTCAAGGAGATCACAGCCCTCAATGGCGATGGTGACAGTCGTGCGCTGCAATATGCCAAGTCATTGTCAGAACTACAAGATCTGGACTATGCAAAAGCACTGTCCGATCTCGCCAAAGAACAAACTGTGCTGGAAGCCGCGCAAAAGGCTTTCGTTGCGACCACCAGCTTATCGCTGTTCAACTTGATTTAATTAAACATTGAGATATAAATCCATACTATTCATGCTTGATCAATAGCACATCATTCCATGAGCTGTAGATAACCCGCCAAATACCAGTTATATAATTGCTGCACCAGTGCCTGATCCTTTAGTACGTCAGCATCAATACAGCTAGCTTCAAGCAGGCGATGATCTGCCAATGCCATCAATATATCTTGATGCTGTGCACAGGCAGGCAACTGTTCACCATTCATGAAAAACTTACCCTCATGGAACAACATCTGGCTTTTTCCAGACAAGGCAATGCCATGTTGAGCCAACTGTTGTACAAAGCGCTTGAGGCTCAATGCCTCATTCTCATCAAACACAATATGTGGCTTAGGCTCAGAAAGATAACGTCCAAGAAAACTTGACACGTCTTCAGGCTGCCAGCGAATCTGGTCTAGCATGTCACTAACCTTGCCCAGCATCTGCGTACCAATCTCTGCCGGATGAGTTTGCAATTGCAACTCTGGGTCTGCATACATACCCGACACCTGCAGTTTATCTTGCAGGTAATTGAGGAACTCACTCGCAAGCTCATGTGCCGATGGCGCACGAAAACCGATGGAATAGGTCATGGCATTGCCCACCGCAATCCCCCAGTGGGCCACGTGCGGCGGTAGGTAAAGCATATCTCCCGGCTCAAGTACCCACTCCTGCTCAGTCTCAAAATTTTTCAGGATACGCAATGGCGCATCGTCTACCAGGGTCAAGTCTTCTTGCTCGCTGATACGCCACAGGCGCTTGCCCTCACCTTGCAGCAGAAAAACGTCGTAAGAATCAAAATGTGGGCCTACTCCACCCTGATCAGGCGCAAAACTTACCATCAGGTCATCAAGCCTTGCATAAGGCACAAACGCAAACTGCTGCAACAAATCCATCGCCTCCGGCAGATGATGGTTGACCCCTTGCACCAGCAACGTCCAGTCGTGCTCCGGCAGTTTGGCAAAGCGTCTTTCATCTAATGGCCCGTTTTCCACCTGCCATTTTCCTCGCTTGAACGACACCAGGCGAGACTGCACATCCTCTTCACAAGCCAACCCAGCAAGCTCGTCTGGACTCAGCAAGCCATTAAATCCAGGAATCGCCTGACGAATCAGCAAAGGTTTTTTTTGCCAGTACTCAGCGAGAAATTGCTCTGCACTGATCCCACCCAATAGGGTCAAAGGTGCTGGATTTGATAATGATTGTTTTTTCATGCTCGCATCATAGCGCATTGCTTACGCTGATAAGAAATTAGGTTAGAATCTTTCCCATCGCCATCATTGCAAAGCCAGCCATGCTGCAGCCCAATACGCCAGCCCCTGACTTTTCCCTGCTTGATGCTGATATTGAAACCATCAGCCTTTCTGCATTGCGTGGTCATCACGTGGTGCTCTACTTTTACCCCAAGGACAACACGCCGAGCTGCACCTTGCAAGCCATCGAGTTTAGCGACCTGGAGGATGAATTCAAGCGACATGGCGCAGTCGTGCTTGGCATCAGTCGAGATGACTGCATGAGCCATGCCAACTTTAGAGACAAACACGGTCTGGCAGTACAGCTGCTTTCCGATGAGGATGGGGAAGTCTGCAATCAATACGGCGTTTGGCAGGAAAAAGAAAAAGACGGCATCAAAAAAATGGGTATAGTCCGTTCAACATTTGTCATTGACCGGACTGGAGTGGTACGCTTGGCACAATATGGCGTGGAAGCTAAAAATCACGCTACAGAAGTACTCAAATTTATCAAATCACTTTAAAAGAAGGATCTTTCATGCAGATCGCCATGAACACTGTTGTCACCATCACCTACGAACTGCGCGATAGCGATGGAAATATTCTGGAATCCAGCAAGGATCCAGTCAGCTATCTGCATGGCGGATATGACAATATTTTCCCACGCGTGGAAGAAGAATTGCATGGCAAGGCAGTAGGTGACTCCATCGAGTTGACTCTGGAGCCAGCCGATGCATTTGGTGACTATGATGAAGAGCTGGTACAAATAGAACCAGTCTCTGCCTTCCCAACGGAAGAACTGAAGGTCGGTATGCAGTTTGAAGGTGAAGATGAAACCGGCGATATCGTACTGTACACCGTGACCAACATTGAAGATGGCAAGGTCATTGTCGATGGTAACCACCCCTGGGCTGGCGAGCGTGTGTTATTCAAGGCTTCTGTCACTGCCGTGCGTGAAGCAGGCAAGGAAGAAGTCGAGCATGGTCATGTGCATGGCGCAGGTGGCCACCACCACTAAAAAATCTCAAGGTTGGTTCTAACTTGTGGTTAGAACCAACGCAAATAAAAAGGCAGCCATATGGCTGCCTTTTTCATATTCAGGGCGGCATTTAAAACCGCTTAACTCATATTATGCGCAGGAAACCCTACGAACTGCCTTCTTGGCACGCGCTTGCTTACGCTTGGCCAAGCGCTCATTGATACGCGACTGCCTCATGGACAATGCCCAGCTATAGCTGGTCCAACCAATTGCTACAGCCAGAGAAACGCCACCAGCGATCATTGCACCCAGCTTTTCACCGGCAAACCAGCCGATCACAGCCACGAATGATGCAAATACCACGGGAATAACTATCTTGATGAAATACTCGACTACCATATCTTCCTTTTGGGATCCTTTAATGAAAAAACCGCAGCCCCGGTAAGGACTACGGTTTATATTCTGGCAGGGAGTTGTTTCAAAAATATGTCTAATTATTTCCGATATTTATATTAATTTTTTCAATTTGTACAAAATATCCAGCGCTTGCCTTGGTGTTAATTCATCCGGCTCAATCTGGTCCAGCTCTGATACCGCAGGATGCAACTCCGGCTCGGGCGCATTTTCCACTGCAACAAACATGTCTCCCTGCCCTGCCGTTGACTGCTGTAACACCTGGCTTTGCTCCAATTGCATCAGTTTGCGCTTGGCGGCGTTCACCACCGCTCGCGGAATCCCCGCCAGCTGCGCAACTTGCAACCCATAACTCTGGCTTGCTGGGCCATCCTCTACATTATGCAAGAACACGATACCACTACCATGCTCAACAGCATCCAAATGCACATTGGCAGCATGCTTGAATTCCTCACTGATCCTGGTCAGCTCAAAGTAATGCGTGGCAAACAGGGTATAGCTACGGTTTTTTTCCAATAGCTGTTTGGCTACCGCCCATGCCAGGGACAAACCATCAAAGGTAGACGTACCACGCCCGATTTCATCTAGTAACACCAGGCTTTGTTCAGTAGCGTTGTGCAGGATATTGGCAGTCTCGGTCATTTCCACCATGAATGTGGATCGTCCGCCAGCCAGATCATCCGATGCGCCAATACGAGTAAATATACGATCTATTGGGCCAATCTTGGCTACTTTGGCCGGTACAAAACAGCCGCAGTGCGCAAGCAGAACAATCAATGCCGTTTGCCGCATATAGGTCGATTTACCACCCATATTAGGCCCAGTAATCAGTAACAACTGGCGGAACGGTGACAACACGACACTATTGGCGATAAAAGGCTGCGTCAATTGCTCGACCACCGGATGGCGGCCATCCACAATGGTAAGCCCGGCTTCGTCACTAAACTCCGGGGCAACGTACTTCAACACGTCAGCACGCTCGGCAAACGCTGCCAATACATCCAGTTGGGCCACCGCCTCCGCGTTACGTTGCCATGTAGCCAATGCGGGTTGCAATTGTTCAAGCAATGCATCAAACAAGGCTTTTTCACGCGCCAACGCACGATCATTGGCAGACAGCACTTTATCCTCGAACGTCTTCAGTTCGGGAGTAATGTACCGCTCGACATTCTTCAAGGTCTGCCGACGACGATACTCAGCAGGTACCTTTTCAGCCTGCGCCCGGCTGATCTCAATATAGAAACCATGCACACTGTTGTATTCCACCTTGAGATTGCTGATACCACTACGCTCGCGCTCCAGTGCCTCAAACTTGAGCAAGAATTCGCCGCAATTGTTCTGGATACCTCGTAGCTCATCCAGCTCTGCATCGAAACCATCAGCAATCACGCCTCCTTCGCGTAACACTGCCGCAGGCTCATCCTTCACCGCCGCGAGCAAAAGCTCCAGGGAGTCTTGTGCTACATCAAGCTGCTGCGATAGCGCATGTAATAGTCCGCTATCCGCCACTTGCAATGATTGCTGCAACAATGGCAGTTGGCGCAAACTATCACGCAAGCCTGATAAATCGCGTGGACGAGCCGTCTTCAAGGCAACGCGCGTGCTCATACGCTCAATGTCCCCGATATTGCGCAACAATGGGCGCAATACATCGTATTGCACATGCAAACTGGTCACGGCCTGCAAGCGCGCCTGAATGTCAGGTTGGTGCTGCAAAGGATGATGCAACCAATGGCGCAACAAGCGCGCGCCCATGGCTGTCACCGTGGTATTTAGCAAAGAATATAAAGTAGGGACAGACTCTCCGCGCAAGGTCTGGTCAATTTCCAGGTTACGACGCGTTGCTGCATCCAGCTGGATGAATTGGCTACCCTGTTCTACGGTGAGCCCCTGGATATGTGGCAAGCTGGTGCGCTGCGTATGCTTGACGTAATCCAGCAAAGCTCCAGCCGCCATAATGGCTGCTTGCATACCTGCACAACCAAAGCCATCCAAGTCGTAAGTATCAAACTGCTTGGTCAGGGTTTGTAATGATGAGTCCAGATCAAACTGCCAAGGTGCTAACCGTTTTTTTGAGCACTTGACCGGTGCCAGTGCAGCATGGGAAAAATCATCCGGATAAAGAATTTCAGCGGGGCTAATACGCTCTAATTCCTGTGCCAATACTCCCGAGGCTATCTCACTCAAAACAAAGCGCCCCGAAGCAAGATTGATACGTGCTAACCCTAGCACACCGTCCCCCTGAGCAATCGCCAGCAGCAGGTTATCCCGTGTATCATCCAGCAAAGCTGCATCTGTGAGCGTGCCAGGCGTCAGGATACGCGTCACCTGCCGCTCTACCGGCCCCTTGCTCTTGGCCGGGTCACCCACCTGCTCACAAATAGCGACCGCCTCACCCAGCTTAGCAAGCTTAGCCAGATACTGCTCGGCAGCATGATAAGGCACCCCTGCCATGCGTATAGGCTCCCCATTCGAGCTACCACGCTTAGTCAGCGTAATGCCCAGCAAACGTGCAGCTTTCTCAGCATCATCATGGAATAACTCATAAAAATCCCCCATGCGGTAAAACACCAGCATATCGGGATATTGCGCCTTGATACCAAGATACTGGCGCATCATTGGGGTATGTTGTTCTGAGGAATTATCTGTATGACTCAAACTGATCGCCTATTCTCACATGCCGGCCAATCGCGGCACTTCACCACAAACCGTGATTATAACGCTGCCTTCACCATGCCCACCACGCAAAAAAAACGCCCCGATAACGGGGCGTAAACACAACTACTCCAGCAAAAAGCCAGAGGAAGGATTTGTTACGCCTTAAAAATCATAGCGGATACCACCAAACACCTGACGATCACGCCCAACAAACTTTCCATCTATTCGGCTTACCAGATAATCTTTATCAGCCAAGTTGTATGCACTAACAAAGAATGTAGCCTTGCTACCGACTGGTCGATAGTTAGCAGACGCATTTAATACTGTATAAGAAGGAATAATACCTTGTGTACCGGCGGCATTTTCAATACGAGTATTGGCATTATCAACATATTGCTTGCTGACATAATCAATCCCAATACGCGCATCAATACCTACAGGATGAGAATAACCGAAAGATACAGACGCCATATCCCTTGGCGCATATGGAAGGCGATTACCCTTTTCAATGCTATCTGTCGGATTATCGCTTCTAAACTTCGCGGTAAACAGACTTGTATAATTAGCCATTGCATAAAAATTATGTGGTGTATTGTAAATAGTTCCTAAATCTATACGTCCAGCAAACTCAATCCCGGTATGTTGTGCTTTGCCAGCATTACGGAATTGCCCATTCACGGGTCCAACCACCATATTGTCAAAGTCAATATTGAATAAAGTACTTTCAAAAGTAATACCCTTGAAGTAATGACTTCTGACGCCAATTTCCGTATTAGTGCTTTTCTCGGGACCTGCTCCTAATGCGCGAGTAGGATCAAGGTCGCGGTCTGGCCTAGGAGGTGAAAATCCGCGATGAATACCAGCAAATATTGTAGTATTTGCTATTCCATTCCAAGCTAAACCGATACCTGGTAAATAAGTGGTGTCAGATGTGGAGTCACTTATTCCTGATGGATTAAAACCAACAGTATTAAGCTTATTACGCTGTTCAAGCCTCTCTACTCGAAGCCCTGGAGTAACAGCAAAATCTCCAAGATATACAGTATTTTGTCCGTACCAAGATAATGCCTTGATGTCGATATCGCTATCATCACGCAATAAAGACCCAGGATCATTTTCACGAGCTCTTGGAGTTATGCCGTTGTAACGCTTTCTATTGATCTCTTCAACGTGATAACGAAATCCAATTACAGCATCACTTTCTAAACCAAATAAGCTATGACTAAAATCTAATCTTGGCTCAATGCCATAATAGGTATAAGTTCTAGGGCGCATTTTATTACCACATAAAGATGCAGCACCCTCATAATTTGTACGTTGTGCACCTGTACAGCCTGTAGCAGGATTAGCTGTCATTTGATCTGTAGAGTCATCAGTCTGACGATAAGAGGCTCTCTCAGAGTCTACGTAGTACATCTGAGTTCTTAACTTAGCCTTTTCGCTAATATCCAACTCATGTATGAACTGCAAACTCTTTCGTGTATGTTCAAATTGATTATTACGACCAAAAGCATTGCCACGTGGATCGGCTGCATAACGTGCAGTGTCTAATCCTGCTTCAGTAATAATTGAATTTTCTTCATACCATCCCATCTTAGTGATAATACGCTGAGAATCACTAAGATTTAATTGTCCTTTGACGGTCAACTCATTAATCTCAAAGTCATGCCCTTTGCGGATGCCGTCACCGCTTTTATTAACGGCATCAATCATAATGCCACCCCAGTCTCCGCCAGTACCAATATTGACGTGACCACCTTTGAAATTATTGTTACCACCCATGACAGTTACACTTGCCTGAAATTCCTTGGGAACAGGTTTTGTAACAAAGTTAATCATGCCGCCAACTGTTTGAGGTCCATACAAGATTTGACCAGAACCTTTGACGACTTCTACGCGTTGCACACGATCCAGTGGGGTTGAATAATGGGCAGAAGGATCACCATATGGTGCCAAAAACAATGGCATACCATCTTCCATTAAAAGCGTACGCTGTGTACGGCGGGGATTTAGTCCACGGACACCAATATTCAAATTTAAACCAAAAGCTGTCTCATCAACGATATGTACACCAGGAACAGACCGTAACGCCTCAATTACTGTAAATGGGCGACGCTCCTCAAGAGTTACCTCATCTATCACATTGAAAGAACCTGGCATAGCCTCCAGGCGGTCCGGCAAAATACTGGTGACTTTAACCTTGTCTGCAACAATGCTCTCCTTACTATCCCCTGAAGCATCCTGTTGACTTGCCTGCTCAGCTGCAAATGCTGGCATGGTCAGAATCAAGGCTGCCATCCCCATCATTGGTTTTTTAATCACTTTTGAATTCCCTCTCAAAATCATTGAACGCTGGATAAAACGATGTTTCCCAGCACTTCTCCATAAATATCACCGGTATTATTTAATTGTAAAAATTTGTAACCGAAGATAGGGTGAGAGTTTCCAAGGATTGGTTCAATCCAAGAAGAGGAATTAATCACAAATAATATTGGGAATAAATCCCGAATATGTGTTGAAAATATTTCAATGTAAATAAAAATTAATCACCCACAAACTCAGGAAAAACTCACAAATCCAGGCCTAGCAAGCGATTTCAGGAAAAAATCACTTCCAAGCAATGAATGATGTCTTCACAATATCGTGATAATGAGCACCATTCCATACCGCCCCAACCTGAGCACATTCTGGACACGCATTTCTCAGTCTGCCCGTGATTTCATTGTTGCCATGATGATCATCCTGAGTGTCTTTCTCCTCTCGGCAAAACTGGATCTCTCAGAAAAATTCATTGCCTGGGCACTGGCTCACGAGTCCTTGCAATTGGATGAATTCCCCCTCGTCCTCTTCACTGCAGCATTTGTCGCTATTTGGTTCTCACGTCGGCGTATGCGCGAAGTCATGGCTGAAATCAATCGTAGGGAAGAAGCTGAACATGCTTCGCAGGAAAGCCAACGTATGTTCAAGACGTTGTTTGATCAAAGTTTATGCGGCAATTTCATTGCAGACACAAATGGCAACATTCTGTTCTGCAACCAAGCGTTTAGCACGATGTCTGGCAACAGCGAATCCACCCTGAACTTAAGAAAAGCGATTGGCAAACACTGGGATGAGCTTTGCAAGAAATTACATTCCGTAGAAAAAGTAGATATTGCAGAGCTCACTGTCGCCCGGCCAGATCATGCCCCATGGATTGTCATGGCAAGGCTGACACGCGCTTTGGATAACCCACAATTGCCCGAGAAAAATATCTATGGATTTTTTTCAGACATTACTGAACAACACCTCGCTGAGCGTGAGCTAGCAGTTTTATTGAAAGAAAATCAGGCCCTGGCACGCCATGCCATGGAAGTTCAAGAAGAAGAACGCCGTAATATCGCGCGGGAAATTCATGATGAAATGGGCCAATACCTCACAGCAATTCGCCTGGAATTAGCCAGCCTTCCCAAGGACAAACCATATCCCCTGGGAGAATTTTCTACTCGTATCCATTCACATGTAGAACATATTCAACTAGCAGTGCGTGGATTAATTCATCGCCTGCGCCCTACTGCGCTGGATGCGCATGGGCTTGTAGAAGCCATCGAACAACTGGTCAGCGAATGGCAAAAACAGCAACCTGGCATTGATTGCCAACTATCATTGGATAAAAGCTGCTTAAGCCTGCCAGAAAAAACCAGCATCGTAGCTTATCGCATTGTGCAAGAATCTTTGACCAATATTGCACGCCACGCCCAAGCCAGCCACATCTCTATCAAGCTGATGCGCACCCGCGGGATTCTCTCCGACACAGTCACAATAGAAGTACGTGATGACGGCGTTGGCTTCAACCCTCACTCTCCCAGGGCTGGCTTTGGCCTCTCAGGCATGCGCGAACGTGTTGAAGCCGAAGGCGGCGTGTTTAACGTGCACAGCAAGGTGAAAGGTGTCGTTATTTCGGCCACTCTCCCTTTTAGTACCGCCTCCAAGGCAATTCAAGAAAGTTAATAGATATGGCTCAAAAGATACTGTTGGCAGATGACCATGCAGTAGTACGTAGCGGTTTACGCACCTTATTGGAAAACGCCGGCTATCAAGTGACCGCCGAAGCAGAAAATGGCGAACGTGCCTGCACGCTATGGCAGGAACATCATCCGGACTTAGGCATTCTTGATCTGGACATGCCTGGCATTGGCGGACTGGAAACCCTGCATCGCATTATTGCGAGAGATGCGAATGCACGCCTCATTATTTTCAGCATGCATAACGACAACATCTATGCTGCCCGTGCCATGCAAGCAGGTGCCAAGGGTTATGTCGTGAAAACTGATGCGCCGGAAGTGCTGCTGGAAGCGGTAAAGCAAGTGCTACGAGGCGGGCGCTACATTGGACACGAATTGGCACAGCACCTCGCCATGGATCGCTTCACTCCTACCGAAAACCCATTGGAAAAACTCTCCCCTCGAGAGTTTGAGGTATTCCGCCGCATCGCTGAAGGCGTTTCATTGAGTGGTATCGCTGAACAATTGCATATCGGCTACAAAACTGCCGCCAACATTCAGACCCAAGTGCGCCAGAAACTCAACGTGCAGACTACAGGGCAATTGGTGCACATGGCGATACGCTTCGGCATTACTCAACAGCGCGAATAATTTGCCGACAAAAAAAAACCAGGTTTCATCCTGGTTTTGGTAAATCCTTAGTATGGAGTGAACAACAGGCTTGATGGCAGAACATCTTACGAAAAACCCAAGCTGTTAAGTCACATCGTATGCTTAAGCTAATCAATCAGCTATTGCATTAATTCCCCAAAAATATTGGGAATTACTCCCGAAAATCACATCCAGTCATTCATGCCACACTAGCGCCACATTATCCTTCAATCACGCCATGCTTGATTGCCAAGCGCACCAGTTCGATAGGACTGGTAATACCCAACTTCTGTTTCAGCAATGTCTGGTAATTGGCCACGGTTTTCTGACTGATTTTCAGAATAGTGGAAATCTCTTCGATCCCCTTACCTGCCGCCAGTAAGCGAAACACTTCAAACTCACGTGCAGACAATAATCGCGTCGGATCGTCACTACCAGAAAGCGTCTGCAGGGCAATCTGCTGTGCAATACCAGGGCTGAGATATCCCTTGCCCAGAGCAACTTCACGTACCGCCTGAACCAAGTCATCTGCCGCACCCGATTTGGCGACATATGCCCTAGCGCCGGCCCCCAATGCCTGTGATGCAAATGCTGCATTTTCATGCATGGAGAATATAATCACGCGCGCCTGAGGGTAACGCGCAATAATTCTCCGCAAGGCTTCAAGCCCACCCATGCCGGGCATGGACATGTCCATCACGACCACATCGGGCAAATGTTCGCCATAAGATTGGTAAGCCTGCTCCCCGCTGTCGGCCTCGGCAATGACCTCAACCCCATCATTCTGTTCAAGAAGGCGCCGCAAACCAGAGCGGACGACCTCATGATCATCCACCAACATGACGCGAATATTCACACTCATTGCTTTTCCCCTACTGATTCTTGTAATGGCAGCTCAACATTGATACGCGCGCCAGCAGCTAACGCACTTTCTAGTGAGAAATACCCTCCCAGGCCTTCTACACGCTCCCTCATACCAGCCAAACCAAAGCCGGATGGTAATTCTGCAGTATTAAATCCTCGCCCATTGTCCTCAACATCAATCCTCACCATATCCCCCTCAATCCCGATACGTATGTCTACCTGGCTAGCATGGGCATGTCGGGTAACATTGGTCAGACATTCCTGCACGATACGATAAATCGCAATCGCCGTGGTTTCATCCTCAACATCATCCAGTCGCTCCGGAATATCAAGATTGACAGTCACTTGCTGGTTGCGTTGCTTCCAGGTATTGACGAGATCAGTCACGGCAGTGCTAAGGCCAAACGCATCCAGACCCGAGGGGCGTAGCCTCTGCAACATATCGTGCACGATGTCCATCATTTGCCTGGCTACGACACTGATCGCTTTTGCGCTCTCCTTGGCCCCATCTATATTCTTGGCATTAAGGATGGCAGAAGCATCTACATGTACCGCCGTCAGGTATTGTCCGATTTCGTCATGTAGGTCGCGTGCGAGATTTTTACGCTCATCTTCTTGCAGACGAATCATCTGCTGGGTAAGCCGATGGTTATTATGTATGCTTTTTTCCAGGGTTTCGGCCATAGCATTGAATTTACGACTAATCCCGGCCAACTCTGGCAATTCAAACTCTGGCAACCTGGCTTGCAAGTTGCCACGCTCCAGCTCGTTCAATGCAGTCATCACGCTATCCACTGGCCGCATTGCTCGACCAACAGCCCAATACACCAAGGCATTGACCGCCACAAAAAAGATCGCGACCAACAACAGCAGCCCCATGATATCGCCGAGCACTTCCTGAATTTCATAGCTGGGGTCAGGCGTCACGACCAGCTCGCCTATCATGCGGCCATTTGCAAATATCTTGCGACGGATTTCAGGCATAGCAGGCGAAATAAATCCCATCGCCCGTACTAACCAAGAAGTTGGTTCTTGCTTATCGCCTTCAATATTGCTATCTCTTAACCGTCCATTTGCATCAAAAAACTCAATGCGTAAATGACGGACATTGCCCAGGCTGTGCAAGCGGAACATCGAGTTGGAATTTTGACCGTTGGTTTCCCGCAACCAACCAAAATCAGAGGTGTAATGCAGTATTTCTGCATCCAGTAAGTGCATGGCCAGCGTTGCAGTGGATTGCACCTCCGCACGCACATCATCCCGTGCGTTGTGGATCATCATCACTGCTGCTAGTAACAATACTGTTGCCAGCAACAAGGTAATGATCAAGTTGAGACGTAATTTTAGGTTCATCGGCGAACGTGATAGATCAGGCAGTTGCGAGTGATTGCGCAATTTAAATCAGTTCTCCGAAAACAGAAACGGGAAAAAGTCCCGACACCTATCCATTCAGCACGAAATACAAATGAACATTTCCCCACTCCCAAGTGACACATTCCTACAGCAACGCAATGATCGACTGATTAGAATGCTCCACAGAAGTTAAGAGTTCACTCCATGTTCTTTGCAACTTCTCCATAGTGTAGTGCCAGCGTGAAAACTCACGCTGGCTTTTTTTATGGAAAATCAGATGAAAAAAGGGCAACATCTGCTGCCCTCAGTTGCTACTTCTTTTGGCTCTTCAACTCTTCAGTCAAATGTGGCGCCAGCACTTGCAACATTTGCGCAAATACCTTAGGGTTGGCGGCCACGATATTGCCACTCTCCAAGAAGCCTTCATTACCCTCAAAATCGCCTACCAAGCCACCAGCCTCATGCACCAGCAAGGAACCTGCAGCAATATCCCAGGTAGACAAGCCGATTTCCCAGAACCCATCAAACCAACCCGCAGCAACATAGGCCAAATCTAGCGCAGCGGAGCCGGGGCGACGCAAGCCGGCAGTTTTCTTCACCATATCCTTGAACATGCCGAGATAGGTCTCGAAATGCGTGAAATCACGGAACGGAAAACCAGTGCCAATCAAGGAATCTTGCAACTTGGGACGATTCGTCACGCGGATGCGCTTATTGTTGAGAAACGCACCACCACCACGAATCGCGGTAAACAGATCATTACGGCTAGGATCATAGATCACAGCACGTGTGATCAGGCCCCTTTGCCTGAGCGCAATCGAAACGGAATATTGCTGGAACCCATGCAGGAAGTTGGTTGTGCCATCTAGCGGATCAATGATCCAGACATTTTCAGCGTCTTCGTCCTGCTTGCCACTTTCCTCGCCAAAAAAACCATGGTCAGGATACGCATTTTTCAGCACATCAATGATGGCGGCTTCGGCGGCGTGGTCGATTTCACTGACGAAATCGTTATAGTCCTTGCTACGCACTGTCAAGGCACCCACATCCAACGAGCCACGATTGATAATATCGCCTGCACGGCGAGCGGCCTTGACCGCATTGTTCAACAAATGCATAGATTCTTTCCGTATTGATTTCCCGGCAAGCCGGGCTGGTTTTAAAGAACAGAGGCAACTTGTGCTTTCTTAAGCACACGCCCTAAACTGGTAAAATGCTATTTTAAGCTTTATTGCCATGACATCCAAACCCAACCTGCTACAACAAATACGTATCGTGCTCTGCCAGACTAGCCATCCCGGTAATATAGGCGCAGCAGCACGCGCCATGAAGACCATGGGACTATCCCAACTGGTGCTGGTAAACCCCAAAACATTCCCCCATGCAGAGGCCATTGCCATGGCATCAGGGGCAACAGACATTCTGGAGCGTGCCTTGGTATGCGACAGTCTGACAGAAGCACTACAAGGTACCACCCTTGCTATTGGCATGAGTGCCCGTCGGCGTGAACTCTCGCATGAGTTAGTCTCCGCACACGAAGGTGTACAGCGCGCAGTAGCCACAGCCCACCACACCCCTGTTGCCATCGTGTTTGGCACGGAAATGAGCGGACTTTCCAATGCCGAGCTTGATCACTGCCAACTACTGGCTATGATTCCGGCTAACCCTGAATACTCATCACTCAATCTCGCGGCAGCGGTACAGGTGATTAGCTATGAACTACGCATGGCCACACTGAACAACCCACAGCCATCAGGTACCGAACCAGCTCCCATGGCGACCAATGACGACGTTGAGCGCTTTTACACTCACCTGGAACAAGTATTGGTTGAAATTGGCTTTCTGAACCCAGCACAGCCCAAGCGCCTGATGCAGCGTCTACGCCGGATGTATGGGCGCGCAGGGTTGGAAAAAGAGGAAGTGAATATCCTGCGCGGCATACTTAGCGCCACACAGACACCACATCCGCCAGCACCGCCTTCTCCCTGAGACATAACGCCTGCATCGCATTTCAGAGTAAAATAGTAGGATGTTCAGCAAAATCAAAGAAGACATCAATGTCGTATTCGAGCGAGACCCTGCAGCTCGCACGCGCTGGGAAATCCTGACTACCTACCCTGGCGTTCATGCCCTGCTCATCCATCGCGTCTCGCACTGGCTTTGGCAGATGCGCTTTTATTGGCTGGCGCGATTTAGCTCATATATTGCACGCTGGCTGACCGGCATTGAAATCCACCCCGGCGCTGTGATTGGCAGGCGCGTTTTCATTGACCACGGCATGGGCGTCGTGATTGGGGAAACAGCCATCATCGGCGATGACTGCACGCTTTATCATGGTGTCACCCTGGGCGGTACTTCATGGAACAAGGGTAAACGCCACCCAACATTATCAAGTGGCGTTGTGATTGGCGCAGGCGCAAAGGTGCTCGGCCCGATCACTATAGGCGCAAAAGCCAAGATTGGCTCCAATGCCGTTGTTGTCAAGGATGTGCCGGACAATGCCACAGCCGTCGGCATTCCCGCCCGACTAATTGATCAGGAAGAACCTCGCCAGCAAGATGCTGTATCAGGCAAGATCAGCTTTGCAGCTTATGCGGTGAGTGACAATATGAATGACCCTTTAAACAAGGCGATTCACACCCTGATTGAACATATTGCTCTTCAAGATGCCCAGTTACAAACCGTCAAGGAGCAGCTAGCCAAGCTAGGCGCTGACATCGAAACAGATACAGAAGTGGGACAAGCTTTTGATGTGAACTCCATCAACAAAATAGTTGACTAAAGTGTTCAGGTATTCTAGAATTTTATCCTAGAAACTTGCCATGAAACAGTCGCCACAATCCAGTAGCGGCGCACCATTCGAACAACTTTAGGAACTGAACATGCGATTAACCACCAAAGGCCGTTTTGCAGTGACTGCGATGCTGGATCTGGCCCTCAATGAAGAGGAGAAGCCAGTCACGCTTGCTGGCATTAGCGAGCGCCAAGGCATTTCCCTTTCCTATCTTGAGCAACTTTTCAGCCGCCTGCGCCGTAATGGCCTGGTAAAAAGCGTCCGCGGCCCAGGCGGCGGTTATCGCCTAGCCAAGAATCATCACGACATTTCCGTCTCTGACATCATTACCGCAGTGGACGAGTTAATTGACGCGACTCAATGTGGTGGCAAAGAAAACTGCCATGAAGGCAAGCCCTGCATGACACATGACCTCTGGTCCAGCCTGAATGCCAAGATACTTGATTACCTCTCTGGCGTTGCCCTGGCAGATTTGGTGGCTTCTCAGCGCGAAGGCAAGGAAATCCGCTTCACTGTGCGCCGCGAAAACTCACGCTCACCAGTACAGGTTGCCGCCTAAATCGAGGCCATCGAAATGCGTCGCGCCACCTACTTTGACAACAATGGCACCAGCGCCCTACACCCAAACGTGTTACAGGCGATGCTACCCTATTTGTCAGAGCAGCAAGGCAATGCCACCAGCCGCCATATCTTTGGCCGCTCAGCACGCAATGCCATTGACCAAGCCAGGGAACAGGTTGCTGATGCAGTAGGAACACACCCCTCACAAGTGATTTTCACTAGCGGGGGCACCGAGGCTGACAATCTCGCTATCACTGGTGTAGCACAAGCACTGGAAAAAGGCCGGATTGCCATCAGCAGCCTAGAACACCCGGCGGTTTCAAGGCCAGCAGAAGCACTTAGGTGGCAAGGTTGGGCACTGGATCGAGTCGGCTGCAATCTACATGGACAAGTTGAAACAAGCGCTTTAGAGACCATATTGAAAAATAAGGTCGACATTGTGTCCATAATGTTGGCCAATAACGAAACTGGTGTAATCCAAGACATTGCTGCTCTGGGTGAAATTGCCCGCCAGCACAAAGCTTATATGCATACCGATGCAGTGCAGGCATTGGGTAAGATTGACGTAGATTTCAGTCACCTGAACGTCCATGCCATGAGTCTCTCATCGCACAAGATTAATGGCCCCCAAGGTGCAGGGGCATTGATTATGGATAAGCGGATCGATATTCAACCACTGCTGTATGGCGGCGGTCAGGAAAAAGGTTTGAGAAGCGGTAGCGAGAACATTGCCGCGATTGTGGGCTTTGGTGCTGCCTGTCAATTGGCAGCCAACGAGGCGAGAGATCGTCAAGGAAAATTGGCTGTATTACGTGAGCGTCTGGAACAAGGTCTGCATCATCTAGGTGCCGTCATTTTTGGTGCTGGTGCTGAACGTCTGCCCAACACCAGCTTCTTTGCCTTTGAGGGCATTGAAGGTGAAACGTTGGTGATGGCACTGGATAAGCAGGGTTTTGCAGTAGCCAGTGGCTCCGCATGCTCCAGCGATAACACCGAGCCTAGTCATGTGTTACTCGCCATGGGCATACACCCCGACATCGCACGTGGTGCGATTCGCGTGAGCTTTGGCAATAATAATGAATTACATGAAGTGGAGGCCTTCCTGCAAGCACTGGAAGGTGAACTCACAAGATTGAGAAAGTTAACTGCTATCGCAGTTTAGGAATCGCAAAATGACAGTACGTACGCCTATTTATCTGGATTATTCAGCCACTACCCCACTTGATCCACGGGTAGCGGAAAAGATGATCCCTTACTTGACCGAACATTTCGGCAACCCCGCTTCACGCAGTCACTCTTTTGGCTGGACAGCGGAAAAAGCCGTGGAAAATGCACGTGAAGAAGTAGCCAAGTTGGTAAATGCAGACCCGCGCGAGATTGTCTGGACCTCTGGCGCCACCGAGTCCAACAATCTGGCGATCAAAGGCGCAGCCAATTTTTACAGCCCCTCCAAGGGCAAACATATCGTTACCGTACAAACCGAGCACAAAGCCGTGATCGATACAGTGCGCGAACTGGAAAGACTGGGTTACGAAGCAACATATCTGGTCCCAGAAACCAATGGCCTCGTTGACCTAGAAAAATTCAAGGCTGCCTTGCGCCCAGATACTGTACTGGCATCCGTGATGCTGGTGAATAACGAGATTGGCGTTATTCAGGATATTGAAGCACTCGGTAACATTTGTCGCGAGCAAGGCGTAATTTTCCACGTTGATGCGGCACAGGCAACTGGCAAGGTGCATATAGACCTGCAAAAACTGCCTGTGGACTTGATGAGCTTCTCTGCCCACAAGACCTATGGCCCCAAGGGTATTGGCGCGCTGTATGTACGTCGCAAGCCTCGTATACGCATTGAGGCACAAATGCACGGCGGTGGCCATGAGCGCGGCATGCGTTCCGGCACGCTGGCTACACACCAGATCGTTGGTATGGGTGAAGCATTCCGTATTGCCCGTGAGGAAATGGATAGCGAAAACGTCCGTATCCGCATATTGCGTGACCGTCTGCTCAAGGGCTTGCAGGAGATTGATGAGGTGTACGTCAATGGCGATCTGGAACATCGCGTTGCTCACAACCTGAATATCAGCTTCAACTTCGTAGAAGGTGAGTCGCTGATCATGGCAGTCAAGGACATTGCGGTTTCCAGCGGTTCCGCCTGTACTTCGGCCAGCCTGGAACCTTCTTATGTCCTGCGGGCATTGGGACGTTCAGACGAATTAGCACATAGCTCCATCCGCTTCTCTATCGGGCGCTTCACCACAGAAGAAGATATTGATTACACCGTAGAGTTGATGAAGAGCAAGATTGGCAAATTGCGTGAACTCTCCCCGCTCTGGGAAATGCACTTGGATGGTGTAGACCTGAATACGGTCGAGTGGGCAGCGCATTAAATAAGCGCCTGGGTATATGGCCTGCCGATCAAAGCGGTATTAATACATGAGATACATGACCTGCCAATATCGTTGAGACACAGTATAACTCTCGGCATATTGGCACATTAAGGAGTAAAAAAATGGCTTATTCAGACAAAGTACTCGACCACTACGAGAACCCACGTAACGTTGGCTCTATGGACAAGAACGACCCTTCTGTCGGCACTGGCATGGTTGGCGCTCCAGCCTGCGGCGACGTAATGAAACTGCAAATCAAGGTCAACGACCAAGGTATTATTGAAGATGCCAAGTTCAAGACCTATGGTTGCGGTTCCGCGATTGCTTCCAGTTCGCTCGTGACTGAACTCATCAAGGGCAAATCCCTGGACCAGGCGATGGAAATCAAGAACTCCGATATTGCCGAAGAATTGGCACTGCCACCGGTCAAGATTCACTGCTCAGTGCTGGCTGAAGACGCCATTCGCGCAGCAGTGGCTGACCTCAAAGCCAAACAAGGCACCAAGGACGAACAGGCAGCGTAAAGGACGGAACTCACATGGCAATCTCGCTCACAGAAACTGCTGCCAAACGCGTGCAGAAATTCCTTGCCAACCGCGGCAAGGGTGTTGGCCTGCGCTTGGGCGTCAAAACCACTGGCTGTTCCGGCATGGCTTATACGCTAGAGTTTGTTGATGACATCCATGCTGAAGACGTAGTGTTCGACAGTCACGATGTCAAGGTGATCGTCGACCCCAAGAGTCTAGTCTACATTGACGGTACTGAGCTGGACTTTGCCAAGGAGGGCCTTAACGAGGGGTTCAAGTTCAACAATCCTAACGTCAAGGATGAATGTGGCTGCGGTGAAAGCTTTACGGTATAAGCCGCGCCCCTCAGCTTAAGGCAGTGTGTTAACTGCACTGCCCCATTCAGTTCAAACCCTTCCTTTATGTCTAATTTACAGCAGAATTATTTTGCATTGTTTGGCTTGCCAATCCAGTTCTCACTGGATATGACCCTGTTGGATCAGCGTTATCGCAAATTGCAAGCAGAAGTACACCCAGATCGCTTTGTTGCCGCGTCACCAAGCGAGCGCATGCAGTCTATGCAATGGGCGACCCAGGCGAATGAAGCCTATCACACGCTCAAGCACCCAACTTCTCGCGCACGCTACCTGTTGCAATTACAAGGCATAGATACGCAAGAAGAGAGCAATACCACCATGCCCGCCGACTTCCTCATGCTGCAAATGGAATGGCGCGAGACTGCAGAGGATGCATTTGATGAGGGCAATATCACAGTATTGGATCGCTTGCTCAAGGATATGCGCGCAGAAGCCATGACACTAGAAGATAGCCTGGCCAATCACCTTGACCAACAACATGCATGGCAAGAAGCCTCGGGCACTGTGCGCAAATTGAGTTTCATCGACAAGATTCGTAGTGATGTCGAACACAAGATCAGCAAACTGGAAGACGAATAACCGCACGCTATGGCTTTATTACAGATATCAGAACCCGGCATGAGCGCCGCCCCCCACCAGCATCGCCTGGCGGTGGGAATAGACCTGGGCACGACCAACTCATTGGTTGCAACCGTGCGTAGCGGCCTCAGCACTGTACTGCTAGATGAAACTGGGCATGCTCTGTTGCCCTCTGTCGTGCATTACACTGCTGACGGGCAGATTGAGGTTGGCTACCCTGCCCAATTGCAGCAAAGCCAGGATCCGCAAAACACCATTGTATCGGTCAAGCGCTTCCTGGGCCGTGGCTTGAACGATATTGGCGATACCAGCCACCTACCATACCGTTTCATTGAGACACCAGGCATGGTGCAAATCGACACTCGCGCTGGGATCAAGAGCCCGGTTGAAGTGTCTGCTGACATTCTGCAAGCCCTTAAGGCCCGTGCTGAACAAGCATTAGGTGGAGAATTAACCGGTGCCGTGATTACCGTCCCAGCCTATTTTGATGATGCACAACGTCAAGCCACCAAGGATGCCGCCCGGCTGGCTGGCATCAATGTGCTGCGCCTGCTGAATGAACCCACAGCCGCCGCTGTAGCTTACGGTTTGGATAACTCATCAGAAGGTATTTATGTCATTTATGACCTTGGTGGCGGCACATTCGATGTATCCATCCTGCGCCTGAGTAAAGGGGTCTTTGAAGTGCTATCCACCAATGGGGACTCTGCCCTTGGTGGTGACGACTTTGATCGTCGTATTTTCTGCTGGATACTGGAACAAGCTCGCCTGCAACCACTCACCCCTGCGGATACGCGCCTGCTTATGACCAAGGCCAGGGAAGCCAAGGAGTGGCTCACCGAGCACGCTAGCGCAAGTATCACTGCCGTACTCAGTGACGGTGAGATCGTTGACTTGAGCCTAAGCCAGACAGAATTTCACACACTTACCCAACAATTGCTGAACCGCACATTAACCCCGATACGCAAAGCGCTGCGTGATGCCTCACTTGACGTGAAGGAAGTCCAGGGTGTGGTGCTAGTCGGTGGCGCGACACGCATGCCGCAAGTACGCCATGCCGTCACCAGCTTTTTCGGCCAAGACCCATTGACCAACCTCGATCCTGATCAAGTGGTTGCCTTAGGAGCAGCCATCCAGGCTAATATCCTGGCGGGCAATCGTCATGATGATGATTTGCTGTTGCTGGATGTCATCCCGCTTTCACTAGGTCTAGAAACCATGGGCGGTTTGGTAGAGAAAGTCATTCCTCGCAACTCCACCTTGCCAGTCGCGCGCGCCCAGGACTTTACCACCTTCAAGGATGGTCAAACAGCGATGAGTATCCATGTCTTGCAAGGTGAGCGCGAGCTAGTGTCAGACTGCCGCTCTCTCGGGAGATTTGAACTACGCGGCATTCCACCCATGGCGGCAGGTGCTGCACGCATTCGCGTCACCTTCCAAGTGGATGCCGATGGACTACTTTCCGTATCGGCACAAGAGCAAACCAGTGGCGCTCATGCCAATATCGTTGTCAAACCTTCCTATGGCTTAAGCGAAGACCAAATCACCAATATGCTACAAGCATCTTTTAGCTCGGCTGAAACGGACAAGCAAGCACGCGCCCTACAAGAAGCCAGAGTGGATGCCGCCCGGCTACTAGAGGCGATTGAAGCTGCATTGCGCCAAGATGGTGATGCACTGTTAAGCGAAGCCGAAATAACCGACATCAACCGTCAGATGGAAAGTTTGCGTCACTTGGCACAACAAGAGGATAGCGCTGCGATCACCCAGGCCGTGAACAACCTCAATCATGCGACAGAAAGCTTTGCAGCACGCCGTATGGACGCTTCGGTAAGGCAGGCACTTGCCGGGCAATCATTGAATACTCTGGAACTCTAGGCAATGGCAAAAATTACTGTTCTCCCGCATCCGGAATACTGCCCCGAAGGCAAGACATTCGAGGCGCAGCCCGACAGGTCGATCTGCCATAACCTGCACAAGCAGGATATCGACATTGATAGTGCCTGTGGTGGCGTTTGCGCCTGTACCACCTGCCATATCTATGTTCAGAAGGGCTACAGCTCGCTATCCGAACCTGAAGAAATAGAAGAAGACATGCTAGACCAAGCTTGGGGCTTGAAGCCCAACTCGCGCCTCTCATGCCAAGTTATTGTCGGCAATGAGGACATTGTAGTGGAAATCCCGATCTACTCGCTCAATCTCGCCAAGGAACCTCCTCACTAGGCCGATCAGCAGGCAACGCTTGGTCAGGCCTCCGCCAGGCCAGTTTCCTCTGCAAACTGTAAGCCATGCGCATAGGTACGGCCTGCGCGCCTTGCTGTGTCAAAGCGCAGCATGCCAAGAAAAGCTTCTGCACTCAGCGGTCGGCTGAAAATATAACCCTGTAACTGATCACAGCCTTTTGTGCGCAAGAATTCAAGTTGCGCCTGGGTTTCCACGCCCTCGGCCACGACTTTGACCTTCAGGCTATGTGCCATGGCAATGATCGCCTGCGTAATCGCCATATCATCTGCATCTTGGGGAATATCCCGGACAAAAGAGCGATCAATCTTCAATGAGTCAATCGGGAAGTGTTTGAGATAACCCAATGATGAATAACCCGTACCAAAATCATCGATCAGCACATGGGTACCCAGGTTACGGAAATGCTGCAACATCTGGCTGGCCCGCTCTGCATTCTGCATGATCATGCTTTCCGTGATTTCCAGCTCCAGGCAATCTGGCGTCAGCCCACTTTCATCCAATGCACCCAGAATCACTTTATGCAGGCTATCTTCACGGAATTGCCGCGCAGAAATATTGACCCCAACCCTGATCGGCCTGCCTGCAATCTCTTGCCAAGCATAAGCATCGCGGCAAGCCTGCTTCAACACCCACTCACCAATCTGGATAATCAAGCCAGTTTCTTCCGCGATCGGAATAAACTCCTGTGGTGAAACCATACCCAACTCGGCATGTTGCCAACGAATTAAAGCCTCCGCCCCGATAATGTACTGCCCCGTCAAATCCAGCTTTGCTTGATACAACAAAGTGAACTCATTACGCTCTAGCGCACGACGCAGACCGTTTTCAAGGGTGAGTCGGCTAACACTGCTGGCATTGCTTTCGGCAGAGTAAAAATGGAAAGTATTCTTCCCATCATCCTTGGCACGGTACATCGCCATATCTGCATTTTTCAATAATGAGAATATATCCACGCCATCCTCAGGATAGGCACTGATCCCGATACTGGCACTGATATACAACTCCTGCTGCATGAGGATAAAAGGCTGCGCCAGCGCATGCATGATCTTGCGTGCCACCGTCACCAAATATTGTTGGTCAGTGAAATCCTCGACCAGCACGACAAATTCATCCCCGCCCTGGCGCGCAATGGTATCCGTTTGACGTAAACACTCCCGGAGGCGGCTTGCTGTCTCTTGCAACAACATGTCTCCAGCTTGGTGCCCCAGGGTATCGTTGATGATCTTGAAGCGGTCAAGATCAATGAACAGCACACCAATACGCTGCTGGTAGCGCTGAGCACGCAACAAGGCTAACTCAATACGCTCCTGTAGCAAGGCCCGGTTAGGTAGCCCAGTCAAGCCATCATGAGTAGCAAGAAATTGCAGGCGCTCTTCGGACTGCTTACGCTGGCTGATATCAGTCAATACCACGATATAGTTCTGTAAAATACCGTTGCCATCGTATACAGAACTGATCGACACCCACTCCGGATAATACTCACCGCTCTTTTTTCGCCCGATGAGCTCTCCCATCCACTGGCCATGCTGCTGCACCAAGCTACCGATCGCTTGATTATCCTCGGCCACGTCATCAAGCAAAGACAAGCGCGTACCAATGCAATCCTCGCGCGCATAACCAGTCATTCCCAGATAAGCCTGGTTTACCTCCAAGATATTGCGCTCCCTATCTGTGATCAGGATCGCCTCGCTTGTATTATCAAATACCTGCTTGGAAAGGTTGAGGCCCGCTTCGGCAGCCTTGCGTGCCGTAATATCCAACATGACGCCCAGCAACTCCTGGGGCTTATTGCCACTGCGATCAGGAATCACCCGCACAATATCCTGTAGCCAGACCACCCGACCATCCGCAGCCAGCATCCGGTACTCAAACACATGATCTTGAAGCTGCTGGGTTTCCCAACTACAAAAATCTACTACCCACGCCCTATCATCCGGGTGAATTTTCTCTACCCAGAAACGGGGGTTAGCCACCCACTCCTCGAGGGGATATCCCAACAAACTTTCAGCCTCCTGACTCACAAAGGTAAAAGCCGCTTCTGGAGTGGCACGCCAGACGACAGCCTTGACCGACTCGACCAGCTCACGATATTCGGCACGGCTATGCAGCAAAGCCTCCTCAGCCTGTTTACGGCTGCTAATATCAATGATAAGTACCACGACACGCTCGCTATCATCGCGATAATTAGCCGCCGCCACCTCAATCGGTATCGGCTTACCCGATTTACTGATCCCAAGTGCCTCATATCGGCTAGGTGTAAATTCACCGCGCACCCGCTGCTCGTAATGTCGCGCTACACGCTCACGATCACTTGGGTGTATCAAGCTAAGGAAATGAGAGCCCATGGGGATATCGCGCGCATCATAGCCGCCTATCTTCCATAAAGCCTCGTTGGCATAGACAATCTTGCCATCCTCAATGACGACTACGCCTTCCCCTGCGTCAGACTGGGCATTACTCAATGCGTTGTAAAGCCCGAGCTGCTTTTTCAATTGTTCATCTGCTCGCAAACGCCCCACATGCACACCAGATAAACCGACACCAATCGACACGGTGACAAGCGCAAACAACCAATAGTTAAACAGCTCAGCGTTACTAAGCTCCATACTGAAATAGCCGTGATAACCACCACCACCCCACAACGCCGTGATGACAATCAACAACGACGCCAATGCCGCGCCTCGCTGGTGAAAACTCAATGCAGCCCATATCACCAACGGAAAGACAAGAAATGCCTTGGCCTCCAACTCGCCCGACTCAGACAAAAGTTCATTGAATGCCAGGAAACATAATCCCAGTAGCAATCCACTGAGCACCAAGGCTTCCACGATCTTTGCCCTGCTCCAGCGAATTGGTTCCGAGTGAAAAAAAGCCAGGATAGCAGGCGTCAGGAGAATAATGCCCAATGCGTCCCCCATCCACCATTGCAACCATGTCACAGACAAAAATGCGGACTGCACTATGCCAAATGCACTCAATACTAGACAACCCAAAGTCGCACTGAGCAAGGGGCTGAATATTGCCCCCACCAAAACCATGGCCAGCAAATCCTGCAAACGGGTCATCGCAGGTTCAAAATTAAAGCGCTTCAGGAGCAGGTAGGCCATCACAGCACCCGCAACATTGCCGCTCCCCACACAGAATGCTCCAAAAAAAGGAAGAGGGACCTCCACACTCCATTGTGTTGCTACCGCACCAAGCAGCAAACCAGGCACCACCCGCATACCACCAAGAATCAAAATGGCCAACGCAAATCCCGCCGGAGGCCAGATAAAGGTAGAAAATATGGCGGGAGTACCCAGTAACAAGGTGCTATGCCCAAGTAAGAAATATCCAAGGGCAATCGCGATGGAAATCAGCAAATATCGGATCGGCCTGCTTTTTTGAGCCGACTGGTGACTGGATATATACATAATCTACGCATTGTAGTAGCAAAATCTTACAAATGCGGTTAAAAATCGTTTTCTCAATAAAAAGCCCGCTCAAGGCGGGCTGTAGAGATATATCGAACCTGCTTAGAAGTTGTATTGCAACTGGAAACGCAGAATATCAGTGTTGTATTTCGCGTAAGGTGAAGCAGATAAGTTATTACGATCTAGCTTGGAATAGTAAGCCGTAAACTCAATCTCAGGGACTGGCTGCCACTCAAAACCAGCCTCCCAATCATTAACCTTATTCTGCGGAGCATTAGTTTCAAACTTTTGTGCACCATCAAAATATTGCCACTTCACGAACGGAATCATTACGCCGTAACCGTAGAAATCCTTGATGCGATACATGGCTTGAACATAACCACCATTGAGCGACTTTTCCTCAATACGTGTACGAGCATCATTCAACTCAGGACCACGTCCCCAGTTCCACTCAGCCTGCAAGCCAAAGGGTTGTGGGTACAACACGGCATGTACACCAACACGCTGATCCTTAAAACCATCTGTGGAAGGAAATGTTCTATCAATGTTAGCAATGCTCGTATTTGGCTTGAATGTACCAGAAATCGCCTGGATACCTGCTTCAAAAATCTGACCATTTTCGAACTTGACTGGATAAGTGAAGCGCGATACCAAATGTAGATTATCGTTATTCTCGGAGCGGTTGGCACCAGTACCGTTATACGCACCAAAAGCGAACATACCGTAGTTGCCAGAACCCTTCAGGCCACTGTCAACGAGATACTTGAACATATCCTGTTGTTCTTTTGGTGTGTAGTAGTAGAACACGCCTAAATCACGCTCATCCTTACAGCAGCTATTAATCGCGTCAGCACGATCCAGTGCGATACGGTTTTGGCTAGACTGCAGGTTTTCAAAGCCATAAGGAATTTTGGATTGACCAACACGCAGACGATGCACTCTATCTTTGGTCAAATAGATGTCACCATAGGCATCACGTAACTGCGCAATATTGCCAGTCTCACTTGAACCACTACCAGCGCGACTCGCAAAATCTGGTTGAATATAATAAGACAAACGTTCACCGATATCCCCGAAGAAAATCAAACGCATGCGGCGAATGAGAAAATTGGTGTTGTCGCCAATAGAGCGATCAGCCTGATGAGAAATGCTGGTCGTTGTACCTGGCATCGTTTTGTCACCACCAATGATCGGGTTGCTACGAAGCTGCATATAGCCACGCACCTTCATCGTATCGGCCCAGCTCTTGCCTGAACTAGTAGGCTTTGGCGCTGGGGCCATGGCAATCTTATCCAGCTTTTCTTCCAGCTCACGCTGTTTATGCTCAAGCTCTTGCTTCATTTCCACCAAATCAATGCTAGCGGCATTTTCACTCTTGGCTTCTGTTGCGTCCCCCACCGATTTAAAGGTGCCCATTTTTACCCGGTTAGGGCCAGGCTCGGAAAAAATCTGTTTAGTCGTAGAGTCTACATATAACTCCAGCACTTGAGCCTCCGCCATTGCAGTGGCAGAAGTTGTTGCCAGCATGACTGCTGTCATTAAAGCCTTACGGGCCATTTTCCCTGTTGTCATCGCAATCACTTTACAATTTACGCACTTGTTTTATTAGAAAGATGTATCTCAGGAGTGATACCAACTCGTGCGGCAAAGCCGCCAATCACTGATAGAAGCTAGCTCTACCAGCAATATGGCGTGCAGTATGTCGTTGCAATGTGACTGAATGATGTACTGAAAATGACAGTTTTATGACAGAAAGGTCATACCAGCATCAAAAAAGAACTAGAAAACCATGTCCCTTTCGATTATTTTTCATGCCAGCGTCATGATTTAACTGCATGATGCGATGAATAATTTGCCATGAAACTTTCAAAAACTTACATTTCTTTACAATAAGTTTTTTATAGAAACAATAAAATTTACCTATAATAATCATGTTTATATGGAACAAAAAAAATCCATAAATGTCTTTTATAGAACCAATTACGCATTATTCATTGCTCAATACGGTTATTTTTAACTTATCCGGGGAAGTAAAAATATGTACAAACACCCATTAAAAGACCGTGACAAAATGTCACCTCAAGAAGCATTGGCTATCCTGCTGGAAGGTAATCAGCGCTTCACCCAGAACATTTCGGCACATCGCGATCTACTCAACGTCGTGAATATCACCAAGGATAAACAACATCCTTTTGCTGCCATCCTGAGTTGCAGTGACTCGCGCACATCCACCGAACTGATTTTTGACCAAGGCCTGGGCGATCTCTTTAGTGTACGCTTGGCTGGAAATATCGCTTCGCGCAAGGCGATCGGCAGCTTGGAATACTCCTGCAAATATCTAGGCAGCAAGCTCATTGTCGTGCTGGGTCACAGCAACTGCGGTGCAGTCAAGGCTGCATGCGATGGTTTTTCCGGTGGGCATATTGGTGAAATCACCAAGATGATCTTCCCTGCCGTAGAGGCGGAAACACAAACCAAGGAAAACCGCTCTTCATCGAATGATGCTTTTGTTGGTCATGTGTGTGAAATCAATGTCAAGACACAGATTGATACGATCTGGAACTCCAGTGAAATCCTGCGCGAGATGCTGAACAAAGGAGACATCGGGATCGTAGGTGGTGTCTATGATTTGGCAACGGCTGAAGTCACATTCCCCAAGCAATACCAGATATTCAGCGCTGATCATCCACTCGTACAAAACTAGGATGCATCTAGGCCGCCCCTATCTTACGGATAAATTAGTATGACTACTCAAACCCCTACCGCCCCGGCACAATCCGGCAATTTCAGCAAAGACTTCTTTGCGTCCATTGTTGTTTTCCTGGTGGCGGTGCCCTTATGCCTGGGCATAGCGATTGCATCAGGCCTTCCCCCGACCGCCGGCATTATCACTGGCATTATCGGTGGCTTGGTCGTTGGCTCTATTTCAGGCTCACCTCTCACCGTCAGCGGCCCTGCGGCTGGCTTGGTAGTCATTGTGGCCGACATTGTGGCCGAATTTGGCCTGGCTATTTATGGCGTTATCGTATTAGCTGCTGGTGGAGTACAAATCCTAGCAGGTATATTCAAGTTAGGAGTTTGGTTCCGCGCTATCTCGCCTGCTGTGATCCACGGCATGCTGGGTGGTATTGGTATCCTGATCATTGGTTCACAATTTCACATCATGCTTGATCGCGACCCGCTGTCCAGTGGCATCAAGAACTTGATGGATATCCCCAATGGCTTGTTCGAGATATTCTCACTACATGGTGGCGGTAATATCTACGCAGCCATTACTGGGCTGATCACTATCATCTCGATTGTACTCTGGACACGTTTTGCCCCAGCAAAACTCAAACTGATTCCAGGGGCACTCATTGGTGTCGTGCTAGCCGTGATCATCGCCAACCTGTTCAGTTTCGATATCAAATACCTCACTGATTTATTTGATGGCCCAACTGACCTGCAAAATATCCTGGGCACGATTATTACGCCTACCATGAGCACGGTAGAAGCATCGATGACTGCAGGGGTCTTACTCGCCGTCATCTCACTCGCTTTTATTGCCAGTGCCGAGTCGTTGCTTTCTTGTGCTGCTGTTGACCAGATGCACCAGGGCGTTCGCACCAAATATGATCGCGAACTGATGGCACAAGGTGTTGGTAATGCAATTTGCGGTTTCCTGAGCGCTCTGCCTATGACTGGTGTCATTGTACGCTCCAGCGCAAACGTAGAGGCAGGCGCCACCACCCGCCGCTCCACCATCATGCATGGCTTGTGGTTGCTGCTATTTATCAGCGTGTTCCTCTTTACGCTGGAATACATCCCTGTCGCCACCCTTGCAGGCGTGTTGGTATATACCGGTTACAAGCTGGCTTATCCCAAAGTAGCCAAGGAACTCCTCTCCTATGGCAAGGCTGAGCTTGCGGTTTATATCATCACCATTGTCACTATCGTCAGCTTCAACCTGCTGGCTGGCGTGGTAACTGGTCTGGCGCTATCGATTGCCAAGCTCCTGTATGTGTTCTCCCACGTCTCCATCAAGGCAGAACACAATGCTGGTAGCAAGCAAACCACTTTGCACCTCAAGGGCTCGGCAACCCAGTTGGGCATTCCAAAGCTAGTTTCCGTGCTGGACAATCTGGAATCTGGTCGTGATGTTCACGTGCAGTTTGATGACCTGGAATATATTGACCATGCCTGCATCGAATTGCTGAGCGGCTGGCAAAAGCAATACCAGATGACTGGTGGAAATGTCACCATCGAATGGGATAGTTTGATCAGTAAGTATCACGCCAAGGAAGCCGCTGCGGCCAATGGTACTTGATGGAGATATTTAGCTAGCCAATAAAAAAGCCCCACAAGGGGCTTTTTTATTGGCATCAACTGCTATGCAGATTGAATGCGTTTGACCTTGCTATGACCCTCTTCTGAAGTAATAGAAGCAATATCACCGGACAACTCGCCGCCTTCCTCAATCAGTATCTTGCCATAACGGATTTTTCCACTTACTCGGCCAGTAGAATGAATGATCAACTGGCTGCGTGCCGTCAACTCACCTTCAAAATTGCCATGCACCTCGGCTACATCAATGCCCACTTTCCCAGAGAAGGCACCATGCTCAGCAATCTGGATCACCCGGCTATCCATAGTAGCCTCCACACGCCCTTCCACCACCAAGATGTCACAATCCTGAATCTCGGCACCTTTCAATTTAACATCCGGCCCCACAATCAGTCGGCTACCTGTTTGCGTATCCGCATGCACGCCACTGCTAGCTGGCACCTCAACCTTGCTAGCGACTGGACTACTTAACGGAGAAGTATGATGTGGTACTTGGGTGGTTTCTGGTTTGCTGTTCAGTGAAGATGAAACAGGATTGACGCTAGAGCTGTTTTGAGGAGTGGGAGTACGATTGAATAGACCTTGCTTGTTTAACATGGATGAAACCTCTCGTTTGATATGACAGACAGGCTCATTGCAACAATGAGCCAAGACCAACAAGAGTCAGCAAGGTGTATGCCACACCTTAATCTTCTTTTAAAATCATTTTGTTATGAAAAAATATTCATATTTCACAATAGATAAGCCGTGAAAATGTCGCCCAAGTACGACGTCAGTACCACTATCTTGCCGGTATTCATGTCTCCCTTACATCCTGCTGGATGAAGTCTGGGCTGAAAACAGCGCTATAAGTAGCTCACAGCCCACTTCCAGCAAAAGCGTCATCTCATCCTACAAACAAAGTGTTTGTCGCTGACAAGCAACAGTTAACAACAAGAAAAAAGGCCGGGATAACCGGCCTTGAAAGTTTTTTTAGTGCTCTGGTCGCATATGCGGGAACAAGATGACATCACGTATGCTTGGACTATCCGTCAACAGCATCACCAAGCGGTCGATACCGATACCGCATCCACCTGTCGGTGGCATGCCGTACTCCAGTGCACGGATGAAGTCAGCATCGTAATACATGGCCTCATCATCGCCTGCTTCCTTGGCTGCTACCTGAGCCTGGAAACGTGCAGCCTGATCCTCCGCATCATTTAATTCGGAGAAACCATTGGCAATCTCACGGCCTGTGATAAACAACTCGTAGCGCTCGGTAATAGCTGGATTGGTGTCAGATGCACGTGCCAGTGGTGATACTTCGACTGGGTAATCAATAATATACGTCGGGTTCCACAGTTGGCTTTCTGCTGTTTCCTCGAATAAAGCCAATTGCAACGCTCCTAAGCCCAGATGGGCAAAGGCTTCAACACCAAACTTTTTGAGCTCCTGCCGCAGAAAAGCTTCATCATTTAACTGCTCTAAGGCATATTGCGGCGCATATTTCTGGATTGCCCCAACAATCGTCAGCCGCTCAAATGGCTTGCTAAGGTCAAGCTCCCTGCCTTGATACTGCACCACGGCCGAACCACAGGCAGCAATGGCAGCAGCCCGGATACATTGCTCCGTGAAATCCATCAGCCAACGGTAATCCGTATAGGCGGCATAGAACTCCATCATGGTGAATTCTGGATTGTGGCGTACGCTCACACCTTCGTTGCGGAAATTTCGGTTGATCTCAAACACACGATCAAACCCGCCCACAATCAGGCGCTTGAGGTAAAGCTCAGGGGCGATACGCATATACATCTGCATATCCAGCGCATTGTGGTGCGTAATGAACGGCTTGGCTGATGCCCCACCAGGAATGGGATGCAACATTGGCGTTTCCACCTCCAGGAACTCGTGGCCAAGCATAAAAGCGCGTATAGCCGCGACAATCTTGCTACGCGCCATGAAGGTCTTGCGAGTGTCATCCGAAACAATCAGGTCGACATACCGCTGGCGATACTTGGTCTCTTGGTCTGCCAATCCATGGAATTTCTCCGGCAAAGGTCGCAGGGATTTGGTCAGCAGTCGCAACTCACTCACCTTAACTGACAACTCGCCAGTCTTGGTCTTGAACAAGGTGCCTCTGGCCGCAATGATGTCGCCCAGATCCCATTTCTTGAAAGCATCGTAAGTTTCTTCGCCAACGTTTTCCTTGGTCACAAATACCTGAATGCGCCCGCTCTTATCCTGCACAGTAGCAAAGCTGGCCTTGCCCATCACACGCTTCAACATCATGCGTCCGGCAATCGCCACGCTCAATGCGCGCGCTTCAAGATCTTCGCCCTCAAGGGCATCATAGCTATCATGCAGGCTTTGTGCGGCATGCTCAGGCTTGAAGTCATTGGGGAAAGCAACACCCTTTTCCCGAATCGCCTTGAGCTTCTCACGCCGCTCGGCCATGACATGGTTCTCGTCCTGTTGCACTACCTCAGTATCAGGCTTGGAATTTTGTGCGTCACTCACCCTTACACTCCCTGCTTCAAACTTTCAGAAATAAATGGATCCAGGTCGCCATCCAAGACGCCCTGGGTATTACCAACTTCGACGTTGGTGCGTAAATCCTTGATGCGCGATTGATCCAGCACATAAGAGCGGATCTGGTGGCCCCAACCGATATCGGTCTTGGCATCTTCCATCGCTTGTTTTTCTTCGTTGCGCTTGCGCAACTCCAATGCGTACAACTGCGCTTTCAACATATTCATCGCCTCATCCTTGTTGCGATGCTGCGAACGGTCATTCTGGCACTGCACCACGGTATTGGTCGGGATGTGGGTAATCCGCACTGCGGAATCGGTTTTGTTAATGTGCTGACCACCCGCGCCTGATGCCCGATAAGTATCGATGCGCAGATCAGCAGGATTGATTTCAACCACGATGGAATCATCCACCTCAGGATAAACGAATACGCTAGCAAACGAAGTATGGCGACGATTACCCGAGTCAAAAGGCGATTTACGCACTAGGCGATGTACTCCGCTTTCGGTACGCAGAAAGCCATAAGCATAGTCACCAGAGATTTTCAGCGAAGCGCTCTTGATACCAGCAACATCACCTTCGGACTCTTCCAGCACCTCAACCTTGAAGCCCTTGTTCTCGCAATAGCGCAAATACATGCGCAATAGCATGGAGGCCCAATCCTGCGCCTCGGTACCACCAGAACCAGCCTGAATATCCAGGAAGCAGTTGTTCGGGTCCATCGGGTGAGCAAACATGCGGCGAAACTCCATTTGCGCCACAACCTTTTCCAACTCCTGTGTATCGCTATCAATGCTCAACAAGGTGCTGTCATCGTTTTCTTCACGCGCCATCTCGAACAGTTCACGACTGTCCCGCACCCCGCTATCAACATCAGTCAACGATTTGACAACAAATTCCAGCTCGCGGCGCTCCTTGCCCAGCTTCTGCGAGCGCTCGTTGTCATTCCATATATTGGGATCTTCCAATAACTGGGATACTTCCTCTAGGCGCTGCTGTTTGCTTTCGAAGTCAAAGATACCCCCGTAAGGCCTGGTGACGCTCGGCAAGGTCATCCAGACGGTTGGCAATAAGATTGAGTTGTTCCGCTTCCATGCAATATCCGAACTGACTAAATTCAAAGGTCGCAATTATACATTAATGCCCTGCCACCCGCTGTTTGCCCTCCAGAATACCCATACCTACACTCGTGTATTTCTCCACTCATGCTTTATCTACAATAGGTACTTCTTAAACCCAACGAGGTTCGCTATGCATTCGTTTCACCCTGCCTGCATCATCACCGCTGCGAGCCTTGCCTTCAGCCAGCCAGCATTTGCACTGGTCGGTAGCACACCTACCACGGACTTTGGCATGGTAGGCCAAATCATCGGAGGAACGGACGGGGTACTGGTAGCACCTAACTGGGTACTGACAGCAGGCCACTCAGCCACAACGGGCAAAGTATTTTCATCCGGCTTTGGTGATGCCTTGATTGATAAGAAATTTGTGCTTCCCAACTATCAATTCCCAGGCAACGATCTGGCACTTCTACACCTAGCCACGCCAATTCTTGCCGACCGCTACACAGCCTTAAACCTGACCTATATTGAGAATGTTGAGCCTTACGGCACTGTGACACTAGCCAATGCCAGCGGAAACGGCAATGGACGCTATGTAGAAACCTCGCTAATCGACAATATTGCACACATCGGCAGCTACAATGTGCATTGGATCATTACTGACAGCACGCCTGCTGGCAATGCCATCGTGCAAGGCGGGGATAGCGGCAGCGGGTTATTCCTGGGCACACATGGTGCTGAAGATGTGATACTAGGCGGTATTGCGTCTGCCATTTGCCAGACCAATAAATCCTGCTATGTCCAGCCAGCCGCCTATCAAGACTGGCTAGATATCACGATGATGCTCTATACCCCTACCAACCCCGACGAAACCACCCGCCAGCGTCTGAACTGGATAGGTAGCACCTCTGACCCTAGCACGCTAACAAATATTTCTACATCACAGATCAGCGCCGTTCCAGAACCAGTTTCCTATAGTTTATTTATCCTTGGCATCGTGCTCCTCGCCAGCTTGCGTGTTCAAACCAGAATAACCTCAAGACATTTTGCCTATTTGTCACAAATATGAAATATTTACGCTTTATATTTGCCGGGTTGTCATGGGGGCATGCTCACATTGAGGCTCCAGGCAACAATTGACCAACCGACGGAGCCTATATGCAATTCCAATTTGTTCCAACCCAGTTATTGAAGGCAGCCGGTATTGCTGCCCTCGTTACAGCTGCATTCTCGATCCAACATGCAGACGCAGCCCCAGCAAAAAATGACATTATCCGTATCGACGGCTCCAGCACCGTCTACCCAATTACCGAAGCGGTTGCTGAAGAGTTCCAAAAAGCGAAGAAAATCAAGGTCACTGTCGGTATTTCTGGCACGGGTGGCGGCTTCAAGAAATTCTGCCGTGGCGAAACTGACATCTCCGAAGCTTCCCGTCCTATCCTGACCAAGGAAATCGAAGCATGTAAGGCTGAAGGTATTGAGTTTATCGAGCTACCAGTCGCCTACGATGCACTCACCGTTGTCGTGAACCCGAAAAACACCTTCATCAAGAGCTTCACCGTTGAAGAGCTGAAAAAGCTCTGGGAGCCAGATGCTCAAGGCAAGGTCAAGACCTGGAAGCAAGTCAACGCTGCTTGGCCTGACACCCCCGTGAAGCTGTTCGGTGCAGGCTCTGACTCCGGTACTTTCGACTACTTCACTGAAGCCATTGTCGGCAAGGCTAAATCCAGCCGTGGCGACTTCACCGCCTCTGAAGACGACAATGTCCTGGTACAAGGTGTTGCCAGCGATGTTGCCGCTACAGGCTACTTCGGCTTTGCCTACTATGAAGAAAACAGCACACGCGTTAAAGCCGTGCCAATTATCGCAAAAGCTGGCGCACCTGCAGTATTGCCATCCCGTGAAAGCGTTATGAACGGCACCTATCAGCCTTTGTCACGCCCACTGTTCATTTATATCAGTGCAAAAGCTGCTAAGGAAAATCCTAATGTGAAGGCATTTGTCGACTTCTACCTGGCAAACAGCAAGGAACTGGTTGAAGAGGTGAAGTACATTGCCCTGCCTAAGCATGAGTATGCCGCCGTGACAGAACACTGGAAGGCTCAGAAAGCCGGTACAGGTTTTGGTGGTGAGCCTGAAGTGGGCGTCAAGATCACAGATCTGTTGAAGCGTATCAAGTAATCCCCTTCATCCCGGGAAGCCAGAGATTTCAGGCTTCCCGGCATCGCCCGCATAACTGCATTCCGTTACAATGCACGGATTATCAATGTGATCATGGTCTCTCAAGTGTTAGAAAAACCCGCTGAACTCCCCATCAGTGCGCGTCTTGCCAAGAATGTGCGTCGCCACATCTTGGAACGTGTCATTGAATTTATCCTGATGCTGGCAGCACTCTCTGCCGTGGCTACCACGATTTCGATTGTCGTGATTCTGTTGTATGAATCCTTCACCTTTTTTGAACATGTCTCGCTGTGGGACTTCCTCACCGATACGGAATGGACCCCACTATTCGAGAACGCCCATTACGGCATCTTGCCGCTGGTTTCCGGCACTCTGACGACTTCTGCAATTGCGCTTGCTGTAGCGATCCCTCTCGGTACGATAGGCGCGATCTATCTTTCCGAGTTTGCGTCGCACCGCACACGTGAAATCGTCAAGCCTATCCTTGAATTGCTGGTTGGCGTACCTACAGTGGTATTCGGCTACTTTGCCTTGCTGTTCGTCACACCATTGCTGCAAAAAATCTTCCCAGAATTGCCTGGTTTCAACATGCTCGGCCCTGGCATTGTCATGGGCATCATGATCATTCCGTATATCAGTTCCATGGCAGAAGATGCCATGCGTGCCGTGCCGATGAGTATGCGCGAAGGCTCCTATGCCATGGGTGCCACCCGCTTTCAAACCGCAATCCGTGTTGTCACACCTGCTGCCATCTCCGGGATTATCGCGGCTTACATCCTCGGTATTTCACGTGCCGTAGGTGAAACCATGGTGGTAGCACTTGCTGCTGGCCAGCAACCCAACTTGACCTTCAACCCGATGGAAAGCGCCGCGACGATTACAGCTTATATCGTACAAGTGGCAATGGGCGATCTTCCACACGGCAGTATCGGTTATCAAAGTATTTTTGCGGCAGGCCTGGTGCTCATGCTGATGACGTTGACCTTTAACATTATTGGTCACATCACCCGCAAGAGATTCCGCGAGGTATATTAATCATGACAACACAAGCATCCGTACTGGAAAACCTCGCCGAAGTGCGAGCGATGATTCGCCGACACAAGCGTAATGACTTCCTTTTCTCCATCGTTGGTTTGCTGGCCTTGATGATAGGCCTGCTGACACTGCTCACCTTGTTTGTCGACTTGGTAGCAGATGGCTACCCACGCTTCAACCTGGACTTTCTCACCAACTATCCATCACGCCGCGCAGCTAGCGCAGGCTTGCTGTCTGCCTGGGTAGGCTCACTCCTCGTCATGTTGGTGACATTCTTCTCCGCAGTGCCCATGGGCGTAGCGGCAGGAGTTTATCTGGAAGAATATGCGCCCAAGAACTGGTTCTCAGACTTGATCGAGATCAACGTCACCAACTTGGCTGGCGTACCTTCCATCGTCTATGGCTTGCTGGCACTTGGCTTGTTCGTCTATGGCCTGGGTTTTGGCGAAAGCATCCTGACCGCGGGCCTGACGTTGGGCCTGTTGATCCTGCCTATCGTCATCGTCACGACACGCGAATCCATTCGCGGCATCCCGGTGTCTATCCGTGAAGCTGCCTATGCGGTTGGAGCAACCAAATGGCAAGTGGTATTCCACCATGTTCTGCACTATTCTTCCGGCGGCATCCTGACTGGCATCATCATCGGCATGGCACGTGCACTGGGTGAAACTGCACCTATCATTACCATTGGTGCATTGACCTTCATCGCCTTCTTGCCACCATCACCCGTGACAGAAGCTGCGCCATTCATCAACTTTGACTGGCTGCAATCCGGCTTCACCGTGTTGCCTATCCAGATGTTCAACTGGCTGTCGCGCCCTGACCATGCATTCCATATCAATGCTGCTGCGACTGGCGCCTTGATCATCGTCGTGACCTTGCTCATGAATGGTACGGCTATCTGGTTGCGCTACCGCATCCGTAAAAACATCAAGTGGTAAGCCACATAAAAACAGAACGAATTCAGAATCAGGATATTGACATCATGGTAACAACAACTAGCCCGATCAAAGCCGAATCTCGCGACCTGAACTTTTACTACAGCAACGGTCACAAGGCGCTCAAAGGCATCTCCATGCCCTTATATGAAAAGCGCATCACCGCCTTGATCGGCCCATCCGGCTGTGGCAAGTCCACATTCCTGCGCTGCTTCAACCGCATGCATGACCTCTACCCTGGCAATAGCTATGATGGCCAGATTGTCATGCATCCAGACAACACCAACATCCTGGATAACGGCGTAGACCCTATCGAGGTACGCATGCGTATTAGCATGGTGTTCCAGAAGCCTAACCCCTTCCCCAAATCCATCTACGAGAATGTTGCCTACGGCCTGCGCGTGCGTGGCGAGCGCAACAAGCGCGTGGTGGATGACAAGGTGGAAGAAGCGCTCAAGGGCGCTGCGCTGTGGGATGAGGTAAAGAACCGTCTGCACGACTTGGCTTTCAACCTCTCAGGCGGTCAGCAACAGCGCCTTTGTATTGCCCGCGCCTTGGCAACCGACCCTGAAATCATGCTGTTTGACGAACCCACCTCTGCGCTTGACCCGATCGCAACCGCCAACATTGAGGAGCTGATGTCCGAGTTGCGCAACAAGCTCACCATCCTGGTAGTGACACACAACATGCAACAGGCTGCCCGCGTCTCTGACTACACGGCTTATATGTATCTGGGTGAACTGATCGAGTACGACGATACCGACAAGATTTTCACCAACCCCAGCCGCAAGGAAACCGAAGACTATATTACCGGCAAGTTTGGTTAATTATTTGCAAGTATGTAATACATCAATAAAAAGCCGGAGCAATCCGGCTTTTTATTGATTAATCTCCTTAAATGCAGACAACCTCTATTAACATCAACCATAATTCACTATAGACTGCCGTTTTAGATAATCTAGAGTTTTATTGTCTTCAGTACGCCATTCAAGCCATCCATTACTACTTCTACCTAAGATCAAATCTGAAGCACCACTAGGTGTCCTAAATAGAATGTCTTCCTGGAAAACGTAATAGTTACCTTCTAAGATTAATGCCCCTGCTGCAATCAGTTTCTGCCTTCTCCGATACGCAGACGCTCCTTCAAAACTTGGCGCACCATCTACACGACTCTTTGATCCCTTTAGTACAACCATTCCTTCTTCAGTATATTGAGCTGTAGCTAAAGCTTCATCCTGCCAGTAACAATAAAATAGCTCAGCATCATTATTACTAGCATCACTACTATCAGGACTAGCAGACTTTCTAGTAATTGGAATAGCTAGGCTTTCCATGAAGTTTTGCCCCAGGGTGGAAACTAATGTACGAATCGTTTCGAAAATATCTTCACAGTCCGCCTCCAGCCATGCCGGTGTGTGAGGCTTAGTTCCAGCATTACCATTCATTACATTATAACGCTGGGCATTATTAGCTTGCTGAATACTACGCCACTCCAAATACAGTGAATGGGTTTGTGTCAAACTTTGTGTTAGAGAAATCGCAACCAATGCTCTATTCCAGAATTCTTTATTTATATGATGCTCATTTAATCGCTTACCGAGTACGCCAGTTTGCCCAATGTAGACTTTCGCTTGGCCCGTATCTTCATCCTCACCTACCAAGTAATATACTCCCACCTGTTTAGACTCTGACATAGCCTGAAAATCAGCTAATAAAGCTCTTGGTATTTCAATTACTTGGGTTATCCCTGTAGTTATTGATGCAATCTGGATACCCCTTGGATCACCTGAGGGTAAAAAAATTTGAATAGTTTTAGGTCGTAAAATCATGAAATGCTAACGTCGATAGTTGTTTGAAAATATAAATGTGAACTTACCCTGCGTTATTAGAAATTTTTCAATTTCTAATTTACGGCTACTCAAACGCCATGGAATTGGCTATGCATCATATCTGATTGCAAACTACTCCAATACACTCATAAAGATATCTCTAAACAATCATACTATTAGAGAACTACAAGATAGGATTATTACCTATTCACTATAACGACTTATCCCAAGATCATCATGCCGGATGTCCGCGTCCCTGCCGGAGATGAGATCGGCAAGCAGTTTCCCTGAACCACAAGCCATCGTCCAACCCAGTGTGCCATGACCAGTATTCAAGTAAAGATTGGCAATAGGAGTGGTACCGACAATCGGCGTACCGTCTGGCGTCATAGGCCGTAGGCCGGTCCAGAAGTTGGTCTGGCTCAAGTCAGCGGCACCTGGGAATAAATCATCCACGATCAGTTTCAAGGTGCCTTCTCGCCTTGGGCTGAGACGACGATTGAAACCAACCAGCTCAGCCATGCCTCCCACGCGAATGCGATCATCGAAGCGCGTCACGGCAGTCTTGTAGGTTTCATCCAGCACTGTCGACACAGGAGCAGAAGCCTCGTCGATGATAGGAATGGTAATTGAATAGCCCTTGACCGGGTAAACAGGCACGTCGAGCACGACTTTGAGGATATCGGTGGAGTAAGCAGCTAGGGCAACAACATAGGCATCTGCCTGCAATCGCTCGCCGTTCACCACCACACTGTTGATATTACCTGACTCAATATCAAGACCAGTAATCTCTTGTCCGTAGCGGAACTGCACTCCCTTGGCCGCGGCCATGTCTGCTAGGTGCGTTGTGAACAAATGGCAATCCCCGGTTTCATCATGTGGCAACCACAGCCCACCCGTCAGCTTGTGCTTGACGCGTTCCAGTGCAGGCTCTGCTTTGGTGAGCAAGGAAGAAGGCAACAATTCAAATGGCACATGTGCAAATCGTAGCACTTCGATATCTCGCACAGCGGCATCAAGTTGCTCCTGAGTTCGGAACAGTTGCAAAGTGCCGCGCTGCCTGCCCTCGTATTCAATCCCGGTATCAGCACGGAGCTGATCCAGGCAATCCCGGCTGTATTCTGCCAGGCGGACCATGCGCGCCTTATTCTGCTCGTAACGAGCAGGCGTGCACTGTTTCAGCAATTGCCACATCCAGCGCAATTGCTGCCAACTGCCATCCGGCTTGATGAACAAGGGAGCATGGCGACGCAGCATCCACTTGAGTGCCTTGAGGGGGATCCCAGGGGCGGCCCAGGGACTGGCGTAGCCAGGCGAGACTTGCCCGGCATTGGCGTAGCTGGTCTCAAGCGCTGGCCCAGGCTGACGATCTAGCACGATGACCTCATGCCCTGCCTCGGCAAGATACCAAGCAGTCGTGACGCCAATCACGCCACTACCCAGGATCATCACTCTCACACGACCTCCCCACCTTGCTAGATAAGGGCTAGCTTAGCATCAAGTAAGCGTGCTGAGTCGGGTGGGGTCGAGTTTAGCCGCCTCGGGCCTTGAGATTGTTGTCCATATTCATCGCATGAAATGCACTACGACTTTGCACACGCTGGTAAAACTGCAACATCCGCTCTGCTTGCAGGCGTGCAGTCCAGCGCTTTGCGACATATTGGCGTGCTGCCTGCCCAAGCTTGGCGCGCTTGCCAGGATTTGCCAGCAAACTGAATACCTTGGAAGCAAAGATTCGCTCATCCTCAGTGGCAATCATCGCGCCCTCACCTTCAATCAAGATAGACTTGGTGCCCAATTCCGCCAGCGCCACCACGGGCACACCTTGCGCCATGGCTTCCAGCAGCACTAGCCCTTGCGTCTCGGTCTTGGAGGCAAATACAAACACGTCTGCGGCTTTATAGCAGGCATTCAGTTCTGTATTGCGGTCGAGATACCCGATGAACTTGATGTTGTCGCCCAATGCCAGCTCAGCACTCAAATCCTCAAGATGCTTTTGAGCGGGCCCCTCTCCAGCGACAACCAGTAGCACATCATGTTGCTGGCGGCGCAACTCATTCGCCATGCGCAGGAGAAAATCGATATTCTTTTCATGGGCAACACGCCCAACGAAGAGCGCAACAGGTCGCTGACGCGAGATACCATAACGATCACGGAAAGCTTCACCATCCGCATCTTCAAAGCTTTTTTCTTGCAAGCCAGTGGGAATCACCTCGGCACTGGTTTTGACGCCATAACTACGTAATGCATCCAGCATAGGTTGCGATGGCGCAATCACGGCGTTAACAGCATTGCACTGTTGCCGCGAGGTATTGATCGCGATCTTGCGGGCCATGGATTTGGGTATCCAGGGCAAGTAGTGGTGCATATAGTCCTCAAAGAAGGTGTGATAGGTTTCCAGGCAGGGAATATCCAGCAATCGGGCGAGCTTGATGCCAAGATAATGCGCCACGAATGGAGTATGGATATGCACGACATCATAATTCTCGTCGCGTAGCTCCGGCAGCAACTTCAACACGGCACGATAACGCATCAACTTATCTTCAGGGTCAAAGTAAATATTGCGTGCGGGGATACGCTTGATCCAGGCCTCATCTTCCGTCGCAATGCCATAATCCGGCGCGATCAGGTGCACCTCATGACCGAGTGCCTGCATCTGGCTCACAAAAGTACGGATAGACGTAGACACCCCATTCACACGGGGAAAGTACACATCCGAGATGAATAATATCTTCACGCGTCCCACTCCACTATCAACGAATACATGAGCGTGAAGATACCTATGGATTGTGACGATTCAATGAATTGCCATGTGCGCGTCACACTTTTTGGCTAGACTGATGCCATGACTCACCTATGCCGTTTACTGCTATTGCTGCCAGCCTTGTGCCCGATGCTTGCCATGGCCGCACGCCCGATGATTACCGATGATGCCCGCGTGGTGGACCCGAATAGTTGCCAGCTTGAATCATGGGCAAAACACAACCGTGACAGTACCGAATATTGGGCCTTGCCAGGCTGCAGCCCAAGAGAGAACCTTGAGTTAACGCTAGGTGGGGCGGTCACGCGCCAGGACGGCGAATCACAAAATAGCGATCTCATGCTGCAGGCCAAGCTCTTGTTCAAACAGCTTGAAACCAACAGCTACGGTTACGGCCTAGTGGTGGGCCACGCCCAGCATCCCCGGCTGGACAACAACTCCAGCATGATAGGCAACACCTACGCGTATATTCCCGTCAGTGCCTCTTTCTTCAGCGATAAATTGATCCTGCATACCAACTTTGGCGCATTGCACGACAAGGAAAATAACCGAACTGACATGACTTGGGGCTTGGGCTCTGAGATCCCCCTCGCCAACAAATTAGACCTGATTGCAGAAACCTATGGTGACCATCGCTCTCGACCTTACTACCAAGCGGGCCTACGTTATTGGTTGGTGCCTGAGCGCGTGCAAATCGATACCACCTACGGCAACCGAATGTACAACAACAGCGATGAACGCTGGCTCAGCATAGGCTTACGCCTGCTATCTGCGCCGCTTTGGTGAAAAGACCAGACGACTTAATTGACTAACCCAGTATCAACAGACCCCAAACCACTACAAGATTAATCAGGGAAATCAATACCGCTGCACTGCCAATATCTTTAGCACGCTTGGCAAGCTGGTGATTTTCAAGAGAAATACGATCAACCGTCGCCTCAATCGCGGAATTCAGCAACTCCACGATGATCACAAGTAGCACACTGCCTATCATCAGCGCCTTCGCCACAGCGTCGTTGCCAAGATAAATTGCCAATGGCACCAGGATAATTGCCATGAGCACTTCCTGGCGAAACGCATCTTCATTGCGGTAAGCCGCAGCAAGCCCATCGACAGAATAACCAAAAGCATTGATCAGGCGACGCAAACCGGTCTTGCCCTTGTATGGACTTTCCATGAGTTTCCCAGAACAGTATGTGGATGGTAGAGCGCCGCAGTATAGCAAATTGCCGGCAACCCCCGCTATTGTCACGATAACATCATGGATTTGCCACAATCCATTCATCGCCAACCCGCACATTATGCGGCATGAATACCAGCAAGTTATTGACTTTACTGCTGTGGTTCACGCCATTCGTGGGCTACAGTGCAGAAGTCCAGGCCTGGGGCCTGGTCACCCATGTTTACTTTGCTCACTCACTGCTTTGGGCCATGCCCTTGCTTGATCCGCGCCTACAACGCGCTATCCACCGCTTCCCGCAACTGGTCATGGCAGGAGCATGCCTGCCCGACCTGGCCATCGTCTCGCCACGCTTTAACCACAGCCATTATTGGGAAAATGCCCACCAGATGCTGGCCAATGCCTGCAATGATGAAGAAATGGCCATGGCTATCGGCTATGCCAGCCACCTCTACATAGACGTCATCGCGCACAACCACTTCGTACCCGCCCATGAAGCCATGTGGATGGAAGGCAGCATGATCACGCACATCGGCGCGGAATGGGCCATGGATGCCTACCTGGCCCCTTTGCTGGAACATACGCCATCACAACTGCTACTCAACCATAAGCATGCATTGGGTCAGTTCATCGCACCTTACTTCAACTGCTCGCCCTCTGAAGCCTATTGCACCATTACCAGACTAGGACGTGCAGACCGCCTATTACGCCTGTCGCGTTTGCCAGGCATGATCTACCATGGCATGCGCTTCATGGATAAACGCCTGTTCCGCAACTTTGCTTTCTACATAGCAAGAACCCAGACCGCGCTCAGCCATATCGGCACCCTGCTACAAGGCGGCAGACCGCACTGGGAACCCGAACTAAACCATTTATCTAGCGAACAGATGCAACACTGGCGCAAGCGCTGCTTGACTGACCTCAAGCGCAGACTTAATAGCCCGATCGAGTATTTCTACTAATATTGCGGCTGCACTCAGGTGCTCCGGTATTCCAGGGCGAACACAGCAACGCCAAGTCGTTGTCGTTGTTGACCTGATTTTTGACGTTGCCTTCCCCGTTTGGCTGCGCCGAGTAGCGCAGATCTCTCTGGAAAAACAGCTTGCGGATGCTTGAACGTAGCGAGTTCCGCAAGCCCCAAAAAAGATTGAGCAACACAGGGTAGCGAAAACATGCTTCCGACGCAGACTCCGGGATCGCCTTTTGTTTGATTAAGGCCACTTTTCCAACGACCTCAACGTTATCAACCTCAACAACGCATGTTCTTCGCCCATACTGTGATTGACGAAAGAATGGGTTTCTTTTCGCAAAAAGAAACAGGGCCAAAGAAAACGAAGCTTCGGCATAGCCAAAAGGCGACCCAATTGTTTACGTCCCGGAGCCAAGCTCCGGGCAACGTCAGAAGCAACAGCAACTTAGCATTGCTGTGCGCGCCCTTGAGATGAAATAAAAAATTGAGAGTTTAACTAGACAAATAAGAAAGATAGCGACGCAATCAAGGCCCCGATTGCTGCACCGGCAAGCACATCGCTCGGATAATGCAATCCCAGCACTACACGTGATAAGGCCACGAGCACCGCAAACGGCAGGATCAACAGGCCTAGCTCCGGATAGTACGCCAACGCCACCATGCTAAAGGCAACAGCATGCAAGGTATGCCCAGATGGGAAGCTGAATTTGTCGAGTGGCTTGCCAGCTAACCAAATATCCTGGTGGACGGCGTAAGGCCGCGGGCGCAACGTCTTTCCTTTGAGCCATTTGTAGATAGCTGTGCCAATCAGCCCTACGACCATCATATGCAAGCTGGCAACAACTCCGGCCTCACCTTGCGTCAGGATGAGCCCCAGCATGATGGTATACCAGAACACGCCATCGCCCAGGCGGCTTACCAGGCGGAAGCTCCAGCGTACTAAACGATAATGGCTGCTGCGATTGACCTTGATGCACAAGGCACTATCCAGCGCACAGATACGTTCAAGATAATTTGTCAGCGGACGGTTTTGCATGGGGGCAGATTCGCATGCCTCCATGACAAAACTGTGTCATTACGCTGAATTTATAATGACAGCTATTGACCAGCAACTTGCTGCACTACGGCAGCAATATCTTCCGCCAAACGTTGTACCAAAGCCCTATCCTGGCCTTCAACCATCACGCGAATCTTGGGCTCTGTGCCGGAAGCGCGCAGCAACACGCGGCCGCTGCCACCAAGCGTATCCTCAGCACTCTTCACAGCTGCCTGCAATTCAGCATTGCCATCCAGTTCAATTCGCTGCGCGACCTTGACGTTAATCAGTACCTGCGGATACAAGGGCAAGCGATTGCCCCAATCCGCCAGCGTCGAGCCGGAGGCACGTAAGGCATGCAACACCTGCAAGGCGGCAATGATGCCATCGCCACTGCTATGCTTGTCCAAGCTCAAAATATGCCCGGAATTTTCACCGCCCAATTGCCAGTTATTGGCATTGAGCAGTTCCAGCACATAGCGATCGCCCACTTTGGCGCGCTGGAACGGGATATCCTCTTTGGCAAGTGCATGCTCTAACGCCAGGTTAGTCATCAGGGTACCAACCACTCCGCCGGCCAATTGCCCACGCTCATGACGATGATGGGCAATGATGTAAAGCAGTTGGTCGCCATCCAGCAACTGGCCTTGATTATCGACCATGACTACGCGGTCGCCATCGCCATCGAATGCGATGCCAAGGTCTGCCTGGTGCTCGACCACGGCCTGCTGCAAGGCTTCAGGGTGTGTGGAGCCGACATTGAGGTTGATATTGAGGCCATTGGGCGCGGTACCAATGCTGATGACCTCCGCACCCAGCTCGTGGAACACGGGGGGAGCAACATGATAGGTAGCGCCATTGGCACAATCAAGCACGATCTTGAGTCCACGTAAATCAAGCGCATTGGGGAAAGTGCTCTTGCAGAACTCGATATAGCGGCCTGCTGCATCGTCGATGCGCTTCACGCGGCCAATCTGCTCTGTCGGCACCAGTTCCATGGGCTGATCTAGCTCGGCCTCGATCGCCAGCTCCACTTCGTCCGGCAACTTGGTGCCCTGAGCAGAGAAAAACTTGATGCCATTATCATCAAAAGGATTATGCGAGGCGGAGATGACGATGCCCGCCTGGGCACGCTGCGCTCGTGTAACGTGGGCAATCGCAGGCGTCGGCAAGGGCCCGGTAATACGCACGTTAACGCCGCCTGCACATAGCCCGGCTACCAGTGCCGTCTCGAACATATAGCCGGAAATACGGGTGTCCTTGCCGATGATCACTAATGGCTTGGTACCTGGCGCTAGATGATGATCCATGCGGGTCAGGACACGCCCGGCAGCATAGCCCAGGCGCATGACGAAATCTGGGGTGATAGGAAATGTGCCCACCTTGCCGCGCACACCATCGGTACCAAAATATTTTCTGCTCATCTCTTTACTCGTCTTTTTATTAGTGTTGTGTTCAAGCGTTGATGACCGCATCAACCACCTTGAGCGCATCCACTGTTGCTTTCACATCGTGTACACGGACGATACGCCCGCCCTTCATTACCGAAATCACAGACGCTGCCAGGCTGGCATGTAGCCGCTGGTCAACATCGCTGCCGACGATCTGTCCTAGCACGGACTTGCGCGATAGGCCAACCAGCAAGGGTCGTCCCAGCGCCAAGATGTCAGGCAAGCCGTTGAGCAAGGCCAGGTTATGTACGGTACGCTTGCCGAAACCGAAGCCCGGATCGAGTACCACACGTTCGGCAGCAATGCCTTGGGCTAAACATGCCTCTAAACGCTCCTGCAGGAAGCCTTTCACCTCCTGCACCACATTTTCATACTGCGGGTTTTGTTGCATGGTCTGCGGCGTGCCCTGCATATGCATGATACAGATGCCAGCATCGCCCTCGGCAGCGGCTTGCACAGCTTCTGGCTCTTGCAGCCCGCGAATGTCATTGATGATGGCCGCACCGGCTTGCACGGCTGCACGCATCACTTGTGGTTTATAGGTGTCGATGGAAAGTGGCACATCTACCTCTAGTGACAAACGTTCTATCACAGGGATGACGCGATCCAGCTCCTCTTCCAGCCCGACTGGCGTAGCATTCGGGCGCGTGGACTCGCCACCGATATCAAGGATATGTGCACCATCGGCAACTAATTGCAGGGCGTGAGCGACGGCCTTCTCGGTCGAAGCATAACGACCACCATCGGAAAAAGAATCCGGTGTCACATTGACGATACCCATGACATGGGGATGCGCAAGGTCAAGCTGATACTTGCCACAATTGAATTGGTTGGAATTATGCATGTTCATTAGTCAATAGAAACAAGAAAGGCCACAAGCCCCGAATCAATTGCTTTCGAGAGGCTTGTGGCCCTGGCACTACATCAAGTTCAGGTCTTGGCCGCTGGTTGTGGAGCAGGCTCCGTTGTCGTACCACCACCATTATCGTTGTCAGCGGCAGGCTTGTTACTCACTGGCGCTGGCTTAGGTGGACGTGGCGGCTTGCCAGCCATGATGTCCTGGATTTGCTCAGCATCAATCGTTTCCCATTCGAGCAAAGCCGCGGTCATGACTTCCACCTTGTCGCGGTTTTCTTCCAGCAATTTGCGAGCTACTGAGTATTGCTCATCAAGGATACGACGGATTTCGGCATCCACCTTCTGCTGGGTTGCCTCGGACACGGTCTTGGCGGACATGCTGCCAAACATGGAGTCTTGCTCATTACCAGCATAGACCATGGTGCCCAATACATCGGACATACCATACTTGGTGACCATGTCCCGCGCAATCTTGGTGGCACGCTCGAAGTCGTTTGAAGCACCGGTCGACATCTGGTTCATGAATATCTCTTCCGCAATGCGACCACCGAACAGGATGGAGATTTCCTCCAGCATCTTGTCCTTGTAATTGCTGATGCGGTCATGCTCCGGCAATTGCCAAGTCAGGCCCAATGCCCAACCACGCGGCATGATCGTGACTTTATGCACCGGGTCTGCATGCGGCAACAACGCTGCAACAACGGCATGACCGGATTCATGATAAGCAGTGTTACGGCGCTCTTCCTCACGCATGATCATGGACTTGCGCTCAGGACCCATGAAAATCTTGTCCTTGGCATCCTCGAAATCCTGCATATCCACAGTGCGCTTGTTACGACGCGCCGCAAACAAGGCAGCTTCATTGACCAGGTTAGCCAGGTCAGCACCGGAAAAACCGGGGGTACCACGCGCCAGAATCTCGGGCTTCACATCACTGTCGATAGGAACTTTGCGCATGTGCACCTTGAGAATTTGCTCACGGCCACGGATATCAGGCAAGCCCACCATGACCTGGCGATCAAAACGGCCAGGACGCAACAAGGCCTTGTCCAACACATCGGCACGGTTGGTCGCAGCAATCACGATTACGCCGGAATTGGCCTCAAAACCATCCATCTCTACCAACATCTGGTTGAGGGTTTGCTCGCGTTCATCATTACCGCCACCGGTACCGGCACCACGATGACGGCCGACGGCATCAATTTCGTCAATAAAGATAATGCAAGGCGAATTTTTCTTGGCCTGCTCGAACATGTCGCGTACGCGAGCAGCACCCACGCCAACGAACATTTCAACGAAGTCAGAACCAGAAATCGTAAAGAATGGCACTTTGGCTTCACCTGCAATCGCCTTGGCAAGCAGCGTTTTACCAGTCCCAGGAGGACCTACCATCAGTACGCCACGCGGGATACGTCCACCTAGCTTCTGGAATTTGGTCGGGTCACGCAGGAATTCGACCAGTTCGGATACTTCCTCCTTGGCTTCGTCACAACCTGCAACATCCGCAAAAGTCGTGTGATTGGAGTTTTCATCCAACTGGCGCGCCTTGCTCTTGCCGAACGAGAACGCACCACCCTTGCCACCACCTTGCATCTGGCGCATGAAGAAAATCCAGACGCCGATCAGGAGCAACATGGGGAACCAGGAAACAAAAATACTCATGAGGATGGAAGGCTCTTCATCAGGCTTGGCTTCCACCGTCACATTATTCTTGAGCAAGTCAGATACCAACCATGGATCAGAAGGCGCATAAGTATTGAACTTGCGCCCTTCGTTGGTTACGCCGCGAAGCACCCGACCATCAATGGTGACCTTGGCAATCCGGCCCTCTTTCACCTCATTGATGAACTGGGAATAGACCACCTGGCTTTCAGAAGCGCTCTTGGGGCCAAACTGGTTGAAAACAGTCATGAGCACCAAAGCTACAATCAGCCAGATAGCAACGTTCTTTACGATGTTATTCAAAGTCCCGATCCTTATTCATATGGACATTTACTGCTTTATTCTAACCCTAATTGCGCCGTTCTGCGCCACAATTCAGGCAGGCTTGCGCTTGAGGCCCAGAAGGTAAACTTCACTGCTGCGATCACGCGATGCCTTGGGTTTGCGCGTTACCACCTTGTCAAAACTTTCACGCATGGCGAGCACAATCTCATCAAAACCTGAACCGACAAAAACTTTGACCAGGAAATTACCCCCTGGTTTCAACCAATCACGACTGAATTCCAGTGCCAACTCAGTCAGATAAGCGGCTCTCGCCTGATCGACATCACTGATGCCACTGATATTGGGGGCCATATCGGCAATTACAAGGTCTACTTGCTTGCCATTCAAGCTTTTTTCCAATAAGCGCAGGATTTCCTCTTCGCGAAAATCCCCTTGAATAAACTCCACGCCCGGCACAGGCGGCATTTCCAGGATATCAAGCGCAATCACGCGCCCTTGCCCACCAAGTCGCTGCACAGCTACTTGCGACCAACTACCCGGCGCTGAGCCTAAGTCAACAACCGTCATGCCCGGCTTGATCAATTGATCTTTTTCATCAATCTCAAGTAGCTTATAGGCAGCTCGGGCACGGTAGCCATCTCGTTGCGCACGCTTGACGAATTCGTCATTCACGTGCTCTTGCAACCAAGCTTTACTGGTAGGTCGGCGTTTCATCTGCTAAACTGCGAGCCTTTTCGAATCAACAAGATAAATCAATTGAATTCCAAACAAATCAGTTTTCTGCGTGGCTTGGGCCACGACCTGCATCCTGTGGTGATGATTGGTAATAACGGCCTGTCGGAACAGGTCTTGAAAGAGATTGAAGTCAGCCTTAAATCACACGAGCTGATCAAGATCAAGGTGTTTGGCGATGATCGGGCGGCCAGGATTGCCATGCTGGAAGAAATCTGCGCCAAGACTGGCGCCATTGCTGTACACCACATCGGCAAACAGCTGATTATCTATCGTCAGGCTGAGCAAGCCAAGATCGTCATTCCCAAATAAACATCTCGTACTACTCTAGGCAAAAGCCGCCCTTCAGCATATGAAAGGCGGCTTTTCTTATTGCCTAGCCTTGAATATCAGTACAAGGCCAAGCAAGCTCTCAATCAGGTAGCCAACACTAGATACTCCATGCCAGGTCTTGAAGCGATCAGCAAATACGCTATGCATGACATCCGCAGGCAAAGCCTGAGCCTTGAGTGAAGCCATGATGGGCTGAATGCCAAAATGACCAGCGAATGTCAGCAGTAACATTACAACGACCGTCCAGAAAAAACCTTGCCTCAAGGCGACAATACCAAAGCGCATGACACGATGCAGCAACAGGTAAAAAGCGCTGACCATGCCAATGTAAGCAACCAGTTCAAACAAGCGACCAGCTAGATTACCTGCCAACTGTTTATCAGAAGCAAGCTGGCTGAACAAACTAGGTGCTACGACATAGCCAACCGCCCATAAGGTGCCCACCCACAGGGTAATCACGATGAGCGCCAACCTGTCTGACCAAGCATTCATACCTGATCCCAACTAGATATATTGCACATTCAAGACTTCGTAGGAGCGCAAGCCACCAGGCGCAACCACCTCGGCAACATCACCCTCGACTTTACCGATTAGCGCACGCGCAATTGGCGAACCGATCGAAATCTTGCCAGCCTTGATGTCCGCCTCGTCATCACCAACGATCTGGTAGGTAGATACTTCGCCACTATCCAGTTCTTCGACCTCTACCGTAGCGCCAAATACACAGCGGCCTTCAGCATTGAGGGTAGTGGGATCAATCACCATGGCATTAGAGAGCTTGGCTTCGATCTCGGCAATCCGGCCTTCGATAAAGCTCTGGCGCTCCTTGGCAGCATCATATTCTGCATTTTCGGAAAGATCGCCCAAGGCGCGAGCCTCTGCGATAGCTTGAATCACATCGGGCCGATCCACGCTACGCAAGCGTTGCAATTCAGCCTTGAGGAGTTCGGCACCTTTGACGGTAATTGGGAATTGATTCATTTGTTATTCCTTGCAATCCACAACTTGCTATAAAAACCAGGCAGGCCTGCCGGACTGGGCCACAGGCAAGCTGCCATCAATAAAAATAAAAACCACACCTGTTTTGACAGGCGTGGTCTGATTTAGGAACTATCTTATTACTTCGTGAGCTGCTTGTGCAAGCTTTGCAAGGACTGTACTTCCAGCTCCTGCATGTGCGCCATACCGATGCAAGCAGCCTTGGCGCCAGCCAGTGTCGTGTAATACGTCACCTTCTGTTGCAAGGCGCTACGACGAATCTCGTAAGAATCAGCCACAGCACGCTTATCTTCAGTCACATTGACGATAAAGCTGATCTCACCATTCTTGATCATGTCGACAATATGCGGACGACCTTCAGCCACCTTATTCACGGGAGTCACGCTCAGGCCAGCATCAGTCAACGCGCCAGCCGTGCCACGCGTCGCCACAAGCTGAAAGCCAAGACCAGCCAGGGCTTGAGCAATCTCGACCACACGTTCGCGATCTTCACGACGGACACTGATGAAAGCCTTGCCACCCTTAGGCAGCTTGGTGCCAGAACCCAATTGCGACTTAACAAAGGCTTCTGCAAAGGTCTTGCCTACACCCATCACTTCACCGGTAGATTTCATTTCCGGGCCAAGGATAGTATCCACACCAGGGAACTTGATGAAGGGGAAAACCGCTTCCTTGACGGAATAGTAAGGTGGTACAACCTCACGAGTGACGCCTTGCTCGCTGAGCTTACGTCCTGTCATGCAACGCGCTGCGATCTTGGCTAGTTGCAAACCACAAGCCTTGGAAACGAAAGGCACAGTACGAGAGGCACGTGGGTTTACTTCCAAGACATAGACGGTTTCGCCCTGAATCGCAAACTGCACATTCATCAGCCCTACCACGCCCAGCGCCTTTGCCATCTTGACGGTTTGCTCGCGCAACTCGTCCTGCATCGCAGCAGACAAGCTGTAAGGCGGCAACGAACATGCCGAGTCACCTGAGTGCACACCTGCTTGCTCAACGTGCTCCATGATGCCGCCAATAATAACTTCTTCGCCATCAGAAAGCGCATCCACATCGACCTCTAGCGCATCGTTCAGGAAACGATCCAGCAACACGGGAGACTCATTGGAAACCTTGACCGCTTCGCGCATGTAACGCTCTAGTTGCGCCTGCTCATGCACGATTTCCATCGCACGCCCACCCAGCACGTAAGAAGGACGCACAACTAATGGATAACCAATTTCCTGCGCCAGTCGAAGCGCTTCTTCTGGTGTGCGTGCAGTGCGGTTAGGCGGTTGCTTGAGGTCAAGCTCCTGCAACATATGCTGGAAGCGCTCACGATCTTCTGCACGGTCAATTGCATCCGGGCTGGTACCGATGATAGGTACGCCAGCCTTTTCCAGGTCGCGTGCCAGCTTGAGTGGGGTTTGGCCGCCGTACTGTACGATCACGCCTTCCGGCTTTTCCAACGACACGATTTCCAGCACGTCTTCCAGCGTCAATGGCTCAAAGTAGAGGCGATCGGAAGTATCGTAGTCTGTGGAAACCGTTTCAGGATTACAGTTGACCATGATGGTTTCATAACCATCTTCGCGCATTGCAAAGGCTGCATGCACACAGCAATAATCAAACTCAATACCCTGGCCAATACGGTTAGGGCCACCGCCCAGCACCATGATCTTTTTCTTGTTGCTTGGCTGTGCCTCGCACTCTTCCTCATAGGTCGAGTACATATAGGCAGTATCAGTGGCAAACTCAGCCGCGCAAGTATCCACGCGCTTGTAAACTGGGCGCACATTCAGCGCTTGACGATAGGCACGCACGGCATGCTGATCTGTACCCAGTAGTTTGGCAAGACGCTTATCAGAGAAGCCGCGACGCTTGAGCTGGAACAAGGCATCGCGATCCAGGTCGGCAAGATGACGGCCTTTCAGAGCTTGCTCACGCTTGATGATGTCTTCAATCTGCACCAGGAACCAGCGGTCGATCTTGGACAGGTCAAACACTTGGTTAATCGTCAAACCAGCACGGAAAGCATCGCCCACATACCAGATACGTTCTGGGCCTGGCTCACCCAACTGCTTCTGGATTTCATCCAAGTCATCTGTCTTTTCATCCAGACCATTAACGCCTACTTCCAGGCCACGCAAGGCTTTCTGGAAGGATTCCTGGAAAGTGCGGCCAATCGCCATCACCTCGCCCACGGACTTCATCTGTGTGGTCAGGCGTGAATCAGCCTGCGGGAATTTTTCAAATGCAAAACGCGGAATCTTGGTGACAACATAATCGATGGAAGGCTCGAAGGAAGCAGGTGTCGCACCGCCAGTGATTTCGTTGCGCAATTCATCCAGGGTAAAGCCAACCGCAAGCTTCGCTGCCACCTTGGCGATCGGGAAGCCAGTCGCCTTGGAGGCCAGGGCGGATGAACGTGATACACGCGGGTTCATCTCAATGACGATCATGCGGCCATCATCAGGATTAATCGCGAACTGCACATTGGAACCACCAGTATCCACGCCAATCTCGCGCAATACCGCGAGAGAGGCGTTACGCATGATCTGGTATTCCTTGTCGGTCAACGTTTGTGCTGGTGCCACGGTAATCGAGTCACCAGTGTGCACGCCCATTGGATCAAGGTTTTCAATTGAGCAGATGATGATGCAGTTGTCCTTGCTATCGCGGACCACTTCCATCTCGTACTCTTTCCAGCCGAGCAGGGACTCCTCGATCAGCAGCTCACTGGTTGGAGAAGCCTCAAGACCACGCTCACAGATGGTCATGAACTCTTCACGGTTGTAAGCAATACCGCCGCCGCTGCCCCCCATGGTGAACGAAGGGCGGATAATTGCGGGATAGCCGATGGAGGCCTGTACTTGCAGTGCTTCCTCCATGCTATGTGCCACTGCAGAGCGTGCTGAACCCAGGCCGATCTTGGTCATCGCCTGCTTGAATTTTTCGCGGTCTTCAGCCTTGTCAATCGCCTCTTTGGAAGCGCCGATCAGCTCAACATTGTATTTTTCCAGCACACCATGCTTGGCCAGATCCAGCGCACAATTCAGCGCAGTCTGCCCGCCCATGGTCGGCAACAAGGCATCAGGGCGCTCAATGGCAATGATCTTCTCGACCATTTGCCACGTCACTGGCTCAATATAGGTCGCATCAGCCATGTCCGGATCGGTCATGATGGTCGCTGGGTTGGAGTTAACCAGGATAACGCGGTAACCCTCTTCGCGCAGCGCCTTACATGCCTGGGCACCAGAGTAATCGAATTCACAAGCTTGGCCGATCACGATCGGGCCAGCGCCTATGATAAGTATGGATTTAATATCGGTACGTTTTGCCATGGTATTTATTGCTTTTGCTGTTCCATCAGGTTGATGAAGCGATCAAACAGGTAGCTCATCTCGTTAGGGCCGGGGCTGGCTTCGGGATGCCCCTGGAAGCTGAACGCCGGCTTATCGGTACGTGCAATACCCTGCAAGCTGCCGTCAAACAAGGACACATGGGTAGACTTGAGGTTAGCAGGCAAGCTGTCTGGATCCACCGCAAAACCATGGTTCTGGCTGGTGATGAACACACGTTTGTCATCCAGGTCCTGCACCGGGTGGTTCGCACCATGATGCCCAAACTTCATCTTCATGGTCTTGGCACCACTCGCCAATGCGAGCAATTGATGGCCAAGACAAATGCCGAAGACAGGTACACCCTGATCGACAATGCTGCTGATCGCCTTGATAGCGTAATCGCAAGGCTCAGGATCACCAGGGCCATTTGAGAGAAAAACGCCATCAGGATTCAGCGCCAGCGCTTCTTCAGCTGTAGCTTGGGCCGGCAAGATAGTCACCTTGCACCCACGCTCCACCAGCATGCGCAGAATGTTGTGCTTCACGCCATAATCAAAAGCCACCACGTTGAACTTGGCATCACCAGGCGTTACATAGCCGGCACCTAGCTTCCACTCGCCCAACTCAAACGTGCCAACATCCTTGCGGCTCACGACCTTGGCCAAGTCCATACCGGCCAAACCTGGGAAACTGCGCGCCAACTCCAACGCACGCGCATCATCCACTTCGCCAGCGATGATACAGCCTGCCTGTGCGCCTTTTTCACGCAAAATACGGGTAAGCTTGCGAGTATCGATATCGGCAATCGCGACCACGTTATTTTCCGCGAGATATTCGGAAAGGGATTTTTCGCTACGCCAACTGCTATCGAGCAATGGCAGGTCACGAATAATGAGCCCACTAGCATAGACATGCTCGGACTCTACATCTTCGACATTCACACCGACATTCCCAATATGTGGGTAAGTCAGCGTCACGATTTGCTTGGTATAAGATGGATCGGTGAGAATCTCCTGATAACCGGTTATCGAGGTGTTGAAAACCACCTCACCAACAGTCTCACCCAAGGCACCGATTGAAATGCCCCTGAACACTGTCCCGTCTGCGAGCACAAGTACGGCTGGGGTTTGCGGCAATTCTAACTCCTTGTCACTATTTGATATTCTGCGCAAATTGAAGCGCGGAAAGCGGATGTGCAAAGCGGGACAAGCTCCCGCTTATCCCGCTTCAAATTTTGCAGAATTATAGCCTAAAGCGCCCTCCGCTTCAACGCACGCTTTAAACAATTTTCACATCCTTGCCATTCCGCACAGCAAGGACTGATCACGAAGAAGTTATTTCTTTGAAATTATTTTTTCAACCCAAGCACATCCTGCATGTCATACAAGCCGGCTTGGTGTGCGGCCAAAAACTTGGCCGCGCGCAGTGCGCCCAGCGCAAAAGTGGCGCGACTGGAAGCCTTGTGCGTCAATTCGACACGCTCACCGATACCAGCAAACAATACGGTATGGTCGCCCACCACATCACCACCGCGCACGGTCGCAAAACCAATAGTATTAGGGTCACGCTCCCCGGTCACGCCTTGGCGACCATAGATCGCCGTTTCATCCAGATCACGCCCCAAAGCCTCGGCCGCAGCTTCCCCCAGGCGCAATGCTGTGCCAGAAGGAGCATCCACCTTGAAGCGATGGTGCGCTTCGATAATTTCCACATCGTAGCCCTGGTCCAATACCTTGGCCGCAGCTTGCACCAAGTTAATCAGCAATGTAACGCCCACGCTCATGTTAGGCGCAAACACAATTGCCACATCCTTGGCCGCACGCTCAATCTGCTGCTTTTGCTCTGCACTAAAGCCCGTCGTGCCAATCACCAGCTTCACACCTGCTTGGCGACAAGCCTCCAAGTATTCGAGGCTGGGTTCAGGCCTTGTGAAATCTACCAGTGCATCAGCTCCCTGAACCGCTGCCGCAACATCAGCCGTGATCTTGACACCAGTCTCACGACCAAACTGCTCACCAGCATCGCGTCCGATTTGCAGACTATCCGCACGATCCAGCGCACCATGCAGCACTAGCTCCGCATCCGCAAAAACCCCTTCAAGCAGGGCATGACCCATGCGACCAGAACAACCAGCTATAACAATCTTTTGCATTTTCAAACCATTACTCATTCATCGATTAATCTGCCTTGCAGATAGAGATTAGAACCCGATTTTTTCCAACATACGCTCAAAGTAGCCAGGCTCATCTTCAGGCGGCAAGTCATCTTCATCATCTTCGTCTGCATCAGGCACAGACTGAGTCTTGGCCGCTGCACCCGCAGCAGGTTTCGTCACAGGCTTAGTAGATGAAGGCTGGACCGCAGGCTGTGCTTGGCGCGCTACTGGCTGGGCCGGCGCAGATGTCGCAGCAGGCGCTACGCCGGGAACCGCTAACTCTGGTGCAACCTTGCGCGGCGCAGCAGGATCTTCCTGCACCACCGGGGTGGATTGCTTCATATCATAGTACTCAGCACCAGCTGGCTTGGCCTCATCGCTCTTCCAGAACTTCAGGCGATCCAGCACGCCCTTCTTTTCTGGCACCTTGGGTTCTACCACGATAGGTGCAGCAGGCGTTGCCGCAGTTACCGCCGTATCTTCTGGCGAGGCAGGCACAACATCACCGCGCACGCGCTTCAGGGCATCACCCTCAAACTCCATGATCACGCGACGCTGTTCTATGACCTTGCCGCCCTTGCGCATCTGGTAGAAATAATCCCAGCGATCACGGTGGAAGCTATCCTGGATCAATGGCGAGCCCATAATAAAACGCACCTGAGACTTGGTCATACCAGGCCGCAATTGCAACATCATCTTGGATGTGACGACATTGCCTTGCTGGATGTCCATTTTGTAAGGCTTGAAGGAAGGCAGTGCAGAGCTGCAGGCCACGCATAACAGCGCAGCTAAAAGAATGATATGACGCATCACACGACGACTTTGGCAAGAAATGCCGTAATATACCACGACATTAAAGTCGGCTTTCAGGCAGTTTCCCGCCTTTCTGGATTTTTACATCACCAGACAAACTTACGCACCAGCCGCCAACATCTCGCTCGCATGTTGTAATGTCGTCTCAGTGATCTCCACCCCGCCCAGCATCCGCGCCACTTCGTCAATGCGCTGCGTATGCGTCAAAGCTTCAATGCGGCTCAAGGTCTGCCCATCATGCAGATGCTTGCTCACCCGCAAATGCTGCATGCCCTGCGCAGCCACTTGCGGCAAATGAGTGATAACCAATACCTGGCGCTGGTTACCCAACGTCTTGAGCAATTGCCCCACCACCTCGGCCACGCCACCACCGATACCCACATCCACCTCATCAAAGATCATGGTAGGCATATCACCCTGCTGAGCCGTTACAACCCGAATCGCCAGACTGATACGCGACAATTCACCACCTGACGCCACCTTGGATAAAGGGCGCGGCGCCACGCCGGCATGACCAGCCACCAGGAACTCAACCTGCTCACGCCCCGTCGCGGCTGGATCCTGCGCATTCAGCGATACGGAAAATTTTCCACCACTCAATGATAAGCGCTGCATTTCAGCGGTGATTTTTTCACCGAGACTAAGCGCGGCCTTTTCACGTCCGTCACTCAAGCGCTGTGCCAACACATCATAAGCGGCGCGTGCACGCGCTTCTTCTTGCCTTAATTGCTCGTTATCATGCGCGGACTCAAGCTCTGCCATGCGCAACTGCCACGACTCCAGCAGCCCCGCCAACTCTTCTGGCCTGACCCTGTATTTACGGGCTGCCGCATGCAAAGCATGAACACGGGCCTCTACTTCGTTCAAGCGCTCAGGGTCAAGGTCTGCTCGTTGCAAGTAGCGATTGAGGAAACGATCCGTTTCCTCCAGCTGTATCACCGCCCCGTCCAATATATCTAGCGCTTCCTGTAGCCCGCTGTCATATGCCACCAACTCTTGCAGCTTATGCTGCACGCTACTCAACTGCCTCATGGCAGCCACTTCGCCCTCACTCAACAACTCCCGGCATGCTTCGCCGCCTGCCAATATACTGGCGCCATGAGATAAGCGCACATGCTCTTGCTGCAACGGCTCCCACTCCTCGGCGGAAGGGGCCAACGCGGCTAGTTCGCGCACTTGGTCACGCAACTCTGCCAATTCCACCGCATGTGCTTCGGCATTTTTTTCGGCATCCACCCGCTTGTGATACAAGCCCTGCCAAATTTGGTACGCGTCAGCCAACTCCGCTGCCACCTCTTGCAGGCCACCATAGGTATCCAATACCTGCCGCTGCGAGCTCGCCTTGAGCAAAGCATGGTGCGCGTGCTGACTGTAGATATCGACGAGGAACTCGCCAATCTCTCGTAGTTGTTGAATAGTCGCCGACGAACCGTTGACAAACGCACGCGAGCGACCATCCGCATAGATCACTCGCCGCAGCAACAACTGCGCATCATCCACATCAATTTCATTTTCCCGCAGCCAAGCTTGCAAAGCTGGCAGGGCCGCAATATCAAACACCGCATTAATCTCAGCCTTTTCCGCCCCCGCCCGCGTAATCCCGCCCTCGCCGCGCGCGCCTAGCACCAAGGACAAGGCATCAATCAGAATAGATTTCCCCGCACCGGTTTCACCGGTCAGCACGGTAAAACCCGAGGAAAACTCGAGCTCAAGTGTGTCGACAATGACAAAATCGCGAATAGAGAGTGTTTGCAGCATCAGGGTCTGTTCTCGTTATATTAGCAATGCAAGCTCAAGGGCTGATGGGTGCTCCTTAGCCCCAGTGCAGCTTTTCCCGCAGGACGTCAAAATGGTTATGCTCCGGCGGATGCAATAATGTAATCGTGTTCTTGGCACGCTTCACCCGCACCCGATCACCGGGCTGCAATGCCATTTTCATTTGGCCATCAAGGTGCACACTGGCATCCTCGGCATGCACAACCTGAATCAGCACCTCACTGGTGCTACTGATAGCAATGGGCCGATTACTTAATGTATGCGGACAGATCGGCACCAAGGCAATAGCATCCAGCGTAGGGTAGAGAATGGGGCCGCCCGCTGACAAAGAGTACGCTGTAGTGCCCGTGGGAGTTGCCACGATCAGACCATCCGAACGCTGCTTCTGCACGAAATGTCCATCAATATGGATTTCCAGCTCAATCAGGCGCGCCAAGCCATTCTTGTTAACGACCACATCATTCAAGGCGTAGCCCTGCCCGACGGTAGTGCCATCACGCTCGATGCAGGCCTCCAGAAGAATACGCTGTTCGGTGTCGAACACGCCATCGAGGATAGCCGCTACGCTTTCCAGCATATGGTCGGAATTGATATCGGTGAGGAAACCGAAACGCCCGCGGTTGACCCCAACCAGCGGAATTTTGTAATCAACCAAGGCACGCGCCACAGTTAACATGGTGCCGTCCCCACCCAGCACGATCGCAAGATCAGCATAAGCGCCAATCGCGTTCATCTGTAGCGTGGTATAGCCTTTGATATTGGAGTGTTGCGCAGTCTTTTCCTCGATGAATACGCCAACTTGGCGTTCACCAAGAAAACGCGCCAAGGCAACGACCTGTTCCCGGGTTTCCGGGTTCATGTATTTGCCAATCAATGCTACTGTCTGGAACGCACTTTTCATGGCTGGCATTAAATCATAGAAGATAAGTGTGTAAAACCCTTGCCGCATGTCAAATCCATCATCGACATCAATAATAGATTGCGCAAGAGTGGCCTGTGTCGGATAATTTTTTCATGCTTAAAGCGCGTCATTACTCATTGAATTAGTCACTGCACAACTCCATCTATACCAACATGCTAGATAAACGCGCCCAGTTTCTCCTGAAAACCCTGATAGAACATTACATCAGTGACGGCCAACCTGTTGGCTCGCGCACCTTATCGCTGGCATCCGGACTGGACCTTAGTCCGGCCTCTATCCGCAACATCATGTCGGATCTGGAAGAGCATGGCTTTATTGCCAGCCCGCACACCTCTGCGGGGCGCATTCCCACCCAGCGTGGCTATCGCCTATTCGTGGATACCCTGCTAACGGTACAACCATTGCAGAATCAGGAAATCCGCAAGCTTGAGCATGTGTTGTCATCACCCGATCCGCAGGAACTGATCAACTCCGCAGCAGAGCTATTATCTAGCCTGACAGATTTCGCAGGCCTGGTGATGATCCCCAAGCGCCAAGGCATCGCATTCCGCCACCTGGAGTTCTTACCCCTATCGGAAAAACGCATCCTGCTCATCATCGTTACAACAGATGGTGCGGTGCAGAACCGCATTATCCTGGCCGACAAGCCTTACAGTGCAGCAGACCTGACCCAGGCAAGCAATTTCTTCAACCAGAACTATGCCGGCAACACCCTGGATGAAGTCAAACAAAAGTTGCATGAAGAGCTCAAACAGATGCAATCCGACATGACCCGCCTGATGGCGGCTGCTTTAGAAGCTAGCAGCAAGACCGCGGAAAACAACAAAGATGGCGTGGTGATTGCCGGAGAGCGCAACTTGCTGAATGTGCAAGACTTATCCACCAACGTCAGCTCCTTGCGCAAGCTATTCGATATGTTCGAGCGCCGTACCTCGCTGATGCAGCTTCTGGATCATAGCCAGAAGGCCAATGGCGTACAGATATTCATCGGTGGTGAATCAGGTTACCTACCACTGGATGAATGCAGCATGGTCACTGCACCTTATGAAACCAATGGGCAAACCATAGGCACCCTGGGCGTCATTGGCCCTACCCGCATGGCCTACGAGCGTGTCATCCCGATTGTGGACATCACGGCGAAACTACTTTCCAACGCATTGTCCAATAACCATTGAGCATCGGGCAGGCTGCACACATTGATGCAGCCTGCCTCGCCAGCTTATTGCAAGCGGCGACCAACCTTAAGGAACATGCATGTCTTTTTACCTAAAAGAGCCTCAGATTCCCGCGCAGGAACCAGAACGTACCGGCATACTGGTAATGAACCTGGGCACCCCCGACGCACCAACAGCCAAAGCTTTGCGGCCTTATTTGCGCCAGTTTCTCAGCGACCGACGCGTCATCGAAATTCCGCGCTTGATCTGGTGGTTTATCCTCAACGGCGTCATCCTGACCTTGCGCCCGCGCCAATCGGCGCATAAATATGCCAGCATCTGGGATAAAGAAGGCTCTCCCCTGATGGTTAACAGCCAGAAACAAGCAAGATTATTGGCTGGCTACCTGCACGAAGCGATTGCTTCGCCCTATGCAGTTGAGCTGGGCATGCGTTACGGCCAGCCTTCCTTACAATCGGCAATCGAAAAACTGAAAGCTCAGAACTGCAACCGCATCTTGCTGTTCCCGCTTTATCCGCAATATGCCGCCAGCAGCAGCGCCTCCGCGCTTGATGAAGCCATGCGGGTATTGATCCGCACGCGTAACATGCCGGAAATCCGCACCATACGCGACTATCACACACACCCTGCCTATATCCATGCGGTGGCAGAAAGTATCCGGCTTTATTGGCAGCAGCACGGCAGGCCGGAAAAACTCGTCATGAGTTTTCATGGCGTGCCACGCCGCACTTATGACTTGGGCGACCCTTATTATGATCAATGCCAAGTCAGCGGAAAATTGATCGCCCAGGCGCTGGAGCTCTCGGAAGATCAATACCTGATTGCCTTCCAATCGCGCTTTGGTGCGGCCGAGTGGCTACAGCCTTATTTCGCCCCCTCTATTGAGGCGCTGGGCAAACAAAAACTGGGCCGCGTCGATGTCGTCTGCCCAGGCTTTTCCAGCGATTGCCTGGAAACTCTGGAAGAAATCGCCATGGAAGGCAAAACCCTGTTCCTCGAAGCTGGCGGTGGCGAATATCACTACATACCAGCACTCAACGACAGGGATACCTGGATCAAGGCCATGCGCGAAATCACGCTGGACAACCTGACAGGCTGGGTAACGCTACGTTAATCTTCGTTAAAGCCCGGCCAAGAATGAATTGGCTTTTGTTATACTCTCGGATTAGCTAGAAACGGATTTAAACCATGATAGTCATTACTGGCGGCGCAGGCATGATAGGTAGCATGATGGCCTGGCATCTCAATACCGTGCTGCAACGCGACGATATTGTGATCGTGGATCGCCTCGCGCACCCTGAACAATGGCAAAACCTTTGCCACCGCCGTTATGCCAACTATCTGGACAAGGACGAGCTGTTCAACTGGCTCCCCAAGATCGGCAAAGTAGACGCCATCATCCATATGGGTGCGATCAGCGCCACCACCGAGCGCGATTTCAACAAACTGGTACAGGAGAACATCCGTTACAGCCAATTGCTGTGGAGCTGGTGTGCCGAAAACGAAGTTCCCTTCCTCTATGCCAGTTCTGCGGCCACTTATGGTGGTGGCGAATTTGGCTACGATGACGAAGAGTCCGCTATCGACCAGTTACGCCCGCTGAACGGTTACGGCTACTCCAAGCAGTTTTTCGACCAGTGGGCACTACGCCAATGCAGCGACGGCTTTGCAACACCGCCGCAATGGTGTGGCTTCAAATTCTTCAACGTCTACGGCCCCAACGAATATCACAAGGAGCGTATGGCCAGCGTTGCTTTCCATACCTTCAACCAGTTCCGCGAGCAAGGTCACGTCAAGCTGTTCAAGAGCCACAAGCCTGGCTTCGAGGATGGCATGCAGTTGCGCGATTTCGTCTACGTCAAAGACGCCGTGGCGGTGATGGCACACTTTCTGGAACAACCCCAACATTCTGGCCTGTTCAACCTCGGTACTGGTGAAGCGCGAGCTTTCAAGGATCTGGCGACGGCAGTCATGACCAGCATGGGCCGCGAACCCAATATTGAGTACATCGATATGCCGCAAGACCTGATGGGCAAGTATCAATATTTCACCGAAGCCAATATCAGCAAGCTGCGCAACGCAGGCTATACCACGCCATTCCACACCCTTGAGCAAGGTGTTCAGGATTATGTCCAGCACTACCTGCTGCAAGCAGACCCTTATTGCTGAGGCTAGCAAGGAAATCTCATGACCGCTATTGATACCCTGAAACAAGCTTTTAACGAACACCAGGCCGTGATTACGGCTCTGGAGCCCCTGCTACCGGAGATCGCCGCAGTTGCCGATGTCATGCGCAACTGCCTTGCCAATGGCGGCAAGATATTACTGTTCGGCAACGGCGGTAGCGCGGCAGACAGCCAGCATATCGCCGCAGAAATTGTTGGCCGCTACAAGAAGGAACGGCGCGGCCTGCCTGCCATCGCCTTGACCACAGATACTTCTATCCTCACCTCGGTTGGCAATGACTATGGCTTTGACTTCATTTTCTCGCGCCAGGTAGAAGCACTCTGCACGCCCGCAGATGTGGTAATTGGCTTTTCCACCTCTGGCAACAGCCGCAACGTGGTGCTGGGCATAGAAAAAGCCCGCGAGATTGGTGCTACCACTGTGGCCATGACTGGTGGCACTGGCGGCAAGCTGGCCAACCTGTGCCACCATGTCCTGACTATGCCCACCAGCGATACGCCGCGTATCCAGGAAGCTCATATCCTCATTGGTCACAGCCTGTGCGACCTAGTGGAAGCCGATTAATAGCCTACTGACGACGATCAACCATGCGCGAGTCTTTCCTCAACACCATCCAGCAACGCTTTGGCCACGACCCGGTATGGATACTGGTCATCGGCGACCTGATGCTGGATCGCTACTTGTTTGGCGACGTACAACGCATCTCACCAGAGGCACCAGTACCGGTGGTATTGCTCAAATCTGAAGATGAACGCGCCGGCGGCGCCGCCAACGTGGCCGCCAACCTGCGTGGACTGGAGATCAACACGCGGATCGCCGGAGTCGTGGGCGAAGATCGCGAAGCCCACACCCTGCTGGGTCTCATGCAAAACATCGGCGTTGATACCCGGCATATCTATCGCAGCACACGTAGGCCAACCATTACCAAGACGCGCATCCTCGGTGGACATCAGCAAATGATGCGCCTGGATCAGGAGGATGCTGCGGCATTTTCCAATGAAGAGCACACTGCCCTACATGTCATGATCAGCCAAGCCTTGGCTGACAGGCCTGCAGCCATCATTCTCTCCGACTACGCCAAAGGCGTGCTCAGCGACGCAGTATGCCAGGATGTGATTGTCCAGGCACGGGCAGCCAACATCCCTGTGCTGGTTGACCCCAAGGGTCGCGACTACCGCAAATATCAAGGTGCCACAGGGCTAACCCCCAATAAGCGTGAAACCGCAGAAGCCTGTGATGTTGGCGCTAATGACAACCAGGCTTTGCTTGCGGTGGCAGAACAGCTACGCACGCAACTTCACCTTGAATTTCTTGCCGTCACACGGGGCGAGGAAGGCATTACCGTGCTGAATACCCAAGGCAGCACTCACTTGGCCGCAACTGCGCGTCAGGTCTATGACGTTTCCGGTGCAGGGGATACCGTCATCTCCACCTTGACCGCAGGCCTGGCCCACGGCCTGCCCTTGCACGATGCCATCGAATTGGCCAATATCGCTGCTGGCATCGTGGTCGGCAAAGTAGGCACCGTACCTATCAACAAGGCCGAGCTTGAGCATGAGCTGCAATCTCAGCAATCTGCCGCACAGGCGGACAAGGTCTGCACGCTGGAAAGCCTACTGGCCCGCGTACAAGCCTGGCGCAATCGTGGCGAACGCATCGTCTTCACCAACGGCTGCTTCGACCTGCTCCACGCTGGGCACGTCACCTATCTGGAAGCTGCACACAACACAGGTGATCGACTGGTTCTGGGACTCAATACCGATCGCTCCGTAAGCGCCCTCAAAGGCCCCTCTCGCCCAGTGATCCATGAGCAAGACCGGGCTCGCGTCCTTGCTGCACTAGAATCTGTCGATGCCGTCATCCTGTTTGATGAGGATACCCCTATCGAACTGATCAAAGCCGTACGCCCCGACATCATCGTCAAGGGCAGCGACTATAGCGAGGACCAAGTCGTTGGCGGCGTAGAAGTCAAATCCTGGGGAGGTCAGGTCGCATTGATTGATGTCGTGCCTGGGCGCAGCACCAGCAACATCATCCAGAAACTCGCCTCCTGAAGCATGGCACTGCATCCAGCTGAAAAAATTCTGGTCATGGGCCCTTCATGGGTAGGTGACATGGTGCTGGCCCAAAGCCTGTTCAAAACTCTCAAGCAGCAAAAACCCGACTGCACCATCGACGTCGCAGCCCCCGCCTGGACCTTGCCATTGCTGGAGCGCATGCCGGAAGTGAATGAGGCTATTGCACTGCCCTTCAAGCACGGTCAGTTGGCATTGAAAGAGCGTATCCGCTTTGGTCGCAGCCTAAAGGAACGGCACTATACCCAATCCATTATGCTCACCAACTCCTTGAAATCCGCCATCCTGCCCGCCGCCAGCGGCATCAGGAAACGCACCGGGTTTCTGGGTGAAATGCGCTATGGCCTCCTTAACGACATCCGGCCACTGGATAAAACCCGATTACCTCGCACGGTAGATCGCTTTGTCTCTCTCGGTATCGATGCTCAGAGCAATATGCCCAGCCACATCCCTAACCCAAGCCTGGTCGCCAGCCGAGATAATGCCCTTGCCAGCCTGGAAAAACTCGGTATGGCAGCACCGCAAGCCCCCGTATTGGGGCTTTGCCCAGGCGCAGAATATGGCGAAGCCAAACGCTGGCCGCTGGAACATTATGCCGAGGTTGCCCGTGCTGCCCATGCACAGGGCTGGCATGTATGGCTGTTCGGCTCAGACAAGGATGTACCCTACACTGCAGAGATCAATCAGCTGAGCGATCAAGTGTGCGAAGATTTCGGCGGCAAAACCAAACTGGGCGATGCCATTGACCTCATGTCGCTATGCGACGCAATCGTCAGCAACGACTCAGGCCTCATGCATGTGGCCGCGGCCTTGGATAAGAAACTCATCGCCATTTACGGCTCCTCTGACCCGCACCACACACCGCCAATGAACAGCAAGGCAGTTATTGAATACCTAGGGCTGGCATGCAGCCCCTGCTTTCAACGTGAATGCCCACTGGGTCATTTGAACTGCTTGAAGCAGATTCAGCCGACGACCGTTATCTCAGCCTTGCTCACTGAATATTGAACAATGAAAAAACGCCTCAAAGTATTACAGCTACAGCCCGATTACAATGTAAAGCCCAATGACGCCTCAGATCTTGCCGAGCAAATTGTCAAAGGCTTACCTGTAGAGCAATATGAAGTGTTCTCGGGTTATTTGTCTGGACACCCATCTAGTACACAACCAAGCAGCATTGCCGAGCATATCGAATACTTTGAATTAAAGGAAAAGGACGTCACTGGCCTACGCCTGAAAGCCATGTGGAAACTGTACCGATTCTGTCAGCAGCATCGTCCTGATGTCATTATCTGCAACAGATTCAAGGTGATCAGCCTAGTACTCCAGCTCAACAAGATCATGCGCGTTCCTTTATGCATTGGCATTGCACACAGCATGGATGAATACAAACGTAAATATCGGCAATTGCAGGTCAAACTGCTAGCTGACCAGCGCTGGCGCTTTGTCGGCGTCTCAGAGACTGTGCGAGAAAAACTGATTGCATATCACTCAGGCTTCAAAACAAACAACACTGTCACTATCCAGAACGCCATCGACATAGATAAGGTGGCAACACAACAACTGGAAAAGCATATCGCGAGGGAGCGTCTCGGACTACCACAGGATGCCATCATCGTCGGCGCACTCGGTAGATTAGTGGCAGTCAAAGGCCATCGTTACCTTATTTCTGCCTTCGCCCGTATCAAGGATGAGTTTCCTGCCGCACGACTGGCAATCATTGGTAATGGCAAAGAAGAAGATGCATTGAATACACTGATTAAGGAGCTGAATATTGTTGATCGTGTAGACATGTTGGGATGGCGTGACAACGCCGCACAATATGCCAAGGCATTTGACATATGGACACTACCATCCCTCCAAGAAGGCCTGCCCTTGGCCCTCATGGAGGGAATGGCTGGGCGCCTACCGCTCATTGCCTCGGATATTCCGCAATTACGCCATATTATTCTAGGGGCTGGCGGTATCGCCGTGAGCCCTAAAGACGTCAATGGCCTTACCGATGCGTTGCGCACCTATTTATCCATGGACATCCACTCATTGCAACAAAAGGGAGAACAAGGGTTCCACTACCTAGTTCAGCACCATGGCATTGATCACTATCGCCAAAGTTACCGCCAGCTCATCGAAACCACATTAAGCATTTAAGAAAGACATTCATGAGGGTTTTCCAGTTTTTCCGCAGCCCAAGCTTTGCAATATTCTCGATTAGTGCATGGCTCATCAGCTTTCTCGTCATCGCCGGTTCACAAGCCCACAACAATGTGGGCTATCTCATCTTGTTTATTCCGGTCTTGCTTTCATTGCAACTGAAAGAAATCAAGCAACTTCTTGAGCATCCTTTAGCAAGAATACTTGTGGTCGTTATCTTGTCACTGATTTTATCCGCCTGCTTTGGTGATGGCAGCCCCTGGAAGCAAGCCAAGTTTGGCGCAGTTGTATTGTTGTTTTATCTTGCAGTCGCAAGATTGCCGCTGCTCCTTGACGAAACAGTTTATAAAGCTGCCTGGGCCTTGCTGGGGCTGCTCATTGCATACGTCATTTTCAACGCTATCCTGCAATATGCGCAAGGCAGTTGGACATTAGGCTCAAGACTTGGCGAGCTATATGCAAAACTAGAGAACGTCATTTACGTCACCAATACCATGGGAGGCATGATGGCCATCATCACACTCCTGGGCATCAGGGCTAAACGCTATCGTGAAGTACTCATCGCACACATACTGGTGCTATTTTTTGCGCTCACCATACTACAAACAAGAAGCATCATTGGTATTTGGGCATTAATCACTCTATTGGCTAGCCTATCCCTTTACCGCCAACAATTAATCAATCGCAAACTCATGGTATCGCTGACTTCCGTTGGCCTAGTATTAATCATGATGATCATTGGGCTAATCTTTTTCACCTCGATTGGTGATAGCTTACTCACACGCAAATTCTATCGCTTTGAAATATGGGGCGGCTTCATTGCAGAAACATTGCGCTGTGGCGCTTGGCTGGGCTGTGGACCGGAACATGAGTTTATTTTTATCACACAAGATCAATTACCTATCATGCACCCACATAGTGCATTCGTCACCCAGTTTTATAAAGCCGGCATAATTGGGTTCATCCCATTAGTCATGCTTACTGTGTGGGCAATCATTAGAGGTTTAAAGGCACAATCCTGGGCAGCTTGGTATTTCATGGTTGGCGCACTGGGCTTATGCTTTGATGGAAGCAGCTTGTTTCATAGTACAAGCCAGCGTTGGTTACTTTTCCATTTACCTTTAGCGTTATTGATCGCACAAGAGTTGCATGGCCCTGCAAAAACAGCAGCTACTTAGGTAGCAACTTATTAGCTGCACTTTTGGCTTATTGCAGCATGAGTATCTGCATCTCCTGCGCCCTGGCCTCCCAGGTAAAACGCTTGAGATAAGCGGCATGTCCTTGCCGGGCGATTGCCATACGCCTCTCTGGGTTGGCTAAATAAAAATGTACCTTTTCCTGTAACTCCTGGGGGCCATTGAAAGTTTCAATTTCCTCCCCAGGCTTAAAGAGCTCAGCGACTTCATCACAATAATCCGTGATCAAGAAGCAGCCTGCTGCCAGCGCCTCGAAAATTCTCAGGTTCACGCCAGTACCAGCAGCATAATAAGGACCACGTGTGACATTGAGGACAATCTTTGAGCTAGCCAGCAATTGATGTAAATCAGGCCCCCAAACCGGATGATCATCCACGCGCTTGATCAATCCTGGCGACATCAAGGGAAAATTGCGTTTCCATCGACTCCCAAAAATGGAAAGGTGGTCACGTATGCTTTCCAGGACAAAAATCCTGCGCAAATCCCCACTGCCAACGAACAACACCTCATGTTGCTTATCAGCATCAGAAACACTCGGTGCCGCGATAAAATTCGCCCCAAATGGCACAAAACTAGAATCCAGCTGCCTAGTATCCTTGAAAAAATCTGCCGTCACCTTGGAACATGAGAATATTTTTTTGTAGATTGGAAGCTCCTGCTCCAGAAAGAAAATAAACTCACGACGCTTGGTGTATAGGTTACAGCTATCCGTATCATACAAATACAAATCGACCTGATGCTGTTGAGCCAAAGCCTTTAGCGCAGCAGGGGTAATGAATTTATAGATAAAGCCCACCACTAGGATGGCATCAGGTCGTTTTTGCTTGATCAATGCCGTGATAGCCGCCAGATTGCCCTTCGGCAGATGAAAAAACGCATCCCCACTGCTATCCTTGGCTCGATTCACTAACTTTGTTACCGCCGATTTCAAGCCATACAATGGGATCTTCGGCATGCTCAACAGATTGTAATATGCGGTTTCAATGCCAATATGGCGAAAAGCCTGCGCTAACTCCTCGCCCAGTGGTACGCCAGAGATACCATCCAATATCAACAACTTTTTCATGACGAGTCTTTTCCACTGATGAGTGTTTTATCTTGATTTTCCAATAATGATTCCACCGCAAGCAATATATCTGCAGGACGAATGAAAGCGCGCCATATACCGCCTTTGAACCAAGGCAAGACAAAGCGAGGAATAACCACTTTTCCTTTGCCCCACGCAGGGCGCCAACAGAAATGACGATTACGTTTTCTGTAAATAGTAACCACAGGTACTCTCAGCATGGAAGCAAGATGGCCCCCTCCTGAATCATTGCCAATAAATGCGCCCGACTCATAAACAAAGCTTGCAAGCTGATGAATATCGCTGAATTTTGCATGTTCAAATTCACCCTTGAGTATTACATCCCATTTCTGGTGTGATACTGGGGCAACAGTGAAAACAGGTTGATACCCGCGTTCCTGCAATAACCTTGCCGTCTTGATGAATGATGCAGGTGTCCAATCCTTCTTATCTGACCAAGCCGAATCAGGACTAATAATAATCCGCCGTGGGTATCGCTGATAAACAAGATGAGGCGGCGGAGTAAGATGCACATTCCCTTGCGCATGTGTAAGCTTCATCCGCTCTCGCATAAACGCCACCACCACATCGACCAAGGAGCTGCCATCCTTAAACTTCTTGAAGCGGATTGATGGCCCACAATCCAGCAAGGGGGCTAACTGAGAAAATATCTTGCCCGGCAGTACACGCTGGCGTTCGTGCTTTAATTGCTCACTAGCCCATGTAGGAGGTGCTTTTTGGCATAGTAACTGCCAGTGGTTCCTGACATGCTCCAGCAACTCCTCATTCAAGCGCTGGCGAAATGTCTGAGGAGGACTAATGATCGCATGGTGATATTGGCTTAACTCACGATCAAGCGCATTAAAATCAGGATAAGGCTTGATGAGTATCTGCGGCATCCACTCTCGTAACTGGTACGCAATGTCCCCATACAACGTCATCTCATAACCATGCTGGCGCAGATTCTCTGCCAACATGTAATAAATCAAGCTATCCCCAAGGGAGTTGAAAGAAACTAGCGCAATACGCGCGGTGGTAGTGTCTTGTTGTGTATCCATGCGCGATCTATTAGCTCAAAGAATCTCATTCTGGCAGCTTCATCCGAAAAGCGATGTATCAGAATATCTGAGGCCAATTGTATTTTATTGTCAATTTTATAGTCAATAGAGCTTACTAACTCTCGGGATAACTCCTCTGCGCTCCCAAGGGTAAATAAAGGCGCAAAAGTCCTGACCACCTCGGCGCCACCTCCGCTATCACTACAGATAATCGGCAATTCTGCTGCCATGGCCTCAAGTAACACCATACCGAATGGCTCATGATCCGAGCTTAGAACGAAGAGATCAAACGCGCGGAAATATCGCCGTGCATCTGGCACCTGCCCAGCAAATCGAACCTGGTTAGCGACTCCCAGTGTATTCGCCAATGCCTTGAGATCCGGCTCCAGTGGGCCTTTACCCAGAATGAGCAACAAGGTATTAGCTGGCACCTGCGGCAATGCCTGGGCAAAGCCACGCAACAACGTGGCCTGGTCTTTGTCGCGGTGCAGGCGCCCGACGTTAGCAATGACATAGGTATCATCATCCAGGCCGAGAAAGCGGCGGGCCTCATGCCTAGGCAGTAAGGATTGTTTGACGGCTTCGACATCAATGCGGTTGTAGAGTGTTTGTACCTGTTCGGCAGGCCAGTGCTTAAGGTGCTGACGCATTTCATCGCGCACAGAGTCAGACACACATAGCATCAAGAGTCGTTTACGGTAAAAATTGACCAGAATACGACGGGTGAATCGTCCGTAATCATCATAGTTGTGATGCACACTGACTACAGGCAGATTGGTCGCCAGTAAGGCGACATAGGTAGGCTTGGCGCGATGAGCAATACAGAATGCAAAATCACGGCTATTCACCAGCTGGCGTATTTTTGCAATTGCGCCTAGCTTGAGCCCCCTCACCTGCTTGCTGCTATAACCGAGAAAAATCACTTCATCAGAGGCACTGCCCTGCTCCACTTCGGGGTCAGGCTTACCAGTGAGGTAAACCGTGACAACTTTGTAAGGGCTTCCCTTGAATAGGGCAGCATATTGGCGTGCGCAATCAAGAAACGGCGGGTAATAGCTGTGACAAATATGCAGGACGTACATCAGATCAAGACCCAGATAAAAACTTCAGCTTTAGTTTAAGTGCTGATGCTGTTTTGGTTGGCAATTGCGCTATAGAGAAATAACTATTGGCAAAAGCTTGGCGCTCATCCGCGGATAGGTTGCCCCAGTCAGCCTGATATCGCTGCAGGTGACGGAAATTACGCGCACGATGCCAATAGCTCAGGTTGTGTCGGTATATCTTGAGATCGGCTATATCAATCAGGCCCAGCGCACCCTCTGCAGTTTTGACGACATTACCAAAATGCAGGGAACGAAAATATACGCCACGCTGGTGCAGGTGTGCGACAAATTGACCAAAACGCTCCATTAGCGCTTGATCCAGCAAGCCTGAGATATTCAATTGCCGTAATGTATAGCCTGGTAGTGGCCGATAGATGACAGCAGTATTAGTGCTATCCTCAAAATGGAACAGTTGCACAATTTCCACCGTGGGAATCCCTAACTGCTTGAGCTTATCTGCATTGCGGCAAAAATGGCGGGCGTAGGAATAAACCCGCGCAAGGCTCAGTGTGCGCCGCACACGAAACACCTTGAGAATATTGCCATTCCCCATTTGCAGCACTTTGACACCACGCTCGTCCTGCTCCAGCACCTTGGCATTAAGGCTGAGCTGTGCAAAGTCTTCCGGCGTAAGCAGGTGGCTATTACGAATTTTCAGTCTAGGAATCAGCATACGTCATTTAACAAAGCCTGGATATCAGGCAACGTAGTAATGCGCTGGCTGTCACAATAGCTCTGCCACTCGGGGAAATCAGTCCAGGCATGCAGAAAGACAAAATCCAGGCCAGCGCGGCTAGATGACTCATGATCATAACGGCTATCACCGATAAACAATGCAGGTTGACGGATATTATCACGGCTGATTTCACGCGCCATGATCTCGTCCTTGTTATCAGGGCTGCCGAAAATGCCACCATCGAATAATGCCGTCAGTTCACGCTCGGCAAAAATACTATGCAATTCGGCTTGATCTCCGCCTGAAATCACCAACCAGTTGCTGACTGCAGTTTTTTCCCGCAATGCCTGCAGCCCGGGGGCGATCTCACAGTGTGATAAACGCTCACGCACCTCACGTCCAAAATCCTCCAGAAGGAAATCTACATCTTTCTGGGTCGCAGGCCGCTGCAGGATATCCTGGAGAAAATATTCAAATTTCACAAAGCGGGAAATTCCACCGAGCTTGATGTGGTAATCCACCAATGCCTGCGCCTGCTGGTCATTGGCACCAAAATTCTTGGCGGTCGCGAAATATGCCTCGATCTTGAGATGATTGGAGTTGAGAATGACACCATCACAATCAAACACCAAGGTGTGATATTGCTCTAGATTCAGCATGGCACTACCTAAAGGTTGATACGATTGGCATGCAAAAGATGCCAGGAAGGATGAAAGCAAACAGGCCCCGAGGGGCCTGTGATGGATTAGGCTGCTGCCTTGATCGCGCTGGCTTCACGAGCCAGCTTGGTGATATGCGCCCAGTCCTTGCGTGCTACAGCATCCGCAGGCGTGAGCCAGGTACCGCCACAGACCACGACGTTGGGCAATGCCAGGAATTGCGGGGCAGATTCAACAGTTACACCACCTGTGGGGCAGAACTTCACATCCCCAAATGGACCAGCAAAGCCTTTCAGCAGATTGATACCACCCACGGCAACAGCCGGGAACAACTTGAGGAAGTAGTAATCATCAGCATTAGCCTGCATGATTTCGCTACCAGTGGAAACGCCAGGCAACAGTGGCAGGCCGATTTCACGGGCTGCACGACCCAACTCACTAGTGTAGCCCGGGCTAACGGCAAACTGGCAACCAACATCCTTACAGTTTTGCGCATCCCTGATGTTACGCACAGTACCAGCGCCAACAATCGCATCAGGCACAGCCTTGGCAATCGCTTCCATGGCTTGTAATGCCACAGGCGTACGCAAGGTCACTTCCAGCACCTTGATGCCGCCTTCGAGCAAGGCTTCTGCCATCGGCACAGCATCTTCCACCTTGTTGATGACAATAACCGGAATCACCGGGCCATGGTTGGCTAAATCGAGAGTGCTCATATTCTATATACCTATGTATTGATTATTAAAAAGCTACGAATGCTATTCCAAAACCAGGTGGAGACGAAACGCCGTTTTGCAATGCTCATCCATTGCCATTTCAAAACCAGGCCAGGCTAGGCGCTTGAGCAGAGCCAGTACTACAGTACTGGCAAGCGAAAGCAAAGACGCATGGCCTGCATTTTCAAATGGCTTAAAGCCAGGTGACGGCACCTTCTTCGGCACTATGCACATTCTTGCGCATGCCGCCAAACAACTCACGACCGATGCCATGGCCATTGTTATTACGCTGCGCCTCGGTCATCACTGCCACAGTGCGTGCCTGCCACTCTTCGTCGTCGACAAGCGCATTCAGGGTGCCAACAATCGCATTGAGGCGAATCATGTCACCAGTGCGAATCTTGCCGATTGCACCGCCAGCCACAGCTTCTGGGCTCAAATGGATCGCCGCAGGCACTTTGCCTGATGCACCGCTCATGCGGCCATCGGTCACGATGGCGACGCGGAAGCCCTTGCCCTGCAATACGGACAATGGTGGGGTCAGCTTATGCAGTTCAGGCATACCATTGGCACGCGGGCCTTGGAAGCGCACAACCGCAATAAAATCTTTTTCTAGCTCGCCGCGCTCAAATGCTGCCAGCAATTCTTCCTGACCATTAAACACAATAGCAGGTGCTTCAATGATCTGACGGTCTTCCGGCACAGCTGAGCTCTTGATCACGGAACGTCCCAAATTACCAGTCAACAAACGTAAGCCGCCTGACGCGCTGAATGGCTTGGAAGCGTTACGCACAATAGTTTCGTCTGGGCTTTCCTTGGGCAAATCGACCCAGATCAGACTGTCATCGGACTTGATAGGTTTCTTGCCGAAATCACGCAAACCACCGATCACGACAGAATTCACATCACCGTGCATATAACCAGCATCGACCAATTCGCGAATCACGAAGCTTGGGCCACCTGCTTCCTGGAACTGGTTCACGTCAGCCGTACCGTTAGGATAGACACGTGCCAGCAATGGCGTATTTTGCGACAACTTGGAGAAGTCCGACCAGTCAATGATGATACCTGCCGCACGCGCAACAGCTACCCAGTGAATGAGGTGGTTAGTACTGCCACCAGTCGCCAGCAATGCCACGATAGCGTTAACGATCACACGTTCATCCACCATTTGACCAATCGGGGTAAAGCGTTGGCCTTTGGTGATGGAAAGCACGGTCTTGACCGATTCACGGGTCAACATCTCACGCATGTCATCGTGTGGATGCACAAAAGCTGCGCCTGGTACATGCAAGCCCATGGCCTCGATCAGCATCTGGTTGCTGTTGGCGGTACCGAAGAAAGTACAGGTACCTGCACCGTGGTAAGCCGCAGATTCAGAAGCCAGTAGCTCCTCACGACCAACCAAGCCTTGTGCGTACTTCTCGCGCACCTTGGACTTAGTGGTATTGTCGATACCCGTCGCCATTGGGCCAGCAGGCACGAATACGGTAGGTAAGTGGCCAAAATGCAAAGCACCAATCAAAAGACCAGGCACGATCTTGTCACAAACACCCAGCAACAAAGCCGCATCAAATACATCGTGAGACAGTGAAACTGCCGTACTCATGGCGATGGTATCGCGTGAGAACAAGCTCAGCTCCATGCCTGGCTCACCCTGGGTAATACCATCACACATCGCGGGCACGCCACCTGCCACCTGCACTGTCGCACCATGCTTGCGTGCTTCGTCGCGGATGATGGCAGGATAGGTTTCATAAGGCTGATGTGCAGACAACATGTCGTTGTAAGCAGTCACGATGCCAATATGAGGGGCTTTCTCTGCGACAACACGGAATTTGTCGTTGCTGGGCAACGCTGCAAAAGCATGCGCCACATTGGCACAGCCGAGACGATCAGCACCGCGGGTGCGGTTGATAATCTGGTCTATGCGTTGCAGGTAGGCCTTGCGGGTAGGTGCACTACGTTCCCGAATGCGCTCGGTGACTTCTATCAGGGTTTGTGTCATTAATTTTGCGCTGCTGAAAAGTTGAATTTAGCCGGGAATTATCGCTGAAAGCGCTAGGCATCGTCAAATTAACCACGACTGGGATAAGGTAAAAAAACCATGGAGTTGCACCACCTGCGTTGTGGCTGCAACCCCTATATTGCCTAGTTTTTGGTGACGAGCACGTCTTCCATCAGGAGATACTCAAGATCACAGCCGTAGAACATGTTGAGCGCATCAGTTGGACTGCAAATCATGGGTTCGCCACGACGGTTCAATGAGGTATTGAGCACTACCGGCACATTGCGCAGGCGCTCCAACTCCTCAATCAAGGCGTAATAACGTGGATTAGTTTCCTTGGTCACGATCTGTGCACGCGCAGTACCGTCCTCGTGCACCACCTCGGGAATACGCGGCTTCCAGTGATCTGCGACATCGAAGGTAAAGGTCATGTAAGGTGCAGGATGATCTGTCTGCAAAATATCTGCCGCCACGCGATCCAGCATGCTGGGACAAAATGGCCGCCAGCGCTCGCGATACTTGATCTGCGCATTGATACGGTCTGCCACGCCAGGATGGCTAGGGTCACCCAAGATACTGCGGCAGCCCAAAGCACGTGGGCCAAACTCCATGCGTCCCTGGAACCAGGCCAGCGGATTGCCAGCAGCCAGTAGCTCAGCACCCGTTTTAGGTGCATTCTCGACCCGTTGGAACTTGGGTTTCGCAGGGTGCGCCTCACAGGCAGCAATACACTCTTCCGTCGTAAACGATGGGCCTAGGTAAGCATGTGGCATAGGCTCCAGCGGCTCGCCCATCTCGGCAGCCACGTAGCTGGCCGCGCCCAGGGAAGTACCATTGTCACCTGAGGCAGGCTGCACGAACAGCTCCTTCACATGCGGCAAGGCAATAATGCGCTGGTTGAGCTTGACGTTGAGCGCCACGCCACCAGCCATAGCAATACGGCCAGTTTCACGGATGATGTCGCCGAGGTAATACTCGATCATCTCCAAGGCAATGTCTTCCAGCAACTGTTGCACCGAGGCAGCGTAATGAATGTAAGGATCATCGATCTCATCGCCATTGCGCTTGGGGCCCAGCCATTCGATCAGCTTGGGCGTAAAGTAAAAGCCCTTGCCTTTTTCCTTGTAGCGGCGCAAACCAACAACGTTCACATAATCAGTATTGATCTTGAGCTCGCCATCCTCGAACTTCGCAAGACGCGACAAGTCGTAACGCTTGGGATCGCCATAAGGTGCCATGCCCATGACCTTGAACTCGCCATCCAGCATCTCGAAACCAAGATACTCGGTAATCGCGCCATACATGCCGCCCAGAGAATCCGGGTCGTAGAACTCCTTGATCTTGTGAATCTTGCCGTTTTCACCATAGCCAAAGAAGGTCGTGGCATATTCACCTTTGCCGTCGATACCAACGATTGCGGTTTTTTCCTTGAAGCCACTCAGGTGGTAAGCACTGCTGGCGTGCGCCAAGTGATGCTCAACCGGCACAAAACGTGCCTTGGTCAGGCCTAGCTGTCGCATCAGATCGAGTGATTTGTCGCGATTGCGACGGAAACGGCGATTACCGTTAAAAATGGCATCCAGGGCGCGATCGGGTGCATACCAGTAACGCTTGGCATAATGCCAGCGCGCTTCACTGCTCAATGGAATTTCGCCATAAGGGAAAGCCACTATATCCACCTGCTCGGACTTTACTCCAGCCTCACGCAGGCAGTACCTTGCCGCTTCCAGCGGGAAAGTGTTCTTGGCGTGCTTGTCGCGGATGAAACGCTCTTCTTCCGCTGCCGCGACAATTTTTCCATCGACAATAATGGCAGCCGAAGCATCATGCCCCAGTGCACCTGATAAACCTAGAATGATCATTCGTCTTTCACTTTGTACTTAATTCGCGATGCCCGCCCGCTGCAGCACACAGGCATCTGTATAAACCGTCTTGAACGCGCTCATCAGCAGCTGTCGCGTTACCAGATCTGACCGCCAGTTCCTGAAAAAACGCTTCACGTCACGCACATGCCGACGCAGAAAACTTCGCTTGCATGCATGTTGCTGCATGCTATCCAGGTCGATCAACAAAGGCTTCTGATCCTGAATCAAAAGATTGGTTGCCTTGAAATCACCATGCTCCAGTTGCAGGCAATATAACTGATAAAACAACTGGGCAATACGTTGCGCCACCAGGGCTCGCACCGTATCAGGCATACCGTGATCCGCAAAGAACTCGACCGCATCCCTGGCATCCACAAACTCCGTGAGTAGATATGCCTCTTGGCGAAAGCCCCAGCGCCGGCGTTCCATGACTGCCACCGAAACCGGTGTCGCAATGCCCTTCAATTGCAAGCGAAAGGCATTGGCCCATGACACCACGGCCCTTGATGGACGCCATGCGCGGCCAAGGCCATGCCAAAAACTCTTGATATTGTACCTTTTGATCACCAGTTTGCGCTGATCAATTTCTGTTGCAACCACGGTGCAAGTATTCCCGCTTTTCAATCGGCGCATCCCCGGACCATCCAGCAAGGCATCGGGCGCTAGCAAAGCTGCGTGCAAGCCTGGGCTATCGTAAGGACGGTTGATGGCGATGTAGTCGGTTGCAGTGCTCAAGGTGCGCACATCGGTGCATGTACGCTGCACCTTGTGGGCATAATCCTGCATTTCCTGCTGCCAAAACCGTGTAATGCGCCGTTGCATCCCAGAAAATTCTGGCGGTGGCTCATTCATCACACTGGCATATTGCTGCAGCAAGGCAGGCAACCAGGCACCAATATGCGCTACATCCAGCTTGGAAAGCAGTACTGCCAGATTGTTCAGCCGCTTGCCACGTCGCCCCAAGCCGCTCAATCGCCGTATGCCGTCTCCATCTAGGGTATGAATGGCCTCACCATCCACGAGAAAGTTTTTGAGATATAAATCCGTCTGCAACAATCCAGCACGGTGATGTTCTGCCACAGCTTCTACTAGGCGCATGGCCAGTGGCAGGCGCTGATCCTCTGGCGTTGCTTGCCATACCTGCTCGGCATTGCTCGCAGATATCGCCTCATATACCAGCACGCTCGCCCCTTGCTGCACAATCGCGGACTCCAGCAGCAAGGCTGGGGTAGCAAGCCCCGCCTCCGCCAGCCAGGTCGCACCACGCTTATCACGTGCAGCATATTGTGCGGCACGCCGCCCAATGAAGCATTTGGCATAGACAGGCTTGCCATTCAGCACTCCCCGCCCAACCACACGCTTGGCAGGCACGCGCCTGACGACGGCTTCTACTTGCAGCAAGCTGCCATCGTCCAGCCTTAAGCCAAATGGTTCCGTCAGGGTCCCATTGGCATAGGACAGCAAATCAGGGGCAGTCGCCACATGGTTGGCATTACTCATGCACGTGAATATCCAACGGACGAATAGTATTAGGTTGATACGGGTCGCCGATCAGCAGAGGATGCTCCTTGAACTGAGGATTCACCAAACTAAAGGCAGGGTCAAATCCATCAAAATTCAAGCCAACCAGATCCGCCCAAGTATGGATGAAGTGCGCATTGCTATAAGGCCGATCCAACATACCGTCAAATGCCATCTCATGCCCAGCCCGCCATTCTGGTGAAGCCCAGATCATGAAGGGGATCGCATACATGGCGATTGTGGGCTTGGCCTCATTGCGACCCAGCATGTTATATCCAGGACCATCGTAAACATCCTCTCCATGATCGGAGAAATACACCATCAGACTATTGCCTGCCTGCTGTCGCAACTTACTGATCAATGTCGCAATGACGTGATCGTTATAACGCACAGCATTGTCATATTGGTTATAGACCTTAGCCTGATCCTTGCTCAGCACACTAGGCACACCCTCACGATCAGTAAATACTTCAAACTCTGGAGGGTAACGATATTCATATTTCATGTGCGTGCCCAGCAAATGCACAATAATGAACTTGCGAGGTGCAGGGTCAGCCAGAACTTCGTCAAATGGCTCAAACACGTTTTCATCGTACTCACGTGAATTCTGCGCCCGGCTGTTGTTCATGTAGAACTGCTTATCCGTTTGCTTGGAAAAATTGGCCAGCATGGTGTTGCGCTTGCTGATCGTCTGGTGATTGGTGATCCAGTAAGAGGTATAGCCTGCCTGCCGCATCATGTTCATAAGCGATGGCTTGGTGAGATACAAGTCTGGATGCAGTTGATCCGAGAAACTCAATACCTGCGTCAATGCCTCTATCGTGTAAGGCCGGGTCGTCACCACGTTGGTAAAGAGATTAAGCTCATCCTTGATAGCATCAAGTTCTGGGGTTGTATCGCGCTGGTAACCATATAAGCTCATGCGCAACCGATTGGTCGACTCACCCAACACCAACACCAGCGTGGCAGGCTTGCCAGCGTTGGCATCCTTCAAGTTGGATAACGGTGGGATCTTGCTGTTCTGCTCCAGCAAGGCCTCCATATTGGCCAACTGTTTGCGATAGTGCACATAGCCAATCACCATTTGCCATGGCACCGCAGGCTCCATGCGCAATTGCAGCTTTTCCACGGCGTCATCCAAGCTCGCATGATTGACCACCAACTGCTTGAACATCGGATATACGAATAGCAACAATAAAATGGCCACCGTCGCCGACCATGCTAAGCGACGGGTGACTTGCAAGGGTCGCAGTCGACGCCAGAGCCAGAACGCAACAGCGCTATGCACCAGCAGTACCGGGATCATCCACCAGACAAAATAGTGGGCAATGAATTCTTTGGATTCAGCTGGGTTGGACTCGAAAATCGTAAACATCACGCTTTGCGAGAATTCCTGCCCATAAATACAGAAATACCCCAGGCTGATCAGCGAGAATACCCACAACACCAAGCCAATGCCAGCCGCCATCTGGCGCGAGAACCTTGGTACCAGCATCACGGGAATCAGCCAAAGTAGGCTCATTACGATCGCCTGGCGCATGCCGACAAAAATCGTGGTGCCGCTGATTTGCAGCAGGATGTGGGTAATGCCAGAAAAATAGAAGAAAAACAGGTAATAGCTGAACAAAGCGCCCCAGTCAGAGCGCTTGGAACCAAACTTGATCGATGTCTGCATAAATATCCCGACTATATGCCGGCCTGACACACGCTAGGCGATGATGCTGCCGAGCTGGCGTAGTTCTGGCGCGACTTTATGTAATTTGACGTAGAGCTTGATCGCGCGGGACTGCACCTGCCTCCAGAAATCCCGTTCCTCATGTATGACCTGCCTGATCGGCTTGCCACGATAGCGGCGCAGGAAACGCAAGTAATCCCTGGGAGCTAGTCCCGCATTCATCGCAGAGAAATATAAAGCTGCCATATCCTTCATACGATCCTGGGGCCGGATTGTCTCACGAATACCAACCCGGTGCAGGTCGATGAGATATAAATGGATATTGCCCTGTCTTAACTGCGGCAAATCCAGGCAGATATGGCAGATATAGAAATCACGGTGGTTAAGGCCACTATCATGCAGCCGTGCCGCCAAGGACGCCACCTCCAGCAGTAGATGTCGCTTAAAGCTTGGCTCTGGTGGCGATAGTAGCCATTGGTCTGCCAGCGTTTCCAGGGAAAGGATATCGCCCAGGTCTTTTGTGATCAGGAACGATTGCCTGCTGGCGGGATTACAGCCACAGCTACCAAAACCCGCCAACGGAGTGGTAGCGATGCCGATCTCGCCCAGCTTTTCTATCGCCCGCTTCTCGGTGATTGCACTCACCACTGGCACCTTGAATGCCAGCAGGTTCTTGAAAATCTCGCCCCAACCTACACCGAAATGCTGCTTGATGAAATACGGCTGGCCAGCCAGTTGCACACGTATGGTTTTGCGCCCCCTCACATCACGAAACACCTCGCCACCCAACGCCATCACACGAGAGAACACATCCTGATCACCCAGCGCCTGCTGCAACGTTGGCGACAATTCCAATTCGTCACAACTCATGCACTACTCCCGGTCTTGTGCTGTGCCAGATGCAACATGATCTTGGCCTCGGCATCGCCATCATTTTCAGTCATCAACTTGCGGGCATACTGCAAGCCATTGTCGCGCCAAACTTGTAATTGCCTATCTTGCGATAGCGTCAGGGACACCATGTCGGCCAGCATCTTATTCAAGGTTGCTTGCTCAAAAGGCACCGGCACCACTCGTCCAGCCTCGGCTGCCTGCACATGCACGGCATAGCCGCAACTGGCCGTTGCCAGCACCGGCAGGCCGCTGGCCATGGCTTCGAGAATCACCAAGCCAGTATTCTCCCGATAGGCCGGATGCAGGTAGAAATCCGCCCCTTGCATCAATTGCGGGATATCAGGCCGACCACGCGAGATGATGAGATTTTCCGAGACGTTGAGCTTACGTGCCATCTTGATAAAAGGTGCAGGTTTATCCTGGCCAATCGCAATCAATTTGAAGTTTTGCCGCATATCGGCAGGGAGGCTAGCCAGCGCATGCACCGCCCTGTCCAAGCCTTTCATATAAAAGCCAGAACCGACCAACAACGCCACACGGGTTTGCGCAGGCAAGTTAAAAGCCTGGCGCAAATAGGCTTGCATTTCCGCACGGTCATGCAATTGCAGACGCTCGCTGGAAAGATAAGGTGGAATGTAATGAAAGCGCTCATCCTGAGTGCGATACCAGCGCTGGAACACGGCCTTCTCTGCCATATCCACCATCAACATCTGCGTACTGGCCTGTGGCGAGAAAATCGCTTGCTCTATCGCCTGGAACCAGCGATAGCGCGGTGTCAGGCGATAGAGCCAATTACGCTGCTTGTGCGCTCGCTCGATAAAACAGGGGTCAGCCGCAAAATAGACATCCAGGCCGCCCATACGGTTATACCCCACGACCAGATCCACACTGAATTCATGCGTAATACGGGCTTGTGCCTGACGAATGAAGTCATCATATTTCTGCACATTGAACCACCCCTTGCCCGGCATGACATGTATGCGGACATTCCCTCCTGGCAATTGACCATCCCATGACATAGTGAAAATATCTACAGAATGTCCCGCCTCAGCCAGGCGTGTGGCGGTGCGCAGCATATCGCGCTGCATGCCGCCATAAGGAAAGTACTTGAAGATGAGGAAGGCAAACTTCAACGGCTCAGGCTTTCAATTGGGAAAAGAAGCTGAATTGTATGCGAAAATGCCGCCCATGCCTCGTTTGCTCATGATCAAAACCACCTCTCTGGGTGATGTCATCCATAATCTGCCGGTCATTACGGACATCAAGGCCGCATTCCCAGAGATGCAGATAGACTGGGTGGTGGAAGAAAGTTTTGCCGACATTCCACGCCTACACCCTGGCGTTGATGACATTATTACCGTCGCCGTTCGCCGATGGCGCAAACACCTATTACAGATGGGCACTTGGCACGAAATCCGTCAAATGCGCCATCAACTGCATATACATCAGTACGATGCCATCATCGATACCCAAGGCCTGCTAAAAAGTGCCTTGATAGGCAAGCAAGCAAGCGGCATCTACCACGGACAAGATCGAGCTTCGGCGCGTGAGCCCTGGGCCTCCTGGCTTTACCAGCATCGCCACGCCGTATTGCGTGGGCAACATGCCGTGACGCGTAACCGCGAGCTTGCAGCACGTGCCTTAGGCTACGCGGTCCCCACTACCCCACCCGATTACGGCATCCATGCGGGAACACCTGATGCCAGACTGCAATTGCCCAGCCGCTATATTGTCGGATTACACGCTACCAGCCGTGATTCCAAATTGTGGCCAGAACAACATTGGATAGCCTTGGGCAACGCCTTGCTTCAGCAAGGCCTGACATTGGTTCTCCCTTGGGGCAATGCCAGCGAAGAAGCCCGCGCACAGCGCATTGCCAGCGCGGTTGCTAGCAGTGTGGTGCTACCCCGCTTACCCCTCACTCAACTCGCAGCCGTCATTGACCATAGCCAGGCAGCGATTGGTGTCGATACCGGCCTCGTGCACCTTGCCGCAGCCCTTAACCTGCCTACGGTCGCGATCTATACCGACACAGACCCCAAGCTGACAGGCGTACTGGCTCAACATGCAGAAAAAATCTGCAACCTGGGCGGTCAAGGCCAGGTGCCAGCAGTGAGCGCTGTACTGGAAGCGTTGGCACAAGTCACACATTAACGATATGGCCTCAGCCACTCGCCTTTCGCTGCAGCCTGAATAAAATTACCCTTCCCCTCTTGTAATCCGGGCAGATACCCCCATTTGCTTCGTTGTTACATCATTACCAACAGGGACTATCATGCAACACGAAGACAAGACGCCAGAAACCGACCTGCAAGACAATGTATCCACCGGCCAACAAGACGCTGGTGCCGCAGGCTCGATTGATGACAGGATTGCTGCACTGGAAGCCCAGATTGCCGAACAACAGGCTGCCGTGCTTTACGCCAAGGCCGAGGGTGAAAACATCCGTCGCCGTGCCGCAGACGATATCGACAAGGCGCGTAAATTCGCGCTGGAGAAATTCTCCAACGAACTGCTCGCCGTCAAGGACAGCCTGGATGCCGCGTTAAATGTAGGCTCCGCCACACTGGAAAGCTATCGCGATGGCGTTGAACTGACTGCCAAGCAACTCACTTCCGTATTCGAGAAATTCAGCATTGCCGAAATCAATCCAGTAGGTGAAAAGTTCGACCCGAACAAGCACCAAGCGATTGGCACTGTCGACAGCGATGCCGAAGCCAACACCGTCGTCAATGTGCTGCAAAAGGGCTACACCTTGAATGAGCGCGTATTGCGCCCAGCCTTGGTCATGGTAGCCAAATAAATCATTGAGGTTGCCAACGGGGATTTTTTACAGAGATAAGGCTTGAAATCGCAGCGCCTATCCCCATTTTGGCAACATAGTTATCCACTTTCAGAGTTAAAAGAACACAAGGAATCAAGACAATGGGAAAAATTATTGGTATTGACTTAGGCACCACCAACTCCTGCGTATCCGTCATGGAAGGTGGCAAGCCACGCGTGATCGAGAACGCCGAAGGCGCACGCACCACACCCTCCATCATCGCTTATCAGGAAGATGGTGAAATCCTCGTAGGTGCGCCAGCCAAGCGCCAGGCAGTGACCAACCCAAAGAACACGCTTTACGCAGTTAAGCGCCTGATTGGCCGCCGCTTTGAAGAAAAAGAAGTGCAGAAGGACATCGGCCTGATGCCTTACACCATCACCAAGGCTGACAATGGCGATGCTTGGGTGGAAGTGCGCAATGACAAACTGGCACCTCCGCAAATCTCCGCAGAAGTACTGCGCAAGATGAAGAAGACTGCCGAAGACTACCTAGGTGAAGAAGTCACCGAGGCCGTCATCACCGTGCCTGCTTACTTCAACGATGCCCAGCGCCAAGCGACCAAGGATGCAGGCCGTATTGCAGGCCTGGACGTTAAGCGTATTATCAATGAGCCAACGGCGGCTGCACTGGCCTTTGGTCTCGACAAGCAGGAAGGCGACCGCAAGATTGCCGTGTATGACTTGGGCGGCGGTACTTTCGATATTTCCATCATCGAAATCTCCGAAATCGATGGCGAGCACCAGTTTGAAGTATTGTCCACCAACGGTGATACCTTCCTCGGTGGTGAAGACTTCGACAATCGCCTGATCGACTTCCTTGCAGACGAATTCAAGAAGGAAAACGGCCTTGACCTGCGCAACGACCTGCTGGCCAAGCAACGCCTGAAGGAAGCCGCTGAAAAGGCCAAGATCGAGCTATCCTCCAGCACCCAGACTGAAGTTAACCTGCCATACATCACGGCAGATGCTTCTGGTCCCAAGCACTTGGTGGTCAAGATCACTCGTGCCAAGTTCGAAAGCCTGGTGGAAGACCTCATCGAACGCTCCATCAAGCCTTGCGAAGTAGCCTTGAAGGATGCTGGCGTCAAGATTACCGACATTCAGGACGTGATCCTGGTTGGTGGTCAGACCCGTATGCCTAAGGTGCAGGAAAAGGTAAAAGAATTCTTCGGCAAGGAACCACGTAAGGATGTGAACCCTGACGAAGCCGTGGCTGTTGGCGCATCCATTCAAGGCGGCGTATTGCAAGGCGACGTGAAGGATGTATTGCTGCTGGATGTGACACCACTCTCCCTTGGTATCGAAACCCTGGGCGGCGTGATGACCAAGCTGATCCAGAAGAACACCACGATCCCGACCAAGGCATCGCAAGTGTTCTCTACCGCCGACGACAACCAGTCCGCTGTGACCATTCACGTGTTGCAGGGCGAGCGTGAAGTCGCTTCCGGCAACAAGAGCCTGGGCCAGTTCAACCTGAGCGACATTCCGCCAGCACCACGCGGCATGCCACAAATCGAAGTTACCTTCGACATCGACGCCAACGGCATCCTGCACGTATCTGCCAAGGACAAGGCAACCGGCAAGGAAAACAAGATTACCATCAAGGCCAACTCCGGTTTGTCTGATGAAGAGATCAAGCGCATGGAAGAAGATGCCGCCAAGTACGCCGACGAAGACAAGAAGCTGCGTGAACTCGTCGATGCACGTAACAGTGCCGATGGCGCGATCCACAGCGTGAAGAAATCCCTGGCTGACCACGGTGACAAGCTTGATGCCGCAGAGAAGGAAGCGATTGAAAAGGCCGTGCAAGAGCTGGAAGACGTCGTCAAGGGTGACGACAAGGAAGCCATCGAGAGCAAGACCAATGCCCTGATGGAAGCCTCCCAGAAGCTTGGTGAGAAGGTCTACGCTGCGAGCCAGGCGGAAGCTGGTGCTGCTGAACAAGGCGAACCACAGGAAAAGACTGTGGACGCCGAAGTGGTGGATGCCGAGTTCGAAGAAGTCAAGGATGACAAGAAGTAATTCCTTTACCATGTAACCTCATGAGGCACACAGGATTTTCCCTGATGTGCCTCATTTATTGTTAGCAGAGAAATATGGCAAAAAGAGATTATTACGAGGTATTGGGCGTCAACCGCGATGCTTCGGATGATGAAATCAAGAAGGCTTACCGCAAGCTGGCGATGAAATATCATCCGGACCGCAACCCGGACAACCCCAAGGCCGAAGAAAGCTTCAAGGAAGCCAAGGAAGCCTACGAAATCCTGTCGGATGACCAGAAGCGTGGCGCTTACGACCAATATGGCCATGCTGGTGTAGACCCAAGCGCGGGCGCTGGTGCTGGCGGTGCTGGCTTCGGTAACTTTGCCGATGCCTTTGGCGACATCTTTGGTGATATTTTCGGCGGTGGCGGCGGTGGAGGCAATCGACGTTCCAACGTCTACCGTGGTGCAGATCTGCGCTACAACATGGAAATCTCGCTTGAGGATGCTGCACGCGGCACCGAGACCAAGATACGTATTCCCGTCATGGCAGAATGCGAAACCTGTCATGGTTCAGGCGCTCGCCCCGGCACACAACCCGTCACCTGCACCACCTGTGGCGGCCACGGCCAGGTGCGTATGCAGCAAGGCTTCTTCTCCGTACAACAGACCTGCCCCAAGTGCCACGGCTCCGGCAAGATGGTGAAAGAGCCATGCCCCACCTGCCACGGTGGTGGTCGCGTCAAGCAGCACAAAACACTGTCGGTCAAGATTCCAGCCGGTGTGGACGAAGGTGATCGCATCCGCCTATCAGGCGAAGGCGAAGCTGGCGTCAACGGCGGCCCTCCTGGCGACCTCTATGTCGTAGTGCATTTGAAGAAGCACGAAATCTTCGAGCGTGACGGCGCTAACCTGCATTGCGAAATGCCGATCAGCTTCACCACTGCAGCACTAGGTGGCGAGATCGAAATCCCGACCCTGGATGGCCACGCCAAGATGAAGGTGCCAGCAGAAACGCAAACCGGCGCGGTATTCCGCCTACGCGGTAAGGGCATCAAACCTTTACGCAGCAGCGACATGGGCGACCTCATGTGCCACGTCGTGGTGGAAACCCCGGTCAAGCTGACCGAACGGCAAAAGGAACTGCTGAAAGAGCTGGAAGACATTAACCAGCAGGATTCCGGGAAACACAGCCCTCGGGCAAAATCCTGGATGACCAAGGTGAAAGACTTCTTTCAGTAAATCCTGAATGACTAGCAAAAAGGCACGATTTTATCGTGCCTTTTTTATTGGCTCAAACCATGCCCTGTAACTTGCATACACAGATATACCCATTATCTCTATGTTATCCAACATGCATCCTTGCAATCTCAGGGCCACCCTGTAGTATGAAATACTAAGAAAAATACTATTACACCGCATGCCCAGACAACCCTATTCAACTACATCCCTATCCCTTCTGAGTGGCTGGCTGCTCCTATTAGGTGCCCTCACCGGCCTTGCTCCACTATCCATCGATATGTACCTGCCAGGCTTTCCTGCAATTGAGAAAAGTCTATTGGCGCAAGCTGGTAGTGCAGAACTGACCTTGGCGAGCTATTTTATTGGCCTGGCAATTGGGCAGCTGTTCTATGGCCCGCTCAGTGACCGTTTCGGACGTCGGCTGCCATTGATGGCGGGGCTGGTGATTTATATCGCAGCGTCCATTGGCTGTGCCTTTGCAGGCAGTATTCCGGAACTGATTATCTGGCGCTTTCTGCAAGCGCTGGGCGGCTGTGCAGGCATGGTTGTGACACTGGCTATCATCCGTGACCGCTGTAGTGCCAACGATGCGGCACGTGCCTTATCCATGCTGATGCTCGTCATGGGGTTGGCACCCATTCTGGCACCACTGATCGGTGGCTGGATCGTAACCACATTTGATTGGCGCGCCTTGTTCCTCACCTTGGCATTCGCAGGTAGTCTGGGATTATTAGCTGTGTACTTCAAGCTTGAGGAAACGCATGACACGGGCAATGAGCCTCCGTTGGTATTAAGCCGCGTCCTGCGTAACTATGGCAGGCTGATGATAGACCGCAGTTTTATCGGCTATACCTTGAGCGGGGGCCTGGCCCGTGCCGGGATGTTTGCCTATATCGCAGGCTCACCATTTGTTTTTATTGAATATTATGAAATTCCTGCGCAGCACTATGGCTGGATTTTCGGCATCAATGCAGCCGGGTTGATCCTGTTTAGCCAGATCAATGCCTGGCGCCTGAAAAAACATGATGCCACAGTGTTACTATCGCGGGCTTTGTGGCTGCCTGGCGGTATTGGCCTTGTCCTGCTCGGCTTATCGCTGACGGGCCATATCACCTTGCCATTATTGCTGGTCGGCATTTTCTGCTTCGTTTCCAGCATCGGCTACATCGGCCCCAACTCTAGCGCCGCCACCTTGGCAACCCATGGACAACAGGCGGGCACGGCTTCGGCCTTGATGGGCTCGCTGCAATTCGGGCTTGCCACAGTGGCAGGTGGCCTCGTCAATGTGTTTCACGATGGCACCACATTCCCGATGGCAATCGTGATGGCAGGGTGCGGGATAGGAGCCTGGCTGACACACCGTTTGATCGTTGCCCCGAAACAGTCAGCGAGACACATGCAATATTAATGCACGGGCAGTTCAGGCTGTTTGCTGCATTCAATCTGGACCAGCTATCGCCATGTCGTGTCAGGCCACAGTCAACGCTTATGCACCTCCTGTAATAGCGCGGTGGCAGCCAGCTTGCCCAACGTGTTGCCTGCCAGTGGGCTGTCTCCCGTCAATAGTTTGCGATCCTGACAGGTTTCCCCAGAAATCTTGTCATTCACAATCTCGAAGCCAAGCGCTTTCAACTTTTCCCCAAACTTCCAGGTTAGATGCCCTGGCATGTAGCCAATATCAGGAGTCATTTCATCCAGCACATCTGGAAAAGCACAGATTTTGTAGCCTTGATAAATAGGGCTGTCATTGACGGCAAGAAAAGCTGCTGGTCCGTGGCATAAGGAAATGACAAATTTGTCATTCGCCGCCGCCCACTCCAACACAGCTTTAACCTCCTCACTTTCAGGCAAGCCGATCAATGCGCCGTGGCCGCCGGGTATAAATACGCCGATGTAGTCTGCATCCTCGCCTAGCGAATGTTTGATAACGTCAGTCAGTTTGAGCGGCTGTTTAAACTGATGAGCATACTTGCGGAATAAGCCAATAACTTCTTCATCTTCGGATGGCATGGCCCAAAACTCAAACTTCACTGGATTACCCGAAATTGTAGCGATATCAAATCCGAAACCCGCTTTATCCATGTGATACATAGGCAAAAGCGTTTCCACAGGATGATTGCCAGTTGAGAACATCGTGCCATTAGCAGTCATCAAATAACGCTCATCTGCACCAATGACCAGTATTTTCCAACGGCCACCAGTATATGGCTGAGGATACTCAGCTCCACTCAAGTCGGACTTAGGCGCGGTAAATTGACTCAAAGAATAAGGAGATGGAAAAAACGCATTATCCTCCGCAGGGTCTGGTGTCGGGCGCTTGTCTACTGATTGCTGTGTGCTCATCCATCTTCTCCAAAATCAATATTGAGTCGGCTTAGTCTATCCAATCATCGTTATCGCTAGAAATCAGGGATTTCCCCTCAATCACTCTATAGTTTCGATCAACAGTTTCAAAGTAGTGTTTAGCATAAAAGGTATTTAATATACGCCAAGATCAGCATGAAGCCTGCATTGGTAAACGACTAAAACTCTCAAAAAAAAGCCCACAAGGTATATCTTGTGGGCTTGTCTCAAAATCAACGTAATATCACTGCGGTAAGAACGACTGCCGGGCATTGGCATCAAGACGTTGATACAAGCGATTGATACCGCTGATCACAGCCAAGATTGAAGCAGTCACCAGATTATCGTGAATGCCTGCACCGTACACCGTGCCTGGCTGTCCGTCCTTCTCCAGCTCGGCAAATGCCACTGCCTTGGCTGCAGCGCCTGCGCCGAGCGCTCGCTCTTCATAATCATGAATACGGAATTTGCTGCCGAAAGCCTGTGCCAGGGCATCAATCGGCCCATTACCCTTACCTTCAAGTACGGTTTCCACACCATGGATACGTGCCGTGAGCTTGATATGCTGGCTGCCACCCTGCTCGTCCAGTACGTGGTCGATGTAGTGCACAGGATCATCTGCGGCAATGTATTCATCGTTGAACAATTGCCAGATGCCTTCCGCCGTCACTTCCTGCCCGCTACGGTCAGTAAGGCGCTGCACAGCGCTACTGAACTCGACCTGCATGCGGCGCGGCATGGCCAGGCCGTAGCCCGACTCAAGCAAGTAAGCAATGCCGCCCTTGCCTGATTGGCTGTTGACGCGAATGATCGAATCATAGGTACGGCCCACATCATGCGGATCTATCGGCAAATACGGCACCTGCCAAAGCGTATCCGGTTGTTGTACAACAAAGCCTTTCTTGATCGCATCCTGGTGTGAGCCGGAAAATGCGGTGAAGACCAGGTCACCGGCATAAGGGTGACGCGCATGCACGGGCAACTGTGTGCAGTCTTCGACAGTGCGGGCAATGCTGTTGATCTGGGAAAAATCCAGGCCGGGATCAACACCCTGAGTATAAAGATTGAGCGCCAGGGTGACGAGGTCGACATTACCAGTACGCTCACCATGCCCAAATAAACAACCTTCGATACGGTCTGCGCCCGCCATCACGGCCAATTCGGCTGCCGCCACTGCGGTGCCTCGGTCATTGTGTGGGTGCACACTAATGATGACGCTATCGCGCCGAGCGAGGTTGGTATGCATCCACTCAATCTGGTCGGCATAGTAGTTAGGCGTACCCACTTCAACTGTAGCGGGCAGGTTGAGGATGACCTTACGCTCAGGTGTCGCCTGCCAGATATCGGTCACGGCATCGCACACATCCTTGGCGAAATCCAGCTCGGTGGCAGTAAAGGTTTCCGGGCTGTACTCGAACACCCATTCGGTTTCGGGACGTTCATCAGCCAATTGCTTGATCAGGCGGGCGCTATCCGTCGCGATTTTCTTTGCGCCGGCCTTGTCGGTACGAAACACGGTCTCGCGGAACACAGGCGAAATAGCATTATAGACATGCACAATGGCACGGCGCGCCCCACGCAAGGATTCAAAGGTACGACGGATCAAGTCTTCACGCGCCTGCGTCAGCACCTCGATGGTCACATCATCGGGAATATGCCCATTCTCGATCAAGTTTCGCACAAAATCGAAGTCGGTCTGCGATGCGGAAGGAAATGCCACCTCGATTTCCTTGAAGCCAATTTCAACCAGCATCTTGAACATGCGCAATTTGCGTTCAGCGTTCATGGGCTCGAACAAGGCCTGGTTACCATCGCGCAGGTCTGTGCTCATCCAAATAGGAGCACGGGTAATGGTGCGCGTCGGCCATTGGCGATTTGGCAAGTTAATCGGCGTAAATGGGCGGTATTTGCTACTTGGATTCTTCAACATCATATTTCTCTCAAAAGTTCAGTTCACGGACTGCGGTATCTAGATCGTGATCCAGGGCTGCCAGGCTACCGCTCACGCAAGGCCTGACAACCGCGTGGCAGTCGGAACACTCTTAAACAATATGCTATGTGACACATGATGCAAATATCCTATGGGATGAAGCGAAACTCAATTAATCGTTATTGCCCTCTGTACAACAAGGACAACTCAATAAAACCGGCAGGAGGAGGTAAGTTAGATGCGCGCGGAGCGCAGCAGCAGACCTAGGCTTAGGAGAGCCAGGGCGGAAAACACAAACAATGTGGTCTGCTGGATTTGCATAGTGGGGCCATGATAAACAGAAGGCATACTGACTGTCAAACCCCAAGACGCTTGAGATAGGTGCGCTAACTTGCAGCGCATTGCGCCAAGGCGAACGTGGTTGTGCATTGACTAGGCACAGGCACAGCCACGTCCGTCTGATGCAGGATATTGAGCAATATGCTAGATATGCTTACGTATCTCGCCCGCTGCCTGCATGATGGCAGCATAGGTTTGCGGGGTCTTGGCGAGCGGATTCAGCAAGCCAAAATCGTGGATAGCTCCCAGGTAACGCGTACAAGTGACGCTCACCCCGGCATCGGTCAACAGATGCGCATAGGCCTCTGCCTCGTCACGCAGCACGTCGAACTCTGCCGTCTGTATTAATGCTGGCGGCAGGTCAGCCAAGTGCTCCAGGCTGGCATTCAGCGGTGAGGCATAGGGCTCCTCACGGGCATCTTTATTTTCCAGATAGTTGTCCCAGAACCACTTCATCATCTCGCGGGTAAGGAAATACCCATCCGCAAATTGCTGGTAGGACTCGGTATTGAACCTTGCATCGGTCACTGGCCAGAACAAGGTTTGGTGTTTGATGAATGGCTCGCGCTTTTCCTTTGCCATCATGCAAACCACGGTGGCCATGTTCCCGCCGACACTATTGCCAGCCACGGCCAGACGCTGGCTATCTACACCGATCTCGTCACCATACTGCGCCACCCATTTGGTGGCAAGATAGCACTCGACGATGGCCGTTGGATACTTGGCCTCTGGAGAACGCGTGTAATCAACAAACACCACGGCACAGTTGGAGGCCACGCAGAGATCGTGCACCAAGCGCTGGTGTGTAGGAAAATCCCCCAGTACCCAACCGCCACCATGGAAGAACATGATGACGGGGGGCTTGATGGCAATGTCAGCAGGCTTAACGATGAAGAGATGGATGGAATGGCCTTCAATGGCGACCTCACACTCCTCAACACTGACACCATCTAGCTTGACATCTACACTGGCCTGCAAATCACTCAAGACCTTGCGAGCCTCGTCAGGCGCCAGCTCTTCTACTGGCGTACTGTCTGCAGTTGCCAACTCTTCGAGAAAGGCACGGGTACGCGGCTCCATGCCGCTATATTCCTGTTTATCAGAAGCAAATGTATGCAGAATGGGGTCGAGAATATTCACGGTACATCTCCTGTACAGGTGGTGGTGAATATTCATTTTGCGCCCATGATGCAGCGTAGTATGTCAGCAGGACGCTGACATACTTGTAGGAAGCGGGCTATTGCTGCTCAGGCAAACCTTCCCAGCCACCACCCAGCGCAGCGATCAACTGGACGCTGTTGATCAGCCGACTTTGTTGCAAGGTCAGCAAGGTACGCTCGCTGCTGAGCGCAGTGGTTTGCGCAGTGACGACATCAAGAAAACCAATCAGCCCCACGCGGTATTGATTGGTATATTGCTTCAGCGCCTTGCGCGCTGCGGCGACGGACTCTTCACGCAATGCAGACTCCTCACTCAGTGTATGCAAAGCCACAAGGTAATCCTCCACCTCCTTGAATGCGGTCAAGACTGTCTGGCGGTAACTGGCTACCGCCGCATCATAGCTAGCCTCGGATTGCACAACGTTATATTTGTTCTGCAAGCCGTTGAACAAGGTCATCGCCAATTGCGGCCCAACAGACCAATACCGGTTCGGTAATGTCATCCAATCGTTGAACGTGCTGCTGCGATAACCAGCGGTAGCGGATAAACTCAGGCTGGGATAATACGCCGACTTTGCCACGCCAATATTGGCATTCGCTGCCATGACGGAGCGCTCCGCAGAGGCCACATCTGGCCTACGCTCCAGCAATTGGCTAGGCACGGAAGCAGGAATGACAGGCAATTGCGGCACGGCATCGCTTTCGGCCAGATTGTAATCCGCGGGCGGTACACCAATCAGCACAGCAATGGCGTTTTCCAGTTGTGCCCGCTGCCAGACCAAATCGACCAAGTCAGCTTCTGCATTCTTGAGCTGCGTGGTTGCCGCCGCCACATCTGCACTGGCCACAACACCACGCTTATACTGGCTTTCCGTCAATTGCACCACACGACGGTAGGTATCGACGGTTTCCTGCAATAGACGCTTCTGCTGGTCCATCACGCGGATCTGCAAATAGTTCTGCACCAGCTCGGATTGCATGCTGAGCCGCATGGCAGCCAATGTCGCAAAACTAGCGTCGGCACTAGCGCTATTGGCCTCCAGGGTACGCCTGAGCTTACCCCAGATATCCAGCTCCCAGCTAGCATTGAGCGCGGCGTTATAAGTGGTGCGTATACCGCTGGTTTGCACAGCCTGGCTTGAGGTAGAGCTACCCGTTCCCTGCCCGGCACGTGTCTTGCCAACGGTAGCATCCAGTTGCGGCCACAAGGCACCACGTGCGCTCTGGGCTAAGGCAAAGGCTTGACGATATTGCGCCTCATACTGGGCTACAGTCTGGTTACTATCATTCAGCCGCGCCACCAGCTGGTTAAGTTCTGTATCACCATAACGCGCCCACCATTGCCCTTTGGGCATTTCATCTGCCGGTGTCGCTACACTCCAGCCTTCTTGATGCTTGAATGCAGTGGGCACACTACTCTCGGGCCTATGATAATCCGGGCCTACCATGCAGGCCGACAACAGGACGGACAAGCTGACGATACCAAACTTGGCAGTGGTACTCATTCCATTTTCTCCAACATTGCAGCCTCAGGTTTGCGACGCAAGACCCACAGGCGTAAACGATCCAGGTAAAGATAAACCACCGGGGTGGTGTAAAGGGTAAGCAACTGGCTCAGCAATAAGCCACCTACGATAGCGATACCCAGCGGACGCCTGAGCGGCGCATCGCCATCAGTACCGAGGATCAGCGGAATGGCACCCAGCAAAGCCGCCATGGTAGTCATAAGGATGGGGCGCAGACGCTGCTGGCAAGCCTCCATGATGGCATCCCTGGATGAGAGTCCATGCTCACGCTCTGCCACCAAGGCAAAATCGATCATGAGGATGGCATTTTTCTTGACGATGCCGATCAAGAGAATAATGCCAATCAACGCGATCAGCGTCAGCGGCGTATCGAACAGGATCAGCGCCAGCAAAGCCCCTACCCCGGCAGATGGCAGCGTGGATAGGATAGTAAGCGGATGTACATAGCTCTCATATAACATGCCAAGCACGATATAGACAGAGACCAGCGCCGCCAGGATCAGCCACGGCATCTGCTTCAGCACCTTATCCTGTGCGCTTGCAGTGCCGGAAAAGGTTGCCTGCACGTTGAGCGGCATCTTGAGGTCGGCCAGCGCCTGCTTGATTGCCTGCTTGGCCTGCTCTAGGTTGCCCCCTTCCGGCAGATTGAAGGAATAGGTAATCGAGGCAAACTGCCCCTCATGCTGTACCGAGGCAGGGGCCGTGTTATAGCCCAGCGTGACGATATTGGACAATGGCACGCGCGCACCACTGCTAGTCAAGACATAAAGGCTGGAAAGAATATCTGGGCTCTGCATGTATTGATCGGCGACCCCCATGACAACCCGATATTGGTTCTGATCTTCATAAATGGTGGAAATCTGGCGCTGCGCATAGGAGTTGTTCAGCAGCGCAATGACCATCTCTACATCAATACCGAGACGCCTGGCCGCTGCGCGGTCTATATCGAGATAAACCTGCACGGAGCGGCTACGCCCCCCCCCGCTGACATCGGTAATGCCAGGCACGGACTGCAAGGTATCCAACACCTTGGTTTCCCAGGTACGCAGGTCCTTCACATCATCGCTTTTCAGGGTCATCTGATAGCTGGAATCTGCCGAACGGCCACCGATACGCAAATCCTGCATATTGACAAGGAATATCGAGGCACCCGGCACTTGGGCTAGCTTGGGCCGCAGTCTGGCGATCACGGTTTCTGCCGACTCACGTTGCTTGATGTCCTTGAGGATGATGATGAAGTTGCCGGAGTTACTCGATGCCCCCGGCCCGCGACCACTACCCGACATCCCCATTACCTGATCCACGGCTGGGTCAGTCAGCAGGATGCTGCGGAATGCCTCCAGTTTTTTTTGTAACTCGCTGAAAGAAACACCTTGGTCAGCACGTGCCATACCGAACAGGCGTCCCGTATCCTGATCAGGAAACATGCCCTTGGGGATAGCAATATAGAGATAAACATTGACAGCGATCGTAAACAGCAGCACCACTAGCATCAAGCCAGCATGGTCCAGTGCCCAGGCCAGGCTTTGCTGGTATCTGCGTTGTACACGCTCGAACAAACCGGGGCGCTGTTGAGACGTTGGTGTGGTGCCCTCGAGGGCCAATGCATCCTTGCGCCTGAGCAAGTAGGCACACAGCATCGGCGTCAATGTCAGCGACACAAACAGGGATATCAGGATAGCCACGGAGAGCGTCACGGCAAATTCGCGGAACAGGCGGCCAGTAATATCCCCCATGAACAATAGCGGAATAAATACTGCCACCAGCGATATGCTCATCGACACCACGGTAAAACCGACCTCGCGGGCACCTCGTAGCGATGCACGGAAAGGATGATCGCCTTGCTCAATTAGCTTGCTGATATGCTCCACCACGACGATGGCATCATCGACGATAAAACCCGTAGAGATGATCAGTGCCATCAAGGTGAGGTTGTTAAGCGAATAGCCGCAGAGATACATGGCAGCAAAGGTGGAAATCAGTGATACCGGCACTGCCAGCGCCGGTATCAGCGTGGCTCTGCCATTCCTCAGGAACAGGAATACGACAAGAATCACCAATGCCACGGCAATCGCGAGCGTGAGCTCGGCCTCATGCAACGATGCGCGGATATTTGGGCTACGATCCTCAACCACAGTCAGCTTGATGTCATCGCCAATGCTGCTCTGGATGCTAGGCAACTCCGCGCGGATGCGGTCTATCATTTCGATGATATTGGCTCCAGACTCGCGACTCACCATCAGCAGGATGGCACGCTGGTTATTATGGAAACCAACATTGCGGATATCCTCCACCGAATCATAGACACGTGCCACATCACTCAGACGCGTCACCGCACCGTTGTTACGCGCAATAATCAGCGAGCGATAATCCTTGGCACGTAGCAAGCGGTCATCCGCATCCAGCTGCCAGCTATATTCGTCATTCTGCAAATACCCCTTGGGCCCACTGCCATTCGCTGCACTGATGGCGCTGCGCACATCGTCAAGCGCCAAGCCTTGCTGCACCAAGGCATCCGGATTGATATCCACGCGCACCGCGGGTAAGGAGCTGCCTGCCACATTGACTTGGCTCACGCCTTGCACCTGGGCAATCTTGCGCGACACGCGATTAGATGCCAGATCGTAAAGCTCCCCCATGCTCTTGGTCTTGGAGGTCATGGTCAGCACCATGCTAGGCATATCCGACGGGTTCATCTTGCGATAGCTGGGCCGGGTTGGCATCCCCGTCGGCAGCATACTCGCTGCGGCATTAATGGCAGCCTGTACCTCACGTGCCGCCACATTGATATCCTTGCTGAGATCAAACTGCAAGGTGATCGACGTACTGCCTTGTGAGCTGGAGGAAGTGATTTCGCTGATGCCAGAAATGCGCCCTAGGCTACGCTCCAACGGCGTGGCCACTGAGGAAGCCATGGTTTCCGGACTAGCTCCCGCGAGTGAAGCGGTAACATTGATGGTCGGAAAATCCACCTGCGGCAACGGTGCGATTGGCAGCAAGCCAAACGCCATCCAACCGGCCAGCATCATGGCGAGCGACACCAGCAGCGTCATCACCGGACGCAGGATGAACAAGGAGGCAGGGCCACGCTCATCCATCTTTAGCCTGCTCCACGACATGATGCGCCTCATGCGCCTGCGCTCCCGCACTGCATCATGCCAGCTCCTCGTCCGCATCAGTGATGCGGGTTTGCACCTTGGCACGACGGCGCGCCAACCGATCAAACAGCAGATAGATCACGGGCGTGGTAAAGATGGTCAACAATTGTGACAGCAGCAAACCGCCCACCATGGTGATACCGAGCGGCTGGCGCAATTCAGCCCCTGCGCCGCTGGCAAACATCAACGGCAAAGCACCAAACAAGGCCGCCATGGTGGTCATGAGGATGGGGCGGAAACGCAACAGGCAGGCCTGGTAGATCGCATCTACAGGCTTTAGCCCTTGTTCGCGCTCGGCAGCCAGGGCAAAGTCAATCATCATGATCGCGTTTTTCTTGACGATGCCGATCAGGAGAATGATGCCGATGATCGCCACCATGCCAATCTCCTGCCCATGTACCCACAAAGCCAGCAAGGCCCCCACGGTCGCTGATGGCAAGGTAGAGAGGATAGTAACGGGATGGATGAAGCTTTCATAAAGAATGCCCAGCACGATATACATGCACACCAGTGCAGCCAGGATAAGGAACAGCGTATTCGACAAGGAAGCCTCAAACGCCAGCGCTGCACCCTGGAAGCGCGTCTGCACACTGCCCGGCAACTCTAACTCATCAACAGCAGTGCGGATGGCTGCCACCGCATGCCCCAACGCGACATTGTCAGCAAGGTTGAAGGAGACCGTCGCCGCGGGGAACTGGGCAATATGGTTGATCGTCAGCAAGGTATTGCGCTCTTCCACCCGCACTAGGGCAGTCAGCGGCACCTGCGTTGTCACCACATTGCCTGCACTATCCGTACTACTACCGGGGATATACAGATTGGCAAGCGCCTCTGGGCCATTGCGGAAATTAGGCGGCACCTCCATCACCACGCGATACTGGCTGGCCTGCGTGTAGATAGTGGAAATCAGGCGCTGGCCAAACGCGTTGTACAAGGCAGCATTGATGCTAGACACAGTCACGCCGAGCCGGGCGGCATTGTCGCGGTCTATCACCAGGTAAGCCTGCAAGCCCTTATCCTGCAAATCACTCGCCACATCGGTAATTTCCGGCAGTTGGCGCAATTTTTCCATCACGCGTGGCATGGCCGATTGCAACACGGCAATATCAGGGTCAGTGAGCAGGAAACGATACTGCGTGCGGCTGGTCTTGTCTTCTATGCTCAAATCCTGCACGGCTTGCAGGTAAAGCTTGAAATCCGGGATGTCTGCGGTGGCCTGCTTCAGGCGTGCAATAACCTGGCTGGCGGTCACGTTACGCTCCGCATGCGGCTTGAGGTTGATCAGCACCCGGCCAGTGTTCAGTGCCTCATTGGTGCCATCAACACCAATATAGGACGACACACTTTCCACTGCAGGATCTTGCTTGATGATACGGGCAAGTTGCTCCTGCTTCTTTGCCATGGCAGCAAACGAAACCGATTGCGGTGCCTCACTGACGCCCTGAATCAAACCGGTATCCTGGGTAGGGAAAAAGCCCTTGGGCAAATAAAGATAAAACAACACCGTAATCACCAACGTCACCAGCGCCACCATCAGGGTTAAGACCTGGTGCGCCAGCACCCATTTCAAGGCTTTGCCATATCGATCAATCAGACCTTGCATCATGCGTGCGCCAGCACTGGCAAAACGGCCTTTCTCGCTGGCAGGCGCATGCTTGAGCCACAACGCGCAGAGCATGGGTGTCAAGGTGAGGGAAATCAGCATGGACACCAGGATGGCAATCGCCAATGTCAAGGCAAACTCACGGAACAAGCGGCCCGCCACATCGCTCATGAACAGCAGCGGAATCAACACCGCCACCAGCGAAATGGTCAGCGAGATGATGGTGAAACTGATCTGCCTGGAGCCCTTGAGCGCCGCCTGCAAGGGATGATCGCCCTGCTCAATGTAGCGCTCAATATTTTCCAGCATCACAATCGCATCATCGATGACAAAACCGGTCGCAATCGTCAGCGCCATCAGCGTCAGGTTATTGATGGAAAAACCCGCCAGGTACATGACGCCAAATGTCCCGATCAATGATAACGGCACAGCCACCGAGGGAATCAGCGTCGCCCGTCCATCTTGCAGGAAGAAGAAAGTCACCAGCACCACCAGTGCAATCGCCAGTAACAGCTCGAACTGCGTATCCTTGACCGATGCCTGGATGGTCTGGCTACGATCACTGAGGATAGACACCTGCACGTTTTCCGGCAGGCTTTCCTCCAGCGCGGGCAACATCTCCCGCACACGCTCCACCACGTCAATCACATTCGCCCCAGGCTGGCGCTGGATATTGACGATCACGGCAGGCTTTTCGTTAGCCCAGGCGGCGAGATATTCATTCTCGGCCCCATCATAGGCCTGCGCCACATCTTTGAGGCGTATCGGTGCGCCATTCTGGTAGCTCAACACCAGGTTGCGGTACTCCTCCGCGCTGCGCATCTGGTCATTGGCATCGATGGTCGTGGAGCGTGTCGCCCCATTGAAGCTGCCTTTGGAACCATTGAGATTATTGCTAGCGATTGCCGTGCGTATAGACTCCAGGCTAAGGCCATATGCCGCCAGGGCGGTAGAGTTTGCACTCACCCGCACCGCAGGGCGTTGCCCTCCGCTGATGCTCACCATGCCCACGCCTGAAATCTGCGCAATCTTCTGCGCTAGCCGTGTATCAACCAAATCCTGCACCTTAGGCATGGATAGCGCTTCCGAGGTCACCGCCAGCGTGAGGACCGGCACATCCGCAGGGTTGACCTTGCTATACACCGGCTGGCTGGGCAAATCGCTGGGCAACAGGTTGGAAGCCGTATTGATCGCTGCCTGCACGCCCTGCTCGGCAATGCCCAGGCTGGTATTGAGATTGAAGCGCAAGGTGATGACTGATGCGCCACCTGCACTGCTGGATGACATTTCATCCAGCCCGGCAATCCGTCCCAACTGGCTTTCCAATGGCGCTGTGACCATGGCATTGATGACTTCCGGGCTGGCCCCGGGATACAGGGTTTTGACCTGCATCGTCGGATACTCCACCTCAGGTAATGAGGCAACGGGCAGCAAGCGATAACCGAGGATGCCCGAAATCAATAGGGCGAGCATCAGCAACGTGGTCGCCACCGGCCTTTCAATGAACATCCGCGAGGGGTTCATGAACGTGGGCCTCTACCCTGCCTCATTGAAGCGCCATCACCGCCACGACCCTGTCCGCCTTGCTGCCATGCGCCACCGTGCTTACCCTCGCCACCATGGCCCGCCGCAGCCTGTGCATCATCCTCACCTGACACACGCACCGTCATGCCGTCAGATAGGCGGTCTACACCATCAATGACGATACGCTGCCCTGCATTCAAGCCCTGGCGGATTTCCACCTGCTCTGCCTGGCTGATACCTACCGTCACGCGTTGCTTCGCCACGGTTTTTTCTGCATCAATCACGTAGACATACGTGCCTTGGTCATCGCGTTGCAAAGCGCCACTCGGGATCAGTAAGGCCTTGGCTAACTCGGCCGCATGCAGGCGCACGTTAACGAACTGGTTGGGATAAAGACTGTCGTCGCCATTGTCAAAACGTGCCCGTAGCTTGAATGTACCAGTCGTTACATCAATCTGGTTATCAATACTCGCCACCTTACCTGAAGCAAGGCGCACCTGACGCTGGCGACCCAGCGCTTCCACCACCAATTTATCGGGATTCTGCTTGAGCTGGCGCCGCACAGTAGATAATTGCTGTTCCGGCAAGCTGAACACCACGCTGATCGGACGTGCTTGCGTCAACACCGTAATCGGGGTCGTCGCATTCACAGTCACCTGGTTACCCACGTCAACTTGGCGCAAACCAATACGACCACTGATAGGCGCACGTACCTGAGTGAATTCTAAGTTAAGCTTTGCCGCCTCCAGCTGCCCCAAGGCATTATCAAGATTGCCCTGGTATTGGCGCACCAATGCCGCTTGCGTATCCAGGGTTTGAACGGCGATGGAGTCCTCATCCTTGAGTTCCTGATAACGCGCTAAGTCTATCTCGGCGTTCTTGAGCTGGGCGCGATACTGGCTCACCACACCCTCAGCCTGCTTGAGGGCCGCCAGGTAAGGGCGCGGGTCGATTTCGGCCAGCACGTCCCCTTGCTTCACCTCTTGCCCCTCGGTAAACAATATGCGGGTTAATTGCCCTTCCACGCGGGCCGTCACATTCACGGTATTCAGCGAAGTCACCGTTCCCACCGCATCCAATTGCACCGAGAGCGGTGCCTCCACCACCTGCCCCACACTCACCAGCATACTCTCACCGAACATGCCGCGATGACCACCACCGGGGAAACCACCGCTTGGCCTTGGCCTGGATGCCCCACCGCCAGGGCCACCCGGCCCACCAGGTGGCATAGCCTGTCCCATTCCTGGAGGACCCTGGTTAGTAGAGGAGTTCAAAGGCACATACTTCCACAGCGCATACCCAACAGCAGCCAGTATAAGTAGCAAGATGAGCCAGGGACGCAGGGTTTTTAATAGTGGTCTAGACATAAGATATGATGCATCTGCATTGGATGGTTAAACTAGCTGCTATGCCTGTCAAACATGCATAGCCAGCCAATAGTAGGGGTAGTTGAGAACAATAGTATTGTCCCCTAGGAATCGCCGCAATTGAATTTACACAACCCTACACAGCCACCGGCTTAGTGCTGTCAACGCTTACAAAGGCTTACACTTCGCTCAAGCCGGGCTTTAACAAGCGCTGCGCGTGGCTAGCTGCCATCCACTCTTCGTTGGTCAAGGCCACCAGCACGGGGATAGCGCTGGCAGCAGAGGAAATCACCGTGGCATCGGCTTGATTGGCAGCAAGCTCAATCTGAACACCTAGAAACGCCAGCCCTTGGATGATGCGCAGACGGATTTCGGCATTGTGCTCGCCAATGCCAGCCGTGAATACCAGCAAATCCAGCCCGCCAAGTGCTGCCACCATGGAGCCAATCTCGCGCACGATACGCCGCACATACAACGCCAACGCCAAGCGCGCACGCGGCTCTGTTGCCTCGCATTGCAGCAACATGCGTGGATCAGCAGCAATACCAGAGACGCCGAGCAAACCTGATTCGTGGTACAGCATTTCCCCCACCCTGGCAGGTGTCAGGTGCTCCACCTCCATCATGTGCAGCAACACACCAGGATCAAGCGCACCACTACGCGTACCCATCATCAAGCCATCTAGCGCAGAAAAGCTCATGGTGGTCGCTACGCTCTGCAAGTCATGCATGCCACACAAACTGGCGCCGCTCCCCAGATGGGCAACAATGACACGCCCCCTGGCATGATCGCCAGCCAGTTCAGGCAGGTGCACTGCCATATACTCGTAAGACAAGCCATGAAATCCATAACGCCTGATGCCGCGCTCGAATGCAGCATAGGGCAACGGCAGGACTTGCTCGACTTCGGGCAGGGTATGGTGAAAAGCGGTATCGAAACAAGCGACCAGCGGTAGGCTGGGGTCGATTTCCAGCAACCGCTCTATCGCTTCCAGCGCAAAAGGCTGGTGCAGTGGTGCCAGGGGGATGTAGCTACGTAAATCACGCAGAACCTCATCATTAACAAGCACGGGCTTGAAGTAACGGCTGCCACCATGCACCACACGGTGCGCAATCGCCACGAGAACATCATCCTGTAGTTGTACCTGGGTGCGCTCAATGATATGACGCAATGCCTCTGAGTAAGGATGCTCGCTACCCAGCGCTATGGCGTGTGGCGTTGTCACGCTATCGCCATAGGTCGGGCCGGAGCCAAGAATGCCATCCACCTTGCCGTTCCAGCGCGGCTTACGTGGGATCACGGCCTGGCTGATATCGAACAAGCCAAACTTGATGCTGGAAGAACCGCAGTTCAGCACCAACACCCATTGGCTCATGGCGGGCTCTCACGGTAATGATCGGCGAGTATGACTGCCACGGCGCAGGAGGCCAAACGACTGGGCTTGGGATCAGCACGACTAGTCAGCACCACCGGCACCTTGACCCCAAGCACAATGCCCGCGCTGTGGGCATTGCCCAAATATTCCAGTTGTTTGGCGAGCATATTGCCACTTTCGAGGTCTGGCGCGACCAAAATATCTGCTACACCAGCAACCTCGGAGCGTATGCCCTTGATCTGTGCTGCCTCGCTGGAAACTGCATTATCAAATGCCAGCGGCCCATCCAGCACGCCGCCAGTGATCTGCCCACGGTCCGCCATCTTGCATAGCACAGCAGCATCCAATGTTGCTGGCATATTTGGCGAAACCGTTTCCACTGCTGCCAGCAATGCCACCTTGGGAGAAGCCACACCAAGTACATGTGCAAGATCGATGGCGTTTTGCACGATATCGGCCTTGGCCAGCAGGTCAGGCGCAATATTGATGGCGGCATCGGTAATAATGAAGGCACGCGGATAAGTCGGCACGTGCATAAGGAAGCAATGCGAAACACGGCGCTTGGTGCGCAAGCCCGCACTGGAAGGCAAGATGGCGGACATCAGCTCATCGGTATGCAGGCTGCCCTTCATCAACGCCTGCACCTTTCCTGCCGCCGCAAGCTCTGCACCTCGGGCAGCTGCTGCATGGCTATGCGGCACATCGTCAATCTCGACACCATCCAGCGCAAGCCCATGCTGCGCAGCCACAGCCTCAAGACGCGCACGCGGCCCGATCAGCACAGGCGTGATCAGGCCGAGCGCCTTGGCCTCCAACGCCGCTTCCAGGCTGACAGCATCACAAGGGTGCACTACCCCGGTACGCACCGAGGGCAAAGCTTGCGCGTAAGCAATCAACTCCTGCAACAAATCCTGGGAATGCCCTGGATTAGCCAGGGGTAAGGCTTGTAACATCAGTAGCTCCTTACGACATAAATGGCAGTGGATGTATCACGCAGACAATCTGTGATTGAGAGGATACGCCGCGAGCAAGGCCGCCTTATCTCCTAGGCATCCGCTCACGCAGGCGTCCAAGTGCCCTTCTGAATGAATTCCACTTTGTACCCATCCGGGTCTTCAACAAAAGCAATCACCGTCGTGCCATGCATCATCGGCCCAGCCTCACGTACTACCTTGCCGCCCGCCTGCTTGACCGCCTCACAGGCTGCATAGGCATCGTCAACTTCAATCGCGATGTGGCCATAGGCATTACCCTTGTCATAACTTTCGGTGCCCCAGTTATAGGTCAACTCAATCACAGCTTGATCGGCCTCGCTACCATACCCGACAAATGCCAAGGTGAATTGGCCATCAGGATACTCATGCCGGCGCAACAACTTCATGCCTAGCACATTGGTATAAAAGGTAATGGATTTTTCCAGATCACCTACCCGCAACATGGTATGTAATATACGCACGGCACCTTCTCCATACTGATTCAAAGCTTCATTATAACCATACTGAATTCAGGCTTTATGAGAGAAAACCTTATCTTTTATGTTTAATATGGCTTCAGTCAGATTGACTTAGCTCAATCTCATCCAATACGATTGCGCCCATCATAAAATTATAGTTATGAGTAAAATAGCTAACGATGGCGAATAATTGGAATATCCCTGATTGGCTGGAAATCGAGGTTCGTGCGAGAGACAAGGTATGCGTGTATTGCAGTACTCCCTTCACGCATTCGCAAGTTTCAAGAAAATCCGCTGCAAGCTGGGAACATATAATTAACGATGAAAAAATAATCACCAGAGAAAACATCGCTCTTTGCTGTTGTGGATGCAACGCAAGCAAAGGACAAAAGCAGCTTTCTGTGTGGTTGCAGTCGAACTACTGTCAAGAACGTGGAATAACTAAAGAATCTGTGGCTCTAATAATCAAACAAGCAATTGCTAATGGGTTATAAATTTCGCTATTCCCTACGCAAGTAGCAACATAATTGAAAAACTAAAAAACAACCTCACTATCCCAAATCTACTTCACCAAAATAATCTGCAAATACTTTTGGTAAAGCTGATCATGGGTTTCCACCCGGTTGGGGTCATGCGGAATACACGCCACCGGGCAGACATCCTGGCATTGCGGGTTGTTGAAATGGCCGACACACTCGGTGCATAGATTGGGATTAATCTCGTAGATTTCCTGGCCTTGATAAATGGCACCGTTGGGGCATTCTGGCTCGCAAACATCGCAGTTGATGCATTCGTCAGTGATCATCAAGGCCATGTTAGGACTCCTGCTCCGCTCACGCCAACTTGAGCGCGATACGCTCCTGCACCAGCGGGGAGACGAACTTGCTGACATCACCCTTGAGTTGGGCAATCTCGCGCACCAAGCTGGCAGAGACAAACATGTATTGTTCAGCCGGGGTAAGGAAGATGGTTTCCATCTCGGGGAATAATTGGCGGTTCATGCCAGCCAATTGGAATTCATATTCAAAATCTGACACGGCGCGCAACCCGCGCACCACAGCACGCGCGCCCTGTTCGCGTACAAATTGCATTAATAAACCAGAGAAACCTAGCACTTCGACATTGGGGCAGTCAGACAATACACTAGAGGCAAGTTCCACACGTTCATCCAACGAGAACATGGGGTTTTTACCTGTGCTTTTGGCAACCGCGACAATGACGTGGTCAAACAAGCCTGCGGCACGGCGCACGATATCTTCGTGGCCTCGGGTAATGGGGTCAAATGTCCCTGGATATACAACTTTCAACTGGCTCAAAAACAATCCTTGCAAGGCGATGTTGGCAAGCTGCTGCCTGCCAACAGGGTCAATCGGTTGATCTATCTGCCAATTTTAACAGGTGATAGAAAACATTGCCTGCCTTGCCATGTTTGATGACTTGCCAGTGCTCGTCATCATGAAGCTCAAATTCCGCTTCTATATACACCAAGCCATCTTCGGCCAAGTGTGCGGCCAGATGAGGTAACAACTTGGGAATCCAGCCTTGCTGATAAGGCGGATCAACAAAAATCACGTCAAATTGCTCGCGATTCTGCGCCAGAAACTGGGTAGCATCTTGCGCCAACACACGTGCTTGTTCTGCCTTGAGCAAGGTCTTGTTTTGCTGGAGAAATTTTGCAGCAGCAGGAGATTTTTCCACCAGCACCACCGCACTTGCCCCACGAGACAGCGCCTCAAACCCCATCACGCCTGTTCCGGCAAACAAGTCCAGACACCGGCGACCATGCATGTCCTGCCCCAACCAATTAAATACGGTCTGGCGCACGCGGTCTGGCGTGGGGCGTAACCCGGCGACATCAGGAAAACTCAGCAGGCGGCTACGCCACTCGCCGCCGCTGATGCGTACACGATTACTTGCTGCCACTATCAGTGCCACCCACCACCACGGTAACCAGTTTGTTTGGGTCTATGCGGCGGCTGAACGCATCCTTGATTTGGGCAGCCGTCACCGCCTCCACCTTGCCGTTGAACTCATCGAGATAATTCAGCGGCAACTTGTAGAAACCAATCACGGCAAGATAATCGAGGATCTTGCTGTTGCTATCGATACGCAGCGGGAAACCACCGATGATGTTCTGCTTGGCGGCTTTAAGCTCGGCCTCGGTCACGCCCTGGCTAATAAATTTGTCCAGGGTTTCGCGCACCAGCTTGAGTGCATCCTCGGCCTGGTCACGCTTGGTCTGCAAACCGATCTGAAACTGCCCCAATTGCTGCATGGGGATGAAATAGCTATAAACGCTGTACACTAGGCCCCGCTTCTCACGCACCTCTTCAGTCAAGCGCGAAACAAAGCCACCACCACCGAGGATGTAATTGCCAACATACAGTGCAAAGTAATCTGCATCACCACGCTTCACGCCAGGATAAGCTAGCAAAATATGTGACTGGCTGGCAGGGTGTGGAATACGGCGCTCCACCGCAGCCTGCGGATAACTCACTTCCGGCAGCTCGGCAACGGCAGGACTATCAGGCAAGCCAGCGGAAATACGCTCGGCGATAGCCTTGGCTTGCTCCGGCGTCATATCGCCCATCAAGGCAATCACGGCATTCTTTGCGCCATAGTATTGGCGATAGAACTGCTGCAAATCTGCTGCAGCCAATGCATTGACCGACTCAGGTTCGCCCTCTTCGTCCACCGCATATGGATGATTGCCATACAAGGCTTTCAGCAAGGCGCGATTGGCAATGCTCGCTGGCTGGGTAGCGGCTTCCTTCAGGCCTGCAATGATGCGCGCCTTTTCACGTGCCAGCGTAGCCTGGGGGAAATCAGGTTGGTGCAGTATCTTGGTATAGATATCTAATGCAGCATTCTGCTCGCGCACGCTGCTCAAGGTACGCAGCTTGAGGGCTGCACGGTCTGCATCCAGCTCACCCCCGAGCACCGCACCAACATCCGCCATGCCATTGGAAATCTGTTGATCGGTCAGGCCACCAGCCCCCAAGGTCATGAGATAGCGTGTAATGCCTGCCAGGCCTGGCTTGCCAGCATCGCGTGCACTGCCTGCGGCAAAATTGGTGCTGATATCAATGATGGGCAGGTCATGATTCTCGACAAAATACACTTCACTGCCCTGACTGGTTTGCCAGTGCTGGATGTTAAGGGCAGCATGGGCTTGCAGGGCAACCAGCCCAGCAGCAACGACGAGCGCCTGCTGCGCGCGCCGGACAAGGGAAAGATTAATGCGCATGTGGCTTGCCTTTTGGTTTTGCATTGGGGTCTATCGGTTGTGGGTCTAGCGTGGCAACGGTCATGCTGTCCCTGACCAGGTATTTACGCGCCACCTCCTGCACCTGCTGTGGCGTTACCGCCTGCAACTTGGCAGGGTAAGTTTGCAACGTGCGCCATGAAAAGCCGGTAGTCTCCAGCCGGCCAATCTGCATGGCCTGGTAGAACACGGAATCACGCTGGTACACATCAGCGGCAATCACCTGCGCCTTGACGCGCTGCAACTCTTCCTCAGTAACACCATCCTGCTTGATACGCTCCACTTCATTAATCAGCGCGGCTTCCAGCTCAACTACAGTCTTGCCTTCGCTTGGGGTACCTTCCAGCTCGAACAAGCCCACTTGTCCCCGTTGAATCAGGTCATACCCAGCGCCTACATCGACAGCAAGCTGCTGTTGACGTACGAGGTTTTGATTCAAGCGTGCCGAGGCATTCCCATCCAGCACACCGGCGAGGATTTCCAGGGCATAAGGCTCCCAGTCTTTGTCGGCATCCCGTAACACCGGCACATGAAAACCCAGGCGCACATAAGGCAGCTCGGCCGGCACCTTCACGACCAGGCGGCGCTCGCCTATCTGCTGCGGCTCAAGCTGTGGTTTGCGTGCAGGCAGAGCATGTGGCTTGATTACGCCAAAATGCTGCTTGGCCAACTTGAGTACGGCTTGTGCATCCACATCGCCCGCCACCACCAGGATGGCGTTGCTGGGCGTGTACCAGGTCTGGTACCACTCGCGAGCATCTTCTACCGTCATGTTCTCGAGATCATTCATCCAGCCAACAATAGGACGGCCATAAGGGTGCGCCTGATAGGCTACGGCACTGAATTGCTCATTGAGCATGCCCTGTGGCTTGTCATCGGTACGCCAGCGGCGCTCTTCCATCACCACCTTGATTTCCTTGGAGAACTCCTCCTTGGTCAGTTGCAAGTTGGCCATGCGGTCGGCCTCCAGCTTGATTGCCAGAGGCAATTGCGACTTTTCCAGCTGTTGGTAATAAGCGGTGTAATCAGTACCGGTAAAGGCATTTTCACGCCCCCCCGCCGCGGCTATCAAGCGCGAGAATTGCCCTGGCGGCACCGCCTTGGTGCCTTTGAACATCATGTGCTCCAGCACATGCGCAACACCGGTCTTGCCGTTAACCTCATCCACGCTGCCTGCGCGATACCATACTTGCGATACCACGACCGGCGCCCGGTGATCCTCCTGCACGATAACGCGCATGCCATTATCGAGCTTGAACTCATGCGTATCTGCTGCCTGGGCGGCGATTGGCATCAATGCCAGTGCCAGCCACACTCCTCGAATAAACACCTTGCGATTCTCCTTTAGCCGCATTATTCATGCATTATAGCGGCAGTGCCTGATTGCCTGCACCACCAGCGCTACCAAGTTCCAGATGACAACAACCTGTCATACAACCATGCTCTGACCCAGCCGTTTCAGCATTAGTTCTTATAGCTGAGGCATATATGCATGAGAGATGTAGCAAGCCAATGACGGCTGGGCAAAATACTTGAAGATATGCCTAGAATATCCCGCTTATGCCAGTGCAAGCGCCTTGTTTTGCTTTAAAATATCGGCTTATTGCTAAAAACACACTCCATGTTCGATTTTTTCAAAAAAGATAAAACCCCGCCTGTGCCAGCTCCTGAACCGGAGAAAATAGCGCCAGTCACACCTCAGGTACCCACCCAGGAAAAACCCACCCTGAGCTGGACAGAGCGACTCAAGCGCGGCTTGGCCAAGACCCGCAGCCAATTGGGCCTGCAACTGGCAAGCCTGTTTGGTGGCGGCAAGATTGATGAGGATGTCTATGAGGAGCTGGAAACTATCCTCCTCACCTCCGATGTCGGCATCGCAGCAACTCAGGCACTGCTTGAGCAGATTCGTACCCGTGTCAAGCGCCAGAACCTCAACGACACCAGCCAGCTCAAGGAAGCACTCAAGCAATCCTTGCTGGAACTGCTGGCCCCGCTGGAAAAGCCACTAGACAGCACGACGGCAAAACCTTTCGTCATCATGCTGGCTGGCGTTAATGGCGCTGGCAAGACCACCACGATAGGCAAGCTTGCCAACCTGTTCCAGGCGCAAGGCAAGTCAGTACTGATCGCGGCAGGCGATACCTTCCGTGCCGCAGCACGTGAACAGTTGCAAGCCTGGGGCGAACGCAACAATGTGCATGTCGTTGCCCAGGAAAGCGGCGACCCGGCTGCCGTGATTTTTGATGCCGTGAATTCCGCCAAGGCCAAGGGCATCGACATTGTGCTGGCAGACACCGCAGGCCGCTTGCCCACCCAGCTCAACCTGATGGAAGAAATCCGCAAGGTGCAGCGCGTAATCGATAAAGCCTTGCCTGGCGCGCCGCACGAGGTACTGTTGGTGCTGGATTCCAACACCGGACAAAATGCCGTCACCCAGGTAAAAGCGTTTGACGATGCCTTAGGCGTCACAGGGCTGGTATTGAGCAAGCTGGATGGGACTGCCAAGGGTGGCGTCATTGCAGCGATTGCTCAATCTCGTCCGATTCCTATCCGCTATATTGGCGTAGGCGAGTCGATTGACGATTTGCGCCCGTTCAAGGCCAGCGAGTTTATTGATGCATTGTTTGAATAACCAGCAAAAGGAAACTAGGCGCGCATGATACGTTTCGACCAGGTCAACAAGCGTTACCGCGGCAGCGACGATATCTTGCGCAATGTGACTTTTGCCATTGAGCCAGGCGAGCTGGTATTCGTCACCGGCCATTCCGGCGCGGGTAAGAGCACCTTGCTCAAACTGATGGCAGGCATAGAGCGTCCGACCAGTGGCACCGTATTGATAGGCAACCAGAACATCAGCAAGCTGCGTCCGCGCATGCTGCCCTACCTGCGCCGCAAATTCGGCCTGGTATTCCAGGATCACAAGCTGCTTTATGATCGCAACTGCTTCGAAAATGTCGCCCTGCCGCTTTACATCAACGGCATCACTGGCCACGAAGCTGCCAAGCGCATCCGTGCTGCACTCGATAAAGTAGGGTTACTTGCCAAGGAAAAAGCTATCCCGGTCACCTTGTCCGGCGGAGAGCAGCAACGGCTGGCGATTGCTCGCGCCGTGGTCAGCCGTCCTGCGATCCTCATCGCGGACGAGCCCACCGGCAATCTCGACGAGGAATACGCCACTGACATCATGACGCTATTCCGCGCGTTTCAGCAAGTTGGCGCTACCGTGATTATCGCTACGCACGATGCGCACAGCATTCAGAATATCCCGGCAAAAATCCTGCACCTTGATCATGGAAAGCTCTCGGTATCATGAAACACTGGATCAACCAGCACACCCAGGTCTGGCGTCTCGTTTTGTCGCGCATCATGCGCAACAAGCTCTCCACCATCATGATATGGAGCGTGATTGGTATCGCGCTGAGCCTTCCAGCCATTCTCTACGTCGTGATCGACAACCTCAACCAACTGGCAGGTGAGGTCAAGAACGAACCACAGATCAGCGTCTTCATGAAGCTGGATGTGACATCAGCCGCATTGCAGGACTTCAAGAAAAAGCTGGAGCAGCATCCAGGTATCGCAAAACAGCAGTTTGTCAGCAGGGATACTGCGTGGAAAGAGATGCAAGAAGCGCAAAGCGTCGCCAGCCAGCTGGAGAAAAATCCCCTGCCAGATGCCTTTTTTATCGAGCCCAAAGATCATTCGCCAGACGCGATTTCCCGGTTACAACATGAAATCGAGGGCTGGCCAGGGGTAGAACATGTGCTGGCAGATGCAGATTGGGCAAAGCGCCTTTATGCTGTGCTACAGCTAGGCAAGAAAGCCGTTGGGATACTTTCTTGCCTGCTTGGGTTTGCCCTGATCGCCATCATTGGCAATACCATTCGGTTGCAAATTGCCACCCAGCGCGAAGAGATTGAAGTCAGCAAGCTGATCGGTGCCACCGATGGCTTCATCCGCCGCCCCTTCCTTTATGCCGGCACGCTGTATGGCCTTGGCGGCAGTCTGCTTGGACTCGGGTTCGTCAACGGCATCCTTACAATCTTTAACCACTCTGTGGCCGATTTGGCAGAACTTTATGGCAGCAGCTTCATCTTAGTGTTACCCGGCTGGGAAATCAGCCTGGGAGTAATCGCATGCGCTATTGTGCTGGGTTGGCTGGGCTCTTATATTGCCGTCAACCGCTCACTGGCAAGCCTCAACCCCAACTAATCAACCCAAGAACCCCGGACTACATTTACCGTGGCTGCACCGCGCCTGTTTCGCCATATCACTGCATGGATTACGAGCCATTTCGGCAAGGCGCCCTCTCAGCCCGGCACAGCCAATCTCCCTTGGGAAACACCTGCTGACCACGAGCAATTTATCGAGTTTCGCATCAGTCGCCGTACGCTGTATGCACTGATCTTCTCGCTAATTCTGCACCTGATCTTGTTCTTTGGTTTCATTATGCCCACCATGGACCAAGGGGAAGAAGCCGACAAGGAAGGCGGACAAAAAGAGCTGGTAGTCAGCTTGGCTCAGCCCGAGAAAAAGCCACAACAGGAGATGGCACCACCACCAGCCTCTGCACCACCACCGGTGGCAAAACCTAGTAAGACACAGAAACAGCCACGCCCATCCAGCAAGCAGCCCAAGGTAATTACAGGCAAAGACAAACCGGTGCCGCAACCCGTAGAAAGGCCCACCCCGGCTCCAGCACCTGTGCCAACGCCGCCACGCCAGCAGGCACCCGATCCATCGCAATATTCAGATATGGCTTCATACATGAATGCGATGCGCGAATACCGCAGCTCCACTGACAGCAACTATGCCGCCATGATGGAAAACCAGCGCGCGCAGCGTGAATCAGGCAACCGCTCACTCTCAGAAGAAGAAAAGCGCGACGAAACCATCAAGAAGAACCTGTCCTCAGGTGCAAGCGGGGTGTTCCGTATCCTCAGCATGAGCAATTACACCTCCACGTTCGAGTTCCGTGGCTGGATCAACGATTTCAGTACCGCCAAGCGTGAAGTGTTCCAGATTGAAGCCAAGGCAGGCGAAGACATCCAGCGCGCTACCGTGCGCAAGATGATAGAGCTGATTCGCCGCCACTACTCGGGCGACTTCAACTGGGAATCGCGACAACTCGGACGTGTGGTCGTACTCTCCGCCCGCATGGAAGACAGCGCCGGATTGGAGGACTTTCTGATCAAGGAATTCTTCGGCGATGGCGACATGCGCTACCTGGATATGCAGCGCCGCCGTCCACCAGGGCCGCCACCTGGACCACCGCGCTATCCGGTACCTTAGTAGCAGGCGCTTTTACTCGCCAGCATCATGCCTTGCGCATGCGATGACAATGAGGCAAACACTAATTGGCTGAAAGAATAACCGCCCAACGCTCATGATCACGCCATTGGCCGTGAATCTTGAGATATTGCGGCGAATATCCCTCAAGAGAAAATCCGCATTTCTTCACCAAAGCAATTGATGGCGCATTATCAGGCTGGATATTGGCTTCCAAACGATGCAAACCAAGCTTGTCGCGAGCGTGAGTCATCACGCTCAGCAACCCTTCTTGCATGAGCCCCTGACGCTCATAACCCGCAAATGCGTAATAGCCAAGGTAGGCACTACAAAATGCCCCCAGAATAATGTTGGTGATATTCACCACACCGACAATTTCATCAGAAGCAGCATGACAAATCAAAAAAGCAGCACTATTGATCGTGTGCCTCTTCTCCAGATACAAGCCAAATTGCTCAGTAGTAGCAGGTGGGCTGACCCACGCTGCATGTAACCCGGAACTATTACGTACCTTTTCCAAAAACTCGGCCTGATCCGTCATCAGGGGCTGCCTGAGATATACCCTATTCATGTGCACCTTCTTCGACATTAGATAATAAAAAAGCTGGCATATCACTATGCCAGCTTTCTATTGATGCTTGATACAAGGCTGCTAAAGATTACTTCTCTGCAAACGCTCGTTCGATCACGTAATCAGCCACATCACCAATACGCTCGGAAATCTTCAAGCCACCAGCGTCCAGCACCTTGCAGGTATCAATCAGCATTTGCGGGCTACCGCACAACATGGCGCGATCAGTCTCGGGGTTGAGTGGTGGCAGGCCAATATCGGCGAACAGCTTGCCGTTTTCCATGAGGTCGGTCAGACGGCCCTGGTTACGGAACTCTTCACGCGTCACGGTAGGGTAGTAGATCAACTGGTTCTTGACCTGCTCACCGAAGAATTCGTTTTCCGGCAATTCTTTGGTGATGAACTCTTCGTAAGCCAAATCGTTCACATGACGCACGCCATGTACCAAAATCACTTTTTCAAAACGCTCGTAGATTTCAGGATCTTGAATCAGGCAAATGAAAGGAGCCAAACCTGTACCAGTGGAAAGCAGGTAAAGGTGCTTGCCTGGCTTCAAGTCAGACAACAACAACGTACCTGTTGGCTTGCGGCTCACCAGCAGATCATCCCCAACTTGCAAGTGTTGCAGGCGTGAAGTCAGCGGGCCATTCGGCACCTTGATGCTGAAGAACTCGAGGTGCTCAGCATAATTGGGGCTGGCGATACTATAAGCACGCATCAGCGGCTTGCCATCGACTTGCAGGCCAATCATCACAAACTGACCGTTTTCGAAGCGCAAAGCGTCATTGCGGGTGGTGGTAAAGCTGAACAAGCTGTCGTTCCAGTGCTTAACGCTCAGGACTTTCTCGGTATTGAATGCACTCATGTAGATTCTATTCTCTTTACGATTTTGAATATTATTGGTTCAGAGCCTGTGTCAGCTCGGGCACGGCATCAAACAGGTTTGCCACCAGGCCGTAATCTGCATACTGGAAGATAGGCGCATCGGGATCGTGGTTGATGGCCACGATGATCTTGCTGTCCTTCATCCCGGCCAAGTGTTGCATCGCACCGGAAATACCGATCGCGAAATACAGCTCTGGCGCCACGATAGTACCCGTTTGGCCGACCTGGATGTCATTGGGGGCAAAGCCTGCATCAACGGCGGCACGAGTCGCACCCAATGCACCACCGAAACGGTGGGCAAGCGGCTCAAGAAGCTCGTTGAAACGCTCCGCCAGACTACGCCCACCGGAAACAACAACCCGCGCTGAGGACAGCTCAGGGCGGTCAGAGACATTTTTGTCTTCCTTGACCCAGCGACTGAGTCCAGTCGCCGCAGGTGAGGCAGTTGCCGCTACTTCCGCACTACCGCCATCAGCAGCAGCTACAAACGAGGTTGCACGAATAGTCACGACCTGGATTGCATCGCTACTTTCCACTGTCGCCAGCACATTGCCGGCATAGATCGGGCGCACATAAGTAGCAGGAGCCGTAATACTGATGGCATCAGACACCATACCAACATCAAGCAATGCTGCCACACGTGGCAGTACGCTCTTGCTGAATGCCGTGTGAGCGGAAAGAATGGCTTTGTAATCTTTACCCAGCTGTACCAACAAGGCAGAGACATCCTCAGCCAATGGATGTGCAAAGTGGTCAGCATCGGCTTGCAATACCTTGGCAACACCAGCAATACCAGCCGCTTGCGCGGCGATTTCAGCCGTATTGGCACCAATAACCAAAAGATGGATAGGCAATTGCCATGCGCCAGCAGCGGTCACTGCCTGGCGAGTGGATTGCTTGATGTGTTTGCCGTCGTGTTCGGCGAGAATCAGGATACTCATTACAGGACTTCCGCAAGACGTAGTTTTTCGACGAGTTCAGCAACATTGGCGACCTTGATGCCAGGCTTGCGCGCCTCAGGATCAGCCACCTTGTGCTGCTTGAGGCGCGGATTGATATCAATGCCAAGCTCTGCCGCCTTGATGGTCTCAATTGGTTTTTTCTTTGCCATCATCAACGCTGGTAGCTTGATGAAACGCGGTTCATTAAGGCGTAAGTCAGTCGTCACCACGGCTGGTAGCTTGAGTGCCACGACATCGGTACCACCATCGACTTCACGCGTCACCTCGATCTCATCACCCTTCACATCAATAACAGAGGCAAATGTGCCTTGGCCAGCGTTGATCAAGGCCGCCAGCATCTGGCCGGTCTGGCCCAGATCATCATCGATAGCCTGCTTACCCAGAATGATCAAACCAGGTTGCTCACGCTCGATAACTGACCTCAACAGCTTGGCCACTGCCAATGGCTGCATTTCGACATCAGTCTCAATCAATACAGCCTTGTCGGCACCCATCGCCAGCGCATGGCGCAAGCTATCTTGACTATTGGTCTTGCCAATTGTGACAGCCACCACCTCAGTCGCGATGCCACGCTCTTTCAGGCGTATCGCCTCTTCCACGGCGATTTCATCGAACGGGTTGATACTCAACTTCACCCCGGCGATATCCACATCAGATCCATCAGCCTTGACGCGTGGCTTGATGTTGTAATCCACCACATGCTTTACCGCAACTAACACTTTCATATTGTGATCCCACTCCATCATTTGCCGCGTATTTTAATCAGCGGTAAAATATCTGTTAAATCAATTATCAGTATATCACATATCTATTATATCGATATGAGAATCATTCTCAGGTGAAGCATACCCTACGACAACTAGAAGTGTTTGTTGCCATTGCACGCCTGGAGAATGTGTCACGAGCGGCCGAGGATTTGTCTTTGTCGCAATCGGCTGCCAGCACTGCACTTGCCGAACTGGAACGACAGTTTGACTGCAAACTGTTTGACCGCATGGGTAAAGTGCTGAAACTCAATGAGCTAGGCCGCAGCCTGCTGCCAATGGCAGCCGAGGTGCTTTCCCGAGCCACTGAAATAGAGAGTATTTTACAGGGAAAATCCACCTTTGGCTTGCTAAAAGTGGGGGCCACGCTAACCATAGGCAACTACCTCGCAACCCTGCTGATCGGCTCATTCATGAAGCAGCATCAGGATTGCCAAGTACAATTGCACGTGCAGAATACAAACTCGGTAATGCAACAGGTTGCCCAGTATGATCTTGACCTTGGCCTGATAGAGGGCAATTGCCATCACCCAGACTTGCAAGTAGAGCCATGGATAGAAGATGAGTTAACCGTATTCTGCTCACCACAGCATGCACTTGCCAAACAAGGCAGCGCCAGCCTGGATGAACTGCTCACCTCAAGCTGGGTATTGCGCGAACAAGGCTCAGGCACGCGGGAAACCTTTGATCATGCCTTGCGCCACCATCAAAGCCGCTTGGACGTACGCATGGTGCTGGAGCATACCGAAGCCATCAAACGTGCAGTCGAATCCGGCATTGGCCTGGCCTGCATTTCCCGCCTCGCCCTCAAGGATGATATTGCCCGGGGCAATCTGGTGGCATTGGCAACCCCCGAACTGGACTTGAAACGCCAGTTCATGTTTGTCTGGCATAAGAAAAAATACCAGACAGCTGCAGTACGCGCATTCTTAAATCATTGTCGACTGCTGACCCGCGATGTGCGGCGCAGTGACGAAATCAACATACCGTATATTCCATGAAAGTTTTAGCATGCAACGCGATGTAATGAATTATGACGTACTGATCGTCGGCGCAGGTCCTTCCGGGCTTTCTGCCGCGATCCGCATCAAGCAACTGGCACTGGAGCAAGCGCGTGAAATCAGCGTCTGCGTGCTGGAAAAAGGCGCCGAGGTAGGCGCTCACATCTTGTCCGGCGCTGTGATCGACCCGATTGCCCTCAACGAACTAATCCCCGATTGGAAAGAAAAAGGGGCTCCCCTGCACACACCAGTCACGGATGATCACTTCTTGGTCTTGGGCCAGGAAAAAAGCTGGCAGATTCCCACCAAGCTGATTCCGCCACTCATGAATAACCATGGCAATTACATTGTGAGCCTGGGTGATGTATGCCGCTGGCTGGGTGAGCAGGCCGAAGCACTGGGTGTGGAAATTTACCCAGGCTTCAGCGCCGCAGAAGTCATCTATGACGAAGCTGGTGCAGTACAAGGCGTGATCACTGGCGATATGGGTCGCGACAAGCAAGGCAACGAAAAGCCAGGCTTTGCGCTGGGCATGGAATTACGTGCGCATTACACGCTGTTTGCCGAGGGCGCGCGCGGCTCGTTAACCAAAGACCTCACCGAGCACTTCCAGCTACGCGCCCTGTCCGAGCCACAGAAATTCGGCATAGGGTTCAAGGAAATCTGGCAGATTGCACCAGAGAAATCACAACCTGGCCTGGTCACTCATTCACAGGGCTGGCCGCTGGATAACAGCACGGGTGGCGGCTCGTTCATCTATCACCTCAAGGAAAACACCGTTGCTATCGGCTTCGTGGTGCACCTTAACTACAGCAACCCGCACCTGAGCCCGTTTGACGAGTTCCAGCGTTTCAAGACGCACCCTGCCATCCGCCCGCTGCTGGAAGGCGGCAAGCGCATCAGCTATGGCGCCCGCGCCCTCACCGAGGGCGGTCTGCAATCCATCCCACGCCTAGCCTTCCCCGGCGGCTTATTGATCGGTTGCACTGCTGGCTTCATGAATGTACCGCGCATCAAGGGTTCGCATAACGCCATGAAGTCCGGCATGCTTGCGGCAGAAGCAGTCGTGGAGGCTCTGGCACAGGAAAAAATCGGTGCCACACTGGAAAGTTACCCAGAAAAAATCCGCGCCTCCTGGATTTGGAAAGACCTGGAAGCCGTGCGCAACGTCAAGCCAGCGCTCTCACGCTTCGGCAACATCCTTGGTAGCATCTTCGGCGGCATGGAAATGTGGCTGGCTTCGTTCGGCATCACCACGCCATGGACGCTTAAGCATGGCAAAGCAGATCATGAAAGCCTGAAGCCTGCCGCCTCCAGCCCCAAGATCGCCTACCCAAAACCTGATGGCGTAGTAAGCTTCGACAAGCTATCGTCGGTCTACCTCACCAATGTCATGCATGAGGAAGACCAACCCTGCCACCTGGTGCTGCGTGATCAAAGCATTCCAATTGATATCAACCTGCCGCAATACGATGCACCTGAACAACGCTATTGCCCGGCGGGCGTCTATGAAATCGTCACTACCGAAGGCAACCCACGCCTTCAAATCAATGCCGCCAATTGCATTCATTGCAAAACCTGCGACATCAAGGACCCATTGCAGAACATCAATTGGCGCACACCCGAAGGTGGCGGTGGCCCAACCTACATAGGGATGTAGCCTATCCTGCCCAGGGTAGACAGAAGGCACGACCTCCGTGAATGTTGCTGTTTGCCCTGGATTTACATGACCAGGCACCCAGTCACACCAACACAATTTCAGCTCATGCCCGTATGGGCCAAGCCAGGTGCCTGCCGCATTACTCTGCCAGCATAGACCTCTCCCCACCACAGTGATAGCCCTGTCGCAGCATTAGGGCTCTCGACTTCATCTGCAGACGTTTCAGCCAAGATACATAGATAGCTTTGCTTGATTAATCGCTTGCTTCCCTCACGTGTCACCTACCTAGCAATACAGTAAAAACTAGCACTTCTACGCCTAGTGCAAACCATGCAGCACACAATGTCAGATTCAGACAACACATTTTCCATCTCACTTTTTAAATTCTTCCTACCCACTATCCGTATTGAATTCTTAATACTTCCTTGCAAACATTTTTCAAAAGTGTACTATTTAGTACATATTCATACTAAACAGTTTAGTATTGTCATTTGTACTATTTCGCTGCGCTCGCTTGTTTCATCATGGAGAATCAATGCACTCACTGTTGAAATTACTGAAAGCACTCTTACTCCTAAGTGTTTTCATTTCCTCAGCCGCCAACGCAGGCCCCAGAGTCATCGTCCTGGCCTTTGAACTGGATGATATGACCGACCTGCCCAATGCGCCTGAAGAGCTCAAGCGCATCGCCTTGCTGTCAACCACATTCAAGGAAAGCCTGAAGAATCAGGGAATAAATGTGTTGCCTGTAGACACGAAGGTACAAGCAGAAATCGAGAAACATTCCCCCACTTATCTTTACGACAATGTGGACACCGCTATCGAGCTTAATAAAGACATGGGGGCTGACTACCTAGTAATAGGTGTAGCACTCAAGCCTACCTATTTGTTTGTCTACCCCCGGCTGATCATCGTCGATGTCAACACCAAGACTGTAGTGGTGTCCAATTCCGCACAACTGGAAAGTTCATGGACAGATGAGCGCACCACCATACGCACAGCTGAGAAGCTAGCCCAAGTGGTGAAACAGCGCTTAGATGCGCTTGATGTTAAAAAGTAGCACGCAAATTGCAGCCAAAGATACGCATTGCAGACAGCAAAATAAACTGCATAGATATAACACCCTGAACATTGCAATTCACACTGGAAACGCCACATGATCGAATTTCTCAATAGTGCCTGGCTGATTCGCATGATAGAGCAAGCTGGCACTCAACCTAGTGCCAAGATGCTCGCCTTGTACAACTTGCTGGAAACCTGGCTACAGGCCCCTGGCGTGCGCACAGCTGTCTATCAAGCGCACGCCAACAACCCGGATCTATTGCATGCCTGCCCAACACTCACTGCCCACCTGCTCTCATTAGCCACCATGGCCAAGCTACGGCATCCTTCAGTGGTCGTGAGCCAGATGATGATCCTGCTGCAAGGTGCTATCGCAGAGGAGTTACGCAATCCCGGAATGGGGGCACTACAAGCCGCGCAAAGTGCTGCCAGCGCAGTCATCACACAAGCGAAACCTCCCCGGATGGCAAGACTGAATCAAGCCATACGCACTAGTGGTTATGCCGCAGCAGGCCTGGCCACCGTGATATTGGCCATGCATTTCTGGCCTCATCCTCTGCCCCCTGCTAACCACTATGCTCAGCAGGATGCTGGCGACGAGCTCGTCACCACAAGCATAGCGCCGGACTTGTTGCTCAAGGCGTTTGCGCTGCGCAAAAGCATGGAAGCTGGCACCTGTCCTACCCCCAATTTCTTTAGCATGCCCAAGGAACAGATACCGGTCTATCTAGAGGTAGCGCATTCCAGGTTATCCGGCAACCCTAATATCGATAACCAAAAGCTAGCCAATTTCCTGGCCTGGTATGAACAACAACGTGCCTGGGAGTGCTACCCCAAGGCCCAGATCAAGCAACGATTTATCTCAAGGATATAAGGATTTATATGTCATCTAGAATGCGCGATTACATTCTCGAAGCCGCAGGCGATCTTTTCTCGCGCCAGGGTTTCAACTCCACCAGCGTAGACAATATTGCCGCCCAGGCACAGGTCGCCAAGGTCACGCTCTACAAATATTTCAAATCCAAGGAGTTGCTGATCATCGAGTATCTGCGCGAACAGGATGCCAAGCTCTGGAAGAAACTTGCTGCATCATCGCAACAGGAAAATGCACTGGCTGAGCTAGAGTCTTTGGTGCAGCAACTGCTGGATGTCATTGCCGATCAGGATTTCAAGGGGTTTGCCTCATTGAATGCCGAAGTTGAATTTCCACAGCACGATAACCCGGTCAACCAAACTGCAAAAGAATTCTCCAGGCAATTACGCGAGCAGATTGCCAGCTTGGCAACACGTGCTGGCATCAAGCAAGCAGAAGTACTAGCCCTGCAGTTGGCCTTGGTTATAGAAGGCACCTCAATCACGGGACGCCAGCAACAAGGCAATCCATCCATTCAGCACGCGCACAGCTTGGTGCAAACGCTGATCAAGTCAGCTCAATAACAAAAGGAGGGCTCAAGACTCATTGCATTATGTCCAGCTTCATTCGTTCTTGTAAAAACTGTTTAGCACCTGTAAAGCGTGCATTCATCAAATAGAGGAGAGTAGCAATGAAATCCATATTCATCACCCTGTGTCTTGCTCTGACAACCTTGAGCGCACAAGCAGGGGATCAGATTGAGCGTATGACGGCAGACAAGATGCAGTCTTACAAAGCGGCCAACATCACTTGGAAAGACGAATCCCTTCTGCCTAAAGGTGCCAAGAGTGCCCTCATTCTCGGCGATCCATCCAAGCCAGGGGTATTTATCGCCTGGCTGAAATTCCCCCCCAACTACCCTATCCCGGCACATACCCACCCTTATACCGAAGTCATCACCGTGCTCAAGGGCAAACTTGGCAATGGTATGGGCGAAGTCCTGGATAAGAACAAGGGTGAAACGCTGAAGGTAGGAGAAAGCTTTGTGTTGCCCGCCGGCCATGCGCATTACGTATGGACCGAAAAAGAGGAAACCATCGTCGAACTGATTGCCACAGGGCCTTGGGATATTAGCTATTCCAACCCCAAGGATGATCCGAGGAAGAAATAAGATACAGGTGTCTTGTTTAACACTGCCCCCTTCATTCTGGCAACCAGAATGAAGGGGCATCAAATAAAGCGCTGTTGCAAACTGTTCTTAAAGCAAAGTAGTGCTTAAAGCCTAGTACAGCACGCGTGTACGCAAAGTACCTTCCACGGTCTGCAAGGCCTCAATGGCAGCGTTGGAGGCTGAGGCTTCTACATCCATGATCATGTAGCCGATATCGCCCTTGGTCATCATGCTTTGCGCGGCAATATTGATGTTATTACGCGCAAACAAGCTGTTCACCGCAGACAATACGCCCGGGACATTGCGATGGATATGCAATAAGCGATGCGTACCAGGCTGTTGCGGAATGGCAACTTCGGGGAAATTCACCGCTGTCACGGTAGAACCCGCATCGGAATAACGCACGAACTTCTCGCCAACCTCAATGCCGATATTGGCTTGCGCCTCCTGGGTAGAGCCACCAATGTGAGGCGTCAAAATGACATTCTCGAAAGTGCGCAACGGTGAAAGGAACTCTTCATCGTTCGCCTTAGGCTCAACCGGGAACACGTCAATGGCCGCACCAGCAAGGTGCTTGGAATCAATGGCATTTGCCAAGGCGTCAATATCTACGCAGGTACCGCGCGCCGCATTGATAAAAATGCCACCCTTTTTCATCTGGGCGAACTGTTCCGCACGCATCATGTTCATGGTGGAAGGCAACTCAGGCACGTGCAACGACACCACATCCGCCTGCGACAGCAACTCTTCCATGGAACCAACCTGGCGCGCATTGCCCAATGGCAGCTTGGCAATCACGTCGAAGTAGATCACCTTCATGCCCAGGCTTTCCGCCAATACGGACAATTGCGAACCGATAGAACCGTAACCCACAATGCCCAGGGTCTTGCCACGTGCTTCAAATGAACCCTCTGCCGATTTTGTCCAGCCGCCCTTGTGCACCAAGGCATTCTTCTCGGGAATGCCGCGCAACAGCAGTATAGTCTGGGCCAGCACCAACTCAGCCACAGAGCGGGTATTGGAATAAGGTGCATTGAATACCGGGATGCCTCGCTCCAGCGCACCATCCAGATCAACCTGGTTGGTACCGATGCAGAAGCAGCCGATGGCGGTCAGCTTATTGGCAGCATCCAGCACCTTGGTGGTGATCTGGGTGCGGGAGCGGATGCCGATAAAGTGCACATCCTTGATCGCCTCGATCAGGACATCTTCATCCAGTGCAGTCTTGCGATAATCAATGTTGTGATAGCCTGCGGCATTCAACACTTCAACCGCATTCTGGTGCACACCTTCAAGCAACAGAAAGCGGATCTTGTCTTTTGGCAGGGATAATTGTTGGGTCATTACAGCTCCGAGAAAAGGCCAAAAATCAGTCATCCTAGCATAGCAGCAGACTTATTAAACCCTGATGAAGCAAGGGATACAGCCTGAACTGCCTCATGATCAAACCAGCAAAGATAAAACTGAGATCGGGAATCAATATCAATTGTAAAAGCTGCTAGAATAACTCACCAGATCGCCCGATCGTTGACAATCTTGCAATAAATTTTTCACTGCTATTTCCAGGGTCACATTGAATGAATGCTCCAGCCAGCCTTCCACCAGCACTGCTGCAACAACTGCACGCCATCGTGGGCGAACAACGCGTCAAAACAGATGAAGACAGCCTCAAGACCTGGGGTGTAGACTGGACCAAGCATTTCGAGCCTAAGCCTTCCGTCATCGTGTTTCCTGGCAGCACCGACGAAGTACAGGCCATCGTCAAGCTTGCTAACAAATACAATATCCCGGTCACCCCGAGTGGTGGTCGCACCGGGCTTTCTGCTGGTGCCGTGGCTACCAATGGTGAAATTGTCATCAGCCTGGATCGCATGAACAAGGTGCTGGATTTCCTGCCTGCTGATCGCCTCGTCAAGATACAAGCTGGAGTAGTGACCGAGCAGTTGCAACAATACGCCGAGCAGCAAGGGCTTTATTACCCCGTGGATTTTGCCGCAGCTGGCTCCAGCCAGATGGGTGGAAACATTGGCACCAATGCCGGTGGCATCAAGGTCATTCACTACGGCATGACACGTGAGTGGGTATTAGGCCTCACGGTGGTCACCGGCAAGGGCGATGTACTACACCTAAACAAGGGCATGATCAAAAACGCTACGGGCTATGCATTGCACCAACTCTTTATTGGCTCAGAAGGTACATTGGGTATCGTCACCGAAGCTGAGATCAAGCTCACACGCGCACCACAAGACTTGAAAGTCTTGGTGTTGAGCGTGCCAGATTTTGCTGCCGTCATGCCCATCCTGCATGCCTTTCAGCAACGCATCGACCTCACGGCATTCGAATTTTTCAACCAGGTGGCCCTGGAAAAAGTCTTGGCCCATGGTCACGCGGCACGCCCATTTGATACAGAGTCACCACTCTATGTACTACTGGAATTTGAAGGCCGTTTTGAAGCGGTGGTGGATGATGCCATGAGCATCTTCGAGCACTGCATGGAACAAGGCTGGATCCTCGATGGCGTCATGAGCCAGTCGCAAGCGCAGGCCCAGGCATTATGGCATTTGCGCGAAGGCATCTCTGAAACCATCGCGCCGTTCACACCCTACAAGAACGACATCTCGGTGCTAATCACCCACGTGCCTGCATTCATTGCAGATATTGATGCCGTGGTCAGCGCCAATTACCCAGACTTTGAAGTCTGCTGGTTTGGTCATATTGGCGATGGCAATCTGCACCTAAACATCCTTAAGCCTGCGAACCTAAGCAAGGATGAGTTCTTCGAGAAGTGCAAGGTCGTCAACCAATTTGTCTTTGAAACCGTACAGAAATACAACGGGTCCATTTCAGCAGAACACGGCGTTGGCATGACCAAGAAAGATTACCTTGCCTACACCCGTGACCCAATTGAAATCGGCTACATGCGAGAACTCAAGAAAGTATTCGACCCCAATGGCATCATGAACCCAGGTAAGATTTTCGACCTTTAGGCCATACAGTTATATCTTCCTAAGCCCTGTTCTACACAACAGGGCTTTTTTATTCCCCAAACTATCATCACATCCAACTGTCTTATAGGCACAGACATACAGGTATAGCCACAATGGGTACAGCCGCCTTTGGATATTTTATTGACGGTGGGAAATCCGTTATATAAAGCTAGGAATAGCCATTTTCCATATCAGGTTTTTTGCTGCCCTACTGTGTACAATTCGGTATATAGTTCGTACTATAAGCAGTAGAAGCAATAACAATAACGTAGTCCGTAGTGAATATGGATTCGAGGAGAAAGTAATGCATGACCAGATGGCACGCATTAAATCGCACATCGAATCACATCAACACATGGCTGGTGCGTTGCTGCCTTTGTTGCATGCGATTCAAGACGATTTAGGCTATATCCCAGAGGAGTGCTACGGCAATATCGCCAAGGCACTGAATCTTTCTGTTGCAGAAGTCCACGGGGTGGTGTCCTTTTATCACCATTTCCGCACACACCCTCCAGGCAAGCATGTATTGCAGGTATGCCGTGCTGAATCTTGCCAAGCCATGGGTTGCAATGCACTGGAATCTCACGTCAAGTCCACGCTGGGCATTGATTATCACGAGACCACCAGCGATGGCAGCATCACCCTAGAACCTGTCTACTGCCTTGGCAACTGTGCCTGCTCCCCCGCCATCATGCTTGACGATGAAATTTATGGTCGCGTCAGTCCTCAGCAAGTCGAGCAATTGCTCGCCAACGCCAGGAGGGCATCATGAAAACAGTTTATATCCCGCGCGATTCCAGCGCACTCTCTCTAGGCGCTAATCTAGTTGCTGCCGCCATTGCCAAGGAAGCCGAGGCCCGCCACATACCATTACACATTGTACGCAATGGTTCACGCGGCATGTTCTGGCTGGAACCATTGGTTGAAGTTGTCACACCGCAAGGACGCATGGCTTACGGGCCAGTCACGCAAGATCAAGTCAGTGCATTGTTTGATGCCAATTTTCTTGATGGTGGCAATCACCCTCTCAGCTTAGGCCTGACAGAAGAACTGCCATGGATGAAACAGCAAGAGCGCCTGACTTTTGCCCGCGTCGGCATTACTGACCCGGTGTCGCTACCTGACTACATCGCCCATGAGGGCTATCAAGGCCTGCGCAATGCAATCACCATGGCACCGCAAGACATCGTACAACAAGTCACGGATTCCGGCCTGCGTGGACGCGGCGGTGCTGCATTCCCGACCGGCATCAAGTGGAAAACGGTGCTGGATGCCCAAGCCGAGCAAAAATATATTGTCTGTAATGCCGACGAAGGCGACTCCGGCACCTTTTCTGACCGCATGATCATGGAGGGCGACCCATTTGTACTGATCGAAGGCATGACCATTGCCGGGATCGCTGTCGGTGCAACCCAGGGTTATATTTATGTACGCTCTGAGTATCCCCACTCTATCGCCGCGCTCAACCTTGCCATCAAGAGCGCTTATGAATCGGGCTATCTCGGACGCGGCATTCTCGGTAGCGAATACGATTTTTACCTAGAAGTACGCAGAGCTGCCGGCGCTTACGTGTGCGGTGAAGAAACTGCGCTCCTGGAAAGCCTGGAAGGCAAGCGCGGCCTGGTTCGCTTCAAGCCACCATTGCCCGCGATTGAGGGCCTATTTGGCAAGCCAACCGTGATCAATAACGTGATCTCGCTTGCCAGCATCCCCATCATTCTTGATAAAGGCAGCACCTATTATCGCGATTACGGCATGGGCCGCTCACGCGGCACCTTGCCCATCCAGCTCGCTGGCAATATCAAACACGGCGGGCTGGTAGAGAAAGCCTTTGGCGTGACGCTGCGCGAGTTACTCTACGATTACGGCGGCGGCTCTGCCTCGGGCAGGCCAATCAAGGCGGTACAGGTGGGTGGGCCATTGGGCGCTTACCTGCCTGAGTCGCAATTCGACACACCTCTCGATTACGAAGCATTCAGCAAGCTCTGGGCAGTGCTTGGTCACGGCGGCATCGTCGCCTTTGACGACACGGTGGATATGGCCCACATGGCGCGCTATGCACTGGAATTCTGCGCGATTGAATCTTGCGGCAAATGTACGCCGTGCCGCATCGGCTCCACACGCGGCGTTGAGGTCATGGACAAGATCATCGCAGGCACCGATCACGCCAGGCAGATCGCCCTGGTACGCGATCTCAGCGACACCATGTTGAATGGCTCGCTGTGCGCGTTAGGGGGCATGACGCCTTATCCGGTATTAAGTGCGCTTAACCATTTCCCCGAGGATTTTGGCATCAGCAAGAAGGAACGTGCGGCATGAGTTAGTGCAGTGAATAGCGGCAGGCATCCCCAATAAAAACCCGGAGCCTGTCAAAGAAGTTTTAGAGGAGAAAGTGATGGACAAGCAAGCGGATTACGGCACACCAGCGAGCCGGACAACTGAGCAGCAAGTCACGCTGGAAATTGACGGAAAACAGATTACCGTCGCCAAAGGCACATCGATCATGCGTGCCGCCATGGAGGCAGGAGTCAGCATTCCCAAACTCTGCGCTACCGACAGCTTGGAGCCTTTTGGCTCCTGTCGGTTATGCCTGGTGGAAATTGAGGGCAGGCGCGGCTACCCTGCCTCATGTACGACCCCGGTGGATGAAGGTCTCAAAGTACACACCCAAACCGCCAAGCTAGCCGACATCCGTCGCGGCGTCATGGAGCTCTATATCTCTGACCATCCCCTGGATTGCCTGACCTGTTCTGCCAATGGCGACTGCGAACTGCAAGACATGGCAGGAGCAGTCGGCCTACGTGAAGTACGGTATGGCTATGAAGGTGAGAATCACCTGGCCGCCCCCAAGGACATCAGCAACCCCTACTTCCAGTTTGACGCTTCCAAGTGCATTGTGTGCTCGCGTTGCGTGCGTGCGTGTGAAGAAACCCAGGGCACATTTGCACTGACTATTCAAGGCCGCGGCTTTGACTCCAAGGTGGCGGCTGGCAATTTTGATAACTTCCTGGATTCCGAATGCGTTTCCTGCGGTGCTTGCGTTGCCGCCTGCCCTACCGCGACACTGATAGAAAAGACCGTGGTTGAGCATGGGCAGCCTGAGCATAGTGTGGTCACCACTTGCGCCTATTGCGGCGTCGGCTGTTCTTTCCGTGCCGAAATGAAGGGAGAGCAAGTCGTGCGCATGGTGCCGGACAAGAACGGTGGTGCCAATCATGGCCACTCCTGCGTCAAGGGCCGTTTTGCCTGGGGCTATGCCACCCATCGCGACCGCATCACCACGCCGATGATACGCAAACATATCAGCGACCCATGGCAAGAAGTCTCTTGGGAAGAAGCAATCAGCTACGCTGCCAGCGAACTCAAGCGCATTCAGGGCAAGCATGGGCGCAACTCCATCGGTGCGATCACCTCGTCCCGTTGTACCAATGAGGAAACTTACCTAGTACAGAAACTAGTGCGGGCAGCCTTTGGCAACAACAATGTCGATACCTGCGCCCGCGTCTGCCACTCCCCGACCGGCTATGGATTGAAGCAAACCTTGGGTGAATCCGCTGGCACACAGACGTTTGACTCCATTATGAAATCCGATGTCATCATGGTGATTGGTGCCAACCCAACCGATGGCCACCCGGTATTCGGCTCGCAAATGAAGCGGAGATTACGTCAAGGCGCTAAGCTCATTATTGCAGACCCTCGCGCCATTGATCTGGTATCAAGCCCCCACGTCAAGGCTGATTACCACCTGAAACTACGGCCCGGTACCAACGTGGCGCTGATCACAGCCATGGCCCATGTAGTCGTGACCGAAGGCCTGGTCGACGAAGCATTTGTCCGTGAGCGTTGCGAGTGGGACTCATACCAATACTGGAGCGAGTTCGTCGCCCAACCGGAAAACTCGCCGGAGGCCTTGCAAGAGGCAACTGGCGTTTCTGCTGCCGATATACGCGCTGCTGCACGCTTATTTGCCACTGGTGGCAATGCCGCGATCTACTATGGCTTGGGCGTTACCGAGCACAGCCAAGGCTCGACCATGGTCATGGGCATCGCCAACCTAGCCATGGCCACGGGTAACATTGGGCGCGAAGGCGTAGGAGTAAATCCACTACGCGGCCAGAACAATGTGCAGGGCTCTTGCGACATGGGCTCCTTCCCACATGAGTTTCCTGGCTACCGCCACGTCTCGGATGATACCACCCGTGCATTGTTTGAGGCAGCCTGGGGCCGGCCACTTGATAACGAGCCGGGCTTGCGCATTCCCAACATGCTGGACTTCGCGATTGATGGCAGCTTCAAGGCGCTGTATTGCGAAGGTGAGGATATTGCCCAATCCGACCCCAATACCCAGCATGTCACTCATGCCCTGTCCTCCATGGAGTGCGTTATCGTGCAGGATTTATTCCTCAACGAAACCGCGATGTACGCCCACGTGTTCCTGCCTGGCTGCTCCTTCCTGGAAAAGAGCGGCACCTTCACCAATGCCGAGCGCCGTATCTCGCCCGTACGCCGCGTGATGACACCGAAAAATGGATACGAAGATTGGCAGATTACCGCCATGCTTTCCGAGGCGCTGGGCTATCCCATGCCTTACCAGCATGCGTCTGAGATCATGGATGAAATTGCCAGGCTCACGCCTACCTTCCATGGTGTCAGCTTCAAGAAACTGGAGGAGATGGGCAGCATTCAGTGGCCATGCAACGAAGATCATCCTGATGGCACCCCTATCATGCATGTGGATGAGTTTGTCCGCGGCAAGGGGCGCTTCATGATCACGGAATATGTGCCTACTTCTGAAAAGGTCAACAACAAGTACCCTCTCATCCTCACCACCGGGCGTATACTGTCGCACTACAATGTTGGCGCCCAGACACGCCGCACCGACAATGTCGCCTGGCACCCCGAGGATGTGGTGGAAATTCATCCACAGGACGCCGAAGATCGCGGCATCAAGGATGGCGACTGGGTAGGTGTGACCAGCCGGGCCGGGAATACTGTGCTACGTGCCAAGATTACCGAGCGCGTACAACCTGGCGTGATTTACACCACATTCCACCACCCCGAATCTGGTGCCAATGTCATCACTACCGATAACTCAGACTGGGCAACCAACTGTCCTGAATTCAAGGTAACTGCGGTACAGGTCACCCGTGTATCGCAACTGTCAGAATGGCAGCGCAACTACCAGGAATTCAGCAGCGACCAGATTGCCCTGGTCCAACAACGGGATACAGCCCGTGTGGAATAAGGATGAAAGTACCAGAGTTTTTGATTGAAGCCGAAGCAACCGATAGCTGCGTCACCGTGCTCAAGTACGAGCATGGTGAGCTGCAGGAGCGGCAAGACCAAGTTGCAGAGGAAGTGCCGATTGCCATGATCTACAACGGCATCTCGCATGCCGTGATGCTGGCAACCCCGGATGATCTCGCCGACTTTGCACTGGGTTTTTCGCTCTGCGAAGGTATATTGTCCAGCCCACAGGACTTGTATGGCGTTGACATCGTCGAGCGCGTCAACGGCATAGAGTTGCAGATGGAAATTTCGACAGAGCGCTTTGTTCATCTCAAGGAGCGCAGGCGCAGCATGGCTGGACGTACTGGCTGCGGCTTGTGTGGTTCCGAAAGCCTGGACCAGGCGATTCGGGTACCCAGGAAAATACAAGCGACTGAGATCACATTTGATGCCGAAGCCATTTACCGTGCCCAACGGGAATTGCAGGAGCAGCAAGCATTGCAGGGTCGCACTGGTGCCACTCATGCTACGGCCTGGGCAGACCGGGAAGGCCGGGTTTTGCTGGTACGAGAAGACGTCGGACGCCACAATGCCCTGGACAAACTGATAGGCGCACTTGCCGAGCAAGCATTGCCGCATGACGGTTTCGTATTGACCTCCAGCCGGGCCAGCTATGAAATGGTGCAAAAAGCAGCCAGCGCGGATATCCCCATGTTGGTCGCTATCTCTGCACCAACCGGGCTGGCCATCAGAATGGCCCAAGGTTGTGGGCTTACCCTGGTAGGGTTTGCACGCAAAGAACAGCATGTGGTGTATAGCGTGACAGAGCGTTTGTTACACAAGGAGCTGGTATGAGCATGAACGTAGAACACTTGGTAAAAATGGCTAACCAGATCGGTGATTTCTTTCGATCCTACCCTGACCCTGAGCAAGCAAAGAAAGATATTGCCAGCCATTTGCAACGCTTCTGGGCTCCGCAGATGCGTCAGCAAATTGTGCGATATATCGGCGAGCATCCCGACACCGGACTCAGCCCCCTGGTGCTAAGCGCCATCAAGGAGCACATGCATTAAGGTGCATGACACTGAAATTAGAATGCCCGGCAACACCGGGCATTCTAATTTTATGTGATCAAAAATGCGTCAGAGATACTGCACTCAAACCTCAAGCTTTCTCATCATGCTTGGGGCGTACCTTAGATTGAAACTCGCTCCATTTCTGCTTCTGCTCGGGCGTCAGCACTTGATAGACCTCATGCAAGGTATTACTACGTAACACCAGCAAATCTGCCTGCAGCTTGGCCTGCTCTCCAGCTAAAGCTTGTATTTTCTGTTGATCATATTGTTCACTGGTCGAAGCCGAAGTGAGGGCTTTAAAGGATGCATGCAAGACCTGGCGCTTTTCTGCCAGCAATGGCTTCTGCTGGTCGACAATCTTACTGACCTCAGCTTGCTGTTGGTCAGTAAGATTCAGCTTGCTGAGTTTATGTTCCAGCAAGTGTCCTTCGGAAAAGCCATGATGCTGGCCAAATGCTCCATGCTGCTTGCCCTTATCACACTTGCTGTCGCCCGATCCCGACTCGGCATGCACGGCTACCATACCCATCGCCAATACCGAAGAGGCCAAGATAAAAGATGGAACCAGCAACTTGCGTAGCTTGATCATGATCAATACTCCTTTTGCTTGTTAAAAATAATCGTCACATAACAAATAAACTTGTCTGCATACTATGATCCAGCACCTGGCTAAATGTTTGTTGCCTTAGGTCAAATCGGTGTAATTGTGCGTAAAACTTTGTAAGATGCTGATTCTCCAAGCCATGCCTACGGCAGAATGCCATGTGCAATATGAAAGAAGTGAAAGGTGAAAACAGTGCTACGTATCTTGCTCATCGATGATGACGTCGAACTCTGCCAGATGATGGAAGAATATTTGGGTGCGGAGGATTTCACCTTGACCATTGCCCATGATGGGGAAGAAGGTGCCCGCCTGGCCCTTTCTGGCGAATATGATCTTGTGGTGCTAGACGTCATGATGCCGCGCTTCAATGGCTTTGACACCTTGCGCCTCATCCGTACCAGCAGCCAGATCCCGGTGATTATGCTGACAGCCAAAGGGGATGAGATAGACCGTATTGTTGGCTTGGAATTGGGCGCGGATGACTACCTCTCAAAACCATTCAATCCACGTGAATTGGTCGCCAGGCTACGTGCGATACAGCGTCGCGTCGTCGTCAGGGATGAGGCCATGCACAGCCAAAACACGCCGAACATCACACGCGTCGGCAAGATCGCCATCTACCCCTCGGAACGCATCATTGAATGGAAAGGCGAACCGCTAGACATCACCACCAGCGAATATGCACTACTGGAAGTGCTGGCACGAAATGCCGGACGCGTTGTCAGCAAAGCCGACTTATTCACCCAGGCATTAGGGCGAGCAGAAACGCGTTATGACCGCAGCGTAGATGTACATGTGAGCAATTTGCGCCAAAAGCTAGGCCTACTGGAAGATGGTCGCTCCCCAATCCAGACCGTACGTGGCGTGGGCTATCAATTCATCGCGAGCTAATACTAGCGAGGCATCTGTATGGGCAAGTTATTCTGGAAAATATTCCTTGGTTTTTCACTGACACTGCTGGTCACGCTGGCAGGCGTAGGCGGCGTCATCTACCTCAATGAAAAAACGCTATCAGGTGAAGAAGGTTTCTTGCGAGACCGCAGGGCAGATTTCGTCGTCGGCATTGCCGCCAATGCCCTGCAATATGGTGGTGAGGCTGGTGCCAAAGCCTTGTTTGAGAGCTGGCCTGGGCATCGCTCCCCCACGGTCCTGGTCATCAACCAGGAGCATCAGGACATCCTTGGGCGTAGCGTGCCACCCGAAGCATTGCAACAAGCCATCCTTGCGCTGGATCAGACTCCCCCCATTCCCAGTGTGCGTCGCGTCAAAGCCAGCAACCATCATGAATACATCTTGTTTATTCCAGCCACCAGCGCTGAATCAGCGGGGCCACCTCGCTACAACTTACAACTGCAAATATTCATCGCCCTACTTGCCAGCCTGCTATTTAGTGCAGGTTTCGCTCTTTACCTCAGTCGACCGATCAAGTTGCTACGCAAGGCCAGTCGCAGGCTTGCCGAGGGTGACTTAAGCGTACGGGTCAGCCCGGAACTGGGGAATCGGAACGATGAGCTGATCGAGTTGGGAGCAGACTTCGACTATATGGCGACGCGACTGCAAACCCTGCTGGACGCACAACGTCTGCTATTACACGATGTATCGCATGAGCTACGCTCGCCAGTGGCCCGCATGCGGCTGGCAGTGGGCCTAGCACAACAACAGCCAGAAAAACTGGCATCTGCCTTGAGTCGCATTGAGCGTGAAACCGAGAGACTGGACGAGCTATTAGGCCAGATGCTGACGCTGTCGCGCCTGGAATCTGGTATCAGTAGCGAAAGCAGTGAAAAACTGAGCCTCAATGACTTATTAGCCACCATTGTGCAGGATGCCAATTTTGAGGCACAAGCGATGGGTAGCAATATCCAGTTCAAAGCATCGCATGAAGTCATCCTGCATGGACATTATGAATTGCTACGCCGCGCTTTCGAGAACATCATTCGCAACGCGCTCAAATACAATCAGGCTGGCGAATCTATAGAAGTTTCCATCCGCCAGGATCATCAAGCCCTGACAGTAGAAGTACGAGATCATGGGCCTGGCCTGCCGGATACAGAGACGCAATCCGTGTTTCAACCTTTTTACCGCGTACAAGGCACGGATAAGCCAGGCCATATCGGCTATGGACTAGGGCTGGCCATTGCGAAACGAGCAATTGAGCATCATCAAGGCAATATCGTGCTAAGTAACTGCGAGGATGGCGGGCTATGCGTACGTTGCTCATTCCCCTTATCCATCACCAGTAACTCTTCGCCTATTGCAGGGTAAAGGTGTAATTAGGGCTGAGCTCCAATGCATAACCATGCGGGATTTCCGCACTATGCCGCGCCGTACGTAACTGCCCTGGCAATGCACGTGGCAGTAAGTATTCGTAATGTAGAGAGTCATCGGTTGACTGCAGTTGCGCTTTGGGGACTCTTAACACGCGCTCCGGACGCTTGCTGTCATGAGCGGGTTCATGAATCCAGCGCAATGCCAGGCAAATATCATCCTGATGCTCGAATGCATCGCTAAGATAGATGTCATCGGCATCATCAAATGCCACACACACCTTGAACAACTCCATGTCGCTTTCCATTTTTGCTGTTATTTATAGGTAGCGACATCATCCACAAATCTGATGCTATTCGCAGTCAGCAAGGACTGAAGCTGATGTAGGACAATACTGATAGAAATAGACAGCTTGCTTGGCTGATGCATTTATCTTAACATTAAGATAACTTATCTTTACATTAAGATATTATGCCCACATCCAACCAACCCCAAGACCATATTGACGACCTGATTAACGATTGGAAGCATATTGCACCAAGCAGGAACTATGCTGACATGGAACTGGCCACACGCTTGCTTCGCAGCGTCACGCTTCTCGTCAAACACATCATGCCAGTTATTCAGGATGCAGGCCTGAACCAAGGAGAGTTTGATGTGCTTGCCACGTTAAGCCGCAATGGCGGCACACTTTCTCCCACCGAGCTATATCAGCGCCTGCTTATCACCTCAGGTGCCATGACCAACCGCCTGGACTGCCTCGAAAACAAAGGCTTGGTTCAACGCCGGGCAAATCCGGCTGATAAACGCAGTATGGAAGTCAAGCTGACTCCCGAGGGGCGCATGCTATTTGAACCTTTGCTAGAGCTTTACCTGGCCAAGCTGGCCAGTACATTCAACCCGCTTGAACAAGCGGATAAAACCGCGATCAATCATGGCTTGCGCCAGCTATTGCTCAGCCTCGAAGGGGAACAATAATGCACAAGCTCCCCGTCATCCTCTTGCTAGTATTATTAGGGCTCAACTTACGCCCGGTGATGGCTTCTATCGGCCCACTGACTGAATACCTGCTGCAAAGCTGGCACCTAAGTTATAGCTGGATTTCCCTGCTCAATGGCCTACCCATCGTCATGATGGGGCTGGGAGCACTTAGCAGCCAATGGCTACTAAGCCGAGCTGACTTGCGACGTTTGCTCGCCCTGGCCTTGATCATACTGGGCATCAGCACATTGAGTCGCCTGTTCAATCAAAACCCAGCCAGCATGATTTTATCCTCCATCATTGCAGGCCTAGGCATTGCCTTGGTACAAGCATTTCTGCCTATCGTCATCAAACGCCAATGGCCAGCACAAACAGCATCCTTGATGGGGATGTATGTCTCGGCCATCATGGCCGGGGCAGCCATATCAGCCGCACTCGCCCCGCAGATACTGCATGTGAGTAATATCGCCTGGGCATTGGGAGGCTGGGGCTTGTTGGCACTCCCTACCCTATTGCTGTTGCTATGGTTGGTACCTGCCATGCCACATACTGCCGCCGCAAATGCCAAGGTCACATTGAAGCCCGGGCGTTTCTGGCGACTGGCTGGCTTTTTTGGCTTGGGAACGTCAGGCTTCACTTGCATGCTAGCCTGGCTACCGCCGCACTTCATTGATCTTGGCTATGATGCCACGACAGCAGGGTTGGCGTTATCACTACTCAGCGCCACTGAAGTCATCTCTGGCTTACTGCTATCGCAACTTGCCGCCAAGTCTCCAGACAGGCGTCCCTGGATCATACTGGCACTGCTACTGGCGATTGCAGGTATGCTCTGCCTAAATGCCGGAGCACAGATGGCGTGGGCAGGGGTGATTCTGGCAGGATGTGGTGTAGGAGCATTATTTCCCTTGAGCTTAATCGCCTGCATGGATCACCTGGAAGACGCGCAATCTGCCGGGATATTGACCGCGAACGTGCAAGGGGTAGGCTATTTGATTGCGGGAGCGTCACCAATACTGGCAGGCATGCTGCGCGATGCATTGCATGATTTCAGCATGGTCTGGCTTGGCTTAGCGCTCATCTTCGTCATCACCATGGGACTAGGCTGTGGGTTTGATCCGAAGCGATACGCCTTGCATATCAGGCACTAACGCAATTTGTGAAGCGATCCAGTCAGTGACACTATCACTAGGCTGGATCGTAAAGGAATTGATACTGTTTCTATACTGGCTTACTTGGTGAAAAAAAGCTTGATGCGACGATAGATGCGACCAACCAAGTTGCCATCCAGTTGATAATGCTTGTGCAGTGGCTGCTTGACTTCCCAGGTGCAGCGCAATCCAGCGGGGAAAGTCACCAGATCGCCCTTGCGGAAAGTGACGGAAGCGCTGCCATCATTCGGCGTGATCACGACTTCACCTTCGAGGATATAAGCAATTTCCTGCTCAGGGAACACCCAGGGAAATGTCGACACTTCCTTGGACCAGGTAGGCCACTTGGTGACTCCTAAGGTTTCCAGGCGGGTGGAGGATGGCTTGTTTTCAATGACAATCTTGCTCATGCTAGCTGCTTTCGGTCTTGCCTCTTCCTGCTTGGGCCAGAGGCGTTAAAATGATCCTGACAACGCCAGGGAAAAGGCGTTATGGTAACGCCCTATTGCGCAAAGACCAACCACCCCATATACATGACAACCTCAACTATTCATTGGCCAGCATTGATCCAGCATCTTGGTGATGCTGAATTAGCCTTGCTGAATGACGCCGCAGCTTTCGCCACCTGGCCTATGCCTACCACATCAACAAGGTTGATAGATGCCACAGGCCAGATACTCATACCAAGTCCGGATAAGCATTTGACCGTCAATGGTCAAGCTACGTTAAGTGAAATACTGACGCTCATCCGTCAGCATGCCCTGCTAGAGGGTGTTTGCTGCACATCCAAACTAGGCGCAGCCAGCATCCCCGAGGCCTTTGCAATACTCGCCAGCCTGATAAAGGATTAAGGCATGAATCAGCACGACCTTGAGCTACTGGTCACCCGCACCATGCCATTCGGCAAATACAAAGGCCGCTTGATTGCCGACCTACCCGGCAACTACCTCAATTGGTTTGCACGAGAGGGCTTTCCTCCCGGTGAATTGGGCAAGTTGCTAGCCTTGATGCAAGAGCTCGACCACAATGGCCTTGCTGATCTGCTGAAGCCTTTGCGCAACCAATAAGTCTCTCATCAAGATGGGCGCCTATTAACGCTGGTCAAGCTTCTCAAGCGTGTTAGCCAGGTGCAAGCTGGCATTTGTGCGTGCAATCGCAACTGACGCTGATAAGCCAAGACCAGCAGTAGCAGCGTTACACTGGCTAACCAGCCCGACCATAAAGTATGGCTCAGGAAATGTGCACCCCGCATTTGCTGAATCCAGCCCATGGCAAGACCCACCGACAACCCAGCAAAAAACACGCCCAACGCCCGGCGTGGGTGATGAGGCAGCCAAAACACACAAAGTGATGCCAGCCACAACCCAGTGCTGGCATGCCCAGCTGGGAAGCAATGGCCAGGTACCCACCCTGCAGGCACATGATCAAACATCTTGAGGTATGGCACATGACCGCCATAACGGTCTATATCCCACGGGCAATTCAGGGCCGATGTACGCTTGATGCCACGAATCACGGCTGGCACTAGGATAGAAGCCCAAGCGACAATCTGCAGGCGATAGCGCCAGAAATCCGGCATACGGCGAATGCGCCAGATTTTGTCGATCAGCATTACCACCAGCAAGATGGTCCCACTGTTGATAATGAAATTTTTCAGGCTGCCATGGGCAAAATCCGTGGCAAACCAGCTGTTGCGCCAAGGGAAGTCATGCAAGGCTGCATCAAAAAACCAATCCTCCAGCCACACATCAATATGAGTGAAATGTTCCAATGCCAACATTGCCAGCGCTGCCAGGAATAGTGTAGCCAAAATAGGCCGTAAAGGCACAATACTGTTAGCCATGCGCATGACGGACCCCTTCTGCCAGCAAGCGCCCAGGTAGCACATACTTGAGGGCACCGCGCTGGAATGCATGTGACGCACTCTGGTAATAGGCAATGGCTTCCTGCCTTAGCCCCTCATCTACCGCAATCGGCGTCGCCTCAAAATCTGTTGGATTAATGCTAAATGCTGTCACCTTGCCTTTGGGCGACAATACGATCAACTGGTCACGCTTGTAATAACCCAAATCCTGATAATTGCTGATGAACGCTCGTGGCTCGCTTAAATTTTCCGCAAACATCGACTCACCGAAAAACCCTTGCTGGGGCAAGCCAAGTACCTGCATCAGGGTCGGCGCAATATCAATCTGGCTGGCCATACGGTCATAACTACCCGCGACCAACAAGTCGGGCGCATAAAAAATCAAGGGAATATGGTAACGAGCAACAGGCAGACTGGTTTTCCCCGCAACCGAGGCGCAATGATCCGCCACAATCACGAACAGGGTGTCCTTAAACCAGGGCTTGCTACGCGCCTGCTCAATGAAATGACCGATCGCATAATCGGTATAAGCCACAGCACCGCTACGCGTCCCCTGCTCCGCCTGTACACGACCATCAGGGAAGGTATAAGGGCGATGGTTGCTGGTCGTCATCACCTGTGCCATAAAAGGCTTGCCTTGCGCATAGGCTGCATCCAGCGTGGTCAAGGTATTGGCAAACAGACTTTCATCCGCAACGCCCCAAATGTTTTCTGCTGCAATAGTATTGGCAGGAAAATCGGTGCGATCAACTACCCGATAATCATTATTCCGGAAGTAATAATTCATATTGTCGAACACACCATAGCCGCCGTAGATAAAGTAACTAGCCATATCATGGCTTTGCAGTTGCTCTCCCAGGGTAACCAAGTGCTCATTATTCGGGCGATGGATTACCGCCTGCCCCGGAATAGGCGGCGTACCGAGCGAGAGCGCTTCCAGGCCCCTTACCGTGCGCGTACCACTGGCATAAAGGTGGGTAAATTTCAGCCCTTCAGTAGCCAATTTATCCAAAGCAGGTGTCAAGCCAGCTTGACCACCGAAACTGGCAAGATAATCAGCCGATAAACTCTCCACGGTCACCAGCACAATATTCTTCGGCCTACGCTTGAAATTGGCTGGCAGGCCACCCACTGAACGTATCGTAGATGCATCGAGACTAGCCAAGTGCATCGCACCCTGGCCATCCCCCACGTGCAGCCCCACTGACGCCAACACTTGCGAGGCCTGCTGCTCTGGCAACGTGGCATAAAAGCGATCATAGTCAAGCTCATTACGGCGCATCGCCGCAGCCAATGCAAACACACCATTGCTCGCCAACTCTTGTGCGTAATGGTTACGACTCTCGGCCTGATCAAGGTTGGCAAACTGTGTTGCCGCCATAGGCAACGCAATCGCGGTAGCGACCAAAGCAATACGGGTACGCCAGCCATGTGGGCTGGCCTTGATGGTCAATATGCGTCCTAAGCCCCAGGTCAAACCTGTTGCCACCATGGCGATGGCCGCCAAAATGGCAGGAACAGGATACGACTCCCAAATATTACCTAGCACTTCATGGGTGTAGACCAGATAATCCACCGCGATAAAATTAAAGCGCGTGGTGAATTCCTGCCAGAAAATGAACTCAGCCACCACACCAAACATCAGCAAGGCCGTCACCGCCCCTAATAGCCACCACCTGAACACTGTTGCAGCACGACTGATTCTGAGACGATTAGGTAGCACGCCACTCAGTAACAATAACGGTGCTAGGAGATATGTCAGTGTCCAAGTATCAAACCAAGCCCCCAAGGCCAGCACATGAAAAGCATCCCCCCATCCTGGGCCGACCTTGCCTAAATCTAGCCACAGCACCATGCGCAATATCAACCAGAGCATCATGGCCACCATGGCCAATACGACACTCAACGACCATGTGCGCTTTGTCCGTGATAGGCCCCGAGAAAATTGAGGAGTTGGCATCGATTCATTCCCTTAAACAAGATATGTCTAAGAGGGCAAATGCCATTCCACTTCATCAGCGTGATTGATAAAGAAAGGCAGCAATCCTTAACATGATGATTATTTAAATAATTTTACATATGTAAAATCCAGTCTAAACTTACCAAGCTCTTGAAAAAACTCATGATCAACAAAACATGCAGGTATTTTTTGCAGAGTGCAGCTATCGAGACTGCAATAAATGAAGTACTAATGATGGATTGTGAAGGACACAGAAATGAAAACGCCGGGCAAAAGCCCGGCGTTGGATTGTGAGTCTTCCGCCAGGGGGGGATGGCTTGGACTCGATAGTCTAAAATAGACTAGTACTTCACTGGAACATATAGCATCATTCATGCCAACCAACATAACAAATTGATTTTAAATATAATATTTAAATTTATTAGCGACCCTGGCAATCTTAACTCGTCTCAAAAAAGAGACATACCCCCCGCAACTTATGACACTACAATTCAATATCTCATTGTTTTAAATACAAAACATGTCGTCTCAAAAAAGAGACACCCCGGTAACATCTAAATGAAACATGGTGCAATATCTCAGCTGGGGCCCATGACACAATGCCTCAATTGACAGTGGCAGGACTAGTCAATGGAGTGCCCTGGGAAAGCCATACCTGCTCTTGCTGGCGGAGCTGCGCCACTCGTTGACGCCATTCCTGTAGCTGCTCGTCCTCAATCTGCAACTGGATAGCCAATATTTCGTGAGGCGAATAAGCATCCCGTAACAGCTCAGAATATAAACACACACTCATACGGGACAACAGGCGCTCTGCCTTTTTCTCGCTCAGCTCGGATGCCTTAGTGAAATATTCTGCCTGGTATGTATAAGCTCTCATGATCAATCTCCTTTGCAAAAACCGAAGCTCACCCTTGAGCCTGAAACAAGGAAGTTAACCCAGCTTGATGTCATTTAGATGACAATCATATGTCACGAGAACTAATCCAACACGCCTTTGCAAGCATTGTAAAATCAGGAAAATTGAAGGGTTGCATAAAAACAACGCAGCAAATCCGGGCTTGATGCAAGACCTGCAAATGTATTTCAGCGGATAAGTCAAATGAAGGAAGCTTGAGAATCCTGAGGTGGCAACATGCTTGAGCAGGAAATAACTAAAGGTATTTATATTAAAACCCCCACCCAAAAATCAGGGTGGGTCTCAACAGGCATACCGGCTACTGCTTTAATTTCAGGCGCCAACCGACCATCAGCATCAAGCCGACTAATAACATCGCCCAGGTATCAGCCTCAGGAACTGCCGCAGCAATGCGCAGGTTGAAGGCTTCATCGTATTGCGCCTGGCTGATGCCGGCCGACTTGAACAATACATGGAAAGGGTCCGAGTCTATGTATTTCTGTTGACCATTTTCCATGACCGGCGACCATATCTGCAGCGTTACAAGATAGGCCCCTGCCGGTGCGGAATCAGATAGCTTCCAATCTAGATGGGAGTGGAAAGCCCCATTCCGGCTAGCTGCATCGATTGCAGCAGTTTGCGGCCCGCCAATGCCGTCCGCACTGTAGACAGTACCTCCTGCATAGTAGTTATACTGCGCCGCATAAGTGGCATTGCCCGGATTCAGCATGTAGTTGATCCAGACATCGGTCGGGATCGCGCCATAAAGTGCCACCGTTGCACCTCTTGCCGCATCGCCCCAGAATCCAGTATTCGGATTCCAGTATGAAAGGGTTCCCAACGCCCTAAAATGGATCTGCTCTCCATACAGCAAAGTATTGGAAAAAGATTGAAAACCAGGGTCGTCAGTCACACGAGGCCCGCCTTCCAAGTCGTCGAAATATCCCGAAAAGACTTTGTACCCGGTCTGGCCATCCACGGGCAACTTGCCGACTAGGTCGAAATCACCGTAGAAATCAATTCCCAGCTTGCTGCCGGCAACAGGTCCATGGCTGGTGTCGATGCGTACGTCGTAATGCACGGCGGCCTGGGCAAAGACGGCATAGCACAGCATGGCAAGCGCCAATATAGAAGACTTCATCACATTTGCTCCTTGATGGTTACGCAAAGAAAAGCACCCCGCAGGGTGCTTTTCTCACCGCTTTTAAGCCTGTTGACGACGGCGCAACTGCCACCCCATCAACCCTAAACCAGCCAGAAACATGGCGTAAGTGCTTGGCTCTGGAACCGCAGCCACATCAGCCAAACCATGCACGGCCGCGTGGAAATCGCTGGAACTCAAACCATTGTTGAATATCAGGTAGAACGGATCGGAACTTGCATACTTGTTGTTAGGCACAATGCCATCGAAAGCGCTGTTGAGATCGGCGGACAATAACTGCAGAGTAATGTAGTAGGCTCCTTCGGTCGGCAGGCCGCTCGCGGAAGAAATTGCAAACGTGAGGTGCTCGTGGATATTGCCGCTGCTGCCGGCCTGCCCAAGAGTGCCGACGGCATCACCGCTGACGCCAGCCGTGCCCCAAACGGTATTTTCCCCCAAATTACCGCCCAGGCTGATGGTTTCACCATTGAGTACGGTGCTGGCCCAACTACTGCCATTCCAGGACCACAAGCTGCCGACTGCTTGATATCCAATAATATCGTTTTGGTCGAATGTACCGGCATGGCTATCAAACCCTGGCGCATTAGTACGGTATGGTCCGCCTGCAAGATCGCGGAAATCCGCCTCGAAAATCGCATATCCAGTTGCATCCTGGTAATGGCCTGCTCCATGAGTACCCAGCTTGCCGCTTTCTATCTCAATCTCGATATCTCCCGCATGCACATGGCCCTCCGCATAGACGGACGCACTGAATAGACTGGCACTGACAAACATGGTTGCAATCAAATGACGCATGGTATTACTCCCTTTATAAACAAGAAGATATAAATCCACACCCAGATACACTATCTGGGCTTCAATTCATAATATACAACACTGTTGCATTATGCAACACAGTAGCATTACAATACTAGGCGCAATGAATACTTCAGATAATACATTGGCTTAGATGTGCGCCCACCTGTCAAATCATCCCGATCCTGCCGCCTTGCCGCACTGATTTCCCTGGCTTTTCCTGGCGCTTTTGTATCAGCACTGGCATTTGCTGCCGAAAAGGCAAATGAAGAAGATCCATCAATTGTGCTGGATGCCATTGAAGTACAGGCTGCGCCGGAAGAACTGGCAAACTCGCTGGATCCATCAAGCACACTTTCCGGCAAGGATCTGATGCTGAAAAGCGCGGCGACACTCGGCGCTACGCTGCAGGACGAACTGGGCGTGGCAAACGCCACATTCGGCCCGAACGTGGGCCTGCCGCTGATCCGCGGGCAGCACGGCCCGCGCACCCGGGTCATGGTCAACGGCGTAGGCACGCATGACGCTTCCGGCATGAGCCCGGACCACGGCACCACGGTGGAATCCCTGCTGGCCAAGGAAATCAAGGTATTGCGCGGTCCGGCCACGATACGCAACGGCGGCGGCGCCATCGGCGGCGCGGTGGAAATCACGGACGGCCGTATCCCGGAACGCCTGCCGGCCAAGACCAAGATCACGACGCAACTACGCTTCAACACCAACCATGACGAGCGTACCATGGCGACCGAGCTACTCACCAAGGCGGGCCGGGTCGCTCTCCATGCCGACTTACACGGGAGGGAAAGCAACAATATTCACGTGCCGGGCATGGCGATCGACCAAGGCACGATCACCCAGTTGTTTGGTGGCCAATTGCCGACCAACACCCATGGCTATGTCGACAACACCAACGCTCGTAGCAAGGGCGGCAGCATCGGTGCCAGCGTCTTCGGCGAGATGGGCTACATCGGCGTATCACTCAGCCATTACGCCAACAACTACGGCATTCCCATGGGGCCATCCCATAGCCACGGTGGCGGGCCGGTCGAGAAGGCAGAACGCGTGCGCATCGATATGCAGCAAGACCGCATCGACCTCAAGGGAGAGTTATTCCTGCCCTATGATTGGCTGGAAAGCATTTCGCTGCGTATCGGTAAATCCAATTACCATCACGACGAGATCAGCAACGGCATCGCGCAAACCCGCTTCAGCAACGATGTGGTTGAACACCGGCTGGAATTTAACCACCGACTATTCTCTAATCTTGCTGGCACCTTGGGATTCCATGGCATCAACCGCGATTTTTCCGCACAGGGCATGGAAGCATTTGTGCCAACATCCAAGATAGACTCGAAAGGGCTTTATCTGATTGAAACTCTGGATATCAATCCTTGGCAGTTGGAATTCGGTTTTCGCAAGGAAAAAAACAATACCAATGCGGGCGCCCAGACTGTCTGGGCCACGCCTAGGGATGTGCCTATGCCCATTTCCTACGTCATCCCGGCTGCAAAAAAGGATTTCAGCCCGGAGAGCTATTCGCTAGCGCTGAAGCGCGCCTACAAGACTGGTAGCATCACTATCAACCGCTGGATTGCCAGAAGAGCTCCCGATATACAGGAACTTGGATCGTATGGCCCGCACCTGGCGACAAGAACGTACGACATCGGCTCCAGAGCACTCGACATCGAAACCCTGAATGGCTGGGATATCCGCCTACAGCAAAAGCTCGGCAAGCTGGACGCCAACCTCAACCTGTTCAAGTACTCTGCCGAAAACTATATCTACCAGGAAAACGTCGGCGTCATCAAAATGAACTCCATCCTGCTGAGGCCCCAGGCCATCGGTACTTGCGGTCTGCAGGACCAATGCCTGATCACAATGCAGTACAAGCAACAGGATGCACGCTTTCACGGCTATGAAGCCGAAGTCGGGCTTCCCTTGCAAATCCCCGGCATGCGCAAATTCCGCGCCAGCGTATTTGCCGACCAAGTGCGCGGCATGCTGGACGACAACACCCATGTGCCGCGCCTCACGCCAGCCCGGCATGGCTTGTTGATACAAGCAGGCATGGGCAGATGGGATGGCGATGTCCGCCTGACCCATGTCAGCGCGCAGAAGCGTACCGGCACCATGCCGGTGGGCGACGAAATGCTGCCTGAACCAGGCACCGACAGCTATAACCGGGTCGATATCGCATTGCGCCGCAGCATCGAAGTACCCAATTGGTTCACCGGAGACCTCTTCATCAATATGCGCAACGTCACCAATGCTGAAATCCGCAACAGCACCTCATTCCTGCGCTACTACACACCCGAGCTAGGCCGTAATGTCGAGATCGGCATGCGGATTGACCTTTGATGTGGCCTGCCAGGAATATCACATGCACCAAAGCAATAATGAGCACTTGCCCTCATTGGCAAAGATGAATTAGCGTCGCGGCTCTATGCTCCTACTCTCAATCTGCATTGCCACCTTGTTGGGCGGCGTCGTTTCAGTCCTGATCTCCTCTGTCGTCTCGCTCACCATCCTGGCACGGGTCGCGGACAAGATGGTGGCATTCGCCGTCGGGATCTTGCTGGCCTTCGCCTTGACCGACATCCTGCCTGAGGCCATCGAGTCGGGCTTATCACCCCATGACGCTGGCTGGATATTGCTGGCCGGCATCTTGGCGTTCTTCCTGCTGGAGAAAATGGCATTATGGCGACACGACCACCGGCATACGCACGGCGAGGCCCATGAAACCGTTCTTGATCAGAAGGTGTCCATGATCGTGATCGGGGACGGATTACATAATTTTGTCGATGGTGTACTGATCGCAGCCGCCTTCTTGACCGAGCCGGCATTAGGCTGGGCGATGGCTGTCACAGTCATGCTGCACGAGATACCTCAGGAAGTATCGGACTTCATGGTATTGCTGAGTGCTGGCCTGTCAAAAAGCCGAGCCCTGTTGCTCAATGCCATGTCAGGCGCGGCCATGATCCTGGGCGGCTTTCTGGGCTGGCTGTCATTGGGTATCATGCAAACTGCGATCCCTGTGATACTAGTCGTCGCGGCATCCAGCTTCATCTATATTGCCGTCGCGGACCTAGTCCCAGAATTGCAGCGTCAACGCTCGTTGAAGGATGGAGTAGTCCAGGTTGCATTCATACTCGGCGGGGTTACCGTGTCATTAGCGGCCCAGCATCTTCACCACCACTAATCACGGCATTGGCGTGGGCAGGGGCAAGATCAGGAAGGAGACTTAATGCATTTATATTCTGGGTTATTCATATATGGATTATTCATCAGCATCGGCAGCCTGTTTTTCGCCGCGACGCCCGCACTCGCCCACAAGCAGCATGCCCATGTGCACGGAGCCGCCAAACTGAACATCGTCATGGAGGGCAAGGTATTGATCCTCGCGCTGGAAAGCCCGATGGAAAGCTTGCTGGGCTTCGAGCATGCTCCCCGCAACCCGCAAGAGCAGGCAGCAGTGGACGCATTGAAAAAACAGCTGTCCATACCCGCCCAGCTATTTGACCTGCCAGACAAGGCTGGTTGCAAAAGTACGAAAACAACCCTGGAATCGCCATTGTTCGAAAATAACGAACATCAGCACGATACGCATCATGCCGACCTCGATGCCGAGTTTGCCTATGAGTGTAACCAACCGAGTGAATTGAAAGGCTTGATCGTGCGATTGTTCGAACAGTTCCCTCACCTCTACAAAATCGACGTTCAGGTTGTAGCCGGGCAAACCCAAAAAATCGCTAGGCTCTCCCCTGGGCAAAACCAAGTCGCATGGTAGACATGTCGTTACCAGCCATTCACTTGGAAAACATGCGGTTTGAATGGACTCCAGGGCAACCCTGCCTTGATATCGCGCACCTGGACATCATGCCGGGTGAGCATATCTTCCTGCACGGATCGAGCGGCAGTGGCAAAAGCACTTTGCTGGGCATCCTCGGGGGCGTACATTTAGCCCAGGCAGGCATGGTCAGCATATTGGGCCAGCGTCTGGACACACTGAGTAGCGCAGCGCGAGATCGATTCCGTGCTGATCATATCGGCTTTCTATTTCAGCAATTTAACCTGATCCCCTATCTATCTGTACTGGAAAACGTCCTGCTACCATGCGGCTTTTCCCGCTATCGCCACAGCAACCTTCGAGAAAGCGCCCCAACTGAGGCATATCGCCTGCTGGCCGCCCTGGGCATAGATGCCACGCTGTGGTCACGCAGGGTCACTAGCCTGAGCATTGGCCAACAACAACGTGTTGCAGCAGTACGAGCATTGATCGGGAGCCCAGAAATCATCATTGCAGATGAACCAACATCTGCCTTGGATGCACACCACCAACTCCACTTTCTACACCTACTAAAACAAGAGTGCCTTGCCAACCAGGCAACTCTGCTTTTTGTTAGCCACGATCATAGGCTAGCCTCAAACTTTCACCGCAGCATTGCCTTGAGCGACCTCAATCAAGCAGGAAAGCAGGCACTTGTATGAACTTGAAATACCTGCTCACGCTGGCCATACATAGTGCATGGAACCGCAAGCTCACCCTGGGCATGACCATGATGGCGGTTGCCTTGAGCGTCATGCTACTAGTTGGGGTTGAACGCCTGCGTGAGCAGATACATCAGGGCTTTGGCCTATCTATTTCCGGCACCGATCTGGTAATCGGCGCACGCACCAGCCCAGTACAACTGATGCTATATGCTGTATTCCGCGTGGGAGAGCCCACCAACAACATCAGCTGGGCAAGCTTTGAAAGGCTGCAACAAAACCCCATGGTGGCGTGGAGCATTCCGATTTCTCTGGGTGATTCGCACCGTGGCTTTGCTGTCTTGGGCACGAATCAAGATTATTTCACACATTATCACTATGGAGACCGCCTTGCACTGAAATTTGCAGAGGGAAAGCCCTTCTATCAGGTTTTTGATACCGTCATCGGCTCCGAGGTAGCAAAGAAACTAGGCTACTCACTTGGCAGCCACATCACACTTAGCCATGGTACAGGGCTGGGACATCATGCTGACCACGCCGACAAACCATTTATCGTCAGCGGCATCCTCAAACCCACCGGCACACCTGTTGACCACACCCTACACGTGAGTCTGGAGGCGCTCAGCGCCATTCACCTTGACTGGGTAGGAGGAACACAATTACCGGGATTTCATATTCCACCAGAATATGTGCAGAAATTTGACCTGCAACCCAAGGAAATTACCGCGGCATTCATCGGCTTGAAAAGCCGTGCTGCAGTATTTCGCATGCAAAGACTGATCAATGACTTCAAAGATGAACCTCTGCTGGCTACCATGCCAGGCGTGGCATTAGAGCAATTATGGCAGGTAGTAGGTGTAGCAGAAAAAAGCCTGATGGCAGTTTCAGCCATTGTGGTTGTCGTCAGCTTGACGGGGCTAGTCGCCATTATGATCTCCGGGCTCAATGAACGACGCAGAGAGTTAGCCATTTTGCGTGCAGTAGGTGCACAACCTAGAGAAATTCTTTTGCTGCTCTTGTATGAAGGGATGTTTGTCACCCTGCTCAGCATCGTCACCGGCCTGACCGCATTGACCCTTGCCTCATTGCTAGCAGCCCCACTGATGCAAGCTCATTTCGGCATCACGATGACACTACATTGGCTGAGTGCAGAAGAGCTCCAACTACTCGCGATCATTGCATTGGTAGGCCTGTTTGCCAGCCTGTTCCCGGCATATATGGCCTACAGACTATCGCTCGCAGATGGCCTGACTCCCAGACTCTAGACATTGACAACCCATACCACAGGCGCGAGGACAAGCATGTTTTCCCGGATATTTGCCACATTACTTGCCGTCATGGCATGCACCCACGTTATAGGGGCAGATTATCAAGTAGGCGAACGCATCAGCGACACCAAGCACACAACAAAACCTGGCACGAGTTACCAGCCGCTCGACTGGGATGACATGATGCCCGCCGATTGGGACCCCATGAAATCGATCAAAGGCCTGAACCTGGACAAGCTAGATGATGCCGATCCTCGTGCCATCAAGGCTCTTGAGCAAATGCGCAATGCTTGGAACGATGCACCCATTGTGCCCAAGCTCAATAAACAGCGAGTACAGATTCCAGGCTTTGTGGTGCCGCTGGATATGAATGGCACACAAGTGCAAGAGTTCTTGCTCGTCCCTTACTTTGGAGCATGCATTCATGTGCCGCCGCCTCCAAGCAACCAGGTCATTCATGTGATTCTCCCTAAGGCTTTCCCCAAGAACCAGCAAAAAACACTTAACCAGGCCGCGCGGCAATATGGCCCTATTTCGGTCAGCGGCCTACTTGAAACCGTGCCCAGCCATACCACAATGGGCACCTCCGGTTACCGCATCAAGGCTGACCAACTGCTACCATATTCCCTGAAAAATAATTAAGCCCACGCGCCCAATACAAGGCAAAATAAGTCACAGCAAGTCACCAGCAATAACCGCCTCACAGGCCAACAGATTTACCTCTCGTAAAAACACTCACCTTACTTGAAACTTTTATCCTCTAGCACTCTCAAAGAGTGAGTGCTAGAATCATTTTCATGAGAGAGGTTTCCAACATGACCAACAGCATGACATTACCTGCGATTTCATCTTACGATAGCCTTGATCAGTACATGCGTGCGATCAAGAGCTTCCCTGTGCTAAGCGCGGAAGAGGAATATCAACTTGCTACCAGCCTCAAAAAGGAAAATGACCTGGAAGCGGCTAAGAAGCTCGTTGTTTCACACTTGCGCCTAGTGGCTAGCATCGCACGTAACTACTCAGGTTATGGCCTGCCACAATCAGACCTGATACAGGAAGGCAATATAGGACTGATGAAGGCAGTACGTCGCTTTGACCCTGAACGCGGAGTACGCCTGGTATCTTTTGCCATGCACTGGATCAAGGCCGAGATTCACGAATATATCGTGCGCAACTGGCGCTTGGTGAAAGTGGCTACCACCAAGGCTCAGCGCAAGCTCTTCTTCAACTTGCGCAGCATGAAAAGTGATAAATCTGCCAGCCTACAATCTGAAGAGGTCGCACATATTGCGCGAGAGTTGAACGTCAAGCCTGAAGATGTGCTGGAGATGGAATCTCGTATGTCCGGGCATGAAATTTCGCTTGAGGGCAACGCGGATGATGAGAGTGAGGATGTCTTCGCCCCCATCTCTTACTTGCAAGCGACACAGGCTGAACCTTCCGAGATTCTAGAAGAACAGGAAATCGAACATCTGCATACGGCCGGTCTTTCGACCGCACTTGCCAAGCTGGATGATCGCAGCCGCCGTATCTTGGAGGCACGCTGGTTACAGGACGACAGTGGCGCAACCCTGCATGACTTGGCTGAAGAATTTGGCGTTTCTGCCGAACGTATCCGTCAGATTGAACAGAAGGCCATGAAACAGATGAAGGGTTTTTTAACCCCGGCATAATTCAATCTCGTACCACAATAAAAAGGCTGCAATCGCAGCCTTTTTCTCCAATTCGCGTTATCTTACCCAAAAAAGATAACTGACAACGCGCTCAACCAAGACATGATAATGAGGCCTATCGTGATCGTGAGCGGCAGATTTGCAAAAGTAAAATAGGACTTGAGACCCTCGTCCGCATTATTGGTAGTAGCCATTCAAATTCCCCAGCAAGTTATTTGGTTATTTTATTCTGATTAGCCCCACTCTTCAAGTGGTTAAATGGAATCATGGGATCATCATCATCCATTAATATCCGTTGTGCAGGTCCTTCAAGATCATCGTACTGACCACTTCTAATTGCCCATAGAATACCCGCAGCCGCAAAACCGATAAACACAAATGTCAGGCCCAGCTGCAACACTAGGCTGGTTAGATTCATGCCGCTTCATCCTCAACTCTATTTTCAAAAACCAGCGCATTATGCATGTGCTGGCGTAACACCTTGAGGTCAGCCATCTGGCCCAAGATGCTTTTCTCGATGACTTCCAGCTCGCCGATACGGTCTTCCAGTGTATCTGTTGCCTTGTAGATACGCTTGATACTTTCCAGGCGCCGGCGCAACTGCAATTGATGCTCGCGCACCTGCGACTCCATTGGGGCAATCACCGCTTTCAACCAATTTTCAACGTCATGATTAGCCACTTCGTACACATGGATCACTCGGCTGGCGAGTGTCTCAAAGAACTTTGACGTCAATGTCATCTTTTCGTTCGTCAACATATTCAACGTCGTATTGAATTGTTCACGATAGGCGCGCTCGAGCTTGCCAAGCTCCTTCTGGTAACGCAGTGTTGAAAACGCAGGTGGTTCAGCCTTGCGCAGGCCATGCTCTTCGGCAAACTTGTCGTACATCGCATCCATCATGCGCTTGATTTCGTCAATCTGAGCCTCAGATTTCACTAGACGATCACGCAAATCAGCAAAGAACCCATCCATCGCACTACGGATACTTTTGGTAAAGCTGGCATTGATCATGGTACTGCGGGTATTGGTCACCTGCACGCGCAAGGTTTCCATACCTAATAAGGTAAACAATTTGTTGGTCTGCTGAGAGAACACACTGCGTAGCGCCTGGAACCGCTGTAAGCCCTTCTCAAAAATTTCCTTGTCCACCTTGACCTTGTTCATCATGTGCTCGATGACATCTTCATTCTTACCTCGCAGCCCACGCAACTCGTCTAATTGCTCATTGAGGCTAGCAAGACGGGCATCCAGAAGAATATTCGAGTTTTTTACCAGTTCATCGACTTCACTCAGCGTATTGTCGCGCACGATCTCGCGCTTGGAGGGAATCAGTTCATCAGACAAAGCCTTTTCTAATGCAGGCAAGCCAGTACGCGCCAATAAGGCATCATCCTTGGCAATCTTTGCCAGCAAGCCTTTTTGCGCCGAAATCGGGAAAATCTGTTCCTCATCCAGCCCAAGCAACTCGGCACTGGTCTTGATCTGCTTGGCTATTTCACGGTCTATCTCTGACTCGTTACGCAATTCATCCCATAGACCATCAATTTTGTTCAATACAGCCAGCCTGCCCTTTTGCTTCCAGCGCGTACCACTGATGTACTGGCGCCATACATCGATCTCGGACTTGGTCACACCAGTGTCAGCAGAAAGCAGGAAAAGCACGGCATGCGCGTTCGGCAGCATGTTGAGGGTAAGCTCCGGCTCGGTACCAATCGCATTGAGGCCTGGGGTATCCAGAATCACCAGCCCCTGCTCCAGCAAAGGATGAGGAAAATTGATGACTGCATACCGCCAGCAAGGAATATCAACGGTGCCATCGGCATTCACCGCCAGCGCATCATCCGCACTATTCGTATCGAACAATCCATAACGCTCGGCATCTTCCACCGATACACGCTTGGTACGGCTGACTTCCCTGAACACCTCCACCATATTGTCGCTATTGCTGACATCAAATGGCAGGATGGTCCATTCTTCGGGGTAACGCTTGTATTCGGTAGTGGTTGCATCTGAAGTCCGGGTTTCTACCGGCAGGAGCTGCAACGAAGTGGGTTTTGATGGATCGTAGAGTAGCTCAGTGGGGCACATGGTGGTGCGGCCGGCACTGGATGGTAGCAAACGCTGCCCATATGCCGCAAAGAAGATGGCATTGATCAGCTCAGATTTTCCACGCGAAAACTCAGCGACGAAAGCCACATTGAGTTTGTCCTCGCGCAAGCGCTCCAACAACTGCTGCAATCGTAGGTCTATCTGGGCATCATTGAGCTCCTGCTCATTGAGCCAGCTACGATAGTCACTAATGGTGTCCACCAAGGCTTTGCGCCAATCGGCATATGCCTGAAAGTGGCGTTCAAGCTTGTTTTCCGCCATAGCACCCCCCGATGCTTTTTATTTAAGCGCTACTCTAGCACGCCTGTGTAAATTATCAAACGAATCAGCTGCCTAAATCCGTTTCCACAGGCCGATTCACCACATATTATGCACAACGATCATGACGGTATTTTGAAGCGCATGAATACATTCTGCTATCATCGCTTTTTGAGTAAATTCCGGCATTTGGCAGATGAGCGGCTTAAGCCCAGACACTCCACTTCCCACCGATATCCGCTTGCATCAGGTTTCTCGCACGCTGGAAATCACCTTCGATAATGGTGTCAGCGGCATGCTGCCTTGCGAATTCTTGCGGGTATATTCACCTTCAGCCGAGGTACAAGGGCATGGCAACCCCGTGCTGCAAACCGGCAAGCGGGATGTGAACATCACCGGCATCGAACCGGTCGGCCATTACGCCGTGAAACTGGTTTTCAGCGATGGGCACAATACCGGTCTTTACTCCTGGGATTATCTTTACGGATTGCTGCAACGACACGATACCTTGTGGCAAGAATATCTCGAACGGCTTGCACAGGCAGGTGCCAGCCGTGACGCTGAACATTGATTTAAGGCAAATATCATGAGCGACAACGCCAAGACACACTTCGGCTTCCAGACTGTGGATGAGCGCGAAAAAGCCGGTAAAGTCGGTGAAGTATTCCACTCCGTGGCACGCAAGTATGACCTCATGAATGATGTCATGTCTGCCGGCCTTCACCGCGCCTGGAAGCGCTTCACCATTGAAGTGAGCGGCGTGAGGCCTGGAGATCGCGTGCTGGACGTGGCTGGCGGTAGCGGCGACTTATCGCGCCTATTTTCCAACAAGGTCGGCCCGACAGGGCAAGTGATCCTCACCGACATCAATGCTTCAATGCTGGCCGTGGGGCGCGATCGCTTGATTGATGACGGCAAGGCTGTTCCAGCGTTGCAATGCGATGCAGAAAAGTTGCCTTTCCCTGACCAATATTTTGACTGTGTCATCGTCGCGTTCGGCCTGCGCAACATGACGCACAAAGACAAGGCGCTGGCTGAAATGCAGCGTGTACTCAAGTCTGGTGGTCGCCTGCTGGTGCTGGAGTTCTCCCAGGTATGGAAGCCCTTGGCGCCGCTTTATGATGCTTACTCCTTCAAGCTGCTACCTATCATGGGCAAACTGTTTGCGAATGATGCAGACAGTTACCGTTACCTGGCCGAATCTATCCGCATGCATCCCGATCAGGAAACCCTGAAGCAAATGATGCTGGATGCAGGCCTAGGCAAAGTCGACTACTACAATCTGGCTGCTGGCGTTGTTGCCCTGCACAAAGGCTGGAAAACCTGATCACCCTGCATCAGCCTGGACTAAACTCATCATGCTGAAACCATTGCTTACTCGCCTGTTAAACCATTTATTAGCGCAAAACAGCTGGGCTGCGGAAGCTTTGCAACCATTCGGCGGCAAGCATGCGCGCATGATCCTGCCACCATTCAGCGCCACCATCGTCGTGCTGGAAGATGGTGGTCTCGCGCTTGCGGGCGAAACAGCCAATATCGACGCCACTATTACCGTGCCGCCGTCAGTAGCCCTTCGTATCCTGGCAGGCGATGACCATGTAGGCACATCTGCATCCATTACGGGCGATACCGAATTTGCTGCTGGCCTCGCCAGGGTGCTGCAAGGGATGAGCTGGGAGTACGAAGAAGACCTCAGCCGCATCGTCGGTGATATTCCGGCACATGAAATCGCCAAGTTTGGTCGCAGTGCGGTTGAGAGAACCAAACGCCAAGCCCACAATGTGGCCAGCATGCTGGCCGAATACTGGCAGGAAGAGCAGCCACTACTAGCCAAGCAACGTCATGTGACGCAATTCATCAAGGATGTGGACATCCTGCAAGAAGATACGGAACGCTTGGCAAAACGCATTAACAAACTGAAACACCGCCTGCAGGCGGATGAATAGAAAGAGTCCGCATGCATTGGTTGCGCCTGCTTAAGATTATTATTGTCACCCTGCGCTTTGGCCTAGACGAATTCATTCTGAGCCATACCAAGCTGCGCCCCTTGCAGCGTCCAGTCAATATGCTGCTCTTCTGGCGCAATACTTCACAACCTAGAGGTGAGCGCTTGCGCTTGGCTTTGGAATCTCTCGGTCCAATCTTCGTCAAGTTCGGCCAGATGCTTTCCACGCGGCGCGACCTGATTCCGCTAGATCTCGCTGACGAGCTGGCAAAGTTGCAGGATCGTGTTCCTGCCTTTCCCTACCAAGACGTAGAAATTATCCTCAAACAAGCTTATGGCAAGGAAGTGCTGGATGTGTTCCAGAGCTTCGATGTCGAACCGATCGCCAGCGCGTCTGTCGCCCAGGTACATTTTGCCCAGTTGCCCGATGGCAAGCCGGTAGCCGTCAAGATTCTGCGTCCAGGCATAGGCAAGACCATCGCAAAAGACCTCAAGCTGCTTGATGGTGCAGCATGGTTATTGCACACGCTGTCATCCGATGGCAAACGCCTGAAACCACGAGAGGTAGTCGCCGAATTTGCACGCCACATCCATAGCGAGCTCGACCTCATGCTGGAAGCTGCCAACTGCAGCCTGTTGGGCCGCAACTTTGCCGACAAGCGCCTGCTTATCGTGCCAGAGGTTTATTGGGACTGGTGCCATGAACAAGTAATGGTGATGGAACGCATGGTCAGCACCCCCATCAGTCAAGTGGCCTATCTGCGCGAGATTGGCGTCGATATTCCTAAGCTGGCACGCGATGGCGTGGAGATATTCTTCACACAGGTATTCCGTGATGGCTTCTTCCATGCTGACATGCACCCAGGCAATGTGCAGGTCGCCGATGATGGCCGTTATGTCGCACTGGATTTCGGCATCATGGGCAGCCTCAATGATGAAGACAAGCAATACCTCGCGCGCAACTTCCTCGCTTTCTTCCGCCGTGATTACCGTGAAGTAGCAAAAGCACACATTGAATCAGGCTGGGCACCCAAGGATACGCCGATCGACGAATTCGAGACCGCGATCCGCGCCGTGTGCGAGCCTATCTTCGACAAACCACTCAAGGAAATCTCGTTTGGCAAGGTACTGCTGCGCCTGTTCCAGACCTCGCGCCGCTTTGGTGTTGAAATCCAGCCACAGCTTGCCATGCTGCAGAAAACCCTGCTCAATGTTGAAGGCCTGGGCCGCGACCTGGACCCTAATCTGGACTTGTGGAAGACCGCTCGCCCCTATTTGGAGCGTTGGATGTCAGAGCAAGTAGGCTGGCGTAGTGCTATCGACAACCTCAAGGCAGAGCTACCTTATTGGAGCAAGATACTGCCGCAAATGCCACGCCTGATTCACCAGCATCTTGAACACGGCCTGCAAACGCCTGTACGCTCGGCCGAGTTGCAACACCTTCTCGGTGAACACCAACGCCAGACACGTTGGCTGCGCCTGCTCTCGGTGGCATTGATCTTGCTCGTGTTATTGCAAAGTGCAGCGCTATTGGCTTGGTGGCTAAGCCAGCGTTAAACCTGCTTGACTAACATTCACAAACCCATTGATTTTGAGCAACAAAGCCCACTTTCAGGATAAGTTTTTGCTAAAATCTGCCTGCCTTTGAACAGGCCACTTTTTTATTCATCTTTCAACCTCATAGCAAAGGGCTGGTTTAGTGCTGATCTGGTTTGTCATTCTCTACGTCATGGTGTCGATCAGCATCGGCCTATTTGCCGCCACCCGCGTCAAGACCACCAAGGATTACGCCGTAGCTGGACGCCACTTGCCGCTGCCCGTGGTCATGGCAACCGTGTTCGCCACCTGGTTTGGCGCAGAAGCTGTGTTCGGCGTTTCTGCCACCTTCGTCAAGGATGGCCTCAACGGCATTGTTGCCGATCCATTTGGCTCCAGCATGTGCCTGGTGATTGCAGGCTTCTTCTTCGCAACCAAGCTCTACAAGCTCAACATCATTACCCTAGGCGACTTCTACCGCATGCGCTACAACCGCACCGTGGAAGTGCTCACTACGATTGCCATCGTCATTTCCTACCTGGGCTGGGTTGCCGCGCAAATCAAGGCATTAGGTCTGATTTTCCACATCATCACTGACGGCGCGGTGAGCGAGGAAGCCGGCATGATCCTCGGCACCGCCATCGTGCTCACCTACACTACCCTGGGCGGCATGCTCTCGGTCGCCATCCTGGATTTCGTTCAAATGAGCGTCATCATCGGCGGCATGCTCTATATCGCCTACATGGTCTCAGGCATGACCGGCGGCGTTGCGCCCGTCATCGAGCATGCGCGTCTGGCCGGCAAGCTGGACTTCTTCCCGCCAGCCGACCCCTGGCTCTGGGTCACCTTCATCGGCGCCTGGATGACCATGATGTTGGGCTCCATTCCGCAGCAGGACGTCTTCCAGCGCATCACCTCGGCCAAGAGCGCCAAGGTCGCCATCTGGGGCTCCGTCCTGGGCGCCTCGGTCTACTTCTGCTTCACCTTCGTGCCCATGTTCATCGCTTACTCGGCCACCTTGATCGACCCCGGTTTCTTCAATACCCTGATCGACCAGGACTCACAGCGCGTATTGCCTACGCTAGTGCTACAGCATATGCCGATCGCCGCCCAGGTGATTTTCTTCGGCGCCGTGCTATCGGCGATCATGAGCTGCTCGTCCGCTACCTTGCTCGCACCCTCTATCTCGTTCGCAGAGAACATCGTGCGTGGTTACCTCCCACACCTGGATGATCGCGGCTTCCTCAAGATCATGCGTATTTGCTTGCTGGGCTTTGCCAGCTGCGTGCTCGTCTATGCGTTAAACACCAATCTTTCTATCTTCCGCATGGTGGAATCTGCCTACAAGATCACGCTAGCGGGTGCATTTGTGCCGCTGTTCTTCGGCGTATTCTGGAAACGTGCGACCAATCAGGGCGCCCTGGCCGCCATCATTGGCGGCATCAGCACCTGGGTGTTGGTGGAAGTATTGGTGGGTGAGGAAAGCTTGATACCACCACAATTGCTAGGGCTAGGCGTCAGCATCATCGGCATGGTGGCAGGCTCACTGTTACCGCAGAAGATCGCCCCACAGCGCCGCCATGAGCAAGCAAGTTACCTGCATAATCATGCCGCGCATCCTCACGTACCGCATAAGGGTAGTTAACAATGCCTGTAAGCCTTATTAAGCTTGGGTAGGCTCTGCTTTTAGTCTCTGACGGATATACGGCCAATAACTGGCAAGAATCAATACCAAGGCCAGCAAGAGATAGGCCCAGCGCAATGAATAAGCCGTGACAAAGCTGGCGACTGGTTTCTGCTTCTGCACGAAGGTGTAGAAATCAGGCTTGTCCTGTCCATGTACGTACTGTGCATTGATTTCCTCGGCCAGCTCCTGCAAATATGCCTCTTCCAGCTTGGAAAGATAGCGGTCATATTCCGCCGAAGCTACCACTGGGTCAGGGTCGTCACGGCTGGTATCGTTATAGGTAACGCCGACCGCACCGGCCGAATTCTCCTTGGCATCGGAGGACCAATAGCCCACCCACTTGTTGCTGGAGTTATAACGCGGAATCGGCACATCTTCGCTGCCACCGACGCCGACGAAGACGATATTCTCGCCAATCTGCACGTCATCGAGCTTGAGCTTGTTGATCGCATTCACCTTGGGCGCCTCGTCGCCATCGGTGAAGAACAACAGACGCGCAGGCGCATTGAGCGAGTCGAAGGCCTTGGCGGCACCCTTGACGCCAAAACTAATGCGGCTGTTGCCGCGCCAGGACATGCGCCACTCCAGGTGCTCGATCGCATCGACGATGATGTCATAGTTGGCACAGGTTTCCAGCGGCGTGAACAACAACGCAACATCTTCAGCGGCAAATACGCCGAGACTGAAATAAGTACCGCAAGGCGAATTCTCCACCAGCTTGCGCATCAGGTGGCGCGTATAGGCCATGCGACTCACCTGCTTGCCGTTGAGGCTGACGTCCTCAGCGTTCATGCTTTGCGAGACATCAGCAAGCAAGAGGTAGTTGTGCACGCGCTGCTTGAGTTGTATTTCCGGCTTGAATATTGCCAGCAACAGTAATACGACCACCAACAGGTACAGCCCAGACTCGTAATGATCCTTGACCCAGCGCCAGCCATGGCGCAGCCTCAACTGCCACTTCATGGCAGGCCCACCGGGATGTTACTGAGCTCCATGCCTTCCTGTTCCTTTTTCAACCCCTCAATGCCATTGGGTTGCACCAGCAGCATCAGGCTGAGGTTGAACTTTGCCTGCCTGAATGCGGGATCTAGCCGCAAGGCTTGCTCATAGGCAATCTGCGCTTGGGACAAGTCATATTTTGCCTCGTCCTTGAGGCTGCCATCATCATTGAGGCGGCGCTTCAGGCCGGACTGCAGGAGGTTGTTGCCAATGTTGTACTGCACCAGCGCCTGCTGCGGCTGGTTCAACCCGGTTTCGAGCAGTTGGCTGTAGCTTTGCACCGCGTGCTTGTAATCGCCGGACTCTCCCAGTTTGTAAGCCGCCATGAACTTCTGTTCGAAACCATAGCTGTCGTGAGTGACCAATGTGCCGGCCTGTATCTGACGGTTAGCATCATGGCGCTGCACCAGTGCATTGCCTTCGTAGACGCTGCCCGCCAACCCGGCAACGGTCAGCAGTCCAAACAGCAGGTTGAGGCCTTTTATGCGGATTCCCATGCTTTTACCCTGAAATTTTTAATGACGAACATGCCCAGGCTCAACACCAGGGCCACTACAATCAAGTCGCGCGCATAATCGCGCCCCGGCACGGTGATGGCATACTGAATCGTATTCTTCTCGCGGCTGTCGATATCCTGGATCGCCATTTGCAGCGCCACGGGATTGTCCGCCTCGTAAGCCTTGTAGGTGATCTTGAGCGACTTGAAGAAACGGTCGAGCTGGATTGCCGCAGGCCCCCTGTCCTCCTCGAATACGCGGTTGCCGAATATGCTCACGTCGTCCGGTTCGCGCAACACGATCCAATAGAGCTTGATACCCTTGTCCTTAAGCTCCTCCCTGATCCGCGCCTTGACGCGAGGGCTCAGCTTGCCTGCCCCGTCGGACAACAGGATGATGGCGCGCGATCCCGAGTTCTGGATGCTGTCGAACAGGCTGGCCGCCTGGGTGATGCCCGCACCAATATTGGTCTGGTTGATGCCGGCGCTGGTCGCGGCGTTGATCGCGGCATGGATGGCATCGCGGTTGGCCGTGATCTTGACGCCGTAAAAGGCGGAATTGGTAAACGCCACCACACCCATCATGTCATCGGGCCTGGAGTCGATGAACTGCGTGATCAGCCGGCGTGCGGCGCCGGACTTGATTTCCCCGGCGCGGCCGCTGGTAGCGTCCCCGGCAAAAGGATGGTCCATACTCACGCTGCGATCGATCACCATCACGGTCTGCGCGCCCTTGCCGACGCGGTTCACGATCTTGTCGCTGCCTTGCGGTGCTGCCAGGGCCAGCACGAGGCTAGCAATGATGATGGCCGTCACCACCTTGAGCAGCAAGACGATATTGTCCGAGAACGGGTCTTCCGGCACCATCTCCAGCCAGGAGTAGCGTTGCCCCTGCAGGCTCCTGAGCCAGAAAGGTATCAGCACAAGCGGCAATAACAGCAAGGCCCAGGGATTGAGCAAACTCATGCGATTCCCCGTTCACAATCCCTCAGGCGACGGCAAAGCTGCTGCAGCTCCTTGACCAGGGCTGGACTGTCTGCGTTTTCGCCGGTGAACAACAAAGTCTCGGAGCGCTGGAAAAAGCTATCGATATCTTTTGCGAGCGGCTGGTACTGTGGATGCTGCGCAAAGAACTCACCCAATTGCCGCCGGAACAAGGTGCTTCCATGCACCTGATTGAATGCCTGATGCACGTAACCAAGCGCCTGCGCCTGGTGCCCGGCTTGCGCAGGCGTCTTGCGCAGCTTTCGATAAGCCTGGGCGAAGCTGCCGCCCATCCACGGCAGCCAGCGACGGTCGGCGTTGATGTAGACCAGCCCGACGATGCCTACCAGGAGCACGGCCAACGCAAGCGCCAGGCGCTCCGGCCCGGTATCGAGTAAGGTCGGTTTGCGTTGCGGCTGCGCATTGCTGCGCGCGGTGTGGATGTTGCCCGCTGCCAGCGGCGAGTTCCAGAAATGCCAGGCAGGCACGCTCACCTCCGCTGGTGTATCGCCGCCGCCTAGCGCCAACGTCAAGGCAGGCAGGCGCATGACGCTGGGCTTGCTTGCAGCAGCGAACACTTGGTAGCTGAGCTTGACTTCATAGCGCTGGATGCCAGCCGTCTTTTCGCCCTGCAATGCAACGCCCACCAACTCGATGCCATCGACACGCTCGCCCTTGAGCGGCAAGGCCGATTTGGGCAACTCATAGGGAGAGCTGGCCTCGATCACCAGCCTGCGCTCTAGTACGTCGCCTATGGTGATGCCTGTCGCGATGCGCGGGTTGTCCAGGCTGACCAGGGCGGCTTCCGCTGCATGCGCCATAGCTCCCGCGCAAAGGCTGATAGGAAACAGGCAGATGGAAAACAAGGTCGTCAGTTTTTTCATGCTGTCAGGTATTTCTCAAAATAATGCGTCATTGCCTCGGCCTCGAATATCCCGCTGATGAAATGCGGCGGGCTCTCGAAAGCCAGGAACAGGTCTTCCAGCGCCGCCCGGCGCTGCTCGAATGCGCTAATGAATTTGGCACGGATCGACTCGCGGAAGAAAATCGTGCGATCGCGCCCGGTCTCGGGATCCAGCATCGTGCCCAGGCCGAAGCGCGGCAGGCGCCGGTACTCCTCCTCCTCCCACAGCACGACCGGCACCACCTGGTGACGAGAAAACATGTTCATGGCCTGAATGATGGTGTCGAACGGCATGTGGAAATCCGATATCCAGAACACCAGTCCCTTGTTCTGGCTCAACAGTGGGCCTACCTCCAGAATGCCATTCGAGCCTCGCCCGAGCGCGTCTATGCCGGTAAAAGCATCGATACGCTCCAGCGCTTCATGCACCTGGTAGCCAAGCGGCAGCACGTAATCATCGAGCACATGCTGGTCGTAGCCGATCAGGCTAAATACGTCGTTCTCGGCCGATACCGAATACGCGATTGATGCCGCCACCTCCTGCACCAGCTCGATCTTGCGACGGCCGCCCTTGTACTGCATGGAGCTGGACAAGTCGCACACCGCATACACAGGCGTGATCGAGTCATGGTAAAACAGGCGCACCTGCACCTGCTCGTAGGGGTCGCGTAGGCTCTGGCGCAAATCCATGCGGCGCAGGTCGGGATAATCGACCAGCGAGGCGTTACCCTTGTACTCGAACCCCAGCCCGCGCTGTATGCCTAGGTGGTCGCCAGCATGAACGCTGGAAGACTTCCAGGGGATCTGGTAGGAAAACGGCTTGATATATGACGGCAGCATGACTCAGGACGGCACCGCCACGGTTTGCAGTATCTTGGCAGTCAATTCGCGGGCCAGCACCGTGCGGCGGCTTTCGTACATGGAATTGAACACGAGGCGATGCGCGATCACCTCGTGGAACACCGCATGGATATCCTCGGGATAGACATATTCCCGCTCCATGAGCCACGCATGCACGCGGGCCGCCTTGAGCAGCATGCCCATGCCGCGCGGGCTAGCCCCAGCCTGGATCAGGCGCTGCATGTCGACGCCCTCGAGCGTGATGCCGAAATCCTGCGGCTTTTGCGTGGCGTCCCAGAGGTCGATCACGTAATCTTCCAGTGCCTGGGAAGACTGCACATGGTTCTGCAACACGTCGGAGAAATCATTGAGCATGTTGAATGGCAGCAGGCCACTCTCGACAGTACGCGTCAATTGCTCGGCATGCTGGAAGCGGGTATCGAACACCAGCGATTTGCGCAGCGCCTTGTCCTCCGGCACATTGATCGGGATTTCCATCATGAAGCGGTCACGCGCAGCAGCAGGAATCTCGAACGTCTCATTCTTTTCGACCTGATTGCGATCAGCAAACACGATCATATGTGGCAAGCGATATTCACGCTTGAACGCATGCAAATGGCGTTCAGCCATCACGCGCAGCATCAAGGCGTGGACTTGCGGGCGGGCACGGTTGATTTCGTTGAAGAAGAACACCGAGAGATTTTCCCCTGCGCGCAACAAGGGACCCTCGTCGATCTGCGGACGACCCTCGGGCCCGAGAAAGGTATGGTAGACCAGGTCATTCGGCATCAGATCCACCGTACCTTCGATACGCTCATAAGCACCGCCAATGCCCCGCGCTACCGATTGCAGCAATGTGGTCTTACCGACACCTACCCCGCCTTCCAGCATGACATGTCCACGTGCAAAGATTGCGATATTGATCAGGCGTATTGCTGCATCCTGCCCCACAATCACACTCTTAACAGCATCCTCCAACTTCAGAGCACGCGTTCTCCAGTCTGCCAATTGACCTTCCGTTGCTGCAATTGCCATAGCCATCCTCAAATCGCACATTAATATACAGATCTGTATATTTTGAAAGATGGATTAACTTTTGGCAATGATTTTTAGAAAAATTCCTGAATGATGGGATTTAATCCCAGCGCGTCATCTGATAATCATTGACAAGAAACCTCACCAAACACAAATTTTTACCAAGCAAGATGAGAGAAAAATGACAATACGGTATAGATTACCAAGATACCTAACCGTAGATCAGCTCATGCCAATCCATGGCACAGCAATACAGGATTAACGGCTTTTTTGACAGGAAGGGCAGTAGAAGGTCGACCGTTGACCCAAGCGCAGCACTTGAATTGGGGTATTACACACTAAGCAAGGTTGATGCGTGCGCCCATAGACAAAATAGGTTTGCTGAAAATAGCCAGGGTTGCCATCTGCGCCAAAAAAGTCACGCAAACTGCTTCCTCCGGCATTCAAGGCATCCTGCAACGTCAGCTTGATCTCGCCAACCAGTCGCTGGCATTGCGCTAGCGTCAATGCCTTTGCGGGCGTTTCAGGATGTATGCCGGCCCGAAACAGTGACTCGCTGGCGTAAATATTCCCCACACCAACGACCAGGTGACTATCCATCACTACCACCTTGATTGGTGAAGATCGACTACGAATAGCCCCATACAAAAACTCGCCGGTAAACACATCATCCAGCGGCTCCGGCCCAAGCACATTGAGCAACGCATGCTCATTGGGCTGCTCTCCCGCCCATAATACGGCACCAAACCTGCGCGGATCGCGCAAGCGCATAACGCGCCCATCGGCAAAATGCAGGTCAAAATGATCGTGCTTTTCAGCGGGAATATCCTGCTCGAGCAGGCACAGTCGCCCAGACATCCCCAAATGCAGAATCAGGCAACCGCGCTCAAAGCGGGCAATGATGTATTTGCCGCGCCGAGTAAGCTCCAGCAATTGACTGCCATGGAGCAACGAGGGCAAATCAGCGGGAATCGGCCAGCGCATCGCAGGCTGGCGAATGACGACTTGCGTCACGGTAGCACCCACCAAGGGCACCAAACCGCGACGCGTTACTTCAACCTCTGGTAATTCAGGCATGGCCTCTGTTTAATTACCCAGCCCCACTGGTGGGTTGAGTAGAGTAAAACCAACATCGGCAGGGAAATAATAACGCATCCCTTCATCCGGACGCCCCAGTATCAGTTGCGGCGACTCTTGCAGCTTATCAAAATTCACCTGCTTGCCATCCTTGAGCTTTACCGAAAACGAAGGATAGTTGGCCTTGCGATCTGGCGTATATGGCTCCACCGACAGCGCACGAATTTTTGTCCAATACTCGTCAAACCAGGCATTCATATCATCCTGCTTTGGTTTGGCATTAGCCACAGACATCTGCCATTTTCCATTGGTATCCATGTCTAGCTGCAGGCGCACATCTTCCCATTGCTCTAGGCGCGAGAAATCAAAGCCAACTATCTCCTCCTTCGGTTTCAGCGGGCTCTTGTCGAGCATTTCCAGCAATTGGGTGGAAGCTGTTTCCGCATATAGGCCAGAGAGAAGATAAACGCCATCCTTGTAGGCCACATATTGCTCCGCAGTCACCGGGTTATAGAGCCCAAAAATGAACTCCTCATCATTAAGCTTGATCTTGAGGCGTGGATTATCCAGCCCAAATCGTGCAGGGTCTGCCGCAGAAAACTTCTCACGGCTAGTTGCAGCCACAATCGAGACAATACGCTGCACAGTCACCTGATCGGCACGAGCAGGATACGGCTGCACCAAGTACCAAAAGCCGTCCTTCTTCTCGAAAGTCACAGGCGCCTTGGCAGGGAATTCCAGGCTTAGCTTGTTGAAATCAGCCAGCTTGAGGCTGGATACTTCATATGTTGCGGCCTGCTCTTCCTGCTCCTGAGGCTTTAGATACAGGAATGCCACAATCCCTGCCACTAATAGCAGCAGCACCAGATTTACGATCCATCTTGACCTCATGCCTTGCGACGCCTCCACCAGATCACAATGCCAATTACGATCAAGCCGATAGGCAAGATGCGGCTAAAGCCAATGAAGACGAATTGTGCCAACAAATTGGCCCAGCCTTCGGATGGGATCACGATGTTCACATCCTTACGTGGCTTGGGCTGTATAGTGATCAGCCTATCGTCACCGGCCAGCCAATTGACCATGTTCAAACCCAGGTCTAGGTTGCCACCGTTGGACAGGAAAGTATTGGCAAGGAAGTTACCATTCCCCACCACGACGACGCGCTGGCCTTTTTCGCCGTACTTACGTTCCAGCGCCACTGCGATGTTGATCGGTCCAGGCAAGTCCTTCTTGTTATCAAAACTGACGTTGTCATCCACCTTGCCGGTTTCCAGCCAGCCATTGGGTGCCACTTCTACCAAGTTGGACGCACGCCAGCCATTATCAAAGGAATCCTCAGCGTGAATCATGCGCGCCTCTGGGAACAAGGTACGCAGCATGAAATTCTTGGTGATCGCATGTACGCCATATTGGTTAGCAAATGCCACCTTGGCATCCGCACCATAGCGAGTTGCAGACAAATCAACCACCATGCCTGGCGTCAGTTGCAGGCCTAGGTATTCGGCAATCGGCTGCAAGCCATGTAGATTAACCTCGTCGTCAATCAACCACAGCAAATTACCGCCTTTTTCCAGATACTGCTTGATCTTCTGTACTTCAACCTCGGTCACATCCACAGCGGGACTGGCAATCACCAACATGGAGCCATTACTTGGCACCTCTTGCGCTAGCAGCAAGTCAGGATTGGAAAGCTTGAAACCCTTCTTTTCCAGATGGCGACCAAAGTCTCCCAAGTCATGATTCTTGACGCCAATGAGGCTACGTTCACCATGCCCATCCAGGAACATGATGGCGTTCTGGTTAGTGCGTGACAGGCGCACCAGCAGGTTAGTCATGTCTTGCTCAACAAAAGCCTGCGGCGGTACGATATGCTCGGTACGCTGGTTGTACTCTACCACCAGCTCAATCTCAGCCTTCACGCCAGCTTCCTGAGTCGCCTTGGGCTCCTCGGTGGGGCTAATAAAGCTCAGATTGATGTCCGGCTTGATACGCTTGTAGCGCTCAACGAATTTGTTGATGTACTTGCGGGTGTCATTGTCCTTGACGACGTAGGCCGTGATATTGATCGGCCCCTTCATTTCTTTCAGGACATTGACACTGCCCTCGGTCAGGGTATTGCGTCCACCCTGCGTCACGTCACGGCTCACGTGGTATTGGTAAGTCAGGAAGCCGAGCAGGAATACCAGCACCAGGAACAGCACCACGAAAAAGCTGTTTTGTACGAATAATTGAAAGCGTAGTTTGCGATTGGTTTTCATAAATTCTCTCGATCAGCCACGCAAGCGATCTGCATCCAGCCTACGAATAGTCAGAGTCAGAAAAGTAACAATAAACAACAGGAAATAAGCAATATCGCGGGTATCCAGCATGCCGCGTGAAAATGGCTCAAAGTGACGCATCAGGGAGAAGTTAGCCACCGTGTTGCTTGGATCACCAGCAAGGAAATACTCGATCAACTGCAATGCAAGCAAGGCAACAAAAGTAATGATGGCGGCAACCACCGGCTGTTGCGTGGTGCTGGAGACATAGGTTCCTAATGCACAGTAACTCGCCAACAACAGGAACAAGCCCAGCAGGTTGGCCAGCAAATAGCCGAAATCAATATCCGCCCACAGGTTGAGCGAGAACACCATGGCACCGATCAGCAAGACGTTGATGGAGAGGAAAGACAATAACCCTACAAACTTGCCGAGGACGATTTCAGTCAGCGACAAGGGAGCGCTGAACAGGAAAGGCAGCGTTTGCTGGCGGCGTTCCTCGCTGATCAGGCGCATCGAGAGCAATGGCACCGCAAACAGCATGATAAAAGGCGCGATACCGAAAACGCTGCCGCCAACGAACTCGGTAACACCGATACGCTGGTCTGGCCGCATGGCACCTGACATAGTGAGGAAATATTGATCCACACCCATCAGGTAGAAAGTGGCAAACACAAACTGCAACAGGGCAAGAATCACCCAGCCCATCGGCGAGGAAAACAAGCCCTTCAATTCTTTTCTGGCGATATTGACGATCATGAGAAATCCTTAAAACACACACTGCCTGCCATCAGGCAGCAGCTTCCTGGAATGTAAGCTGGACAAAGACCTCTTCCAGCGAGGTCTGGTCAGGATTGATCTGGAACAGGCCCCAGTTCTGGCTAACGGCAGCCTGCACCAATGCCTCCGACGGCGCTTCGCCAGGGGTATGGCGGAGTCGCAACAGATTGCCTTCCAAGGCCTCGACTGACTCCACGCCTGGAATAGCCAACAAAGCTTCGTGGGCGGGAGGCTGCTTGAGGCCCACCAACAAACGATTGCCATGGCGTTGCTGCTTGAGGATATCAATACCGCCATTGAACACAAGACTGCCTTTATGGATGATCTGCACACGATCACATACCATTTCAACTTCCGGCAAGATATGGGTAGAAAGAATCACGCTATGCTCGCCGCCCAACTCCTTGATCAAGGCACGAATATCGCGAATCTGGATCGGATCCAGGCCCACGGTCGGCTCATCCAGGATCACCACCATCGGGTTATGAATGATGGCTTGAGCAATACCCACGCGTTGCTGATAACCCTTGGATAGGTTCTCGATCAGGCGCTGGCCCATCTCTGTCAGGCCGCAACGCTGTTTGGCAATGTCGACCGCCTTCTTGATATGCTGGCGGCTAACACGATGTAGCCGCGCTGCAATGGTCAGGAATTCATCAACAGTCAGCTCACGGTACAAGGGAGGCTGCTCGGGCAAGTAGCCAATCAACGCCTTGGCATCCTTGGGGCGCTCCATCATATCGATACCGCAAATCTTCACCGAACCATTGCTGGGAGCCAGGTTGCCCGTCAGCATCTTCATGGTGGTGGATTTGCCTGCGCCATTAGGCCCAAGAAAGCCCAGCACCTCGCCCTTATGCAGGGTAAAACTGACATCGCTGACCGCAGCACGGCTGCCATACTTACGGGTTAACTCTGAAGCCTCTACGGTAATAGTCGTCATATATGAGTGAATTATCCGGTTTTAAGGGGTGCTAAGTTAGAAAAACATCACTCGCCTGTCAAGTTTGTCTCGTCATTGCAACCCATCTGCATTGCAAGAAAACCCTGACTTAATTGAAATATCGCATTCAACATCACGCTAGCAACAATACAAAGCCAAGCACTAAATCATACAGATAGGTAAACCCCACCTGCATAGCGCAAAGTTTATAGCATCGCGCATTATGGGTGAACTTGTGTGTACTGTCACGGACTAAGAAATACGGTGAAAAATGATGCAAAACTTGCATCCACCCCATTGAAAACAAGCCCGGCAGGCCTCAATATGCTATTTAACCAATCCGCCACGAGATTTCCTTGAAAATGCCTATCAGCAAAAAGATCGTACTTGCAGTTGCCTGCGCAGCCATGTCACTAGGCATGGGAAATAGCGCAAGTGCAGCCACCAAGACAGCAAACCCTGAGCCTACGCTCACAGGCGAGTTCGTCTACAAATACCTGATTGGCGAAATTGCTGGGCAGCGTGGGCAGTTTGACCTAGCCAGCGCATTATTCCTTGATCTTGCCCAAACTAGCCAAGACTCACGCTTAGCGGAGCGTGCTGCCAAGACTGCGGTCATGGGCAATGATGGTCGTACTGCGATTGATGCAGCCAACCTGTGGTCGCAACTGGACCCAGCCTCCACCGAGGCACACCAGGCGTTGACCCAGATGCTGATCAACACTGGCAAGCTCAATGAAGCAAAACCCCACCTGAAGGCCTTACTGGCTAATGAAGAGGGGCGCGCCAGTGGCTTCATGTTCCTCAACAACCTGCTTTCTCGCCAGCAAAACAAGACGGTGGTATTGACCCTGGTGCAGGATCTGGCGCGTGACTACCCTGACCTCCCCGAAGCTCATTTTGCCATTGCCCACGCTGCCTGGAATGCAGGCAATACCGAGCTAGCACTCAACGAACTTAACCAGGCAAACAAGCTACGCCCCGGTTGGGAAATGGCAGCACTCATGCAAGGCCAGGTTCTGCTGGGCAAGTCTCCAGCACAAGCCGTGGACTTTTACCGCAGCTTTCTTTCCCAGCATAACGATGCCAACGAGGTGCGCCTGGCTCTAGCGCGCATCCTGGCTGCGCAGAAAAAGTTTGACGAGGCCAAGAGCGAGTTCATCAAGCTCATTGAGGCGTCCAACGGCAATCCAGAAATCCTGGTCGTCGTCGGCCTGCTCTCGCTACAAGCCAATGAACTGCCTGATGCAGAGAAATACTTCAAGGATGCGCTAGGCAAGGGATTCAAGGATAAAGACCAAATCTATATTTACCTCGGGCAGATCGCGGAAAAAAACCGCAATGACGATGAGGCTCTGCAATGGTATAGCAAGGTTGCCCCTGGCGAGGTGCGCTATGTAGATGCCCAGCTTGGTGTCGCGAACATTATCTCCAAACGCGAAGGCATTGATGCAGCCATCCAGTCACTGGAAAACCTGCCAGACCTGACCGATGCGCAGCGCGCAGCCGTCGTGCACTCCCAGGCGAATGTACTCACACAGGCCAAGCGCTACCAGGAAGCATATTCCCGGCTGGAAAATGCTATCAACACGCTGCCCAACTCACCTGAACTGGTGTATGACTTTGCCATGGCAGCGGAACGCGTCAATAAAATCGACGTGATGGAACGTGAGTTGCGCAAGCTGATCAAGATGCAGCCAGAATTCTCCCAGGCCTACAACGCCCTCGGCTACTCCCTGGCTGACCGCAACGTACGCCTGGAAGAGGCAAGGGTACTCATTGAAAAAGCCCATGAATTAAGCCCCGAAGATCATTACATCCTCGACAGCCTGGGCTGGGTATATTACCGCCTGGGCAATCTGGACAAGGCCTTGGATTACCTACGCCGCGCCTACTCGCAACAACCCGATCCAGAAATTGCCGCTCACCTAGGAGAGGTACTCTGGAAACAAGGCAAACGCGATGAAGCCGTCAAGACCTGGGAAGCCGCCATTTCCGCCTTCCCAGAGAATGAAGTCCTGCTCAATACCAACAGGAAATTCAAGCGTTAAGATGCCGTTCGTTACACGCTGGTTATTGCTAGGCGCGGCATTGGCGCTGACTAGCTGTGCCAGCCTACCTCCCACCATCAGCCCAAGTACGCCTGAAATACATCAGGAACACTTGGACAGCTTGACTGGTATCGACCAATTCCAGCTCAAGGGACGTATCGGCGTGCAAACCGATACCAAGGGTTTCTCTGGCTCCACTCAGTGGCAACACACAGCAGATCAGGATACTGTCGCTTTATTTTCGCCGTTAGGAAGCCAGGCCGCCTCCATCACGCGAACGACAGAAAAGGTTAGCCTGATGACCAGCGACAATAAGTACTATGAGGCTACCGACGCCGAAACCTTGACCGAGCAAAACCTGGGCTGGCGGCTGCCCATGCGCGGACTATCCGACTGGGTGCTCGGGCGCCCGAACCAAGAAACCGTAGAGGCCTCACAGTGGGATGATGCTGGGCGCCTGGTGAAGCTCAAACAAGATGGCTGGGAAATTGAATATAGCCAATATATTGGCGTCAACCAATATCAACTACCCACCCGCATTACCTTGCGCAATGCCAGCAGACTCACGCTCAAGCTGATCGTACAGCAATGGCAACTACCTTAGCCCAAAGCAACACTGCCTCATCATGACCTTGCAAGACTTTCAAGCTTATCCAGCACCAGCAAAAATCAACCTCTTTCTGCATATCACTGGCCGTCGACCAGATGGCTATCACCTATTGCAAAGCGTGTTCCGCCTGCTGGATTTTGGCGATACCGTACATATCCGCCCGCGTGCAGACCAGGCTATTCATCGCACAGAAGATACGCCCGGCGTACCGGAGGCTAGTGATTTATGCATTCGCGCAGCCCATCTTCTCAAACAACACACTGGCAGCCAATTAGGTGCTGACATCCATGTCACCAAACGCACCCCCATGGGTGGCGGGCTAGGTGGTGGCAGTTCTGATGCAGCCAGCGTTTTACTGGCCCTTAATCGTCTCTGGAAGCTAGACCTCAGTCGCGACGAAATGATCTCGTTGGGATTAAAACTCGGGGCGGATGTCCCTTTCTTTATTTTTGGCGAAAATGCCTGGGTGGAGGGAATAGGCGAAAAATTGACATCAATTCAATTGCCTAATACCTATTACGTGGTCATTACGCCCCGTATCCACATCTCGACCGCAGAAATTTTTGCATCAAAGCAATTGACAAGGGACACAAATCCCACGACAATAGCGGCCTTTCTGAGGGACTTGGTTCACAACGATCTCGAAACCGTAGTTAGACGGCAGTACCCGGAAGTTGAGAAATGCATAGATTGGCTCTCTCAGTTTTCCAAGGCTTGCATGAGTGGTTCTGGCGCTTCGGTATTCGCTGCATTCGATAACCAGGAAGCTGCGAAAGCTGTACTTGCAAGAATAAATGAAACGCGCGAATTGCAACAATATGCAGAGTGCGATGTCTCAGGGTTTCATGCAAAAGGTTTGGATAAACATCCATTACACAGTTTCGCCAACTGACAGAAATAACGATCAAATGGGGAGTCGCCAAGCTGGTTAAGGCACCGGATTTTGATTCCGGCATGCGAAGGTTCGAATCCTTCTTCCCCAGCCAGAATAAAAGCGTGTAACTTAAAAATTACACGCTTTTGTTTTTTGTACGTGATTTATACAAGCTATTCCTTGCGGTTTACTTTAAAGAGATAAGGATTCCAACTGTGGCCAAGGGCGACATGATGGTATTTACCGGCAACGCCAACCGTGCGCTTGCCGAAGAGGTAGTAAGTCACCTGGGCATCGAACTGGGGCGGGCCACTGTAGATCGCTTTAGCGATGGCGAAGTGATGATCGAGTTGCTGGACAATGTCCGTGGCAAGGACGTCTTCATTCTGCAATCCACCTGCATGCCAACCAATGACCACCTCATGGAAGTCATGGTCATGGTCGATGCACTACGTCGCTCATCGGCTGGTCGCATCACGGCAGCGATTCCTTATTTTGGTTATGCCCGTCAGGACAGGCGTCCACGTTCAGCACGTGTTGCCATCACCGCCAAGGTCATTGCCAACATGCTGACAACAGTAGGTGTGAATCGCCTGCTGACGATGGATTTGCATTCTGACCAGATCCAGGGCTTTTTCGATATTCCGGTAGATAACATCTACGCTACGCCTATCCTGCTAGAGGATTTGAGCCAGCAAAAGCATGACGACCTGATCGTGGTTTCACCAGATGTAGGTGGCGTGGTACGTGCCCGTGCAGCAGCCAAGCACCTTAACGTCGACCTGGCTATTATCGACAAGCGCCGCCCCAAGCCCAACGTGGCCAAGGTCATGAACATTATTGGTGATGTAGCTGGTCGCACCTGTGTGCTGATGGACGACATGGTCGATACCGCCAATACCTTGTGCGAAGCCGCCATTGCGCTCAAACAACAAGGAGCAAAGAAAGTGGTGGCCTACTGTACTCATCCAGTGCTTTCTGGCGAGGCAGTATCACGCATTACGAATTCCGAACTGGATGAAATGGTCGTCACCAACACCATTCCATTACGTCCCAATGCACAACAATCACCGAAGATTCGTGTCGTGAGTGCGGGCAAACTGTTTGCGGAAACCATACGTCGCATCAGCAATGAAGATTCAGTCAGCTCCCTGTTTGTAGATTAAACAGGAGCATGGTTCCGGCGGTTGAGCAATGCTTAACCGCCTTTTCTGTTATCTGGTCGCGGATAACAGGCAACCCCAGGGCCTATGGGCCTTTTTTAGGAGTAGTAACATGGCAATTACAATCAAAGCAACCACACGCGAAGGCAAAGGTACGGGTGCGAGCCGCCGTCTCCGTCGCGCTGGTAATGTTCCCGGTGTTGTTTACGGTGGTGAAAAAGAGGCAGTCAGCCTTGAGTTCAACCACAAGGAACTGTTCTTAGAGTTCCGTCACGAAACATTCCACGCTTCTATCCTGAGCCTGGAAGTGGACGGCAAGAAGGAGCAAGTTGTTCTGCGTGACTACCAACTGCACCCAGTACGCAATACCATTCAGCACATCGATTTCCAACGCGTTAGCGCCAGCGAAAAAGTACACGTGAAGGTGCCTTTGCACTTCATCAATGCTGACGTGGCTCCTGGTGTGAAGCTGGGTGGCGGTATCGTCTCCCACATCCTGACAGAAGCCGACGTGAGCTGCCTGCCTAAGGATCTGCCAGAGTTCATTGAAGTTGATCTCGGCAATTTGGAAGCTGGTCACTCTATCCACCTGTCCGAAATCAAGTTGCCTAAGGGCGTTGAGTTCGTACAACTGGCTCACGAAAATGATGCTGCTGTTGCATCGATCGCCAAGCCACGTGGTGGTGCAGCAAGCGATGACGCTGCTGAAGGTGACGCCGCCGCCGAATAATATCGGTGTAAATGCTTGAACGCGCGCTCTGGGCAACCAGGGCGCGCGTATTCATTTTAAAGAGTCACACACCCATGAACGGTATCCGCCTTTTTGTTGGCCTCGGCAATCCGGGCGCCCAATATGAAGACACCCGCCATAATGCAGGCTTCTGGTGGATAGACCAGGTCTGCGCCCAGACTTCCAGCAAAACCAGTCTGGAAGCCAAGTTTTTTGGCCTCAGTGGCCGGCTGAATGGCCAGGCCGATACTTGGCTGCTCAAGCCTACAACCTTTATGAATGCCAGTGGTCGTGCTGTTGCAGCACTGGCACGCTTTTACAAGATTCCTGCAGAGGAAATCTTGGTGATCCATGATGAGCTTGACCTCGCACCAGGGATTGCTCGCCTGAAAAAAGGTGGAGGTCACGGTGGTCATAACGGCCTGAAGGACATCGCCGCACAACTGGGGACCAATGATTTTTGGCGCCTGCGCCTTGGTGTCGGCCACCCCGGTGATCGTAGCGCCGTCGTCAATTATGTCTTGCATGCGCCGCTGCGTGATGAAATGCAGCAGATAGAATACGCCATGGATGACAGCACGCTCATATTGCCGCAGCTACTGGAAGGCAGGTTTGAAGAAGCCATGCTCAAGCTCCACACAAAAACCAAACAGAATTAACCTTTAATCAAGAACAGGCAGATCATCATGAAATGCGGAATTGTTGGCCTACCCAACGTAGGAAAATCCACCCTCTTCAATGCGATTACCCGCGCAGGCATCGAGGCCGCCAATTACCCGTTCTGTACCATAGAACCGAATGTTGGCATCGTCGAAGTGCCTGACCCGCGCCTCAAGCCGCTCATCGAGATCGTCAACCCACAGAAAATCCAGCCTGCAATTGTCGAATTTGTGGATATAGCCGGCTTGGTGGCAGGCGCATCCAAGGGTGAAGGCTTGGGCAACAAATTCCTCGCCAATATCCGTGAAACCGATGCCATCGCCCACGTGGTTCGCTGCTTTGATGATGGCAATATCGTGCACGTTGCGGGCAAGGTTGATCCGCTGGCGGATGTTGAAACCATCAACACCGAGCTGGCACTTGCCGACATGGAAACTGTGGAAAAAACCCTGCAACGTGAGAGCAAGAAAGCCAAGTCTGGTGACAAGGAAGCGATTGCTCTCTGCGCCGTGCTGGAAAAGATACAAAAACACCTTGATCAAGGTAGTCCGGTACGCACCCTTGGCCTGGATGAAGATCAACTGAGGCTGATCAAGCCGTTGTGCCTGATTACGGTGAAGCCTGTGATGTATCTTGCCAATGTGGATGAAGGCGGCTTTGAGAATAATCCATTGTTGGATAAGGTCGTAGCACTTGGCCAGCGGGAAGGCGCTCCTGTCGTAGCGATCTGCGCCAAGATCGAGAGTGAAATTGCCGACCTCGAAGATGAAGACAAGGCGATGTTCCTATCCGAACTCGGTCTGGAAGAGCCTGGGTTGGATCGAGTCATCCGCGCAGCTTACGACTTGCTCGGCCTGCAAACCTATTTCACTGCTGGCGTGAAAGAGGTACGTGCCTGGACTGTGCGCAAAGGGTCTACTGCCCCGCAAGCCGCCGGCGTCATCCACACCGATTTCGAGCGCGGCTTTATTCGTGCAGAAGTGATCGCTTATGACGAATACGTTAAGCACAAGGGAGAAAAAGGCTCACAGGAAGCAGGCAAGATGCGCCTCGAAGGCAAAGACTACATCGTGCAAGATGGCGATGTAATGCACTTCCGCTTCAACGTCTAAACTTCACACTTAGGGTATAGGCGTATGTACACGCTTATACCCTGCTCACGATAAAGCAACAGAACCCTCTTAATACCTCGTCTTACCGCGATATCCTCCAGCCATCGCGCTCAATTTGTTACTTGAATCACGCTAATCCGGCCATCCGGCTCCAAGCGCATTTCCTTGACTTGCGCCAAGCTTTCCAAGCCTTCCTCACGCATTTTTGACATGAGCTCGTCCTTGGTAATCCATTCACGCCGAAGATTACGCCATTGTATGTCGCCGTTGCGCACCAGCAGCATACTGGCACTTTCGGTAAAACGACGTATCAATGGAAAACGGTACCCCAGATAATCGAACAGCAAATTCCAGATAAGCAATGTCATCACGAGCAACGCACCGTCGAAGAATGTCTTGGCATCGCCGCTCATAGCATTCTGCGCCGCATCAGCCACAATCACGACAAATAGAAAATCACCAATCCCCAGATTGCCAACATCTCGTCGCAAGACAAAACGGAAGATAAAAAACAACAACCAGAAGACCAATGTACCCCGCAAGATGATCTCCCAAGGCGAAATGCTGAAAGTGAACAATTCCATTGCAATCTTTCAAGACGGTGTGTTGCCGCCATCTTATAGCCGTGATCATTACGTCCTTTGTAGTCCCAAATCGCAAAGCATTGTAGGAGAAAGTAGGAAAATGGCTTGATGCCAACGTGTGACTCGGCCCCTTGTCGCCTTCACTCCTACACAATGATCAGCCATGTCTGATTCACAAACATGGTCGTTTGATACGATCATGCGAACTCCATATCTAATGGAGTTCAATATGACCTCTCAATTATGGCTAAGAAAGCATTTTCTTCATCTGCTCGCCATATCCTTGCTTGCGGCGCCTATGCTAGTGCTGCACGACGCAGCTGCAACTGAGGCGCTGTCATCCAAGGACCAAGGCTATTTGAAAGATGTTACTCGTCTAGAAATCCTGCAAACCGAAGCTAGCGAAATGGCAGTACTTAAATCGGGAAATGAACAGGTACGTGACTTCGCACGCGAAATGATCAAAACACAATCACAACTAGGTGAGGCAATCAGGCAATTAGCCAACCAGAAACGTGCAGATTTGCCGAAAGAACCGTCCCTCTGGCAAAAAGCCAAGTTCAGAAGCCTATCCTCAAAAGAAGGGAGTGAGTTTGATCTAGGCTATGCCAAAACTATTGGAGTGAAATCCCAAGAAAATATCGTCAAGCTGCTAGGCAAAATTGCTGAGCGTACTGAAGACCCAGATATCAAGGCCTTCGCCCTTCAACACTTATCCTCAGCAACAAACTCATTAGAAACTGGTAAAGCTTTGCTTGCTGTCATCAAGGCAACAGAAAGCGACTAACACGCCTACAAGGTTGAGTTTTCTGACATGGATATAAGACACTGGCTTATAACAGCACGCTCTGCCACCACCAATAATAAACATACTTTCCTTTCCATTGGAAAGAGCAGTGGTCACATTCACTGCTTGATTCCATTACATCATCATGGAGGTTTATTATGGTCCAGACTGCAAACCCACGCGGCTTTGCCGCAATGAGTCCTGAAAAACAACGTCAGATTGCCAGCATGGGAGGTAAAGCTGCCCATGCCAAGGGTACAGCCCACGAATTTGACTCGGCCTCTGCCCGCTTGGCAGGCCGCAAAGGAGGCCAAGCTGCTCATGCAAAAGGCACTGCCCATCAATTCACGTCAACCGAGGCCCGTGCTGCTGGCCGTAAAGGTGGTCGCCGGAGCTCATAGCAGCGCTAACAGCTAATTTATGTCATAAAAAAAGCCAAGCCTGTTAGTCACTCAGGCCTGGCTTTTTTACTGCATTCATTTACACCGGCCCGTATCCCAGAAAAAAAGCATAATGCTGAGCATAAAGCTCACTGCCTTTATCAAGGATAGATTTGTAAACACGTGCAGCCTTTAGACTCTCTTGGGTATAGTGCACAACTGGAGACAAAAGTCGAATGATGTAATCCATCACATCTTCTTGAGCATCATCAACCTCATGGTGGCTAGATTGCGCAGCCATTATATGAGTAATAGGGCTCGAAGCCATGACCACAGCTGGCATATCGGTATATCGCAGACGTTTGACATACTCTTGGCTGGAATCTATCCAATCCAACAGGATTTGCTGCTGATAAGCGTCCCAAGGCAAGCAATGTCCACGCTCCAGCACTTGCCATAAGCGTGTTTTCCCTTTTTCATCGGCCTGCATCCAGCCTTCATGACACAAATGCTGCAACAGCAAGGGCAGTGGCAAACTATCTGGCCACCGGCCCCGAATACCCCGTTCCATACAGTCAATACGATAGGCGCGCTCAATATGCACGGCATAAGGCTGGATCACGCCAAGAAAAGCTTGCTGTAAATCAAACGATGCCACAATTTCGGGAATGCCCAAACCCAACTGATGTAACTTATAGCCATTGGCTACACGCTGCAGCAAAGTATGCTGATCTTTCTGGGTTGTAGCTTCATCAAGCAACGCGCATAACAGCTTGATAGTAGCCACCACACAAGCATCATCTTCGGTCGCCTGCAAAGTAAAATAATGTGGTTGCACGCCCATTTCGCTGAGCTCATATGCAGCAATCAACATCGGTAGCGAAACCTGCTCGTACCCCAAGTTAAACCCAATGATTTCCGGCAGGTAATCATCGACATGATGCCCCAATGCCAGTCTGATCGCACCCTGCATATAGTACTGGTCAGCCATCCCGCGCCAATCTGAACAACCATTCTGATCCAGTAATTGCTGATACAAACTCACCTGATTACTGGACTCATCACCGTCTCCTAGGTTTCTGAGATAAAACCTGCACAACGGTGCAAACTTGGCTTCGCGCCAATGTTTGAGACAACCATATAGCCATGCTCCCTCCACCATTCGGCTTGGAGCCATAGACTGCAAGAAATGTAATGCATGGGATTTACCAGAAAAATATCGAGGCTGATGCCCTGCATGTCGATCAGCCAAATAGGCCTGATAATCCATTCTAACTCGCAAGCAACGCTGCTCCAGCCATGTTGGCAATGCCGTCATATCGTTAGGCAAACCACTATGCAGTAACGATGCCTCGGCAATTTTTTCATCCAGAAATGTACGAGCTTGCTCGCGTACTGCTTCAATACCAGTCGGCTGAGATAGCGCATGAAACAAGTCCCGAGCAGGAGTGGTAATTGTCGGGAGATGTGGTAACTGACTTCGCCGCAATACAATTGAGGAGACATCACGCCTAAATACTAAGCTTGGAACAGCGCCAGCCAAGGAGCCGCGCCCCTGTATAACTTCCTTCATGATGCACCCCCATATAGAACATCAGCGACAATGAGGCATTATCTGGAAATTAACATAAACCTGCCGTCAGACAGCTTCCCCGCCTTTCGTAGGAAAATCATCACAACTCAAGAAAAAACAAAAAATACACATTAATTTCATACAGTTAAATTAAAACATGAAAAACTCCCGATCCAATCAGGACTCTTGTTCTAGCGCTCCCTCATTTATCCACACCAAGAAAACGCATATTGGCTTTGACATTAAGCAAACAAGAAAATAGAATAGCGGGCTTGGTTTAATCCGCCTTGGATGATGGTGATGTAGCTCAGCTGGTTAGAGCACAGGATTCATAATCCTGGGGTCGAGGGTTCAAGTCCCCCCATCACCACCAAACACCTATCAGGGATGATTAGCCAAATAATAGAGAACCCGCTTCAGGCGGGTTTTTTTATTGCCATCAATTTATCAATATAGCCCATATTTTCAGACCTCCTGCACTACTTCATCATGCAGACAAGCTGTTCTATGTGCAAAAACCTCCGTGCAATGCACGGTTAAAATAGCCCATAACAGATAAGTATGATGTCTCGATACAAAATCCTAACAATTCACACATAACTGTCATATTTCAACTAAATCAATCAGTCTTTTTCAACTGTTTAATTTGACACTTTGTGATAGCCTATTTCCCATCAAACTGTACAATCAGGTGAAGCAGCATGCAGCAATTATTTTTAGTAGCCATTGGTGGAGCCATTGGCTCTATTGCCCGATTCAAGCTTGCTGGGTTCATGATGAATCAGGCAACTGAATGGAAATTTCCGCTAGGTACTTTCACTGTGAATATTCTAGGCTGCTTTGTGATTGGTGCTCTCGCAGGCCTAGCGGATAAATACGATTTATTTTCATCTGATTGGAAGCTTTTTTTGTTCACTGGATTGCTGGGCGGGTTTACTACATTTTCTGCTTTTGGCTTAGAAACCATGATGCTTCTCAGAAATGGAGATATCATGACTGCCCTACTTTATGTATTACTCAGCGTTATCATTGGCGTTGTACTAATGTATGGCAGTTTTATGATTTTCCGCCATCTCTTTTGAAGTTAATCATTATTTTATTTTTGAATTTAATTTGAATATAATGCAAATCACATAGTGAAGTATTAATGCCTTTAATACACTCATCTCCATTTACTCCCACACCCTTAATCACAGGATCTACACATGGCAAACATTGATACAAAAAGAGAAAAACTGAAGCAAAAGATTTCTGCATTGACCGAACAACTGGAAGCTCTCGAACAAAAGCCTGTAGAGTTGAATCGTCAAAGTGAAGGCATGCCAGAACTGATTGCAGCATTTGATGCAGTGGTCAAAACTCATAAGGTCGCAGCAGTGGACGTATTTGAAGTACTGCTCAAGGCAAAAAGAACTGGTATGACATTATCCAAGAAAGTGTAATGTCAGATTGTGGCAATAAAAAAGGCGGACTGGTTTCCGCCTTTTTTATTGCCATGTTTACAACAACCAGTCGATAGGCATCACAGATAATATCCGGACAAAAAGTCGTTGTAGCAAGCCTGTGCCAGGATCAACATCGTATCGCTGCTCCACGCCGTCCTGATATGAAACCCAGTACAACCGATTATTTTCATCCAAGCGCACTTCATAAGCATTTTCGGGTACGCCTGACTTGAATGCATTTTCCACTTGCTCAGCCAAGCTAGGGCTTTCAATAATAAATCCCAGCTCGGTGTTAAGCCTTGCAGAGCGTGGATCAAAATTGAATGATCCAATAAAAACATGGGAGCGATCAATCGTGAAGGTCTTGGCATGCAGGCTGGAACCTGAGCTACCAAATGGCCCCAAGTAATCCTTCATATGACTAGTGCCTGCTTGACGACGCATTTCATATAGCTGGATACCAGCTTGCAACAATGGTTTACGCCACTTGGCATAACCTGCATGCACTGCTGCCACATCGGTAGATTCAAGTGCATTGGTCAAAATACGTATCTTGATTCCTCGTCCAGCCAGGCGGGAGAATCCATTGACGCCTGTCTGGGTTGGCACAAAATAAGGGGAGACAAGGTCTACACTTTCTCGCGGATTACGCAGAATACGCGCCAAATCAAAAATCATCAGGTCTCGATCTGCGACTTCACCTGTGACCTTCTCTGGACTGTCACTCAGCAACTCGACCTTGGCCCAGTCAAATGCATGTTGCCCATCAATAAAATCGTGAATAAATTGACTGTCTTTTAGCGCTTTCAGATAGCCTTGCCCAGTCACAGTTTTCTCCGCCTGCCCTGCTGCTTCACTCAATCTTTGCAGCTCATCGTCATTCGGAACATGAATCAATGCACTCAACGGATAAGCTGCAGCGCTTGCCCAATAACGATCAAAATCCCGCGAAGTATCGTCCACTACCGCACCAATCGCCATCACATCAAGGTCTGCAAATAGCACGCCATCAGTTGCGCCAAAATACTCATCACCTACATTACGACCACCAATAATGGTCACCATGTTGTCGGCAATAAAGGATTTATTGTGCATACGGCGATTAAGCCGCGAAAAATCGAAGAGAAACCCCAGCTTCTTGAATGTACGAAACGGAAACGGGTTAAACAACCGAATTTCCATATTAGGATGCTGGTTGAGTGCTGCCAGCCTGGCGTCCAGTGCCCGCCCCTCAATTCCATTATCGTCCAGCAGCAAGCGCACTCTCACGCCTCGCTCGGCGGCTTTGCGCAAAGCTTCCAGAAACAAGATGCCGGTATTGTCATTGCGCCAGATGTAATACTGCACATCCAAGGTTTTTTGCGCAGAATGAGTTAACAACATGCGGGCAGCGAAAGCACTATAGGCATCCAGCAAAGGCATGATGCCCGATTGCCCAGGATGTGCAGCCTTCAGTGGCTGCATGGTCTGGCCCAGCTTGGTGCCCACGACTTCTTCGGGGTTTAGCGCGACAGAGGGTGGCTTATCGCTATCACGGACATGTGGCAAGCCACAGGCTAGTAAGGGCATGATAAGCACTAGCATGATGATGCGCTGATACCAAGTAAGTCCTCCTCGTAACAAACTGCGTATGCCGGGTTTATTCAAGAAGCCCATCATGCTGCCGTCTTTTTCATGTTCTGCTTATCTTTCAATAGTCATCAGGAGAGTGATGCTGTGTGCTGTGACACATCAAAATATTGCAGGTTCTGTGGATTTTCTGCTACGCGAAATACTTCCTTATCGGGAAAAATGGAACAATCCAGCCAAGTTATAATCCATGCATAATACCAACAACAGCAATCTATTATTGATGAACAAGGAGAAGCACATGGTGACCAACCCACCCCAACAAAAAGGTTCGCGCATCTGGCTTTGGTTATTTATTTTTGTCTTTGTCGGTGCAGTGCTGCTTTACTATATATTTGGTACGCCTGCAGCACCTGATAGCTTGGAGCAAAGAAATGATCGCGCAGCGATTGAGGATTGCTGGAAACGTCACGCAAACTCGGCACTATCGCCCACTGAGCTCAAATATGTCGCCGAGGCTTGCGAGTTTATGGAAAATGAATTTTTGCTGAAATATCGGCAGAACCCTTGATTCCAAGCACTAGCCCATAAAAAAATAAAAAAGACTTTCAATTCAATATATCGGGGACTCTCAAGAATGGCGGGGTAAGCCATTCACCTGGAACAAGCAATCCAGGCTAATAACAAGAGATAACTATCATGCCCGGTGCATTTGCCCACCTCACTCTCATCAACCACTTGCGGGAAACACCAAGGCTAGAAACGGCTCCTGGTTTCCCGCGCCAGGCCATTCCTTGGCTATTGCGACATTTCAAGTTTGCCGAGCTTGGCGCAGTTAGCCCAGACTATCCTTACCTCGCCATTCGCGATGCATCTTCACTAGCCTGGGCAGATAATATGCACTACCTACGCACTGGCGAAATCATTCATGCCGGTATCGATATCCTTAAACAATGGCAAGGCATGCAACGGGAAAAGGGAATGGCCTGGTTATTAGGTTATGTGTCGCATGTGATCATGGATGTCACCATCCACCCAGTGGTAGAGCTTAAAGTTGGGCCTTATGCTGCCAATAAGCGCCATCATCGGCAATGTGAAATGCACCAGGACGCCTATATCTTTCAACGCCTGAACTTGGGAGGCATCGGCTTATCCGAACACTTATCGTCGGGCATCTGGGCTTGCCGTGAGCCCGGAACCAAAATGCTGGATAAGGATATTCATGCTTTATGGTTAGGGATGCTGCAACGAACTTATCCGCAAGCCTACGCGGATAATCCTCCTGTTATTCACAAGTGGCACCAACGCTTCAACCGCATGGTAAATAAAATTGCGGAGGAAGGTAATCGCCTCATGCCTTTTGCACGCCATCTTGGAGTACGTGCAGGCCTAACCTATCCCAACCCCAATGAGGTTGACCAGCAATACATCAAACAATTACAGACTCCTGGCGAACGCATGGATTATGACGTCCTGTTCGACCATGCTCTGCGCAATACGATGCAAATATGGACAGTGGTTGCCAATGCCGTTATTAATCAAGATGATACTTACAAAACCGTGGTACGCAACTGGAACCTTGATACCGGAAAGGACGAGCATGACCAATTCGGCTTTTGGCCATAAGCTTACTTTATATCTTTTGGTCAGCTCTCTGATACTGACTAGCGGATGTAGCGCAATTCGTACCACGCATGAGGAGTCTATGCTCATGGAGGCCTCCCGCCTGACCAAACTTAGCAGTGCTGTAGAAGCCTCCGTCAGATATGAACCTGATGTTAACACCTTGAGCGAAGTAGAAATCCTGCAACAGGCCACAGCGCATGACCCCACATTACTCAACTCGTTTCAGCATCGCCTATTACGAGTGAAAGTCGAAGATAGACATGCCCTGGTACTCGTCTGTACCAAAGATGGCCATCAGGGACTAATCGAGGATGCTGGATGCAGCGCCGCGGCAGATAAGCATTTATGGATGTCTTCCTCGGCCCCCTGTGAATTTACCCTGCAAGTCACTGAGGTATGTCTATCACCACCCTCACCTCGCTAGGTACGTGGTTGGCAGGGAGTATCGATTTTGTAACAATAGATGCAGGCGGAACATACCGCCGGCACTGCATAAATACTGCTCGTTGATTATTTCGGGGAATTATTTGGAAAGAATGCATCATGGAAAGAATTCCAATATTGCAAGCACAGGTCGAAGCGATGGCGCTGCAGTTGAATCAACGTACGTTGGAAAGCCTTGAATACCGCATCCTCATGAAAGCGGTAGTAGAGTCGCACCCCGACAAGGCTGCGCTGTCAACTTGCATTCAAGAACAGCGCGAGAAACTAGTGGAACAAGGCGTGATTGGCAATATCGTGGATGGAGACCGCGAATATCTCAACCAATACATAGAAAAGTGGCTTAGCCTCTGCCAGCAGTAGGTGACTCAAGTCCCGGTTACCTGATTAAAGTAAACCCTGGCATATTTACCAACGGCATCAGTAATAGGAACAGCCACCACCTGATAATCGTCTCCAGCATAATGTAGCGCCTCCTCGACGATAGGCTGAAAGTCATCAAGAGCCCCCTCACTTGAGTCCCGCGGTGTGATAACGAAACCATTCAACGCCATTTCCACCTCATGATGAGGAGAAGGCGTTTTCAGCTTGGTAATTAGGCTTTCCATGTCGATTGAATATTATTTTTCCACATATTCTGATACAGCCTCTATAGTCACGGCCTCCTTGGCTAGATCGGGACACTCCAACTCAAATTGACTCTTGCCTATACGATAGGCTTCCTCAATGTTGGAGGCATTCACTTGATTGCGCCATACAGGTGGTCCTCCAGCTTGATCTTGACTCCTGGAGCGCACATTCACCATAAACAATCCCATAGCACCCCCCTACCTAATACCGTGATGACAAGCCAACACGCTCAGTCATCTGTCGGTGCAAACTGTCTCCCGACAGTTTGCGAGACTCCAAGATCTGACGGTAACGCTCCAGATCTTCAGCAATTTTGCGCTCCAATATGCCAGTAATATCACTGGCGACTTCATCACCGCGATCCTCGCATTCATACTCAATCTGCAGGCGCACACGGGTAGAGTGAGGCTCCACCTGCAGGAAAGACACGACACCTTCATTATGTACGCCAGAGACACTACGCCAGGCAATATAGTCATCTAGCACCTGCTCAACAATTTCCGCTTCCCACTCAACAGCATGCCCATCTGCCTGAGCAAGCCACCATACATGCCTGTCATCTAATTGCTTGACGTTAATCACGCTCTGCATGAAATAGGGAAAGGTTTCAAACTGGGTCCACTGGTTATAGGCAATATTCACTGGAACCTTGATGTCTATGCTAGTTTCAATCGTGGGCATATCAGCGCTCCAAACGTATTACTTAACTATCAGTGTATAGTTTGCAATCCAGACGCAAGAGTTGGCCTGTTCCTAAAAAAATGTCAGAAAAACCAACGACGTCTTTAGGCAAGGCAGAAATCATATAGATCTCGGCTTCAATTAGTTTCATATAAAAAGTTGCGCACTGACATAATCTTGAGTTAATTTCGGAGTATCCATAGACCACTGACGCAATTACTTGGTGTGTGGCCAGCAATTTGATTTCCTGCCAAGTTTGAAAGGTTTCCCCCGCCATGGAGCACACGCCACTCATTGCCACCATCGTCGGAGGACTGGTACTTGCCTTTATGTTTGGCATGATCGCCCATCGCCTGAAAATGCCTCCTCTCGTTGGTTACTTGCTTGCCGGTGTCGTTGTTGGTCCCTATACACCAGGCTTTGTTGCCGATGCCAATCTCGCCCACGAGCTGTCTGAGATTGGCGTTATCCTGCTGATGTTTGGCGTCGGCCTGCACTTTTCATTACGCGACCTGCTCTCAGTCAAATCAATTGCCATCCCCGGCGCCATCGTACAGATCGCCATCGCGACACTGCTTGGTCTTTCTCTAGCATTAGCCATCGGCTGGCCATTAGGAGAAGGACTGATTTTTGGCCTGGCCCTTTCCACAGCCAGTACGGTGGTCTTGCTTACAGCGTTGCAAGAAAGACGCATCCTCGAAACCAAGCGAGGCCAAATAGCCATTGGCTGGCTGATTGTCGAGGATATTGCCATGGTGCTCACTCTGGTGCTGGTTCCCGCCTTGAGCGGTATGCTGGGCGGCAATGGAGGTAGCTTGGATGGAGGAGAGCTATTCAACACCATGGCCTTGACCATAGGCAAGGTCATTGCGTTTGTGGCGGTCATGCTACTGGTCGGGCGCCGAGTGATCCCCTGGTTGCTGGCCCGCACCGCAGCCACTGGCTCGCGTGAGTTATTCAGGCTGGCCGTTCTTGCCATTGCTCTTGGTTTTGCACTAGGTGCTACCTATATTTTTGGCGTTTCCTTTGCACTGGGTGCCTTCTTTGCAGGGATGATTTTGAGCGAATCTGAGCTCAGCCATCGTGCGGCGGAAGAGTCCTTGCCGCTACGTGATGCCTTCGCTGTGCTGTTCTTTGTTTCGGTCGGCATGCTGTTCGATCCTTCCATCTTGATCCGCGAGCCCTGGCTGATTCTGGCGACACTCTTCATTATAGTGTTCGGCAAATCCTTGGCAGCTTATGCCATTGTGCTCGCTTTCGGTCACCCATTAGGCACAGCCTTGACGATCTCGGCCAGCCTGGCGCAAATTGGCGAGTTTTCTTTCATTCTTGCTTCCTTGGGAGCATCGCTAGGTTTGCTTTCAGATACCGGGCGCGACCTCATTCTGAGCGGCGCCATCTTGTCCATCCTCATCAATCCTCTGCTATTTGCGTGGCTGGATCGCCTGAAACCATGGCTACTTAACCGGGAAGAAAAGAAGCCTCTCAAGGGCGAAAGCGGCACCCGCATCATCTCTTACCCCTATCTCCATGCGCATGCTGTCCTGGTAGGCTATGGACGTGTAGGAAAGTTGGTTGGTGCGTCACTACGCCAGCAGGATCAGCCCTTCATTGTGCTGGAAGACCAACCTGAAGTTGTGCAGATGCTACGCGAACAAGGGACGCCTGCCTTATGTGGCAATGCCGCAGCACCTGGCATGATGGAAGCAGCCAACCTCAAGTCTGCACGCTGGTTGCTGGTTGCCATACCCGATGCCTTGGAAGCGGGGCAGATTATTGAGCATGCACGCAAAATAAATCCTCAAATTGAGGTAGTCGCGCGTGCGCACTCCGACGCCCAGATTGAGCACCTAGAAAAGCATGGTGCTTCTTACACTATCATGGGGGAGCGGGAAATCGCCAAGGGTATGGCCAACTGGGTACGTGCCGGCGTGGAATGGTAGGCATGCCATATAAGGCAGTGTCGATTTAATCAGCTTTTTTGTAGGGTGCGCGCTCATCCAGCTCTTGCTGGTAATGGCACATATCGGCCCCTTCACGGGCCAGAAAACGGCTAACCGCAGCTTCGAAATCAGGATGAGTCAAATAGTGAAATGAGCAGGTTTCCCGCGCCGTGAAACCCCGTGCCAATTTATGCTCCCCTTGTGCGCCACCTTCAAAGAAGTGGATAGCCTGCTCAATGCAAAATTCTTGCGCCTGGTAATAACACAGCTCGAAGTGCAAGTTCGGCACATAAGCCAATGCCCCCCAATAACGCCCGTACAAGCAATGGGCATCATAAAGGTTGAGTGCAGCCGCTATATAGCGCCCATCACGCTCGGCCAACACCATCATGACATTGCCCGGCAGACGCTGCCCTATCTCATGAAAAAATGCTTGTGTCAGGTAAGGGCTGGAATGATGCTCAAGATAAGTGTTGATATAGCATTTATAGAAAAAATCCCACTCACGCTCACCGATTTCATGCCCGCGCAAGCGCCGACAAATCACGCCGGCACCAGTGACTTTCTTGCGCTCCTGACGGATTTTCTTGCGTTTGTCATGCGACAAGGTCGTGAGAAATGCGTCAAAGCTGGAAAAGCCCTGGTTTTCCCAGCGAAACTGTACGCCCTGACGCCTTAACCACTGTGGACCTGACAACGCTTGCGCGCTTTCCACATCAGGGAATAGCACATGGGTAGAGGATAACTGAAGGTGTTGCGTTGTTTCACACAACATTTCCGCCATACGCTTTTGCAGGACAGGATCATGGGAAAGCAAGCGGGTGCCTGTAATCGGCGTGAAAGGTACAGCAGCAACCAGCTTGGGGTAGTATTCCAGACCATGATGGGCATAGGCCTCTGCCCACGACCAGTCAAACACATACTCCCCGTAAGAATGCTGCTTGAGATATAAAGGCACGGCCCCAAGCAAGCTATCGTCACGTTTAAGTACCAATGGCATAGGTTGCCAACCGCTACCTTCACCCACCGAGCCACTTTGCTCCAAGGCACTCAGAAAAGCATGGCTGAGTAATGGCGAACCATCAGTCAATGCATCCCATTGTGCGCAATCAAGACCACTTACGCCATCGACAAATTCAGCCTCTATCTTCATCCCCAGCACACCTACGACCTATGCATCATAGAAGCTGCATTATAGTGCCAATCATCATGCCCCCAGCGCATGTATAGCACTCACCCATTTATTTCTCGGGGCCAAGCTGATTCAGAACAACAACATGACCCACACATTGAAGTGTCGCACAATCACGACACTTCAATAATCTGCCACTACTTGCGCTTACCGACAGAATCCACCCCATGACCAATCACGCCACCAATCGCAGCACCACCGACCGTGCCAAAAGAACTTCCGCCTGTCAGCACCGCACCTGCAACACCACCAATCGCGGCACCTGTCGCGGCATTCTTTTGACGCGTAGACAAGCCAGAACAACCGCTAAGCATCAATACCAACAATACACCTGCAATCGTTTTATTCATTTTTTTACTCCTTAGCAAATTCCAGGCCTCTGCCTGTTCGTGATCCAATTCGCAAAAAGTAGGCCAATTTTTAATAAACAATAAAAATCAATCAGTTAAAAAACCAATATTGCTATTACACAGCAAAATAAAGACAAAATTGTCGCTAATGACAGACAAAAGAAAAGCACTGTCCCGGCAAGGCAGTGCTTAAGTGGTTCACAAGGAAGATTATTATTGGAATTCGGTCATAGTGCTCGCTTAGGAACTGCGGCACTCATTTCTTTTACATCATGCAACGGCGCTGGCTCCACTACATCCTGTAACTCTTTTTCTTTCTTATCGAGCGCCTTGTGCTGGCGCTCTGCAATACGAGCCTGCATGGTCTCAAGCTCGTTCATTGTAATCACGCCATCACCATTCAAGTCGAACTGCATGAAATGACGCGCTACCTGAGGGATCATCTCTACCGCTTCTTCACGGGAAATAACCCCATTACCATCTTTGTCGGCCTCTTGAAATCGTTCCATGATACGCTGGCGCATGGCACGCCTACGCTCTTCTATCTGAGCGTGTGCAGCATCAACATTACGAGAGTATTCGTAAAGATCGCGCCTCAAGCGCTGACGATCTTCACCAGAAATTTTTGCATCCAAGGTCTGATGAATATTCGCTGTTGGCACATCCTGTGTGTCACTAGCCATATCATCATTCGCATAGCGGAGATTTGCCGCATGGGCGACACTGGCAACTCCCAGCAAAACTGCCGTTAATGCCAACTTATGATGCCAAACTAAATCTGTCAGCATCAACATAAAGCTAAACCGTACACTTGCAAGATCATATGATTCGCTCGCCTCTGTTTTAAGCTTACCTGTTTCCTTGCGTACTACATTGGGACGCAACAGCTCAGAAACCATTCAAACTCACCCTAGGTGAGAGCTGAATGAGGCGACATCATCCCGCATTGATGTAAACTGAGTGTTTCATATCGACTTGTGATTGTAAAAATTTGTAACATCAGAAGCGCCGCACTTCTCCTTCGCATGCACTCTTAAATACAAGCGCAGGGCAAGAATCGGCATGATTGTATGGAACCTTGCAAATAATACTTTTCATCGACCCCTATTTCCGCAGAAAATATGGCTATGCAAACACCTCCGAAAAAAATATTAATGGTGGACGACGACTTGCGTATGCGCGAGTTGTTGCAACGTTATTTAGGCGAACAGGGCTTTTCCGTCAAAGCAGTGTCTGACGCTGCCGAAATGGATCAAGCGCTTGCCCACGAGCACGTAGACTTGCTGGTACTAGATCTCATGTTGCCAGGTGAAGATGGCCTTGCCATTTGCCGCCGCCTGCGTGCCAATGGCAGCACCATTCCTGTCGTCATGTTGACTGCCCGTGGCGACGAGATAGACCGCATCATCGGCTTGGAAATGGGAGCTGACGATTATTTACCCAAGCCATTCAACCCACGTGAGCTACTTGCCCGTATCAATGCAGTGCTGCGTCGCCACAGCCGCCTGCCCCCTGGCACCCCAGTGGCAGAGGCGGATCACATCAGTTTTGGCGATTTCATCTTTGACCCTTCGACGCGCACCCTGACCAAGAATGGAGACCCTGTCACCATCACCAGCGGTGAGTTCGCCCTGCTCAAGGTATTTGTAGATCACCCACGCCAGCCCTTGTCACGTGACCGCCTCATGCAATTGGCGCGCGGTCGAGAGCTGGACGTATTTGACCGTAGCATTGACGTACAAGTCTCCCGCCTGCGGCGCCTAATTGAACCTGATCCTTCACATCCTCGTTATCTACAGACCATGTGGGGATTTGGCTATGTGTTCGTACCCGATGGCGAAACCCAGAAAAGCTAGTGTCACCCCCTCGTGAACCTGTTACCACGTACACTTCTTGCACGCGTAATGCTGCTGATAGCCCTGCTGCTTGCAGCGGGGCAGTTTGCAGCATTAAAGCTGTTTGACTACTTTGAGAGTGAGCCCCGTGCAATGGCAGCGGCGCTTCAGGCGATCACGGTCGTCAACTACACACGTGCCTCGTTGCTTGCTGCACATGAAAACCGCCGCCTAGCCTTGCTTTCTGAGCTTTCCGGTCGCGAGGGCGTACGTATTTATGCTGCGGACATGCTGGAAGAAATTGAGCCGCTACCCAATGACCACCTCATCCGCATGATCGCGGAGAAAATCCGCGAACGCCTGGGCAAGGACACCTTGGTAGTCCTCAACCATTTTGGCATCCCCGGCCTGTGGGTGAGCTTTAGCCTAGGGCAAGATGATTACTGGGTGGTCATTCCGCGCATTCAGGTCGATCGCCCATTTCCTTGGCAGTGGCTAGGCTGGGGGGCGCTAGTGATAATGCTGTCACTACTGGGTGCCTACCTGATCGCCTCCAACATTCACCACCCCTTACGCCTGCTCGTTAAGGCAGCAGGGCGGCTTAGTAGTGGTGAGTACCCACCGCCCTTGCCTGAAGAAGGCGCGCATGAGCTACGCGAGGTGAGCCGCACCTTCAATGAAATGACCGAGGCCCTGGTACGGCTCGATAACGAGCGCACACTGCTGCTAGCGGGGATTTCACACGATCTGCGCACACCGCTTGCGCGCTTGCGGCTTTCCGTGGAAATGTTGCCAGATGAATATTGTGCCAGCCTGAAAGTAGGCATGATCCAGGATATTGGCGATATGGATAGCATCATTCACCAGTTCCTGGATTTTGTCCGTGGGATTGAGGGTGAGCCCACGCAAATGATGGACCTCAACGCCTTACTCACTTCCATTGCTGATCGCCATATTCGTGCTGGCCGCAAGCTGACGGTCTCCCTGGCACCTACCCACCTCATCCCCGTGCGTCCCCTAGCCATGCAGCGCCTGCTCACCAACCTGATCGACAATGCCTTCGCCTATGGCGGCGGCGATGTGACGGTCATGACGCGCATTACGGCAGGCAACATCATTCTCAGCGTACTGGATAACGGCCCCGGCATTCCAGCTTCACAGATGGAAAGGTTACTGCGCCCATTCGAGCGCCTGGATACGGCCCGCGGCAACAAGAGTGGCAGTGGACTGGGGTTGGCAATTTCTGATCGTATCGCCAAGTTGCATAAAGGCCAGCTCACCCTGCTCAACCGACCACAGGGCGGGCTGGAAGCACGGCTTACCTTGCCGATTCAGCCTCAGGTGACGGCGCAAACCAAGCAAGCTTTTCGCGTAAACGCACAACCTCGCCGACAATAATCAGGCACGGCGCTCTTAGCCCTGCTTGCTCCACCAACCCTGGCAATGTCTCCAATGTACCCTCTACCACACGTTGCCGTTGGGTAGTGCCCTGCTGAATGATCGCGATAGGCATGCTATGAGGCGCACCATGCTGCACCAGCTGGCGGCAAATTTCCGACAACCCCACCAAGCCCATGTAAATCACCACAGTTTGCTTAGGACGCACCAATGCCGTCCAATCCAGATCAACGGAGCCATCCTTGAGATGCCCTGTAGTGAACAAGCATGACTGGGCATAATCCCGATGCGTCAGCGGAATTCCGGCATAACTCGATACGCCATTGGCAGCAGTAATGCCAGGCACCACCTGGAAGGGAATACCATGCTCCATGAGGGTTTCGATTTCTTCGCCACCTCGGCCAAAAATAAACGGATCGCCACCTTTCAACCGCAGTACGCGCTTACCCTCCTGGGCAAGACGCACCAATAGCTGGTTAATATCCTCCTGGGGCAAAGTATGCTGGTCGCGCGACTTACCGACATAGATCAACTCCGCATCACGCCGCACCAGCTCCATCACTTCCCGACTCACCAGCTTGTCATAAACGCAAACATCCGCCTGCTGCATAAGTCGCAAAGCCCGAAAAGTCAGTAAATCTGGATCACCGGGCCCACCACCAACCAGATACACCTCGCCATGATGCAACTCCCCATCACCAGCCAGCGCTTGCTCCATGGCATGACGCGCTGCTGGCTCCTGCCCTGACAATACCAACTCACCAACCGCCCCCTGAAATACATCTTCCCAGAAAATACGCCGCTGCTGGCTAGTAGAAAAGCGACGTTTCACGGCATCGCGAAATTCAGCAGCAAACGCTGCCAAGCGGCCATAAGTGGCGGGGATCATGGTCTCAATGCGCGTACGCAGCATACGCGCCAGTACGGGCGCTGCTCCGCCGCTGGACACCGCCACTAGCAAAGGGGAACGATCCACAATCGAAGGTACGATGAAAGTACATAACTCTGGCGCATCCACCACGTTCACCGGAATATTACGTGCCTGCGCTGCTTGAGAAACCGCACGATTGACCTCGGCATCATCAGTCGCGGCAATCACGATCATGACGCCATCCAGCTGAGCAGGATCAAACACGGCCTGCAGATGACGAATGTGGCTATCCACTAGCAATTGTTGCAACTCGGGATGCAGATCAGGGGCAACCACCGTGATACTCGCCCCTGCCTTTTCCAGCAAGTTGACTTTACGGCTAGCGACTTCGCCGCCCCCAACTACCAGGCAAGGGCGGCTTTGTACTTTCATGAAGATAGGCAATGTTTCCATGCGCGCCATTTTATTCCATTTTCAATGTAGGCGTGACGACACAGAGCACGAGCGCATGGCAACAACAACGGTCAGATAAATTGGTAATGAAACGACGCTATGATTGGCTTTCCGCAGCAGCTACGCTAAAATAAAGCCTTACCCTACTGTTTTTCTTACGCTATTTTGCAGCCTGCATCGCCTATCTTTCGCCCTTCCCTCGCTTTGAGCGCAGTTTGACCCGCTGTATGAATCCGCCTAAAAAAGTCTTTATCAAAACCTTTGGTTGCCAGATGAACGAGTATGACTCATCACGCATGTTGGATATGCTGCATGCAGCCGAAGGCATGCAAACCACGGAAAACCCCGAAGAAGCCGACGTTATCCTGCTCAATACCTGCTCTGTACGCGAAAAGGCGCAGGAAAAAGTGTTCAGCCACCTTGGCCGCTTCGGCCCGCTCAAGGAAAAGAACCCCAACCTGGTGATTGGCGTAGGCGGCTGCGTTGCCAGCCAAGAAGGCGAAAGCATCGTTGCCCGCGCTCCATATGTGGATGTCGTCTTCGGCCCGCAAACCCTGCACCGCCTGCCGGACATGATCCAATCCAAGCGCAAGACTGGCATTGCACAGGTGGACATCAGTTTCCCCGAGGTGGAAAAATTCGACCACCTACCGCCGCCGCGCGTGGAAGGCGCAGCGGCTTTTCTCTCCATCATGGAGGGCTGCAGCAAATACTGCACGTTCTGCGTCGTGCCATATACGCGCGGAGACGAGGTATCGCGCCCATTTGACGACATCCTCACTGAGGCGATCCAGCTTGCTGAGCAAGGTGTCAAGGAAATCACCCTCCTCGGACAAAACGTCAATGGCTATCGCAGCCAAACAGCTGAGGGTGAAGCTGCCGACCTAGCCCTATTGCTCGAGTATCTCGCGGAAATCCCCGAGATCGAACGCATCCGCTATACCACCTCGCACCCGAACGAGATGACGCCTGCCTTGATAGACTGCTATGCGCGCATCCCCAAGCTGGTGTCGCACCTGCATCTGCCGGTGCAGGCCGGGTCAGACCGCGTGCTCATGAACATGAAGCGCAACTACACCGCCTTGCAGTACAAATCCGTCATTCGCAAGCTGCGTGCGGCAAGGCCGGATATCTGCATCACGTCCGACTTCATCATCGGCTTCCCCGGTGAAACCGAGCAAGATTTTGCCGCCACCATGAAACTGATGCGTGATGTGGGCTTTGATTTCAGCTTCAGCTTTACCTACAGCCCCCGCCCAGGCACACCTGCCTCTTACCTGCCCGATGAATGCAGTGCCGATGAAAAACAAGAACGCCTCCTACGCTTGCAAGCGCTCAATGAAGAACAGGGCAAAGCCATTAGCCAGGCCATGGTTGGCAGTGTGCAACGAGTACTGATCGAAAGCGTCTCTGTCAAGAGTACCAGCGAGCTTGCAGGGCGTACCGACAATAACCGCATCGTCAATTTCCCCGGCGATGCGACACTAATCAACCAATTCGTCAATGTACGAATTACCGAGGCAGCCTCGCATACCTTGCGCGGCGAGCTGATATAGGACTGCCTGTGGAGCTTACCTTACACCCTGAAGACAACCTGCGCCTGGCCAATCTGTGCGGTGCGCTGGATGAAAACCTCAAACAGATAGAAGATGCACTGGATGTCGGTATCTCGCGACGTGGCGCGTATTTCCGCTTCTCTGGTGCGTTGGGCAACACTCGGCTGGCTGCCCAACTGGTTGAAAACTATTACGAACGGGCAGGCAAACCCATCAGCCTAGAGGAAATCCAATTGGGCTTGGTGGAGCTTGATCGCCTACCTGCCGACCAGGTTGCCACCCCCATGCCTACACTGATGACGCGCCGCCAAGATTTACATGGCCGCACACCGCGCCAGGTTAGCTACTTGCAGCAAATTCAGGATTTCGATATTACTTTCGGCATCGGCCCTGCAGGCACGGGCAAAACTTATCTCGCCGTCGCCAGCGCGATTGACGCCATGACGCGAGACCGCGTCAAGCGCATCGTCCTAGTGCGCCCTGCTGTGGAAGCGGGCGAGCGACTTGGCTTTTTGCCCGGCGACCTTTCGCAGAAAGTCGACCCTTACCTGCGCCCACTTTACGATGCGCTATACGACTTAGCCGGCTATGACTCGGTCAACAAGATGTTCGAGCGCGGTGCGATTGAGGTTGCCCCACTGGCTTATATGCGCGGTCGCACCCTGAACCAGAGCTTCATCATCCTGGATGAAGCCCAGAACACAACGCCAGAACAGATGAAGATGTTCCTCACCCGCATCGGCTTCGGCACCAAGGCGGTGATTACCGGCGATGTCACCCAGATCGACCTCGCACGCGGCCAGAAAAGCGGCCTGGTAGAAGCGCAAAAAGTGCTCAAGGATGTACGCGGTATTGCCTTCTCACAATTCCTTTCAGAAGACGTCGTGCGCCACCCCTTGGTACAAAAGATCATCAATGCCTACGAGCGCTACGATAGCGAGCGCCATGCACAACCCAATTCCACCAAGCCTGAAGCAAGCAGGGAATAAGTCATGCCCAAGCTCGCCATGAGCGTGCAATACGCCACCGAAAGCAACAACAGCGTCCCCAGCGAGAAGCAATTCCGCAAATGGGCGCGGACCACCTTGCGCGTAGATACCGAAGCGACCTTGCGCATCGTTGACGAGGAAGAAGGACGCACGCTCAATCGTGATTATCGTGGTAAAGACTACGCGACCAATGTACTGACATTTCCGCTGACGGAAGAACCCTGGCTGATCGGCGACATTATTCTTTGTGCTCCAGTGGTGGAAAAGGAAGCTCAAGAACAAGGCATCAGCCTAGAAGCGCATTATGCACATCTCACCGTGCATGGCATACTGCACATGCACGGCTACGACCACGAAGAAGAGGCGCAGGCGGAACTGATGGAGTCGATAGAATCCTTCATCATGGTGCAGCTTGGCTATGTCGACCCTTATTTATCAGAAAAACAGAAGTCTTAACCCATCATCATGGCAGAACCCGACAAACGTAGTTCCAACGACAAACCACACTGGCTGGAACGCCTGACCAACTTCCTGCTACGCGAACCAGAAGACCGCGAGCAACTCATCGAACAACTCCACACTGCCTACGAAAACAGCCTCCTTGATGCCGACGCCCTTTCCATGATCGAGGGGGTACTACAGGTTTCCGAGATGCAGGTGCGCGACATCATGATCCCGCGCTCGCAAATGGATGTCATCGACATCACTGACCCGCCTGAGAAATTCATCCCCTTCGTCATTGAGGCTGCACACTCGCGCTTCCCAGTGATTGACGAAAACAAGGATGACGTCATCGGCATCCTGCTCGCTAAGGATCTACTGCGCTTCTACAGCGGCAAGGATTTTGACGTACGCGAGATATTGCGCCCCGCCGTCTTCATCCCAGAATCCAAGCGCCTGAATGTGCTCCTGAAGGAATTCCGCAGCAATCGTAACCATATCGCTATCGTTGTTGATGAGTACGGCGGTGTCGCGGGCATGGTGACGATTGAGGATGTGCTGGAGCAGATCGTTGGTGACATCGAAGACGAATTTGACGAAGACGAAAACGAAGACAACATTATTCAGGATGCGCATGGACGCTATCGCGTCAAAGCACTGACCGAAATTGCCGACTTCAATGAGATTCTTGGTACCTCACTCAGCGATGAAGAGTTTTCTACCATTGGCGGCTTGGTCGTCAGCAAATTCCAGCACATGCCCAAGCGCGGTGAGGAAGTAAGCTTCGATGATCTCAACGTCACAGTACTACGCGCGGATAGCCGACGCGTCTACTCTCTACTTATTGAAATCACTCCGCCAACACACACGGAAAATGAGATATAGAAAGTTACAAATTCAGCTATAACACCTTGTTGAATCAGGAACTTTAGATCAAAACACTTATCAAAATAGACTGATACCCTCGATAGGGAGTAACGTGATGCGCATCGTGTGGCTTACCCTGTTGTTACCGCTATTTTCTTCCCCGGTGTTGGCAGAGGAGCATCAACCTCAGTCAAACACACCTATACCGACTGCTGAAACTGAGTTTATCGAGAACATCCATCAGTTTGACAAAGCCTCCATCATTGCCCAGTTTGGCGAGCCCGCTAGCAAGAAGGATTATCATCGTCCAGGTACTGATGAACTGATGGCCTCGGTCTGGCAATACCATTACATCAATACCGACTTAGCAGGCAGCTATTACCAGACCACCGAACTCGATTTCGTCGGTGACAATGTCGTGATGGTAGTTTTCATGAACCATGATGGCAAGGACGCCGCCGCACCCAGCCACTTCACACCTGATCTTTAGATCGAATGCCCATTCAATAAAAAAGCCGGAATCAATCCGGCTTTTGCTTTATCGGGAAAATAATCTCTAGAATTCGGTCCACTCATCTCCTGCGACCACAGCCGCTGCACCCGCCCCTGCATTGCCCACTGCTTTAACAGTAGAGGCAACCAGTTTAGGCTTGGGCTTATGCACAGCCACAGGCTTTGGTCGCGGTTTCGGCGCATGCTCAGTCACGGTTCGAGCTTGCCCACCGTTCACCTTGAACACACTCACCAATTGCTCCAACTTGTTGGATTGATCCTGCATTGCCTGTGAAGCAGCCGCAGCTTCTTCCACCAGCGCGGCATTCTGCTGTGTAACCTCATCCATTTGCACCACAGCTTGGTTGATCTGCTCAATACCGGTACTTTGCTCCGCACTTGCAGCGCTGATTTCACTGACGATATCTGTTACTCGACGTACGCTTTCCACCACTTCGCTGATCGTCGCTCCAGCCTGTGCCACCAGCTTGCTACCAGCTTCCACACTCTCGACCGAATCTGTTATCAAGCCTTTAATTTCCTTGGCCGCATTGGCAGAGCGTTGCGCCAAATTCCGCACCTCACTTGCTACCACCGCGAATCCACGCCCCTGCTCTCCTGCACGCGCGGCCTCTACCGCAGCATTCAATGCCAAGATATTGGTCTGGAAGGCAATACCATCAATCACTCCGATGATGTCAGATATCCGTTTGGAAGACTCGGTGATAGTGCCCATTGTGCTAATCACCTGATCCACCACTTGCCCACCTTGCACTGCCACACTGGAAGCACTAACAGCGAGCTGGTTAGCCTGCCTTGCATTATCAGCATTCTGCTTCACGGTAGAGGTCAACTCTTCCATGGCAGACGCCGTTTCCTCCAGTGAACTGGCCTGCTCCTCGGTGCGGGATGACAAATCCAGATTGCCATTGGCAATTTCACCTGCACTGGTTGCAATAGACTCTGTCCCATGCCGGACATCGGCCACAATCTTGGCCAAGTTATCATTCATCTTGCCCAATGCTTGTAATAACTGGCCAATTTCATCCTTGGAGCTCGCCTTGACCGTTGCCGTCAGATCGCCTGATGCCACCGTCTCTGCCAACTTCACTGCATCCGCAATCGGGCGGGTAATGCCTTGGGAAAGACGCAACGCGCTGAATATACCTACACCCAAAGCAATCGCCCCCAATATCAGGAACCATAAACTACTGGAGTTTTTCACATCCTGTATCTGATTACCGGCAGCATCGATAACACCCCGCTCAAAAGCAACAAAATCCTCAATCGCGGCAAAATAAACCTCACGCGCTGGCAGGAGTTCCATCCTGATCCTTTGCTCCATGGTGGCAGCATCAATTGCCCGCTGGTCACGCAAGTTCATCAGCTCATCTCGGCGGCTGGCGAATGCCTTGAATTTTTCCTGGACATCAGCGAACTTGAGTTTAGCTTCGGGGTTGGAAATAGAGGACTCCAGCTTTCGACTCAGTTCGTTATTGATCTCGACTGTCTCTGCAATCTGCTTTTTATACATGTCCACCATGACAGCGTCCTGCATCATCAATGCCGCATAAATGCGGATGCCATTCTGCTTCACATTTGATAGCCACTCTTGTGCCAGTCGCTCTTTTGGCAATTCGTCCGCCGTCACCTGCTTCGCAGTCTTGCCCACGACAGAGAGTTGCATTACGCCCATCCCAACGATGCTTATCAGCAAGAACAAAATGACTGCAAACCCCGCGCCTAATCTCGTTCCCACCTTCCAATCCGAAAATTTCATGCTATGACTCCCATTCTTTTCATATCGCTGGCGCACATTATCAACACAGCATTTAGCAAATGCTTGCCGGTACTCCCTGCATCAATACCATTTCGCCCTCATGTAGCAAACTGATAAGCGCTAAGTTATTTACTAACCCCATCACCAGGCTCATGCAGTCTCTCAATTGGGAACGACGAAAAAGTCGTAATCTTTAATCCCGCCACTGCAATAAAGCAGGCATCCGCCCGTCACGGGCAATAAAAAAGGCGATGAAAACATCGCCTTAGATCACGTACAGAATGAGGATTATTTTTTCAATGCATCACGAATATCACGCAACAGCAGGATATCTTCCGGCGTAGCCGCTGGCGCAGGCTCTTCAGCTGTCTTAAGCTTATTGATCGCACGAATCAGCAGGAACACAGCAAACGCCACAATGAGGAAACTAACGACGGCATTAATGAACAAACCATAATTCAGCGTCACGGCACCCGCAGCATGAGCTGCTGCTACCGAGGCGTAGGGAGGCGCAACTTCAGCGCCATCCTTGAGCACAATAAACAAGTTGCTGAAATCCACGTTACCGAGCAACAACCCAATCGGCGGCATGATCACATCATCCACCAGAGATTTCACGATAGAGCCAAAAGCCGCGCCGATGATGATACCCACCGCCATGTCGACCACATTGCCGCGCATCGCAAACGCTTTGAATTCTTTAAACATATTATCTCCCATCAAAAACAGCCAGTTTGAGTAGCGCATGCATGCCGCATGCCTGATACCAGTTCGAGCCGCTATAATGCAATAAACAGCAAACTCCCGTCCAGTTTACTACCCCCGAGGCTTACTTGAAACTTCCGCGCTTAGGCTTAGCTCATTTCCTTGCCCTGCTTGCAGGCGCATTCAGCGTCATTGGCTTTGCGCCTTTCTATGCTTACCCAGCCACGATCGCCGGGATAGCGGGCCTGATTTACCTGTGGCATAAATCTGCAACTCCGGCGCAAGCCTGGTGGCTAGGCCTGGCGTTCGGGCTAGGCTTGTTTGGAGTCGGCATCTACTGGATCTATATCAGCCTGCATGATTTTGGCGGCATGCCCGCAGCCATGGCAGTATTCGCTACCGTCATGCTGAGCCTGTTCCTGGCCCTGTTTCCCGCCGCTACTGGCTGGGCAGCCCAGAAACTAGGCAAGCTATGGCTCAGCATCCCGATATTATGGGTATTAAGTGAATGGGTAAGAGGCTGGATATTCACCGGATTTCCCTGGTTGCTATCAGGTTATTCGCAAATCCCTGGTAGCCCCTTGGCTGGCTTTGCCCCTGTGTTGGGCATCCATGGTGTATCAATAGCCACCGTTATCAGCGCCAGCCTGCTTGCTTCGATTGTCTTGCATAGGCAACAGCACGTGATGATGGCACGCAGTGCCTCCTTGCTGATCGTGCTATGGCTCGCCGGTGGGCTATTGAAGCTGCCGCAATGGAGCACACCTACAGGAGCACCGATTTCCGTTGCCTTGCTACAAGGCAATATTACGCAGGACCTTAAATGGGAAAACCAGACGCTACGCGAAACCCTGCAACGCTACCTGGACATGACCCTGCAAACCCAGGCAAAACTCATCATCCTGCCCGAAACCGCCTTCCCGCTAATTTCCAGCCAGTTGCCAGCTGACTACCTGCAACAATTGGCTGACCATGCACGGCAACAAGGCGGCGACATCCTCATTGGCACAGTTGAACATGAGCATGATCAGTTTTACAACAGCATGCTGAGCCTGGGCACCTCGCCGCAACAAGCCTACCGCAAGACCCACCTGGTGCCTTTCGGTGAATTCATTCCGCTGAAAAAAGTGTTTGGCTGGGTCTATGAAAACTGGCTGGACATCCCGCTCACTGATATGTCGCGCGGCGGTTTCCAGCAACGTCCGATGCACATTGCTGGGCAATCCGTTGCGATCAATATTTGTTACGAAGACGTATTTGGTGAGGAAATCATCCTGCAATTGCCCGAGGCTGGCCTATTGGTGAATACCAGCAACGATGCCTGGTATGGCGATTCGTTCGCTGCCTACCAGCATTTGCAGATTGCCCAAGCCCGCGCCATAGAAAGCGCGCGCATGATGCTACGCGCCACCAATACTGGCGCCACCGCCATTATCCGGCCCGATGGCACGCTGGCAGCCCATGCCCCCCACTTCACCACCATGATATTGGAAGGTGAAGCACAGAGTTATCAGGGTACGACACCTTATGTCCGCTGGGGTAACTGGCCAATATTGGTGCTCTTATTTACGGCACTGGGTCTTTTATGGCGCTATCGCGCCCGGCCTTTTGCCGCGCCCTAAAAAGAAGTAAAATCAAGCCCTTTTGCACGCTTTGCTTACGCGATGAACTATTGGCCATCACACACGCTAAAGCGCGCTAACAAACCCAATTCAGACAAATAGTTAATACAACATGCTGACTTTTCAACAGATCATCCTGACCCTGCAGCAATACTGGGACAAACAGGGCTGCGCGCTGCTGCAACCCTATGACATGGAGGTGGGGGCTGGTACTTCACATACCGCCACCTTCTTGCGCGCACTTGGCCCGGAGCCATGGAAAGCCGCCTATGTACAGCCCAGCCGCCGCCCCAAGGATGGCCGCTATGGTGAGAACCCAAACCGCCTGCAACACTATTACCAGTTCCAGGTGGTGCTCAAACCCGCGCCCGACAATATCCTGGAGCTGTACCTGGGCTCACTGGAGGCATTGGGCTTCGATCTGAAGAAAAACGACATCCGCTTCGTTGAGGACGATTGGGAAAATCCAACGCTGGGTGCTTGGGGCCTGGGCTGGGAAGTCTGGCTCAATGGCATGGAAGTCACGCAATTCACTTATTTCCAGCAAGTGGGAGGCATCAACTGTCGCCCCATCACAGGGGAAATCACCTATGGTCTGGAGCGCCTGGCCATGTACCTGCAAGGCGTAGAAAACGTCTACGACCTGATTTATTCCAAGGGTATTAATGGCGCGCCTGATCTCAAATACGGTGATGTTTTCCACCAGAACGAGGTGGAGCAATCCACATATAACTTCGAACACAGCGACGCTGATTTCCTGTTCACCGCCTTCAATGCCCACGAAAAGAAGGCGCAGGAACTCATGGAGCACAAGCTTGCACTACCAGCCTATGAGCAAGTGCTCAAAGCAGCCCATACCTTCAACCTGCTGGACGCTCGCGGTGCGATTTCTGTCACCGAGCGTGCTGCTTATATCGGCCGCATCCGTAATCTGGCACGCGCCGTTGCTGCAAGTTATCTCGACAGCCGTGCCCGCCTCGGCTTCCCGATGGCGCCCAAGGAATGGGCAGATGAAGTATTGGCAGAACTGGCAAAGAAAGCAGCAGCATGAGCAACCTACTCGTAGAATTATTCGTTGAAGAACTGCCTCCCAAGGCCCTGAACAAACTGGGACAAGCATTTTCCCAAACCCTGTTCGATAGCTTGCAGACCCAAGGGTTGACTGCCGCCAGTTCAGCCATTACCCCTTATGCATCGCCGCGCCGCTTGGCAGTGCATATCACCGATGTTGCCGCCAAGGCTGATGACAAGGCTGTAGCACAGAAGCTTATGCCAGCAAGTGTAGGCCTGGATGCTGACGGCAACGCTACACCTGCATTATTGAAAAAACTGGCTGCACTGGGTGCAGATGCTAGTGTAGTCAATCAACTTAAACGCGAGCACGATGGCAAGGCAGAAGTGCTGTTTCTTGACCTCACCGTTGCCGGAGCCACCTTGCCCGAAGGCTTGCAGAAGGCATTGGATGAAGCGATTGCCAAGCTGCCTATCCCCAAGGTGATGACTTATCAACTGCAAGATGGCTGGAGCAACGTCAACTTTGTACGTCCGGCGCATGGCTTGGTCGCATTGCATGGCAGCGAGATTATCCCGCTCAACACCCTGGGCTTGACCGCTGGCAACCAAACCCAAGGCCATCGTTTTGAAGCCACACAAAACCCCATCATGCTGCGCAATGCTGATAGCTACGCTGAGCAATTACAGCAAGATGGTGCCGTGATTGCCGGGTTCAAGGAACGCCGCGACGAGATTACACGTCAGCTGGAAGCCGCTGCCAGCAAACTCCATCTGCGCCCGATCGAAGATGAAGCTTTGCTGGACGAAGTCACTGCCCTAGTTGAGCGCCCCAATGTGTTGGTCGGCCAGTTTGAAGCCGAATTCCTTGCGGTACCGCAAGAATGTCTGATCTTGACCATGAAGGCTAACCAGAAGTATTTCCCGCTACTGGATGCGCAAGGCAAGCTCACTAACCAGTTCCTCATTGTCTCCAACATCAGCCCGGCCGACCCCAGCGCCGTCATCGGTGGCAATGAGCGTGTGGTGCGCCCACGCCTGGCCGATGCCAAGTTCTTCTTCGAGCAGGATCGCAAGAAAACCCTGGAGTCACGTATTCCCGGCCTGGGCAAGGTGGTTTATCACAACAAGTTGGGCTCGCAGGGCGAGCGCATCGCCCGCGTTAGCGGTATCGCCAACCTGATCGCCACCGCACTTGGTGACCCTGCACTTGCAGCGCAAGCCTCACAAGCAGCACAGCTAGCCAAGGCTGACCTCGTCACAGATATGGTGGGGGAATTCCCCGAGCTACAAGGCATCATGGGACGTTACTACGCCCAGCACGAAGGCTTGAGTGACGACATCGCCTATGCCATTGAGGATCATTACCGGCCGCGTTTTGCTGGCGACGAGTTGCCACGCAATCGCGTTGGCCTGGTTGTCGCGCTAGCTGACAAGCTGGAAACCCTGGTCGGCATGTTCAGCATTGGTGAAAAACCAACAGGCGAGAAAGATCCATTTGCGCTGCGCCGCCATGCGATTGGCATCCTGCGCCTGCTCAATGATGGCAATATTGCGCTTGGGCTAGATACCCTGCTGGCACAAGCCCTGTCAGTGTTCCAGCACCAGTTTGACCGTGACGCCACCTTACAGGCACTGGATGAATTTATCTATGACCGCCTGGCAGGTAATCTGCGCGATGCAGGCCATAGCGCACAGGAAGTCGAGGCAGTGCTGGCCTTGAAGCCGCAATTGATCGCAGATATTTTCAAGCGCCTCAATGCCGTGCAAGCCTTTGCAGCGCTAACCGAGGCTCCCAGCCTGGCGGCCGCTAACAAGCGTGTCGGCAATATCCTCAAGAAAGCAGAAGGAATTATCGAACCCAACATCAACCCTGCCTTGTTGCAGGAAGATGCAGAGCGGGCATTGGCACAAGCCCTGGGGCAAGTACAGCCACAGGCACAGCAAGCCTTTGCCGCTGGTAACTATACCGAGTCACTCAAGGCACTGGCAGCGCTAAAGGCCCCTGTGGATGCCTTCTTTGATCATGTTATGGTCAATGCCGACGACCCAGCCTTGAAGTCCAACCGCCTGGCTATGCTTGCCACCTTGCACCAGGCCATGAATCAGGTAGCCGATTTGTCCAGGCTCGCGGCATAATCGTGTCATTGCAGCCTAAGCGGGAACCATCATGAAACTTGTCATTCTTGACCGTGACGGGGTGATCAACCACGACAGTGCCCAATTCATCAAGAGTCCGGACGAATGGAAGCCCATCGCTGGCAGCCTAGAGGCTATCGCCCTGCTCAATCAACGCGGCTACCGCGTGGCGCTAGCCACCAACCAGTCAGGCATCGGGCGTGGCCTGTTCGACATGGCGACGCTCAATGCCATTCACGACAAAATGCACAAAGCACTCGCGCAGTTCGGCGGTCGCATTGATGCATTGTTTTATTGTCCGCATGCTGCCGATGCCAACTGCAATTGCCGCAAGCCAAAATCCGGCATGATAGAAGAAATCAGCAAGCGCTTCGGCATGGACCTCAAAGGCGTTCCCAGCGTGGGAGATTCGCTGCGCGACCTCCAAGCCAGCGCCGCTTTCGGTGCGCAAACCATCTTGGTACGCACCGGCAAAGGCGAGAAAACCCTGGCTGCCGGTGGCATGCCCGATAACACCTGGGTCTGCGACGACCTGGCCGAGGCTGCGCGCCGCATTACTACCGAACTTGGTTAATCCATGATTTATATTCGATCGTTTCTTTATGCAGTCGGGATGTGGATATTCACCCCTATATTCACCACACTCTCACTACTCACATTTCCCTTACCACGCCGAACCCGCTACATCCTCATCAGCGGCTGGGCACGCAGCATGCTCTGGTGGCTACGCATCACCTGCGGTTTGCGCTACCGGGTGATTGGTCGCGAGAATATTCCAGACCACCCCAGCGTTATCCTCTGCAAACACCAATCCGCCTGGGAAACCCTGGCACTGCAACAGATTTTCCCGCCGCAGGTCTGGGTGCTTAAGCGTGAGTTACTGTGGATTCCCTTTTTTGGCTGGGGTTTGGCACTCACCTCCCCGATCGCAATTAACCGTGCTGCCGGACGAGAAGCGCTCAAGCAATTGGTCGCCAAGGGTAAGGAGCGCCTGCAACAAGGATTCTTTGTCGTGATTTTCCCCGAAGGCACCCGCGTCGCTCCAGGTACTCGCGGAAAATACCACATTGGTGGTGCCTGGCTGGCGACTCATAGCAAGAGCACAGTGGTTCCCGTGGCACACAACGCGGGGGAATACTGGGGCAAAAACTCCTTCCTCAAGCGCCCAGGCACAATTACGCTAAGCATAGGCAAGCCTATTGAAACAGCAGGCATCAAGGCTGATGCGCTCAATCAACGTGTCGAGGATTGGATAGAACAGGAAATGTTGTTGCTGGACCGCAAATAATGCAGCACACCCTAGCATTACCCAATGGGGAGAACATCCCCTACCTGCTTGAGCGCCGCGCCCGGCGAACGATTGGCATGAAGATCACGACAGATGGCCTGGTTGTGCATGCCCCCTTACGGATCCGCCAGGCTGACCTTGAGGCCTTGCTTCGTAGTAAAGCCCGCTGGATCAGCACCAAGCTCAAGGCCAGGCAAGCTGCCACCTTGCCTGCATTCAGTTGGCAAGATGGTGCAGAGCTGCAATTACTTGGCCAGCCACTCATCTTGCGTATCCTCCCATCCACACGCAATAGCCAGCCCAAGCGTGAGGGCAATACCTTACAAATTGCGACGAGCAACATCCATGACCAAGTCATGATCGCACGCAAGGTCATTCATTGGCTGCAAAAAGAGGCCATGCTGGACTTTGCTAGGCGTCTGCACATTCTGGCTGCCAAACTTGGCGAACCAACGCCCGCTCTCTTTCTCTCTAATGCGAAGACTCGATGGGGCAGCTGCAACTCCAGGCGTGAGGTCAGGCTGAACTGGCGCTTGATACAGGCGCAACCTGCATTAATTAATTATGTCATCGCGCATGAGCTTGCTCATTTACGCGAGATGAATCACTCCGCACGCTTCTGGGCTGTTGTCGCCAAGATTTACCCGGACTATCCAGCCGCAGAACAAGGCTTGAAGGACTGCTCTCAAGCCCTGTATCGCCTTGGCTAAGCCAAGCGCTCTGGCCAACTCAGCGCTTGTGTTCCTCCATCAGCCTTTAAATTCTTGCTGCCTTTATTGTTGCATATAAAAATAAACAATCTTATACTGCGTGACATGCAACTAACAAAATTCACCGATCTTGGCTTACGCGTATTGATGTACGTTTCCCAATATGAACGCGACAAGCCTATCACCATCAGTGAAATCGCCACGCAATTCAATATTCCGCGTAATCACCTGATCAAGGTCGTCACCTTTCTCAATAAAACTGGCTGGATTCAGACAACACGCGGCCCCAATGGTGGCTTGCGCCTTGGCATCAACCCAGCCTCATTGCGCCTTGGGCAGGCAATCCGAATACTGGAAGGCAGCACTTCGCTGGTGAACTGCCAGGAGCCGCCCTGCCCACTCAAAGGTCAATGCGGCCTCAAGCATGCCCTGGACTTAGGATTGAATGCTTTTTACGAACACATGGACACCTATACCCTCGCAGACGTGATCCACGACCATACCGCCGATGTAATCATCAGGCTACAGCAACATCATTTGGCCGAGTTACATTGATCATGGATAGAAAAAAACTGTGCGATTGATCGCTTTTTTTCTGCATTAATTGTTTCATTTTATATACAACATAAGGAGCCACTATGCTTTCTGCCACCGCCCGCCCATATATTGAAGCCAGCGTCCCAGTGTTACGCGAGCACGGCCTGACGATCACCAAGGCCTTCTATCAGAATATGCTGGGTAGCCACCCAGAACTGCAGAACCTGTTCAATATGGGCAACCAGGCCAGCGGCATCCAGCAACAGTCGCTGGCGTCTGCCGTGTTTGCTTATGCTGCCAATATCGACAATCCTGCTGCACTGGCCCCCGTGGTTAAACGCATCGTGCACAAACATGCCGCCGTAGGTATCAAGCCTGAACACTACCCCATTGTCGGCGAACACTTGCTGGGGGCTATCAAGCAGGTACTGGGAGATGCTGCGACGGATGAATTGCTAGCGGCATGGGGCGAGGCTTATTGGTTGCTGGCGAACCTACTCATTGAGGAAGAAAAGACGCTCTACGCCACGACCGCCACCACGGCAGGCGCGTTAATGCCACTCAAGGTTGCCCGCAAAGTATTTGAGTCAGAACATATTGTTTCAATTTACTTGCAACATCCAGATGGCCGTAAGCCTGGAGATTTTCTGCCTGGACAATACGTCAGCGTAGAAATGCAGTTTGACGAAGGTCGTTGCAAACAACTTAGACAATACAGCTTGTCGGATTCCACAGCAGCACCATGGTGGCGCATCTCAATCAAGCGTGAGCAAGATACGGGCAAACCACAAGGCCGCCTCTCCAATTGGCTACATGATGAGGTCGAAGTCGGCGACTTGTTGCAGGTGACACCTGCATTTGGCGACTTCGTGTTAGACCCTATCGCGAGCGAACAACCACTGGTATTGCTCTCCGCGGGCATCGGCATTACCCCTATGCTATCCATGCTCAATACCGTCCGCGACTTGGCACCACAGCGCCCAGTGTTCTTCGCTCATGCCACACGTAGCCCAGCTTGGCAAAGCCATGGGTTAGATTTGCAAGAAACCAAGAGCCGCATGTCCTCACTCTCGACAGCTTTATTCTATGAAACGCTAGAAGGTGCTCATGGTGGCATAGGTGGTGTACATCAGGGACTGATGGATATCACCACTTTATGGCCGCAAGTTTTACAAACGGCAGATATCTACATGTGTGGCCCACTCGGGTTCATGCAGGCACAACGCACACAATTACTTAATGCTGGCGTGGAACCACAGCGCATACATCGGGAAGTATTTGGACCCGACCTGCTGGATCACTTGCTTTAAGATTGTAAAAAACTCAGGTATTAAATTGACATCATCGGCGGGAACAATCCTGCCGATGCTTTGATGATGACACCTAGTCAGGCGAAGCTGATAGGCATGGCAGTATCACCGCCTTGATGGGCCTCACGCAAGCATTGCTTGGCGCAACTGGCACATTGACCACACTCGGTAGCCACGCCCAATTCACGCCTCAAGTCCTTGAGACTGCTGGCTCCATCCCGGGCGGCCTGCAGAATTTGGCGATCAGTAACAGCACGACACACACAGACGTACATATGAAGCGACCAGATACTTTCTCTTGCTAAATCAAGATGCGTTAACAAACGATAACCATTATCGTTTTTAAGTCATTTACTTGTCAAGAAAAATTCCTGCCCAGCGTATCATCCCGATCTCACTCGCGCGTGCATAAAAAAACCGCAGGGTAAGCTGCGGTTTTTCAGAAAAATAGGGGCAATCTCAGTCTGCCACTTCCATATGCGTTTGCAGATAGTTGGGCAATGTTACATCGGCAATCAGGCTGTGCTGAGTTTCCAACCAATCAATGGCGGCCTCGCTTTTTTCCAACAACTCTTCCAGCAAGTCGCGGCTGACATAATCTTGGAGCTCTTCGCACAACGCAATAGCCTCGATCAACAAGGGACGATGAATTTCCCTCTCATACTTGAGATCGCCCTGCAAGCATTCCACGACATTTTCACCAATCAGCAATTTGCCGAGGTTTTGTAGATTAGGCAAACCATCCAGGAACAGAATACGCTCAATCAACTCATCCGCTTCTTTCATCACGCGAATGGATTGCTTGTATTGGTAGTCGTTGAGCTTTTCCAGGCCCCAGTTACGGAACATACGGGCATGCAGGAAGTATTGATTGATGGAAGTCAACTCATTCTTCAGCACCTTGTTCAGGATGTCGATTATCTTTTTATCGCCCTTCATCACTTTCTCCTTATACAGATGCCGCGTCAGAACCCATCTGACTTTGCAGGTAATTTTCCAAGCCAACCATCCCAATCAGGCGTAATTGTTTTTCAAGCCAGTAGGCATGATCAACTTCTGTATCATCCAGTTGCAATAGCAACATGTCGCGCGTGACATAGTCACCCGTCTTTTCGCATTGCGCCATGGCAGCCTTGAGATCACTCACCACCTTGTATTCCAGTGCCAGATCAGATTTGAGCATCTCGGTCACGGTTTTTCCTGTCGTCAGGCCATGACGCTTCTCCAGATTAGGCTTACCCTCCAAGAACAAGATACGCTGAATGATGGCACGCGCATGCTGACGCTCATGGTCGGATTCATGCAAGGTTTTCTGCGCTAGATGCCCAAGGCCAAAATCCGCATACATCTCGCCATGCAGCAGGTATTGATCCACTGCCGTTAGCTCCCCTGCCAGCAATTCATTCAGGGTATCAATGATTTTTTTATCGCCTTTCATCGCGCACTCCATAAGCGGTTTCTTAATGGAAGGCATCATACCCAAGGCATGAATAAAAAGATAGCAATATTTTATATAAATTATTGATTTTTAATGATTTTATAAAGAAAAATACCAACAAGAATCATTCTTCGTATTAGCCGAAAACAAGTCACTTTCGCGACAGGGGCAAGAGAACATACCGCAGCAGGTGGAAAGCTACGCTATCGCAAGCGCAATGCGTTGAGGATGACGATCAAGGAGCTGACAGACATACCAATGGCCGCCATCCATGGTGCGATCAAGCCAGTGGCGGCAAATGGCAATGCCACGGCGTTATATACCAATGCCCAAGTAAAGTTTTGGCGTACTACACTGACGGTAAATCGACCGGTCACCAGGGCATGCTCTATCTCTTGCAGGCTCTCACCCAGCAGTACGATATCCCCAGAAGCCCTTGCCATTTGCGTGCCGTTACCCATAGCAAACGATACCTGGGCACCAGCCAATACCGGGGCATCGTTGATGCCATCACCTACCATCGCCACGACATCGCCACGCTGCTGCATATCGCGCAGGGCCGCCAACTTGCCTTCTGGCGTCAAGCCTGCCTGCCAATCGCCAATTCCCGCGACAGCAGCAAAGTGCTGTACGCTGGAGGCCGTATCCCCACTCAATATTGACACGGCAATCTTGCGCGCCTTGAGATGATCAATCAGCGCAGTGACACCTGGCCGCATAGTATCGGCCAACACAAATGCTGCCAGCAACTGCTGCGCATCACTCAACCATACAATACTGGCTCCCGGCTCCAGGCCTGCAATCTCCGGATAGATCAATGTAGAATTGAGCGCCATGTTGCCAATAAAGTAGCGCTGGCCAAGCACTTCTCCACTCAAGCCACGCCCAGGCTGATTATTGGCCTCCAGCACGATAGAACGCTCTGCGGCAGGTACGGCATCCGTGAAACTACGCGCCAGCGGATGCTCCGAGGCCTGCTCCAGGCTTGCCGCAATACGCAGCATCTCACTGGCATCCGCGCCTTGATAGGTAATGATATTGGTAATACGCGGATGCCCCATGGTCAATGTGCCCGTCTTATCGAACACCACATGCGTGACCCTAGCCAGCGATTCCAGCGCATGGCCCCGTGTCAACAATACCCCGCGACCAACCAAATGTGACCCGGCGGCGGCAAATGCCGCAGGTGCCGCTAACGATAACGCGCATGGGCAACTGACGACCAGCACCGCCAGGATAATTTCAAAACAACGCTCAGGCGCAATCCACCACCAAGCCAACCCGATCACGATGACAGCCAGTAAGAGAACGCTGGTGAAATAGACGGCCACTTGATCTGCCACTCTTGCCAGTCGTGGCTTTTCAGCCTGCGCCCTATCCAGAAGGCGCGCAATGCCTGCAATCACCGTTTGCTCACCGAGGCCTGTGATCTTTATCTGTAGCGGGCTTTCATAATTGACGCTGCCAGCATAGACATAAGTCCCAGGCTGCTTGGGAACCGGATGGCTTTCGCCGGTCAGCAGGGCTTCGTCCACCTGGCTTTCGCCTTGTGTTACGACACCATCCCCGGCAATGGCCTCTCCCGGCTTGATTAACAAGGTGTCTCCCATGCGCAAATCATGTAAAGGCACAATACTCGCTTGCTGCTGCTCATCCAGCCTGGTAGCCATGGGAGGAATCAGGCGATGCAGGTTTTCTGCCGCCTCTACAGATTTTTCGCGCGCATGCCGCTCCAGATAGCGTGTCGCCAATAGAAAGAAAATCAGCATGGTCAGCGTGTCGTAATAGACGATACCCTGCCCCTGGAACGTCACCCAGACGCTGCCAATAAAACCAGTCACTAGGCCTAGGCTGATCGGCACATCCATGCCTACGGTACGATGCGTGATGCTGCGCCAGGCTGACTGATAAAAAGGCCAGGCTGAATAGATCATCGCTGGCAGGGTCATCACCAAGCTGAACCAGCGCAGCAATTGTTCGGTGGCGGGCTCCAGACCTTGTGCAGGTCCAGCATAGAATGCAACCGCCACCATCATAACTTGTGCGGCAGACAGGCCCGCAATCGCCAATCGGCGAAAATCCTGCCGACGTTGTTGCTCACGCACGGCTTCTTGTTGCTGAGCGCTGAATGGATGGGCGTGATAGCCCAATTTACGTATCTCTGTCAGGATATGGCTCAGGCGGATTTTGCGGTCATCCCAACGTACTCGCGCGCGATGGGACGAGTAATTGATGGAAGCGGATACAACGCCATCTAACTGCTGTAAATGACGCTCGTTAAGCCAGATGCAAGCTGCACAGGTAATGCCTTCCAGAATCAGCGAGGCTTCCAATACATCACCAGACTCATCATGCACAAAGCTTTTCTGCACTTCTGGATGATCATAGAGTTCAAGCTGGCGTAGCTCTTCAGGCACCAATTCATCAGCAGTTTTGGGCAGCTCGGTACGATGCTGGTAATAGCTTTCCAAGCCATTCTCAACAATAGATTCCGCCACAGCCTGGCAACCATGGCAGCACATCCGTCGGCGCTCACCCAGGATGCTAGCGTGGAAATGACTGTTGCCTGGAACAGGCAACCCGCAATGGTAGCAAGCTGCCTCCATGTCCTGCGGCTTATTCATCGCCGATGAATAGCGACTCCTGCTTGCGATAGCGTTGGTCACCCTGCTTGACTAACACCTCGGCAACCCAGCGGCCCGAGTCGGGTAGCAGCACATCTGCCGCATACTCGCCCCCAGCCTGCTCTACAAGCGGGTAAACCTTGTCATCACGGCTATTGGCCATGCGCCAGAAATTCAGCGTGACTTCGGCCTGCGTCACGGCATTGCCATGCTCGTCGCGCACTTGCACCGACATCTGCTGCTGCTTGCCTGGGCTCAAGGTATCCGCACCAATCAACTTTAATTGCCAGCCTAAAGCCTGCTGCTGCTGCAATTGCTCAAGATGGGGTTGATAACTCTTGTTGCGGTCATGAGGCATGATGCCAGGAAAGGCAGTATGCACACGCTGATTCTCCGGACTGGGTAAGAACATGGAGGTCAGGCTTTGCGGCAAGCCACGTCCAGCGACAGACAGTAAGATAGCATTGGAAATCACCAAGCAGATAAAGAAGCCAATAATGATTTTAGGCCCCCAATGCATGGTTTGCTTGTTCTGTTTCATGCTACCAAACACGCCCATCAAGCCGGCATTCGCCAAGAACACCGCAAAGTGGATGGCCAGCACATCGCCCCCTGCCCAATGCTGGGTGCTATAGACGATATACAGGACAAACGGAATAGCACCACTGAGCACAGCGGCCCAGAAATTGGCAACCCTGAGAACACGCAGCAGGAAGTAAAGCCCAATGGCAGAAATCAGGCCGCCGAACAAGGTTTCGGCGATGGATAACACAGGAATCAGCTTAAGCATGTATCAATGACTATTGAAATTAGTTTTCACCACAACGGGCTCGGCATCTGCGATCGTCGGGATAATGACAAACGAGAACTCTTTAGTATTACGCGCGATTTCGCTGGCTAGGTCAACCTTGGCATTCAAGCTCAAGCTCTTACCTGCACGCACGCGGATTTCCGGGATATTGCCAAGATCTAGCGCAGCCGCAGGAATACCCTGCACCTTGAGCTCATAACGTTGCTCAAACTCAGTCTTGTTGGCGATATTGATCTGGTAACGATTGCGCACACTACCATCAGACAACATGACAAATAGCGGCTGCCTGATTTGCTGCACATTCGCCTCGGTATCATTGCGAGTGCCAATGTTGTAGAACAAGATGATTGTGGCCACCACTAGTGCTGAAGCGTATCCCAATACCTTCGGACGCTTCCACTCTAGGCGCGGCTTGTGCGGCACGGGACTAGCGATATTCTGCTCGGAATCATAACGGATCAGACCTCGCGGAGAACCGATGGAGTCCATAATGTTATTGCATGCATCAATACACAGGCCACAAGAGATACATTGATACTGCAAACCATCGCGTATATCGATACCCGTTGGGCAAACCTGTACACAAAAACCACAGTCAATACAATCTCCATGCCCTGCTGCTTGACGCTCCTCGCGTGTACGCAAGCCCTTGGCAGGCGCCTTGCGGCCAGCGCTACCTTCCCCGCGCCGCGTATCATAGGCAACAGCCAGCGTATCCTGCTCATACATCACACCCTGGAACCTGGCATATGGGCAAGCCAATGTACAAATGTGCTCTCGTGACAAACCCGCAGCGACATAAGTCGTGATGGTCAGGACAATGACCGTGATATATCCGGCTTCAGCAGCCGTGCCGCTGAACAAGCGTGGTATGAAATCGGGGGCATAGGTGAAATAACAGGCAAACGTCACCCCAGTCCAGAACGAAATCAGTATCATCAGCCCATGCGAGCTACCCATCTTGAGGATTTTCTCGACGTTCCAAGGCTGCTTTAGCAAGCGCAAGCGTGCAGGACGCTCTCCCTGGATCATGCGCTCAATCATGATGAAAAGATCTGTCCACAAGGTCTGGAAGCAGAAATAGCCGCACCATGCCCTACCGATCAAGCCTGTAGTAAAGAATAACAATGCGGCAGCAATGAATAACAGCACGGCCAGCCAGAAGATATCCTGTGGATACACTACCAAGTTGAAAATGAAGAAACGACGTGATTCCAGGTCAAATAACACTGCCTGGCTTGCGGCGCTGTTGCGCGACCACGGCAACCACGGCAACAGGAAATACACTGAATAGGCAATCACCATCACCGCGGTCTTGAAGGTACGGAACTTACCTTTCACCGAACGCGTGACAATCGGGATCTGCCGGTTTAGAAGCGGGGATTTGTTAGTACTGCTGGTCGAACTGGTTGCTTCCATAACGCTGGTGACACATCACCCCTCAAAAATGCAACTCTCCAAGAAATAAAGGCCCACGCAACCGTGAGCCTTTATTCAAACTCCATCCGCCTTAACGGCCACCACCTAGGCTGTCATGCACATAGACAGTCAAGAGCTTGATTTGTTCTGGCTTCAAGCGACCACCCCAGGCTGGCATGACACCACGATCCAAACCAGCAGTAATGACACGCTTAACTTCAGCTAACTTGGCTTCTTGACCAGTCTTGCCACCCACATCAGCCCAGAGCCAAATCTTGTCTGTCAGGTTAGCGGAACCCATCTGGGTATTGCCCTTGGCATCGGCACCATGGCAATAGTAGCAACCAGCTTCCTCACTCTTGAACAACTGCGCACCAGCTGTTGCCTGGCTCGCATCGTGAGGCTCGCCAGACAAGCTCAATACGTAATTGGCAAGTTGGGTAATTTGCTGCTCGTTCAGCACTTCCTTGAACGCAGGCATGAAACCGCGACGTCCATGGTCAATGGTCTGATTGATTTCAGCGTAAGTACCGCCAAACTGCCAATGGTCATCGGTCAGGTTAGGAGAAAAACCAATCTTGCCCTGGCCGCCAGACTGATGGCAAGGCGCGCAGTTATCAGAAAACAATGTCTTACCCGCAGAGTTCACGAACTGCATCAACTCAGCATCCTTGGATACGTCCTCAAAGGGCATCGCAGCTACCTTGTCGAACCATTGCTTCTGGGTTGCTTGCATCTCGTTCATTTCATGCATGAACTTGGCACGCATGTTCCAGTGAGAAGTCTTCTCCACTTCCTTGCCATCCACCGTAGTAGCAGTATAGGTAATGGTATGCAGCCCCGGAACCCCCTTGGTGAACTTGTCGCCAATCGGCCATGCTGGATAGAGCAACCAGTAAACCACTGTAAAAATGAAAGTAATGTAAAAACCCCAAATCCACCACGACGGCAACGGGTTGGTGTACTCCTCAATCCCATCCCAGCTATGGCCAGTGGTTTTTGGTGTTGTCGTAGTAGCCTTATCCTGACTCATAATGCTTTCCTAACTAGATTTCGTCATCTTGCAGCGGAATATTCTTGTGGCTTTCCAGCCTCTCGCCACGCTTTTTGCTTCCGAAGACATAGAACAAGATGCCGCAGAACACGAGGAAGAAAATCGCCAAGGACAAAGGCTTGGTGTTTTCGAAACGAGTGAACCATAGCAACCATTCCATCGTCTTTACCCCTTAGCGGAACTTGACGAAATAATCGTCATCGTATTTCTTGAAATCAACCATGGTACCCAGCACCTGCAAGTAGGCCACCAAGGCATCCATTTCGGTGATATTGCTAGGGTCGGTATCATAATTACCCAATTGCGCCTGGGCGACCAGATTCTTCTCTGCATCAGGGATGTGCAACTGCTTAGCGACAGTCTCACCGAACTCCTTCACATTGCGCTCGTACTCCACCTGGCTGTTGGAGTAAGGAACACCAACACGACGCAAAGCCTTCATCCGATCCTGGATATCGTCGTACTTGAGTTCGTTACTTGCCAGCCATGGGTAGTTAGGCATCACAGACTGGGGTACCAGCGAACGTGGCGCAATCAAATGCTGTGTATGCCAATCATTGGAATACTTGCCGCCAACACGTGCCAAGTCTGGACCGGTACGCTTGGAGCCCCATTGAAACGGATGGTCATACTTGGACTCAGCAGCCAGGGAATAGTGACCGTAACGCAATGCTTCATCACGGAAAGGGCGAATCATCTGCGAATGGCAGAGATAGCAACCTTCACGGGTATAAATATCACGGCCGCGCTGCTCAAGAGGGGTATAAGGGCGCACGCCTTCCACCTTTTCCACTGTCTCCTTGATGAAAAACAGTGGGATGATCTCCACCATGCCGCCTGCACTAATGGCCAGCATGGTAAACACCAGCAAGATACCTAGGTTGCGCTCAATTTTGTCATGCTTCATGAATAACTCCAGTAACTCGTCTTTACAATCAAGCGCCGATTAGGCAGCCGCTACATTGAGGCCTGCGTGGGCAGCCGTACTGCCCTGACGGATGGTCCTGAACATGTTGTAGCACATGATGATCATGCCAGTCAGGAAGAACACCCCACCCAATGCACGCATGACGTAGAACGGATGCATCTGAGCAACAGATTCCACGAAGGAATACTGCAAATTGCCGAAGTCATCAAAAGCACGCCACATCAGACCCTGCATGATGCCGGAGATCCACATCGCAGTGATGTAAAGCAGCACACCGATAGTAGCCAGCCAGAAATGGACATTGATCAGGCGCAAGCTGTACATCTGTGTGTTCCAGATACGTGGAACCAAATGGTACATACTGCCGAAAGTAATCATCGCAACCCAGCCCAATGCACCAGAGTGCACGTGACCTACAGTCCAATCAGTATAGTGAGATAGTGCATTCACATCCTTGAGCGACATCATCGGGCCTTCAAAGGTAGACATACCGTAGAAGGACAATGCCACGATGAGGAAGCGGATCACAGGATCTGTACGCAGTTTGTCCCAAGCACCAGACAAGGTCATGATGCCGTTGATCATACCGCCCCAGGATGGCAACAACAGCATGATGGAGAAGGTCGCAGCAAGCGTACCAGTCCAATCAGGCAAAGCTGTCCAATGCAAGTGGTGCGCACCGGCCCACATGTAGAGGAAGATAATTGCCCAGAAGTGCAAGATGGACAAGCGATAGGAATACACTGGACGACCAGCCTGCTTCGGAACGAAGTAGTACATCATGCCCAAGAACGCCGCAGTCAGGAAAAAGCCCACTGCATTGTGACCATACCACCACTGGGTCATCGCATCCTGAGTGCCAGAGAACAAGCTATAGGATTCCAGGGAGAACAACTTCACAGGCACTTGCAGGTTATTGAAAATGTGCAGCAATGCCGTTGCAAGGATGAAAGCCAGGTAGAACCAGTTGGCAACATAGATGTGAGGCTGCTTACGCTTGAGCAAGGTGCCGACATAGATGGCTAGGTATGCTACCCAGACGAACAGGATCAGCAAATCGACTGGCCATGTCATTTCGGCATACTCACGCGCTTGCGTATAGCCGAACATATATCCGAGTGCAGACAACGCCACCGCTGCTTGCCAGCCCCAGAAAGTGAAATTAGCTAAGCCTTCACCGCCGAACAGTCGGGCCTGACAGGTGCGCTGAACAACATAATAAGAAGTGGCGAACAAGGCACTACCACCGAAACCAAAGATCACACCGCTGGTATGCACTGGGCGCAAGCGACCAAATGTGATGTATGGGCTATCAAAATTCAGGAACGGAAAGGCTAGTTCGGAGGCGATATACACACCAACGAACATACCAATCGCACCCCAGATCAAGGTCATGATGGCGAACTTGCGAATAATATCGTAGTTATATTGCTCGCTAGTACCAACACCAGCAGACGCAATGCTTGCCGTTGCCATGGTCGCACTCCTCATCTAAAAGTCTATTTGTAAAAAACCGCAAAATTATATTCTTTATCCAAGCCCCTGGACAAGAAAAACCCTAAAAAAATTGGGTAATATCATGCGCCAGCTGCTCAGGCGTTTCATCATGTTTCAAGTAGGCACGTACTTTTCCTGCGCGATCAACCACATACACCCCCGCACTATGATCCATAGTATAAGCATCTCCCGCATCAGCCTGTCGCTTAGCATATACCACCTTGTAATTTCTGGCGGCGTGCTTCAACTGCTCAGGCGTTCCATACAGCCCTATAAAGCGGTTATCAAAGAACGGTACATACTCAGCCAACACCGCTTGCGTATCGCGCTCGGGATCAACAGTCACGAACAGCACCTGCACCTCCCCTGCATCCTTACCCAGCAACTTCATCGCATTAGCCATGGAAAGCATGGTAGTTGGGCAAACATCCGGGCAATGCGTATATCCAAAAAATACGGCAACCACCTTTCCCTTGAAGTCATCAAGATGGCGCACATTGCCTTCATGATCCGTCAAGGTAAATGCCCCGGTCAGCGCCCTACCGCTAATATCCGTACCGAACAAATCCAAATCACGCTGATCCTGCCCGCATCCAGCCAACAGTAAGAAAAACGCGAACAAACAATATCTCAACATCATCCACATACCTATAGCCGACAATCCATAGGATTATCGGCCATCAGGCAAGTTATGCCAAACCGCGCATCAGGCATTGATGCGCAAGTAGGCTTTTAGAAGCGCTTACCAAAACCAAAACCGATGACCCATGGATTAATATCCAGACTATCAATCTTGGGGCCATTCTTCAGCTTCACATCGGTATCAATCCACAAATACTTCACATCAGCATTCAGCAACCAACCATCCTTGAGATTGATATCGAAACCAGCTTGCAGGGCAGGACCCCAACTATTGCGCTCGACACGGATATCGCCCACTTGATTAGAGTGCAGGCCGTTGTCCATAAAGCGGGTATAGTTGACACCAGCACCGACATAGGGATCAAAAGTTTGGTCAGGACGGAAGTGCCATTGAGCAGTCAATGTGGGCGGCAGCAGATTCACAGAACCCAGATTCTCACTCGCTACACCATTAGCGCCCTTAATGCTGACGTCATGACGGGTACCCAAGGCAAGCACCAGCTCCAGCGCAATATTCTTGGTGACATAGTAAGAAATATCCAACTCGGGGATCACTTGATCATTGACTTCCAGCTTGGAGCCAGCACCAGCAGCGCCACCAGTCATCCCATTCAAATACTTGCCCAGATCACTACTCTCATTAGGGCTGACATTAACCGCACGTGCACGAACCACCCAATCTCCTGCTTCTGCCATTGCAGCCAAAGGAGACAACAAGGCACATACCAATAGAACACTTTGCTTCAGTTTCATCATATCTCTCGCTTTATTATTAACCACAAAAAATTTATGGAATTTATTTTACCCCCATTACCCATAATTTAAAAGTGGTTAATAACCTATCAATTTACTCAACTTATTTAGGAGCCATATTATCCAACTGCATCCTTCCCAAACCACTGTGTACCATGGCAACAAAATCAGAAAACCCGCTATTCAAATACAAGGCCTTGCGCGTACAATGGACGTTTTTTGACAGTACTTGGTAACGGAGAAGCAAAGATGTCGATGGCCGACCGCGATGGTCTGATTTGGTATGATGGAAAAATGGTCCCCTGGCGCGATGCCACCACACATGTACTGACCCATACATTGCACTATGGCATGGGCGTCTTTGAGGGTGTACGCGCCTATAAAACAGACAAAGGCACTGCGATCTTCCGCCTGCAGGATCATACTGATCGCCTATTCCGTTCCGCCCACATCCTGGGCATGAAGATGCCTTTCGACAAGGCAACTCTGCTGGAAGCGCAAAAAGCCGCGATCCGCGAAAACAATCTTGAATCAGGCTACATGCGCCCGATGGCATTTTATGGCGCAGAAGCCATGGGCATTTCCGCCAAGACTCTCTCCACCCATGTGATCGTAGCTGCATGGAAATGGGGCGCCTATATGGGCGATGACGCCATCAAACATGGTATCCGCGTCAAGACTTCGTCCTTTGCCCGCCACCATGTCAACATTCACATGTGTAAGGCAAAAGCCAACGGCAACTACATGAACTCCATCCTGGCACATCAGGAAGCCGCTCAAGATGGCTACGATGAAGCTTTGTTACTTGATGTCGATGGCTTTGTTGCCGAGGGTTCTGGCGAAAATATTTTCATCATCCGCAACAACAAAATCTACACGCCAGATTTAACCAGCGCGCTGGAAGGCATTACACGGGATACTGTTGTGCAATTGGCTAACGAGTTTGGTTACCAGATCATTGAGAAACGCATCACGCGTGATGAAGTCTACTCTGCCGACGAAGCATTCTTCACTGGCACTGCAGCAGAAGTTACGCCAATCCGTGAACTAGACAACCGCGCCATTGGTGCAGGCACACGCGGCCCGATCACGGAAAAACTACAATCGAAATATTTCGATGTGGTGCACGGTCGCTCTCCAGAGCATATTGGCTGGCTTACCCTGGTTTAACGAACAGAAAAGAGTGCATCATGGCAACAGATATCAAGGAAATCGAGGTCACTGCAAAAGACTTACCCCTGCACTGCCCAACCAAGGAAGTGGCACTCTGGTGTTCACATCCAAGGGTTTTTCTTGATATTGCCGCGAATGGACACGCTGCCTGCCCCTATTGTGGGACTAAATATAAATTGAAGGCTGGCGAAACCGTCGCCCACCACTAAATGAAATAAAGCCGGACATGTCCGGCTTTATTTCATTCCAGCACTGAAACCGTTTGATGCGTCAGAGCCTCAATCACAATAGGCTCCCCATGCAATCGCTCAATCAGTTGCACAGCATGAGTTGAAGGACTATTAGTCCAGCAATGCACGCCTCCCAATCCTTGAGTACCAGCCAGCAAACCTCGCTCATACAATCGATGGCGAAGCTGCCTAGCCACAGCCTCTCCTGTATCGATTAACACAATATCCGGCCCGGCAATCTCGGCAATCAATGATTTGACAAACGGATAGTGCGTACACCCGAGCACAATAGTGTCAGCACCAGCCTGAATAAGCGGCAATACATAGTCGGCCACCAGCGACCGCGCTGTGTCAGAAGCCAATTCCCCACGCTCTATGCACTCCACCAAGCCAATACATGCCTGAGTCACCACCTGAATATTCTTGCCATAATTTTCAAGCAAGGCGGAAAATTGCGCACTTTGTAATGTTCCAGTCGTGGCCAACACGCCTACCACACCATTACGTGTGGCAGCAGCAGCAGGTTTCACTGCGGGTTCCATTCCGATAATCGGCAAATCAAGCTCTTGCCTGAGCGTCTTGATCGCAGCAGCTGTTGCCGTATTGCATGCCACGACGATTGCTTTCGCCCCCTGCTCTATCAGGAATCGCGCAATGCTGCGCGAGCGATCAATAATAAAAGCCTGGGATTTAGGTCCATAGGGAGCATGCAGGGAGTCCGCAAAGTAAAGTAGCGACTCCGCCGGAAGCTGCTCATGAATATGTCGTAGTACGCTCAACCCTCCAACGCCGGAATCAAAGATCCCAATCGCAGGCCGCAGGTCTTGCTTTCCCGCTATCAATACTGATGAATTAGGCACGATCTACAAAATAAGTGAATACATGGGCAGTTTACCCAAGCATGCGCTGAGGAGCCAGCAGTCACATGTTTTACAATACGCATGATGATTTCAGCGAGAATGAACATGGGTAACCGCTTAAGCAAGATATATACGCGTACCGGCGACGATGGCACAACTGGCCTTGGCGATGGCAGTCGTATTGAAAAAGATAGCCTACGGGTCGAAGCGATGGGTTGCGTTGATGAGCTTAACGCAGCCCTTGGAGTGCTACTTGCGGAAGCATTACCTGAACAGATAACGCATTACCTCATACAAATCCAGCATGATCTTTTTGATTTGGGAGGAGAAATCTCCATTCCGAACTTCCAATTACTACCACCCAATCGAGCCCAAGAGCTGGAGCAAGTGCTGGATATGCTCAATACGAATCTCCCGCCACTCAAGGAATTTATTCTCCCTGGCGGCAGCCGGCCTGCAGCACTCTGCCATTTGGCACGCACCATATGCCGCCGTACAGAACGCGTATTGCTGACCCTGCATCGGCAACATCCAACCTCGCCCGCCACATTGCCTTACATTAACCGCCTATCTGACCTGCTATTTGTCATCGCTCGCCATCTCAATCAAGCAACTGGACAAAGTGACGTACTGTGGCAACGACATCGCGCCGAGACCAATATCAAGAAATAGAATAAAAATATAGGAAAAAAGTATTTTTAACTATTAAAAACCATTGCTAAAGTGCGAGCTATCTTTCAAATAGCACTTTTAAAGAACCTCTACACCATGTCGATATTAGCCTTGGCATTTGCATTAGGTCTTATCCGCTGTCGAGGCAGTTATCGGGCATGTCAAACCCGACCAGAATAAAGGTCATATTGCGACATCCCATGATTTTCTAATCAACTTTAATACCTACTGTATCACCAGCGGTTACACATCAACACTTGTTCATAAGCAAGGTTCGCTTGCCAGTCCACTGGAAGCAACACAACATCAGGGAGACTTATCTTGTTCAATAAAACTGGGCTTATCCAGCTATTGATTGCCAGCGGCATTGTCCTCACGGCAGGCCTCAGCTATGCCGCCGAAGAAACGGCAAACACGGCATTATCAGCGGAAGAAATTGACCAACAAGAACGCATCAAGGCACGCAAGGCAGAGATTGCAGCAGAAGCTGCTTTGGCCAAGAAAGCTGAAAAAGGCTATTGGGTAGCGCCACGCGCTTATGGAACACAACGTGAGACAGAGCCACCTCGTTTTGTTAAGCCAATAGAAAAAACCTGGCTGAAGGAATACACAGATATCGATTGGCTGGACGTGGGGGCAGACTATCGCTTCCGCTACGAAAACCGTGAAAACGACTTCCGCCGTGGCGTGAATGTGACTGACGAACCTTTCCTGTTACGTTCACGTATTTATGTTGCCGTGCGCAATAAATTCGATCCATTACGTTTCACGCTGGAAGCCGAAGATGCGCGTCGCAACCACAGCAATTTTGCCCGTGATAATCGCGACGTCGACTTGGCAGAACCTATCCAGGCTTATGCAGAACTATTCTTCAAGGATGGCTTGGGCAAGGATGATCTCGGTAATGATCGTCCGGTAAGTCTCAAGGCTGGCCGTATGGCGTTTGAACAGCTTGATCGCCGCCTGATTGCCCGTAATGAATGGCGCAACACGACCAATACATTCCAAGGTGTTCGTGCCACATTTGGTCAACACAAAAATGATTGGGAATTGGACTTGCTTGCTTTACAGCCCATCGTGCGCCTGACTGAGCAACTCAACCAGCGTGACAAATCGCAATGGTTTTATGGGGCTATTTTCGATTGGCGCAAGTGGTCCGATATCGTGACTTTGTCCCCCTCCTATTTCTACCTGAAACAAGATGGTGATGAAGTAAAGTATACATCCAGCGGTAGCCTTGCTACTGCCGCCCAGCGCCTAGATCGCTCAATCCATACTGCCGGCCTCCGTGGCTACGGCCTTATTGGAAAAACTGGCTTGGACTATGACCTCAGCTATTACCGCCAGTGGGGTGAAGAGGACAGAACACTGACAGCAAAGCGGGATCACCGTGCCTATTCGTATATTGCTGAAATCGGTTATACAGCCGACCATGAGTGGAAACCACGTTTCAGCGCCAATTATGGTGTTGCCAGCGGAAACAAAGCCTCAAGCACGGGAACTCAAGAACGTTTTGACCGTTTGTTCGGGTTTGCGCGACCATGGTCCAGCAACGATTACATCCAGATGGAAAATATCAACGCCACCAAGGTACGAGCGGAATTCAGTCCTTTCACAGGAGTGAATATAGATACTGGATACAGTTGGTACAAACTGGACAGCGCGACTGATCGCTGGGGTGCGGGCAATAACCTTGTTGATGCCACAGGTCGCAGCGGCCGTGACTTAGGCGAAGAATGGGATATCCGCGTACGCTTCCCTGTTGTAGATAAAGTATCTGCTAACGTAGGTTATGCCTACTTCAAAGGTGGTGACTTTATTAAGAATGCCCCTGCAACACTTGGTCGCAAAGACACCTCCAACTTCTTCTATGTTGAACTGACGGTCAGCGCTTTCTAGCACTATCGTTCAGGTATACCTCCACTCAACCGGGAGCCAATGGCTTCCGGTTTTTTTACGCCCACATATTCCAAAATATATATAAAAATATAAAAACAAATTATTTTTAACTATTTAATAACCTTGTTACAGTGCACTCATTCATTGAACACTGCCAAGGCAAACGTATGTCACACGAATCCAAACCGAAACCTAACGATGAAGTGATCCAGGAAATTATCCGCTCCATTGACCTACTGCGTTTTGGCTCAATTGAAATCACGGTACACGATGGTCGGGTCACCCAAATAGAACGTAGGGAAAAAGTACGTTTCAACCATGATGCCCCAAAAATAAAACAAACCCTACAACGCGTGGTTATCAACCACTAACTTTCAAATCATCCAAGGATTGTTGCATGAAACGTTTTTTACCCCAGATCGCCAGTTTGATCACATTAACCGCCCTGAGTAGCTCACTGACAGCGCTGGCTGCGGATATCACCCTGTTGAATGTTTCCTATGACCCAACCCGAGAACTCTATCAGGAGTACAACAGCGCCTTCGCCAAATACTGGCAGGCCAAGACTGGTGACAAGGTCACGATCAAAGCCTCTCATGGCGGCTCGGGCAAGCAAGCCCGCTCTGTGATTGATGGCTTGCAGGCTGACGTCGTCACCCTGGCATTGGCATACGATGTAGATGCACTCTATGAAAAAGGCAAACTGGTAAATAAGGACTGGATCAAACGCCTACCTGACAACAGCTCACCCTACACTTCCACTATCGTGTTCCTGGTACGCAAAGGCAACCCTAAGAACATCAAGGATTGGGATGACCTGATCAAGCCTGGCATCAAAGTAGTCACCCCTAATCCCAAAACATCCGGCGGCGCTCGCTGGAACTACCTGGCAGCCTGGGCATATGGTCAAAAGAAGTTCAACAATGATGAAGCCAAGACTCGTGAATTCATTGGCAAAATCCTGAAGAATGTCCCTGTCCTTGATTCTGGCGCACGCGGTGCTACTACCACCTTTGTTGAAAGAGGCATTGGTGATGTATTGCTCGCCTGGGAAAACGAAGCTTTTCTTGCACAAAAGGAACTTGGTCCAGACAAATTCGAGATCGTGGCTCCATCTCTCTCGATCCTGGCTGAGCCATCCGTATCTGTCGTCGATAAAGTCGTAGACAAACGTGGCACTCGCAAGGTTGCCGAGGCCTATCTGGAATACCTTTACAGTGAGGCAGGCCAGGAGCTTGCAGCCCAGAACTACTACCGCCCACGTTTAGAATCCGTAGCCAAGAAGTATGAAAAGACTTTCCCGCATCTCAGCCTGGTCACAGTAGATTCAGCATTTGGTGGTTGGCAAAAAGCGCAAAAAACGCACTTTGCTGATGGCGGTACCTTTGATCAGATTTACCAACAATAAACCTTAATTTCTTGATTAACAGGCGGCGCCAGGCACAACCTGGCACCGCCAGCAGCCAAAGGAGACTCTCATCATGAGTACTGCGTTAATTGTAGGCGGCGACCAGATTGAAGGCATCAAGCAAGAGCTATCCAATTTTGGTGTTACGCATATCAACCACTGGTCAGGCCGTAAAGTTGGTGATGGCAAGAAAGTCATTCCCCAAGACACCGACCTCATCGTATTGGTGACTGACTGGATCAGTCATACATTCACTCACAAGATCAAGCAGAGCGCAGCTAAACGCGGCGTCAGGATTGTATATACGCCGAATGGCCCCAGTGCATTGCGCATACGCCTGAAGCAAATCAATCCAGACTACGTTCAGGAGAGTGAGTGTAGCAGCCAATACCAAAGCCAGCGGCAAGCGCGCCACTCACTGAATTAACCAGCAATCACGATTTGATGTAGCAAAAGGAGTTTTATCATGGCAATTCACGCAATTAATGTCCGTAACCAATTTCGCGGCAGGATCAAGGAAATCGTCCTGGGGCCAGTGGTCTCTGAAGTAGATGTTGAAACCCCGGTAGGTATAGTCACCTCTGTCATCACCACTCGCTCAGTCAATGAACTGAACCTGCAGATTGGGACTGAAGTTCTGGCGCTGATCAAGGCAACTGAGGTATCTCTCGCCAAGGTTTAGCTAGCCGCGCTCAGGTGCAACGCAAGCCTGATCTCATCCTCATCAATCAAAAGGCCAGGGATTGCTCCCTGGCCTTTCGTGTTAGCACTTTGCCAAGTGTTAATAGATTAACGCTTGGCAGATGCCAGTCTCAGTAGCACCCCTTGCAGCACATCCACTTCTGCATATGTATTGTAGAAAGCCAAGGACGGCCTGACCGTGGTTTCCACGCCAAAACGGCGCAGAATGGGCTGCGCGCAATGATGACCAGAGCGTACGGCAATCCCTTCCTGGTTCAACGCTGCGCCAACTTCCTCACTCTTGTACCCATGCAGGTTGAATGACAATACACTGGCTTTATTCTGGGCAGTGCCTATCAAGCGCAAGCCCGGCACTTTGTGCAGCGCGGCTGTCGCATAGACCAGTAGTTCATGCTCGTAGTGCGCAATATTTTCTATGCCCAGACGCTCAACATACTCGAGTGCAGCGCCCATCCCAACAGCATCAGCAATATTGCCAGTACCGGCCTCAAACTTGGCCGGCGCAGCGTGATAGACAGTTTTCTCGAAGGTGACGTCTTGAATCATGTTGCCGCCACCTTGCCAGGCTGGCATATCCTCCAGCACCGCTGCCTTACCGTACAAAGCACCTATGCCGGTCGGGCCAAAAATCTTGTGCCCGGAGAACACCAGGAAGTCGCAATCCAGCAACTGCACATCGGTACGCATATGCGACACGGATTGAGCACCGTCAAGCAGCACTTTTGCACCCACGGCATGCGCCATGGCGATCATCTGCTGTGCAGGTGTCACCGTCCCTAATGCATTGGAAACCTGGGTAAAGGAAACCAGCTTGGTGTGTGAAGTCAGCAGCTTCTGGTACTCGTCCAGCAACACCTGGCCACTATCATCCACGGGTACCACTTTCAACTTGGCACCAGTCTCCTGGCATAACTGCTGCCAGGGCACGATATTGGCATGATGCTCCAGGTTGGTGACCACAATCTCGTCACCTTCGCCCAGGTGCTTCTTGCCCCAAGTCTTGGCTACCAGGTTGATCGCTTCTGTCGTACCGCGCACGAAGACGATATTTTCCACCGAAGGTGCATTGATGAAGCGCCGCACGGTTTCACGCGCCCCTTCGTAGGCATCCGTCGCACGTGCCGCCAACTCATGCGCTGCACGATGGATATTGGAGTTTTCATGCTGGTAGAAATAGGACAAGCGATCAATCACTACTTGTGGCTTCTGGGTAGTCGCTGCGTTATCCAGCCAGATCAACGGCCTGCCGTTGACCAACTCACGCAAGATCGGGAAATCCTTGCGTACCAGATTGACGTCAAACGGTGGATGCGCAGAATCTGCAACATCGGGTACTCGCGGTGATTCGGCAAGGAAATAGAACGGCGACGACGCCTTGCTGTTGGCAGCTTTGCCTGAACCTGCAGCACTAGCAGGAACACCGCTAAACGGTGATGCCAGCAAACCCAGATCCATAGCATAAGGAATGTCGAGCCCACCCAGCAAGCCACTGATATCCAGGCCAGGTAAAGTAGGAACAGACCCCACAGCATCAACGCGCTCCTGGCTGAATTCTGGTGGCAAATCAGACGGCGACACTCCGAAGCTGGGAGACCTGACTGGCAAAGTTTCAGCGCCCGGCACCACGTTAGTGGCAGCTGGCAAGCCCGTAGGCACCGCAGAAACGATGGAAGGAGCTGCAGGCACAGGAGCACCAATAGTCGGACTGCCTGCCCCATAAGGTGCGGCGGAATCCGAGAGCGACGTCACCGACGGGGCATCTTGTGGCAAACGAGGAAACCCCTCCGCATACAGCTCATTGGCTATGCGGGTAAGCTCATCAACATCCAGGTGACCACCTGATTGCGCTTCACGACCCACGGCCAATGCAGCCGCCATGCGTGGATGCTCACCAGGCAAAGAGGCCAGAATGGCTTCGGGTTCAAAAGAAGACAGATCGTTGAGGTTACTTGTAGTCATAGTAGTTGCCTACGTCTACATTCTCCAGCACGGCAATCGCATCTTCGGTCAGTACCGCCAGCGAGCAATAAAGTGAAACCAAGTATGAAGCAATCGCCTTGTGGTTGATACCCATGAAGCGTACGGAAAGCCCCATGCTTTGTTGACCCGGCAGGTTAGGTTGATACAGGCCTACAACACCTTGACGGCTTTCGCCTGTGCGCAACAGCAGAATGTTGGTCTTGCCCTTGGTCACGCGCAGCTTGTCACACGGAATCAAGGGGATGCCACGCCATGTGATGAACTGTGAGCCAAACATGCTGACAGTAGGAGGTGGTACGCCGCGACGAGTGCATTCACGCCCAAACGCAGCAATCGCCTGTGGGTGTGCCAGGAAAAATGCAGGCTCTTTCCACACGCGGGAAATCAACTCATCAAAATCATCTGGTGTGGGAAATCCGGTGCGCGACTTAACCTTTTGGCCATCTGCCACGTTGTGCAGCAAGCCGTATTCCTTGTTATTGATTAGTTCGCTTTCCTGGCGTTCCTTGACGGTTTCGATGGTCAGGCGCAACTGCTCGCGAATCTGGTTGTGCGGGCTACTGTAGAGATCGGAAATACGGGTATGGACATCAACCACAGTATTCACTGCATTCAGCACATACTCACGGCCCCACTCTTCATAATCCACAAAAGTAGCAGGCAACTCACGCTCATCCTTGGCAGAGCAATCCACCTCGACATTGTGGTTGTCTTTCACCTTATTGACACGGTAGATACCCGCCTCAACCGGCACCCATTGCAGCAGGTGTACTAGCCAACGTGGTGTGATAGACCCAAGCATGGGGACTGTTTTGGTCGCATTGGCAAGCGTGCGCGCTGCAACATCCCCTAATGCGGTATGGGCCTGATGAATATCTGACATGAAAGCTCTCCTAAAAAATTACCAATCAATGGCAGGCAAATGCCTGCCCTATTCACTACTGAACTGCCGGATGACTCACAGCGCCATTAGAATGGCCTGTAGATGTCCCCTCCTTCATCTGTATCTGGGTAATATTGCTATTCGGGGGAACGCTATATGTAAGCCAGACATTGCCACCAATCACCGAGCCGCGACCAATCGTAATACGGCCGAGAATCGTCGCGCCGGCATAAATGACGACATCGTCCTCGACAATTGGGTGTCGTTCATTGCCCTTCACCAAACTGCCATCGGCATCCTGCGGGAAACGCTTGGCGCCAAGAGTCACAGCTTGGTACAACCTGACATGCCTCCCAATAATGCTGGTTTCCCCGATCACGACCCCGGTGCCATGGTCAATGAAAAATCCCTCATCGATCTGAGCGCCCGGGTGAATATCAATACCCGTGGCAGAGTGAGCGATCTCAGTGATCATGCGCGCAATTAATGGCACGCCAAGTTTGTGCAGCAAGTGGGCAATACGATAGTGGATCATAGCGTTGATGCCCGGATAACAAACCAGCACCTCATCTACGCTGCGTGCTGCCGGGTCGCCTTCATAGGCAGCACGTATATCGCTATCCAACAAGTGACGTACTGCTGGCAACTGAGCAGCAAACTTGCGCACTAAATCCGTGGCACGTTCACGCACTGCTGCCAACGCTGATGTTTCTGCGACGAAGCTCAACTCCAGGCGCACCTGAACCACCAACTCCCGCAATGCAACGTCCAGCGTATTGCCGACAAAATAATCGATCCCTTCCTCTCGCAAATCCGGCAAGCCGAGACGATTGGGAAACAAGGCAGCACCCAGCCCCTCCACCACATCCGCTAGCGCCTTGCGTGCTGGCAGTTTGGGAGGTCGGTTCAAGCGATTCCGGTGTTCCAGCGAGGTGAGCCTAACCTCACGCAGCTTGCCTACAATCTGGCTAATTCCCAGTTCGTCGCCCAACTCAATATTTTTTTCATGCTGACTCATCAAGTCCTACCCACAAGTGACCTTGTAAAAACAAAAAAGCCAGCCCCTCTCAAGAGAGGAGCTGGCTTCCGGTTGTCCGGTCAGCTTACGCTAACGATGTATGGAAATGCTGTACTGAAATTAATTCAAGTTCACAATGCTTGTTGTCCATACTGAACATGGTGCAACAAACATATCACGTCGGGAAGACTACCACATATTCAATTAACTTCTATACATAGAACTATAAAATATATTAATTCCCACCCATTAAATAACCAATAAATTTAATTATATTCCACTATATTCTTTTACATTATTACAATAATTTCTTATAGTACCGCACATTCCCTCCCATCTCTCCGAGGCCTACATGCTAAGAAAAATAGTGGCAATCAGTCTTTTTGCCGTCGCAGGAATTGTTCATGCAGATACCACACTACTCAACGTTTCGTATGATGTAACACGCGAATTCTACAAAGACTTTAATCCCGCCTTCAGTAAATTCTGGAAACAAAAAACTGGTGAATCCGTCACCATCAATCAATCACATGGCGGTTCCAGCAAGCAGGCCAGAGCCGTAGCAGATGGCTTGCAGGCTGACATCATCTCCATGAACCAGAGCAATGATATTGATATCTTGTTCGAGCGCGGCAAGCTGATTCCCGCTGACTGGCAGAAACGTCTGCCCAATGCCAGCTCACCCACCACATCCACCACCGTCTTTCTCGTGCGTAAAGGCAACCCCAAGAACATCAAGGATTGGGACGACCTCATTAAACCTGGCGTCGGTGTCGTGATCCCTAACCCCAAGACCTCGGGCAATGGACGCTATAGCTATCTTGCCGCCTGGGGCGCGGTTATCAAGAAAGGTGGGGATGAAGCCAAAGCACGTGATTTTGTCGCTCGCTTATTTAAGAACGTTCCTGTCCTGGATGCAGGTGGACGCGGTGCCACTACGACATTTATTCAGCGTGGCATTGGTGACGTATTGCTCACGTTTGAGAATGAGGTATTTCTCATCAATAAAGAGTTAGGTAACAATAACTTCGACGTGGTGTATCCATCTTCCAGCATCCTGGCAGAAAATCCCATCGCACTGGTTGACAAGGTGGTAGACAAGCGCAAGACACGCCAAATTGCACAAGCCTACCTGGAGTTTCATTACTCACCAGAAGGCCAGGAAATCGCCGCACGGCATTACCTGCGCCCACGTTCTGCGGAAGTATTGGCTGCACACAAGGACGATTTCAGGCCACTGCAACTCTTTACCGTAGATGAGACATTTGGCGGCTGGCAAAAAGCCCAAAAAACGCACTTTGCTGATGGCGGCATATTTGACCAGATTTACGTCAATAAATAAGCGGCCACAATCATGACCAAGCAAAACGTCTCCACATCCATCGCTATAGAGCAATTGAAAGCCCAGTTGCGAGAATCGCTTTATCTCGACCTTGATGAATATGGGCTAGAAGAACAGTCTTCGGGAGAGTTCAATAGCTCATTCCTGGGACTGCAACTCAACAGTGCCTTCCAGCCTATCTACGATAGTGAAGCAGGCGATTTGTTTGGTCATGAAGCGTTTATCCGCCCCTCGCTCGGTGGCCAACAAGCCATTAATCCAGAGTTTGCCTTCAGCTTTGCCGGGCAAGTTGGCAAGCTGGTAAAGTTTGATCGCGTTGTCCGCACGCTTCATGTACTGAACTTCCGTCAGATTTATGCAGAAAATGGCTTGTTGTTCCTCAATGTACACCCCAATTTGCTGATGAGCGTCAACGCGCACGGTAAAGTATTCGAGCGCATCCTGCATGCGAACTCTGTTCCCACCCATCGCGTCGTCATTGAAATACAGGAAAGTGTCGTCGAGCATGAGCATCAACTGGCAGATGCCATTGAAAACTACACAGAACGAGGCTACCGCATCGCGATTGGCAACTTTGGCAGCAAGCACTCCCATCTGGAACGGCTATGGAAACTTGCCCCCGAGTTTGTCAAACTTGATATTGGCCTGATCAAAGAAGCCGAGCGTAATACCCGCATGCGCAAGATATTGCCGCGCTTGATCCAGCTCATCCATGACATCGGTGCGCAACCTGTGATTACCGGCATCGAGTCTCAAACCGGCCTCGACATTGCAGTGGAATCTGGTACTACTCTGCTGCAAGGATACTTCCTAGGCAAACCGGTGACTGCCAAGGAGCTTCAACCCACGCAAGCACTCAAGCCTTCATTGCAGTTGAACAAACGAGCAGCCGCGTGATGCCGCAGCACATAGAAAAATAACCCCGAGCTATATCGTTATAAAAACATATTATTTTTTGCGCGCAGCCACTTCTGCTACATTGCAGCGGCCTTGCTCCAGCCACACACACTAAATTCACAATATGGCAAAAAAACACAAACCACATAACGTATTGCCTGGCTTTAACTTATCTCTTGGCTATACCTTGTTATACCTGAGCCTGATAGTACTGATTCCATTATCAGCTGCCTTTTTCAAGACGACAGAGTTAAGCCTTGCAGAGTTTTGGCACACTGTCACCACACCCAGAGTGATCGCTTCATACAAGCTCACTTTCGGCGCATCCTTGTTTGCAGCGCTGATCAATGCAGTGTTCGGTTTGCTTACTGCCTGGGTGCTGACCCGCTATACATTTCCCGGGAAGAAGCTGGTAGACGCATTGGTGGACTTACCATTCGCCCTGCCTACCGCAGTGGCTGGCATTGCACTGACAGCAGTCTACTCAGGCAATGGCTGGATTGGCAGCCTGATCGAGCCATATGGCCTCAAGGTAGCCTTTACTCCGTTAGGCGTCGTCGTGGCCTTGACATTTATTGGGCTACCCTTCGTTGTCCGCACCGTACAACCTGTGCTGGAAGACCTAGAAGCAGAAACTGAGGAAGCTGCAGCCAGCTTAGGCGCAAATCGTTGGCAGACCTTTCATCGCGTTATCCTACCAGCCCTCTGGCCAGCCCTGCTCACTGGATTTGCACTCGCGTTTGCCCGTGCAGTGGGTGAGTATGGCTCCGTGATTTTCATCGCTGGCAATATGCCGATGATTTCCGAGATCACACCGCTCATCATCATCACCAAACTCGAACAATACGACTACACCGGCGCAACTGCAGTTGCCGTAGTCATGCTGGTCATCTCTTTCCTACTATTGCTCACCATCAACGGCCTGCAGTGGTGGAGCAGCAGCCGCAACAGCGCATCGCGATAGGAATACACCTTATGTCAACCACTGTTTCCCAATTCGCCCGTTACAATGCCAAGGTAGCACGCAATCGTGCCACCTCCGAGCCAGCCTGGGTACGCTGGACGCTGATTATTTCTGCGCTGCTGTTTCTCAGCCTATTCCTGTTTGTTCCCTTGGCAGCCGTATTTACTGAAGCATTACGCAAGGGCTTCGACACTTACCTTGCTGCCCTGATTGAGCCCGATGCCGTTTCCGCGATCAAGCTCACGCTCATCGCAGCCGCCATCTCGCTACCGCTTAACTTGGTATTCGGTATTGCAGCCGCCTGGGCCATTGCCAAATTCGAGTTCAAGGGCAAAAGCATTCTGATCACCCTGATTGACCTGCCATTTGCAGTCTCCCCGGTCATTGCAGGCTTGATCTATGTATTGATCTTTGGATTGCAAGGCTGGTTTGGCGAGTGGCTAATTGATCATGATTACAAAGTCATTTTCGCCATCCCCGGCATCGTCCTCGCCACGATCTTCGTTACATTCCCCTTCATTGCACGTGAATTAATCCCACTCATGCAAGCTCAAGGTAAGGAAGAAGAAGAGGCAGGCTTGGTATTGGGTGCTTCAGGCTGGCAAATCCTCTGGCACATCACCCTGCCAAATATCAAATGGGGCTTGCTGTATGGCGTCATCCTCACCAATGCCCGTGCCATGGGCGAATTTGGCGCTGTCTCGGTGGTATCAGGCCATATTCGCGGGCTCACCAACACCATGCCGCTCCATGTGGAAATCCTCTACAACGAATATAACTATGCCGCGGCCTTTGCTGTCGCCTCGCTACTGGCCTTCCTAGCGTTAATAACACTGGCACTCAAGTCATACATTGAGTGGCAAAGTGGCCGTAGCGCCAGCGCACGTGAAAAAGCCTCTGACCAATAACGTACTGACCGCACCACCGTCACAAGGATGACATCATGAGTATCGAAATCCGCAATATCAAAAAAGAATTTGGCAGTTTTACCGCACTAGGAGACGTCAGCCTTGATGTTCCCAGCGGCGAACTTGTCGCCCTGCTTGGTCCTTCAGGATGCGGTAAAACTACACTATTGCGCATCATCGCGGGCCTGGAATCTCCCGATTCTGGCAGCATACATTTCCATGGTGAAGAAGCCACAAACCGCGACGTACGTGAACGCGAAGTGGGCTTCGTATTCCAGCATTACGCCTTGTTCCGCCACATGACAGTGTTTGAGAATGTCGCGTTTGGCTTACGTGTTCGCCCTAAAAAGACACGCCCCACAGAGGCCGAAATCCACCGTCGCGTTCACCAGCTCTTAAGCCTGGTGCAACTGGACTGGCTGGCCGACCGTTATCCACCACAACTTTCCGGTGGCCAGCGCCAACGCATCGCACTCGCCCGCGCTTTGGCCGTTGAGCCCAAAGTTTTGTTACTGGATGAACCCTTTGGAGCCTTGGACGCCAAGGTGCGTAAAGACCTGCGTCGCTGGCTGCGCCGACTGCACGACGAACTGCACATCACCAGCGTCTTCGTCACTCATGATCAGGAAGAAGCGCTCGAAGTCGCAGATCGCATCGTCGTCATGAACCAGGGCAAGATCGAGCAAATAGGCTCTCCGCAAGAAGTGTACGACAGCCCGGCCTCACCATTCGTCTATCAATTCCTCGGCAACGTCAACCAGTTCCACAGCCGCGTAGATCAAGGCCAAGCGCATATCGGCGACATCAGCCTCGCACTGGACGAGCACCACACCGTACAGAACAGCGATGCTCTTGCCTACGTACGTCCACACGACATCGACATCTATACCGAGCAAAACGGCAGCCCCGCATTACAAGCCGTGGTCAGCTACATCCATGCGGCTGGCCCACTTGTCAGGCTTGAACTACAGCCTACCAACAATGCCGACATCATCGAAGCAGAAATCACCCGTGAACGCTTCCGCGAGCTCGCCATCCGCCAGGGCAGCGCAGTATTCCTCAAGCCACGCAGCGTACAAGTTTTTCTTCAAGGTAGTAGCACTGCCAGTTGAGCACTGATTAGCGTTATCAACAACCAGCCGACCCGACCACAGGAGGCCCGCGTGATGAAAATCCCGCGGGCCTTTTTATTTACAGCCCACACAAGGAGCACTCCATGCAGAAACTCAAACCCGCTTTGACTGCGCTCGCACTGGCAGTAATCTCCCCTCTGGCGTCCACCCAAGCCCTCGCCACGGACGGATACTTTTCCCATGGCTATGGCATACGCTCGCAAGGTGCAGGCGGCGTCGGCATCGCCTTGCCGCAAGACAGCCTGGTAGCAGCCAGCAATCCCGCCGGACTCTCCCTGGTGGGTGATCGCCTCGACATCGGCGCCTCCTGGTTTCGCCCACAACGCGAAGCCGAAATAGAAAATAGCCCAGCGCCATCCGCCAATGGCAAATACTCCGGCAACGAACGCGAACACTTCATCATTCCGGAAATTGGCTACAGCAAACGCGTCAGCGACGTCACCACTGCAGGCATCAGCGTCTATGGCAATGGCGGCATGAACACCGCCTATGATCGCGCCATTCCCCTGCTGGGCGATAGACGTGCAGGCGTCGACCTGATCCAGATATTCGTCAAACCCACTCTGTCATGGCAATTGACGCCAACCCAATACGTAGGCGTAGGCCTTAACATTGCCTACCAGCGCTTTGAAGCAAAAGGCCTGTCGAATTTCACCGCCACCGGGCTGGGCCAGGTTTCCCAATCACCCAACAACGTCTCTGACCGCGGCCACGACTCCTCCTATGGCATCGGGCTACACCTGGGCTGGCTGGGTCAATTCATTGACCAGCGCCTCACCCTGGGCGCAAGCTACCAAAGTAAAATCTCCACCACAGACTTCGACAAATATCGCGGCCTGTTTGCAGAAGACGGCAGCTTTGACATCCCAGAGAATTATGGCCTGGGCATCGCATTCAAACTCACCCCATCCTGGACCATCGCCAGCGACATCCAGCGCATCCGCTACAGCGACGTCAACTCAGTGGGCAACTCCTTGAACAGACTCCTCTCCGGACAAGCCCTTGGCTCAGATCAAGGCCCAGGATTCGGCTGGCGCGACGTCACTGTATACAAACTCGGCACCGTCTTTGCCGTCAACGACCAACTCACCCTACGGGCCGGCTACAACCACACCACCCAACCCATCCCGCGAAGCGAAACCCTCTTCAACATCCTGGCCCCCGCCGTCGTACAAGACCACATCACCCTAGGCGCCACCTGGAAACTCGCCAACAACAACGAACTCTCATTTAGCTATGCCCACGCCTTCGAAAATACCGTCAAAGGCAACAACTCCATCCCCACATTATTTGGCGGCGGAGACGTGAACCTGAAAATGCATCAAGATACGTTTGGGGTTGCGTATAGCTGGATACTGTAGTGACCATCGCCACGCCTATCTAGAGCATGGGAGCCCAAGACGAGCAACAGTGACTTTGTCCACCTCTTACTCTGGTCAAGTCTAAATAGTCTTTGGTGGAGTTAAGGTGCCTAGACTCCACCATCGGAATGCCTGATAAACTCAGCGCGGTGCTTTCCACGCCGTTCACCTTCGTTCCGATACCCCACCATCGGAATGCCTGATAAACTCTCAAAGCAATCCCGCATTGATGCGCTGAGTGTTCCGATACCCCACCATCGGAATGCCTGATAAACTCCAGCGCCGGGGTCGCGAGACGATCCGGGTAGTTCCGATACCCCACCATCGGAATGCCTGATAAACTCGCGGAGGTTTTGGCTATGCCAACCACACTAGTTCCGATACCCCACCATCGGAATGCCTGATAAACTCGCGTGCGGAGCAAACCATGTTACCTTGCCAGTTCCGATACCCCACCATCGGAATGCCTGATAAACTCGTTCTCCAACTCCGCTATGCGGGATAGGAGGTTCCGATACCCCACCATCGGAATGCCTGATAAACTCTTGCTACCACGTTACTGGCTGACGCTTGAGGTTCCGATACCCCACCATCGGAATGCCTGATAAACTCGATGCGCTGAGTAAGGAGCTGTCTGCCCATGTTCCGATACCCCACCATCGGAATGCCTGATAAACTCTCAACCGGGTAACATGAGGTTACGGGCATGGTTCCGATACCCCACCATCGGAATGCCTGATAAACTCGAGCTGAGACATCTAAATCTGCCACAGATGGTTCCGATACCCCACCATCGGAATGCCTGATAAACTCACCCTCGGAAGCGGTTATCGAGGCTAACCAGTTCCGATACCCCACCATCGGAATGCCTGATAAACTCCACCGAGTTGCCAGGGATGAGTTTAGCGAGGTTCCGATACCCCACCATCGGAATGCCTGATAAACTCTTATACCTCTGCAAAGTGGTGTGATTCTTGGTTCCGATACCCCACCATCGGAATGCCTGATAAACTCCAGCCAGACGTGGTGCAAACCTCGCCTGTTGTTCCGATACCCCACCATCGGAATGCCTGATAAACTCACAGCAACTACCTGAGACTGCGTGAGCAGTGTTCCGATACCCCACCATCGGAATGCCTGATAAACTCCCAGCCATATGGCGGCATGGCGTGACCAACGTTCCGATACCCCACCATCGGAATGCCTGATAAACTCGGGTGCTGGGTGATGCCCCGGAGGAAATCCGTTCCGATACCCCACCATCGGAATGCCTGATAAACTCAAGCGGGGATTTTGCCGTATGACGGTAGGAGTTCCGATACCCCACCATCGGAATGCCTGATAAACTCGCGGAGGAACGACGCTGTACCGGTTTTGAAGTTCCGATACCCCACCATCGGAATGCCTGATAAACTCAGCGTTGAACGTGGCGTAAATGAAACTGCTGTTCCGATACCCCACCATCGGAATGCCTGATAAACTCATGGGGTCTCAGTTTGATGTGGTCGTATCAGTTCCGATACCCCACCATCGGAATGCCTGATAAACTCTTGGGCAGCATGCCAGCCGTCAAGGGTACCGTTCCGATACCCCACCATCGGAATGCCTGATAAACTCCCCATAGTCAGAACGGAGCCATCAAACTGAGTTCCGATACCCCACCATCGGAATGCCTGATAAACTCTTTCTATCCCAGCTGGAACTAAGAACGAAGGTTCCGATACCCCACCATCGGAATGCCTGATAAACTCTCGCTTCCCACTCTTAATAAGTCTTTCATAGTTCCGATACCCCACCATCGGAATGCCTGATAAACTCACAGTGGAGTGACAATAACATTATTTTTGAGTTCCGATACCCCACCATCGGAATGCCTGATAAACTCTGGGCAGCATGCCAGCCGTCAAGGGTTCCGGTTCCGATACCCCACCATCGGAATGCCTGATAAACTCCTCGCCCCTTAGTGCCTTCCGCCAGGACTCGTTCCGATACCCCACCATCGGAATGCCTGATAAACTCGTAGGTACGCAGTTAACGAAGTCAGAATTAGTTCCGATACCCCACCATCGGAATGCCTGATAAACTCTCCTGCCTGAAAGCCTGGAGAGGCTTAAAGGTTCCGATACCCCACCATCGGAATGCCTGATAAACTCGTTAATTCTGCTCTTATGGCTAAAAATATAGTTCCGATACCCCACCATCGGAATGCCTGATAAACTCTCAATGTATTCGCCATAGGTAGAGTGCGTGGTTCCGATACCCCACCATCGGAATGCCTGATAAACTCTTGCAGGGCCAGTAGTAGACATTGTGGTCAGTTCCGATACCCCACCATCGGAATGCCTGATAAACTCACGACCATAAATTCTACGCATTGTGTTATAGTTCCGATACCCCACCATCGGAATGCCTGATAAACTCCTGTATTGCGCTATTTGGACAAGCCCTTACGTTCCGATACCCCACCATCGGAATGCCTGATAAACTCTTTGAAATTGCCTTGTATGTATTGGTTAGAGTTCCGATACCCCACCATCGGAATGCCTGATAAACTCATAGCTACGCCTTCGGCTATCTGAGCACTAGTTCCGATACCCCACCATCGGAATGCCTGATAAACTCTTTGAAGCGCTTGAGCGGCTTGCATGGCTAGTTCCGATACCCCACCATCGGAATGCCTGATAAACTCACGCCACGGGCTTTCCCCATGACTACGTTGGTTCCGATACCCCACCATCGGAATGCCTGATAAACTCTCGACACTAGCTCACCTAGCCGTAGCGGTAGTTCCGATACCCCACCATCGGAATGCCTGATAAACTCCTGGCGTTGGGCAGTGCGTCAACTGGCAGAGTTCCGATACCCCACCATCGGAATGCCTGATAAACTCTTAGGCCAGCGAACAAGGATAGATCATTGAGTTCCGATACCCCACCATCGGAATGCCTGATAAACTCGGAGCTGATACCAGTAACGTCGTACACATCGTTCCGATACCCCACCATCGGAATGCCTGATAAACTCGCACGTCCTCGCATGCCGAGATCGTGTCCAGTTCCGATACCCCACCATCGGAATGCCTGATAAACTCTGACGAGGTGATGATATGAGTTGTGCCTAAGTTCCGATACCCCACCATCGGAATGCCTGATAAACTCTGATCGGCGTCAGGGAAAGTGATTCTGGTAGTTCCGATACCCCACCATCGGAATGCCTGATAAACTCGTGGCAGGCTTGAAAGCGATGATCCGGGCAGTTCCGATACCCCACCATCGGAATGCCTGATAAACTCTAGTTGTTCGCAACTAGTTAATTTATAAAGAAGTAACTATTAAAAAAGCTCAACTTGCTCAGGCATGTTGGGCTTTTTCTTTGTGGGTTTGGTACCAAAAAACTCTTTAGTCATACCGTATTGTTTGTCTGTAACAATAAAAAATGCCACTTGTGCATCCTTAGGAATAAGGGGGCGGAGCCTCACTATCGTCGCCTCACCTACCGCAATCGTCGGAAAATGATGCACATATAGCGAATTTTGCAATTGCACAAAATTTTCTTGCAAAAGACTGCGTCGAAACACGCTGTAGTCATGCCGAGCCTCAGAATCAATCATTGGACAGTCATATACGCATATCACCCACATCACGCGCCACCCATTTATTCCCATGGATATTCTTCATTTCTTTGTAGCAGTGCATCTTGCGGCAATTGTAAGTATTCCCCACGACCATCTAAGACTCTTACAAAGCTAGCAACACTCTCGTTAATTGCAGCAGGCAATCGATACCCCGCACCATTAAGTTTTATTTCTTGCTCTACGAACCTCAAAATCTCTTTACGCGCTTTACCGTCAAACTCCCCCGATGGTCCAAGAGCCACATGCCGCTCAACGACAAACCGATAAGGTTCTATAAAATCATCTGCCAGATTAAAAGGGTTCTCCATATTGCTATGTCCTAGACCAAGTGCTGGATTTAAACCAGCCATGACGAGTGAGCGCGCCACCATAGAGCGCAAAACCGCATAGCCAAAATTGAGCCGAGAATTAATAGCATCTCCCGCTCCCTCTTTTTCACGTTTGAAATCTTCATCAAACAAATAGGCCCAGTAGTGCTTGGCACCCTGGCCTTCACATTTCGTTTTATCTGCCGGTTGAACTTCCTTTGCCAGTCGCTCAAGCCTCAATGCACCTCTCCGATTCAAGACTCGTAAATTTGCAGCTTGAGTACTTAATCGGGCTTGGACGATAGCCTGCCAGAGTTTGCCTTTGGCAACACTGCTATCCAAGGCCATCTGCTGTCGCAAACGGCGAACCAAATCCCCATTACCCACTTGTGGCAACAACCATGCACACGGATGATGAAACTCATCTGTCACCAATACACTAGCGCCTGCGTCAGCCAATACTCGTAAAGCTTGCACAGATATTTGTATCGTATAGTGATGCAGACATAAAACAGCTATATCTTTCGGTGGTACAAAATTATCGTCAAAACCATCCCGCCTAATCCGCAATCTGCCTAAATCTACGGACAGAGAAGCAGGATTTTCGATGAGCAGGATGCGATGGTCAGACATTGTTAGTTAGTGATCTTGAGTCTAAAAGCTTGACTGAAAGCCAACGATTTCTTGCCTGAGTTTGGCTCCTCAATGGCGTTGTAAGCTCGAGGATCAGTGATAGGTACAAGAAAAAAACCTCCTGCTGCTTTAAACATACCAATTCTGTAAACTTTTCCATCTTTACTATCAAACACAGTATCGCCTTTATAAAAACGAATAATGCCTTCTTTAGGTGAGATTTTTTTATGTTTCATAGCCTGCTGAATTTTAACCAGTGTAGGCTGTCCAACAAGTCGTCCATCTGTCACTTCAGTCTCAAGATAAGCATACCCCGCATTTGGCAGACGCTTCAGATGTTCACGCCCATCCTTACTAGTGTGGCTGATGATCGCAACATCATCAGCATACTTATCTGTAAAACACCTTACCTTTTTAACCTCTATATGCTGACCATACAATGTTTGGAAGATCGGCTGCACCAAGGCATCGGAGGCAGATATTCCACTTGCAACTCTACTATCAAAGGTTTTAGCCACAATCTCCCTGACATGATCACTGACGATATTCTGAATTGCTTTCCTAGCTTGCTCTACCGTCCCTTTTTTGCGATCTATCAAATCGGCGACCTTAATGCGCAGAGTCAAACGCGATTTCTCTTCCCCTTCTTTCAACGCGATGCCATATGCTGTTTCTTGAAAAATTGCACCATCTGGATAACGATCAGGCTTGATCGACAGTGGGCATTCCTTCACCGCCGCCAAAGCCAATTCGCGTACATTTTTCAGTGGCAACGCTTCGCCGATTCGTAACCTCGGTTTTTCGCCTGCACCAACCCGTTCACTATCCAGCTTGTATTGCCTTGCCATCTGTTGAAACAAGGCACGCGAAGTCAACGCAATGGTAATGGCATCAATCAAATGGTGTCTGTGGTCTATACGCTTATCCAGTTTCCGATCAGTGTGACGTGATTTATCCAGTTTGCCATGGACATCAAGCACTCTGTGACCTTCCCATACATCTCGGTATCTTGCAAACTCCTCTGGGCTAACGACCTGCCCCTCTTCGTCTAGCAGCGGCAAGCCTTCTGCTATCCTTGCTTGGGGTATGACAGTTTCCAACTTCCATTTACGGCGCAAACCAGCCGTCATTTCTCCGCGCGAAACCGAGACTGGTGTTTTGCAGATACTTTGCAGCCACTGTGCTGCCTCTTTGGCAATCCATGAAGTCTGGTGAAATTGACGGTCAGCAAAACCATCTATGGATTCATCGGTAAGCACCTCTTGCTCAAAATCTTCCAACAACAAAAGCTTGGCTTTTCGGAAACATTTGTTATCAGCAAAGTATTTAGCACGTACTTGAATCACTTGCCAACGCTCAGCATACTGTCCCCATGTTTGGTAAGGGGTACGATTACCTTTATCCTGATTGCAGCTACGATGAGCGAGCACAATTTCACTGCGTTTCAGGCCAACCTGAGTGAGTGAGCGTGGCAAGATATGTTCGTACTCAGTTTCAGCTCCACTTAATGCATCCGCCAAAGTAATCGTCTTGCTGCAATATGGGCAGTGTCCTGCCCCCTGTTCTTTCCATAGCAAATAACGACGAATTCTAGAGGGGGTAACGGTAACCCCATGTGAGCGAATTTGCTCTTCTGCCGCTAACCGCATCTTGCGATTTCTGGCATTTTCACTTTCTCGCTCATTACGTTTAGTCAAACCAACGCTCAAATCCCGAGCCATCTCCACCACAATCTGTTCAGGTATCGTGCCTAACTCCTGAATCATACGATTCACCACATAGCGAATCTGCCGTAAAGAACCATCAACCACGGCATTACCGGTAACAGGTGGCTTATCCAAACGAGCCTGCAAAGCAACTTTTCCGTTCACTGAATGAGGATAGCAAACTCGAGTTGCAGCCTCTTCGTCTGGACGCATATCGCCTTGCGGATTGTCTGGCCACCACGGGGATTCCAACCAATCTGTCAGCGTTTTTAATGCCTTGATGGAATAGGATGCTCGACCACCCTCAAAACCCATCTTGCTTAAGCGGTCAAACTTTTCATTGGTTTTCAACTCATTGATAAAAGCAACGAATGTATCAGGCAGTTTGCGTGGAGTACCATCAGCCTTTGCAAACCGCGTATGCCACACAGGATCATCCAATTGCTCTGGCGATCCCAAATCCGCTAAAAAGTTAATCACTTGAATTTTCGTTCGCTCATCCAGAGCACGCCAAGTGTCATCCATACCGAGCTTGCGGAATACATGGTTAGTTTTATTGCCAGGAATTTCATCACGACTGAGACGATCAAGATTCAATCCTTTGGTTTCTGGTTTAGAACAACCAGCAACAGCAAGTGCTTTATAGATAGCCTCAAATTTCACCACTTCTTTCTCATCGCAAAGCTGACGGATAACAGCTTTTTGCTTTGGCGTGAGTTTCTCTGCCCGCTTACCTGCTCCCCAACGCAAATCAGCTAATGTTTTCTCAATGCGGAATCGTTGAAAAGCCAACTGAGCACGAGGAGCACGAGGTAGTGTGGGCTCAAGGCTGCATTGCCCCACCATTCCCCCAACTGCTTTTAATGGACGTTGATGAAAAATGGCCTGGCGAAAAATTTCCTTGAGAGCTTCTCCCCGAGACTCTGTCGACAAAACTGGGTAGAACACCGATTGTGTTTGCCAAATTTGCTCGAACTCAGCCTCAAGCTGACTGCGAAGTGCATAAAGATTTTTATCCGTGGCGGTTTTATCATCAGACTCTTTGATCTTCAGCTTGGTAGGCTTCCCATCCAGCCACCGTTGATAAAGAAACTCTCCCAAAGTAACGGACTCTAGACCTTTAGCTTGCGCCAGAGCCCCCATTTCAACTTTTAAATCGTTACTCCCACCTTCAACTTCACCAAGCTTCGCTCCTTCTTTTTTCTGCTTGAACTCACCGGCGTAGCCGCGCCGCTTCCCGATACGGATAAAAATGCGGATCAGGTCGGACAGACTCACTTTTTGCCGAGCAGCATTGGCACGCAATTCTAGAAGAGTGCGTCCACTATCTGGCGATGGCTCAATACAAATACCGAGCAAAGGTACTAATAGCGCGATATGCTTGGTACGCCCCAAGCGACGATCATGCTGCCGACGCTGCATCCGTGCCGCACGACGCCCTGCTTTTTTAGATTTAAGCCCTGTCTGGCTTTTTTCCAAGGGCTCGTCAAAAATCCGCACATGCTTCCAAACTAAGTCAATTGGATTATTTGCTTCATCCAATGAAAAAGCTGCCACCCCCAAAGATGCTGTTCCCACATCCAAGCCAGCCCGATACCGCATATCGCTTACCTCGCGTTGAAACTATTCATTGTTGTGTTACAGTAATAATCGTATCAGGTATTCCGATGGTGGGGACTATCGGTAACAAGGGGAAGTTGAAAAACAACCCCACCGATATAAAAGGCAGACTTCGGTCTGCCTTTTTCAATTCTGTCACCATCATGATAAATCCAGCTTTCGGTTATAATTCATCAATTCTGCTCTTAAACTAGACGCTCAGGCTCTACCTCTAATGATTAAAAAACTGCTGCAACGCGTTTTTAAACCCTCAAAAAAATCCGCATCTTTGCCCGCAGCCAAACCGAATCAGCCCGCCACTCGTATTACTGCCAAGGCCCACCACATCAACCGCAAGCTGATCAGCCATGCTGCGATCAAGACGACGGAAGGATTGCAGAAAGCCGGTTTTGAGGCGTTTATCGTGGGAGGCGCGGTGCGTGATCTCTTGCTGAAAAAACGGCCCAAGGATTTCGATGTGGCGACGAATGCCACGCCAGAGCAAGTGAACCGGATTTTCCGCCGCTCTCGTATTATTGGCCGACGCTTCCGGCTGGTGCACGTGATGTTTGGCGATGAAACGATTGAGGTCTCGACCTTTCGTGGTAGCCATTTGAATGATCAAGGTGACGCCAAGGTCGCCGATACCGGGCGTATCTTGCGCGACAATGTTTTTGGCTCGCAGGAAGAAGATGCGGTAAGGCGCGACTTTACGGCCAATGCGCTCTATTACGATCCAGCGACCGAAGAAGTGCTGGATTTCCACAATGGCGTCCCTGATATCCAGGCAGGCGTGCTACGCATGATTGGTGACCCAGAAATTCGTTATCGTGAAGACCCTGTACGCATGCTGCGTGCCGTGCGTCTATCGGCAAAACTTGGGCTGAAGCTGGATAAGAAAACCGAACAGCCGATTTCCGAGTTGGCAGAACTACTGCACGATGTGCCACCTTCACGGCTCTTCGACGAGATGCTCAAGATGTTTCTCTCCGGCCATGCGATCGAAAGTGCCAATGCCTTGCGCGAGCATGGCCTGCACCATGGCTTGCTGCCTTTGCTGGATGTGGTGCTGGAACAGCCAATGGGTGAGCGTTTCGTCAAGCTGGCATTAAAAAATACCGATGAGCGCGTATTGGCAGATAAGCCCGTCTCTCCTGGATTTCTATTTGCCACGCTGCTGTGGCACGAAGTCCTGTTGGCCTGGAAAAAATTTGAGCAGCAAGGCAATAAGCCTATCCCCGCCTTGTTTATGGCAATGGATGAAGTCTGTGACATCCAGGCCGAGAAAATGGCGATCAACAAGCGCTATAGCGTGACGATGCGCGAAATCTGGAGCTTACAGCCTCGCTTTGAGCAACGTGCGGGCAAGCGCCCCTATAGCTTGTTGGAAAACCCGCGCTATCGCGCTGGCTATGATTTCCTCTTGTTGCGTTGTGAGTCTGGTGAGCTGCCCGCAGAGCTTGGTCAATGGTGGACTGACTTTGCTAATGCCGATGGTGAAAAACGCCAAACCATGTTGCTGCCTGATTCCACGCCACGCAAACGCAGACGCCGTCGCACCAAAAAGCCAGCGACCGCAGCCGCAGGAGAATAAGCATGGCGCGTGCTTATATTGCCTTAGGCAGCAACCTGCGTGACCCGGTGCAGGAAGTACGCCAAGCCATGGTTGAGCTCGGCACCCTGCCAGGAACTCGTGTGGTTCGCACCTCTTCACTCTATCGCACCGCACCGCTTGGCTATGATGATCAACCCGACTTCATCAATGCCGTCGCCGAGATTGAGACCAGCCTGGAGCCGATGGCCTTGTTACGCGCTATCCTCGCACTGGAAACCCTGCATGGCCGCGAGCGCCCTTTTCCCAATGCCCCGCGGGTGTTGGATCTGGACCTGTTGTTGTACGATCAAGTGTCCATGAATAGCCAAGAATTAACCTTGCCCCATCCACGCATGCATCAACGTGGCTTTGTGTTGCTGCCGCTCGCGGAGATTGCTCCAGACCTGCAGCTTGCTGACCACGGTAAAGTGATGGATTTGGCCGCACAATGTGCAGACCAAGGCGTTGCCTTGTTGCAGGAAGATCAGGCATGAGTATTTTTGATCGCTTTCATTACATCGTCATTGAAGGGCCGATTGGCAGCGGCAAAACCACGCTGGCAAAAAAGCTGGCCGATATGTTCCCCGTCAATCTCCTGCTGGAAAACGCGGGTGCCAATCCGTTCCTGCCCAAGTTTTATCAGGATGCACCACGCTATGCCTTGCCTACGCAAATGTTTTTCCTGTTCCAGCGTGTTGAGCTGATTCGGGACTTATGCCAGCGGGATATGTTCAACCAAGCGACCATTGCCGATTTTTTCCTGGAAAAAGACCCATTATTTGCTCAGCTAAACCTCAATGATGAGGAATATGCGCTGTATCGCCAGATGTACAAGCACCTGCATGTACAAGTGCCAACGCCAGATTTGGTGATCTACCTGCAATCGCCCGTGGAAACCTTGCATGAGCGCGTTAACCAGCGCGGTACCTCATATGAACAGGAAATCCCGCGCGAATATCTTTCGCGTCTATCAGATGCCTACAGCAATTTCTTTCACCAGTACGATGGCGCACCTGTGCTCATCGTGAATAATGAAAAACTCGACATCACCGAAAATGATGCCGCCATGACCATGCTGCTTGATCGCGTGATGCAGATGCGTGGCCGTCGTGAGTTCTTCAACCCCAACCTGGAGTAAAGCCATGAACCTGCTTGCATTGCAGCAACTCAAGGAGCGTGGCGAAAAGATCGCCGTACTGACCAGCTATGACGCCAGCTTTGCCGCGCTCAGTGATAAAGCAGGAGTAGACGTGCTGCTGGTTGGCGACTCGCTGGGCATGACCATTCAAGGCTATACCAGCACATTGCCCGTATCCTTACGTGATATGGAATATCACACGCGCTGTGTTGCCAAGGGCGTACAACAAGCCTTTATCGTCACCGACATGCCTTTCGGCAGCTACCAGATTAACCCTGAACAGGCTTTCGAAAATGCAGCCTTGCTGATGGCTGCGGGAGCACAAATGGTCAAAGTGGAAGGTGGCAGCATCATGCTGGATACCGTGCGCTTTCTGGTGGAACGTGGCATTCCTGTCTGTGGTCACTTGGGGCTAACACCACAATCAGTACATCAATTTGGCGGCTATCGCGTACAAGCACGTGATGAGGCGGCTGCCCGTCAATTGCTTGATGATGCCAAAGCCCTGGCAACTGCGGGTGCAGGCATGTTGGTACTGGAAATGGTGCCAACTGCCCTGGCAGCGGCAGTGAGCCAAGCAATCAAGATTCCTGTTATTGGTATTGGGGCGGGCAAATACTGCGATGGCCAGGTACTGGTCTTGCAGGATATGCTGGGTATTTACGCAGGCAAATCACCACGCTTTGTGCGCAATTTCATGCAAGGTGCCACCAGCATTCAACAAGCGATCAGCGACTATGTGGCTGCCGTCAAGGCGCAAACTTTTCCTGATACCGAACATAGCTTTGAATAAGCCATGCCATTAGACATCATCCCTGACATTGCAACACTGCGCGCTCGGCTAAAAGTAGCACCCAGCATTGCCTTTGTGCCTACCATGGGTAACCTGCATGCCGGACATATCCATTTGGTTAAGCTAGCCCGACAACAAGCTGACTGTGTGGTCGTCAGTATTTTCGTTAATCCGCTGCAATTCGGCGCCAACGAAGACCTCGCAAGCTATCCACGCACGCTTGCGGAGGATTGTGAAAAACTGCAGGCTGCGGGCGCAGACATCGTTTTCACGCCATCAGTCGCCGAAATGTACCCAGCGGCGCAAACCATGCGCATCACACCCCCACCAATTGCCAATGAACTCTGTGGCGCTGCACGACCAGGGCATTTTGATGGGGTAGCAACTGTGGTGATGAAGCTGTTTAATATCGTACAGCCGCAAATTGCCTTATTCGGCAAGAAGGATTATCAGCAGCTTTTCATCATCCGCGAGTTGGTAAAACAGTTCAACTTGCCTATTGACATCATCGCTGGCGAAACCCAGCGTGAAGAAAGTGGCCTTGCCCTAAGTTCACGCAATGGCTACCTGAGCAGCGCACAGAAACTGGAAGCACAACGCCTCTATCGCACCCTTAACATGATTGTCGACAATGTGCAGAAGGGGCACCATGACTATGCCGCTATTGAAGCCCAATCCAGCCAATACCTCACCCAGCTAGGCTGGATTGTAGACTACATCTCTATCCGCTCCGCAGCCACGCTGTTACCTGCCGGCGCAACAGACACTGAGCTAGTCGTGCTTGCTGCGGCACGGCAAGGCAATACCCGCCTAATCGACAATATAGAATTCACACGATCACTTGCCTCAAACTGACTTTACAGCAATGTCATGAGGGTAGACCATAGAGAACGCTGAAAGATACTCTCAGCATTTATACCTTCTTCAGTCGCAATATCAGCCCAACCAACTACAATTAAGAAGCATTATTATTTATAATAAGCACTTACTTAATACTGGCTGGTTTGCACGCGTGCTACCCAACTCATCCACTCCTCCCATCCTTGTCTCTTTGGTTCGGCATTACGACGACCTGGTGGATTATGTCCGGCGACGCTTTGGCTGCAAGATGTTTGCTCGCGAAATAGTGCATGACGTTTGCGTACACCTGCTGGAAAAACCAGCCATTGAAGCGCGACAACCGATTGCCCTGCTCAAGCGCATCTCGCACAACATGGCGGTGAATGAATGCCGTTCCGAAAGCGTACGCACCCGCTTGATCGAATCCATGGCCGAGCTGCCGGATACCGCCAGCGTTCCCGACCATGCTGCCGCGCTGGATGCCCAGCGCGAGGTGCAACTGCTGGCGCAAGCCATCGAACAACTGCCGCCGCGCTGCAAGCAAGTGTTCATCATGCACAAGGTTCATGGCTTGCCCCAATCCGAGGTGGCCGCGCAACTCGGCATTTCCGTCAAGATGGTCGAACGCCATACCCGCCTGGGGCTGGCTGCCTGCAAAAAACAACTCGGACGCGATTAAGCATCTATGTCGCAGCAAAATCCCCCGCCCGGTAAAGAGCAACACAGTGCAGAAGACGCACTGGCACAGCACCGCGACACTCTGAAAGAGCTATTCCCGCTGCCGGAAATCAAGAAGCCGCGCAAGAAGAAAACCGCCGCGAACGCAACGCTGCTGCTCGCCGTGATCGCCGCAGGCTTGCTATGGCTGGACCCGGCCTACAGGAGCGAACAGCATGCTACCGTCATCGGGCAGCGCGCCGACATTACACTGGCAGACGGCAGCAAGCTCACGCTCAATACCGATACGCAAGTTGAGGTTTCCTGGCACCTGCGCTCGCGCCGCGTGGCATTGCATCAGGGCCAAGCGCTGTTCTCCGTCGCCAAGGCCACCTACCGTCCATTCACCGTGGCGGCGGGCAAGGCAGACATCAGGGTGGTAGGCACAATGTTCGACGTCTACCGTCAGCAAGACCATGTGACGGTGACGGTGGAAGAAGGCAAGGTGCAGGTCACCAGCCGGGCAGCCAACGGCTATATGCGCACCATGCTCACCGCCAACCAGCAGGCCACCATATCGGCGGACGGCACATTGCAGTCGGCGCGCGACGTCAATCCTGCCAGGAGCCTCGCCTGGCGCGACGGCAAGCTGGTATTCGAGCAAACACCGCTCAGCCAGGCCATCGTCGAAATCCAGCGCTACCGCCGTGGACCCATCCATCTGCAAGCGCCGGCGCTAGGCAATTTGAGGTTCTCCGGCGTGTTCGCCATCGACAATATAGACAAGCTGCTGCAATTGCTGCCGGATATCCTGCCGGTCAACGTAGAAGAACAGGAAGACGGCAGCCTGCTGATTAGCAAAAAATAAGCAGTCAAATCACTCAAAGAAAAAATAATCAAAAAAATTCTCATTCCCAGGTTGGGACAAACCTTCTGCCAAACGGCTAACTTCCTGTAGGTCATCAGAATCGTTTACAGAAGGGGAGTTTTTACCGTGTCACATCACTACGCACTCGAGCAGGCCGCCATTGCCATCAGCCTGTTATTTGCCGCATCCATCCATGCCGACACCGGCAAGCTGGCGTTCGATATCCCGGCAGAGCCGCTGGAACAGGCCGTCAACCGCATCGCCAAGCAAGCCGACGTGCAGGTGCTGCTCGCCAGCAGCCTGGCCAGCGGCAAGACCAGCCCGGCCCTCAAGGGCCAATACACAGCGCGCGAAGCGCTGGAAAAACTGCTGGCCGGCTCCGGCCTGACCATCCAGGACAAGGGCGGCAACAGCTTCATCATCACGGTGGCACCGCAAAAAGAATCCGTGCTGCCGGAGGTCGCCGTCAAAACGGCAGCGGAACGCAACCTGACCACGGAAGGCACCGGCTCTTACGCAGCCAAGGGCGCCAGCCTCATGAAGGGCACGCAGTCGCTCAAGGATATCCCGCAGTCCGTCACTGTCATGACGCGCCAGCAAATGGACGACCAGCGACTGGATACGTTGACTACTGCGCTGGCCAACACGCCAGGCATTACGCTGGTCACCCGCCCCAACGGCGGCAGCGACATCTACTCGCGCGGATTCCTGACAGACACGCTGCAATACGACGGCGTACCGCTATCGCGCTATCACAGCTTTGGAAATGATTTGTCCGCCAGTGCAGTACACCTTGACCGCATCGAAGTGATGCGTGGCGCGCAAGGACTGCTGGAGGGAGCAGGCAGCCCAGCCGGCGCTGTCAACCTGGTGCGCAAGCGCGGCCTGGCAGAAACCGCTGTTATGCTCGAAGGACGCGCCGGCTCGTGGGACAATTACGGCGCACGCCTGGATATGGGCGGCGCGCTGAACACAGAAGGCACACTGCGGGGCCGCGCCGTCATCGACTACGAAGACAAGAATTCTTTCCTCGATACGGTGTGGGACCGCAACCTGAATGCCTATGCCGCCATCGATTTCGACCTGTCGCCTGATACCACTATCGGCCTTGGCATTGCACACTCCCGCCTGGACGGCAACAGCGTGCTCTATAACGGCGTACCCCGCTATGCGGACGGCCGCTCTCTCGGACTCTCCCGCTCCGCCAATATCGGTGCAAACTGGCAGGAGGCCAACCGCCGTGAAACACAGGTATTCCTGGACTTGGAACACCGTATTAACGATAACTGGAAAATCAAGGCTGCAACCGCTTTCGCCCAGGATGATTGGGATGCCATCACATCCAAAGGCAATGGCATCGTGGCGCTGGGCGGCAGCACGGTTCCCGGCCCTGGTTTTACTTATGACAACGCATCCAACAGCAAAGGCCTGGATATCCACGCGGATGGCAAGTTCCAAGCATTGGGGATGGCGCATGAAGTGGTGTTGGGCGCCAACTACTCGCGGCAAAAACGGGATGACAGTTATTCCCAATATTGGAATTACACCACCTACGACGTGTTCAACCCTAACCACAACGCCCCGCGCTTCAACACGCCCAGCGATATCTGGGACCAGACATCGACTACAACCCAAAAAGGCATTTATGCCTTGCTACGCAGCCATTTGACCGAGCACACCACTTTGGTACTGGGAGGCAGGACCAACTGGTACGACTTCCATTCGCATGGCTCGAGCAGAATCGATGGCTACGAAGAGACCACCGAACGCAAGGAAACCGGGGAATTCATCCCATATGGCGGCCTGGTGTATGCGTTGACGCCGCAATGGTCGGCCTATGCCAGCTACGCAGAGATTTTCAACCCGCAGAGCGCCACCGACACCCTGCGGAAAGTGCTGCCGCCGATGACGGGCAAATCCTACGAGACCGGGATCAAGGGAGAACTGTTCAACGGCGCGTTAAATGCCTCGCTGGCGGTGTTCCGCGTCGACCAGAAAAATCGCGCAGTGCTGGATTACAGTTCCCCGATGACATGCAACGGATGGTATTGCTCCCGCGCCGCAGGCGAAGTACGTAGCGAGGGTTTCGAGGCTGAAGCGCATGGGCAATTGGCACCAGGCCTGCAAGTCAGCGGCGGCTATACCTACACCAAGAACAAATACCTGGAAGATACCGACGAAAGCCTGGTCGGCAAGCCGTTCAACTACCTTATCCCAAGGCATATGCTGCGCCTGTGGTCGAACTACCAGTTGCCTGGCGAGCTGAACAAGTGGCGCGTCGGCCTTGGCGTCAATTACCGTAGCGAGCAGAAAACCACCAGCGACACCATGCTCAACCCGGTACAAGGGGGCTATGCGATATGGAATGCACGCATCGGCTATGACATTGACAAGCACTGGTCGGCGGCATTGAACGTCGACAACCTCTTCGACAAACGCTACTACTCCTTCATTTCGGACAATTACTTCTACAGCTACGCAGGCGAGCCGCGCAAAGTGCTGCTGACGCTGCGCTGGCAATATTAATACCCGTCACGACAGGCGCATCCATGGGATGCGCCGCCCAAACCCTCTTCCTCAAGATTTACCTGGATTAACAACCAAGCCACGCCTGAGCATCTACAATTTGGAGTACCGCAATCGCATTAAAGGAACGAGCATGTTACGCAAAAGCTTTCTGTTGATCGTCATTTCCGCCTTGCTGCTGGGCGGCTGCTGCGGCTTCGGCCCGTATGGCGGCCATGGCGGAGGCCCGGGCAACTCCGAGCGAGGACAGGGCAGCGACAGGACCGCGCCTGGACGTTAAGCGACTTGTCAAAAAGAAAAAGCCGGCATCTGCCGGCTTTTTACATCATCCCTTGCTGAAAGTATCACAGGCTTCCACCTTGCCGCTCTTGTAGCCGGTATTGAACCATTGCATGCGCTGGGCGCTGCTGCCATGGGTGAAGCTTTCCGGCACCACGTAGCCCTGCCCACGCTTTTGCAGGTTGTCGTCGCCGATCTGCGAAGCCGCATTCAACGCGGATTCGATATCCCCGGCTTCCACGATGCGGTACTGCGCATCGGCATGGTGAGCCCACACCCCGGCCAGGCAATCGGCCTGCAACTCCTGCAGCACGGAAAGCTGGTTGGCTTCCGCCTCGCGCGCGCGGGAGCGCAGTTGATCCACCTTGGGCAGCACGCCAAGCAGGTTCTGCACGTGGTGCCCGACCTCGTGGGCGATCACGTAGGCCCGCGCGAACTCGCCCGGCGCGCCGAGCTGCCTTTCCAGCGTGTCATAGAAGCCGAGGTCGATATAGGCGGTGCGGTCGAGGGAGCAATAGAACGGCCCCATGGCGCTCTGCCCCACACCACACCCTGTCTGCGTAGTATTGCTGCCCCCACCAAACAGCACCAGCTTGGGCTCCTGATACGTCCTACCCGCCTCACTGAACAGCCTGGCCCACAGCTAGCCAACACAGTGGCTACAAACATGGCCTGGCGATCGTTAGTCGGCGGCGTAGCCCCTTGCCGGGTGGCAACAGGAGGATTCGCGCCATCCAGCAAGCCTAAAATGGTGAGCGGATTCACTCCGAATATCCAGCCCGCCACCAGCGCCACGACCACCGCTCCAAGGCCCAGCTTACCGGTCCCAGTCGCTATGCCACGCCTATCTTCCACATTACCGGAACGACGATATCCATCCCATTTCATGATGTGCTTTCTAAAGCTTTGCGATAGTTTTCATCATACGCTCATCTATTCACAGAATTACGCCCAACTGATCTCCCCATTGTAGAAGAATGCGCCAAGATTTAGAATGAGAATAATTATCATATAAATCAGTATTTCTCATGCATTCTCCCCAGCATTTTTCCGTGGCAGAGATATATACGGCACATCGCGGCTGGTTATTCGGCTGGCTCTACAAAAAGCTGGGATGCCCCCACAATGCGGCTGATCTGACACAGGATGCCTTTGTCCGGCTGCTATTGAAACATGAGTCGCTGAGGGATATCAGCACCCCGCGCGCCTACCTTGTGAAAGTAGCCAAGGGCCTGATAATTGATCAATGGCGACGCCAGGAGTTGGAACAACGCTATCTTGATGCCTTGGACCTCTACGATGGTCAATCCGCTGCCTCGCAAGAATTGCAGGCCATGGTGATCGAAACCCTGCTAGAAATTGACACCATGCTCAATCGCCTCAATCCCAAGGCTAGGCAAGCCTTCTTGCTCGCACAGATTGATGGGCTGACCTACCTGGAAATCGCCCAGCAACTTGCGGTTTCAGAACGCATGGTGAAGAAATACATGGCTACCGCCATGATGCATTGCCTGCTGTTGCGCCGTGAACTCAACGATGCACAGGCATGAGTAAGGGTGACGAACTCACGGCATTGCAGCAAGCAGCGGAGTGGTTTGCTGTCTTGCGCGATGAACAGGCTGAGGAAAACGATAAAATCGCTTGGCAAGCCTGGCTTAAGGCCAGCCCGCTGCATCAATCAGCGTGGGCAGAAGTTGAATCCATCCATACCCCATTCCAAGAATTGACCAGTATTGCCCATAAACCTGCCGCCCATCAGGCCCTGAGCCGCCCAACATCCCGGCGCCAGGCCTTGAAGTTACTAGGCTTTGGGAGCATAGCCTTTGCCAGTGGCATGCTGCTGAAACGCTTCAGCCCCTGGCAGGACTGGATCACCACACTCACTGCACAAGCAGACATCCATCGCCCTGAGCCAGGTAAAACAGGCATCGTCACACTGGCAGATGGCGGCAAGCTCTGGCTGAATGCCGGTAGCCTCGCCACGGTGGAATATGGCTACAGCTTGCGGCGCATTACCCTCGCTGCCGGAGAAATCCTGGTGCAGTCAGGCCATGACACCACGTCCCCGGCGCGCCCGCTGGTGGTTGATACCCGACATGGGCGCATGACCGCCCTTGGCACCCGCTTTACCGTGCAACAACAAGCTGAACATACCTTGCTTGCCGTCTATGAGGGCCAGGTCGCCATCAGCCCGAAACACGCTTCCCCGATTGTCATCAGCGCAGGCTGGCAAACACAGTTTGATGCCCACCGAGTTTCCCACCCTACCAAGGCATCAGCCGCGCGAGAAGCCTGGACACGCGGCATCCTGATCGCAGATAACCGCAGGCTGGATGACTTCATTCAGGAGCTTGGGCTGTATTATCCGGGCAAGCTGAGTGTGTCACCGGCCGTCGCACACTTGCGGCTCATGGGAGCATATCCATTTAACGATGTACATCTCGTATTAGACGAAATCACCAACACCCTGCCTGTACAAATACAGGAGTCAGGCAAAGACTCTATTGTGTTGATGCCACGGCATTAAGCTCAAGACATTCGCAGTATTTTTATGGCTTCCAGTTCCCTTTTTTGAGTTTGGTTCGGTTTAGGAAATGAAGCAGCCTCATTCCAACCACTCAGGGAACCATATGAACACCGATCTATTTTGCAAGCGTGCAATACGCCTGCGCCTCTGCGTAATCTCGCTCACAATCGCTCTAGGCAGCACATTCGACATCACCACATTACAGGCTGCCGAGCCTGATAGTGCACTGCACGAGTACCACATTCCTGCCGGACCATTAAGTCAGGTGCTTAGCCAGTTTGCAGCAGGTGCAGGCATTCTGCTCTCTGCCGATGCCTCTCTGGCCGATGGAAAAACCAGCGCAGGATTGAATGGACGCTATAGTGTTGAATCCGCTTTTGAAATCCTGCTGGCAGGTTCAGGCCTCAGCGTGCAACGACGAGATCACCAACGCTATACGATTGTGGCAAAAGAAAAAATCTCTGAAATATTGCCAGAACTCAAGGTCAGTGCTGGAGACCAGAACATCAACCTTCTACCTGCACCATATGCCGGTGAACAGATTGCAAAAGGTGTACGGCTCGGCGTGTTGGGTAACACCTCCAACATGCGCGCACCATTCAGTACAACCAGTTATACATCCGCCGCAATCCAGAACCAACAAGCAAGAACCATTGCAGAATCCATCAATCGCGACCCATCCGTGCGCTATACAGTCGCTCCTGGTGGCAATGTGGACAATCTATACATACGCGGCTTTCCAATCTGGGAGGGAAACTCAGGAGAAATCGCCTTTGATGGTATTTATGGTATTGCGCCCAATTACCGTGTCAGGACAGAGTATGTGGAACGCATTGAGGTCATTAAGGGGCCGGGGGCATTATTATTTGGCATCTCGCCCAATGGTTCGGTTGGCGGCGTCATTAATATTGCCCCTAAGCGAGCTAATAAAGATGTCACCACCCTCACCACATCCCTGATCAGCAATAACCAAGCAGGCGCTCACTTGGATGTTGGCAGGCGCTTCGGCACAGATAGTCAGTTTGGTATCCGTTTCAATGGGAGCTACTACAATGGTGATACTGCTATCGATAAACAATCTACGGAAGGGCATACGGGTGCATTGGCATTAGATTATGAAGGAGAGCGCTTCCGGTCCACGCTGGATATCATCCTGCAGAAAGAACATATTAATGCGCCCACCCGCCCACTGATGCCTTCCGGCATTAGCCGGATGCCCGGCGCACCAGATGGCAAACGTAATGTCACCCAGCCCTGGGAATGGTCAGATAACAAAGAGCAAGCCATCCTGTTACGCACGGAATATGATTTCAATGAGCACTTATCATTATTTGCCAATGCGGGTACGTCCTCAGCCGACGTCTCCCGTGTGTACGACTCGGCTCCTCGATTAGTGAGTGAGCAAGGCACTACACAGATCACACCGACCTACGGCGTGTTTGAGGTCGCCCGCAAGACCTATGATGCTGGCCTGCGCAGCAAATTCCGCACTGGCTCAATACAGCACTCTGTCACATTCCAAACCAGTGTTTATCGCGACCAACTAGATAGGGCCCTGCTTGCCGGCACCGCAGTGACCTCGAATATTTACGATACGATGGACTACGCAAAACAGTATCTTGCCAAGCCTAGCAATATTCCGCGCATATACAACAACCAGAACACCAGCTTTGCATTGGTCGACACCATGTCCATGTTGGACGACAGGCTACATATCTCACTGGGGCTTCGTCACCAGCGCATCAAAACGACCAATCACAATGTGCTTAGTGCCAGTAACAACAATAATTATGACCGCAGTGTCTCAACCCCTGCTATTGGTATCGTTGTACAACCGATCAAGCATTTATCGCTGTATGCCAACTATATCGAGGGGCTGAGCAAGGGAGACATTGCTCCTCCTGCTGCCGTTAACTATGGTGAAGTTCTGGCACCATACAAGAGCAAACAATATGAAACAGGCATCAAGTATGATGCAGGCCACTTCATGACTACCGTGGCCGTGTTCCAGATCGAGAAACCCAGCGGAGGACTGGACAATGGTGTATTTTCCGCTAATGGTGAACAGCGCAATCGCGGCGTTGAGCTATATGGTTACGGCACTCTATTACCCAGCCTGAGGGCAATGGGTGGCATCACCTTGATAGACAGTGAAATCACCAGCGCAGCAACATCTAGCTTGATAGGCAATCGACCAATCGGCACCAGCAAGCAACAGGCAAACTTGGGATTGGAATGGGACTCTGCCTTCATTCCGGACATGACATTAACCGCCGATCTTGTCTATACCGGCAGCCAATATGTCAACCAGGCCAACACACTGCACATCCCCTCCTGGACGCGCATTGACGTTGGAGCACGCTACCAAACCAGCATTGCTGGCCGCCATACTACCTTGCGAGCCACCATCCAGAATCTCACAGACCGCGCATATTGGTCCGGCATTACCTCTTGGGGTGCAGTTTCTCCCGCGATTCCACGCACTTTTGTATTATCTGCATCCTTCGATTTCTAACAACCTCTGAAGCTGGCAGCAGTCAATCACACTGCTGCCTTTATTGCTCCTCCACCTGGTATTTCATATCCCCTACCCATAGATCACGCCAGGTATTGGGCTTGGCAGAGAAATCGAGGGTGTCTAGTTCGCGTCGTATATTGTCGGCGCTTAACGCATCCATATGCTTGCCTGTCAGCCGGCCGACCACTTTCCATACACCCTGCACTTTGGAAAAGATACAGCTGCTATACCCGCTCAGCAGCACCAACTCCTGCTCGCCATCGTCATTCAGGTCTAGCATTAACACCGGGCAGGGCTTGTTAGCGCTGCAATTGATATAAAGCTTCCCTGAATTGCGCTGCTCAAGGACGAAATCCAGAAACACCGGATCAAGCTCGGTAGCGTGGGGATAAAGCTTTAATTGTTCTTGCAATTGCTTATGTGTCAACGGCTCAGGCCCTTGGGGCTTGAACGTGCGATGCGTGACTTTCAGCGCATCAGCGGCTTTCTGCCTGATCAAGGCAGCATGCTCATGGGTAGTATTGTGGCTCAAGTCTTGGAGCACTTGATTGCCGTATCGCCTGCCTTCCAGCCGTAAATACTCGAAATCAAAATCACTGACTGGTGTACGACCATCGAGCAAGCGGGAAACCTGGCTATGAACTGCCAACCTTACAGGGTCAAGAATTGGCGTCAGGCTGAATATCAGCAGTGCCACCGTGAACAATGCCGCCACAACATTCACTCGCCTTGCATTGAGCATCCAGACGGCATGCCTTCGCATCACGACGAGGGCGTATCCGAATGCGTAAATGGCCATGACCACAATCGCTAAAGCCGCCCAGACCCTATCTATCGTCCAGCCATATTGGATTATCCGCAATCCAAGAGAGTAAGCGCATAAAAGGATATATACCGGCATTGTCAGCAAACTCAGGCCAATGAAGCGCCGCAGCCAACCAGGAAACCGTTGCTCACGCGAAGCATCTTGCCATGCAGCATTGAACAGAAATATCATCCACAACAACAAGCACAACATGAGACTAGTGGCATAACCTGTCTGCCACAACAGAGCCAGGCCCTGGAAAGGCAATGCCAGCAGGAACAAGAGCATGATGAAACTGACCACTGGCAACAACCAGCCCAATATATCCAGGCTTGCCCGGTAAATACCGACCAATGCTTCCTCCTTGGCAGCATACAACGAGAGTCCTATGCCAAACGTGATGGCGGTAACTGGATAAGCAAATATCCTGCTACTAATCAACTCCATGAGAAAATTGACATGAAGCACCTTGAACAAGCCCGCCAGCAAGAACAATAACGCCCAGAACAGGGCGGTAAAAACGCCAGCCAATACCAATTTGACCCAGTTGCGCCAAGCAGCAGAAAACAGGAACGAATAATCACTGAACCAACTGCCCTTGTTTAACCTATGCTCGGCAAACGGCAGCAAGACAAACCAGGTGGATAAGGTAATAAAAGTCAGGATAAGCCCAGGCTGCCAAGCCGAATGAGGAGGCATATTGCCGCCCCAGGCATGGTGTCCGCTATATGAGGCAGCACCCGCCATCAGTAGAGAATAGGCCGCCGCCATTACCCATAGCTGCCGCTGTTGGCGATATGCAGAAAGCACCATGAAGCTCAACGGTAGTGTAATGATCAAGGTATATATGGGCCAGATGCAACTGAAATATTGCTCAGGGAGTGTCAGCTTGAGTATCCACTCATGCAACAGCCACAGGCCACACCCTTGAAGGGTTGCCCAAGCAATCATCCAGCTACGTTCCTGTCTATTCATGACCTTATCTCTCCCTCAGCAATAAATCTTCATTTATTCAGCGTGTTGTTTCCACTATAATAGCGGGTCTCGTTTTTTTACACTGGCAGGCCATGCAAAGAACCATGCTCCAATCCAAGCTGCACCGGGTACGCACGACGCACTCGGAGCTGGACTATGAGGGCTCCTGTGCCATTGATGAAGCACTGCTTGACGCAGCCGACATCAAGGAATATCAACAGATCGACATCTACAATGTCAATAACGGCGAACGCTTCACAACGTATGCCATCCGTGCGGAACGCAACTCCGGCGTCATTTCCGTCAACGGTGCTGCTGCACGCAAAGCCAGCCCTGGCGATTTACTGATCATCGCTAGCTATGCCGTATATTCCGAAGCCGAGCTCGCCACTTTCAAACCCAAGCTGGTCTATGTTGATGCGCAAAACCGCATCAAGGATCAACGCCAGCATATCCCTGTACAAGCTGCCTAATGCTAGATTTAGAACAAATGAAGCTGGCCGTCGTCGACGCGCTGGAAGATATCAAAGCCTTTGATATTACCGTCATGGACGTGCGCAAGCTTACCTCCATGACCAATTACATGATCGTCGCCAGTGCTAACTCCACTCGCCAAGCCAAGGCAGTTGCCGACAATGTCCGCGAAAAGCTCAAGGAAAAAGGTGCCAACATTCAGGGCACTGAAGGCGAGAAGGAAGGCGAATGGGTGCTGGTTGACCTGGGCGATATCGTCGTGCATGTCATGGTGCCCGCTACCCGCGCCTACTACAACCTGGAACAACTCTGGGGCGAAGCTGAAAGCCGTCGCGGCCATATCAAAGCCGTAGAGTAACCGACACTCCCTTGAAGCTGCGGATCATTTCTGTCGGACATAAAATGCCGGACTGGGTGCAATCCGCATGCAACGAATACACCAAGCGCATGCCACGCGAAATGAACGTGGACATTGTCGAGATCAAGCCAGACAAACGCGCCTCCGGCAAAAATGCAGAAGTCGTGCAGGAAGCAGAAGCCAAGCGTATCCTCGAAGCTGCCGGTCGAGACTACCTCGTGGCGTTGGATGAGCGAGGTCAAGAAGTCACGACACTGCAATTAGCTGACAAGATGCGTGGATGGATGGAAAGCGGGCGCGATGTCAGCCTGGTGATTGGCGGTGCCGATGGCCTGCACGACAGCTTGAAGCGCCAGGCAAATTGGCTGTGGAGCCTGTCAAAACTCACCATGCCACACGGCATGGTGCGTGTGATGTTGAGCGAACAACTTTATCGCGGATTAAGTGTCATCAACAATCATCCTTATCATCGCGAATAAGCTTTCGCGCCCCAACTCATGAACAAATCACTCGTCTGGTTCCGCCGCGACTTACGAGATTACGACCACGCCGCGCTCTATCACGCACTGAAAAACTCAGCACAAGTCATCTGTGCCTTCGTTTTCGACACCGATATCCTGACACAACTCACCAACAAGCAGGATAGACGCGTAGAGTTCATCTGGGAAAGCGTGCAAGAGCTAAAAACTGCGCTGCAACAACAGGGTAGCGACCTGCTCGTGCTTCATGGCAAAGCGGTAGAGGAAATCCCCAAGCTTGCCGCACGTTTGGCAGTCGATGCCGTTTACTGCAACCATGATTACGAACCCGAGACCATGGTCCGGGACCAGACCGTTTCACAATCACTGACCAAGGCGGGCATTAGCTTTCACTCATTCAAGGACCAGGTCTTGTTTGAGAAGGATGAAATCCTCACCAAATCTGGCACCTCTTTCAGCGTATTCACGCCTTACAAAAATGCCTGCCTGAAAACCATTAATGACTTTTATCTCAAAGCCTATCCCGTTGACCGCTATCGTCACCACTTGGCTAATGTGACACCACAATCCATGCCTTCTCTTGAGTCTCTGGGTTTTGAGCGCACAAATCTGAAACAGCTCAAGCTTCCTACTGGCATGTCAGGCGGCAGTGCATTATTTGAAGATTTCCACAACCGCATGTCACGTTACCGCGATGCGCGCGATTTTCCTGCCGTCAAAGGCCCTTCCTATCTGTCCGTTCACCTGCGCTTTGGCACCGTATCCATCCGCCACCTGGCACGTACAGCATGGCAACAGGGAGGCTCGGGGGCTGAAACCTGGCTCAACGAACTGCTGTGGCGGGATTTTTATTTCCAGATACTGCATCACCACCCCCAAGTGGCACACGGGAAAAGCTTCAAGCCTGAATTCGACGCTATTCCCTTCCCCAACGATAAGCGCTTGTTTGAGGCATGGTGCACAGGCAAGACTGGCTACCCCCTGGTAGATGCCGCCATGCGCCAGCTCAACCAGACAGGTTATATGCACAACCGCCTGCGCATGGTGGCTGCGAGCTTCTTGGTCAAAGATCTGTTGATCGATTGGCGCTGGGGAGAGCACTATTTTGCGGAACACCTGATCGACTTTGACCTGGCCGCCAACAATGGCGGCTGGCAATGGGCAGCTTCCACGGGCTGTGATGCACAACCCTGGTTCCGTATTTTCAATCCGATAACGCAATCAGAAAAATTCGATGCCGATGGCAAGTTCATCCGCAAATACGTACCTGAGCTGCAAGGATGCACTAGCAAGGAAATCCATGCCCCGTGGCTGATGCCACCTTTACGCCAGCAGGAACTGGGGCTGGTAATTGGCAAGGATTACCCTATGCCCGTCGTGGATCACGCGATGCGACGTGAACAAGCACTCGCACTCTATAAACAAGCCAGCCACCAAGCCTCTACCGCAACATAATCCCGTTGCCAGTTACAAAAACTGGCCCGATATCTATGCAGTCGGATCAGTGAATGAGTGATACTCCTGCAAGCGCTCAACCTCTTCCTTCGCCCCGAGAATCACGGCCACACGCTGATGCAGGCTACCGGGCTCCACCTCCAGGATATTCCGGTGCCCAGTACTGGCAAGACCACCTGCCTGCTCCACCAGCCAGCCCATGGGGTTAGCTTCGTACAACAACCTCAAGCGCCCACCCCGCCCCACGCTGCGACTATCGAGCGGATAAAGAAATACGCCACCACGCACCAATAAGCGATGCACTTCTGCCACCATGGTTGCCACCCAACGCATGTTGAAATCCTTGCCACGTGGCCCACTTTTCCCAGCAATGCATTCCTCGATATACCGCTGTACCGGCGGCTGCCAGAAGCGTTGATTAGACATATTGACGGCAAACTCCTGGGTGCTGGCGGGAATGGTCAACGCGGGATGGGTCAGATAAAACTCGCCTTGCTCAGGATCAAGGGTAAATCCATATACGCCATGCCCAAGGGTCAGCACCAGCATGGTCGATGTGCCATATAAAGCATACCCAGCCGCCAGCTGCCGGTTACCAGGCTGTAAAAATGCAGCCTCATCAATGTGGCCCGCTGGCGCCTCCAGAATGGAAAAAATGCTGCCCACGGAAAGGTTCAGGTTGATATTCGATGATCCATCAAGCGGATCAAACACCAATAAGTAGGGTGCCTGCTTACCAGAAAATATCTGGGCATGCTCCAGCTCCTCTGATGCCAGCGCAGCGATGTGTGGGCTTTGGGCAGCCATCTTCACAAAAATATCGTTGCTGATGAGGTCCAGTGTTTTCTGCTGCTCCCCTTGCACATTCTGCTGATCAGCCTCACCCATATTGCCGCGCAACGCACCATGACCAATCTCATGCGCCACAGCCTTGCATGCCAGTGCAAGCGTTGCCACCGCCTCAGTCAGGCTTGGAGCAAGCTGATATTGCGTGGCCTGCCCTGCCAGGAAATCCGATAAATTCAACATCGTCAGTGCTTCCTCTCTACATGCTCGCGGCATATCGCAAGCCATTGGTTGTACCACACACCTCTGTGCATCAGGTGTTTCATTTTTACAACTCGCTGCCGTTAAGGAGTTTTAGTTGTATTAAATTCGATAGACAACTAAAAACCGCTCGGTTAAAGTGGGTTCCGTTTGTGTCAAATTAGAGACACTCAATAATAATTAGGACAGATGTATGCGCATTAAGATTTCAGGGATCGCAACCAGCCTCGTACTTGCACTGAGTATCAGCGGCTGTGCCACCCAAGCCAATAAAGACCCACTGGAAGGCTTTAACCGTGGCGTTTATAAATTCAATGATACTGCTGATAAAGCCGTACTGAAACCCATTGCAGGCGCATACAAGGCAGTACTGCCTAGCCCGATTCGCACAGGCGTCAACAATTTCTTCACCAACCTGGGCACCTTCACCTCTTTGATCAACAACATCCTGCAGTTGGAGCTGGGCAAAGCCATGGATAACGCTGGCCGCCTGGTAATCAACTCCACCATTGGGATTGGTGGCCTGATTGATGTTGCCTCGATGGATGGCGTACCCAGACACAAAGCTGATTTTGGCCAGACACTGGGCAAATGGGGCGTTGGCAGTGGCGCTTACTTGGTACTGCCATTTGTAGGCCCAAGCACCATCCGCGATACCGCTGGCCTGACGGTTGATACGCTCTACTTCGACCCCATCCAGTACACCAATCATGTCCGTATACGTAACCAGTTGCGGATGCTCAGCTTCGTTGATCTGCGCTCACAATATTTGCCAGCAAGCGATCTGGTCGATGATGCAGCACTTGACCCGTACATTTTCATGCGCGAAGCCTACCTGCAACGTCGGGATATCGCAGTGCATGGCAAAGCCACGCAGTATGATGATTTCGACGACGATGATGACGACGAAACCCCAGATGCGCAGCAGTAATTACTAAACAAAAAGCCACGCAGATGCGTGGCTTTTTTATTGGTACAGAGTGAGTCTACTTATTCTCCACTTGCAACCGTCATGCGTTCAATCAAGATGGAGCCTGTTTGCTTGGAACCCTGTACCAACACGTCATTGCCTACGGCCACGATATTCATGAACATTTCTGCCAAATTGCCGGCAATCGTGATTTCCTCAACTGGATAGGCAATCACGCCATTTTCCACCCAGAAACCAGCCGCACCACGGGAGTAATCACCCGTCACCATATTAATACCGTGCCCCAGCAACTCCGTCACCAGTAGCCCTGTGCCCATGGTATTCAGTAGTCCAGCAAGATCCAGATCACCGTGCCGGATAATCAAGTTGTGGTTACCGCCTGCATTACCCGTGCTTTGCATCCCGAGCTTGCGAGCGGAATAACTACCGAGCATATAGCCCTGCAACACGCCATCTTTGATCAAGGTCCGGGCATGGGTCGCCACGCCTTCATTGTCAAATGGTGAGCTTGCTAGTCCGCGCGGCACGTGCGGCAACTCTTCAATATTCACGAATGAAGACATTACCTGCTTGCCCAGGCTATCCAGCAGGAAAGATGATTTTCGATACAAACTGCCACCCGAGATCGCAGAAACCAGGTGAGAAATTAAGCCAGAAGCCAGTGGTGCCTCGAATAGCACAGGCACCTGACAAGTCTTGACGCGACCCGGGTTGAGACGACGTACTGTACGCTCACCGGCACGTAAGCCTACCGCAAGCGCTGAATCCAGGTCAGCAGGGTGACGGGCGCTGGAATACCAATAATCCCGTTGCATGCTTTCAGCTGCCTCGGCAATGACCGAACAGCTCAAGCCATGACGCGAGCTGGGATACCCAGCGTTGAAGCCATTGCTATTGGCGTAGGAAAATAGACCCTCATAAGTGGAGACCGAAGCGCCTTCGGAATTACTGATACGGGGATCAGCAGACCGGGCAGCCTGCTCACACTCCAGTGCCAAGGCCAGTGCCTCATCAACACTGATATCCCAGGCATGATGCAGATCAAGATTTGGAATATCGCGTGCCAGCAAAGCAGGGTCAGCCAATCCACAGAATTCATCCTGTGCGGTATAGCGTGCAATATTACAAGCCGCTGCGACAGTATCCTTGAGCGCCTGCATACTGAGGTCAGAGGTGCTGGCATGACCTTTTTGCTGGCCGAAATACACAGTGACAGACATACCCTTGTCACGGTTGTATTCAATGGTTTCGGTTTCACCCATGCGCACCGAGACATTCTGGCCGATACCCAGGCTAACCTCTGCTTCAGCTGCGCTTGCCCCTGCGGCCTTGGCAAAACGCAACACTTCATCGCTCAGTCCCTTCAGCTCATCCAGCGTGTATGAAAAGCGCGAATCATGGGCTGTCTGGTCGTTCACGGGCGTCTCTTTGCAAAAAACTGTTATCATACATCAGCATGAAACCGAACAAGACAGAAAACACCGAACCGGGTATCGAACCCATCAGCAAAACCAAGCGCAAGGCTGAAGCCGATGCGCAGCAAGCCATCGGCGTCACGCTGGTTGGCCTGCCCAAGGACAAGCTTGCCAAGCTGGAGCTGCCTGAAACCCTGCTGGATGCCGTCAATGAAGCCAAGCGTATTAATTCCAATGGTGCGTTGCGCCGACAGATGCAATACCTCGGGCGCCTGATGCGCGATATCGACACAGCGCCTATCGTTGATCAATTGCAGCGCTGGGAAGGCTCGCATAATGAAGAAAATGCGCGCTTCCACCGCCTGGAACAATGGCGTAGCCGCTTACTGGAAGACGAATCTGCGCTGGCAGAGTTCATTAATGAACATCCCAACACCGAAGCACAGCAGATTCGCAACCTGATTCGCAATGCGCGCCGGGAGCACGCCGCAGGCAAGCCCCCTAAGAGCAGCCGGGAGCTGTTCAAACTCATCCGTGGCATCACGGAAAATATAACGCCAGAAACTGAACTCGACGCTGATTAATCCATCAGTGCAATAGCCAGTCAGGCCCTCTGGGAGTTTCCGGCTGTGCCAGCTAATGCTGAGCACGTGTTGATTGCCCGAATGACTCGGGCAGCATCACCGTAAACTTTAACAAGACATTGCAAACCTCATGGGCTTAGCTTATTTAACACTCATCCCTTTCATCGCGGCAGTCTTCACGAAACTCAGCACTAGGCTGGGACGGTACTCATCGGCCTGGGTTTCCTTATTCTCTGCAACACTATCGCTGTATTTGCTATGGCCATTAGCTACGCAAGTCTGGCAGGGTGGTGCCACCATCATCCAGCGCGTCAGCCCCTGGCTGCCGGAGCTTGGCATTGATATATCGTTCCGGCTGGATGGCCTGTCGCTATTGTTCAGCCTGATGATCCTGCTGGTCGGCCTGATCGTGGTGATCTATGCCCGATACTATCTCTCCCCGCGCGACAGCATGGGGCGTTTTTATACTTACCTGTTGCTGTTCATGGGCTCCATGCTGGGTGTTGTGCTCTCGGAAAACATCATCCAGCTTCTCATGTTCTGGGAGCTCACCAGCCTGTCTTCATTCCTGCTGATCAGCTATTGGCAACAACGTGAAGAAGCCAGCCGCGGCGCACGCATGGCGCTGACGATTACCGGCGGCGGTGGCCTTGCCATGCTGGGTGGCTTCCTCCTACTGGGGCAGATGGCTGGCAGTTACAATCTCAGTGATATCTTGCTGACCGGTGATACTATCCGCAGCCACGAGCATTACCTGCCCATGTTGCTCCTGATCTTGCTGGGGGTATTCACCAAGTCAGCGCAGTTCCCCTTCCACTTCTGGCTTCCCAATGCGATGGCGGCTCCCACACCTGTCTCCGCTTACCTGCATTCAGCCACCATGGTCAAAGCAGGTATTTTCCTGTTGGCACGTCTGTTTCCTGCGTTGTCCGGCACCCCGGAATGGACTTGGATTGTTTCCACTGTCGGCATCATCACATTCCTGACAGGCAGCTATATCGCGCTGTTCAAGCACGATATGAAAGCCTTGCTAGCCTACTCCACGATCAGTCATCTTGGCCTGATTGTCGCGCTATTCGGCATCGGTACACCGCTAGCGGTAGTCGCGGGCGTATTCCATATCATCAACCATGCCACCTTCAAGGCATCCTTGTTCATGCTCGCAGGGATAGTCGACCACGAAACCGGCACGCGGGATATGCGTCAACTGCGCGGCCTGTGGCGCTATATGCCCTACACCATGGTACTGATGGTGATTGCCGCTGCCGCAATGGCGGGCATTCCCGGGCTCAATGGCTTTATTTCCAAGGAAATGTTTCTTGAGCAAGTCGTCGAGTATGGTCATACCGCCACACCTCCCTGGCTGCTACCTACGATTGTGACCCTAGGCGCGGTCTTTTCAGCAGCTTACTCTATTCGCATTGCACACAATGTCTTCTTTGGCGGTGAACCTAGTGACCTACCAAAAGAACCGCATGACCCTTCCGCCGGCATGCAAATTCCAGTGGCTATTCTCGTAGTAGGCTGTATTGTGGTTGGCTTGTTTCCAGCCATGGCCGAACCACTGGTCACGCTGGTCGTTGGCAGCTCGCTACAAGATACAGCGCCTCCTATCCACCTTGCCATCTGGCATGGATTTACCCCCGCGTTGTACATGAGCGCAATTGCACTCGTAGGCGGCATCCTGGTCTATCGCCAGCGTGAAGCCTTCTTCTCACTGCAAACCCTCGTAGACGGCAGGATTGATGCCAAGATCATCTATAACGGCACCATGCGCAGGTTGTTTGCTTGGTCCAGCGCCATCACCATGAATGCCGACAATCTCTCGCAAAAACGCATGTTATGGATATTGTTCGTCACGGCTATTGTCCTGGGAGGCTATGGCTTCATCAGTGGCGGCAGCGCCTTGACCGGCAATCGCCCTATGCTGCCTGTCGACCCCATGAGTGTGATGGTCGCCGTGATCATGATGGCAGCTGCCATTGCGACTGTCGCCATGCATCAGCAACGCTTTACCGCACTGGTATTGGTGAGCGCCGTAGGCTTGGGCGTAGCACTCACCTTCGTGAAGTTTTCTGCACCAGACTTGGCGCTGACACAGCTCGCGGTCGAGTTCATCACGGCCGTTCTACTGTTGCTGGCCTTGTTTTTTCTGCCTCAGACGACCCCAGATGAGCAGGATCGCTTGCGGCAAGCACGTGACATCGTCATCGCCGTGGTGTCAGGACTAGGTATCGCAGCCTTGAGCTACGCCGTGCTGACACGTGGCTATGACACGATTGCCGATTACTTCATCGCCAACAGCGTCAGCGGTGGCGGTGGTGCCAATGTGGTGAATGTCTTGCTCGTGGATTTTCGCGGCTTCGACACCATGGGGGAAATCACGGTACTGGCGCTGGCTGGCCTGGGAATCTATGCCATGCTGGACCAGCTCAAATTGCTCAGTCCCAAGCAGGATGCCGATGGCCGCCCCTGGAACCCCGACACCCACCCCTTGATTCTTGCCACCTTCAGCCGCATCCTGCTGCCACTAGCCTTGCTGGTTGCCATCTTTATCCTGCTGCGCGGGCATAACCTACCGGGTGGCGGCTTCATTGCAGGCTTGGTGACTTCAGCCGCACTTATCGTACAATATCTCGCGAATGGCGTGGAATGGACGCGCAGCAAGCTACCGGCCAATACCCATCCATTGATTGGCTATGGCCTATTGATTGCAGCCAGCACTGGTATTGCCAGTTGGTATTTTGGCTACCCATTCCTCACCTCCACCTTTGATCACCTGCACCTGCCAGTGTTGGGCGAATTTGAACTGGCATCAGCCATGGCCTTTGATATCGGCGTATTCCTGGTAGTAGTCGGCACCTCGCTCCTGATTCTGATCAACCTGGGTATGATCCACCAGGTCAGCTACCTGCCACGTGTCAATAAAAACCCAGGCAATAAAGAACCCAAAGCGGCACGTACTACACCAGCCGGCAACAAGACCGACAAGTCCACAACACAAACACAGGAAGACATGCCATGGAAGCGTTGATCTCGATCCTGATTGGCATACTCACCGCAGGCGGCGTTTACCTCTGCCTGCGCAGCCACACCTTTCCCGTCGTCCTCGGCCTCACGTTATTGTCCTATGCCGTGAACCTGTTCCTGTTCATGATGGGACGCCTAGTCATCGGCAAGCCCCCCATCATCAGCGAACATGCCAGCAGCTATGCTGACCCATTGCCGCAGGCACTGGTGCTGACGGCGATTGTCATCAGCTTCGCCATGACCGCCTATATCATAGTATTAGCACTCAAGGCACGTACCGAGATGGGCAATGATCATGTGGATGGAAAGGATATCCGTTGAGCCACCTTGCCATCATCCCGTTACTACTGCCGCTGTTTACCGGCATCTTCCTGTTGCTGTTGCGCGAGCAGCGCATCTATATCAAACGTACCATATCCGGCCTTAGCAGCATTGCGCTGATTGCCGTCGCCACCCAGCTATTGTGTGCCGTTAGCGATGGCAACATCCTGGTGTATTCGTTGAGCAACTGGCCTGCGCCTTTCGGTATTGTGCTGATGGCAGATCGCCTGGCAGCCCTGATGGTGTTGACTACCTCGCTACTAGCCCTGTTTTCACTCATCTATGCCATGCGTGGCACGGATAGGCAGGGGCGCCAGTTCCACATCCTGTTCCAGTTGCAGTTGTTCGGGCTTAACGGGGCTTTCCTCACCGCCGACCTGTTCAACCTGTTCGTGTTCTTTGAAGTATTGCTATTGGCGTCGTACAGCCTGCTGCTACATGGCGGAGGACGCAAGCGCATACGTTCCGGCCTGCACTTTGTCGTCATCAACGTGGTGGGCTCTTCGCTGTTCCTGTTTGCCGTCGGTATTCTCTACGGCATTCTGGGCACACTGAATATGGCTGATCTGGCGGTCAAGGTCGCCCATGTCAGCCCCGAGAATATCGGCCTGGTGAAAACCGCGGGCTTGCTCCTGTTTGTCGTGTTTGCATTGAAGGCTGCGTTGTTGCCGCTTTACCTCTGGCTACCCACCGCCTATTCGCAAACCAGCGCCCCCGCTGCGGCCTTGTTCGCCATCATGACCAAGGTAGGTGCTTATAGCATCCTGCGCGTCTACAGCCTGATCTTCGGCAACGAAGCAGGCCCGCTTGCCAACCTGCTGGATGGCTGGTTGCTGGGCATGGCGCTGACCACCATCATCATTGGCAGCTTTGGCCTGCTGGGCAGTAAACGGTTACGCCAGCAAGTCGCCTATCTGGTCGTGATTTCCGCAGGCACCCTGCTCACCGGCTTCAGCCTCAACTCGCAGGCAGGCATTGCCGCAGGGCTGTATTACCTGCCGCACACCACATTCGCCGCAGCAGCGCTGTTCCTGCTTGCAGACCTCATCGTACAGCGCCGCGACCAAATGGAGGATAAGCTGGAGGCCGGTTTGGTCATCACCAAACAAAAATTCCTCGGCGTGATGTTCTTCGTGCTCGCGATCATTGCTTCCGGCCTTCCTCCCCTATCAGGCTTCCTCGGCAAGTTCATGCTGCTGCGCGCAGCACTGGAACACCCAGCCCTGCCTTATATCATGGCCATCGTCTTGATGAATGGCCTATTGACCGTGATTGCCATGGCGCGCACAGGCGCGTTGTTCTTCTTTGCGGCCCATGCAGTCGACACATCCACCAACACCTACATCAAGCAGAGCGAACCCGAGCCGCTCAAGGTACGCGAACTACTGCCTATCCTGTCATTGCTCGGCCTGTGCGTGCTCATGACCCTGTGGGCAGGCCCCATCAATAGCTACAGCCTGAAAACTGCCAACCAATTACTGGATACACCCGCGTATATTGAAGCCGTTCTTGGAAAGGAAGCACAATAATGCAACGCTTCTTGCCCCACCCGCTGCTCACCATTATCCTGGGCATCATCTGGTTATTGCTCAACAACAGCATAGAACCAGGGCAAATTGTTCTGGGCTTGCTGCTCGGCTGGGCGATCCCGTTTTTTGCCCTGCAGTTCTGGCCAGATAAACTCAAAGTGCATAAACCGCTCACCCTGTTGCGGTTCAGCTTTATCCTGCTCTATGACATCATCGAGGCCAATTTCATTGTCGCCATGCGTATTTTGGGTAACCCGGAGAAGCTACGTCCGGCCTTTATCGTAGTGCCTATCGACCTGAATTCCGATTTCGGCATGAGTATTCTGGCCAACACCACCTGCCTGACTCCTGGCTCACTGTCGGCGTTGCTCGCACCTGACCGTAAAAGCATCCTCGTGCATGCGATTGATGTCGACGACGTCGATGCTTTCATCCATACCATCAAGACACGTTACGAACTGCCTCTGAAGGAGATTTTCGAGGAATGATAGAAATCGCCATCCATATTGCATTCGTGCTGGTTTCAGCCGCATTGGCGCTGAATGCCTGGCGCCTGCTCAAGGGTCCGAGCGCACCAGACCGTATCCTGGCGTTAGACACGCTTTATATCAACACCATCGCCTTACTGGTTGTGTTTGGCATCCATATCAAAAGCATGGTGTATTTCGAGGCAGCATTGCTGATTGCCCTCATGGGCTTCATCGGCACCATTGCCATGTGCAAATACCTGTTGCGCGGAGACATTATCGAATGAATATCGTGCTGGAAATTTTGCTCTCGCTACTGATTGTGACCGGTGCCTTGCTGACCTTTATCGGCTCGCTTGGTCTGGCAAGGCTACGTGACTTTTACACCCGCCTGCACGGCCCGACCAAAGGGACGACACTGGGCGTAGGCTGCCTGCTGATTGCCTCTTCAATTTTTTTCAGTGTGCAAGGAGAAGGCCTCAGCCTGCATGAGGTGCTGATTACACTGTTCCTGTTTATCACGGCGCCGATCAGTGCCCACTTGCTGGCGAAATCAGCATTGCACCTCAAAGTGGAGTCGCTGGTGCCCTTGCCGGACGAAGCCATCGCCCGCAAGAACAGCCAACACAAGCCTTACCAGACACTGGACTAAGCTACCTCAACACCTCTCCCTCAATGCGCTGGCGGCGCTTTGTCCGCGCCAGCCTGATCATGTGAGGCAGCTTGCAAATCCTCCACACTCACATGACTGGTACGCTTGGGTGGGAACAGGAACAAGGCTGGGTTCTGGATAAAACGCTTGGCCAAGGTCTTCAACAACAAGCGCCACTGGGCAAAGGTGACCTTGCGTGATTTCATTGCCACATACAGCGCCAAGCTGAAACTCACCACAAGATTGGTCGTCCCTATCAGCCAGATGCCGAGAATAGCGGTAACCAGCACCTGCCATGAAAAAATAAAATCCAGCGCCACAAAGGAATAGCCGGTAAACGCCGAGGCAAAAGCAATATGGCGGATATCGATAGGCACACCTAGCAACACGCCCAGGCCAGACATGCCGCCCAGCAAGCAGCCAAAATAGAAGTTACCTGCCAACGCCCCCAGATTGTTCTCCACATAGCGCGCAACACGATCCAGGCGCGCAGGCCCCAACAACCATTCCAGCCAGCCCAAAGCGCGCAAGCGTTGCGGGATTTTGTTATAAACCGCCATGTTGTCGTGATAACCCGCAATTAGGCCAGACAAGAACAGGCACACCCCGGCAATCGCCGCATAAAACACGGCACCGCTATGGAACGGATCGTTGGCATCCAGCAAGGCATGAGCTTTTTCCGGCGTGATAAAGTGCTCGCCAGTCGCCGTCAGGATCAACCAACCCACCAGCATCGCCACTGGTACTGCCATCATGACGTTACCAAGGATAGCAATGGTTTGGCTGCGGAATGTCTGCGCAATGATGGTCACCAGCTTATCGAGGTTCTTGTTCTTGCGATCACTGGCGTCAATGCTCGCCGCAATCGCCGCTGCCGTCATCGCGGGCTGCTTGGTGGCTACCGTAAAATGCAGGATGTGAATCAACGCAAAACCCAAGCCGTAATTGAGGCTAAACAGGATAGCCTCGGTCAGGGGCGCATAATGATGCTTGGCGGCAATGATCTTGAGCATGGTCATCAGTGCAATGATCACGCCCGCCCCCATCGCTGAACGCATCAAGCCAAAATATTCGCTACGCGTCTCGGTGATGTAGTGTTCGCCAGTGCGGCTCGCATTCTCCGTGACGCGCAAAGCCATCAACTCGACATTCTCACGGAAATGCTGCCGCACATCGTTCTTGTGGCGCTCAGCGGAAACCAGAGTCTTGAACAATTGCACCATCGCCACGCCAGCATCCGCCTCGCTACGTACCAGCTTGATGATGCCCAGCAAGCTCTCTAGCCGTCGCACCTGCTGACTCATACGCTGCAACAAAAAGGTGAGATGCACACTAGTTCCGGTTTGCGAACTGTTACGCCTTATCTTTGCAATCACCTGGCGACATTGATCCAGCATCACGAGTATGTGCCCCACATCGTGCTGCTGCTCCAGCGGCATGGCGAGCAAGGCCTGCAATTCGACGCTCTGGGTAATAAAAGGCGAATCGTGGTACTCGATCTCGGGATGATTGCGGATCAACTCGGGCTCAAGGCCAGAAGCAGCGAGCCGGTATGACAGCACCTGCGCCGCATCCAGCAGGCTTTTCTGGCACTCAGCCACCTTCTCGGCAGGTACCTCATTGAAGCGCAAGGCATGCACCAGTTGCAGCCAGACCTCATCAGGCACGGAAGATACCCACTCCTCATCGCCATTTTTTGGGAATATCTGCCCAAATAAGTCCTTGAGATAAGCTGGATTGATGGCATCGGGAAGAATCTTGTGGCCAATACGGCGTGCCAACTCTGTAAAAAAACCACTGTTCGGCTGAATGCCGGAATCCACATACAAAGAGATAGGCTTGCGCCCCACCAGCAGGCTGACGATAGCATCACGCAGCAAGCGTGCCTTGTCGGGATCACTGTTCAATACATGGCAAAGTGCCTGCACTGCATGGGCAGCGTGCGCGGTATCGTGATTGTGGCGTGGACGAATTTCTGCCACCAAGTCAGCAACCAAGTGGGCAGCATTCATATTATGTTGTGCGTAATCGCGCAGGATTTCTTCCATCAGCATATTTCTATAGAAAACATTTTTGTGATTATCAGGAATAGATTTCTTCGTTCTTATCATCCCACATATAAGCTTGAGGCACGCACTATAATGCCGCCCCCAGCGTCAGATGCACGCGCTTCTCGCTGTTGACGCGGCGCAAGACCAGCTCCACTTCCTGCCCGGCATGGCGATGTACGATTTGCTGTAGCGCCTGCGCTGACGGAATAGGCTCCCCACCAAGATTGAGCAAGACATCCCCCACAGCCACTCCAGCTTGCGCCGCAGGAGATCCGGTAATCACCGCCATCACCATCAAGCCGGGCTTAGCATCATCTTTGCTAGGCTGCATCACATGCACGCCCAGCGCGGGCGGGGCCAGCTTGCCCCAGTAAGTAGCAAAATAACTATAGACCTCATCTTTCCCTGCACTAGCTCCCTGGCTCTTTGACTGCTCCTTGATTTGCTGCAGCCTCATTGCCGCAGTTGGCGCAGCGATCAGCTTGGTATACACAACCACAGCATCTGCCTTGGCCTTGGCTGCCTGAGCGACGGCACGTGAAGGTGGAACATCGGTCGTTTCAAAACTGGAATACCCCAACATTTCGTAACCATCATTCAGCATGCGCTGGTAATCATCCGCTTCACTCACACCTTTATAGATGGTTGGTTCCTGGCCACCTGAGCTCAGTTTCACGCCATGCAACTGACGAGCGACATAGTGCTGGGTATAAGGATTATCCTCAGCAGGCACCTCAACCGGCGGCACAGCGATCACAGGCTGATCAGGTACCGGCTGCTTCACCACTGGCTTGCTACAAGCAGCCAGCATTACTAGCAATAATACAATGACATATGGATGCATCATCCTCTCCACTCATTTTTCCTAGCGACAATGGTATGATGAAACGATGTTTTTTTCATCGCCTGCGTACACGTTACAGGCAGATTAACCGACTAACTCCATCAACCATCACTCCTCACCTATGGCAATAGACATCATCCGTATCGGCCTGGTTTCGATCAGTGACCGTGCATCCAGCGGCGCTTACGAAGACAAGGGCATCCCTTCCCTGCAAGAGTGGCTAGGCCGCGCATTGGCAACCCCGTGGGAAAGCACGCTACGCGTGATTCCTGATGAGCAGGATGAAATAGAGGCAACCCTGCGCGACCTGGTGGATTTCGATGGCTGCCACTTGGTGCTGACCACAGGCGGCACTGGGCCAGCCATTCGCGACGTCACGCCAGAGGCAACTTTGGCAGTGGCAGACAAAGTGATGCCTGGCTTTGGTGAACAAATGCGCCAGATCAGCCTTAACTTCGTGCCCACCGCCATCCTCTCGCGCCAAGTCGCGGTCATCCGCAAGCGTAGCCTGATTATCAACCTGCCAGGGCAACCCAAGGCCATCGCCCAAACACTGGAAGGCCTGAAGGACGAACATGGCAAAACCGTGGTACCTGGCATTTTTGCAGCAGTGCCTTATTGCCTTGATTTGATCGAGGCGCCTTACATCGAGACTAATCCCGACATCGTATCGTCATTCCGTCCTAAATCCGCACAAAAGCCCGCTTGAGCCATGGCCTCGGAATTCGACCTTATCAAGCGTTACTTCAATCGCCCGCAGCCAGCCGCCATTTTGGGCGTGGGCGACGATGCGGCCGTGGTGCAAGTCTCTCCAGGCATGCAGCTGGCAATTTCTGCCGACATGCTAGTAGCAGGCACTCACTTTTATGCAGACATAGACCCTTGGATGATAGGCTGGAAATCCATGGCAGTGAATATCTCCGATATGGCTGCCATGGGCGCTCAACCTCGCTGGGCCACATTGGCTATTGCCCTGCCAAAAGCGGATGAAACTTGGGTCGCCAGGTTTGCCGAAGGATTTTTTGCCTGCGCCGAGCAATTCGATGTCGCCCTCATAGGAGGCGACACCACCCGGGGCCCACTCACCATCAGTGTGCAGATCATGGGTGAAATTGCGCCAGGCCAATCATTGCTACGCAGCAATGCCCACGTCGGGGATGATCTCTGGGTGTCTGGGCCATTAGGCGATGCCGCATTGGCACTGGCAGCCATCCAGGGGCGATTCCCCCTCAGCGAGACTGAACTTTATGCATGCAGCCCAGCCTTGCATCAACCACAACCCAGGGTGGCCCTAGGCCGAGCTTTGCAGGGCCTGGCTCATAGCGCACTTGATATTTCCGACGGCCTGCTCGCCGACCTTGGACATATCCTCGAACGCTCAAAGGTAGGGGCAGAAGTCTGGTTGAAAGCCATTCCACAGTCCGATATTGTAAGCACCCACTCTCATCAAAGCAAAGTCCAGGCGATGATTCTCTCTGGCGGTGATGATTACGAACTATGCTTTACTGCCCCGGCAAAAAATCGCCATCGTATTGCAGAGATTGGCCAAAAACTTGGCTTGACCATGGCGATCATCGGGCAGATTACCGCATCACCCACACTTACTGTCCTCGGGCTAGACGACGCCCCCCTCACACTCAAGGAGCATGGCTTTGACCATTTCGCCTGACCGTCACTTCCTGCTGCGCCATCCTGCGCATTTCCTTGCACTTGGTTTTGGCAGCGGCCTAGCGCCTAAAGGCCCGGGCACCTTTGGCACCCTGGTAGCACTACCATTATTCGGCCTATTGCTGCTACTGCCTGAAGTGAGCCACCTGCCTATCCTGGCGCTATTATTCCTGCTAGGCATTCCCTTGTGCGGCATTACCGGGCGCAACCTCGGCGTCAGCGACCACGGTGGTATCGTCTGGGATGAGATCGTCGCCTTCATGCTGGTGCTGGAATTCACACCCAAGGCCTGGGAATGGTGGCTTTATGCCTTCCTTCTCTTCCGCCTGTTCGACATCTGGAAACCCTTCCCCATCCGCACACTGGATCACCAGGTACATGGCGGCTTCGGCGTGATGCTTGATGACTTGATCGCCGCAATCTATGCAATTGCCGTATTGAAAGGAACCCAATGGTGGATGATGCAACACTTCTAACCCTGGCTCACGAGCTTGGCACCGCCTTGAAGAATAAAGGCTGGAGTCTAGCCCTGGCAGAATCCTGCACTGGTGGCTGGGCAGCGCAATCTGTCACAGCGATCGCTGGTAGCTCGGCATGGTTTGACCGCGGCTTTGTCACCTACAGCAATCTTGCCAAACAACAGATGCTGGGAGTTGGCGCAGATACACTGGAACAATACGGGGCGGTCAGCAAGCAAACTGCAGAGGAAATGGCCCTGGGCGCCATCGCCCACAGCTCTGCAGACATCAGTGCAGCCATTACCGGCATTGCCGGACCCGAAGGCGGCAGTGCTACAAAACCAGTCGGCACGGTATGCTTTGGCTGGAGTTGTAAAAATGGCCAAATCCTCACGCAAACAGAAGTATTTTCAGGTGATCGCGAGGCGGTGCGGAGGCAAGCGGTCAAAACCGCATTAACAGGCTTGTTGCAACTTACCTTAGCCACTGATTTATGAAATAATTGCAGGCTTTAGCAGGCAACTCGAAAAGGTATTCACTGATGGATGAAAATAGAAGCAAAGCGCTAGCCGCCGCCCTCTCGCAAATTGAGAAACAATTCGGCAAAGGCTCCATTATGCGCATGGGTGACACTGACGTCGCCGCTGACATCCAGGCAGTCTCTACCGGCTCGCTGGGCCTAGATATAGCCTTGGGCATTGGTGGTTTACCACGAGGCCGTATCGTGGAAATTTACGGGCCTGAATCTTCTGGCAAGACCACGCTGACATTGTCGGTGATTGCACAAATGCAAAAACTGGGTGGCACGGCAGCGTTTATTGATGCTGAACACGCACTTGATCCGCAATATGCACAAAAGCTCGGCGTGAATGTTTCCGAGTTGCTGATCTCCCAGCCCGATACTGGCGAACAAGCGCTTGAAATCGCCGACATGCTGGTACGCTCAGGTTCTGTTGATATCGTCGTTGTCGACTCCGTAGCTGCACTGACACCCAAGGCCGAAATCGAAGGCGAAATGGGCGACTCACACATGGGTCTGCAAGCACGCCTGATGTCGCAAGCCCTGCGTAAGCTCACGGCCAACATCAAGCGTACCAATACCCTGGTCATCTTCATCAACCAAATCCGCATGAAGATCGGCGTAATGTTCGGCAACCCCGAAACCACCACTGGCGGCAATGCGCTCAAGTTCTACGCCTCCGTGCGCCTAGATATCCGCCGCACTGGCGCCATCAAGAAGGGTGACGAAATCACCGGCTCCGAAACTCGCGTCAAAGTGGTGAAGAACAAAGTTTCGCCCCCATTCAAGCAAGCAGAGTTCGACATTCTTTACGGTGAGGGGATTTCGCGTGAAGGCGAAATCATTGAACTGGGCGTAAACCTCAAGCTGGTTGAAAAAGCGGGTGCCTGGTATAGCTACAAGGGCGATAAAATTGGCCAGGGCAAGGATAATGCCCGCGAGTACCTCAAGGAGCACCCGGCGATTGCCGATGAAATTGATGCCAAGATTCGTGAACAATCCAACCTGGCCAATGCCGCGATGACCACGGCGCCGGATGAAGACGAAGACGAGTAAACCTGCCTATAGCCTGCGCGAGCGGGCTTTGGCCTATCTGGCGCGCCGGGAACACTCCTATCAGGAACTGCAGCAAAAGCTGACCCCACATGTGGGAGAGGACGATGACCTGCCCACACTACTTGAGGATTTCAAGAAACGTGGCTGGTTATCCGATACCCGTTATACCGAGCAGATCGTCCATGCACGCAAAGGCCGCTATGGTAGCCTGCGCGTAGCCCATGAGCTTAGGCAACATGGCATCAGTGATGAGTTGATCAGCAAAGCAGTTGCTGACATGGCAACAGATGAGTTGGCCGCTGCCAGGACGGTATACCAGAAGAAGTTTTCCCAGACACCGCAATCGCGGGAAGAATGGGCCAAGCAAGCCCGCTTCCTACAAGGCCGCGGGTTTGAGTTTGAAGTAATACGCAAAGTGCTGCGTGGCAGCCCGGAAGATATTGAGTGATGCAACATAGCACGTTGCATCCATGGATTTTTTTGACATTAACGCTTTGAGCAAGAACATATATCAATGAAGAGCAACCAGATTCGCCAGGCTTTCCTGGATTATTTCGCCTCCAAGGGCCACCAGATCGTCAGTTCCAGTTCGCTGGTGCCTGCCGGCGACCCCACCCTGCTCTTCACCAATGCCGGGATGAACCAGTTCAAGGACGTATTTCTGGGTTTTGACAAGCGCCCCTACACCCGTGCCACCTCCTCGCAGAAGTGTGTACGCGCTGGCGGCAAGCACAACGATCTGGAAAACGTCGGCTATACCGCGCGCCACCACACCTTCTTTGAAATGCTGGGCAACTTCAGCTTTGGCGACTATTTCAAGCGTGATGCCATTAATTTTGCCTGGGAGCTGCTGACCGAAGTCTTCAAGCTACCCAAAGACAAGCTCACCGTCACTGTCTATGCAGAAGACGACGAAGCCTACGATATCTGGACCAAGGAAATCGGCGTACCTGCCGAGCGCGTGATTCGCATCGGCGACAACAAGGGCGCGCGCTATGCTTCCGACAACTTCTGGATGATGGGTGATACTGGCCCCTGCGGCCCCTGTACCGAGATTTTCTATGACCACGGCGACCATATCTGGGGCGGCCCTCCAGGTAGCCCCGAAGAAGATGGCGACCGCTTCATCGAAATCTGGAACAACGTCTTCATGCAGTTCAACCGTGACGAAGCTGGTGTCATGCATCCGCTGCCCAAGCCTTCGGTCGATACTGGGATGGGCTTGGAGCGGATTGCTGCTGTGTTGCAAGGCGTACATAGCAATTACGAGATCGATCTGTTCGAAAATTTAATTACCAGTGCTCGTTCAGCAATATTCACTGCATATGAAGATGACTCATCATTCAATGCACTAATGACTGAAAAAGAACAAGGCATTGTTAATCCATCGCTGAAAGTTTTAGCAGACCATATTCGCTCATGTGCATTCTTGATTGCTGACGGAGTAATTCCTGGCAACGAAGGGCGTGGCTATGTATTGCGCCGGATCATCCGCCGCGCGATTCGCCACGGCTATAAACTTGGAGCCAGACGCAGCTTCTTTCATTTAATGGTTTCTGCTTTGGTAGCCGAGATGGGCGATGCCTATCCCGAGCTCAAGAGCGGCGAACAGCGTATTACCGACATCTTGCGCCTGGAAGAGGACCGGTTCTTCGAGACCATTGAGCACGGTATGGCGATCCTGGACGCTGAGTTGGCCGACATGGCTAAAACCGGCAATACCGTATTCAACGGCGAAACCGCATTCAAGCTGCACGACACCTTCGGCTTCCCGCTTGACCTCACAGCAGATGTCTGCCGTGAGCGTGAAGTCAGCGTAGACTCCGCCGCTTTCGACGCCGCCATGACACGCCAAAAAGAACAAGCCCGCGCCGCAGGCAAGTTCAAGATGGCCACTAACCTTGAATATGTAGGGGCGGCCACTACATTCCAAGGCTACGACACTCTGGAAGCGCCGGGCAAAGTGCTGGCACTATATAAGGATGGCAGCGCTGTCGATAGCTTGAATGAAGGCGAGCTAGGCGTGGTCGTGCTAGATAACACCCCCTTCTATGCCGAATCTGGCGGCCAGGTCGGCGATCAAGGTATATTGAAGGGCGCGGAAGGCATCTTCCAGGTAGAAGACACCTTAAAAATCCAGGCTAATGTGTTCGGCCATCACGGCGTATTGAACACCGGCACCCTGCGCGTAGGCGACGAAGTCAGCGCACGCGTGGACCTCGTCTCGCGCCATCGCACCATGCGCCACCACTCGGCCACCCACCTCATGCACAAAGCCTTGCGAGAAGTGCTGGGCAGCCATGTGCAGCAAAAAGGCTCATTGGTAGACCCTGACAAGACACGCTTCGATTTCGCGCACAATGCTCCCGTCACCGATGAGGAAGTCCGTCGCATTGAAGATATCGTCAATGCCGAGATTCTCGCCAATGCGCCGACCCAGGCACGTGTGATGGATATTGAATCGGCACAGAAAACCGGTGCCATGATGCTATTCGGCGAGAAATATGGCGATGAAGTCCGCGTACTCGACATCGGCACTTCGCGCGAACTGTGCGGCGGCACGCACGTCGGCCGCACAGGCGATATTGGCCTATTCAAGATTACTTCCGAATCAGGCGTTGCTGCCGGGGTGCGTCGCATTGAGGCAGCTACTGGTGATGTAGCGCTACACTATATCCAGCAACAGCAGCAACTGCTTGCCGATGCTGCTGCCTCCTTCAAGGCACCAGCAGCAGAACTGGCTAGCAAGATCAGCCAGACTCTGGATCATATCAAAGCGCTGGAGAAGGAACTCGCACGCCTGAAATCCAAGCTGGCCTCATCGCAAGGTGATGAGCTTGTAAGCCAAGCGGTGGAGATCAATGGCGTCAAGGTTCTGGCTGCGACATTGGAAGGCGCAGATGCCAACACCTTGCGCGAAACCATGGACAAGCTCAAGGACAAGCTCAAGACTGCTACTATCGTGCTTGCTAGCGTTAATGGCGACAAGGTCAGCGTTGCCGCTGGTGTCACCGCTGACACTATCTCCAAAGTCAAAGCTGGCGAGCTGGTCAACTTTGTTGCCGCACAAGTCGGCGGCAAAGGTGGCGGCAAGCCGGATATGGCCATGGCAGGTGGCACCGATGCCAGCAAGCTGCCACAAGCACTCGCCAGCGTTGCTAGCTGGGTAGGCGAAAAACTGAATTAACCGCCGCGGGGGCATGCATGACAGCCACCCGCGTTTTATTGATGCACTTTTGATACCGACATAGATATGGCACTTATCGTACAGAAATACGGCGGCACCTCAGTCGCCAATCCAGAACGCATCGGCAACGTCGCCCGCCGCGTGGCTCGCCACAAGGCATTAGGTCAGCAAGTCGTGGTCGTGGTTTCGGCAATGTCCGGCGAAACCAACCGCCTGATCGGCCTGGCCAAGGAAGTGATGCCCAACCCTAGCCCACGTGAACTTGATGTGCTCGTCTCCACCGGCGAACAAGTCACCATTGCCCTGCTTGCCATGGCCCTGCAAGAGCTTGGGGTAAAAGCCAAGAGCTACACCGGTAGCCAGGTCAGCATCATCACTGACAATGCTCACACCAAGGCGCGCATTCTCAAGATTGATGAAGAGCGTATCCGCAAAGATCTTGATGACGGCCATGTCGTTGTCGTCGCTGGTTTTCAGGGTGTTGACGAGCAAGGTAATATCACCACCCTAGGCCGCGGTGGCTCCGATACTACCGGCGTCGCGCTGGCAGCTGCTCTCAAGGCCGATGAGTGCCAGATCTACACCGATGTAGACGGCGTCTACACCACCGACCCACGCGTCGTGCCTGAAGCACGCCGCCTCAAATCGGTCACCTTCGAGGAAATGCTGGAAATGGCCAGCCTGGGCTCCAAGGTACTGCAAATCCGCTCAGTCGAGTTTGCAGGCAAATACAAGGTCAAACTACGCGTGCTTTCCAGCTTTGAGGAAGAAGGCGAAGGCACGTTGATTACTTTTGAGGACGACAACAATATGGAACAACCCATCATTTCCGGTATCGCCTTCAACCGCGATGAAGCCAAAATCACCGTACTAGGTGTACCTGACCGCCCAGGCATTGCCTATCAGATCCTGGGCCCAGTGGCTGATGCCAACATCGACGTCGACATCATCATCCAGAACGTTGCCGCCGATGGCACCACCGACTTCACCTTCACCGTGCACAAGAACGACCTGCAGAAGGCCCTAGACATCCTGCGCGACAAGGTACAAGGCCATATCGGCGCACGCGAGATCATCGGCGACGACAAGACCGCCAAAGTCTCCGTGGTCGGCGTCGGCATGCGCTCCCACGTTGGTATAGCCAGCCAGATGTTCCGCACCTTGGCTGAAGAAGGCATCAACATCCAGATGATCTCCACCTCCGAGATTAAGATTTCTGTCGTTATTGACGAGAAATACATGGAATTGGCAGTACGCGTATTGCATAAGGCTTTTGGACTAGAAGAAGTTTAAGAATTACGCCGTTTTGGCGTTGATTTTTACGGCGTAATCAAGTATTGTTACGCCCTCGTGCGGAGAGCTGGCCGAGTGGTCGAAGGCACTTCCCTGCTAAGGAAGCATACGGGCTTAAACCTGTATCGAGGGTTCGAATCCCTCGCTCTCCGCCACCTTAAAAGAGGTGTGAACGTGGTGAAATTTTAGTAGCATAAATTTAACATTCACGTATAATGCACGCCTCACATATGCGCCCGTAGCTCAGCTGGATAGAGTACTTGGCTACGAACCAAGGGGTCAGGAGTTCGAATCTCTTCGGGCGCACCAAATAAACAAAGGGTTAGCTTAGGCTAGCCCTTTTGTCTTTTCAGTATTTATACACCATTGCTACATTATGGCTACAACAGCAGCACCATATCTAAGGGAAGCAGAGATTGAACAGTTGTTGATCCCATCCCGCTACGACCCCTCAAAGCTTTTCAATAGCGGTAGCCAATGGGCTAATCAATTCGCAAAACGCTTCTGTTACGATCAAGCCCCTCGAAACGGAAAACACGCGCTTGAAAAGGCTGGCGCCGCGAGTACAACGAGGAGCGACCGAAAAAATCACTGGGCGGTTTGACGCCTGCAGCTTATGCCAAATCACTCACCCAGAAATCGGGTAAATTACCCTCGGACTCTAAAGCCCTCTGCTACTGAAAACGGGGGGACGTCGTTACTGATCTTCCCGCGCTTTTGCACGGAATGAATTAATGTGTAATACGTCATGCGACCATGCTTGATCTCGATCTGTCCCTGCGGTTGACCAAGAGCACTCACCAAGAATTTGATCCGGGTTTGGGATAGTTTTTCAATGCTTGTCGAGAGATACGTTTTCCCATCCTTTTCTGACAAGGCCCCCGCGAGATCGTGATGCTCTCCACAGCCTTGCAAGGCAAACAGTATGGAACTGATCAACACCGCTCCAACAGTTCTATATTGCATATGTTCTCCCTTATATCCTCTCAAGCGAGTTAGTCGATGCTTGGTGACATACGCTTATGGGACTGAATATAGAAACCTCCTATTAGCAATCCCAAAACGGCTGCCACAAGTGATCCGGATAGCACACCAAGCTTTGCGGCACTGAGCAGTCCGTCATTCTGGAATGCGAGCATGGATACAAAAATGGACATGGTGAAACCAATCCCGGCGAGTACCCCAATCAGGCATACGCCGAACCATGTGACATCTGAGGGCAATCTGCACCATCCCAATCGCACCATCAGCCAGCTCACACTGATCACGCCAATCGGCTTTCCAAAGATCAAGGCGATGGCGACACCGAACATGACCCACTGTGCCCCATCCTGATCAATACTAGCCTCTTGTAGGCTGACACCGGCATTGGCCAGGGCGAATAATGGCATGATGCCAAACGCAACCCAGGGGTGAAGTACTGTTTGGATGCGGGTCACCGGCGGCAGCAATTCACGCTGGGCAATACGGAGTCTACGCAGTGATTGTACCAGTTGCTGATTGCCTGAGGATGCCTCCTTGAGCAACTGGCGATGAACGCGTGAGATCAGTGCGAGAGGCCGCCTGCGAACTCTCGAGGAAAGTACCGGGGTCATGAGCCCGAGGACGACGCCAGCCAAGCTGGGATGGGCTCCGGTAATGAACAACCCAATCCAGATGATGGCACCAGGCAGTACGTAGGCATAAGCGGAACCTATGCCCATACGCTGTAGCAGGATGACGCTGGCTATGCCTATGCCAGCGAGAGCGAAACCGCTGTAATCCAGTCCACCCGAATAAAACAAGGCAATGATCAAGACGGCGATGATGTCATCAATCACGGCCAGGGCGAGCAAGAATATCCGGACATTGCCGGGAATGGAGCGGCCCAGCAACGCGAGCACCCCAACGGCAAAGGCAATATCAGTGGCGGTCGGTATGGCCCATCCCTGTTGCCTGGCAGGGTCAGCATTCAAGGCAAGATAAATGAGAGCGGGGATCGCCACTCCGCCCAATGCCGCGGCAAATGGCAAGGCAGCTTGCTTGAGGCTGCTTAATGCTCCCTCATGGATTTCGCGGCGGATCTCCATGCCAACCACGAGAAAGAAGAGAGTCATGAGGACATCGTTGATCCAGAAATGCAGCGACTCGGAAAATAGCGCCTGGCCCAACCCAATAGACAGTGGGGTATGCCAGAGGTGATGGTAGCTTTCGGCGAATGGAGAGTTTGCCCAGATGAGTGCAATCAAGGCAGCAATAAGTAATACGATACCGCTGACTGCTTCGATATGAAAAAACCGCTCAACCTTGGCGAAGGCGAACTTGGTCAATAGCTGAGCGCGGGATACCCGGCGGCCAGGGCGTTGCTGATGCATAGGCGTACAAGCTCCGCGTGGCGGCCCGACCTAACGCATTAACCTGTCTCGCCGCAGCATGCGGCTAACACCCTTTTTTATTCTACATCCTCAATTCCGTTAGGCAAAATTTGAACACAATGCGGGTGATTCATCCTTGCCTACTGTCGTTGATACCAAGTCTTACTATGATTGATGATGTACACCACGGTCAACATCGCGGGAACTTCAATTAACACGCCAACTACTGTGGCCAATGCTGCTCCTGACTTGAAGCCGAATAAACTAATGGCCGTGGCTACTGCCAATTCAAAGAAGTTACTCGCACCAATCAAGGCTGAAGGACCAGCTATGCTGTGCTGTTCCTCAGCCTTGTAGTTCAGCCAGTATGCAAGACCGCTATTGAAGATTATCTGGATCAGGATAGGAACGGCTAATAGCGCGATCACAATTGGCTGCTCAATGATGGCATGTCCCTGAAAACCAAACAGTAAAACTAGCGTCAGCAGCAAAGCGGCTATTGACCAGCTTCCTGTGTGTTGCACAATCTGCTCATAACAAGCCTGTCCTTTGGCTAACAATGTTTTGCGCAGCAGTTGGGCAAGCAGCACAGGTATCACAATGTAAAGCACAACAGAGGTTGTGAGAGTTGCCCAAGGCACGGCGATTGCAGAGATACCTAGCAACAGGCCAACCAGTGGCGCAAATGCAAAGATCATGATGGTGTCGTTCAGGGCTACCTGTGATAGGGTAAATAAGGGATCGCCTTGTGTGAGCTTGCTCCAAACAAACACCATCGCAGTGCAAGGAGCGGCAGCTAGCAATATCAGCCCGGCAATGTAGCTGTCTACCTGCTCAGCAGGCAACAGCTCGGCAAACAAATGCCGGATGAACAACCAAGCAAGGAATGCCATTGAAAATGGCTTGACCAGCCAATTAATAAATAACGTGATTCCTATCCCTCTGAGGTGATGACGCACTTGGTCTAGAGCGGAAAAATCTACCTTGGCAAGCATCGGGATGATCATGACCCAGATCAAGAAACCGACTGGCAGATTGACCTGCGCGAACTCAAGGCTAGCAATGGTTTGAAATATCTCAGGCCACAACTGGCCAAAGAAAACTCCGATGAAAATGCACAACGCTACCCATAGGGTGAGGTAACGTTCAAACGTATTCATTTGATGCCATCCAGTTCGCGCTTGATACTAGGGATGTCCATTGACTCCAAAGGCAGGCGAATAAAACGTTCAACGCATCCCTGGATCTGGCTGCGGATCTGGGCAAAGGCAGCACGTTTATCCTCATTGCTACCTTCAGCTGCGGCAGGATCTTCAAATCCCCAATGCCCTGATATCGGCGAACCAGGCCAGATGGGGCAAACCTCGCCAGCGGCGTTATCGCAGACAGTGATGACGATATCCATCTTAGGTGCATTAGCTTGGGTAAACTCATCCCAACTCTTGCTACGCAACACCTCAGTGGGGTAACCAAGGTCAGCCACCTGCTCAATGGCGAAGGGATTTACTTTGCCAGTAGGATTGCTACCAGCGCTAAAGGCCTTGAATCTACCCTGGCCCAGCGTATTGAATAAGGCCTCAGCCATGATGCTTCTTGCGGAGTTACCTGTACAAAGGATAAGTACATTGAAGGTTTTGGTGATCATTTAATAGGCTCTGAGATAGGTTGAAATTGAACTGGCATGCAAGGTGCACCACCACAACAATTCTCAGTGAGGTATGCCAGGACATTGTTCATCTGTATGTAATTTGCTGAGTAGATGACAAACCTGCCTTTATGACGAGAAGTCACTAATTGCGCATGACTTAGTTCTTTAAGGTGAAAAGAGAGAGAGGAAGGTGACACATCAAGGGTTTCACTGATTCTGCCAGCGTGCAGCCCATCAGGCCCCGCCTGAACAAGGAGTCGATAAATTGCGAGGCGTGATTCCTGTGCCAAGGCAGATAATGCAGTAACGATAGTTTTCATTTCCATATTTTTATATTATTTGAAATATAGAAATAATTCAATAAAACTGCTTATTAATGTCTTTTACCAGAAGCTATAAAAGAAACACCCGTAACTGTCAAAGAGGAACTTATGCATGTCCCACCTCAATGCCAAATCCTAATATTTTGCTGCCTGTCTCTGCAATGATCGAAAATGCGGAACTGATACAAGCTGTACACAAAACCATCGATCAATTCAGAACTCCAAGGTGAAACGTTCACCATCTTGACGATAGAAAGAAGGCCTATACCATCATGACATAGGCCTTTATTTTTACATGCTTCCCAAGTCTTCTATGGCATCAATCACCATGCCAGTGCCAATGGCGATCATGAGAATATCAGCTGCCACTCTGACGTATTTATAGCCGCGAGGTGGTGGGTCTAGTCGAGCAATGATTACTGGCGGTAGATCGTAATAGATAATATCGCGAGGTAATGGGTAGCCTCGACGCCATTTCTTGGCTTGTCCTGGAGGCATGCAGCCGTTGTTCTTTTTCGCTAGTCCAGGAGGGCAGTGGCCGGCCTGGTATTGATCGCGGTAGTAATCCTGGATGATGACGCGCTGGTTGCTTGAAAAATGGATGTCAATATCAATGTTGCCACCATTTCTGCGATCATCATAAGCGTGGCGGTCAGATCCACCACCACCGTGCTGTTGCTTTTTCACTTGCCCTGGAGGGCCACCATTGCCATTCCCTTTTCCATGGGGCGGGTCTGCTAGTAAAGGACCGCTCAAACTCAGGGTGATGCAGAAGGCTGGAATAGTCAGCAATATCTGTTTAACTTTTGCGTTCATGGCTCTCTCCATAGTTGTGAAGATATAAGTTTTATTATGATGGGTTCGTTGCAGTGTTGAGACTGAGTATTATTTGTTATTACAATAAAATCAGTTGGTTACATTAGCTCGAACGGCCTATTGTAACTAATCTTGGACGAGAGATAATCCACCCCATAACAACAAATAATTAAAAAATTCTTAACTATGGAGTTAAACATGTTGAAAAAGACAATGACTGCTATTGCCTTGGTTGCAGCAATGGCTTCAGGTGTTTCTGCGCAAGCAGCGACAAATGACAACTACGGCACTTTGCTATCGGGGGACTTCACTCCGGCTAGTAGTTTTGCTACTTTGAGCTATAACAATATTGGCAATGTTTACTATTTCACCCTGACTGCCAATGATCTGAATGCCTTGTTTACTAATAAAGCATTTATCGGCTCTATTGCAGTGGATGCAGATGCGAAAGCGACTGTATCGAGTGTATTAGGTGATTCTCCTGTTAGCTATAAAAATGGTGGTGGTCCTGGTGGTATTTATGATTTCCGCTTTGATTTATTCCAAGGTCAAGATCGTTTAACCGCGAACGAGAGTGTTAGCTGGACAGCAACTTTTAATGGCCCCGTTGAGCTAAACTCCAAATCGTTTGCACTTCACGTGCAAGGTTTGACTGATGCTCAAGGTGGCAGTGCTTGGTACACCGTCAGTGCTGTACCTGAGGCGGATACATACGCTATGTTGGCATTAGGCTTGGGTGTTCTAGGCTTTGCATCTCGCCGTAGGAAAGTGCAGTAAGCGAGAAGTAAAACGAAAGGCCTCCTTATGAGGCCTTTTTATCTTTGTAGCGTGACAATCAAGTATTTGACAGAAACATTCCCTAAAAACTTTAGAACCCGATTGAGTATCCAATAAATCCTAGCGGTTGTGTTCTGGTTTCAACGATGGGGCTATTGGCTTGCTCGTTGCCTAAGCGGTTGGCAATCAGGCCAAAGAATAACGCTTGGTTTTCTTTTATGCTGTAAATGCCATTGACCCCGATTTGATATTGCGTGCCAGCACCTGCTTCATAAGCTGAGCGTCCCTGCCTTGCTTCGTCGGCATCTACGCCAAAGTAATAGTCATTGAATTTCTTGTTGTTCCATTGCACGCCGATCAGGCCATTGATGCGGAATTGACTAGAGCGGTACAGACTTCGAATAAATTGGAGCTGTACGTTTTGGCCGTTGCTTGCGTTTCCAGCGTCAAAACCCCATTGGGCGTTTACAGTGCCGTAATCGGTTTGCCAACGGAGGACTGGGCCAACATCTACCGAGAAGTCCCGGTCATGCATGCCTTTGGTGCGGCTGCTGTCGTCAGCATCCCAGCCAAACCTTGCATCTGCAGATAGTCCAAATCTTAGCCTTTTATCGTCGGAGTCCAAGAGCCAAACGCCAGCTTGCAGGCCATTGATATAAAATCGGTCACCGTAGTTGGCATTGATGACAGGCAGTACTAGTGTACGAAAGTCTTTGGAGCCTGATGTTTTGGGGATCATGCCAACGCCAATACCATACATGTTCTTTTGCCTCGGCATAGATGTTTCAGTCTGCCTGTCGATCTTAGTTTCCTCTGCCCAAGCATAGCTGGTTAGGAGGCATACGGCGGAAAAACTAAGTGCGCGTTTGATTTGTGCCATTGTTATCCTATTACGTTAATTGAGTCAGATTGCTTCAATCCCAGTAGTTTAAGCCAGATATATTAAAGCTTTAGAACTGAATTGGCCCCTACTATCCTAGACAGTCGCCAGCCCCTCGAAATAACGCTTTTCATACTCTAATGGCGATAAGCCATTATTGAAACTGTGCCGACGCCTGAGATAGTGAAACTAAAGATATATCCCCGAAGTTCTGGATAGGGAAAATTCTTATACCTTGGTTCTTGGTCTCAATGTACCCACTAATGAATTTAATCTGCGCGAATTTTGCGCGACTTTCTGCACTCCAATAGGCTTTTATAGGCTGTTTGATTGCAACGAACGCCCCTAACCCATTGATTAATATACGCGCCACTCCAGCCCCAGAAGGCTACGAACCAAGGGGTCAGGAGTTCGAATCTCTTCGGGCGCACCATATTTTCAAAGGGTTAGCTTAGGCTAACCCTTTTTATTTATTGTTCCATTGATACATTCGCAATCTGATCATCAGCAATAGCAAAATTTAATATAGAAGGCTTATGGCTAGTGTTTCTATATTATTCACCTCACTCTGGGTTTTGATACCCTGTTTTTGCATTTTCAATAAGTCCACTCGTCCCTCACGCTGAGACAGTAGCCTTGAATCCCCCATCAATGCTGCTCACCGATTCATTCCCGCTTTTCCATGCAGGCTTGCAGTATTCATCTACAATTTTTGCAGGGTTAGTCTGTATTAAACGGTATCACAGTAACTATCAAGAATAAGACTGCCTCTTACTTTCCACCCCACCCCTTGTCCTTAATTCCAGTTCTGGTGCGGCTTTTCTGCGGGGGATGCATTGCCAACCTAAGCTATTTCCATCGCTTTACTATAAGCAACTGTGTGTTCGTTCAGGTTGGCACATCACTTGCCATTTATTAAGCATACGATGACTCACCAAGGACGAGCGACATGCTGCACCCTCGATACCAAGCAGATACAACGCTGCCTATAGCTCAGACGCGACATAAAGCGGCTGAGCAGGCTGACATCTCTCTTCATTGTCCTGAGGAAATTGCTGTATCACTACATGATAGGCAATCACCTTTCCGCCAGCGATTGGAGGATTTTATCCGTGAGAAATACTGGTCTATTCATGCCGCCAAGATTACGCATTTCATGCCAACAATCATGAGCCTGAATAACCGCAAGGGCGAGCTATTAGCCACTTGCGGTCTGCGTCGCGCTAATGAGGAAGACTTATTTCTTGAACATTATTTGGATGTTTCAATAGAACAGGCGTTGCAGGATTCGACAGGGCAAGCAGTAGCACGCGCCTTGATCTTCGAGATCGGTAACTTTGCCGTACGCCGCCACCATGACATCCGCACCTTATTGTCTTGCATCAGCCGACACTTACACGAAACTGCCACTGAATGGGCCGTATTCACCGCAACAACAACGCTCTACAACTCACTCCAGAAACTAACCATCCCCATGGTGACGCTAGGCGAAGCAAGGCTGGAGAGATTACCACCAGATGCCCGCAATGGGTGGGGCACTTATTACGATTGTGCACCCAAGGTATTAGCTATTGCCAGAAACAGGAGCGCATCATGATGACTTGCCTGGAAGAAACCTCAGTGGACAGCTTGCTTTGGGAGCAGGAGCCCAACAATTTAGTTATCCTCGCTCTGGCACATGGTGCGGTGCTGTATCCCACACGAGTGGCGGTGCAAGATGAAAATAGCGCTTTGACTTATGCGGAATTGTTCCAAGCCGTGCATTCGCTTGCCAACCAGTTGCAGCCTTATCGAGGGCAGGCGGTGGGAATTTTCATGGATAACTCCATCAGTTGGATGATTGCCGACCTGGCAGGCGCATTTGCAGAAACGATTGTCGTCCCCTTGCCCTTGTTTTTTTCTGCAGAGCAATTGCTGCATACAGCGCACGATGCTGGCTTGAAGATGCTGCTCACCCAGGAAGGCATGCCTATCCTGGCGCTGTACCAATCCGCTGGTTTATTGAATGCCAACCCACAGGCATGGCACGATGCTTCCGGGCAGCACAAAGTTGGCATGTATGCATTGAGCAACCCTTACCCTGTGGCCTTTCCAAAGAATACAGCCAAGGTGACTTATACCTCAGGCACCACAGGCAGCCCCAAAGGGGTATGCCTCTCGGCAGATACCATGGCACAAGTAGCGAACTCACTAGCGACGGCATCATGGGCCAGCCTGCGAGATAAACATCTCTGCGTATTACCACTCTCGACGTTACTGGAAAACATTGCCGGCATTTACACGCCCTTGTTGGTGGGCACCAGCACCACTCTCTTGCCGCTCAACAAGCTGGGGCTTACTGGCTCCTCCACCTTTCAATCGCAATTGTTACTAGCCAAGCTTAAACAACACCAGATCACGACAGCCGTACTCACGCCCGAACTCTTGTATGGCCTAGTCATGCACCTAGAATCTTCACCCACGTCCTTGCCCGATTTGCGTTTTATTGCCGTGGGTGGGGCCAGCGTATCGCCGCGCCTGCTGAAAAGAGCAGAAGCCCTCGGTCTACCGGTATTTGAGGGTTATGGATTGTCCGAATGCGGATCCGTGGTCGCCCTCAACACATTACGCCACCGCAAGCCAGGCAGTGTAGGCAAGCCGTTACAACACGTGCGCGTCAACTTTGCGCCGGATGGCGAAATCATCGTGCACTACCCCGCTATGCAGGGTTATCTGGGTGGTGCGACACAGGCAGCACAAAGCATATACACCGGAGACATCGGTCACCTGGATGCCGATGGCTTCCTGCATATCACAGCGCGTAAAAAGAACGTCTTCATCACTTCCTTCGGGCGGAATGTCGCACCTGAATGGGTAGAGCGCGAGCTATGCCTATCGCCCAGTATTCACCAGGCAGCAGTATTTGGCGAGGCAAAACCATGGAATACCGCAGTACTGGTCGTGGATGCCCAGGCTACCGATTCGGCCATTGATGCCAACCTGCACGAGATCAATCAAACCCTGCCCGATTATGCCCAGGTACAACACTGGATTCGGGCTTCCAGACCGTTCACCCTCGCAAATGGTCTGACAACAAGTAATGGACGTATCAAGCGTGCGGCCATTCAAGCCACCTATGAAACCCAATTGAATGCCTTATATGGAGAAGTCTGACATGGCTTTTTATGAAACATTGCTGCAAGCAACTCAAGCCGAACGGCAGGCCTTGCTGTCACTACCGCTTATCCAGGCGGGAGCTCAGGGTAACGTCAACAAGCAGGCTTATATCGCTTTTCTGGGCGAAGCCTATCACCACGTCAAACACACCGTACCACTACTCATGGCTTGTGGCTCGCGCCTGCCAGATGCGTATGAATGGTTGCGTACTGGCATGGCAGAATATATCGAGGAAGAAGTTGGCCACCAGGCATGGATATTGAACGACATTACTGCCTGTGGTGGCGATGCAGAAGCCGTTCGCCATGGTCAGCCCTCCCACGAAACCGAATTGATGGTCGCCTATGCCTACCACTTGATTGATCGCAAGAATCCATTGGGTTTTCTTGGCATGGTGCTGGTACTGGAAGGTACCAGTACAGCTCTGGCTTCACTGGCAGCAACATCGATTCAATCAACACTTAACTTGCCCAAGCAAGCGTTTTCCTACCTGACCTCCCATGGCGCACTGGACGTCGGCCATACCGATTTTTACGCGGGATTGGTCAATAACATCACCCAGCAGGCCGACCGGCAGGCGGTCATCCATGGCGCCAAAGCTTTCTATCGACTATATGGCGATATTTTTTCCGAGCTGTTCAGGCGCTTTGCGCCGACATTTACAGAGGAGCAAGCAGCATGATCCTGCAAAACCAAGTCATTATCCTCACTGGTGCCACCGGCGGTATTGGCAGGCACCTGGCTCATCAATTGGCCGAGCAAGATGCACAACTGGTACTCGTTGCCTCCAACGAACTGAAATTAATGGAGCTGGCTGGCGAATTGCGCATGCGCAACACCCGGGTCATGGAGGTACTGGCTGACCTGCGCTCACCCAACGCAGCACAAGGCATTATCGAGCAAGTGCTACGCACTTGGGGCAAGGTTGATATTCTCATCAACAATGCAGGCATCCTGGACTTCACCATACTTGAGCAACAATCCTCCGCACGCATTGCTGAGCTCATGCAAGTCAATGCCATTGCGCCGATGCAATTAGTCAGCGGCGTGTTGCCTTATTTCAAGCATGTGAATCGCGGGCATATCGTCAATGTCGGCTCTATTTTCGGCTCGCTTGCTTACCCTTATTACGTCACCTATAGCGCAAGCAAATATGCACTACGTGGCTTCTCACAAGCCCTACGCCGAGAGCTTGCAGGTAGCGAAATCCATGTCACCTATGTCGCACCACGCGCAGTCCGCACAGCGCTCAACAGTGCCGCGAGTATCGACATGATGCATCACGGCAACATGACCATTGATGAACCTGAGGCAGTCGCCAGCGACATTATCGTTGCCATTGAGGAGCGCAAAGATGAACTCTACCTAGGTTTCCCCGAGAAAATTTTTGCCTGGATCAACAGCATCGCGCCATCCATCATCAGCTTGGGCATACGCAAACAAGCACAAATGGCACGTCATTACGTCAATCAATCCCGCATTCAGGAGCAATGATGATCAAACACGTTAGTAAGCTCTCTGCCACGTTGGCACTCACTAGTACCCTAGGCCTGGCTTGGCTCACCGGCCCTGCCTGGGCAGATAGCCAATTCGACGACAACCTGAACAAGCTGCAACACGCCTGGGTGATCGCCAACTACCAGACACCAGACAATGCCAAGGAGGCTGCTTTCAAGCAACTCACTGAAGAAGCACATCAATTAGTAGTGAACTCGCAAAATGCGCCAGAGGCCCAAGTCTGGGAAGCCATTACCCTTAGCGGCTATGCCAAGGCCAAAGGTGGCTTGGGCGCCCTCAAGCTGGTAGAGAAATCTCGCGACCTATTACTCGGGGTGGAAAAAACCCAGCCCGAGATCATGCAAGGCTCTGTCTACACCAGCTTAGGCACACTTTATTACCGTGTACCCGGCTGGCCGATTGGTTTTGGCGATAAGAAAAAAGCCAAAAGCTATCTGGAAAAAGCCCTGCAACTCAACCCCACCGGCATAGACGCTAATTATTTCTACGCCGACTACCTTTCTGAAACCGGCGAATACAAGAAAGCCATCGACTACTATCGCAAGGCGCTAGATGCACCAGCACGCCCAGGCCGTGCCGATGCAGACACAGAACGCAAGAAAGAAGCCCAGCAAGGTCTAGCTGTCGCACAAACACATTAATCTTTTCGACTTTTCCACTCAGGCCGGGATTTTCCTTCTGCTGGATCCCGGCTCTTTTTTGCCTCCTCCAGGCCGCTTACCCACTGAGACGCAGCATACTGCGGCAATTTGTCGCATTATGCACCAGCCTTGATGTTGTTATATTTCCGGGTTTTTCACCTAAGGGAATTGTGATTGTGCACAACAATCACTTTGACACTTCAACATCACACGCACACCATGACAACAACTTCCTCCCTTATTATCCGCACCTTAGTCGTAGGCCTGTTTTCATCGACCATGAGCATACCGCTCGCTTACTCCGAGACAGCAAAAGAAAACTCTAAACCGGCAAGCAAAAACCACGAAGATGTCAACAAGCTTGAAACCGTAAACGTCAAGACTACATCAATCAAGGATCAGAAAGGCTTGAATATCGACACGCCTTCCGAGGCTGGATCCAGACTAGGTCTGACTATCCGCGAGAATCCTGCTTCAGTGGCGGTAGCAGACAGGCAAAAAATGGAGGAAATTGGTGCCAGGACATTCCAAGATGCAGTCAACAGCCTGCCCGGGGTCAATGCATCGGCACCGCCGGGATGGGGTGGTCACATTGCTTATCGCGGATTTACTGGGTCGCAGATCAATCAATTATTCAATGGCATCAGTTTGCAATATTCAGGTGCAAACCGCCCGGTAGATGCATGGGTATTTGACCGAGTTGAGCTTATTGGAGGCCCCTCCTCGTTTTTATATGGCAGTGGATCTATCAGCGGTAGCCTGAACTATGTGACCAAGCTCGCCACTCGTGAACAGGAGATCAAGGAAGCACGTGTCAGCTACGCTCGATACGACACCATGGAAACGGCTGTTGGCCTTAACCACGCATTGAATGACAACAATTGGGTACGTCTAGATTTCAGCCGAAATACCAGCAATGGCTATATTGACCGACAAGAGCGTGAAGCGAATAGCCTAGCTTTATCTTGGCTGACAGATATCACCCCCAACTTGTCACACACATTGGCCCTGGAACATCATGTAGAGCAAGAAGACAGCCCATATTGGGGTTCACCAACACTGCAACCTCAAGTAGGCACCCTGAAAATCAAGAAATCTGACCGGTTCAACAATTACAATGTTGCAGATGGAAGATATGAACAACGTGTCACCTGGGCTCGCTCGCTGACGGATTACAAGATCAGTGAGACAACATCTTTACGCAACACCTTTTATCACTACCGTGGTCAACGCGATTTCCGCAATCTTGAGGTATATACATACAACCCCAGCAACTCCTTGGTCACTAGGTCAAATGCCTATATGCAACGTCATAATCAGGAGCTGACTGGTAACCGTATTGAACTAGTGCACAACGACCAGCTATTTGGCATGAGAAGCGACTGGTCTTTTGGCGCTGATTACAATGTAAATCGACAAACCATCTTCCCCACCTCCTCATTGAATAAAAGTGATGGGCAGTTCTTTGATATCGTCAATCCGGACAGCTTTGCGCCTGACAGCTTCTACGACATTCCAGGCATGGGGAATGGCCTAAGAAAAGGTCGAAGCACCGAAGTCAAAACGTTATCTGCGTTTGCCGAGAATCGGCAGTTCCTGAGCCAGCGCTTTTCATTGGTGACTGGTTTGCGCTATGACCATATCGACTATCACTTAGACAACCGGAATGCATCACCAGCCACTGTTAACCGGCGCTGGGATGCATTTACTGGTCGCGTTGGTGCAGTGTTTGACATCACGGATGAAGCCAATGTGTATGCACAATACAGCACATCCGCCGAGCCTCCTGGCGGTACACTGACCAGTGCTAGCGCAGGTCAGACCAACAACAACTTCAAGCTATCCACGGGCTACCAGATGGAAGTGGGTAGCAAATTCAACTATCTGGATGGCCGGGGCACCGCCACGATTGCGGCTTATAAAATCGTGCGCAGGGATTTTCCTGTTACTGACCCTCAAAATGCGAACAATACTATTCTGGCTGGGCAGCAATCGTCCAAAGGCATTGAACTGGCGTCCTCCCTGCAGCTCACGCCCAAGCTGAGAGCTGAAGGAAATATTGCCTGGATTGACGCTGAGTTTGATGAGTTCAACGAGTCAGTGGGCGGCATTTCAGTCTCCAGAAAGGGTAAAACTCCAGTCAACGTGCCTGATCAGGTTGCCAACCTGCGCTTTAATTACCAGATCACACCAGATTGGCAGGCGGGAATTGGTGCACGTTACGTTTCGTCAGTATATGCTAACAACGCCAACACCATGTGGGTGCCCTCATACACCTTGTTTGATGTACACACCCGATACAACGTAAGCAAGAATGCAGAACTCACTGCGCGTATTCGCAATCTTACAGATGAAACCTATGCTCGCTTTATCCACCAGACTAACACCCAATATTATCTGGGGGAGCCACGCACGCTTGAGGTCGCCTTGCATGTACGCTTCTAGTAGATGAAACGCCAACTCTACCTCTGGCACCGCTGGCTGGGGATTGCCTTATGCATCCCCATGGTGCTGTGGTTGATATCGGGGATCGTCATGTTGTTTATCGGCTATCCCCGCCTGCTTTTTTCCGAACAATTGGCAGGCTTGCCTGTGCTGGATGCCAAGCATTGCTGCATAGAACCCACACAGGCCATGATGGCTGCCAATCCATCCCTCAGCCCCACCAACCTCCGCCTCACCTCGATTGCAGGCCAGCCGCACTACCTGTTGACTTACCCAGGCCAGGCAGAAATCGCCGTAGATGCCCGCTCTGGTGCTGTGATCAACCAGACCAGCGAACAGCAAGCGCTCGCCTCAGCCAGCACATTTGGCCAAGGTGCAGCGGCAGAATATATTGGCCTAGTTCATCAAGATGCCTGGAGCATGGCGCGTGCACTGGATGCAGAACGTCCTTTTCATGTCGTATACATCCATGACGACGCCCAGCGCAGGCTCTACCTCTCCCACACCACCGGACGGGTATTACTGGATGTCACTAAACAGGAACGCATCTGGAACTGGCTAGGTGCCTGGCTGCATTGGTTCTACATCATCCGCGATGTACCGTGGTGGGCAGAAATCATCATCTATCTATCCTTGGCTGGCTCTGTGGTTGCCATCCTCGGGCAGGTGATAGGCATTATGCGCTGGCGCTTTGCACAGCCTTATCGCAGCGGTTCACACTCTCCTTATAGCCAGGGTTTCATGCGTTGGCACCACATAGCCGGGCTGATATTTGGCGCGCTGCTGATTGCCTGGATATTCAGCGGCATGATGTCGATGCGTCCGTGGAAGCTGACAGATAGCCGCTCTACGCTGGTGCAGGCTGATTACCAGGCTGGCGCTTTGTTTAATATGTCATCCCCATGGCCTATGCAACGCATCGTGGAGCACCTGCTGAATGCTGGCCTGCCAGTCAAGGAAATCGAATGGCACATGATCAACGGCCAAGCCTACCTCACTGCCTATGCGAGCACGACGCAAAGCCTAACCCTCGCCATGGCCCAACCTGGCCATGCCATGCAACGGCTGCCTACTGCTACTTTGGTCCAAGCAGCGCAGGCGATGCTGCCAGATAAACCCATTCACTTGGAATCAGTAAAGGCATACGATTTTTATTACTTCGCAAGAGCCGAAAACAGCATGTATAGCAACCACGCCAGGCGCCTGCCAATGTTGCGTGTACGCTTTGATGATGCCGCACATACGTGGCTGCATGTCGACCCATACTCTGGTGCCATCATTGAACAGTTGGACGAACGTCGCCGCCTGGGCCGCTGGCTGTTCAACCTGCTACATAGCTGGGATTGGATCCCCCTGCTTGAACGCCCATGGCTACGTGAGCCATTCATGATCATCTTCAGCCTCGGGGCTATCGTCATCAGTGCCAGTGGCATCGTCATCGGCTGGCAACGGTTGAGAGTGAAGTCCTCACATACCAAGCGCCTTTACAGCAAGCCATGATGTACCGTCCAAACTGACTCACGCAATGGCTTGAGACGGTTGTCAGTCAACTCCTACATCAACATCAGGATGCCCTGATAAGCCACCACAATCATCATGACTACAATCACTCCATTCATTGATTCACTTATGGGGAGTAGTACCGTGATGTTTAACCCGAATATCGAGCAATCCATTTACGACACACAACAAAGCATAGAGACCCTGCAAACCCTCAAGGATAGTATTTCTGCCTATCAAGATGTGCTCACCGTGGAGGATGTCGTCACCCTCATAGACCAACACATCCGCGATGCCCATCATCAACGGCAATCCTACCTACTGGCAAAAAAACTCGATGCTCATCTTCCTGATACGGCAAAAGCGGCGCTACTCAACACTTGATACGCCGAACATAAAATAAAAAAGCCAGCAAATGCTGGCTTTTTTATATAGTAAATCGGTTTTTAATTGCGGCGACGAGAAGCAGCAAATCCTACAAGCCCCAATCCAGCAAGCAACAACATGTAGCTTTCTGGTTCAGGAACAGGCGCAGTACTTGCCCAAACATCAACTGAAGCAGTCAACTGAAGCTTTGAATTGACATCACTGAAATAATAGAACTTCAATTGCTTGGTTGCGGAATATGGTGATGCTAGGCCAGCTCCAGATGAGAGAGTCGAGTTATAGCTCGTGCTAGAAAAGGCATCATCACTATAAGAGGTATCATACAGGCTTAAACTTGCTAATGAGTTTGCATCATCAAATTGGCCTGCATCCCCCTGCCCCCAGACAGTTGCCGTGGCGGTAAACAAGACCAGTGAATTTGCAGTGTAATCAAAGAAAAAACTACCACTTGCACTAGAGGAAACATAGCCATCATAGGCTGCTGCCGTTGCCCACAAGCTTTGATCTGCAGCACCGATATTGGTAGATGCTGCGGCATTGCCAATCGAATTGGTCAAGCTGATTGAGGTCACACTGGGTAGATCATAAGCATATCTATAATCATGCAAATGACTGCCAAAATAGTCGCTCAAATTGATATTGACATTACTATTAACAGGTAAACTGAAAAGATTAATAGCATCGCCTGACAAGACTGTCACGTTTAAATTACTGATTGATGCAGAAGCTGCGCTCGCAGCGTGTGCCGAAGCAGAAACAGATAACAGCAAGAACAACAATGATGAAACTTTTTTCATTACTCCCCCAATTAAATAAAGTAACTAATTCTCAATAGCACCGCCATTTATTAGCAAATCTTTCCTCCCAGCAATAGTCCATTAAGACTAATCAATAAAAAGCCGGCATAAGCCGGCTTTTTATGATGCAAAACAACTCAATTTACTTGATGGATAAAGGCACCAGCTCACCTGCCTTCATGTCAGGAATCAATAGAAAGCGCCCATCAGCAGATACTGCAATATCCGCAGCAGATTGATGCCCTGTGCTGATCAATTGTGGTGTTGCGCGTGGTTCTATCAACTGCCAGACCTTGCCACCAGCCCAATCACTCACATACAGCAAGCCATCTGTATCGCGCACCAAACCATCAGCACCACCAAACCCCTGGTTAAGCAGGGTAACGCTTGCTTTCTTCCCAGCAAAATTCACCTGGAATAATTTACCAGTACCGAAATCTGCCACTAGTAGCTTTCCGGGGCCATCCATCAACAAACCATTAGGGCGCTTGATACCGGATTTGTCATTGAGCAACTGACTCACCCTACCCTCAGGGGATATCTGGTAGATCGCACCATGCTTGCCATTGTCATCACCACTATCCGAGACATAGACATTACCCAGGCCATCAATCTCGATATCATTGAGAAAAACCGGCTTTTCCTGGAAATCTCCCGGCCTGGCAATCACGGTCTTGCTACCATCCAGCCCAATCCTCAGCACCTGATCCACATCCGCTACATAAAGCTGGTTGTTGAAAAGATCAAGCCCCTTGGGATCATTCAAGCCGTCGGCCAGGGTCTGGCGGCTGCCATCCTTGTTGATGACAGTAATCTTGCCATCGCCGTTTTTGCCGAACTCGCCAATCTCGCTGACGAAGATGCGGCCATCCGGGTGTGCAATAGCAGACTCCGGCATTTGCAGTCCAGTGACTTTTGCTTGGTGACCGCTCTTGCCGGGGACAGGTGCAGCCGCGGCGGACTCGCCGTAGCTGACACGGTAGATGACGCCGCTATAATCGTCGGACACCAGCAAAGAGCCATCGTTGAGCTGCAACACATCGACAGGGCGGCCCCAGGCCTCACCGTCATTGAGCCAACCATCGATGAAGACTTCGTTCGATTTCACCTTGTGGTTTTCGTCGAACACCACGCGCATCAACTGGTAGCCGACTGGCTTGCTACGGTTCCATGAACCGTGCTGGGCGACGATGGCATTGCCCTGGTATGCGCTGGGGAACTGCTTGCCGGTGTAGAACTTGAAGCCCAGGTTTGCGCTATGCGCCTGGAAGCCGAGCACGGGCGGCGTCACGGCTTGTGGCGGCTTCTTGTTCTGCCAATCCTTGGGGCGCGCATCTTGGCCGCCGACGTAAGGGAAGCCGAAATGCAGTCCGGCCTGCGGTGCGGCGTTGAACTCGTCAGGCGGGATATCGTCGCCCATCATGTCCATGCCGTTGTCGGTGAAGTGCAATACATTGGTGCCCGGCTGGAAATCCAGGCCGACTGAGTTGCGCACGCCCTTGGCAAACACTTCTGTGTTCTTGCCGTCCGGGTCCATGCGGATGATGGAGGCTTCGATGCCTTGCGGGTCGCACACGTTGCACGGCGCGCCAATCGTCACGTACAGCTTCTTGTCCGGGCCAAACGCAATGTAGCGCCAGCCGTGGTGTGCCTTGTCCGGCAGTTGGTCGTAGATCACTTCGCGCATCTGCTTGAACGGCAGGTTGAGGTCAAAATCAGGTGCAGCATAACGCGTGATGCGGTGCTGCTCGGCCACGTAGAGGTGCCCATCCCACATGGCAACACCGTTGCCAACCTTCAAGTCATCAAGAATCGTGACCACCTCATCAGCCTTGTGATCTTTATTTTTATCAACTACGGCATAGACTTTGTTACCCCGGGTACCGACGTATACCGTGCCCGAAGTCCCCAACGCCATTTGCCGCGCACCAGGCACCTCAGCATAGACCTCTACCCTGAACCCTTCCGGCACCTTGAGCCGGCCCAGATTCGCTTCCACAGCAGCCAAATCCGCATAAGCGGACGTCATCCAACCCATCGCAATCATCAGGCCGAGCACTTTGCTTGTTGTTTTCATTGCATGAGGCTCCTTATTTAACAATCTCAACAGTATGCCAAAATCATCATTTCCAACATATAGAAATATCTCAATTACACAATTCCATATTCAGGAACAATAAAAGCCTGGCAAGATTAGGAAAACTCCTACAACAGGATAAGAAAATTCAGGCTTATGCATGTCATCAATCCTTCATACGATTCTCCTAGAATCATTACCGTTATATGAAGGACGCTATTATGTGCAGAGGAATCAAACTTACCGACCATTCGGGCATGGAAAAACGTATTGAATTTCCCCATCCCAAGGCGGCATTGCCAATCCAGAGTGTAGAAGGCCAGATCAAGTGGCTACGCTGGGGCAATAACCTTGAGGAAAAGGAAGGCGGCTTTTTCATCGGAGGCTGGGCACGCCAGATATCCCTTGAGCAAGGTAAATGGGACAAACTTAAGCCTGAGACTGTTGATCTGGTTGCCGATGAGTTTCTCAGCCGCGACCTAGAACGCAACCCACACTGGATTGATATCCCTGCTGGGCACGCCATCAAAGGCATTATCGCAACCCATCATGACGAACGCAGGGTATACGTGATTACGACCGAACCACCTGAAGAATATGCCTGGATGAATGATCGCTGGCCTCTGATTGCCCCTATTGAAAGTCACTCAGCCAGCAGCAACTAGAACATAGAACAAACCAATAAAAAAGCCTGCAAATTGCAGGCTTTTTTTATCACTTTCATTACACCATTAACGCTTTCCTGGCAGATTGCAATACTGGGCAATATCTTCCGGCAGTTCGCTAAACCGAGCGTCTTCTCCTTCACGCACTTCCACGACAAAAGGCTTGGCAGGATCATAATCACCACCCTCGGGCTTCACACTATATTCGCCACACACCACACTAGCATCGCCGTGCTTAACCTCCTGCAAGTTCTCGAACTTTGCCGTCTCAGGATACTCAATATTCTTCAAGGCAGTCGCCTTTGCAGTATCTATGGCCTTGCCATCCAGCATACGAACCTGAGTGAAAATAACCCAGACCAGCACCAACGCCAGTACTGCAGCAAACAACTTTGAATTAGATAATCTCATTTATTCTCCTTTATCAGGCAATTCAAGGGATTCAACATTACATTTTGATGGTGGTTTTGTTGAAGGCAGAAAGCTTCTGGTGGCAAATCCCTTTGTCTACCAACACAGGCCGTTGATAGCGATCAAACTTATTAGGCTTGGCACGCAATTGTTGGGCATGACCCGCATATATGCCATCCTGAAGGGTAGGCACGACTTGATCGCTGACACTGACCATCGCACCTTTATTCATTTGCACGGGCAGAGCATGGCGCAATTCCCCGCCGCAGGTTTCGCTGGCAGATGCAGCATTGCCGACCACGACTAACACTGATACAAGGGATGATAGAGCGAGCACTCGAATGATAGTCTTCATTTTATTCTCCTTAACAGTCATGCTATGGATGCTGTTTGGTCATGGATCTGTGCAAATTATTTTGCGTACACATGCAACTTAATGTGCACTGTGTTGCCACAATGTATGAAACATCATAGCCAAGTGTAGATCTGCTCCCCATAGGACGGTTGTGGTACTTTTTGTCAGAGAAGACTGACACCCAGATACGCCGTTGCCCTCATCGCCAATAAAAAAGCCCCACAATGTGGGGCTTCGTTTTGCTCATCACCAGCTTCTTAGAAAATCAGCCAGATCAAGACCAGAACCGTAATGGGTACACCCAGTAACCATGCAATGATGTAAGGCATATTTTTCTCCTTTTAACTAAATTAATATGTATTTTTTGTGGAAGCGTGGACTAAACCACGTGCTGTGCAAGACCCGGCTACAACTGCAGCAGCGAGGCTCAACAGAAAACCGAGCGTGGCCCATAGGGCAAAATGTGCAGTCACCTCCGCAAGCTTGTCAGCAGCTTCCTTAGCTTTTTCCTTGCCAGCAGCGTAAGCCTCCTCCAGCTTTTTCACCTCTTCATCGGCCTGCTCTCTGGAAACACCAGCAGCCTCTGCCAAGGTTGTGACCACACGGTCACGGTCTATAGCCTTGCTTGACTCATCGGTATTGGCCAAATAGCGGGTCAGGGCATGCCAGTAAGCGCCTCCACGGTGCTTGCCATGATGCTCATCCGCAACTTGTTGATCCACGCTAGCCTTGGCATTGCGGAAAAATTCTTCCACTTCATGCTTGAGTTCACCGCCAACACCGGGGCCAACATTCCCAGCCAGCAAAGCACCACCAGCGACAGCTCCACTGCCAGCAAGCCCGACGGCACCTGCGGTGGTCTTAAAAACACCTCCTGCCAGATTTGTAAAGACACAAGCGCCCGCGATGGTTGCCAGCGCCCAGATCACAACCCCGAGCAAGGCACCACGGCAACGCGTGATTTCGTCAGAAGACAATACGGCGACAATCGTCCCCGCAGTCAATGAGAATATCCAGGAGACAATCCACCATAAAGATGCCCCTATACCGAAAGCCTTGGCTGATGGCGTATCACCGACCGAGGCTGGCTCCACAAAACTAAAACCTATACCTGTACCCAACAGGCTCAAGACCAGCTGCACGGCGACCGCGACGGCTAGCCCGGCCAGGATCGCACGCCATGAAATGGGCAAGACAAACCACTCTTCCCTCCTTGATGCTTCGCTATGTAACGTCGCCATATCTGTCTCCTAGAAAATTTTCATTAGATGATTGTTATGTTTTTAGCCTAGAGCGGCTGAGATGCAGATTAGAAAAAACAAGGCGTGGCCGTCATCGGCCAAGTGCTTTAATGATTGTCAGCGCGCTCCTACGCGCTCAGTCAAGCAAGGTTTTGTTAATTTTTTCCTACACGGATGCACTATATCGTCCTATATTGCCCTGGCGGAGGTATGGGCTAACATACTGATTCAATTCATTGCGACGGGGTTGTCTGCTTTGCGTCAACTTGATATGCCATGAAAAAAATTGCATTGATCAGCCGGGATAGCCTGGTCAATTACGCCCTGAATCATTTGATTTCCAAGCACAAGGAATTGCAGATCAAGCATGTGTTGGTGGGAATAGATGAGTCAAAAATCAAGAAGCTCAAAGCCAAGGGACAACTTGACCTTGTGATCGTCTGTATTTCTTCGGGCAAGGGAGACAGCCTGGAGTTATTGTCTCAACTAAGGGGTATTGCGCCCCGTGTGCCGGTGCTGCTTATCAGCAACAATGAAGATCAACATTTCCTACTCAATTTTATGCGTTGTGGCTGCAAAGGTTATCTCGACAAATATGCGAGTGAGGCTGACTTGGTCAATGCCATTGAAACCGTCTGTGCTGGGCATCTCTATCTACCCGAGCCACTACAGCACTCCTTGAAGGCAGAACATAATCCACTGCCGCATGAGCAGCTTTCAAAACGTGAATTCCAGGTGTTCCTGAAATTTATTCAACGCAAGACGATTGCCACGGTAGCACGCGAGCTCAATGTCACCGCAGGCGCGGTGAGTGTGTTTCGCAGCAGGGTACTCAAGAAGCTCAATATCAAGAGCAATGCAGATTTCATCTTCTATGCTTTGCAATATCACTTGCTGACATTACCGGATATAGCACTGCAGCCTTCAGCGAGCTAACTCCCCCAGTCGCAACAACAGCCAGGTTAGATACTACACCTGGCTGAATCTCGCTATTTCTCCATCCACAGGAACTGATCGTTATCCGTTTTCATGAAAAAACGACCATTCTTGTCTATCTTCAGCGCACGAATGCGATAGTCGCTTAACACCGGTTCGGCATACACCAATCGCTCACCTTCCTTGCGCATATATAACAAGTTATTAGCTGCCATGCCTGCTACAAAGAAACCGCCCTCCCAGTACTCATTCTTGCCGGTCTTCGGGTATTTAGCGATTGCACCCACCCCAATGGAAGGATTGAATACAAAGGCTGGCTTTTCAAACTTTTCGTGCGAGTTATATTTGTTGCCATAATAGTTGCCCATGCCCTCGCGCTCATACAAGGTGCCATAACTCACGAGTGGCCAGCCGTAATTCTTGCCCTGCTTGATGAGATTGATTTCGTCACCGCCTTTGGGGCCATGCTCGGTTTCCCACAGCTCATGGTGATCACGGTCAAAATATAAACCACCAGAAGGTGACCGCAATCCAGAGGCATAAATCTCTGCACTTGCATCCCTCAGGTTGATCTTGATCATCTTGCCTAACGCAGTTGCCGGATCCTGCACGCCATCAGGTTTGGAAAAGTCTCCAACACTCAAGAACATGGTGTCATCATCCATCCCTAGCACCATCTTGCCGCCAACCTGGTGCCCCAGAAAAGGCTCTTTGATTGCGGGATATGTGACAAAGATATCCTTGCGGAATGTCAGCTCAGCATTGTCCTGATCAAGCGCAAAAGCCGATACTGCAAGCCTTGCCCCGTTAGCCTCATGATCCCAGGTGGTATAAGCAACGTACAAGGTATTGCCCAACAGTAACGAATCCTTCACCCCGGCGAGCTCCTTGCAATACACCAATCCGTCGTAGTCATCACCTTTGCTTTCCTCGTGCTCATCCAGCCCTGGCTTGGTCAATGGATTGGCATGCTTGGTGATCTCGATCTCGCTGGACTCATTAATTTTGGTGAAATAAACCTCGCCACACTTGGTGATAAAAAGAAATTGCTTATTACCCAGCATTTCAAAAGGCCCAGTGGGATATTGATCACTGAATGGCAATTCACGGACTTCGAGATCTTCTGTACCGAATATTGAGGAAAGTTTGACTTGGCGTGCCTCAGGCACCATCTCATCGACATCAACATTGGCAAAATAACCTTGGCCAAACGGCCACCACTGCATGTGATATTGATTTGCGCCAGTAAAAAATAAAATAACACCGGCAATAAGGATGATTAAGGAAAGAAAAAACCTTTTATATTTTTTTAGTATATTCATACGCTGCCTTATTAATGTTGATTTGTATGGGAAATATCTGCAGCAGAACTCCCATTCCAAATGACAAGCACATGCAGCAAAAGTTGCTTAACCATCAGCGCATGCTGTCACACTCCATGCCGTCGGCCACATGCCATCGATTACGACCAGCCAGTTTTGCTTCATACATCGCCTTATCGGCTTGCCGCAACAACACATCATCGGTAACCTGGGCCCCTGCACTCAGGGCAATCCCGATACTGGCCGAAATATGCAAGCCACCCTCTAGCGGACGAGCTAACTCCTGCACCAGCTTCTCGGCAATGCGGATGGCATCATCCTCTCCATGAATGTCCTCGAGAATCACGACAAACTCATCTCCGCCCAGTCGTGCTGTCACATCACTCACTCGCGTTACTTTACGTAGCCTGGCAGCGACCACTTGCAGAACAATATCTCCTGTCGCGTGACCATAGGCATCATTAATTTCCTTGAAGCCATCAAGGTCAACCAGCAACACGGCCACTATGCCCTTGTCCCGCCAAGCACGGGCAAGTGCACGCTTGAGGCTGTCATTCATCAGCGTTCGGTTAGCAAGGCCAGTCAGGGCATCATGCAGTGCCATATAGCGTAGCTCACGCTCCTTATGGCGTAACTGGGTATTGACCGCCTCAATCTCCTTGGTACGTAGCGTCACTCGCTCTTCCAACTCATGCTCTGTCTTGATCAGAGCATCCACCAGTTCCTGCTTGGCATTCAAGGTGTCGCGCTGCGCCTGCTCTTTTTCCTTGCGCATGATGGTGATGCGGTCGGCCAACGCAAAAGACAACATCAACATTTCAATCGCAGAACCAATCTGCATCGCATAGATGGTAAAAGCATTGGTGGGTACCCAGCCAATGTTACGCAACCCGAGAATCACCACACCTGCCAGCACAGCTCCCCATGCCAGCAGAAAATAAAACGCTCCAGGGTTGTGACGCATATATGACATGATGGCCACGACAGTGACAAACAACGCAAATATCACCCCAGACAAAGAAACCGCCAATGCAGACCATTGATACGGCAAGGCGAGCGGAGACAATATAATCAATGCAAACAAGACAGCAAATGCCAGCATGAGCGCATCTAGCCGTGGGAAAGTACTGCGTGTGTTAAGGAAAATACGGCTGAAAAATACGCCGAAAAACCCCGTGGCTGCCATGCCACAGGGCAATGCTACGTTACCCCATGCAGGCCAGTCAGGCCAAAGAAATTGATTGCCCAAGCCATTCAGTGACGCCTGCGCCACCACCATGCTTCCGACAAAAGCCACGTAAAACAGGAAAACGGTTTCGCGTGTTGAGAGATAAATCAGGAAATTGTAGAAAAACAGCGCCAATAACGCGCCGTAATATAGGCTCAGCAATGAATACGCATATTGATCATGCGCATGCATTGCCTTCACCTGCCAAATATTGATTGGAACAGTCAATGTTCCCTTTGACTCTACCCTGATATAAATTACATGATCGCCCGTGGGAAGATTGAGCGGAAAAACCATATGACGATGCGGATAAGGGCGTTGCTTGAATGGATAGAGATCACCTGACACCTGGCGCTGATAGGCACCATTGTCATCCGGCATATAAACCTCAACATGATCAAGCGAGGCGAAGGCCACCTCGAGCAATCGCTCCCTTGTAGTGCCGGAACTCACAGATATTGGCAAGGCAAACCAATAGGCAGAGTGCGAATAGCCCAGATTCACATTGCCATGCACATTCAATGCAGGTTTCCAGGCACCGCCCTCGCGCAAGGGCGGTAAATCCTGCAACCTGAACTGATGATCAGGATCCTCGAGATACTGCAGGAATGAGCCAACATGCACAACACCCTGGCTATTATCCAGATGTAATGCGGAAGGCTGCGCCCACGCACAAGCATGGAAAACCCACAGCAGCATCAATGTGACCAGCCTATGCAACACCCCTCCCATTCCCCGCATCATAGTGTCATGACGATAATATCTCCTGCTGATGACAGGCGAAAAACGCCATAATGTCTTTTTCTGGCAGGGGCCGACTGAAATAATATCCTTGGGCGCTATCGCATCCTTGGGCGCGTAGGTATTCTAATTGTGCTTCTGTCTCCACTCCCTCGGCCACCAAGCCCAAGCCCAGGATCCGAGCCAATGCAATGGTCGCAGCACAAATCGCCGCATCATTGGGGTCGGTTTCTATATCCTTGACGAAGGAGCGATCTATTTTCAGGCGTGTCAACGGCAACAATTTGAGATAGCTTAAGGAAGAATAGCCCGTCCCAAAATCATCAATCGCTAACGCAACGCCTTTATTCCTTAATTTTTTCATGCGCGGGATGGTTTGCTCGGGATCATCCATCGCTGCACTTTCAGTAATTTCCAGCTCCAGCATGCCTGGCTTGATATTGTGTGTAGCAATCAAATCATCAATCAGGCTGAACAAGTGCCTTGATTTTAATTGACGCGCAGAAATATTGACAGAAATACACACCTCATCCAAGCCCTGTTGACTCCACTGGCTAATCTGCCGGCATGCTTCCTTGAGCACCCATTCTCCCAGCGGGATAATGAGATTGGTATCTTCCGCAACCCGGATAAACTTATCCGGGTATACCATCCCCCATTCAGGATGATTCCAACGCACCAATGCCTCCATGCCAATCATGCGTCCGCTGGCAATCTCTACCTGGGGCTGGTAATGCAGCTCAAACTCTTCGCGCAATAATGCCTGCCGGAGATGATTTTCCATATGCAGGCGCTCATTGATTTCTTCCCGCATTTTCTCGGTAAAGAATTTGAAGTTATTTTTGCCTGAGGACTTCGCTTCATACATCGCCGTATCAACATTCTTGAGCAGGCTATGCGCATCACTACCATCGTGTGGATAAATACCAATGCCAATGCTAGATGAAGAATGCAGCTCATATCCTTCAATCAGGTATGGCTGCGCCAGACGTTGCAAGACCTGCTCCGCCATTTTCCCTACCCGTTGCGATACCAACTCCCCATCAAGTACGAGTACAAACTCATCACCACCCAGCCGTGCAACCATCCCCTCTTGTGCCATACAGTAGACCAGACGCCGCGCCACCTCCACCAGCAATTGATCTCCCACATGGTGTCCCAAGGTATCATTAATAATCTTGAAATTATCCAAATCCAGAATCATCACCCCAATCACTTGGGCTTTTGCCAACCGCTCACCCAACCAGTTATACAGGCTCATCCGGTTTGGCAATCCAGTCAGGGTGTCGGTGTGAGCCAGGTCATGAATTCTCGCCTCATTGGCTTTGCGCTCGCTGATGTCGCTAAAGGTATTGATATAGCAATCAGCATGGCCATCCATACCAACAACAGTAGTAATGGTCAGCGCTACTGGGAAGGTGTGCCCTAACTTATGCCGCATTACGGTTTCGCCTTGCCAAATTCCTGTCTCAGTGACTGAAAAATAGGCTTGCTGCCGGCTTTCCGACATATCCTGCTCAGCGGCAAGAAAACTCACAGGCATCCCCAACAACTCATCTGCCGAATATCCTGTCAGCGCTGTCACTGCGGGATTGATACCAATAACCTCATCGCTGGGGCTGGCAATCAGCATGCCTTCACTAGATGAGGTAAACACACTCGTTGCAAGACGGGTTCGGGCATCGCGCTGGCGCAATTGCTGGATAGTACGCAGCCAGACATAGGTTAGGGTTGCAAGAGCCAAAGCCAACAATCCTCCAACCCAGACAATCCAGTCATCTGGCTTGGCAAGGTAGCCCCACCCATTGGTGGGTATGCTGGCCAATTGCCAGAAGGATTGACCATCCAGACTAATGTCCAGCAAAACCGGGTTACGGCTAAACAAAGCACTGTCGCCACTAATCATTTCTGCATGACCGCGTGCATCAAGACGACGCAAGGCATAGCTGAGGACGGGGCCATGCACCTCAAGGCCTGCCGCTTGCAACAGGCTGTTGATATCCAGCGCTATCGTCGCAGTACCCCAGTAGGACTCATTGCCAGCCTGGTCAAACACGAATAGCGGCAAGCGATGCACCATGCCGCGCCCACCTTGTACCAGATCAATTGGGCCGATTAACTCCGGATGCCTGGATTCCTCTAAAGACACTTCATGATCATGAGAGGTTGCCTGATAACGTAATCCAAGCAACCTCTCATTACCAGCCAATGGATAAACGTAGCGCACCACATTGCCTGGTGCCATGGTGATGGTTTTAAGGTGACGCCCATAATGCACTAGGCTGGCTACAACACGATTAAAACTATCAGTATTGAAATTGGGGTTAGCCGCCACATAGGTAGATATTCCCAAGCCAAGATGAATAGAGCTATTCAACTCTCCTTCAATGCGAGCACGCACGCCCGCTGCCAGCGTTGACACATAATGGCGCTCATCCTTGATCTTGGCTTGGTGATCCACATGGTGGATATAGAATGCAACGCCCAGCAGACAAACACCGATTAGGGCCGCCACCATCAGGGGGGAGAAAAATCTCCACCCACCTGGCGCAATGCTAAATTGGCTGCCCTGGTCAGAAAACATGTTTTTTTAGAGTCTTTGGCCCAGAAAATATAGCGCTTATTGTAACTTGGCTTGTTGCATCATTTTATCAACAAGGAGGAAAGGAACTTTGTCCCTTGGTCAATTAACGGCACTCTCTTGAAAAGATTGAGTATTTGGCATCCCTGCTTGGCGCATTTCATGCTTGAAACTTCATGATACTGCACCCCAGCAAGGAGAACCCGATCATGCCTCTCATCCTTCTGATTGCCTTAATGGCATTATTACCACTGGTCATGACCAGTGCATTGACACATATTTTGCTGGTCAGCATTTATGCCGGCCTAGCACACCTACTGACCTTTATGGTGATCACCATCCTGCTACAGTACATCATGCGCTGGCAACAAGTGGCAAAATGGCGCGCAAGGCGCGCTACGCTGATGACATCCGCTACTGCCAGACATAACCAAGATTAAAGATCAAAGCACTATCCGTACTCTTACGCCCTTCTGCTGGCTGGCCTGCCCAATCCAGATTGTATTGGATAGATGCGTTGAAATTATTGATGATAGGGAAACGCAAGCCTGTCTTGGTGAATGCCAACGCATTACTTGCACTATCGAGGCCCAGTAACACTTCGTGCTCATGGAAAAACTGGGTGCTACCACCAAAAATGCGGTGGTCATACTTTAAAGCCCAGCGTGCGCCTGGATAGCTTTCATTTTCCGCATCATAATAATTAACCGTTACATAGTTCAGACCACCTTCGACAAAAAGATTGCGGTCTGGTCGTTCGTATATCTGGTAACCACTACCAATACCTGTCATTGTCCGTAGCTTGATATCACGGAAGCGATCATTTTCCAGCGTGTTATTGGCATAGACATACCACTTATTGCTGATGAAGCGATCCAGCTTAATGGAAGATCGGTTATTAAATTGGGTATTCTCGCCATTGTTGGTTGCGCGATTGACTACAGCAGCCACTGTCAGACGATGGTTGAGCGTACGTGCTATCGACTCTCCATCAAGACGGAGCGTGGTGGTATCGGTATTACCCTGCGTCACCGAGCCGCCCAGATTGATACGGCCACTCCAATTCACCCCGACACCAGATAATTCGGGCGTGGGATTGATATACAGTAAGTCGGCCAGGGGAATCTCTTTTTCTTCGTATTGCTTTTTGCCATCCTCATCATCGTCATCCAGTTGTGCCAGCTTGATGGTCGCCTTGCCTGAATCATAACTTTCCAGCGTCGTCTTCAAGTTACTGCGGTCCGTCAGCGTCACAGCAAGCGGCTCATCTGTCTTGATTGTCTCAATCTCAGACCAAGTGACCTGGATATCACCCGCATAAGAGGTCTTGAACACAACCTTCTCATTGAACTTGCGAACCACTTTACCAGTGATCACATCACCATTCTTAAGACGAATTTCATCAGCTGCAGCTGATAATGGCAACGCACTCACACTTGCCACCACAAGGTAGGCAACACTCAATCGATTCAACACAACACGATACAAAATTAATCCTTTCTGACGCTATCCTCTGAGACATTGAGGAATCAGGCCCGTTATCCATACATGATGATCTGCATTTCACTTGCAGGCACAAGGAGCGCACGATGTGTGGCACATTATCTTGACGATCACGATTCACAGGGCACCTTGGCAAGCCTCCCCGATAGACTCACCCATTGCTGACATAAGCAGGTGGGCAGATGAATATTGCTTGAGTGACAACTCTTGATATTGTTAATCACTATTATTTTATTCTGGCATGCCCAATGAGATCAAACACAGGGGCTAGAGTTCCACATCGCTCAACCACGACTCGCTACGACCACCACGGCGATTGTGCGAGAATAGCCGGAAAACAATATTGCATCTTGAGGAAGAATACGCATGAACAAGCTCACTATCATCCTGCTTGCATCGCTAATGCTATACGGCACCAGCGCCATGGCTGTATGCAAGGATTATGGCAACTTCAAGCCCGAGCATGGTAGCGAGGTGATTGGCGGCGTGGTGTTTGCCGATTACAAAACAGACAAGATCGACGCCTATTTTTACGGCGATATGTGCTGGACCACCTCTGAAATTGCCGAAGAAGGCAATCGCCGCATTTTCTACAAGCTGATTGCCAGCCGCGATGCCAATGGCCGCATTGCAAGCTACGTGCCCCTTGCAGAATCAGCGCCCTCGATGTTCACCTGCCCGCAAGGCAGCGTGCAAACTTCGTCAGACGGCTATTTCGACAAGATCGATGGTCCCAAGGCCGGCTTTCACACCTTTGTGTGCAAAACAACGCCTATCGCGCCATAAGCCTGACATCTGCAGGCTGCATCATGACGGTCAAGACACAAACTCAGGCATGAAGCCCCGCATAAAGTTATAATAATCGACTTTTTTACAATACCAATACCGTGCCATGCTTGGTTACCCTCCGGGCGACGGTGAGAAAAAGAATGAGCCCATACCAGAAAATTGCGACTGACGATGTTCGCATCAAGGAAATCAAGGAGCTGAGATTACCGTCCGAGCTGCTTGAAGAGCTGCCTGCCAGCCAGGCTGCCACAGACAATATCGTGGCAACCCGCAGCGCCATTCATAAAATCCTACATAGCGCCGATGACCGCCTGCTTGTCATCATCGGCCCCTGCTCTATTCACGACTATGACGCAGGCCTGGAATATGCCCGCCGCTTGGTCGCCCTGCGCGCGCGCTTCGAGCATGAGTTGTTGCTTGTCATGCGCGTCTACTTCGAGAAGCCGCGCACCACTGTCGGCTGGAAAGGTCTGATCAATGACCCTTTCCTCGATGGTAGCTACCGCATCAACGAAGGTCTGGAACTGGCACGTAAATTCCTGCTGGACGTCAATGACCTCGGCATGCCTGCCGGCACGGAGTTTCTCGACGTCATTACCCCACAATACACTGCCGACCTAGTCAGTTGGGGAGCGATCGGTGCGCGCACCACAGAGTCGCAGATACACCGAGAATTGGCTTCAGGCCTCTCCTGCCCGGTAGGCTTCAAGAATGGCACAGATGGCAACATCCGCATTGCCGTGGATGCCATCAAAGCCGCAGCGAGCCCGCACCACTTCCTGTCCGTGACCAAGGAAGGCCGCTCTGCCATCATCTCAACCAGCGGTAATGAAGATTGCCACGTGATACTGCGCGGTGGCAAAACCCCGAACTACGATGCTGCCAGTGTGGAAGATGCCGCGCGCGAGCTTGCACATTCTGGCTTAGCCGCTAAAGTCATGATCGACTGCTCGCATGCCAACAGCCTCAAGCAATTCAAGCGCCAGATCGATGTTGTTGCCGATGTCGCCAGCCAGATCTCCAGCGGCGATGACCGCATTGTCGGCATGATGATCGAGTCGCACATCAACGAAGGCCGACAGGACTTAATCCCCGGCTGCCAGCTCGAGTACGGCAAATCCATCACCGACGCTTGCCTGGGTTGGGACGACTCCATCACCCTGCTCGACACCCTTGCCGAAAGCGTACGCCAGCGCCGCAAACGCCAGGCAGAAACCGAGTAATTCGCGCAGGTATCGCATGCAGCCCAAGGCTTCATGGCGGCTGATGCAAGCGAGCGACTTGCCAGCCGTCATACAAATAGCGGCCCAGGTACATCCCGGCTACCCTGAGGATGAAGCCATCTTCATTGAGCGTCAACGGCTATATCCGCAAGGGTGCTGGGTACGACAACACGCAGGCAAACTCTGCGGCTACCTGATTAGTCATCCCTGGGAGCTGGGCACACCACCATCCCTCAACAGCATGCTACATGCATTGCCCAACCTAGCTAACAGCTACTATCTGCATGACATTGCACTGCTGCCTATCGCACGCGGCACAAACGCCACAGGTGAAATCCTCGCTCATCTCTATGCGCATGCGCTCGGTGCAGGCTTGTGCAACCTCTCGTTGATCGCGGTCAATCAATCATCCCATTTCTGGCAGAAGCAGCGATTCCAACCAGCCAACCATCTCGTCCCTGCCGCTAAGCTAAGTAGCTACGATGTGGACGCATGCTACATGGTGCGCACATTGACATCACCCAGCATTCAAAAAAGTATCACCGCATAAAAAGCCCGGTATCACCGGGCGAAAAGCAACCAGTACGCGAGCGCTTAATGCATATGGGTAGATGCTGCTCGCCCTAGCTTGGATTCGCGCATCAACATCAAGGCCAAGCCAGCGCCAATGGCAGCCGCAGCCGCGCCAAGCAAGAAGGCCAGTTGGTAGCCTGCCAGCAAAGCGACAGACAAGGCATTGCCCTGCGCCAACGATTGCTGACTCATCAGCGCAGCCAAACTTGCCAACACAGCCAAGCCAACTGCACCGCCCATCATAAAAGCAGTATTCACCATTCCCGACGCCAGGCCAGAATCCGCAGGAGCCACATCATTCATTGCCGCCAAGAGCAAAGGGTTAAAAGCGATACCACCGCCAAGCCCCAATAACACCATGGCGGGAAAAATATCGCGCCAGAATTGACCATCTAACGGCGCACAAGCAAACCATCCCAAGCCCCCCGCAGCTAATAGCAACCCTAGGGTTAACGATGCACGGATACCAATCCGCATGACCAGCCATGCTGACAACCCGAGTGAAAATAAAGCCATCACCACATTTGCCGGCAGAAACGCAAGCCCCACTTGCAAGGCGTCATAACCCAGCACAAATTGCATATACAGCGCGGACATGAAGAACCAGGCAAACAAGGCTGCTGCCCATAGTACAGCTACCACATTGGCCACCGTCACATTACGCTGCCGGAACAAACTCAAAGGCATCAATGGCGCAGCCACGTGCAACTGCAACCCGATAAACCACGCAAACAAAAATGCCGCCACGGCGAACAAACCCAATGTCTGTACAGACAGCCATCCAGCTTCATTGCCATTCACAATCGCATACACCACCAACATCATTGATGCCGTGATGCTCATTGCCCCGCCAATATCCAGCTTTTGTGGGCGTGATTCAGCCATGTGTGCCGGCAATAACTTCCAACACAGAATATAGACCACGATACCGATAGGCAGATTAACCAGAAAAATCCAGTGCCAACTCCAAGTGCTAGTCAGTACGCCACCCAGCAATACGCCCAGACTACCCCCACCAGCGCAGACGAAACCATACACTCCCATCGCCTTGGCCCGCTCGCGTTGCTCTGTAAACAAATTCATGATTAACGACAACGCCACTGCAGACACGACCGCCCCGCCCAGGCCTTGCACAGCGCGTGCCCAGACCAGTTGCTGCTGCGTCACTGCCATACCGCAAACCAGAGATGCCATCGTAAACGAAGCAATGCCGATCAAGAACAAACGCCGCTGCCCGAAAAAATCCCCCAAGCGACCACCCAGTAGCAAAAAACCACCGAAAGTGAGCATATAGGCATTCACCACCCAAACCAGCGAAGTTTCACTAAAGCCAAGATCAGCGCGGATCGATGGTAAGGCCACATTCACAATCGTGGTATCAAGCACAATCATCAACACGCCAAAACATAAGATCATCAGCGCCAGCCAGCGGTTATGAATAGATGGATGATGACCTGCCTGCATAACGCAACCTCACAAAAAATCAAACCGCTTAGGAAAAAACAACGTGAAAGACACTGCAATCGCAGCCTTGAAACGAAAAAAGGTTACGCAATTGCGTAACCTTTTATAAAACTGGTGGGCCGTGCGGGACTCGAACCTGCGACAAACGGATTAAAAGAGTCATTTAATCAATCCCTTAATTGCCCAAAGCTATACTACGCAAGGGTTTTAGCCGATTACGGACGGCAGA